>NZ_JBIATE010000002.1:0-1164838 GCF_042891445.1 Streptomyces sp. NPDC001890 | reverse complement strand
GACGGCCACGATGCACGGAACGCCGCGGCCCTCCTCGTACTGACGGCGGACCAGGTGACCCGGGCCCTTCGGCGCGACCATGCAGACGTCGACATTGGCCGGCGGCTTGATGAAGTCGAAACGGATGTTCAGACCGTGGCCGAAGAACAGCGCGTCGCCGTCCTTCAGGTTGTCCTTGATGGACTCCTCGTAGACCTGGGCCTGGATCGGGTCCGGGACCAGGATCATGATGACGTCGGCCTCGGCCGCGGCCTCGGACGGCGTCACCACGCGCAGGCCCTGCTCCTCGGCCTTCGCCCTGGACTTCGACCCCTCGTGCAGACCGACCCGGACGTCGACACCCGAGTCACGCAGCGACAGCGCGTGGGCGTGGCCCTGGCTGCCGTAGCCGATGACCGCGACCTTGCGGCCCTGGATGATGGACAGGTCGGCATCGTCGTCGTAGAACAGCTCGGCCACTGGGTTTCTCCTTGGTGTGCAGGTGTTGCGTCCCACCGTACGGCGGGGTGCGTCAGATACGTTTTCGGGTCTCGCCATACGAGCGGCGAGGCGGCGGGTTCAGGGCCTGTCCGGCGGACAGGCGCTACGCCGTACGGTCGAGGGCGCGCAGCGAACGGTCGGTGATCGAGCGCGCGCCGCGCCCTATGGCGATGGTGCCGGACTGGACCAGCTCCTTGATGCCGTACTGCTCCAGCATCTTGAGCATGGCCTCCAGCTTGTCGGCGCCGCCGGTCGCCTCGATCGTGACGGCCTCCGGGGAGACGTCCACGGTCTTGGCGCGGAACAGCTTGACGATCTCGACGATCTGGGAGCGGGTCTCGTTGTCGGCGCGGACCTTCACCAGGACGAGCTCGCGCTGGATCGCAGCGGCCGGCTCGAGTTCGACGATCTTCAGGACGTTGACCAGCTTGTTGAGCTGCTTGGTCACCTGCTCCAGGGGCAGGTCCTCGACACTCACGACGATGGTGATGCGGGAGATGTCGGGGTGTTCGGTGGTGCCGACCGCGAGCGAGTCGATGTTGAAGCCGCGGCGGGAGAACAGGGCGGTGATCCGGGCGAGGACACCGGGCTTGTTCTCGACCAGGACGGAGAGCGTGTGCTTGGTGGACATGGAGTCGGTCTCTCTCTGTCTCTCAGTCGTCTTCGTTGTCGCCGAAGTCGGGACGGACCCCGCGGGCGGCCATGACCTCGTCGTTGGAGGTGCCGGCGGCGACCATCGGCCACACCATGGCGTCCTCGTGGACGATGAAGTCGATCACGACGGGGCGGTCGTTGATGGAGTTGGCCTCTTCGATGACCTTGTCCAGGTCGGCCGGGTCCTCGCAGCGGATCGCGTAGCAGCCCATGGCCTCGGACAGCTTGACGAAGTCCGGGACGCGGGTGCCCTTCGCCGGGACTCCCTCGGTGTCCGCGCCGGAGTGCAGCACGGTGTTGGAGTACCGCTGGTTGTAGAACAGGGTCTGCCACTGGCGGACCATCCCGAGCGCGCCGTTGTTGATGATCGCGACCTTGATGGGGATGTTGTTGAGCGCGCAGGTGGTGAGTTCCTGGTTGGTCATCTGGAAGCAGCCGTCGCCGTCGATCGCCCAGACGGTGCGGTCGGGCATGCCGGCCTTGGCGCCCATCGCGGCCGGGACCGCGTAGCCCATCGTTCCGGCGCCGCCCGAGTTCAGCCAGGTGGCGGGCTGCTCGTACTGGATGAAGTGCGAGGCCCACATCTGGTGCTGGCCGACGCCCGCCGCGAAGATCGTTCCCTCGGGGGCGAGTTGTCCGATGCGCTGGATGACCTGCTGCGGCGAGAGGCTGCCGTCCTCGGGCAGGTCGTAGCCGAGCGGGTAGGTGTCGCGCCAGCGGTTGAGGTCCTTCCACCAGGCCTCGTAGTCCCCCACGTGGCCCTCGGTGTGCTCGGCCTGGACGGCCTGGACGAGGTCGGCCAGGACCTCGCGGGCGTCCCCGACGATCGGGACGTCGGCGACCCGGTTCTTGCCGATCTCCGCCGGGTCGATGTCGGCGTGGACGATCTTGGCGTACGGGGCGAAGCTGTCCAGCTTGCCGGTGACGCGGTCGTCGAAGCGGGCTCCGAGGGCGACGATCAGGTCGGCCTTCTGCAGCGCGGTGACGGCGGTGACCGCACCGTGCATGCCCGGCATTCCGACGTGCAGCGGGTGGCTGTCGGGGAATGCGCCGAGCGCCATCAGGGTGGTGGTGACGGGCGCTCCGGTGAGCTCCGCGAGGACCTTCAGTTCGGCGGTGGCCCCCGCCTTGATGACGCCGCCGCCGACGTACAGCACCGGCCGACTGGCCTGGGTGATCAGCTTGGCGGCTTCGCGGATCTGCTTGGCGTGCGGCTTGGTGACCGGGCGGTAGCCGGGCAGGTCCTGGGTCGGCGGCCAGCTGAACGTGGTCTGCGCCTGCAGGGCGTCCTTGGCGATGTCGACGAGGACGGGGCCCGGACGGCCGGTGGAGGCGATGTGGAAGGCCTCGGCGATCGTGTGCGGGATGTCCTCGGCCCTGGTCACCAGGAAGTTGTGCTTGGTGACCGGCATGGTGATGCCGCAGATGTCGGCTTCCTGGAAGGCGTCGGTCCCGATCGCCTTGGAGGCCACCTGGCCGGTGATCGCGACCAGCGGGACGGAATCCATGTGGGCGTCGGCGATCGGGGTGACCAGGTTGGTGGCACCGGGGCCCGAGGTCGCCATGCAGACGCCGACCTTGCCGGTGGCCTGCGCGTAGCCGGTGGCCGCGTGTCCGGCGCCCTGCTCGTGGCGGACCAGCACGTGACGGACGCGGGTGGAGTCCATCATCGGGTCGTACGCCGGAAGGATGGCGCCGCCGGGAATGCCGAATACCGTGTCGGCCCCCACCTCCTCAAGGGAGCGGATGAGGGACTGCGCGCCCGTGACGTGCTCAACGGTGGCGGAGGACGATCCGCCGTTACGGGCCCGCGGCTGGGGATGGTGGGCCCCGGTGGCCTGCTCGGTCATCGGCATTCTCTTCTCGAAGCTGAGGGTTTCTGCGGGTGTTTTGCAACAGTTTGCGTGGTGCTGGTGCAACAAAAAACCCCTCGTGCCGTGAGGCAAGCGAGGGGAGCGCGTCGGTGTGGTCTGCAGAGTGCCATGAGGGGCTCTGCTTCAGCCGACGCGCTTTCCAAGTACGAGAATTCGGGTGCGCATGGCAATGACCCTCTCTCCGACGCACTCGACGTGTCAAGTGGGTGGGACGGGCGTCTCAGCATGTGAGCCGCTCAGGAGCGGGATCGAGCTGCCCGTCAGGACCGGCTGGGCCATGGTGCTGCCGGGCACCGGGAACTCGCCGCGGGCCAGGGCGCGGCGCAACCGGTACTCGTCGAGCGGCCCGGAGAAGGCCATTCCCTGGCCGTGCGTACAGCCCATGGCGCGCAGCGCGAGGACCTGCTCCGGTACGTCGACCCCGTCGGCCACGGACTGCACGCCGAGATCGCAGGCGATCCGCAGCAGGCCGCTGGTGATCTTGTGCAGCCGGGCGGACTCCACCACGCCCTCGACGAGACCGCGGTCCAGTTTCAGTACGTCGATGGGGAGGCGGCGCAGGGCGTTGATCGCGGCGTAGCCGCTGCCGAAGCCATCGAGGGCGATACGGACACCGCTGCGGCGCAGGGCCACGAGACGCTGCTCCAGGTCGTCGAAGGAGATCCGGGGGTCGCTGTCGGCGACCTCGATCATCAGGGCGCCGGAGGGCAGGCCGTGCCGCGTCAGCAGCGCCTCGACGGAACCGAACGGCGTGCCCTTGTCCAGCAGCCGTCGGGCGGAGAGCCGCACGGCGACGGAGACCGGGTGTCCGGCCCTGGCCCGGTCGGCGGCCTGCTCGACGGCCTCTTCGAGGAGCCAGCGGCCGAGCTCGGCGGTGCGCTCGCCGTCCTCGGCGACGCGGAGGAACTCGGCCGGGGTGAACAGGATGCCCTGGGCGGAGCGCCAGCGGGCCTGGGCGGCGACGGCGGCGACCTGGCCGGTGGCGAGGTGCACGACGGGCTGGTGGAGCAGGGCGAACTCGCCGTCGCGCAGGGCGGTGCGCAGCCGGGCCGCCAGCTCGGAGCGGCGCACCACGTCGGCCTGCATCTGCGGAGCGTACAGCTCGACCCGGCCCTTGCCGCCCGCCTTGGCGCGGTACATGGCGAGGTCCGCGTTGCGCATGAGGTCGCTGGGGGTGATGCCGGGCTCGGCGAAGGCGACCCCGATGGACGCGGCGACCCGGACCTCGCCGGCGCCGATCCGGTACGGCTGGGAGAGCGTGAGCCGCAGCCGGTCGGCGATCTCGTGGACCTGGCACTCCCGGGCGGGCTGGTCGCGGGTGCCGTCGCCGAGGATGATCGTCGCGAATTCGTCGCCGCCGAGGCGGGCGGCGGTGTCGCCGGCCCGGACCGACTCGTGGAGGCGGCGGGCGGCCTGGATGAGGAGCTCGTCGCCCGCCTGGTGGCCGAGGCGGTCGTTGACCGCCTTGAAGCCGTCGAGGTCGATGAAGAGGACGGCGGTTCCGGAGTCGCCGGAGCGACGACCGCCGAGGGCCTGGCGGACCCGCTTGGTGAACAGGGCCCGGTTGGGCAGGTCGGTGAGCGGGTCGTGCTCGGCACTGTGCTGCAACTGGGCCTGGAGCCGGACCCGTTCGGTCACGTCACGGCTGTTGAGGATCAGCCCGCCCTGGTGGCGGTTGGCCGTGGATTCGACGTTGAGCCAGTCCCCCGTGCCGGACCTGAAGCGGCACTCGATCCGGGTGGTGGGTTCCTCGTACGGCGGGGCGGCGAGGAACCGGCGCACCTCGTGGACCACCCGCCCCAGGTCGTCGGGGTGGATGATCGAGGACAGCTCGGCGCCGACCAGCTCGTCGGCCTCGCGCCCGTACACCCCGGCGGCGGCGGGGCTGACGTAGCGCAGCACTCCGTTGGGGGCGACGATCATGATGACGTCGCTGGAGCCCTGCACCAGGGAGCGGAAGTGGTTCTCCTTCTGGGCCAGCTCCTGGGTGAGGGCGATGTTGTCGACGAGCATGATGCCCTGCCGTACGACCAGGGCGAGGACCACCGTGCAGCCGGTGAGGATCACCACGCGGTCCACCCGGCGGCCTTCGACGGCGTTGTACAGGATGCCGAGGGTGCAGACGGCGGCGGCGAGATAGGGCGTCAGCGCGGCCAGCGAGCCCGCGATGGGGCGGCTGGTGGGCTGCGTGCTCCGGGGCGGGAAGGCGTTGTCCGCGGCCTTGTTGGCGCCCCAGGGCGCGTACGCGAGGAGCAGGGAGCCGGCGAACCAGCCCGCGTCCAGCATCTGGCCGGAATGGTAGGTCTGGCGCAGCAGCGGTGAGGTGAACAGGGCGTCGGACAGGACCGTCAGGGCGAGTGCGGCGACGGCGGTGTTCACCGCGGAGCGGTTGACGTTGGAGCGCCGGAAGTGCAGCGCCAGCACCATGGAGACCAGCACGATGTCGAGCAGCGGATAGGCCAGCGCCAGCGCCGCCCGGGCCACGCTCGTACCCTCGGCCAGATGCGCGGTGTGGGCGAGGGCGAGGCTCCAGGAGAGCGTGAGCAGCGATCCGCCGATCAGCCAGGAGTCCAGCGCGAGACAGACCCAGCCGGCCCTGGTGACGGGGCGCTTGGCGAGGACCAGCAGCCCGACGATGGCGGGCGGCGCGAAGCAGAGGAAGAAGACGTCGGCCAGGGAGGGGGTGGGCACCGGGAGCCCGAGCACCACCTCGTACCAGCCCCAGACCGCGTTGCCCGCGGAGGCCATGAACGAGGAGAGCGCGAACAGCAGCCAGGCGGGCCGGAACCGGCTGGCGCCGGCCCGTGCGTAGCGGAAGCAGGAGACGGCGGCGATCAGCGCCGCCGTGCTGAGCCCGAAATCCCCCATGATGAACGCCAGTTGCTGCGAGCCCCAGCCGAGGGCCGCTCCCACGGCGTATCCGGCCCAGACGACGCCGAGGAGGATCTGCCAGACCAGCGTGGATACGCCGCCCACGGCCGGCCTCCGGGTCAGGAGCGCCCCGAGAGCGGTGGCCGGCGCGCTCACCGGGGCGCCCCCGGTGTCGTCGGGTGCGCGCGCACCCGGCGTCCCGCCGGTCCCCGTCGGCTGCCCGGCAGTGTCGGATCGTGCACCCATCGGCCGTACATCGCCCGTCGCCCCCTCGCGTGTCGCGTCCTCCCCGGCGCCGTCCCTTCCACGGCGCAGCGCCCCTTTCGGGACGATACACCAGACTCGTCACACAGGGACATAGCCCATCTACTCTCCGTGACGATCCGGGAGTTGTTCGGAACAGTGTGCGACGGCGGGCCTCCGCAGCGTGGTCAGCCGATGGTGCGTACCACGTTCTCCACCGGCTCGCCCGCGGCGAACCGATTCAGCTGCCCGGCCAGCAGGCGCTTGGCCCGCGGCAGGAAGGCCGACGTGCTGCCGCCCACGTGAGGGGTGATCAGAACGTTCGGAGCATGCCAGAGCGGGTGGCCGGCGGGCAGCGGTTCCGGGTCGGTCACGTCGAGGGCGGCACGCAGCCGGCCGGACTGGAGTTCGAGCAGCAGCGACCCGGTGTCGACGACGCCGCCCCGGGCGACGTTCACGAGCAGTGCCCCGTCCCGCATCGCGGCGAGGAACTCCGCGCCGACCAGCCCCTGCGTGGAAGGGTTCAGCGGGGTGGACAGCACGACGACATCGGCCTCGGGCAGCAGGGCGGGCAGATCGCCGAGCGCGTGTACGGGACCGCGTGCGGTCGTCCGCGCGGAGCGCGCGACGCGCGTCACCCGCGCACACTCGAAGGGCGCGAGACGGTCCTCGATGGCGGCGCCGATCGATCCGTACCCCACGATCAGCACGGACTTGTCGGCGAGCGCGGGATAGAACCCGGACCGCCACTCCTCCTTCTCCTGGCCGTGCACGAATCCGGGAACGCCGCGCAGGGAGGCGAGGATCAAAGTGAGGGCGAGCTCCGCGGTGGACGCCTCGTGGACCCCCTTGGCGTTGCACAGCAGCACGCCGGCCGGCAGCAGACCGAGCCCCGGCTCGACGTGGTCGATGCCCGCGGAGAGCGTCTGCACGACCCGGACGCCCGCCATGCCGCCGAGCGGCCGGACCGCGACCGCGGAACCCTTCATGTACGGCACCACGTAGAAGGCGCACTCGGCGGGGTCTGCGGGGTAGTCCGGTCCGCCGTCCCAGAAGCGGTAGTTGAGCCCCTCGGGGAGCCCTTCGATCTCGTCGGCGGGGAACGGCATCCATACGTCGGGCGTCTTCGTCACGTCGGGGGTCTTCGCGTCATCGGGAGTCTTCGTCATGGTCAGGAGGCTAATCGGCGGAGGCCGTGCGAGGGGCGGCGGACGGCAGAGGTTACTTTGGGGTGCGGTGCGGTCCGGTGGACGGCGGGGCGTGGGCCCGGCCGGACGGCGGGGCCTGGGGAGGATCGGGGAGTTGGAGCGCAGGAGTCTCGGTGCGGCGGCGCTCGCCGTGGGGGCGGTCGGTCTCGGCTGCATGCCGATGAGCTGGGCGTACAGCGCCTCGCAGCAGCGCGGTGACCGTGCGTTGCGCACGGTGCACGCCGCGCTCGACGCGGGTGTCCAACTGCTCGACACGGCCGACATGTACGGCCCGTTCACCAATGAGCTGCTGGTGGGCCGGGCGCTGAAGGGCCGCAGGTCGGACGCGTTCGTCTCCACCAAGTGCGGGCTGCTGGTGGGCGACCAGCACATCGTGGCCAACGGGCGTCCCGGCTATGTGCGGCGGGCCTGCGACGCCTCGCTGCGCCGGCTCCAGACCGATGTGATCGATCTGTACCAGCTGCACCGGGCCGACCCCGAGGTGCCCGTCGAGGAGACCTGGGGTGCGATGGCGGAGCTGGTGACCGCCGGGAAGGTGCGGGCGCTCGGCCTCTGCGCGGTCGGGGCCCGGGCCTCGCGCCGGCCGGGTTCGCGGATGTACGACGAAACGATCCGTCAGCTGGACCGGGTGCAGCAGGTCTTCCCCGTGAGCGCGGTGCAGGCGGAGCTCTCGGTCTGGTCGCCCCAGGCGCTGGAGTCGCTGCTTCCGTGGTGTTCGGCACGGGGTGTGGGGCTGCTGGCGGCGATGCCGCTGGGCAACGGCTATCTGACCGGCACGCTGACACCCGGGCAGGGTTTCGAGCCGGAGGATCTGCGTGCCCGGCATCCCCGGTTCACGGCGGAGATGATGGCGGCGAACCAGCCGGTGGTCGTCGGGCTGCGGCGGATCGCCGAGCGGCACGGGGCGACTGCCGCGCAGGTGGCGCTGGCCTGGGTGCTGCGGCAGGGGCCGCACGTGGTGCCGGTGCCGGGGACCAAGCGGGAGCGGTGGGCGGTGGAGAACGCGGGGGCCGCCGGGCTGACCCTGACCGCGCGGGACCTGGCGGAGATCGCCGCCCTGCCCGCTGCTCAGGGGTCGTGGGACTGAGAACGACCGGCACTCGGGGGCTTCGGGAGCCCCGGGGCGGGGCCGCGGTGTAAGAACGGTAGTCAGGTGGCCGTCGAAGGGATCGATGCTGTGCGCGGTGTTCTGTTCGGATCTGTACGAGGACCTGCCGGGCCGCGGGGACGGGGCCTGCGCCGCGGGACGGTGGCCGTGCTGGCGGCCGGCTCGCTGGCGCTGAGCGCGGGGTGTTCCTCGGGCGGCGGCTCCGGCAGCATGGCGGGCGTCGACGGGACGCCACCGGTCGCCGGTTCCTCCTCCCCCGCCGCCCCGGGCCCGTCGGCCCCGAAGCCGTCCGCCTCGCCGTCCCTGCCGCCCGTCAAGGGCTCGGTGAAGGTGGTGTCGACGCTCACCGAGGGCCTGGAGTCGCCCTGGGGGCTGGCCGAGCTGCCCGGCGGCGATCTGCTGGTCTCCTCCCGCGACAAGGGCACGATCACCCGGATCGACGCGAAGACCGGCGAGAAGACCCTGCTGGGCGAGGTGCCCGGGGTGTCGCCCGCCGGTGAGGGCGGGCTGCTGGGGATCGCGGTCTCCCCCACGTACGCCTCGGACCACATGGTGTACGCGTATTTCACGACCGAGTCCGACAACCGCATCGCCCGCATGCAGTACGACGAGAACGGCACGACGCCCGGCCGGCAGCTGGGTGCGCCGGACACGATCCTGCGCGGCATCCCCAAGGGGTCGATCCACAACGGCGGGCGGATCGCCTTCGGCCCGGACCACATGCTGTACGCGGGCACCGGGGAGACGGGCGACGACGGCCTCGCGCAGGACAAGAAGTCGCTGGCCGGCAAGATCCTGCGGATGACCCCGGACGGGCAGCCGCTGCACGGAAACCCGGAGGCCGACTCCGTGGTGTATTCGTACGGGCACCGCAATGTGCAGGGGCTGGCCTGGGACGGGCAGGGGCAGCTGTGGGCGTCCGAATTCGGCCAGGACACCTGGGACGAGCTGAACCGGATCGAGCCGGGTGGGAACTACGGCTGGCCGGAGGCCGAGGGCAAGGCGGGAGAGAAGGGTTTCATCGATCCCGTGGCACAGTGGAAGACGTCCGAGGCGTCCCCGAGCGGGATCGCCTTCGTCAAGGGTTCGATCTGGATGGCCGGCCTGCGCGGCAAGCGGCTCTGGCGGATTCCGCTGTCCGGCAGCGGCACGAAGGAACCTCTGGCGGCCCCGCAGCCGTTCCTGGAGGGTAAGTACGGCCGCCTGCGTACCGTGCTCGCCGCGGGCGGCGACAAGCTCTGGCTCGTCACGAGCAATACGGACACCCGTGGCACCCCGAAGCCGGGAGACGACAGGATCCTGGTGCTGGCGGTGCGATAAGCGGCTACAGCAGGCGAAAGGGCGTGCGGCTGGTGTTCAACTTCTTCGAGGAACTTTTCGCCCCCGGCCGCAAGCACACCTCCGACGAGCAGAAGCGGCTGGAGCTGAGCCGGGTGGATCTCGGCGTCGGCGACCCGGGGCGCGGGCCGATCGACCTGGCATCGGGGAAGGTCGTCGTCAGGGCGCCCGGTGCGGAGGCGGGCACGAGTGCGGATGCGGGCACGAGCGCGGATGCGGATGCGGGTACCGGCGCGGACGCCGACGGCTCGGACGGGGACGGATCGGACAGGAACGGATCGGACGTGGAGTCCTGAGCGGGCCCCGTCAGATATCGCTCCGGGACGGGTACAGGCGGAGCCGGTGGGCGAGGGCGGCCGCCTCGCCCCGGCTGGAGACGCCGAGCTTGGCGAGAATGCTGGAGACGTGCACGCTCGCGGTCTTGGGCGATATGTAGAGCTGCTCGGCGATCCTGCGATTGGTGTGGCCCTCGGCGACCAGCCGGTGCACGTCCTGTTCGCGTCTCGTCAGGCCGAAGGACTCCACCGCGGCGGCGGCCGCCTCGCGCAGGCGGTCCTCGGCGCGCTCCGGATCCACCGCGTCGTCGCCGGTGCCGTCCGGGGTGCGGACGCCGCCGGGACCGGGAACGGTGACGGCGGCCGGGATCTCGGGGGCGGTGCCGTGGTCCGGGGTGGTGAGGGCGATGCGGGCGCGGCCGGCCAGCAGCTCGATGGCCGCGGCGAGCGGGCGGGCGCCGAGCCGTAGGGCGGTGCGGTGGGCCTCGCGCAACAAAGCGGTGACGGTGGACCGGTCGCCGGCCGCGATGAGGAGGGCCTCGGCCCAGCGGTGCTGGATCCGGGCCAGCTCGTACGGGCGGTGCAGCGGCACGAAGGCGGCGGCCGCGCGGGACCAGTGGCCGGGGGTGTCGAGCCCTTCGGCCCTGGCCAGCTCGGCGTCGACGAGGAGACCGTGGGCGGCCCAGACGGGAACGAGCATCGGCAGCTGCTTCAGGTGGGCGCGGATGGCGGCCAGGATCGCCGGCCGGCCGGGGCCGGCGGCGGGCAGGCCCCTGGCGTCGGCCTCGGCCGCGGCGGCGACATGGAGCAGTGGCAGGGCGTACCGCTGGGTGCCGGGCGGGAAGCCCTGCGCCGACCGGGTCTCGAACTCGGCCCGCGCGTCGGCCAGTCGGCCCTGTTGCGCGGCGAGGGCCATGGCGTGACGCGCGGGGGCGATGAGGTGCTGCGGCTGCGGGTCGCTGGAGCCGAAACAGCGCCGGGTCAGGGCGAGTTGCTCCTCGGCCTCGGCCAGGTCGCCCCGCGCCAGGGCGAGTTCGGTGCGGCACGAGGCCACCAGTCCCTGCGCCTTGGCGGACCGGGCGGCGCGGGCAGCGGCGTCGGTGGTGGCCCGGCTCTCGTCCCAGTGCCCCAGGGAGAACAGCGAGGCCGCCCGGTTGCAGCGGACCCCTGCCTCCATGTCGGCGATGCCGTGGCTGCGGCTGATCGCGATGCCGTGGTCCGCGGCGGTCACGGCCTCCAGGGAGCGGCCCATGGATTCGAGGGTGGAGGGGAGGTTGATGCCGGCCCGGCTCATGATGCCGACCAGGTGCAGTTCGTCGGCGCGGTCGCGGACGGCGTACATCTCGGCGATGCCTTCGTCGACGCCGCCCGCCTCGGCGGTGAGCGCGCCGCGGGTGAGCCGGGCGTGCAGTTCGGTGTACTCGTCGTCGACGAGCCGGGCGTACTCCACGGCCCGGTCGACGGCGAGCAGCGACTCGGCGCCGGGGCGGTGCAGGGCGCCCCACCCCGCCACGCTCGCCAGGACGTCGGCGTGGACGACGGACGGGGGCAGTCCGCGGACGAGTTCCTGGGCGTTGGCCAGTTCCTGCCATCCGTCGCCCCGGGCGAGCTCCTGCACGAGCCGGGAGCGCTGGCCCCAGAACCAGGCGGCGCGCAGCGGGTCGTGCTCGCCCTCCAGGACGCGCATGGCCTTCTTGGCGATGGCCAGGGCCCGTTCACGCTCCCCGCCGAACCGGGCGGCGACGGTGGCCTCGGCCATGAGGTCGAGACAGCTCAGCGGGGTGGCGTCGGCGTCGCGGCTGCAGATCGGGTAGCTCTCGGCGTAGTCGATGGGGCGCAGGGTGTCGCGTACGTCTTCGGGGGAGTCGCCCCACAGCTCCATCGCCCGTTCCAGCAGCCGGAGTTGTTCGGCGAACGCGTGGCGGTGGCGGGCCTCGACCGAGGCCTTCAGCACGGCGGGCAGGGCCTTGGCGGTTTCGTGTGCGCCGTACCAGTAGCTGGCGAGCCGGGTGGCGCGCTCCCCGGCGCGGACGAGGGTGGGGTCGGCCTCCAGGGCCTCGGCGTAGCGCCGGTTGAACCGGGAGCGCTCGCCGGGAAGCAGGTCGTCGCTGACGGCCTCGCGTACCAGGGAGTGCCGGAAGCGGAAGCCGTTGCCCTCCGGGGTGGCGAGCAGCAGGTTGGCGCCGACGGCCGCCCGCAGTGCCTCGATGAGGTCGTCCTCGGCGAGCCCGGCGACCGCGGCCAGCAGCTCGTACTCGACGGCGGAACCGCCCCCGGCGACGATCCGGGCGATCTGCTGGGCGTTCTCCGGGAGCGCTTCGACGCGTACGAGCAGAAGGTCGCGCAATGAGTCGGAGAGCCGGGAGCGGTCACCGCTCTCCAGGCTGCGGGCGAGTTCCTCGACGAAGAAGGCGTTGCCGTCGGAGCGTTCGAAGATCTCGTCGACGAGGGCGTCCTCGGGGGTGGTGGCGAGGATGCCGGTGAGCTGGCGGCGCACCTCGGCACGGTTGAAGCGGGCGAGTCCGATCCGGTGGACGGTGCGCAGCCGGTCCAGTTCGGCGAGGAGGGGGCGCAGCGGGTGGCGGCGGTGGATGTCGTCGGAGCGGTAGGTGCCGATCACGACGAGGCGGCCGTTGCGCACGGTGCGGAAGAGGTAGGCGAGGAGGTGGCGGGTGGAGGCGTCGGCCCAGTGCAGGTCTTCGAGTACGAGGACGACGGCGCGTTCGGCGCAGACGCGTTCCAGAAGTCCGGCGGTGAGCTCGAAGAGGCGGGCGGTGCCGTGTTCGTCGCTCGCGTCCCGGTCGGCCTCGCCGAGTTCGGGCAGCAGCCGGGCCAGTTCGCCCTCCTGTCCGGCACAGGCGGCGGCGAGCTCGGCGGGCAGGGTGCGGCGCAGGGCCCTCAGCGCGGTGGAGAACGGGGCGTAGGGCAGGCCGTCGGCACCGGTCTCGACGCAGCCGCCGACGGCGACGACCGCGTCGCGGCGCACCGCTGCCGCGAGGAACTCCTCGACCAGCCGGGTCTTGCCGACCCCCGCCTCGCCGCCGATGAGCAGCGCCTGCGGTGCGCCCGGACCGTCGGCCCCGTCCGGGCCCCCGGCGCCCTGCGCGCGGGCGAGCGCGTCGACGAGCGAGGCGAACTCGCCCTCGCGGCCGACGAACACGGGACTGACGGACCGGGTCTCCACGCCGCCGAGCATCGCACACGGGTCCGGCCTCACGCGGCGTGGACGAATCGCTTCCGGTCGCTGCTCACCGGCCCCTCGGCCGGATTCCCTACGAGGCGGCGGTAGCGGTCGGCAGCGCCACGATGAGGTCGAAGTACATGGCGAGGGAGAGCAGCAGGCCGAGGGCGCCGAGCACGATGCCGGCGGTCGCCACGGCGCGGACCCAGCCGGGCTGCGGGTGCGCGGAGGGTGCGCCGAAGGCCGGACGGACCAGGGCGAAGACCGCGACCAGCAGGGCGAGCAGGGCGAAGAGCCCGTTGACCAGGGCGGTGGAGTGCCAGGCGTCGCCGTAGATCTCGGAGATCTGCTGGGCGGCGGTGCCGCCGTTCGCGGTCTTGATCTGGCCGATCAGGGTCTCGCGCTCGGCGGCGATCTTGCCGGTCCAGGACCCGGTGAGCGCGACGACACCGAGACCGGCCGCGACCACGGAGGCGGCGGCCGCGCCGAGGCCGGAGGGCTCCTTGCCGGAGTCGTCGTCGAGGTCGTCCAGGTTGTCGAGGTCCAGGTCTTCCGGGTCCAGGTCGTTCGAGGCGTCCTCGGCCGCGGCCTTCTCGGTCACGGTCTCCTCGGTCACGGTCTCCTCGGACACGGTCTCCTCGGCGTCGGATGCTTCTGCTGCTGCGGTTGCTTCAGGATCGGCGGGAACGGTGGGGCTCGTGGGGGTCCTGGGGTTCATGTTGCGCACGCTAGGCGGCCCGTATGAGAACCCTCTTAACGTCCGCCCGAAGCGCCGCCGCCACGGGAGGACCCCGGCGAGCGTCCGCCCGCCGGGGTCGTTGCCGGGGCCGTTGTCGTCCGGTCAGCCCGCCGCGTCGAAGGATTTCTGGAGGCGGGGTACGTAGTCGGCGAACGCCGGCGCCCAGCAGCCGTAGTTGTGGCCGCCGTCGCAGCTGGGAGCGAGCGACGCCCCGTTGCCGTAGTCGACCAGGCGGCTGGTCAGACCGAGCGTGTCCATGCGGGTCTTGACGTTCCTGGCGGCGATCGCCGTGAAGTGGTCGATCAGGTCGTTGTCGCCGGTGTAGAGCGTGACATCGGTGTCGGCGAGCTTGGCCAGATTGGCCGGGGCGGCGGGGTCGACCGCCTTCCAGATCCGGTCCGCGTTCAGGACCGGGTACGGGGAGCCGAAGATCGCGTCGCTGTCGACCGTGGGCCCGTAACCGGTGCACTGGCCCGTCCCGGACGGGGTGGAGGTGCTCACGGCGCACCACGCGCCCGTGATGTTGAGCTCGGTGGCCAGGACCGCCGCGCGGACCTCCGCCATGCCGAAGTCGATGCCGCCGGACAGGGAGGCGACATGGCCGAAGAGATCGGGCCGGGCCTCGGCGTAGTGCAGGGCGCCGAACCCGCCCATCGAGAGGCCGGTGACGGCCCGATGGCCCCTGTCGGCGAGGGTGCGCAGATTGGCGTCGATGAAGGGGACGACCTGCTTCAGGTGGAAGGTCTCCCAGTTCGCGGCGCCCTCGGCGGTGTTCTGCATGAGCCAGTCGGCGTACCAGCCCTTGCGGCCGCCGTCCGGTACGACGGTGATCATCGAGTCCGAGCGCAGCGCCGGGACGGCCGCGGCGTCGTCCGGACTTCCGGGCCCGCCGTGCAGGAAGTACGCCACCGGCCAGCGCTTGTCCGGGTCGGCCCGGTAGCCGCTGGGCAGGAAGATGCGGATCTTGTGCTTCCCGGCCACCTGAGGGGTGGTCACGGTGATGGTGAAGTCGGTGTCCGAGTGCACCTCGGTGCCCCCGGCGACCTGGGTCAGGCCGAATCCGTCGGTCAGCACCGGAGGGGTGGCGCCGTCGGCGTGGGCGAGCGGGGCGGTCAGGGTCGCGGTCATGGTCAGCGCGGCGGCGGCCACGGCCGTTCGCGCCCGGTTCCGCCAGGTGGTCCGTGGTGTTCTCATCGGGTGTCCTCTCCGAGAGCGCGCGGCTCTCACGGTGGGGGAAGGTCCGGGCCCGGCGGCCGGGCCGGGCATCGGCCCGGCCGCCGGGAGAGCCCTTCCGGTCTCGGTCCTCAGAGAGCGCAGAACGCGTCCTTCATGGCCTTGCCCGTGTGGGCCTGTCCCGGGGTACCGGCGAGCAGGTGGTACTCGTTGTTCGTGTGCAGCACCTGCTCGGTGCCGTCCTCGCTGCTCAGCCACTCGCTGAAGTAGCCGAGCACCGCGCCGTTGTGTCCCCAGGCCGACTTCCCGCAGGACAGCTTCATACGCACGATGCCCAGCCCGTAGTCCGCGTCGGCGGTCACGGGAACGGTGGTCTTGAGCTCGGTCATCTGCGCGGGCTCAAGGAGCTTTCCGGTCATCAGCGCCCGGGAGAACGTGGCCAGGTCGTCCATGGTCGACACCATGGCCCCGGCGCTGCCGAAGACCTGCACGTTGGAGGCGGTCGCGTCGTTGATGAAGATCGTCCGGATCGCGTAGCCGTGAAGGTAGTTGCCGTACAGCGCGGGGTCGGAAGTGGGGAAGCTGGTGTCGCGCAGGCCGAGCGGTTCGATGATCCGCCGCTGGATCTGCGTGGCCGTGTCCTCACCGGTGACGGCCTTGATCACCATGCCGGCGAGCACGTAGTTGGTGTTGGAGTACGCGAACTTCTCGCCCGGCTGGGCCGTCGGCGCGCGCATGGCGAGGGCGACATTGACCAGGTTCTGCGGCGGGAAGACCTCCCTCGGGTTGGTGTTGAGGAAGTACGGCCCGTTGATCAGTACGGATTGGAAGTAGTCGGGCAGGCCCGAGGTGTGGTTGAGCAGCTGACGGATCGTGATCTTCGAGCCGTCGTAGCCGTTGGCGGCGACCGCTCCCGGCAGCCACTTGGCGACGGTGTCGTCCAGCGAGAGCTTCTTCTCGCCCTCCAGCTGGAGGAGCACGGTGGAGGTGAACGCCTTGGTGTTGCTGCCGATCCGGAACTTGGCCTTCGGGTCCGCGGGCACCTTGTTCGTGCGATCGCCGACGCCCGCGTGCACGTACTGGGTGGTGTCGCCGTCCCGCACCATGCCGATCACGCCCGGGTACCCGTCGGCGACCCCCTGCTGGGCACCGGCCTGCAGGATGTCGGCCGGGGTCTGGGCGGCGACGGTCGAGGACTCGGCGGTCGCGGAGCCGGTGGCCGGGGCGGCGGCGGTCGCCGTGCCGACACCCGTCATCAGCAGGCAGGCCGCGGTGGCCAACGGCAGCAGCCAACGCCGGTGCCCGCGCACCCGCGTGGAGCGTCGGGCCGGGCCACCGGTGGACCGGTTCGCCGTGCCGGCCTCGATACCTGCTCCGGATTCGTCGCGCATGCTCATTTTCTTTCCTGTCCCTTTCGGTCGGTCATTCCGGCTGTCTGGTGGGGTTCGGTCGCGTCTCAGCGTCGAAACGCGGCCGCGATGATCAGCAAAAGGACGAGAACTGCCGCCGCCTGGAGGCAGGCGAGCCCGCCGATGCGATTGCCCTGCGGATTTCTCCGATTGGTCTCCACATGGCCGCCGGCGAGAATTCCCGGGTGCTGCTTGTTGTAGTGATCCAGTTGGCGTTGTGCGCCCTCGGACTCGGCGAGCCACGGCGTCTTGAATCCGCATTCGCCGCACCAGAATCGATAGACCATGTCAACTCCTCATGAGTCGTAGCAGGAGAAATTCATGAGAGGCGATCAGGTCCGATGCCGGTGCCGTTCCGGCCCCATGGACGCCATCTGCTTCCCGGATGCCCGGCGAGGTGCGCCGCCCCGTGTCGGCGCACCGGCCAGGCACCACTGATCGTGCTGTTCACGCCAATCCACGAACAGGACAGGCGACCGGCCATATATGACCGGTCGCCACCGGTAGGGTCGTCGCGACCGCGCTCGGTGGGGGAAGGAAGTCGAAGTGGCGGATCAGCTCGGCACTTTGCTGCGTCGGCTGCGCAACCGGTCGGGGCTCACGCAGGAGCAGCTGGAGGCGCGGTCCGGAGTGAGCGTGCGCACGATCCGCAGACTGGAGAACGGCAGATCCAGCGATCACCGGCTGGGTACGGTGAACCTGCTGGCGGACGCGCTGGAGGCCGGGCCCGAGGACCGTCGGCAGCTCGCCGCCACGCTCGCGAAGTCGAAGGCCGAACCGGCCGGCGAACCCGCACCCGAATCCGTACCCGAATCCGCCCCCGTACCCGTATCCGTATCCGTATCCGTACCTGCGCAGAACTCCGGGCAGGATTACGAGCAGAATCACGGGCAGATTCCCGGGCAGGATCCCGTACAGAACTCCGGGCCAAAAGTCCGCCCCACCCCCACCCATTCATCCGTTCACGGCGAACTCGTCACCGCATCCACCGAATTGGCCCGGGAAATCCGGCGCCGCTGGCAGCGCGAGGAGGAACACCGCCGGGTGCACGACCCTTTTCCGCTTCCGGTGCGCTGGCAGGACGCCCCCGAATCGCTGACCGACCATTCGGAGAACATCCAGCGTCTGCCGCCGGGAGCGACGCCGGACCGCATGGACCTGAGCGGCGATCTGGGCAGCGTGGCCGAGGTCTACCGGCGGATCGGGTCCGGGCGGCTCGTGGTCCTCGGCCGGGCCGGATCCGGCAAGTCGATCCTGACGATCAGGTTCGTCCTGGACCAGCTGGAGGCCCGGGAGCCGCACGACCGGGTGCCGGTGGTCTTCAGCATCGGCTCCTGGGATCCCACGGCCGTCGCGCTGCGGGACTGGCTGATCGACCGGCTGGTGCGCGACCACCCGCATCTCACCCGCCGGGCCCCCGACGGGTCGACGCTGGCGGCCGCCCTGGTCGACGCGGACCTCGTGCTGCCGGTCCTGGACGGGTTCGACGAGATCGCGGAAGGTCTGCGGAGTACGGCCCTGGAGGTGCTCAACGCCACCTCGCTCCCGCTCGTCCTGACCAGCCGGCGCGGTGAGTTCGCCGAGGCCGTCCAGGAGGCCGGTGCCCCGCTGGTCTGGGCCGCCGGTCTCGAACTGACCGATCTCACCCTCGACGACCTCTCCGACTACCTGCCCCGGACGGCCCGGCCGGTCCCCCGCGGCGACGGCGGGACCGCGCCGGTCTGGCCCCCCGTGCTGGACCGGCTGCGCGCCCGGGAAAGCGGGGCGGCCGGCCCCCTGGCCAGGGTCCTGAGCACCCCGCTCATGGTCATCCTGGCGCGCACGATGTACAGCGAGGCGCCCGACAGGAATCCGGCGGAGCTGCTGGACGCCGAGCGTTTCCCCGACGAGAACTCCCTCGAAGAACACCTGCTGGCGGGTTTCGTGCCGACGGTCTACCGGCGCCGGGTCGCCGAGCGCAGCGCCACCGGCCGCCGGGAGCGGCAGCGCGACCCGGAGCGCGCCGAGCGCTGGCTCGGCTTTCTCGCCCACCATCTGGCCCGGCTCGACGGCGACCAGCAGGATCTCGCGTGGTGGCGGATCGGTGATTCGCTGCGGCTGTCCACGCGACTGCTGTCGGTGGCGGTGTCCTCGGCGCTCTGCGTCACGCTCGCCGTGTGGTTCGTCAACCTGATCAACGTGCCGTTCCCGATCGGCGAGGCCCTCATGTCGAGCTGCTCGATGGGGGCGGTCGCCGGGCTCGCCTACGGATGTGTCCACGCGATCCTGGTGCGGTTCGGCACCACGGCCTTCGAACCCGCCCATGTGCGGCTGCGGCTGCCCGGCGGGGGCACCGGCGTCGGTCGCAGACCGGTGCGCACCTTCGCCGCCCGGTTCGGCGCCGTCCTGCCGGGCGGATTCGTGATGGGCGTCGGATGCGCCGGAGCCCTCGCTCTTCAGCGCTGGCTGTACTACGGGATCCCGCTCGCGAACGAGCTGGTGATCAAGGGCACCCTCATCAACATGCTGGTCCTCGGCCTGATCTTCGGCGCGGGCGCCGGGCTCGTCTTCGGGATCGTGGCCGTGCTCGAAGCGCCGCTGGACGTCGCCTCCGCGGCGACCCCGGCCGGTCTGCTGGCCGCGAACCGCGCGACGGTGCTCCGGCAGGTCCTCGTACTGGTACCGATGCTCACCCTGGCCATCGCGGTCGGCGGACGCCTGATCACCGATCTGCTCGACGGAATCCTCGGACCGCTGGTCTGGGACGTGACGGGCGGGCTCGTCATCGGTGCCATCGGCGGGATCGGCGGCACGTGCTCGTACGCGCTCTCGTTCACCGCCTGGGGACGGTGGCTGGTCCTGTCGCGGGTCTGGCTGCCGCTGACCGGCAAGCTGCCCTGGGACACGGTGGCCTTCCTGGACGACGCGTACCGCCGGGGCGTGCTGCGCCAGACCGGCGCGGTGTACCAGTTCCGCCACATCCGGCTCCAGCACCACCTCGCCCGCTCGTACCGCGAGCACCAGAGCAAGTACGCACCGGCCCGGTTCGACGCCGGGGCATGAGGGCCGACCCGGTTCGGCCCTGGGCATGAAGGCCGGCCCGGTTCGGCCCCGGGGCATGAAGGCCGGCCCGGCCGGCGCTCAGTCCTTCCGCGCGCGCCACTGAGGGGCCAGTACCGCCCAGACCTCCGAGTCGTGCCGCACCCCGCGGTACAGGTAGTTCTCGCGCAGCACCCCGTCGCGCGTCATGCCGAGCCGCTCGGCCACGGCGGTGCTGGCGGTGTTCGCGGCGGAGGCGACCCACTCCACGCGGTGCATCCCGCGCTCGTACACCGCCCAGTCGATCAGCTTCCGGCACGCCCGGGTGATCAGGCCGCGCCCCTGGCCCGCCGGCTCCAGCCAGCAGCCGATCTCGCAGTTCCCCGACTCGGCGTCGAAGATCCGGAACAGGACGCCGCCGACGAGCGTGCCCTCCAGCCAGATGCCGTAGATCCGTCCCGTGTCCGCCGCCTGCTTCTCCGCGTACCGCCGCAGCAGCGCCCGCGCCGATTCCAGGTCGGTGGCGAAGGAGGCGAAGGGGATCCACGGATCCACGAGCTCGCGGGCCCGGTCCACGTGGTCCAGGAACTCCTGGGCCTGCCAGATCTCCAGCGGACGCAGCTCCGCTCCGTCGTCACCCAGGGATATCGCGAACATCATGCTCCTTCTCGAACCGCTTCCACCGTTTGCGCGGGCTGCGCTGCCTCGGACGATCGCGCCGCCTGCGGGATCTTGTCATGCGGGAGGCCGTGCTCGGGGGGCTCGATGCTGATCCGGGGCAGCAGCCGGTCCAGCCGGCGCGGCAGCCACCAGTTCGCCCCGCCCAGCAGGTGCATCAGCGCGGGGACCAGGAGCGTACGCAGGACGAAGGCGTCCAGCAGGACGGCGGCGGCGAGCGCGATCCCGAACATGGCGATGACCCGGTCCCCGCTGAGGACGAACGCCAGGAAGACCGAGATCATGATCACGGCCGCGGAGTTGATCACCCGGCCGGTCTCGGCGAGGCCCACCCGGACGGCCCGCCGGTTGTCCCCCGTCGCCAGCCACTCCTCGTACATCCGCCCCACCAGGAACACCTGGTAGTCCATGGACAGCCCGAAGAGCACGGACACCATGATGACCGGCAGGAACGGTTCGATCGGCCCCGAGCTGCCCAGCCCCAGCAGCTCGCTCCCCCAGCCCCACTGGAAGATCGCGACGACGACCCCGAACGAGGAGGCGACGGCGGCCACGTTCATCACGGCGGCCTTCAGCGGGATGCCGATCGAGCGGAACGCCAGCAGCAGGAGCAGACAGCCGAGCCCGATGACCACGCCGACGAAGAGCGGGAGCTTGCCGATGATGATCCGGGCGAAGTCGTCGTAGCTGGCGGTCACTCCCCCGACATGGGCCTGGAGCGAGGTGTTCGCCTCGGCCTCCGGCAGCACGTCCGTACGCAGCCGGTCGACGAGCGCGCTGGTCTCCTCGGACTGCGGTGACGACTTCGGTACGACGGTGACGAAGGCCGTGTCGCCGCTGTTGTTGTACGTGACCGGGCCGACCGAGGCCACGCCCTCGGTGGACCGCAGCGTGGCGGGCAGCCCGTCCATCGCGAGCCGGTCGTCCGCGCCGTCCAGCTGCGCGGCGATGGTCAGCGGCCCGTTGACACCGGGGCCGAATCCGTCGGCCAGCAGGTCGTACGCCTGACGGGTGGTCGACGAGGCGGGGTTGTTGCCCTGGTCGGAGGTGCCCAGATGGAGGGAGAAGGTGGGCAGCGCGAGGACCAGCATCACCACGGCGGCGCACGCCCCGAGCAGCTTGGGGTGGCGTTCGACGAAGGCGGACCAGCGGGCGGCGAAGCCCGTGGGCACTTCGGGTTGCGGGCCGTGCTCGGCGAGCCGTCCGCGCTCGCGCCGGCTCAGGGCCCGCATCCCGATGAAGGAGAGCAGGGCGGGGAGCAGGGTGACGGAGGCGGCCACGGTCAGCACGACGGTGAGCGAGGCGGCGATCGCCACGCCGTTGAGGAAGCCGAGCCGCAGGATCAGCATGCCGAGCAGCGCGATGCAGACGGTCGCCCCGGCGAAGACGACGGCACGGCCGGTCGTCGCGACGGCGGTCTGCGCGGCCTCGGTGACCGACAGGCCCCTGCGCAGTCCTCTGCGGTGTCTGGTGACGATGAACAGCGCGTAGTCGATGCCGACGCCGAGCCCGATCAGCATGCCCAGCATGGGCGCGAAGTCGGCGACGGTCATCAGATGGCCCAGCAGTACGGTGCCGGCGTAGGCGATGCCGACGGAGACCAGCGCGGTGGCGATGGGCAGCATGCTGGCGGCGAGCGAGCCGAAGGCGACGAAGAGGACGACCGCCGCGACGACGACCCCGATGGCCTCGCTGAGGTGGACGGACGGCGCTTCGGTGAGGGCGACGGCGGGGCCGCCCAGCTCCACCTGGAGATGGTCGGCGGCGGCCGCCTTCGCGGTGTCGACGACGGCCTCGGCCTGCTGCACCGGGATGTCCTCGACCTGCTGGTCGAAGGTGATCGTGGCGTACGCGGTGTGCCCGTCGGCGCTGATCTGACCGGTGCCGGAGGCTCCGTACGGGCTGGTGACCGCGCCGACCCCGGGCAGCTCCTCGACCGCGTGCAGGGTCCGGGTCATCGTCTGCCGGACGTCGTCGGCCCGCACGGTGGAGTCGGAGGTGTGCCAGACGATGGTGTCGGTGTCGCCGCCGAGATCCGTGAAACCGCCCCTGAGGAGCTCGGTGGCCCGGCCGGACTCCGTGCCGGGCACCTCGTAGTCGTTGGAGTACGCGGAGCCCGCGAAGCCGGCCGCGGTGGCGGCGCCGCCGAGGGCGAGCAGCCAGATGAGGACGGCGATGAGACGGTGCCTGATGCACCAGCGGGCGATGGCAGCCAACGGACATGCTCCCTGCTGGTTCGTGGTTCCCCGACAGCACAGGACATGCATGAGCGGCAAAGAACGCATGCCCTGAGAACCGTCACTCTGGCAGCCGAAAGTGATCCTTTGTCCCTTTCGTGGCCTTACTCACAATGGCCGCAGGAAGAACTGTGGCGCCGCGTCGTAACCGTGGCGCCGCGTCGCAACCGTGCCCCGGCGTCGCCCCGGCCTCCGGCCGCCTCACTCGGCCAGTCGTTCCTCCTCCGCCTCCAGTTCCTCCTCGAACTGCTCCTCGATCTCCGCGATGCCCTTCCTCACGACCTCCGCCAGATGGACGGGGCAGGTCAGCACCTCGCCGCTGAAGCCCTGGCCGGAGTCCGGACCGGGGGCGGGGCCCGCGTCGGGGGCGTAGAGGTGCGCGATGCGCGCCACGCGGTCGGACGTGCGCTCATGGCCGGGGGCGTGGCCGTCCGGGTGGTCGCACGCGCCGCCGGGCAGGGTGGCGGCAGTGGTGCGGAGGATGCCGAGGATCTCGCGGGCGATTCCGTACGACAGCTCCAGGGAATCGGCCGCCGTGGCCATCAGGAGCAGCAGGACGGTCCGGTCGAGCGCGGGTCCGTCCGGGCCGAGCTTCTCGTACCGCCGGGCCGCCCAGAGCGCCGCCTCCTCGGAGGCCGTCTCGTCCTTGAACGGGACATGTCGCTCGCTCAGCGGCTTGATGTCGAGCCGGCCGTCGGGGCGCAGATACACCGTGTCCAGATGCGCCGTCTCCCGGGTGCCGAAGAGCCTGTCGACCGCTTCGCGCAGATGGTCGCGGGCCTCGACGGCGAGGGCGCGCAGGAAGGTGGTGCAGGTCCATGCCTCCAGCGAGGCGCCGTATCCGTCCGCGTGTTCCTCGCGCAGGACGGACCGGCCGCCGGGGCTCTGCAGGTGGATGCCCTCGGAGGCCTGCTCCTCGCCGCCGGAGCGCAGTGCCGGGTGCTCGCCGTCCTCGTGCGCGCAGGCCTCGTCCGGCAGCAGCGGCAGTACGGACTCCAGGCCCTCGATCATGTCGTCGAGCAGCGACCGTTGTCTGATCCGGCCCGACCCCGCGTACCAGCAGTTCGCATGGGCGACGACGACATAGCCGGCGAGAGCGGCCCGGGAGAGGTCGCTGTTCGGTACGGCGTGGATGTCCAGGTCCCAGAACGGATCACCGTTCGGATAGTCGTTGAGCACACTGCCCAGGCTGCGGATGTATCTCCGGTGGTCTTCGGGGACGATCTCGGGGATGCCGTCCGTGCTGCCCGGCAGGATCACATCGGCGGCCGTCCGCGCCCATCCGGCGGCATTGCGGGGGCAGATCTCGGCCTCGTCCCACTCATCGAGCGGGATCTCGACGTCCGGCGCGTCGAGCAGCCCGGCCGCGTCCGTGTCCCACTCCTCCAGGCTGTCGGTGTACGGATGGGCCTCGTGCCCGCACCCGCCGGCCTGAAGAACCTGCTCGTCCATGGCCTCGGCGGCGGCGCCGAGCGCGTCCACCACGGCCCGCTCGACGGCCGCGCCGCGTCGCCCGAGGACGTACGGCGCCATGCCCACCAGTCCGAAGGTCAGCAGGACAGCCTGCTCGCCGTCCGGTTCGGCGGCGAGCAGGCGGGCGCACTCCAGGACGACGGGGTCCGCGTCCTCGGGGGCGGACCCCGCCGTGACGTCGGTCCATTTCTCGATCAGTTCGGTCATGATCAAGGACACGCGGGCCGCGTCGTGGTGGTTCCGGCGGGCACCGAACTCCCGTACGAAGAACCTGCCGGACGGTCCGTCAGCCCGAGACGCTCGCCCGGCCGTTCTCGATGTGCCCCATCAGCCTGCGCCGGAACGCGTCGTCCCCGTCGACGGTGACGTCCAGGTCGTACCAGCCGTGCGCGTCGGCCGCCGAGTGCACCACCGTGCGGCTGCGCCCCGGCTTGACCTTGACGGTCCGGGTCCAGTCCTGCAGGTCCGCATCGTCGACATAGCCCAGCGGCCGCACCGTGAAGGTGAGCGTGGTCCGGCCCGTGTTGCGCAGGGTGAGGTGCAGATCGCGCTCACGGGCGTCGACCCGCGAGGCCACCTCGGCCCCGGCCGAGGCGCCGTCCTTCGCGGGCCCGGCGAACTCCCGGCGGAAGCCGTTGGGCCCCGTCACCGTGAACCGGTAGGCCTCGCCGGTGACCGGCACCGTCCACTGCGCGGTGCCCTTCACGTCCCGGTGCTGCGGTACGGGGAACTCACCGGCGTACGGATACAGCGCGAAGTGCGCCGAGGAGCGCCCCGTGTTGCTGAGATCCACCCGCACCGCGCCGTCCACCACTGACGCCTGCGCGTCCGGCTGGTACGGCAGCGCGCGGGCCGGGCGTGCGCCGGGCTCCTGCACGGGCATGTGCTGCACGGCCGGCGGCTTCGGCGACCAGCGGCCACTGAACGGCGGGATGGCGCCCGGCTGTTCCACCTCGGGCCGGCGGCGCGCACGGGAGAAGTCGAAGGCCGAGGTCAGGTCGCCGGTGACGGTGCGCCGCCAGTCGCTGATGTTCGGCTCCTCCACCCCGGTCCAGCGCTCCAGGAAGCGGACGACGGAGGTGTGGTCGAAGACCTCGGAGCAGACGTAGCCGCCGATGGTCCACGGCGAGACGACGAGCATCGGCACGCGTATGCCGAGACCGGTGGGCTTGCCCTCCCACTGCTCCTCGGACACCTCGGGCGGGGCGACCGGCGGCGGCACGTGGTCGAAGAAGCCGTCGTTCTCGTCGTAGTTGATGAAGACCGCGGTGTGCCGCCACACATCGGGGTGCTTGCCCAGCGCGTCCAGGACCTTGTAGACGATCGTCGCGCTGTGGATCGGCGAGGAGACGCTCGGATGCTCGGAGTCGACGGCCGAGGGCACCAGGTAGGAGACCTCGGGCAGGGTGCCCGCCGCCACGTCCTTGGCGAACTCGTCGGCCAGCGTTCCGGTCTCCACCCGGCGCAACGCCCGCTCGAACAGGCTGCGTTCGCTCTTGTCGAGGGTGGCGACGCCCTCCTCCAGCAGGCCGAACAGCCGCTCGCGCTCCGTGGCGTCGGCGTCCCGCACCGCGGCGTAGAACGACTCCATGAAGGTGTGCCCGCCGGTCTTCGCGAGCGCCTTGCGGGCCACCGCCTTGAAGGTGGCGAAGAACTCGATCTGGTTGTCGGTGAAGTTCTCCCACTCGGTGTACGTGCGCCAGCTGCGCCCGGCCTTCTCCAGCCGCTCCGCGTACGTGCCCCAGTCGTAGCCGGGGTGGGTGCCCTCGTTGTACGCGTCGTTGCCGACGGCCCGCCTGCCGTTCGGCTCGTTGCCCGTCTTCCCGCTCCACAGGTGGTTGCGGTTGGGGCTGGTCGAGGTGTGGATGGAGGAGTGGTAGGCGTCGCAGACCGTGAAGGTGTCGGCCAGTTCGTAGTGCAGCGGGATGTCGCGGCGGTCGTAGTACGCCATGGTGGCGGCCGTCTTCGCGCTCACCCAGCCGTTCATCCACCCGCCGGCCCACGCCTTGCCGCCCCCGTTCCAGGAGTGGTCGAGCGCGCCGATGTACTGGAGGTCCTTCTTCTGCGTCTCGGCGGCGTCGCGCACCGGGAACGGCAGCACGGAGGTGCCGAGCGCCGCGGGCTGCTCGAAGACCGGCTTGCCCGAGGGCAGCTCGACGGCGTTGCGGTCACCGAAGCCGCGTACGCCCCGGAGCGTCCCGAAGTAGTGGTCGAAGGAACGGTTCTCCTGCATCAGGATCACCACGTGCTTGATGGCCCCGAGCCCGTCCCGGCCACCGGACCCCGCCGAGTGTGCCGGCTGCGCGGCGATCGCGGCCTGCAGCGAAGGCGGCAGCAGCGACCCCGCCGCCGCGGCGCCGAGCGCGCCGCCGCCCAGCGCGAAGAGCCGTCGCCGTGAAATGTCCGTGGTCAAGTTGAGCCTCCCGAGTCAGGTCGTACAGCCGGGAAGCTAATCAAGCCGGATGGCGCGCGGAAGGACTCCGGACGGCTCCGTGGTGAACGTCCAAGAGGTCGCACGGGAAAGTCCAAGGGGCGGCGCACCCGTGTCGTGGGTGCGCCGCCCCTCGGGACGTGCCTGCGCCGAAGGGTCAGCCCTCGACGCCGAGCTTCTCCAGGATCAGCTCACGGACCCGGGCCGCGTCGGCCTGGCCGCGGGTGGCCTTCATGACCGCGCCGACGAGCGCGCCCGCCGCCGCGACCTTGCCGCCGCGGATCTTGTCCGCGATCGCCGCGTTGGCCGCGATGGCCTCGTCGACGGCCGTGGACAGCGCGCCCTCGTCGGAGACGACCTTCAGGCCGCGCTTCTCGACGACGGCGTCCGGGTCGCCCTCGCCCGCGAGGACGCCCTCGATGACCTGGCGGGCCAGCTTGTCGTTGAGGTCGCCCGAGGTGACGAGCTCGGCCACCCTGGCGACCTGCACCGGGGTGATCGGCAGCTCGTCGAGGCCGCGGCCGGTCTCGTTGGCGTTACGGGCCAGCTCGCCCATCCACCACTTGCGGGCCTGGTCCGAGGGGGCGCCCGCGTCGGTCGTGGCGACGATCAGGTCGACCGCGCCCGCGTTGAGGATGGACTGCATGTCGTGCTCGGAGACACCCCACTCCTCCTTGAGCCGCGCCCGGCGCAGCCGGGGCAGCTCGGGGAGGCCCTTGCGCAGCTCCTCGACCCACTCGCGGGCCGGGGCGACCGGCACCAGGTCCGGCTCGGGGAAGTAGCGGTAGTCCTCGGCGTTGTCCTTGATGCGGCCGGCCGTGGTGGAGCCGTCCTCCTCGTGGAAGTGCCGGGTCTCCTGCACGATCGTGCCGCCGGAGGACAGCACGGCCGCGTGGCGCTGGATCTCGAAACGGGCGGCACGCTCGACGGAACGCAGCGAGTTCACGTTCTTCGTCTCGGAGCGCGTGCCGAAGGTCTCGGTGCCGTTGGGGCGCAGCGACAGGTTGACGTCGCAGCGCATCTGGCCCATCTCCATGCGGGCCTCGGAGACGCCGAGCGCCTTGATGAGCTCGCGGAGCTCGGCGACGTACGCCTTGGCGACCTCGGGGGCGCGGGCGCCCGCGCCCTCGATCGGCTTGGTGACGATCTCGATGAGCGGGATGCCGGCCCGGTTGTAGTCGAGCAGGGAGTGGGACGCGCCTTGGATACGGCCGGTGGCACCGCCGACGTGCGTCGACTTGCCGGTGTCCTCCTCCATGTGGGCGCGCTCGATCTGCACCCGGAAGATCTCCCCGTCCTCCAGCTGGACGTCCAGATAGCCGTTGTAGGCGATCGGCTCGTCGTACTGGGAGGTCTGGAAGTTCTTCGGCATGTCCGGATAGAAGTAGTTCTTCCGGGCGAAGCGGCACCACTCGGCGATCTCGCAGTTCAGCGCGAGGCCGATCTTGATGGCGGACTCGACGCCGATCTCGTTGACTACCGGCAGGGCGCCGGGCATGCCGAGGCAGACCGGGCAGGTCTGGGAGTTGGCGTCCTGCTTGAGCTCGGTGGAGCAGCCGCAGAACATCTTGGTCTTGGTGCCGAGCTCGACATGGACCTCCAGGCCCATGACGGGGTCGTAGGACGCGAGCGCGTCCTCGTACGACACCAGGTCGGTGACAGTCACGGTGAAACTTCCCTCTCAGCCCAGCAGTACGTCGTCGTCGCCGAGGCGCTTGAGTTCGCGCAGCAGCAGGGCGACACCCGTGGCGATGGCGGCGGCGGAGACGACGGCGTCGATCAGTCGGAGCGTGTCGTGCTCGTGGCGTGCCTTCTTGGCCTGCTTGAACACGCTGACGGCCCCGAAGGCGGTGGTGCCGATGGACAGGTACGTGCCGGTCTTGGACTTCTTGAAGCCCTTGGCCTTGGTCAGTGCGCTCACAACGACGGAGCCTCCTCCAGCAGCGGGTGACCCCACTTTTCCACGAAGGCGGCCTCGACGGCGGCGCCGACCTTGTAGAGACGGTCGTCCTTCATGGCGGGGGCGATGATCTGCAGCCCGACCGGCAGGCCGTCCTCGGGCGCCAGGCCGCAGGGCAGCGACATGGCGGAGTTGCCCGCGAGGTTGGTCGGGATGGTGCACAGGTCCGCGAGGTACATCGCCATCGGGTCGTCGGCGCGCTCGCCGATCGGGAAGGCGGTGGTGGGCGTCGTCGGGGAGACGATGACGTCCACCTGCTCGAAGGCCCTCTCGAAGTCCTGCGTGATGAGGGTGCGGACCTTCTGCGCCGAGCCGTAGTACGCGTCGTAGTAGCCGGAGCTGAGGGCGTACGTACCGAGGATGATGCGGCGCTTGACCTCGTCGCCGAAGCCGGCCTCACGGGTGAGCGCGGTGACGTCCTCGGCGGACCTCGTGCCGTCGTCGCCGACGCGCAGCCCGTAGCGCATGGCGTCGAAGCGGGCCAGGTTGGAGGAGCACTCGGACGGCGCGATCAGGTAGTACGCGGACAGGGCCAGGTCGAAGGACGGGCAGTCCAGCTCGACGATCGTGGCGCCGAGCGACTTCAGCAGCTCGACCGACTCGTTGAAGCGCTGGACGACACCGGCCTGGTAGCCCTCGCCGGCGAACTGCTTCACGACACCGACGCGCATGCCCTGCACGGAGCCGTTGCGGGCGGCCTCGACGACCGGCGGGACCGGGGCGTCGATGGACGTGGAGTCCATCGGGTCGTGCCCGCCGATGACCTCGTGCAGCAGGGCCGCGTCCAGGACGGTACGGGCGCAGGGCCCGCCCTGGTCCAGGGAGCTGGAGAAGGCCACCATGCCGTAGCGGGAGACGCCGCCGTAGGTGGGCTTGACGCCGACGGTGCCGGTGACGGCGGCGGGCTGGCGGATGGAGCCGCCGGTGTCCGTGCCGATGGCGAGCGGGGCCTCGTACGAGGCGAGCGCGGCGGACGAGCCGCCGCCGGAGCCGCCGGGGATGCGGGTGAGGTCCCACGGGTTGCCGGTCGGGCCGTAGGCGCTGTTCTCGGTGGAGGACCCCATGGCGAACTCGTCCATGTTGGTCTTGCCGAGGATGACGACGTCGGCGGCCTTCAGCTTCCGGGTGAGGGTCGCGTCGTACGGCGGGATCCAGCCTTCGAGGATCTTGGAGCCGACGGTGGTCGGCATGTCCTGCGTGGTGAAGATGTCCTTCAGCGCGAGCGGGACACCGGCCAGCGGGCCGAGCTTCTCGCCGGCCGCCTTCTTGGCGTCGACGGCGCGGGCCTGCGCGAGCGCGCCCTCGCGGTCGACGTGCAGGAAGGCGTGGACCTTCTCGTCGACGGCGTCGATCCGGGCCAGGTGGGCCTCGGTGACCTCGACGGCCGTGAGCTCGCCGGAGGCGATCTTCGCGGCGATCTCGGCGGCGGTGAGCTTGATGATGGTGCTGTGGTCCGTCATGGCTGTTAGTCCTCCCCCAGGATCTGCGGCACCTTGAAACGCTGCTGCTCCTGGGCCGGGGCGCCGGAGAGCGCCTGCTCGGGGGTGAGCGACGGACGGACCTCGTCCGCGCGCATGACGTTGGTCAGCGGCAGCGGGTGGGAGGTCGGCGGTACGTCTTGGTCGGCGACCTCGGAGACGCGGGCGACCGCGCCGATGATGTCGTCGAGCTGACCGGCGAAGTGATCGAGCTCTTCGCCCTTCAGCTCCAGACGCGCCAGCCGGGCGAGGTGGGCGACCTCCTCGCGCGTGATGCCAGGCATGCAGCGATCCTCAGGGGTTGGTGTGTGGTTTTGGCCCAATCCTATGGGGTCGCCCACCACCGCTCCCGCCACCCGGGCGAACAGCCTGGTCGGACGAGGATTTCCGGCACCCGCCCCGCCTCCGGCCCTGCTCCGCGGCCGGGGGCGGAGGGGCCGCTGCGGGCTCGGGCCACCGCGGGCTCAGGTCGTCGCGGGCCGGGAATTGACCGCCCGGCCCGGCGGCCGCTGCTCCAGCTCCGGCGGCGCACCGGCGGCCGCCGCTGCTGCGGCCGCCGCTGCCGCCAGCTCGGCGGGCCGCCGCCAGCCGTGCTCGCCGCGCGCCCGCAGCCAGGCCGTGGTCTCCTGCGGCGGCATCGCCGCGGCGACCAGCCAGCCCTGCACCGCGTCGCAGCGCAGATCCCGCAGCCGCTCCCAGGTCTCGTCGTCCTCGACCCCTTCCGCGACGACCAGCAGGCCCAGCGAGTGGGCCAGGTCGATCGTGCAGCGGACGATCTCCGCGTCCTCGTTGTCCACGGCCAGCCGGGCGACGAACGAGCGGTCGATCTTCAGCTCGCTGACCGGCAGCCGGCGCAGATGGACGAGCGAGGAGTACCCCGTGCCGAAGTCGTCGAGGGACATCTTCACGCCGTGCCCGGTCAGCCCGGCGAGCGTGTCGGCGGCGCGCTGCGGGTCCTCCAGCAGCACGTGCTCCGTTATCTCCAGCTGCAGCGCCCCGGCCGGAACGCCGTGCCGGGCGAGCCGGGCCGCGACGCCTCCCGCGAACCCGGGGGTGTGGACGTCGCGCGGGGAGACGTTGACCGCGACGGGGACGAACAGGCCCTGTGCCCGCCACCGGGCGACCTGGGCCAGCGCCGTCTCCAGTACGTACTCCGTGAGGTGCGGCATGAGGCCGGACGACTCGGCGATGGCGATGAACTCGTCCGGGGGGACCCTGCCCCGTTCCGGGTGCACCCAGCGCACCAGGGCTTCGAGGCCGGCCACCTGGCCGTCGAAGCGGACCTTCGGCTGGTAGTGGAGCTCGACCTCACCGGCGTCCAGGGCGCGGCGCAGATCGCCCAGGAGTCCGAGCCGGTCCGGGGTGTTGCTGTCCCGCTTCGACTCGTAGACCTCGACGCCCGTACGGTCCCGCTTGGCCTGGTACATCGCCACGTCCGCGCGCCTGAGCAGCCCCTCGGCGTCCAGCGCGTGGTCCGGGTAGACGGCGACCCCGGCACTGGCCTCCAGCACCAGGGTCAGTCCGTCGAGGTCCAGCGGGGAGGACAGCTCGGCGACCAGGTGGCGGGCGACCCGCTGCGCGCTGGTGGTGGAGTCGGCGGTCGGCAGGAGCACCGCGAACTCGTCGCCGCCCAGCCGCGCGGCCTCCGCGCCCCGGGGCAGCGCGAGCCTGAGACGTTCCGCTATCTGCAGCAGCAGCCGGTCCCCCGCCAGGTGTCCGAGTGTGTCGTTGACCGCGCGGAAGCGGTCGAGGTCTATCAGGACCAGAGCGGATCTCGCGCCGCCGGATTCGGCGTCCTCCAGGGCCGTCCAGGTGCGCTCCAGCAGCCACTGCCGGTTGGGCAGCCCGGTCAGCGGGTCGCGCAGCTGCTCCTCGGCCCGGGCGCGGGCGATCCAGAGGGCGGAGTCCAGAGCGATCAGCGGGACGGCGAAGAGCGGCAGGAGCAGGGGGGTGACCATCGCGACGACACAGATCAGCGGTGCGATGGCGAGCAGGGCGAGGGCGACGAGGCCCTGGCGCAGCAGGGTGGTGCGGGCGATGGTCGGCAGTCCGCCGCCCTGGGGTGTCCGGGCGTACCACAGCAGGACCCGGGTGACCAGAAGATAGGTGGAGGCGGCGAGGAGGACCTCCGGGACGGCGTGGATGCCCCAGTCGAGTGGCTGCCAGGGGGACTCGACGGTCTGTACGTCGCCGAAGGCGGCGAGCACCAGGGCGGCCGCGCCGATCCCCAGGATGTCCACCGCGCCGTGCAGCAGCCCCTGCCACCAGCGGTGCCGACGGGCCACGCCGACGAGGACGACCACGACCAGGGAGACCAGCCCGGCGGGCACCCAGCCGTAGAGCAGCAGCACGGCCAGGGTGAGGGAGGCTCCGGAGCCGGTCCCTCCCCACCAGCGGTCGCGGCCGAGCGCGACGAGATGGCCGACGATGATTCCGGTCAGGACGGCGAGGGACCAGCCGGCCTCGCCGTCGGGGAAGAGCGCGTGTCCTTCGCTCACGGTCCGGTAGAAACCGGTCGCGATCTGAACAACGGCGATCATGATGGCAACGGCACCCACTTTTGGCGTGAGGCCGACGAAACCTTGCAGCCGCGACACCGGTGCGGCGCTCTCGGTCGGTTTCATTCCGTCCCTCTCACAGCCGGCGGTGCCGATGTCACCCGATGGTTCCGCTCCACGCCGCCACGACCCGGTTTCCCACCCCGCGGCCGGACACGGCAGGTGCACGTCTCAACAGTAGGCCGCGGAAGGCTTCTACGGGCAGCGCTCTGACGCTCTTGCCCGAATGCGGACCGACCGTCCGTCAGCATCTGCTATGCGCCGATCGGGTGAACCGGCCGACGCAACGAAACCCTTGCCCCGACCTGCACCGCTACACCCTTTATCGCCCCCTTGCGCACCGTTCGCCCCGCCTCCTTTTCGTCCGCCCTTCACCCCGCCCCGATGCCCGCCCCGGCCCCCGCACGATCGCTGCCCGGCCACCGTCCGGCCCCCGCACGATGCCCGCCGCCAGGGATCGGGCGGCGATCCGGGCAGGAATCCCCCTACTCCGCCGGTACCTCGGCCGGCACCGCCGCCTCGCGCGCCGCATCCGGACCCTGTTCGAGGAGCACGGCGAAGCCGTCCTCGTCCAGCACCGGCACCTTCAGCTGCATGGCCTTTTCGTACTTCGAACCGGGGTTGTCACCGACGACCACGAAGGAGGTCTTCTTCGAAACGGAACCCGTCACCTTCGCCCCGCGGCTCTGGAGCGCCTCTTTCGCGCCATCCCTGGTGTGCCCGGTCAGTGTGCCGGTGACGACGACGGTGAGCCCGTCGAGCGGGCGCGGCCCCTCCTCCTCCCCCGAACCCTCGTCGGCCATCCGGACCCCGGCCTCCCGCCACTTGCGCAGGATCTCCCGGTGCCAGTCCTCGGCGAACCACTGCTTCACCGACGCGGCGATGACGGGGCCGACCCCGTCGGCGTCGGCCAGCTCCTGCTCGGTCGCCTCGTCGATCCGGTCGATGGAACGGAACTGACGGGCCAGCTCCGCGGCGGCGACCGGGCCCACATGACGGATGGAGAGCCCGGTGAGGATCCGGGCGAGCGGGGCCTCCTTGGCGGCGGCGATGGCGTCGAGCATGGCGAGGGCGTTCTTCTTCGGCTCGCCCTGCTGGTTGGCGAAGACCCAGGCGGTCTTCTCCTCACCGGTCTTCGGATCGCGCTTGGGCAGCCCGCTGTCCTGGTCCCGGACATGGGCCCGGATCGGCAGCAACTGCTCGACGGTCAGCCCGAAGAGATCGCCCTCGTCGCGCAGCGGCGGCTCGGCGGGCTCCAGCGGCTTGGTCAGGGCCGCGGCGGCGACGTAGCCGAAGTGGTCGATGTCGAGGCACTTGCGGCCCGCGAGATAGGCGAGCCGCTCCCGCAACTGGGCGGGGCAGGAGCGCGCGTTGGGACAGCGGACGTCGATGTCGGCCTCCTTCATGGGCCGCAGCTCCGTACCGCACTCCGGGCACTCGGTGGGCATGACGAACGCCCGCTCGGTGCCGTCACGGAGGTCGACGACCGGGCCGAGGATCTCCGGGATCACGTCGCCCGCCTTGCGGAGCACCACCGTGTCCCCGATGAGGACGCCCTTCGCCTTCACCACGTTCTGGTTGTGCAGGGTGGCGAACTCCACCTCGGAACCCGCCACTTCGACCGGCTCGACCTGCGCGTACGGGGTGACCCGGCCGGTCCGGCCGACGCCGACCCGGATGTTGACCAGCTTGGTGTTGACCTCCTCCGGGGCGTACTTCCAGGCGATCGCCCAGCGCGGGGCGCGCGAGGTGGAGCCGAGCCGGCCCTGCAGCGGGATCTCGTCGAGCTTGACGACGACCCCGTCGATCTCGTGCTCCACGGAGTGCCGGTTCTCACCGAAGTACCTGATGAACTCCCGTACCCCGTCGAGGGAATCCACCACCTTGTTGTACTTGGCGGTGGGCAGACCCCACTCGCGCAGCAGTTCGTAGGCGTGCGAGAGGCAGTCGATGTCGAAGCCCTCGCGGGCACCGATGCCGTGCACCACCATGTGCAGCGGACGGGTGGCGGTGACCTTCGGGTCCTTCTGGCGCAGCGAACCCGCCGCCGCGTTGCGCGGGTTGGCGAACGGCTTGTCGTCGGCCTCGACGAGCCGGGCGTTGAGCTCCTCGAAGGCCTCCATCGGGAAGAAGACCTCACCGCGGATCTCGACCAGCGCCGGGATCCGGTCGCCCTTCAGCCGGTGCGGGATCTCGGCGATCGTACGGACGTTGGGGGTGATGTCCTCGCCGGTGCGACCGTCGCCCCGGGTGGCGGCCCGGGTCAGCCGTCCGTGCTCGTAGGTGAGGTTGACCGCCAGGCCGTCGACCTTCGGCTCGCACAGGAAGTGGTGGTCGGTGGTGCCGACCTCCTTGGCGATCCGCTCGCCCCAGGCGGCCAGCTCCAGGTCGTCGAAGGCGTTGTCCAGCGAGAGCATCCGCTCGCGGTGCTCGACGGAGGTGAATTCCGTCCGGTACGGGCCCGCGACCTTCTGCGTCGGCGAATCCGGCGTACGCAGCTGGGGGTACGTCTCCTCCAGCGCCTCCAGCTCGCGCATCAGCCGGTCGAACTCGGCGTCGCTGACGACCGGCTGGTCGTTCACGTAGTACCGGAAGCGGTGCTCCTCGATCTGCTCGGCGAGCAGCATGTGCTGCTCCTGGGCCTGTGCGGGCACCGTCGTCTGCTGTTCGCCGGCCATCGTCTCGTCCTCCCGTTACCCGTTGCCCCGTTACTCAGGGTTGTCTGCGAGCGATCTCGCGGCCCGGACACAGTGGGCGAGCGCGGCGCGCGCGTACGCGGGCGAGGCACCCGCGAGCCCGCACGACGGGGTGACCACCACGGACTCCGCCAGAGTCCCCGGATTCAGCCCCAGCCTGCGCCACAACGTCCTGACACCCATGACGCTACCGCCCGGGTCCGACAATCCGCCCGAGGCCGGGTCGGTGCCCGGCACCACTCCGAGGAAGAGCCGGGTGCCGCCCTCGACGGCTTCCCCGATCGCCTCCTCCTCACGCTCGGTGAGCAGGGAGAAATCGAACGAGATGGCGTCGGCCCCGGCCCGGCGCAGCAGCGCGAACGGCACCTCGGGCGCGCAGGTGTGCACGACCGTCGCCGATTCCCCGGCCGCCGTCAGGACATCGCGCAGGGTGCCCTCGACGACCTGGCGGTCCACGGCCCGGTAGGTGCGGTAGCCGCTGGCCGTCCGGACCCGCCCGCGCAGCACGGCGGTCAGCGACGGCTCGTCGAGCTGGAGGATCACTTCGGCGCCGGGCACCCTGCGCCGCACCTCGGCGAGATGGGCGCGCAGCCCCTCCGCCAGTGAGCCCGCCAGGTCGCGGCAGGCCCCCGGGTCGCCGAGCGCGGCCTCGCCGCCCCGGCGTTCCAGCGCGGCGGCCAGCGTCCAGGGCCCGACGGCCTGGACCTTGAGCGGCCCCTCGTACCCCTGGGTGAACTCCTCCAGCGCGTCCAGGTCCTCACCGAGCCAGGACCTGGCCCGGCGGGTGTCCCGTCCGGGCCGGTCGCTGATCCGCCAGCCGCTGGGCTCGACGTGCCCGTACAGGTCGACGAGCAGACCGATGGTCCGCCCGATCATGTCCGCGCCGGGCCCGCGGGCGGGCAGTTCCGCCAGATACGGCAGGCCCTCACCGCCCGCGAAGGAACCGGTGACGGTCTTCGCCGCCTCCCGCGCGTCTCCCCCGGGCATGGACCCGATCCCGGAGGCCGGGCAACCCCTGAACTCGCTCTTCTCGCTCACACGGGAAGCCTAAGGGCCTCTCGTTCGGACCGTGCCCGGCCCCGCGGGGTCAGCGTCCGGGGCGCACCGTGAGGTCGTTGACCTCGGCGTCGCGCGGCAGGTCGACGGCCATCAGGATCGTGGTGGCCACCGACTCCGGGTCGATCCACCGGGAGGGGGCGTACTCCTTGCCCTCCTGCTGGTGGACCTTGGCCTGCATGGGGCTGGCGGTGCGCCCCGGGTAGACGGAGGTGACCCGGACGCCGTTGGCGTGCTCCTCGTGGCGCAGCGAGTCGGCGAGGGCCTTCAGGCCGTGCTTGCTCGCGGCGTACGCGCTCCACTCGGCGTGCGCGGCGAGGCCGGCGCCCGAGTTCACGAAGAGGACGTGGCCCTGGGCGACGCGCAGCAGCGGCAGGAAGAGCCGGGTCAGCTCGGCGGGCGCGACCAGGTTGGCGTTGAGCTGGAAGTGCCATGCCTTGGGCGTGAGGTCCCCGACGCCGCCGAGCTCGACCACGCCCGCGATGTGCAGCAGTGAGTCGACCTGCTCCGGCATCGACTGCTGGGCGAGCGCCCAGGAGAGCCGGTCCGGATTGGAGAGATCGCCGACGAGCGTACGGGCGCCGGGGTGCATCCCGGCCAGCTCCTTGGCACGGCCGGCGTCGCGGGCCAGCAGCACGGCCTCGTCACCGCGCTCCAGCAGACGGCGGGTGACGGCGGCTCCGATGCCGGAGCCGGCACCGGTGATGACATGAGTGGGCATGCGCCCCATGATCGCACCCCGCCGCCCCGTCACTGCAGGCCGGACCACTCCTCCAGGTAGGCCAGCGCGCCCACGCCGTCCTTGGCGAAGAACACCAGGTCGGCCAGCGGGAGGGGCAGGAAGCCCTCGTCCTCCATGCGCTGGAACTGCTGGCGCAGCCCGTCGTAGAAGCCCGCCGTGTTGAGCAGGACGACCGGCTTGTCGTGCTTGCCGTGCTTCTTCAGCTCCAGGATCTCGGTCGCCTCGTCGAGCGTCCCGGTCCCGCCCACCATGATCACGACCGCGTCGGCCTTCTCCAGGAGCAGCGCCTTGCGCTCGGCGAGATCGCGCGCGATCACCATCTCGTCCGCATTGGCCCGCGCCTTGGCCGCCAGGAAGTCCACCGACACTCCCACCAGCCGCCCGCCCGCCTCCTGGACCCCGTCGGCGACGACCTTCATCAGCCCGCTCTCCGAGCCTCCCCAGACCAGGGTGTGCCCGCCCTTGCCGAGCAGCTCGGCGAATTCGCGGGCGGGCCGGGTGTAGCGCTCGTCGAGGTCGGCGGCGGAGAGAAATACGCAGATGTTCATGGACCAACCGTAAGGGCCACCACCGACACACCCCGGCACCCGGCCGAAAATCCGGCCGGGGGAAGAATCCCGCCCACGAAACAGCTGACCTTTACATGACTACGTCACCAGGACACCGCATCACGGTCGAGCCCGGCACCGAGCACGTACGCGTGGTCCGCGACGGACAGGTCCTCGCCGAGAGCCGCCGCCCGCTCGTGCTGCGCGAGACCGGCTGCCCGGTCCGCTACTACCTTCCGCCCGCGGACGTCCGCACGGACCTCCTGACGGCCTCGGACACCCGAACCCACTGTCCGTTCAAGGGAGATGCCTCCTACTGGTCGCTGCCGGGCGCCGCCGACCTCGTCTGGGCCTACCCGGACCCGAAGCCCGAAGTCGCCGCGATCAAGGACCACTTCTGCTTCTACGAAACCGAGGAAGTCGAGGAAGTCGAGGAAGTCACCGCCTGATCGTTCCGACTGATCGTCAAGAACGCCTCTGACCTGGGAGTTCGGAGAACTTCAAAAAAACTTCGGCCGGAGCGATGAGTTTCCGCGGGCCCGGCGGTCCACCCTCGCATGGACAAGATTCTCTCCCGCGACGGCACCATGATCGCGTACCGGCACCGGGGTGAAGGGCCGCCGGTGATCCTGGTGGGCGGCTCGCTGGGCACGGCGGCGACCGGGGCGCCGCTGGCGCGGCTGCTCGCGCCGCACTTCCATGTGGTCACGTACGACAGGCGCGGCCGCGGCTCCAGCGGCGACAGCGGCCCGTACGCGGTGGAGCGCGAGATCGAGGACCTGGCCGCGCTCGTCACCGCGGTGGGCGGCCGGGCCTCCGTCTTCGGCATGGGCGCCGGCGGGGCCCTGGCCCTGGAGGCACAGGCCGCCGGCCTCCCCGTCGACCTGCTGGCCGTCTACGAACCGCCCTACACGCCGGGCGCCTCGGGCCTCCAGTACAAGGCGTGCTGCACCTCGCGCCTGCACCGGCTGCTGTCCACCGGGGACCGGGCGGGGGCCGTCGAGCTGTTCCTGTCCGTGACGGGCGTGCCGGCCGACATGATCGCCCGCATGCGCCGCGCCCCGCTGTGGAGCGACCTGCTGGCGATGGCCCACACCCTCGCGTACGACGACGCGATCCTCGGCACCGGCGCGATCCCGGCCGCGCGGTTCGCCTCCGTAACGGCCCGCACCCTGGTGATCTGCGGCGGCTCCAGCCCCACCCCCGCCCGCCAGTCCACCCGCACCCTCGCGGACACCCTCCCCCGCGCCCGCCACCGCACCCTGACCGGCCAGACCCGCGACCTGGCCCCGCAGGCGGTGGCCCCGGTACTGACGGAGTTCTTCGCCAGGAACGCCCTCCTGCGCCAGGCGTCCTGAACCCGCGGCGGCGCCCCGCACTGTCACGCCCGCACGGGGGTCGGACGTGAACAGGCGGGGCGCCGTCGCTTTTCAGTCATTGAACAGCAACACATTGCAATCGAAAATGCGAGCATGTGATGCTCTCACGCATGACCACGGGTGGGGACTGGGCATCGAAACAACAACCGCTACGGTTGGCCGACTTGCCCGGCCCGGCGGCACCGCCGATACCTGGGACGTCGGAGGTTTCCGCGTCGAGGCCTGATGCCGCGGACAATCCGCTGCGTGATGCACGCCGGGAGTTCGCGGTGCTGCTGGGCGAGTTCCGTCGTACGGCGGTACTGGTCCCGCTCGACGCGTCGGGGAGTCTTTGGTCGGCGGATCAGAACGGTGTGCGGTGGATCTGTGCGTTCTCGGACGAGGAGGCGCTGACCCGGTTTGCCTACGCACAGGGTGACACCGGCAGGGAGTGGACGTACCGGACGATTCTGGGTGCACGGCTGCTGGATGTGACGGTGCCGATGCTGCCGGGACCCGCGGGGGTCGCACTGGACCCGGGCAGCGAGGGGGGATGTTGTTTCCGCCGGTGGCGGGGGTCGTACCGGAAGCGGTCGCGGTGGATCTCCGGGAGTCGGCGTGAGCGGGGGACAGCAGCCGGATCTGGAGGTTCCGCCGGACGCACTGGCTTTGATCGCTCAGGGGATCGACAAAGCGCACGGTGAGTTGAAGGACCTCGGAATGATCGGCCAGGCGACGACTGGGCGTGGTTTCTCGGATCTGGCGCTGTCGGGGCTGGAGTTGGGGCATGAGGGCCTGGCGGCGGGGTTCGAGGTGTTCTGCGAGCGGTGGGAGTGGGGCGTTCGGGCACTGATGGCTCGGGGAAACGGTTTCGCGGCGGGGGTGGGGCTGTCGGCGGGGGCGTTTCATGAGCACGATCAGTACATCAAGGACACGTTCAAGATCGCGGTGAACGCTGTGAACGGCAATCCGCATCTGAGCGAGGACGAGGTCAAGGAGAAGAGCTGGGAAGAGATCAAATCCCAGTCGCCGTACGACGATGCCGACTGGAGCCGACAGTCGTTCGAACGGGCGCAGGAGGAGATGGGGCAGGCCTGGCAGGACATGGTGGACGAGGACGACGTGCCGGACGCGATGCTCGACTCGATGCGTGATTCCGGGGTGGTCTCGCCCGAGGTACGTGAGGCGGCCGACGAGCAGTCCAACAGGACGTCCGATCCGTCCGACGAGGCCATCAGGCAGGCACAGCAGCCGCATTGGGGGGATCGCTGATGCCGGACTGGGGCGCATGGGCGGAGAAGGGCCTCGGGAAGCTGGAGGACGGCTGGGAGGAGGGGAAGAAGAAGCTCGGCGAGGGCGTCGACTGGGCGACGGACAAGGTCGGCGACGGACTTGAGTACATCGACCAGGACGCGCTGGCGGACGTCGTCGAGGACTGGGGCGACCGTGCGGCTTCCTCTCTGGGCGCGAAGGTCGGCGAGCAGCAGCTCGGACAGAGCGAGCAGGCGAACAAGCTGGTACACGGCAACGTGGCGACGATCAGCGCGAGCGTGCAGAACCTCCGGGACTTCCAGCGTGCGTTCGACTTGGTCGGCCGGGGCATGAAGGGCCTGGACTCCAGCCGGTGGAGGGGCGTGGCGGCGGACGCGTTCCGGGAGAAGTTCGCGACCGTGCCCACTGCCTGGATGTGGGCCTCGGACGCCTTCGACGAGGCGGCCAGGGCTCTGGAGGCGTATGCCACGACCGTGACGTGGGCGCAGGGCAAGGCGCATGAGGCGATCCAGCTCCATCGCGCGGGCCGGCAGGCCTCCCGAGCAGCGGTCACCGCGTACAACAAGGAGGTCGACGCCTACAAGGAGGCGTACGGCAGCAAGGACCCGCTACCCCGGCCGGCTGATTTCGTGGACCCGGGAATTGCCCAGCGGAACCGTGCGCAGGAGATCCTGGCCGATGCCCGCAGTCAACGCGACGAGGCGGCCGTCACGGCGCAGAAGCTGGTCGCGGCGGCGCTGGAGCATGCGCCGCCGATGCCGTCCGCGACGCAACGGGCGAAGTTCACTCTGGCGGATTTCGCGATCGGGCAGGGTGTGGAGGCGACGCACTTCGTCGGCGGGATCGTGAAGGGCACCGTCGGCATCACGAACTTCATCCGCTCGATCGACCCGCACGACCCGTACAACCTCACGCACCCGGCCGAGTACTCCAAGAGCATCAACATGACCCTGGCCGGGCTGGCTTCCACCGCCTCCCACCCCGACCGGGCGCTGAAGGGCGCGTGGGAGTCGGCGAAGGCGGATCCCAGCGAGTTCATCGGCCGACTGGTACCGGAACTCATCGGCACGAAGGGGGCCGGTGGAGGCAAGTCCCTGCTTCGAGTCGGGGTGAAGGACGGTCTCAAGGAGGGCGCCGAGTCCCCCGTTCGCACGGGAGTTCACGACCCGGCGAAGGTGTCGAAGCCCCACGACGGTGCGGAGATGGACCCGACGGACCCGGTCGACCTCGCTACCGGCACGATGTATCTGCCGCAGGCCGACATTGCTCTGCCGGGCGTGCTGCCATTGGTCTTCCGTCGCCGGGTGGCATCGGACTACCGGGCCGGGATCTGGTTCGGCCCGTCCTGGTCGTCCACCGCCGACCAACGTCTGGAGATCGACTCCGAGGGGGTCGTGTTCGTCTGCGAGGACGGCCTGCTGCTGTGCTACCCGGCCCCCGGTGTCCCGGTCGTGCCCAGTCATGGCCCTCGCTGGCCGCTCGACCTGGACATCCACGGCGACTACACGGTCACCGATCCTGAGACCGGCCGAATACGGCACTTCAGCCCGCACAGCGCAGGTGTCGCTCTGCTGACGCAGATCGACGACCGGAACGGCAATTGGATCAGCTTCGGGTACGACGAGTCCGGGGCGCCCATCGAGATCGTCCATTGCGCCGGCTACCACCTGAAGCTCACCACGGCCGAAGGCCGGATCACAGCGCTGCACCTGGCCGGCGCGGGAGCGGATGGAGCCGACCAGGAGATCCTCCGCTACGGCTACACGGCCGGGCACCTCACCGAGGTCGTCAATTCCTCCGGCATCCCGCTTCAGTTCACCTACGACGAGAAGGCCAGGGTCACCTCCTGGACCGACACCAACGGCAGCAGCTACTCGTACGCGTATGACGATCAGGACCGCTGCGTGGCCGAAGGCGGCGCCGCCGGACACATGACCCTCCGTCTCGACTACGACGGCACCGACCCTGAAACCGGTTCGCGCGTCACCACCGCCACCTCTGCCGACGGCGCCGTACACAAGTACGTCATCAACGAATCGCACCAGGTCGTCGCCGAGATCGATCCCCTGGGCGCCGTCACCCGGTTCGAGCGTGACCGCTACAACCGCCTGCTCTCCCGCACCGACCCACTCGGCCGCACCCTTCTGCTGCGCTATGACGACGCGGGCAATCTGACGTCAGTCGTCCGCCCCGACGGGCGCGAATCCACCGCGGAGTACAACGAACTGGGTCTGCCCGTACATGTGACCGCCCCGGACCGGACGTCGGTGGTCCAGGAGTACGACGCCAGGGGCAACCGCGTCGCGATGACCGACCCCTCCGGTGCCACAACCCGCTACGTCTACGACGAGGCGGGTCACCTCACAGCGGTGACCGACGCCTTGAGCCGCACTGCGCGTATCCGCTGCAATGCGGCTGGTCTGCCTGCGGAGGTCACCGACCCGCTGGGGGCCGTGACCCGTTACGAGCGGGACAGTTTCGGCCGCCCGGTCGCCATGACCGACGCCCTCGGGGCAACCACCCGCATGGAGTGGACCCCAGAGGGCAAGATGGCCCGCCGCACCGAAGCGGACGGCACCACACAGTCCTGGGTCCACGACGGCGAAGGCAACTGCGTCACGCACATCGACGCCATGGGGGCCCGGACCCACTTCGAGTACACCCACTTCGACCTCATGTCAGCCCGCACCGGCCCCGACGGCGTGCGCTACGAATTCGAGCACGACACGGAACTACGACTGACCCGGGTACTCAACCCTCAAGGCATGACCTGGAGTTACGAGTACAACAAGGCAGGCCGCCTCGTATCCGAGACCGACTTCGACGGGCGCACGCTCACCTATGATCACGACGCCGCGGGCCGACTCACCGCACGCGCCGACGCACTCGGCCGGACGACTCGTTACGAGCGCGACGAACTCGGCCGCATCACCACCAAGGATGTCAACGGCTCGGTCACCAGGTTCGCGTACAACCTCTCCGACCAACTCGCCGAGGCAGTCGGTCAGGATGCCACGATCACGTATCTGCACGACCGCTTCGGGCGCCTCAAGTCCGAGACCGTGAACGGCCGCGTCCTCGCCTTCGGCCATGACGAACTGGGCCGCCGGATCTCCCGAACCACCCCTACCGGCGCGGCGAGTTCCTGGACCTACGACGAGGCAGGCCGACGCGACACGCTCACCACATCCGGACGGACCCTCACCTTCGAGTACGACGCGACAGGCCAGGAGCTCACCCGCCGCATCGGGCAGACCGTGACGCTCACGTCCCGGTACGACACACAGGGCCGCCTCACCACCCAGCACGCCACCACCGCAGACCGCACCATTCAAAGCCGCGACTACGCCTACCGCGCCGACGGCAACCTCATCGGCATCGACGACCACCTCTCCGGCCCCCGCCGCTTCGACCTGGACACGGCAGGCCGGGTCACGGCAGTACACGCCACCGGCTGGACGGAGCAGTACGCGTACGACGCAGCCGGCAACCAGACAGAGGCCGCCTGGCCCGCCTCCCACCCCGGCCAGGAGGCGACGGGTCCCCGCACCTACGCCGGAACCTCCATCACCCGAGCGGGAAACGTCCGATACGAACACGACTCGCTCGGTCGAATCACCCTCCGCCAGAAGAGCCGTCTCTCCAGGAAGCCGGATACCTGGCGCTACGAATGGGATGCGGAAGACCGGCTGACGGCAGTCACCACTCCCGACGGCACACGCTGGCGCTACGCCTACGACCCACTCGGTCGTCGAATCTCCAAGCAGCGATTGGCTGCCGGCAACAAAACCGTGGTGGAACAGACCGTTTTCGTCTGGGACGGCACAACCCTGTGCGAGCAGACAACCCACTCAACACAACTTCCCAACCCCGTCACCCTGACCTGGGACCACGACGGACTGCGCCCCCTCACCCAGACCGAACGCATCACCCTCGCGGACGCCCCACGGACCGAAATCGACGACCGCTTCTTCAGTATCGTCACCGACCTCATCGGCAGCCCGACCGAACTCGTCGATGAACAAGGAGACATTGCCTGGCGCACGCGTACCACGCTGTGGGGCACCACCGCATGGAATGGGAACGCGACGACGCACACACCACTCCGCTTCCCGGGCCAGTACTTCGATCCCGAAACCGACCTCCACTACAATTTTCACCGGTACTACGACCCGGAAAGCGCACGGTACCTCTCGCAGGACCCCCTGGGTCTCGCTCCAGCTCCCAACCCTGCGTCCTACGTCAGAAATCCGCACACATGGTCCGACTCGCTGGGACTCGCGCCGGGTTGCGAGGACCCCGCGCGCGGACAATTCGAATTCCGAAAGCCAAACCCCAACTTTCCCCCCGATCCACAAGCTGTAGATGCAATGAGATCGGCCCCTGCTGGCGGAAACGTGGACTGCTCAGAGCTTGCGGAGTACATTCTCCAAAGAGCGGACGGAAAAGGAAAGATAATAAACTTCACAGCATATGGCGACCCCGAGATCAGGATCCCGCAGAACGGTGGGCAGATGTCTGCAGACTTCAGATATCATGACGTGTACACAGACGGACGATACGTCTACGACCCAGAGATGGGAGTCGATCCGGTTCCGTACGGCGATTACGAACGCGCGATAAGACTGGAGAACCCAGGGAAAAAGATCGCCGTTTCGAACGGCGGATACTCTGGACCACTGTGGTGAAATTCTGGGGCACATAGAATGAATTCACGAGCAACGCGATGCATGGCCCTTCTGGCAAGATTTGATGAACTGGCCTGGTTTAAACTCATATCAGGGCCAGATCCTCTTCGCGGCTACCAACAAGTCCCCTACCTGGCATGGCGATACACCTCAGCAGGAGCAAGAACCAAAGAAGTCTTCGCGCGCGCAGTAGGCCACGCCCCGATGGGGCTCGAATGGACTTTTGATTCATCCGGAAGGAATTGGTTCATCACCCCCTCCCGCATCGCCCGAGAATTGAAAGAGCGTGGCAATTTTGAATTCCAGAAGATCATGTGCGAAATCAAAGATGGAGACCAAGAGTTTTGTATCGCAGCTCTGCGCGATTTCGATAAAATGATCGACTTCCTGGAGGAAATCCCGTTCCCTGAAAAGGACACGTAGGCGCTACAAACAGTGGCCTTTTGCAGGATTTGGAAGTCATGGGGCTCGATGACCGACTGCTATTCCCGGCACTGACCCGGGTCCAGGTGACAGGCGCCACTCGGGGCGCAATCGTCCGCTGCGACTGTGGACCTTGCACGGAACCCTGTCCGCGCCGCTTTCGCCCGAGGCGTCTCACCGCACAGCCCCACGCCACAGCCCCGGCTCCACCTCGGCGAACCGCTTCTCCCGCGCATCCACGTCGGGCAGGACGAGCCGTACCTCGCGCCGGAACGCCGCGCCGTGGCCGGCCGCGCGCAGGTGGCAGAGTTCGTGGACCAGGACCAGATCCACCAAGGACGGCGGCAACTGCAACACCGCCCAGTGAACCGTGATCGCACCGTCCTGGCGCAGGGCCCCCCACCTCGGGCCGAGATCACATGCCTCGACCTCCGGTGTCGGCAGCCCGACGCGGGACGCGTACGAGGGCAGCCGTCCGGCGAGCCATCTGGTGCCGCACACCTCGTACCACTGGGCGATCCGGCGTGCGCCTTCGTCTGCCGTGTGCGGTCGGGGGATCTCCAGCCATCCCCGGTGCAGCCGGGCCCGGCCCGTTTCCGGCGACGGCAGCAGCTTCAGCCGGTGACGCCGGCCCAGGTAGGCGAAGCCGGTGCCACCGACGAGTTCCTTGACCGGCTCATCCGGACGGGTCCGCCTGCGTCGCACTTCTTGCGCCAGCCGCGGCAGCCGTGTCCGTACAGCTTGGGCGACCGCGGCCGGATCGGCATCCGGCGGCACGGCGAAGAGCACGTCCCCGTCGTCCGCGACCTCGATGCCCAGAGTACGGCGCCGGGGCCGTACGACGACCTGCCACGTCCACTCCCCCGGCACGGGGAGCGCCGCGATCGCCTGGTGGACGGGAGTGCTCATGGGGGCATTCCTACCACCCGGCCGGGTGGTTTCCCTGTGCCGCCCCTACCTGCCGTTCGGCGCTCCTCTACGCGCGGTACCGCAGGAAGTCGTCACGCCGCTCGACCGCCAGCTCCACCAGCAGCCCGGCAAGCGGACCGGTGTCCTCCCAATCCAGGAAAACATGCACCTCCAAGTGGTTGCGCAGCTCCTTGCGGGCCCGGTCCCTGGTGTCCATGAGGTGCACGATGTCCGGGGAACGCACGAGGCCCGCGATCTCCACGGTGAGGGCACGGGCAGCCTCCTCCAGGTCCACACCCACCGGCACGAGCGCGCCCTCGCCCAGCTCCTGCACCAGCAGTCCATGCACCGGTCGCTCGGTCAGCGGGTCGAGACGGCTGCCGGTGGCACCGTCCTCCGCTTCGTCCGTCGTCATGTCACCGATCAGCCGGGCGAGGTCGGCGGCGGCCTGCTCAAAGTCGTCCCGCATCTGCTGCACGATCTCGTCCAGCCGCTGACTGAACCGGGTGTACCGGGCACGGTCGGAACCGATCTCGGCCGTGATGCGCAGTTTGATGGAACCGGTCATGTACGACACCCGGGCGCGCGCGTCGCTGTTGGCGTTGACCCGCTCCATGAAGTCCGCGGCAGTGAGCTCGACGGGCGGGACCCGCTGCTCGATCCCCGACACCCTCAGGTGCCGTGCCATCAGCTGCCGGATCTTGGCTCCGTAGCGGCGCGGACTGAAGTCGTCGCGTCCGTCGAGGTAGCGGCGGCGTGCCAGGTACTGGACCTCACCGAGCAGTCCTGCGAACGCCTCGTACCGCAGCGCCTCGGGGCGCGGCAGCACCGCGTTGAGGGTGGTGAGGAATTCACGTGCCAGTTCATCGAAGTGCCCCCGCAGCAGCGGGTCCTCCAGCGCAGCCAGCAAATTCTCGCGCTGCGCCTCCACTGCCAGGGAGGTGACACCCTGACCGTCCAGGAATTCGTCGATGCGGGTGCGCAGGTCCGCCAGCAGGGCATCGGCCGCCGCGTCGGCCTGGAGGAGCATGCGGTCACGTACGGGCTGCTCACCCTTGAACGTCTTCTTGTCGAGATGGTCGACGGACGGCTCGTAGCCGTACAGCTCACGGAGATGTGCCTGCTCGTACTCCCCGAGCGAGCGGGCGAGCTCCGGCCCGATGCCGACGAAGTCGACCACCTGTCCCCATCGCTTCCCCTGGTACGGGCGGTTGGTGCGGGCGATCGCCTGGAGCAGCCCGGCACCGGACAACGCGCGGTCGAGGTAGAGGACCTGCTCGACGGGGGCGTCGAAACCGGTGAGCAGCATCGACTGCACGACCAGGAAGGCCATGGGCGGCTCGCCCTGCTCTTCCTGCCCGGCGGTCGGAGCGTCCGCCGTCTCGCCGTCCGGGTGCCAGACCTCGCCCATGCCGCCGGGGGTACCCAGTCCGGATGCCGAGGACCCGTGGGTGGCGGCCTGCCACGAGGGGTCGTCGGCGGCAGCGAGCGGGTCGCCGATGCCGTTCTGGAAACGCTTGATGTAATCGTCCTGTCTGGACTTCGAGGTCCAGCACTTCCATTCCTTGGGGTCCTTGCGTCCCGTACCCGGCTGCGCCTCGGAGATCACCACGGCGGCCTCGATGGAGTTCAGCAGGTCCCGGTGGGCGAGCAGATCCAGCAGTTCCCGTTCCTCGCTGTCGGCCTCCACAGCGGCGAACGGATCGTGCACCAGCGCCGGGTCGAGCCCGTCGATCCGCTCCACCAGGCGGTCGCGTGCGCTGAGGAGCGCGTCCCGGTAGCGGACGGCGGCGAGTCGCGACACGGCGGCGAGCTGGGCACCGAAGCGGTCCGGCAGCGCGTACCGCGCCCAGTGCCGCAGCATGTGGTCGGCCTTCGCCTCGATCACCGAGGGCGCTTCGAGGATTTCCTTACGCCGCGCGAACTTCTCCAGGACCCGCGCGCGCTGCTCGGGATCGTCGGGGACCTTTTCGTCGAACTCGGCGTCCAGCGCCGCCTTTTCGATCACTTCCAGCGGAACGCTGTACGCCTCGTACCGCACCGGGACAACGGCCCCGTCCCGTTCGGCGTCGCGCAGGGTGTAGAGGTCGGCGAAGGGTCCGAAGATGTCTTCGGTGGTCTTGCGGAACTTTCCGAGGATCGGAGTTCCGGTGAAGCCGACCACCATCGCGTTCGGCAGCATGGCGCGCAACCGCGCGTGCTGCCACCGGGCCTGTCCCCGGTGCGCCTCGTCGACCAGGACGACGATGTCCGAGCTCGGGTTCTCGACGTGGTTGTACAGATGCGCGTCGTCGCCGGTCTCCTCGGGAAGCTTCTCCTCCCGGCCGTCGTACGCGGTGTCGTCCCTGCGCGCCTTCTGCAGGGTGACGAGGACGAGGTCGGGCACGTCCACCGCGAGGTAGCTGCGCGCCTGCGCCACGCTGGACGCCCGGTGGATCTTCTGGTCGGTCGCGGCCAGGCTTCCCCGGATCTGCTTCTCCAGGTCGAGCCGGTCGGTCACCACGACGACCTTGTGCCCGCTGAGACCGGGTGTGCTGCGGAGATGGCGCACGAGGAACGCCATGGTGAGGCTCTTCCCGGACCCCTGTGTATGCCAGACCACCCCGCCCCGCTGGTCGACCGCCTCGCCCGCCTCGATCTTCCGGCGCCGCGCCAGCAGGCGCTGTGCCAGCTTGTGCACGGCCTTGAACTGCGGATATCGGCCGATGATCTTGACCGTACGGGAACCGCTGCCGGCGTGAGTGGTGAAGTCCCTGACCAAGGACAACAGGTGCGCCGGGCGCAGCACCCCGGCCACCAGGACGTCCTGGTCGCTCAGGGCGGTGTCACCGCTCTTCCCTGTCTCCTCACGCACCTGCTTCTCGGTGGCGGGCAGCGTGGTGCGCCAGGGCGCGAAGCGCAGCGAATCGGCGGTCACGGTGCCGAGCTCGGCGTGGTCACGGTCCGTCCCGATCAGCACCTGGGCGAACCGTACGAACTCCGCGACGGGAGCCGGGGCGTCAACGCCCGCGTAGCCGATGACCTGTTCCACGGCGGCGTCCAGTGCCGCGCGCTGCTCCTGCCTGCCGGAGACCAGGGGTGCCTTGCACTCGATGACAACCCAGGGCAGACCGTTGACGAACAGAACGATGTCCGGGGTGACGGGCTCGGCGTTCCTGCGCTCCACCCGGAACTGCGAGACGGCGAGGAAGTCGTTGCCGTGCTCGAACTCGCCGTCCCAGTCGACGAGCCTGATGTGTTCGGGGTCGCCCTTGGTCCAGCCCGGGACAGTCTGGGAGTTGATGCCCTTGCGCAGGAGTTCGGTCGCGTCCAGATTGCCCGCGACGCCCCGCCCGGGGCCTCCGAAGCCCGGCGCCGTGCCCTGGACCCGGGCGAGAAGGTGATCCAGCTGGGGAGCGGAGAGCCAGGGCTTGCCGTCGGGCCCCGGGTTGATCCGGGCCACGGCGTCCCGGAAGCGCTGCGCGTAGACGACCTGCTCGAAGCCGCGCCGCTCGGACGCGCCCGGGTCGGTGGCCGGCCCGCCTGGCAGGCCGCCCTGGAGGTGCGTCCACCCCATGGCGGCCAACTGCATGGTCAGCGGCTTCTCGGTCTTGTCGTACTCCGGCTGACCCATCCCTGGTCTCCCCGCGCGCCCGTCACCGTACGTCCCACCCACACCCGTATGGGTGTACGCGGAACTCTACCGGTGGGCGCGCGGCCGACCAGGGCGGGAGCGGGCGGGCCCGGTGGCCCGGACGGGATGGGTGGCGGTCAGGTGGCGAGCGCCAGCTCGAACCAGATGGTCTTGCCACCCGTACCCAACTCGCCCTCTCCTATGGCACATCCACCCCAACGGTCGGCGACGAGTTCGAGGATGGCCATCCCCCGCCCGGCCTCGGCGTCCGGCCCGGCGGGCGTTGTGTACGGCTTGGGCAGATCCGGACTGAGATCCCAGACGCTGACACGGAGCACAGGGTGCCGCCACTGGAGTCGCACCCCGGCCGGCCCCTGGGTATGTCGTACGGAATTGGTGGCCAGCTCGGAGGTCAACAGCTCGGCGCGGTAACTGAGTTCGGCCAGTTCGTGCACGCCAAGGATGGCGCGGAGGGTGGTTCGGGCGATGCGGGGGCCGCGCGGGTCGCGGGGGAAGACGAGTTCGTAACTCCACGGGTCAGCGAACGGGATGGGGGCGGGGTGGAGGTCGTGCGAGCTGTCGGGAACGTGCGGGATGGGGTGGTCGGTCCTCACGGGCACCTCCTGGGGTGCGTGGCGAGCGGGCGAAGTGGGCTTGCGCCACGGGGTGGTTGTGGCTGCCGGGCTGTGAGTGACGGTGGCAATGCCGGTCCTGGGCCTGCTTCCCGGGCGGGCAGGGCGGATCGGTGCGCTTCCAAACTCTCCGGCGAGTGACGCAAGTCATAAGCTAGAGCACAAAGACTCACATGTGACTAGAAATTCACGAACGAGTGAGTACTTAGCCTGCGCTGGACCATGGAACGCAAGCCCTGCAAGACTGTGCGGGCTACGAGAGAGGGTCCATGGCATCACGGAGCGCAATCACCAACCGCCAACGCCGCTTGGCCGTCGAAGTCCGCCGCATGCGCGAGCAGGCGGGAATATCGATCCAGGAAGCGGCGGCGCTGCTCGGATCGGACCGCACCATGATTTCCAACATCGAAGCAGCACGCACCGGTCTCAGCGAGGACCGTGTGCGGCAGATCGCCTGCCACTACGGGTGTGCGGACGCCGCGTTGACCGATGCACTCGCAGAGATCGCACGCGGCCGTCGCGCCCGGCACTGGTGGGACGAGTACCGAGGCAAGCTCCCGGACGGACACCTGGACGTCTCCGAGATCGAGCACTTCGCCACCCGCATCCGCACGGCACAGACGGTGCACCTGCCCGGCCTCTTCCAGACGGAGGAGCACGCCCGGGCCATTTTCGAGTTCGCGGTGCCCCGGCTACCAAGGCTGGAGGTCGAGCTGCGGGTAGCCCACCGAATGAGCCGCCAGTCCGTCATCGCCGGCGAGAACCCGACTCCCTACCTCGGCATCATCCACGAGGCGGCGTTGCGGCTTGAGTTCGGAGGCCGCGAGGCGGCTCGCCGGCAGCTCACTCACCTCGTCGAGGCATCCGAACTGGCGCACGTGACCCTGCTGGTCATCCCGTTCCGCTTCGGGGCATTCCACGGCGCCGGACAGTCGATCCTGTACACCGAAGGGCCCGTTGCACAACTCGACACCGTCCAACTGGACACCGCATTCGGCGGCCACTTCATCGATGCTCCAACGCCACTGGGGAACTACCGTTCCCTCCTGGACCTGATGGAAGGATCTGCCCTTACGCCCGATGAGTCCCGTGATCTCATCTGGTCAATCGCCCGCAAACTGTGAAAGGCCACACCATGCCCGAACATGACTGGCAGCGCTCGTCGTTCTGCGGGGGCGGCGGCAACAACTGCGTCGAGGTTGCCGTCCGCGACGGTTGCATTGCGCTACGAGAAAGCGAAAGCCCCAGCGCGGTCGTGATTGCCGACCGACGCACGCTGAGGGCACTGCTGGCCGCTATCAAGGCTGACGGGAAGTAGTCCCTCGCGCCCCTCGGGAGCAGCTCAAGAAACCTGAACGTAGGACTCGCCGCCGAGCAATCCTTCGACTGCCCCTTGCTGCGCCGCACGCAGTTTCGCGACCTGCTCCCTGATTACTCCTGCTCGGCGCTCGAAACCTCTCTGCACCGCGGCAGTCCTGCGCTGTTCGCTGAGTGGTAGGGCGGGGACCATCAACCGTCGAATGTCTACCTTCGAAATCTTGTACTGCCCACTGGTACCCCGCATGACCGAATCGATTTGGTGCCGCATCTCGCCTGACCCCAACGCCAGGCTCAGAAATCTCGAGTCCAGAAGCACGGGATCGGGGGACAGCCGGAATACCAAATCCGGCAGATACAGCCCCGCTCGCACTTCCTCCACGTAGCAGGAAACACCCACCAGAGCCTTGACCCCGTTGGCCCGAGACACGAGCACGTCCCCTGCCACCACTTCGAGGGCGGCGCGGGGGGCCACCCCTCTCGGCAGCTTCTTAGCCTCGTCCGCGACGAAAGTCCCTGATGTGATCGCGCTCAGGCGCAAGACTCCATGCTCGTCAAGTGCTGGCGGAACGCTGTCGCACACCGGACTCCACCCAGACTGGACGCTCCTCAGCAATTGCCCCAACGGCGCAGCGCCGCAGGTCCTGCTGGCGGACAGGTCTCGAGCAAGAGCCGCCCTCGCCACTGCCGCCTGCTTGTCAAGTACCCGCTCCAGCGCGCCAATCCGGCGCTCGAAGGCGGCGTGCAAGGCGACGGCCCGACGCTGCTGCACGAGTGGAACATCAGGGATCTTGAGAGCCTTGACTTCTGTCTGCGGAAGTTGGAACTGCCCACTCGTCCCTCGCATCGCGGCATGAACCTGACGGCGCACACTCTCGGTGCTCAGCATCAGGCCGAGGCACTCCGGGCTTACTTTCCGCTCGTCCGGAACCAGCCTGTACATAAGGTCGGAAAGCACGAGCTGAGGCCGCACCCCCTTGGCCACGCAAGTTGCTCCCACCAACGCGGGGGCACCGTTCACCCTCACCATCAGTACATCGCGTTCGCGAATCTCCAGCTTTTCGTACGCTGGATCCCATGACTGCAGCCGCTTCGCCTGCCCGGAATCAAAAACCTGGGACCGCAAGGCTCCGAGCCGGAGCAGCCCCCACTCTCCATCCGCCGGAGCCTGTGCTTGGGCGCCCTTGGCTACGCCGACTCCGATGTCAACCAGGACATCACCAAGCTCCAGTTCACCGCGCATAGCCCAGCTCCTTCAGCCACGTCCCCAGCTCCCCCTCCGCCGCCCCGCTCTCCGCCTCCAGGTCGGTCAGCGACACCGCGTACTTCTCCGCCCACCCCCGGAACGCCGCCATCAGCCCACGCCGCCGCGCCGCCGTCGCGGAGGCGAGGCGGCCGGACAGGTCGCCGTCCAGCACCTCCAGCACCACCCGCTCCGTGCCGCCCGCCTCCGCGTCCCTCACCACGTCCCACGCGGCACGAAGGTCCCGCAGGAACACCTCGTCCAGGGCTTTCCGCTTCTTCTTGGCTGCCGCCAGTGCCTTCTTGCAGGCCGCGGCGGCACTAGTCAGCACGGCGATCTTCTCCGGCGAAGCCACCGGAGCGTCCTCCTCCGGCTCCGCGCCCACTCCGTCCTCGCCCTCTCCGTCCCCGTCCTCCGGCTCCGGCCCCTTCGCCTCGGCCAGGGCCTCCAGCGCGGCCTTGTACACCGCGTCGGCGTCGCCGACCGCCGCGTCCGCCGTCGCCACCGCGTCCAGGAACTCGGGAATCAGCACGCGTACGACCGGCTGGTCCATGGCACGGCGGCGGTCGTCCGCCGTGACCTTCGCCTTGCGGCCGGTCGTCTCGCCATCGGGGATCACCGGCTCGACGATCGCCTCGACCGAGTCAACCCAGCCGGTCAGTACCCGCTCGAACCCGCCCGCCGCCAGCGCCTTCATGTCGTAGCGATTGGTGGCCCACCAGTCGGCGATGATGCCGGCCGTGGTGAACTCGTCGATGACTCCGACCGTGCCGATGTCCTTCTTGAACGAGTCCAGGAGCCCGCTCCGCAGCTTCATCAGCTCACCGTCGCCCGCCAGCCCGGCGAAGAGCGGTGCGTGCGCCGTCCACCACGTGGCGTACACGTCACGCAGCTCCGACTCCTTGCCCATCGCCAGCAGCGGGATGCGCGCCGCCGTGGCGTCCGGTCCCTCCGGCAGGAAGTCGTAGTAGTCCGGGTTCCCGTCCCGTACAGCGAACAGTTCCGTCGCGTCCACGCCGAACGAGCCGAACAACTCGGCCCGGTCCGCGACCTCGGTCACCGGGACGCCGCCGTACAGGTGCGCCCGTACGTCCTGGGGTTCTGCGGGCGGTGAATTGTCCACCCAGCGGCGGATGTTGAGGTTGGCCTCGGCGGCCAGCAGGTCATCCACCTCGACCTCCCGGGAGTACCGGGGGATCCGGCGCCACTTCTGGTACGTGGTGACGATCTTCTCGACGTGTTCCGGGCTGAGTTCGTTCTGGTTCCGGCCCGTCGTGTAGTCCCGGTCGGCGTTAATGAACAGGACCTTGTTCGTCCGGTCCCTTTCCTTGCGGTGGGGACGGCGGAGCACCAGCACACAGGCCGGGATGCCCGTCCCGTAGAAGAGATTCGGGCCGAGGCCGATGACCGCCTCGATGCAGTCGTCGTTGAGGAGCTGCTCGCGGATGTCGCGCTCCTTGCCGCCCCGGAACAGCACGCCGTGCGGCATGACGATCGCCGCGACGCCCTCCTCCTCCAGCACGGCCACCATGTGCTGGACGAACATGAGGTCGGCCTTCTTACCGCCCTCCGGCGCCCAGTGCTTCATCCGCACACCGTGCGCCTTGTCCGCCTCGGCGACCAGTGCGGCGTCGTAGTTCAGGGAGAACGGCGGGTTGGAGAGGACCTTGGTGAACCGGCGCAGACGTTTGGTGCCGGGCTGGAAGTGCAGCGGCTCGGTGAGAGTGTCGCCGTGCTGGAGGTCGAACTCCCGGATGCCGTGCAGCACCATGTTCATGCTGGCCATGGACCAGGAGGGGCCGTTCTTGTCCTGGCCGTTGACCGAGAGGTGCGTCGGGTCGCCGCCGTGCTCCTCCACGTGTTCGCGGGCCGCGATCAGCATGCCGCCGGAGCCGGCGCAGGGGTCGTAGACCGACTCCTCGGCCTTCGGGTCGACGAGCCGGACCATCATGCGTACGACGGCGCGCGGGGTGTAGAACTCCCCGCCCTTCTGTCCGGCGGAGTCGGCGAACTCCCCCAGCAGGTACTCGTAGGCCGCACCCAGCATGTCGGGGAACTCGAAGTCCTCGTTGCGCAGCCGGTAGAGCGTGAAGTGGCGGATCAGCTGGGCGAGTTCGGCGTCGGTGAAGCGGGGCTTCGTACCGATGACCTCATTGAAGCTGATGTGCGTGGTGACGCCTGCGAGACGGTCGTTGCCTTCGCTGAGCGCCACCATCGCCTGGTCGAGCCGCTCGCCGACCCGGCTGGTGAGGGTCTGGATACCGGGCGCGGGGTGCTCCGGGTCCTCCAGGTCGAGGTGCGGGCCCTTCCACCAGCGGGCCCGGGGCGGTACGTAGAAGACCCGGGTGTACGAGTCCTTGTCGTTGGCCCGCTTCAGGGCCTTGGTCTCGTCCTTCGTACGTTCCAGAGCCTCGCGGTACACCCGGTCATACTCGGGTTGGAACTCGTCCGAGGCCCGCTTCAGGAAAAGCATCCCGAAGATGTAGTCGCGGTACTCGGAGGCGTCCATCCGCCCACGCAGGATGTCGGCGGCCGAATACAGGTGCCGTTCGAGCTCGGGCAGGGTGATTCTGGCCACGCGCCATTCCTTCGTTACGTACGGTGGGGGCATCGGGGATGCCACGAAAGTTTATGCGCCCCAGGAGTTCCAGGAAGCCTGTCGGTAACTCTCGCTCGGATCGTCCACGATGCCGAGGCGGACCAGCAGTCGCCAGACGTCGGTGGAGGGGTCCCGGTCGAGGACCGGGCAGTCGGCGGCGTGGCCCGATCGAGCGGACCAAGCCATGGTGGACTTAGGCGGGTTCCCGCGCTCATAGGGTCGGTACTTCGCCTGATTCGCCTTGCAGGAGCCGTGCTCGCACTGTCCAACGAGGCTTCTGGCTCGCTCGACGGCCTTGGACTCGCGCTTGTCGAGCGCATCGCGCCGGGCGCCCTTGACACTCTTGCCGCCCCGCCCGTCAAAACTCTTGTAGGCCGAATGCGCCTGGCGCAGCTTCTCCATGACGATCTTGTTTCTGCCGCTCTGACTTCCGCTGAATGCCTGGAAGTGGAGGAGCAACCACAGCTCGAAAGAGGGGTGGGAGAAGCAGACCTCGGTAGAGCTCTCCGCAGCTTCCTTCAGCGCCTGCGGAATGTCGTGGTGCTGATCCCGGTCGAACATTGCCCATGCCTCGTACCCGCCGGCCTTCCCACGGACAGCGGCGACTGCCTTGGCCGGTGTCAGACCTTTCACGGCGTCGGTGACCGGCTGGATATGGAACGGCTGATTCTTCCTGAGGCTGCCGTCCCCGAACCGTTTGTTCAGGTATTCGAGATAATCACGCTCTGTGGAATCCCCCTCGCATCCGACGTACAGCACCAGTTGTGCTCGCGTCTCCGCGGGAGGTGGCGGCGCAGGCGCCGCCAAGGGCTTCTCCTCGCCCTTCTGGCTCTTGCGCTTCGGCCGCCGAGGCGGTTCGTCCGCCTGCTGCTGGTCGCCGTACTGTCCTTGCTGCTGCCCACCCCGCGTACTCACGCTGTTGCCTTCTCCTCCTGCCAGGACAGTTCGCGGGCGATCTCTCCCGCGCTGACTCGGGGCACTCCGCCGTAGCGACCGCGCAGGTAGCCGCGCTCCAGGTTTTCGCCGTCCTTCGGATGGGCGGCGGTCACGGGGTAGAGCTCGGTCGCGCCCGACCTGCTCTTGATCGTGATCCATACCTGGTCACGGCCGAGCGGGCGGTCCAGCACCTCGCTGCCCAGCAGGGTCGCGTCGTGCGTCGTGAAGATCAGCTGTGCGTTGCGCGGGTTGGCCTTCGGGTCCTGGAAGATCCGCACGACCTCCGCCGCCAGGGTCGGGTGCAGGCTGGAGTCCAGTTCGTCCACGAGGAGCACGGCGCCCTTGTCGAGCACCGTGAGCATGGGCCCGAGGAAGGCGAACCAGGCGTGCGTGCCGAACGACTCCTCGGTGAGGAAGTCCAGCGGGGTCTCGTCCCCGTCCGCCGTGCGGTGGCGCAGCCTCACCGCCCCGGTTTCCGGGTCGACGTCCATCCCGGTGATGCCGAGGTCGGCTGCGGCCAGCAGGTTCATGACGCGCTCGCGGTAGCCGTCCTTCACGTTCTGCTCGATGAGCTCCTGGGTCCATCTGGTCCGGTGCTCGACGTCCGCGCCGGGCGTCACCAGCCACAGGTTGTCCAGGAACCAACGGTGCAGCGCGGAGAGTTGGGGGTCGTTGAGCGTGGCACCGGTGGACAGGAAAAGGGCGTCGGAGCGGGTGAGCGCCACCAGATCGTCACGGCGGCCCTTGAAGCCGTCGCCCTCGAAGACGAACTCGCCGCCTTCCGCTTCGGGACGCCCGGCCTCCCGGTCGAACCAGATCTCGCGCTTTCCGTTGGGGTAGGCATGCAGCCATTCCGCCTCGACGCGTTCATCCGAAAGCTCGAACCCGTACGTGAACCGGGTCCGGCTGCGGCCGAGAGTGAGGTCCACCTCGTAGAGGCTGGTCTCTTCCGCGGATTCCCGGTCGAGCTTGAAGGGCTTACGGGGCACCCCAGGTGTCTTCGCCCAGTCGGCGAAGGACGTACGCACGGCGGCGCGCATCTCGCGCAGTGCGCTGAGCAGGTTGCTCTTGCCCGCCGCGTTGGCCCCGAAGACTCCCAGCACCGGCAACGCCGACACATCGCGTCCTTCGTGGCTCAGCCCGGTCGCACGCGCGCGGCTCTCCCCGGACTCCGAGCCGATCAACGACAGCTCGCACTCATCACGGATGGAGCGATGGTTGGCCACCCGGAAACGCAGCAGCACCCTCGGCCTCCCGACAGGACGGGGAGGCTGGCCCCGTCGTATGTACACCACCTGCGGACGATCCGCAGGTGCAGCCTATGACGCCGCCCCCTGCCGTGCCAGCCCCGTCCCTCGGCCCGCGACGGCTCCCTGGCTGATCGCGCCTCGGTCCGTCAGCCGGACGTAGCCGCCGCCTCCCGGCGCACCGTCGTGGCGATCGTTGCCGAGCCGACCACGCGGGTGCCGTCGTACAGGACGACCGCCTGGCCGGGGGCAACGCCCCGTACCGGCTCGGTGAAGGTGACGTTCAGGATGCCGTCGACGAGTTCGGCGGTGACCTCGGTCTCGCCGCCGTGGGCGCGGAGCTGGGCGGTGTAGGTGCCGGGGGCGGTCGGGGCGGTGCCGCACCAGCGGGGCTTGATGGCGGTGAGGGCGGTGACGTCGAGGGACTCGGCCGGGCCGACCGTCACCGTGTTGTTCACCGGGGAGATGTCCAGGACGTAGCGCGGCTTGCCGTCGGGGGCGGGGTGGCCGATGCGCAGGCCCTTGCGCTGGCCGATGGTGAAGCCGAAGGCGCCCTCGTGGGTACCGACCTTCGTGCCCGACTCGTCGACGATGTCGCCCTCGGCGGTGCCGAGCCGGCTCGCCAGGAAGCCCTGGGTGTCGCCGTCGGCGATGAAGCAGATGTCGTGGCTGTCGGGCTTCTTGGCGACGGCCAGGCCCCGGCGCTCGGCCTCGGCGCGGATCTCGTCCTTGGTGGTGAGGGTGTCACCGAGCGGGAACATCGCGTGGGCGAGCTGCTTCTCGTCCAGGACGCCGAGGACGTACGACTGGTCCTTGGCCATGTCGGAGGCGCGGTGCAGTTCGCGGCTGCCGTCCTCGTTCAGCACGACGGTGGCGTAGTGGCCGGTGCAGACCGCGTCGAAGCCGAGCGCGAGGGCCTTGTCGAGGAGTGCGGCGAACTTGATCTTCTCGTTGCAGCGCAGGCAGGGGTTGGGCGTGCGCCCCGCCTCGTACTCGGCGATGAAGTCGTCGACGACGTCCTCGCGGAAGCGTTCCGCCAGGTCCCAGACGTAGAACGGGATGCCGATCACGTCCGCCGCCCGGCGGGCGTCGCGGGAGTCCTCGATCGTGCAACAGCCGCGCGCCCCGGTACGGAAGGACTGCGGGTTCGCGGAGAGGGCGAGGTGCACACCGGTCACGTCGTGGCCCGCCTCGGCGGCGCGGGCCGCGGCCACGGCGGAGTCGACACCGCCCGACATGGCGGCGAGGACTCGGAGGGGGCGCTGGGAAGTCTCAGTCATAGCTCCACCAGGGTACGGGGCGCCGGGAACCGAACGCTCGCGGATAAGCGTTGTCGATCACATGGGAACCAGAGGGAGGGCGGGCGCCAAGGGCTCCAAGAGCTCCGAGAGCTCCGGGGGCACGAAGTCCGGGCGCGGCATCAGCCGGCGCGGGCTGCTGATCGGCGCCGCGGTCACGGCCGTGGGCACCGCCGCGCTGGCGCGGGAGCAGCTGCGGCAGGCCTGGTGGCGGCTGCCGGGAGTGGAGAAGCCCCGGAAGCCCGGCGAGGTGGATTTCGCGCGGGCCCAGTGGACAGCGGCCTCCTCGGCGAACTGGCGGCGGGCCGACCGCCCCGACGACTACCCGATCGACCGGGTCGTCATCCATGTCACCCAGGGCAGCTACCGGAGCGCGGTGAAGGTCTTCCAGGACCCGGGGCACGGGGCGGCGGCGCACTACGTGGTGCGCAAGGACGGTCATGTGACGCAGATGATCCGTGAGCTGGATGTGGCGTTCCACGCGGGGAACAGGTCGTACAACGAACGCAGCGTCGGCATAGAGCACGAGGGCTTCGTGGACCGGCCGCAGGACTTCACGGCGGCGATGTACGGGGCCTCGGCGCGGCTCACGGCGGCGATCTGCGGGCGGTACGGGATACCGGTGGACCGGGAGCACATCATCGGGCACGTGGAGGTGCCGGGCACGGACCACACCGATCCGGGCAAGCACTGGGACTGGGACCGGTATCTGAAGCTGGTCCGGGCGGCGGGCAAGAAATGACCGCGGGGCCCGTCCGGGCGGCGCCGGACAGGCCGGGTTCCGCAGGGCTCAGCTGAGTCCCGCGGTGCGCGCCCGCTCCACCGCCGGTCCGATCGCACGGGCCACCTCGTCGATGTCCTGCTTGGTGGACGTGTGGCCGAGCGAGAAGCGCAGGGTGCCGCGGGCCAGGTCCGGATCGGTGCCGGTGGCCAGCAGTACGTGGCTGGGCTGGGCGATCCCGGCGGTGCACGCGGAGCCGGTGGAGCATTCGATGCCCTGGGCGTCCAGCAGCAGGAGCAGGGAGTCGCCCTCGCAGCCGGGGAAGGTGAAGTGGGCGTTGGCGGGGAGCCGGCCACCCGGGGCCGGGTCGCCGCCGAGGACGGCGTCGGGCACGGCCGCCAGCACCGCCGCGGCCAGTTCATCGCGGAGCCCGCCGATCTCGCGGGCGAACTCCTCCCGCCTGTCGGCGGCCAGCCGCCCCGCGAGGGCGAAGGAGGCGATGGCCGGCACATCGAGGGTGCCCGAGCGGACGTGCCGTTCCTGGCCGCCGCCGTGGAGCACGGGTACGGGGGTGTGTTCGCGGCCGAGCAGCAGTGCGCCGATGCCGAACGGGCCGCCGATCTTGTGCCCGCTCACCGTCATCGCTGCCAGCCCGGACCGGGCGAAGTCGACTTCCAGCTGCCCGAACGCCTGTACCGCGTCCGCGTGCATCGGCACGTCGAACTCACTGGCCACGGCGGCCAGTTCGCGTACCGGCATGATGGTGCCGATCTCGTTGTTGGCCCACATCACGGTGACCATCGCGACATCACCGGGGTCGCGGAGGATCGCCTCGCGCAGCGCGTCCGGGTGGACGCGTCCGTGCCGGTCGACGGGGAGGTATTCGACGTTCGCGCCCTCGTGTTCGGCGAGCCAGTCGACGGCGTCCAGCACCGCGTGGTGCTCGACGGGGCTGGCCAGCACCCGGGTGCGGCGGGGGTCGGCGTCGCGGCGGGCCCAGTACAGGCCCTTCACGGCGAGGTTGTCGGCCTCGGTGCCGCCGGAGGTGAAGACCACCTCGCTGGGGCGTGCGCCGAGGGCATCGGCGAGGGTCTCTCTCGACTCCTCGACGGTGCGGCGGGCCCGGCGCCCGGCGGCGTGCAGTGAGGACGCGTTGCCGGTGACGGCGAGCTGGGCGGTCATCGCCTCGATCGCTTCCGGAAGCATCGGCGTGGTCGCGGCGTGGTCGAGGTAAGCCATGGTGGGCTCGATTCTACGAGCCCGGGGCGGGGCGTACGGCGGGCGCATGGTGCCCCGGCACCCGCGCACGGCCGGGTGCGGTCCTCCTCGCCCCGTTCCCGGGCCCGTCCGGGCGGGGAGTACGTCGGGCTCCGCGCCCGGTTCAGCCGGCGAAGTTCCGGGCAACGAGGCCGTTGCCAGTGACGAGGAGGGGGCCGATCGGCCCCGGTGATTCCGCCGGTACGCGCGGTGGAGCACACCGTGTCGTTTTGGCGACATGTCGCAAGCACGGCACCGGAAAGGTCTGGTGCGGCGATCAATGGGGGCCCCAGTCTTGAGCCGCACCGCGTGTCCGTTTCCTTGCCTCCTGGAAAGGTTCCGATGCACATACGGCATCGCTCTGCCGCCGTTCTGGCAGCAGGCGTCCTCATCGCCACCCTGTCTTCCACTTCCTCCGGCGCGAGCGCCGCCCCGGCGCCCGCCTCCGTCGGCGCGAACTCCGCCGGCCGCCCCCAGGTCAGCTCCGTCACGCTCGTGACCGGTGACCGGGTGCGGCTGGAGACCTTCCCCGGCGGCCGGAAGGCCGTCTCCGTCGAGCCGGCCCCGGGCGCTTCGCAGGCCGACTTCAGCCAGCTGGAGATCGACAAGCAGCTGTACGTGCTGCCCCGCGCCGCGCTCCCGTACATCGCCTCCGGCAAACTGGACCGGCAGCTGTTCAACATCACCTCCCTGGTCAAGCAGGGTTACGACGACGCCCACACCTCCGCCATCCCGCTGATCGCCCGCTACACCGGCGGTACGGACCCCACGTCCAAGGGAGCGCCCACCGGTTCGCGCAAGGGCCTGGTCATCAAGAGCCTGCGCGGCTCGGCTCTGAAGGCGGACAAGAAGCAGGCCGGGCGCTTCTGGAAGGCCATCGACGACGACGCGCTCGCCAGGAGCAGCGCCGAGGGCGGCGCGAAGAACACTTCCAAGAACTCTGCTTCCAGGAACTCTGCTTTCAAGAACGCGGCCTTCGAGGGCGGCGTCGAGAAGCTGTGGCTGGACGCGAAGGTCCACGCCTCCCTCGATCGCAGCACCGCGCAGATCGGTGCGCCCGAGGCGTGGAAGGCCGGCTACGACGGAAACGGCGCGACCGTCGCCGTCCTGGACACCGGCGTCGACGCCACCCACCCCGACCTGGCCGGGAAACTCGGCGAAGTACGCAACTTCACCGGCGAGCCCACCGCGAACGACGGCCACGGCCACGGCACGCACGTCGCCTCCACCATCGCCGGCAGCGGCGCCGCCTCGGGCGGCTCGCGCAAGGGCGTGGCACCGGGGGCACGGCTGCTGGTCGGCAAGGTGCTCGACGACAGCGGCTCCGGCTCGTACTCCGCCATCATGGGCGGCATGGACTGGGCCGCCCACTCGGGCGCCGACATCGTCAGCATGAGCCTGGGCGGCCCGGCCACCGACGGCACGGACGTCCTCAGCCTCGTCCTCGACGGCCTCAGCGAGGAGACCGGCACCCTCTTCGTCGTCGCGGCGGGCAACTCGGGCGCCGACTACACAGTGGGTTCCCCGGGCGCCGCGGCAAGCGCACTGACCGTGGGCGCCGTCGACCGCGACGACAAGCTGGCCGCCTTCTCCAGCCGCGGCCCGCGCGTCGGTGACAACGGCGCCAAGCCCGACCTCACCGCTCCCGGCGTCGACATCGTCGCCGCCCGCGCGGCCGGCACGTCCATGGGCCACCCGGTGGACGCGGCCTACACCGCCGCGTCGGGCACGTCCATGGCGACCCCTCACGTGGCGGGCGCGGCGGCGATCCTGGCCGGGCGCCACCCCGACTGGAGCGGCCGGCAGCTCAAGGACGCGTTGATGAGCACGACGCGTACCGCCCCCGACCAGACGGCCTACGAGCAGGGCACCGGCCGGGTGGACGTGGCCCGCTCGGTGCGCCAGCAGGTGCGCGCCACCGGCACCACCACCTTCGGCTCCCTGGCACCGGACACGGGCCCGCGGCAGGTGAGCGTCACCTACACCAACGACGGCGACACGCCCGTAACGCTCACCCTGGACACCACCTTCGACAAGCTCTACGGCTCCCCGGCCCCGGCAGACGCCATAAGCGCCCCCGCGCAGGTCACCGTGGACGCCCACAGCACTGCCGACGTGGCCGTGACCCTCGACACGCCCGCGCTGCCGGAGGGCATCTACGGCGGACGCCTCACCGCGACCTCGGCCGACGGGCAAACCATCACGCACACCGTTCTCTCCGCGACGAAGGACCCGGTCACGCACAAGGTCACCGTGCGCGGCATCGACCGCGCCGGGCAGCCGGCGACCGTCTTCCCACTGATCCTGCTGGGTCCCACGGGCCGCTTCGACGTCGTCCAGGAGGTGCCGGCGGGGCAGAGCCTGACGGTGGACGTGCCCGAGGGCATGTACTACCTGCACGGTGTCATCACGCAGACGACGCAGGACAACGTCACCAACAGCCTGGTGGTCAACCCCCGACTGCGGGTGAGCGGCGCCACGGACCTGGTGCTCGACGCACGCGAGGCGGTCCCCGTGGAGATCCAAACCCCCAAGTCGGCTGAGCAGCGGGGCCCGATGGTCTTCTCCACCCACTGGAAGACCGGCGACCGGGAGTTCGCCAGCTACTTCACCAGCGGACACAGCGGCGGACAGCTCCTCTACGTCACGCCCACCGAGGAGTTCACCGAGGGAACCTTCGAGTTCACCTCCCGCTGGCAGCTGACCGCACCGATGCTCCGCGCGCGCGCAGTCTCCGCCACCGCCGCGGCCGGTGTCCCCGTCCGTCTGCTCCACAACTCCCCCGCTGTGGAAGGCGTGCGGCGCCTTCGGGTGGTGGACGCCGGTCACGGACGCCCCGAGGACTACGCGGCGCTGCGCGCACGGGGCACGGACGTCCGCGGAGCGGCGGTGCTCGTGGAACTGGAGGGGGTGGAGTACGACGAGGCGGTGACCTCGGCCGCCCGAGCCGGAGCCGCGGCCGCCGTCACCACCGCCGGCGGCAACAGGTACGCGGCCGCGACCTGGCAGCCGGTGAGCCAGCGGCTGCCCGCGATCGGGCTGTACGCCTCCCCCGCCACCGCGCAGCGGCTGCGCGCGCAGGGCACCGTGCTGGAGTTGAAGGGGACCCCGGAAAGCCCCTACCTCTACGACGTCGTGCAGGTCGCCCAACAGCGCGTCCCCGAGCACGTGGTCCACAAGGTCGGGCCGAAGAACACGGCCACCGTGGTCTCGCGCTACCCGGACACGGGCGGGGCGCGCTACGTCACGGAGGACCGGCCGTCCTGGCGTCCGTGGGAGGGGGAGGACGTGTACCTCCCCTGGCAATCCCGGTACGTCCGCACCGGGCAGGTGCGGACGGAATACCTGAGCGGTCCCGCCGACACCCGGTGGCTGCACTGGGTCAACCCCCGCAACACCTGGGCGGTCCAGGCAGCGGGGACCGGCATGCTCGGCCCCCTGCGCACCTACCGGCCCGGTGAGCACGTCGCGGAGAGCTGGTACGCCCCCGTGGTGCGCCCGGCGATCCCCCGAGGTGTCGAAGGGCTCGCCCACCGCAAGGGCGACCAGCTGACCATAGGGATCCCCGAGTTCACCGACACCGCCTCCGGCCACTACGGCCACGCCCTGCTCCGCAAGGACGCCGGCACCCCCTACCCCGACGAGACCAGCGCCGTACTGCGTCGCGACGGCGAGATCCTCGCCGAAGGCCCCCGGGCGTGGGGTGTCTTCCCCGCGGGCGGGGACGACGGCCGTTACCGGTTGGACCTGGACGTGAAGCGGACCAGCCCCGAGGGCACCCTCTCGCGGGCCACCAGCACCCGCTGGTCGTTCACGGCCCCTCGCCCGGCCGAGGGCAAGGAGTCCCTGATTCCCCTCCTCCAGCTCGACTACGACGTGGCCACCGACCTCCAGGGCTCCGCTCCTGACTCCGGGTCCTTCGCCTTCGGAGTGAGCGCCCGCCACCAGGACGGTCTGACGGGCCGTTCCGTGAAGGGCATGGAGGTGTCCGTCTCGTACGACGACGGCGGGCACTGGCGGGCGGCGACGACTTCCGCCCGGGGCGACGGCGCCTACCGTGTCCGGGTCACCCACCCCTCGACCGCCCGCACCAGCGGGTACGTCACACTGCGGGTCCGCGCCTGGGACGACGCGGGCAACGAGGTGACGCAGGAGATCGAGCGGGCGTACGCGCTGAGGTAGTACGCGGGATCCGGAAGCCGCGACCGGCCCCGGTCGCGGCTTCCGTGCGTCCTACGACAGCCAGTCGCGCCGCGCCGCCTGCCACACCAGCTGCGTACGCGTCTTCGCGCCCGCCCGCTGCATCAGCGCGGTGATCCGGCGCTGCACCGTGCGGTGGCTGACACGCAGTTGGGTGGCGATCGCCTTGTCCGCCACGCCCGCGACGACCAGGGAGAGCAGGTAGCGCTCGTCGTCGGCGAGACTGCCGCCCGGTCCCATGCCGCCGGCGAAGTCGGCCAGCTCGCCCGCCTCCGTGACGTGCAGCGGGGTCCCCGCAGCCCACTGGATGTCGAACAGGGCGACGAGGGCGTCCAGGAGAGTGCTGCTGCGGATGATCGCGGCGGTCGGCTCGCCGCGGGCGCCGGTCGTGCTGCTCGGCATCAGGGGGCAGACGGCGACAGAGCTGTCGACGATGACCATGCGTACGGGGAGTGTGCTGGTGGCGCGGGCCGTTTCACCGGCGCGGATGCCCTGGGCGACGTTGTCGACCATGCCGGGCTGTTCCAGGCAGGCCCGTTCGTAGATCGCCTCGTAGCGGATGCCCTGGGCGAGCAGTTCGAACTCCTCGTCGTTGTCCTGGGCGCGCAGCGCCACGGGATCGGCCTTGCAGAACCACCGCAGGTCGCTGCGGGCCCCGTAGGCGAGTTGGCGCAGCTGCTGACGGATGGCGCCGGCCCCGGTGATCACCTCGACCAGTTGCCCGGCGTCATGGCGTCGGCCGCCCGCCCGGTACTCCTCGGCCAGCTGTTCCACTCCACGGCGCGCCCATTCCAGCGCTTCTTGGCCACGCGCCAGCAGGGGTTGCAGCGCTACGTCCGGCGGGACGGGTACGTACCGCATGCCGCCGTCGCCCGGCAGCCGCCCGACCAGGCCTTTGTCATGCAGGGAGGACAGAAGCGACGTCGCCTCGTGTTCCCGGATGTGGAGCCGTTGGACGATCTCGTCCGCGCCCGCGCCTCGTACCTCCACCAAGTGGCGGTAAACCCGCTCCTCCGCCGCCTCGATCCCTGCTATCTCCAGCACGCGCCCTCTCCCTCCCCGCAGCCCGCCCCGAACGCACGCCCACTGTGCCATCCATGATCGAAATCGAACAGGATGCGGGCGGCCCTGCCGGGCGATCAGAAGACGGCACGGTTTCCGCGAGCCCGAGGCGGGGCGTACGGCGGGCGCATGGCGTCCCGGGGCCCGCGCACCGCGGCGGCGGGGTCCGCTCCGCCCGGTTCAGCCGCCGAAGTTCCAGGCGACGACGCCGTTTCCGGTGACGAGGAAGGCGAGGACCACGAGGTCGGCGACGCCGAGCGCGAACCCGAGCAGGGCTCGGCCGCGGCGGGCGGTGGAGCGGACGAGGGCGATGACCGCCATGACGATCGCGGCCGGGCCGAGCAGGATGTTCATCACCAGCAGACCGACGAGCCCGAGCACGAATGAGGCGACGGCCAGCCCGTCGGCGTCGCGGGTGGGGCGCCGGGCGGGGGCGGCCGGGCCGGGGGTGCAGGCCGGGTCGCAGGAGGCGAGGGGCCGTGCGGCGGTTTCGGAGCGGCGGGCGATCGTGGTGAGCGTCATGGGGGCGGGCTCCTTCGGGTCGGGGTGCGGTGCGGAGGGCGCCGCGGCGGCGGTGCGGCCGGTCACGAGGAGCGGCGACGCGCGCCCGCCCGCTCGCGTACGGCGAAGACCAGCAGCCAGCAGCCGATCAGTGCACCGAGCACGAGCGAGAGCGCGGGCGGGATCTGTGCCACCGCGCCCAGCACGACCCCGAGCAGGAGCAGGGCGACGACAAGGACGATCATGTTCAGCCTTTCCGCAGGCTCTCCACGAGCATTTGAGAGTACGACTGTTCACTGACTTGTCAGTCTAGACCCGTTCACCGCTTCCCTGCTCCGGAGAACAGTTGTTTACTGAATGGCATGAGTCACACCGTCGGCGTCCGCCAGACCCAGAAGCTGAGAACCCGTCAGGCACTGCTGGATGCCGCACTCGGGCTCCTGGAGCACCAGAGCCTCAGCAGCCTCGGGCTGCGCGAGGTGACCCGGGCCGCGGGCGTCACGCCCACCGCCTTCTACCGGCACTTCGACGACACCGCGGCGCTCGGCGTGGCACTCGTCGAGGAGGCGCTGGGCAGCCTGCACGGGATGATCGGGGCGACGCTCGCCGAGACCGGTGACAGCGAGGAGCGTCTGGACCGCAGCATCGAGCTGATCATGCGTCATGTCGGCGAACAGCCCGCGCACTTCCGGTTCATCGCCCGCGAACAGCACGGCGGCGTCGGCCCGGTCCGCGCGGCCATAGCGGCCCAACTGCGGCGGTTCGCCGAGGAGGTGGCGGCGGCGCTCGCCGAGGAGCCGGAGTCCCGGGGGTGGAGCGAGGAGGACCTGCTGATGCTCGGCGGCCTCTACGTCGACCACATGGTGCTCACCGCGTCGGCGCTGCTGGACGCGGGACCGGACGGCGAGCGGGCGGTGGCCGAAGTGGCCCGCCGCCGGCTGAGACTGGTCACCCTCGGCAGGCTGCACTGGCTGGACGACGCCGGCAGAGCCGACTCCCCTTAGGGCCTCCCGTACGGATCAGGGCGCGCCCGCCTGCCCGTACAGCGCCACGACCGCCGCCGCGTGGCGGGCGAGGACGTCCCGCGCCTCGGGCGGCGAGAGCACTTCCACGTTCGGGCCGAAGGAGAGCAGGGAGCGGGCCCACTCGACCGAGTCGACGGCCAGCTCGGCCCGCAGCCAGTCCTCGTTCTCCTCCGGCCGCGGCTGCGCCGTCAGCGCCCCGGCGTGCAGGCGTACGAAGAGGTCGAGCCGGGAGCGGTGCACGCGCACCCGCAGCCGCACCCGCCCCGGCCGTTCCTCGACCTGCCTGCGCAGCTCGTCCCACAGGTCCGCCAGCTCCACCCCGGGCCGGCGCACGACCGGCTCGTCCGCGAGGCCGGCCCGCCGCACCCGGTCGGCCCGGAAGAGCCGGGGCACCCCGTCCAGGTCCGCCACCAGATACCAGACGCCCGCCTTCACGACGAGGCCGTACGGATCGACGGTGTAGCCGCGCGGGGTGCTCGTACCGCTGTGGCGGTAGTCCAGCCGCAGCCGCCGGTCGGCGAAGACGGCCTCGTGCAGTTCGGCCAGATCGACGGCCGGCCGCGGGCCGCTCATCCAGCGCACCGGGTCGACCAGGATCCGCCTGCTGGTCAGTTCGGCGGCGGGCCGGTGCGGTGCGGGCAGGGCGGCCATCACCTTGCGCAGCGCGGAGCCGAGCGCCTCGTCGAGGCCGAGCGCGGCATGGGCGCCCTCGGCGGCGAGGACGAAGAGGGCGCGCGCCTCGTCGGCGGTGAGCCCGGTGACATCGGTGCGGAACCCGGGCAGCAGCGCGATGCCGCCGTGCCGCCCGCGTTCGGCGTAGACCGGGACGCCGGAGGCGGAGAGCGCCTCGATGTCCCGGTAGATGGTGCGTACGGAGACTTCGAGGCGCTCGGCGAGTTCGGTGGCGGGCACCAGGCCGCGGGTCTGGAGCAGCAGGAGGATCGAGAGCAGCCGGTCGGATTTCACCTCACCAGCTTCTCCCGGCCACTGGCTCCTCCCGGCCGCCGCCCCTTCCCCGTCGCCGGCCGTCAGGCGCGCGGTGCGCGTGCCAGTTGGCGGGACTGGGCCACCAGGCGGTCCGCGCTGTCCCAGACGTCCGCGTCCTCCTCCAGGAAGCCGCCCGCGAGGTTGCGGGTGGTGATGGAGACGCGCAGCGGGCCGGGGGCGGGGCGGCAGCGGATGTGCGTGGTGAGCTCGATGGTCGGCGTCCAGCCCTTGAGGCCCAGCTCGAACGAGGTGGGCGGCAGCGCGTCGACGGTGAGCAGCAGCGAGAGCGGGTCGGCGTCGCGGCCGTCCGCGAGGCCGAACCAGCCGCGCATCTCGCCCTTGCCGGAGGGTGCGCCGATGGCCCAGCCGACCGTCGCCGGGTCGAGCTTGATGTCGAGCCGCTCGGTGATGGCCGAGCTGCCGGGGATCGGGGCCGGGTTGTCGCTCGGGCCGAGGCAGTGCTCCATCGGCGGGATGGCCGGCGGCTTCGCCGAGGTGCGGACCTCGTCGGACAGGCCGTCCAGGTCGCCGTAGGTGGCGATGACCCGGATGCGCTCGACCTCGGTGCCGTCCTCCGCGAACTGGAAGAGGGAGGCCTGGCCGGTGGAGAGGGTGCGGCCGGTGCGGACGGTCTGGGTCCGGATCACCGCCGGGCCGGGCACGGACGCGGTGAGGTAGTGCGCCGAGACGGAGAAGGGGTCCGGGTGCGGCAGGGCCTGGCCGAGCGCGCGGCCCAGCATGGCCAGCAGGTATCCGCCGTTGACGGCATGGATGATCGTCCAGCCGGCGGAGAGTTCGGCGTCGTAGACGCCCTCTTCGCGAAGGGTGACGGCGGTGTCACGGTCGAACTCGCTGTTCCCGATGGTCGCCGGTCCGGTCTGTGCCGACTGCTCTGCTGCCTGTGCCATGCGATGCACCGTACACCGATTGTATTACTGAGCGGTAGCTTTTTGATGTGGCATTGATCCCGTAGATTCAGTTCCCGGCACGGCAGGGATTGTCCGAGAGGGGGCCACGAGGGTGCGAGCAGCCTTGCTGACAGTTACGGATGTGAGCCGCACCTTCGGCGAGCGCGAGGCGCTCAGAACCGTCGGCCTGGAGGTCGCCGCGGGCGAAATCGTGGCCCTGCTCGGCCCGAACGGCTCGGGAAAGTCCACCTTGCTGCGCATCGCCTGCGGGCGCGACCGGCCCACCACCGGCTCTGTCGAGTTCGGCGGGGAGCCGATGAGCGAGGACGACGCACGTGTCCGGGCCCGGGTCGCCGTGGTCGGCGACGCGCTCAGCTGCTACCCGGATTTGACGGTGCGTCAGCATCTTGAACTGGTCGCCGTGGCCCACGGCGTCCCCGGGCGCGAAGTCGACCGGCTTCTGCACGAGCAGCGGCTCACGGACCACGCGGGCTCGCTGCCCGGCGCGCTGTCCTCCGGACAGCTCCAGGCGATGCTCCTCGCGTCGGCGCTGCTGCGTCCCCGCGACCTGTTGGTCCTCGACGAGCCGGAGCAACGCCTCGATCCCCGCGCCCGCGTCCGCCTCGCGGACGTGCTGCGCGCCGAGGGCGACAACGGCACCGCGGTCCTGTTCGCCACCCACCACCGCGAGCTGGCCCGGGTGGCGCATCGCGTCATCCTCCTGGAGGACGGGGCGGTGGTCGCCGACGGCAGCCCGGGCGAGGTGTTCACGGAGGCGGATGCGTGAACACCATGACGTCACGGACGAGCACGACGAACGTACGGCCCGGCGGCGTGGACCGGACCGCCGAGACCCGGGCGTGGCTGCGGGCCCGGCGCGGCGCCGGCCGCGCCCGTCGGTTCGGGTACGTCGCCTACGTCGTCCTGGTCCTGCTCCTCGGCTGGTACGGGCTGTTCGCCATCGGCCTCTTACAGGAACTCGGCCACCGGCGGCCGCTGACGGAGCACGCCGAGGCCATCGCGCGGATGCTGCCCTCCGGCCTGGTCTGCCTGGCCCTGGCGGGACTCCTCGTCACCGTGCGGGACGCCCTGTGGCGAGGTCCGGTGACGCCGCCCCGGCCGGACGTCGACTGGCTGCTCGCGCTGCCGGTCAGGCGCCGCCCGGTGCTGCTGCCCTGGTTCATCCTGTCCGCCGGCGTCTGGACGCTCGCCGCGCTGCTGATCGGCTTCGTCGGCGCCCTGCTCATCGCGTCGGCCGACCTCGGGGACATCGGCGCGCTCACCCTCGCCTGCCTGGGCCCCGCGGCCTGCCTGGCCCTGCTGGCCGTGGCCGCCGCGGCCGTGGTCGAACGGTCCCGCCGAGCAGCCGACCGCCTCCACCGAGCCACCCCGATACTGCTGCTCGTCGGGCTGCTGAGCGCCGTACAGGCCGGCCTCGCGGCGCAGGGGCACCGGGCGAGGATGCTGGAGGCGGTGGAGCTCTGGTCCGGCCCCTGGGGCTGGGCGGCACAGCCCGTGCTGGCCGCCGCCGGACAGGACGTCCCCCTGTGGCCGGCGGCACTCGTGCTGCTGCTGGCAGCCACTGCTGCCGCCCTCGCCCACGCGGGGAAAGCGGTCGCGGAACTGCCCACCACCGTGCTGCGGTCACGGGCCCGCGCCTCGGGCGGCGTTCTGGCCGGCATCCTGGCCGGCGACCTGCGCTCGGTCCGGCTCGCCATGACCGGCGGCCTGGAGGCCCGCGGCCGCGGGCGCGTCGAACGGTGGGTCGCGCGGCTCGCCCCGCCGCGCTCTCCTCGCCTTCTCGTTGCCTGGCGGGACACGGTGGCCCTCCTCATGGCCCCCCGAAGGGCCGGCCTCATGCTCCTGCTGCTCGCCCTCGCCGGGGCAGCCGCCTCCGCCTCCGCCGGCATTCGGGGCGGCATGGCCCACCTCGCGGCCGCGGCCGCCGCCCTGCTCGGCTACTTCGCCGCCTCCGCCCTGCTGGAGCCGGCCAGGCTGGACGCCGACGACACACGACGCACGGCCTGGTCACCACGCCCCTACGAACGCATCGCGCTCGCCCACGCGCTCGTACCGACCCTCGCGCTCGTCGCCACCGGGGGCCTCCTCGCGGTGCCCCTCGCCCTGGCCGGCCTTCCCTCGGCCCCCCTCGTCGTCCTCGCCGCCGCCCCCGTCCTCGTCGCCGCCGGCCTGCTGAGCGCCTACCGCTCACCCGTGCCCGCCTGGGTCCTCTACAGCGGCCCGCTCCTCGCCGACACCGGCCCCATCATCTCGATGCTGTGGTACGCCGTCGGCCCCCTGACCGGCGTCACCGCCCTGACCCTGCTCCTGTCCGGCCCCCTCCCGACGGAACTCCCCCCGGCGGCAGCCCCCTGGGCCCGCCTGGCCATCTGCTGGCTCCTGGCAGCCCTGATGCTCCGCTGGACGGTGGGACGGGCACGGAAGCTGGTGCGCGACGAATGCCGCAGTACCTTCCCGAAGTACACGTCCGCGTCGGCGGGCTCCACGTCCCGCAGCGGCCGGACGAACCAGGACCTGATCTGATCCGAGCCAGGTGAAGAACCTCCCGGCCACGGGCCCAGCGACTCAGCGGGGCTCGGGGGAACTCACGGGGTGTCGCACATCACAGCACCGGATCGCCGCGGCCGCGGCTTCCGCCTCATGAAGCCGCGGTCCCGGCTCAGGTGATCACTCAGCTCTCCTCGGCCGTCGCGGACTTCCGGTTGTAGGCGCGCGGGGCCCGCCAGTGGTAGCGCATCGACAGCAGCCGCAGCACGAAGGCGACGATCACGGCGGCGCCGCTGGTGAACGCGTCGAGCACCCCGAAGCGGATGCACAGGACGGTCGTCGCGGCGCCGACGATGGCGGGCACCGCGTACAGGTCGCGGTCCCACCGCAGCAGCGAGGGCACCTCGTTGGCCAGTACGTCACGCAGCACACCGCCGCCGACCGCGGTGGCCAGCCCCAGGGCCGCCGACGCGGTGAGGCCGAGGCCGTAGTCGTACGCCTTGACCGTGCCCGTGACGCAGAACAGCCCGAGCCCCGCCGCGTCGAAGACATTGACGCCCACCTGGATCCGCTCGACGTGCGGGTGCAGGAAGAACACCAGGACGGCGGCGAGGAGCGGGGTGGTGAAGTAGCCGAGATCCGTGAACGCCGCGGGCGGGACCGCCCCGATGACGATGTCACGGAACAGCCCTCCGCCCAGCGCGGTCACCTCGGCGAGCACCGCGATGCCGAAGACATCGAAGTTCTTGCGTACGGCGAGCAGAGCGCCGGAGATCGCGAAGACGAAGATTCCGACGATGTCGAGCGCATGCTGGACGGAGGGTGTGAACAGTTCGTTGAGCACCGGGCAATTGTGCCGGTACTACTCCTTCGTGCTGTCCTCCGGCGTATCGGGCGAGGCACCGCCACCGTCCGCCGCCGGCTCGTCCGCCGCCGGCTTGCTCACGTCGACGATCTCGATCGCTTCGCGCGCCGCCGCCGTCACCGTCTCACCGGGCACCTGGTCGGGCGCGTTCTCCGGGTGGTGGCAGGCCACCTGGTGCCCGGTCTTCAGCGCGGCCAGCGGCGGTTCCTGCGTCTTGCAGACCTCCGTCGCCTTCCAGCACCGGGTGTGGAAGCGGCATCCGCTGGGCGGCGAGATCGGCGAGGGCACGTCGCCCTTGAGCAGGATCCGCTCGCTCTTGGCCGAACGGCGCTTCGGGTCCGGGATCGGGACCGCCGAGAGCAGCGCCTTGGTGTACGGGTGCATCGGCGCCTTGTAGAGCGACTCGCGGTCGGCCAGCTCCACGATCTTACCGAGGTACATCACCGCGATCCGGTCCGAGACGTGCCGGACCACCGAGAGGTCATGGGCGATGATCACGTACGTGAGGCCCAGCTCGCTCTGGAGGTCGTCGAGCAGGTTCACCACCTGCGCCTGGATCGACACGTCCAGCGCCGACACCGGCTCGTCCGCCACGACCAGCTTGGGGTTGAGCGCCAGGGCGCGGGCGATCCCGATGCGCTGGCGCTGGCCGCCGGAGAACTCGTGCGGGTAGCGGTTGTAGTGCTCGGGGTTCAGGCCCACGACCTCCAGCAGCCGCTGCACCTCCTTCTTGACGCCGCCGTCGGGCGTGACGCCCTGCAGCTTGAAGGGGGCGCCCACGATCGTGCCGATCGTGTGCCGCGGGTTCAGCGAGGAGTACGGGTCCTGGAAGATCATCTGCATGTCCCGGCGCATCGGGCGCATGCCGCCCACACCGAGGTGCGTGATGTCCCTCCCCTCGAACTCGATCTTCCCCGCGGTGGGTTCGAGCAGCCGGGTGATCAGCCGGCCCATCGTCGACTTGCCGCAGCCGGACTCCCCGACGACGCCCAGGGTCTCGCCCGAGCGCACCTCGAAGTCGATCCCGTCGACGGCCTTCACGGCTCCGGCGTTGCGCTGCAGCATCCCCTTCTTGATGGGGAAGTGCTTCTGCAGCCCGGTCACCTTGAGCAGCACCTCGCGGGCGGCCGTGTCACCGGCCGCCGCGCCGCTCCCGGCCGACCTCTGCGCCGGAACGTCCACGCCCTTGTCCTCGCTCGTCACGGCCTTGTCCTCGCTCACAGCTTGGGCGCAATCTCTTCGGTCCAGATACGCTCCCGCTGCTCCGGCGACATGTGGCAGGCCGCCCAGTGCCGGCTGCCGACCTCCTGGAGCTCGGGCCGTACGGTGCGGGTGACGTCGTCCTTGGGCACGTCCGCGTACGGGCAGCGCGGGTTGAAGGCACAGCCCGACGGGATGTTGATGAGCGAGGGCGGGGAGCCCTTGACCGGGATGAGCCGGTCGGTCTGGTCGCGGTCGAGGCGCGGCATCGAACCCAGCAGGCCCCAGGTGTAGGGGTGCCGGGGCTCGTAGAACACCTTCTCGGCCGGTCCGCGCTCCACGCAGCGCCCGCCGTACATCACGAGGATGTCGTCGGCGAGCTCGGCCACCACGCCCAGGTCGTGGGTGATGATGATGACCGCGGAGCCGAACTCCTTCTGCAGGTCCCGGATCAGGTCGAGGATCTGCGCCTGGACGGTGACGTCCAGCGCGGTCGTCGGCTCGTCGGCGATCAGCAGCTCGGGGTTGTTGACCAGCGACATGGCGATCATCGCGCGCTGGCGCATGCCGCCGGAGAACTCGTGCGGGTAGCTGTCGACGCGCTTGTCGGGCTGCGGGATGCCGACCCGGTCGAGCATCTCGACGGCCCGCTTGCGCGCGGTCTTCTTGTCGACGCTGTGGTGGACCCGGTAGGCCTCCACGATCTGCTTGCCGATCGTGTAGTACGGGTGCAGCGCGGACAGCGGGTCCTGGAAGATCATGGCCATGTCGCGGCCGCGCAGCTTGCGGACCTCGTCGGGGTCGGCGGACAGCAGTTCCTTGCCGTCCAGCCAGATCTCGCCGGAGACCTGGGCCTTGCGCTTGCCGTACTGGCCGGCGGTGTGCAGGCCCATGATGCCGAGCGAGGTGACCGACTTGCCGGAGCCGGACTCGCCGACGATGCCGAGGGTCTTGCCCTTCTCCAGCTGGAAGTTGAGCCCGTCGACGGACTTGACCAGGCCGTCGTCGGTCGGGAAGTGCACCTTGAGGTCGCGCACTTCGAGGAAGGCGGTCGGAGCGGGCGAGCCGGCCGGGGAGGGTTCGCCCAGCGCGGCACCGCTCTTGTGCAGTTCGGTCATCCCAGCCTCACTCGCGGGTCGATGACGGCGTACATGATGTCGACGACGAGGTTGGCGACGGCGATCGCGAGAGCCGCGAACAGGGTGACGCCGAGAATCACCGGCAGGTCCTTGTTGCTGATCGCCTGGACCGCGGCGAGCCCGAGACCGGGCAGGTTGAACGTGGACTCGGTGAGGACCGCGCCACCGAGGAGCACGCCGATGTCGAGGCCGAAGACGGTGAGGATCGGCGTCATCGCGGACCGCAGGGCGTGCCGGGTGATGACGGTGCCCTCGCCCAGGCCCTTGGCACGGGCGGTGCGGATGTAGTCCTCGCCGAGCACTTCGAGCATGGTGGCTCTGGTGAGGCGGGCGTACATCGCGGCGTTCAGGAAGGCGAGCACGATCCACGGCAGGATCAGCGTCTGGAACCAGGTGCCGATGCCGTCGTCCGTGGAGAGGTTGTCGGCGATCTTCACCCAGCCGAAGTTGTGCACGAACAGGCCCATGGCGACCATGCCGGTGAAGAAGATCGGCAGCGAGACACCGGCGAGCGCGGTGGTCATCGCGGCGCGGTCCCAGATGCTGCCGCGCCGGAGCGCGGACACCACACCGGTGGCGACGCCGCCGAGGAGCCACAGCACGCAGGCACCGGCGGCGAGCGCGCCGGTCACGGGCAGCGCGTCCTTGAGGGTGGTCCAGACGGGGACCTCCGTGCGGAAGGAGTAGCCGAAGCAGGGCGCCGCGCAGTGGGTGACATCGGCACCGTTCGCGTAGTCGCGCCCCATCGGGATGCCCTTGACGAAGTCCCAGAACTGGACGAGGAGGGGGTCGTCGAGACCCAGTTTGATCCGGATGCCCTGGAGCTGCTCGACACCCGTGGCCTTGCCGGCGAAGAGGACTGCGACGTCCTGACCCGCCCACTTGGGCAGCATGAAGAAGATGGTGAACGTCGCGAGCAGTACGACGAGCACCATGATGACTACGGCGAACAGGCGCCGGATGAGATAAGCAAGCACTGTGTGCGGCCCGGCGGTGGCCGGGAACCCCTTGTGGGGGCTCCCGGCCACCGCCCCGGCCCTCACCTGCCCTTCGGACTGGCGGGTTTCGGCGGCGGTGGAACAGTCAACAGGGTTGACTGCGAATGCTGTTGACTACAGCGACTACTTGACGACGCCGAGCGAGACGTAGTCGTAACGGCCGTTGTAGGCGTCGGACATGTAGGCGTTCGTCAGACGATTGCCGCGCCAGGTGATGTTCTTCTCGTAGATGAAGGGCATCCAGTCGGCCTGGTCGAGGATCCGCTTGTCGAGCTCCTTGTAGATCTCGCCGGCCTTGACCGGGTCGGTCTCCGCGATCGCCCGGTCGAAGATCTTGTCGATCGCCGGGTCGTTGATCTGCGACTCGTTGTAGTTACCGGTGTCCGCGAGGAACCGGCTGTCCCACAGCGGCTGACCGAAGCCCTGGCCGGACGGGAAGTCCGGGCCCCAGCCGCTCATCGTCATGCCGTAGCCGCGCTTCTTCACGACGGACGGCGAGCCGGTGATGCTGGACGCCTCGGCGCCGTCGAGCGGGTCGACCTCGATCTTGATGCCGACCTTGCCGAGCTGCTCCTGGAGCGCCTCGGCGGCGTCGACCTCGCCCGGGTTGTTGTTGCGGGCGGTGAGCTTGGTGGAGAAGCCGGTCGGGTGACCGCACTGCTTCAGCTCGTCCTTGGCCTTGGCGAGGTCCGGCTTGCCCTTGCGGGCGAGGACGCCGTACGGGTCGTAGTCGCTGTGGCCCTTGATGGAGACCGGCAGGGTGCTGTTGGCGATCGCACCACCGGCGATCTCGCCACCGCGGGTCTGCTGGAGACCGGCGAAGTCGGTGGCGTAGAAGACGGCCTTGCGGCAGTGGACGTCGTCCAGCGGCTTCGCGGTGTGGACGAGCGCGACGTAGCGGACGAAGGACGTCTGCATGTTGTCGACGCTGTCCTTGTACTTCTGGACGGCGGTGACGCGGCCGGACTGGGTCATGCCGGTGCCGTTGAGGTCGACGTCGTAGTCGCCCTCCATCAGCTTCTTGTCGTTCTCCTCCAGGTTGGCGGAGATCGTCACGGTGACCTTGTCCGGGAGCGCGGCGCGCAGCGGGTCGGACGCCTTCTGCCACTTGTCGTTGCGGACGAGCACGATGCTCTTGCCCGGCTTGTACTCCTCGAACTTGTACGGGCCGGAGGAGAACGGGCGCTGGGTGTACTTCGCGCCGGTGTCCTTGTCCGCCTTCACGGGCGAGCCGGACGGCATGGCGAGGAACTGCTCGAAGTCACCGTTGGGCTTGGGCAGCTTGAAGACGATGGTGTTGTCGTCGGGCGTCTCGATCGCCTTGAGGCCGAGCTTGTCCGCGGACTTGTCCTTGTAGGGGCCCTTGTACTCGCCCTTGGGGTCCAGCGTCTGCATCAGGTACTGCGGGCCACCGGTGATGGTGTCCGTCGCCCAGATGCGCTCGATGCCGTACTTGACGTCCTTGGAGGTCAGCTTGGAGCCGTCCTCCCAGGTCAGGCCGTCACGCAGCTTGTACGTGTAGGTCTTGCCGCCGTCGGTGATCTCACCGGGGCCGGTGGCCAGGTCGCCGACCAGCTTGGTGGAGGCCGCACCCGGCTTGGTGTCGTACGAGACCAGCTGGCGGGTGTAGAAGCGCATGAAGTCCCAGGCCATGCCGTAGTAGGCACGCTGGGGGTCGGCGGAGTCCAGGTCCTGCTTGCCGACCATCTTCAGCGTTCCACCCTTTTTGGTGGACGGGTTGGCGACCTTGTTGAACGCCGCGTTGAAGCCGGCGCCCTTCGAGCTGCCGCCGCCTTCGTTCTCGCTGTCGCCGCCGCACGCCGTGGTGGTCATCAGCGCCGCGACCACGAGGGCCGCACCTGCGGTGAGCCGTCGTTTCGAGGTGACTGTGGACATTTTCTCGTAACCTCCGAGATCGCGGTCCCAGGCCGTTGCTTGCCGGAGAACCATGGGAAGAGCCACCTGACGATGCGGCAGGGGCAAGTCGTGGGCTATCGGGTCCCCTTGGGGTCCAGGGCGTCGCGCAGCCCGTCCCCGAAGAGGTTGAAGGCCAGCACGGTGATGAAGATCGTCACGCCGGGGAAGACCATGAACATCGGGTCGTGCTCGTACGTCTCCAGGGCGTCCCGCAGCATTCCGCCCCAGGAGGCCGTCGGCGGCCGGACACCGGCGCCGAGGAAGCTGAGGGCCGCCTCGGTGAGGATGTTGGTGGGGATCATCAGCGTCGCGTAGACGGTGATCGGCGCCACCAGGTTGGGCAGCAGCTCACGGAAGAGGATGTGCGTCCGCCCGCCGCCCAGGCTGCGTGCCGCCTCCACGTACTCGCGCTCGCGCAGCGAGAGGGTCTGCCCGCGGACGATGCGTCCGACGTACGGCCAGCCGAAGAAGCCGATGACGGCGACCAGTACGGCGATGCGGACGCCGCTGCCGGTGAGGCCGAGCAGATCGTCGGGGAGGACCGAGACCAGGGAGATGATGAAGAGGAGCTGCGGGAAGGAGAGCAGCACGTCCATGACGCGGCTGATCAGCGCGTCCACCCAGCCGCCGAAGTATCCGGCGATGATCCCGAAGAGGGTGCCCAGGGCGACGGCGACCAGGGCCGCCAGGAAGGCCACGAGCAGCGAGATCCGGGCGCCGTAGACGATCCGGCTGAAGACGTCGCGCCCCTTGTTCGGCTCGACGCCGAAGAGGAAGTCGCCGCTCACGCCGCCGAGGCTGCCCGTGGGGAGATTGGTCAGCGGGTCGAGCTTGTCCTGGTGGAACTCGTTCGGCGGGTGCCCGAGCAGGCTCACGATCAGCGGCGCGAAGACCGCCACCACGACCAGGACGAGGACAACGATGCCACCCGTCAGAGCGACCTTGTCCTGCTTCAGGCGGTTCCAGGCGATCTGCTTGAGAGACCGTCCCTCGACCTTCTTCACTCCGGAGTCGACTGCGGGACCGTCGGCCGCGACAGGATCCGCTTCCTTGGTCGGCTCGTGCAGTGGTGCCGTCATCGTGGCAAGGACCCCTCTCAACCGGCGGTGGCCGGGCCGAACTGGCCGCTGTGGCGGCGCGATCAGTCAGTCGTACGCAGAGGCGGCAAGACGCCCTTGCTGCGGGAGTCTTCATTGCTGTTACGACTGGTAGCCATACCGACAGACGAATGGATGCCTAACCGTGATGCGCTCTGGGGTGTTCCGTTATCCGGACGGATGTGAACGCCCGCCGAACACAGGTCAGTTGATGCGGAAGGGGGGCATGCGAGCGGATTCGGGTCGCATTCACCACCAGACATGCCGAGCACGGAAATCTCGGACATGGGCGGCCGGATGAGGCAGCGGGCGGGTGAACACACGTGCACATTCGGGGAGTTGGTGTCTTACGGTCGCGTTACGGAAATCCTGACCGTACGCGGGCAATCCGGACGGTGGGGACGGAGCGGCCCCGGACGAGTCAGTACGCGCCCTGCGGCGGGTAGCCGTAGCCCGGGACGGGGGCCGCCGCCGGGGCGTGCGCCTCGCGGTCGTAGAACGGGCGGGCGTTGGCGCGCAGCCACATCGCCACCGGGTCGTACTCGTCGGACATCGCGACGGTGGAGACGGGCAGCCCCTCCGGGACGGCGGAGACCGACTGCTGCATCATCGCGCGCGCCGCGTCCACCGAGGGCGGGCTCGTGTCGTAGAGATCGAGGCCGATGGTGAGGTACGGGACGCCGAGCGCGGGCTGCACCCAGGCGCGGCGCAGCGAGCGGATCGCCGGGGTGTGGTGGGCGTTCTGCGTGAGCAGGGCGTAGAACTGCGGGATCTCGATGGCCGGCTCGGTGAGCCGGAGCGGGCCCGCGGGCATCCGGTCGAGGCCGGTGGCGATCCGGCGCAGGTCCAGCCAGGGGATGCCCACGCCGCCGCCCGGGGCATGCGGATTGAGCCAGATGCCCCAGCGGTCGGGGAAGAGCGCGCGGGCGATGTCCCGGCCGCCGACCAGCTCGTGGGCGCGGTTCCAGCCGCTGACCGAGAGCTCCTGGGCGGAGGTCACGCAGGGGGCGTAGCCGAGGCCGTCGACCTCCATGTTTCCGTACTGGGCGTCGGGCGAGCCCGCCTGGCCCTGCCAGAGGAGCATCCAGATCCGGCCGTTCGCGAGGGCCTGCAGCAGCGCCTCGTACGCGTCGTAGCGCCCGGGCGTCACTTGGCGCAGCATGTGCTCGACCTGCCCGGCCGCCGCGGTGCCTGACGCACTCACCTGGTCCCGCCCCTCTTCGATCCACTGTGTCGGCCCGCCGCCCCGGGCACACGGGTGCGGCATGATGCCGAGGCACCAGCCATGAAACCAGCTTATGCGCCGGTCCTGACACCGACTTGACGCCATGGGTCGAAACGCTGTTCCACGGACCGGCCCCCGGGCGTCCGGCAGTGGCCGGACGTTCTTACACGGCCGCTCGCTGATAGAAGGGGCGGATCCGCTCCCGCATCCAGTCGCCGACCGGGTCCTGTGCCACGTCGAGCAGGACGAGATTGACCGGCCAGGGAACCTCGACCCGGCCCAGAGCGCGGCCGAGGGCGTCCATCGGGGCGTTGCGCCCGGCGCCCTCCCAGGTGGAGAACTCGACGCCGATGAAGAGGACCGGGTCGCCGCCCTCGATGCTGGCGAGCGTCCGGCGGGCGGTGAGCACGACGCCGCTCTCCTCGAACTCACCGGCCGCCGCGGCGAGGAAGTCGACCGGCTCCTCCTTCCAGTCCGGCTCGTACAGCCGGACCCTGCCGCCGCTGGCCGGACCGTCCAGCGGGGTGCGCCCGGCCCGGCAGAGTTCGGCCACGGCGGGCGGCGGCAGCGGCATCCCGACCGCGCCGCCCGGGTTCACGGCGATGCCGAGCTGCGGGGGCAGTCCGCGGGCGAAGTCGCGGGCGGGCGCGACGGTGAAGGACATATGGGTGCCGACACAGGCGAGGAACTGCTGCTCGGAGCTGAAGACGGGGACGTACGCGGCGCCCTCGATCTCCACCGTCGGCAGGTCCAGGGCCGCCGAGTCGGGTCCCCCGCCGTTGGGCAGCGGCACCCAGACCTGGCTGCGGCCGAGCACCTCGACGAGCCGCCCGCCCGCCTCCGGGCTGCCCACCGAGGCCATCAGCACTTCTTCGAGCTCATTGGCCGGCCATCCGCCCTGCGGATGGGACTGGACCTGTGCCGGAACGTCCACTGCTTCCCCTTCTCGCCCACGCCTTCCGGCAGAAGGTTAACGCCCGGCCCCGCCACCGCTCCGGCCCCGAGGCCCCGGCCACCGGCCTCAGGGGCTGTCGGGCCGTCCGTCCGCGAACGCGATCCGGTCGAGCCTTCCCGCCGCCTCCCGGTCCAGCAGCACCGCCGAGGCGCACCCGGGCGGCAGCAGGCCCGTCTCGGTCGCCCGCAGCAGCCTGCCCACCGCCCTGCGGTGCCGGGCGAAGGCATACCCGGACACACCGCGTCCGCGCTCGCGCTGGCCTTCCCTGGCGGTCTGCGGCGTCACGTCGAGCAGGACGAGATGCAGGTCCCGGCCCCGGCGCCGGGCGTCACGGGCCAGCCAGCCGCGCACCCACGACTGGGTCCCGCAGTCATGGACGACGGCGGACTCCCCGGAACGCAGCACCCGCCACAGCCCCCAGTAGTGGGCGACGCGGACGAGCGGGCGGTAGAGCGCGTACGGGAGTAAACGGGGCATGGTGCGGGCCCAGCGGTCACGGGTGTCCTGGGAGTCGATGGCGTGCGCCGTCGTCACCGCCCGCCGGATGAGCGTCGACTTGCCGCTGCCGGGCAGCCCGGAGACCACCACCACGTCCCCCGCCGCGAAACGCAGGCCGCGCGGACTGCGCCCGGACCGCTCCCGCAGATCCCGCACCACGGGCGCGTGCGTGCCCGCGGCGGCCCTCGCCTGGGCCCCCGCCTGTGCGGGCATCGCGCCGTGCGCGACCCCCGCGGTCGTCGCGTACCGCTGCAACGTCATCGCCCTCCCCCTGTCGGCTCACCCCACGTATGCCCATGGAGTGTAAAGAAAAGGTAATGCGGCACAACCGCCCACGCCGCTGATTTCCCACAGGGGACCGGGGCCCCACTCCGGCCCGATGCGTGCGATGATGACCCGGCCAACTGCATAAAGGCCGCTTGAATCCGCGCGGGAGAGTTCCGGTCACTTCCCGTGCCGGGCGCCGAAGGAGCAAGTTCCTCCCTTGAATCTCTCAGGCCCCGTACCGCGTGGATGAGGCAGATCTGAAAAGCGGGCCGCTTCGCGGCTCCACCCAAGGTGCAAGCCGAACCCCTCCAGGGGCTCTCGGCGAACCTCTCAGGTTCCGATGACAGATGGGGAGGGATCGTCCTCGTCGTCATGCCCCGGGAGTCATATCCATGAGCACCGCCCCCCGCCTCACCGCCCTCGATGCCCTGCACCGTTCGCTGGGCGCGACCATGACCGACTTCGCGGGCTGGGACATGCCGCTGCGGTACGCCAGCGAGCGCGACGAGCACAACGCGGTGCGCACGAAGGCCGGACTCTTCGACCTGTCGCACATGGGTGAGATCACCGTCACCGGCCCCGCGGCGGCCGTCTTCCTGAACTTCGCGCTGGTCGGCAACATCGGCACCGTCGCCGTGGGCCGGGCCCGCTACACGATGATCTGCGCCGAGGACGGCGGCATCCTGGACGACCTGATCGTCTACCGGCTCGGCGAGACCGAGTACATGGTGGTCGCCAACGCGGGCAACGCCCAGATCGTGCTGGACGCGCTGACGGCGCGCGCCGAGGGCTTCGACGCCGAGGTGCGCGACGACCGCGACGCGTACGCGCTGCTCGCCGTCCAGGGCCCGGAGTCCCCCGCCATCCTGGCCTCCGTCACCGACGCCGACCTGGACGGTCTGAAGTACTACGCCGGTCTGCCCGGCACGGTCGCCGGTGTCCCCGCGCTGATCGCCCGCACCGGCTACACCGGCGAGGACGGCTTCGAGCTGTTCGTCGCCCCCGCCCACGCCGAGCAGCTGTGGAAGGCGCTGACCGAGGCGGGCGCATCGCGCGGCCTGATCCCGTGCGGGCTCTCCTGCCGCGACACGCTGCGCCTGGAGGCGGGCATGCCGCTGTACGGGCACGAGCTGACCACGGAGCTCACCCCGTTCGACGCCGGTCTCGGCCGGGTCGTGAAGTTCGAGAAGGAGGGCGACTTCGTCGGCCGCAAGGCCCTCGAAGCCGCCGCCGAGCGCGCCGAGACCGCCCCGCCGCGCAAGCTGGTCGGCCTGGTCGCCGAGGGCCGCCGGGTGCCGCGCGCCGGTTTTTCCGTGGTCGCCGCCGGCCAGGTCGTCGGCGAGGTCACCTCGGGCGCCCCCTCGCCCACCCTGGGCAAGCCGATCGCCATGGCGTACGTCGACGCCGCGCACGCCACGCCCGGCGCCGAGGGTGTCGCCGTGGACATCCGGGGCAGCCACGAGCCGTACGAGGTCGTGGCGCTGCCGTTCTACAAGCGCCAGAAGTGACGTCGGCGCTCCCGCAGAAGTGACGCAGTCGCGTCTCACACCGTAAGACCACCGTTCATCAGCACTCCCCCGCGTACAGGAGAATTCAGGTCATGAGCAACCCCCAGCAGCTGCGTTACAGCAAGGAGCACGAGTGGCTGTCGGCCGTCGAGGACGGTGTGGCCACGATCGGTATCACCGAGTACGCGGCCAACGCGCTCGGCGACGTCGTCTACGCCCAGCTCCCCGCGGTCGGTGACACGGTGACCGCGGGCGAGACCTGCGGTGAGCTGGAGTCGACCAAGTCGGTCAGCGACCTGTACTCCCCGGTGACCGGCGAGGTCACCGCGGCGAACCAGGACGTCGTGGACGATCCGTCGCTGGTGAATTCCGCTCCCTTCGAAGGCGGCTGGCTGTTCAAGGTGCGCGTCACGGAGGAGCCGGAGGACCTGCTCTCCGCCGACGAGTACACCAAGTTCTCCGGCAACTAAAGACCCCAAGGGACCACCTGATGTCGCTTCTCAACTCCTCCCTCCACGAGCTGGACCCGGACGTCGCCGCCGCTGTCGACGCCGAGCTCCACCGTCAGCAGTCCACCCTCGAAATGATCGCCTCGGAGAACTTCGCTCCGGTCGCGGTCATGGAGGCCCAGGGCTCCGTCCTCACCAACAAGTACGCCGAGGGCTACCCCGGCCGCCGCTACTACGGCGGCTGCGAGCACGTCGACGTCGTCGAGCAGATCGCCATCGACCGCATCAAGGCGCTGTTCGGCGCCGAGGCCGCGAACGTCCAGCCGCACTCCGGTGCGCAGGCCAACGCCGCCGCGATGTTCGCGCTGCTCAAGCCGGGCGACACGATCATGGGCCTGAACCTGGCCCACGGCGGTCACCTGACCCACGGCATGAAGATCAACTTCTCCGGCAAGCTCTACAACGTGGTCCCGTACCACGTCGACGAGACCGGCGTCGTGGACATGGCCGAGGTCGAGCGCCTGGCCAAGGAGTCCAAGCCGAAGCTGATCGTCGCCGGCTGGTCCGCGTACCCGCGCCAGCTGGACTTCGCCGCCTTCCGCCGCATCGCGGACGAGGTCGGCGCGTACCTGATGGTCGACATGGCGCACTTCGCCGGCCTGGTGGCCGCGGGGCTGCACCCCAACCCGGTGCCGCACGCCCACGTCGTCACGACCACCACGCACAAGACCCTCGGCGGTCCGCGCGGTGGCGTCATCCTGTCGACGCAGGAGCTCGCCAAGAAGATCAACTCCGCGGTCTTCCCCGGCCAGCAGGGCGGCCCGCTGGAGCACGTGATCGCGGCCAAGGCGGTCTCGTTCAAGGTCGCGGCGACCGAGGAGTTCAAGGAGCGCCAGCAGCGCACCCTGGACGGCGCCCGCATCCTCGCCGAGCGCCTGGTCCAGCCGGACGTCACCGAGGTCGGTGTCTCCGTGCTGTCCGGCGGTACGGACGTCCACCTGGTCCTCGTCGACCTGCGCAACTCCGAGCTGGACGGCCAGCAGGCCGAGGACCGGCTCCACGAGCTGGGCATCACGGTCAACCGGAACGCCATCCCGAACGACCCGCGGCCGCCGATGGTCACCTCGGGTCTGCGGATCGGTACGCCGGCCCTGGCGACCCGCGGTTTCCAGACCGAGGACTTCACCGAGGTCGCGGAGATCATCGCCGCCGCCCTCAAGCCGTCCTACGACGCGGACGCCCTGAAGGCCCGCGTCGTCGCGCTGGCCGAGAAGTTCCCGCTGTACCCCGGCCTGAAGTAGTCCGGACAAGTTCTCGTAACACATTGGGGCGGGGCACCGCGCACACTGAACGGTGGGCGCGGTGCCCCGTCCCATGCCCCGCCCTCCGGGCCGCCCGGCCCGCACCCGCACCACCCGGCAGACGACGATGTCTACCAACCCCTGAGGAGTCACCGTGGCCATCTCGGTCTTCGACCTGTTCTCGATCGGCATCGGCCCGTCCAGCTCCCATACGGTCGGCCCGATGCGCGCCGCCCGCATGTTCGCGCGCCGGCTGAAGAACGAGGGCCTGATCGCCCACACCGCCTCGATACGCGCCGAGCTGTACGGCTCGCTCGGCGCGACCGGTCACGGCCACGGCACCCCCAAGGCCGTCCTGCTCGGCCTGGAGGGCGAGTCGCCGCGCACCGTCGACGTGGAGTCCGCCGACGACCGGGTCGAGCGGATCCGTACCACCGGCCGGATCAACCTCCTCGGCATGCACGAGATCGACTTCGACGCCGACGAGCAGCTGATCCTGCACCGCCGCAAGGCCCTCCCGTACCACGCGAACGGCATGACGATCTTCGCCTTCGACCGCGAGGGCGAGCCGCTCCTGGAGAAGACCTACTACTCGGTCGGCGGCGGCTTCGTCGTCGACGAGGACGCGGTGGGCGAGGACCGGATCGTGCTCGACGACACCGTCCTCAAGCACCCCTTCCGCACCGGCGACGAGCTGCTGCGCCTGGCCCACGACACCGGTCTTTCCATCTCCTCGCTGATGCTGGAGAACGAGCGGGCCTGGCGCACCGAGGACGAGATCCGCTCGGGCCTGCTGGACATCTGGCGCGTCATGCAGGCCTGTGTCTCGCGCGGCATGTCCCGCGAGGGCATCCTGCCCGGCGGCCTCAAGGTCCGCCGCCGCGCCGCGAACACCGCCCGCCAGCTGCGGGCCGAGGGCGACCCGCAGGCCCACGCGATGGAGTGGATCACCCTCTACGCGATGGCGGTCAACGAGGAGAACGCGGCGGGCGGCCGGGTCGTCACCGCCCCCACCAACGGCGCCGCGGGCATCATCCCGGCCGTCCTGCACTACTACATGAACTTCGCGGCCGGCGGCGCCACCGAGGCCGAGAAGGAGGACGGCGTCGTCCGTTTCCTCCTCGCGGCCGGGGCCATCGGCATGCTCTTCAAGGAGAACGCCTCCATCTCCGGCGCCGAGGTCGGCTGCCAGGGCGAGGTCGGCTCCGCCTGCTCCATGGCCGCGGGCGCCCTCGCCGAGGTCCTGGGCGGCACCCCCGAGCAGGTCGAGAACGCCGCCGAGATCGGCATGGAACACAACCTGGGCCTGACCTGCGACCCGGTCGGCGGCCTCGTCCAGATCCCGTGCATCGAACGCAACGGCATGGCGGCGGTCAAGGCCGTCACGGCGGCGAAGATGGCGCTGCGCGGCGACGGCAGCCACAAGGTCTCCCTCGACAAGGTCATCAAGACCATGAAGGAGACGGGCGCGGACATGAGCGTGAAGTACAAGGAGACGGCGCGCGGCGGGCTCGCGGTGAACATCATCGAGTGCTGAGGTCGTAGGCCCTGACCAGTGCGTTTGCATCTTTCCGCGCGGTCAGGGCCTTCCCTGGCCCGCAGGCCGGAGACGCCGTTGCCGGACCTTCCCGGAACCGCGGTCCTACGGCAGCGGCTGCGCCCAGGATCTCGGCGAGCTGTTCCGTGGCGACGGGAATCCCTGGATCGACAGCGGTGTTGGGCCCTGCTGTCCGTATCCGCAGTGTGAAGGGCTTCGCATGCGCGCCGTACAGATCGATCGCTTCGGCACCCCTGATGTCCTCGGCATCGTCGAGGCTCCCGAACCTGAACCGGGGCCCGGCGAGGTCCTGGTCCGGACGGTGGCGACCAGCATCAACCCCGTGGACGACAAGACGCGGGAAGGGGCCATCGGCGAAGGCACGCCACCGCTGCCTCTGACGTTGGGCTGGGACCTGGCCGGGATCGTGGTCGACGGCGGTGACAGCGGGCTGCGTGCCGGTGAGAGCGTGATCGCCATGTCGCATCAACTCGGCTCCGGTCGGGGGACCTGGGCCGACCTGGTCGTGCTGCCCGCCCACGCGGTGGCCACGGCGCCGCGTTCGATCAGCCTGGTGGAGGCGGCCGCTCTGCCGCTTCCGGGGTTGACGGCCTTGCAGACGCTGAACTGGCTGAACGTGAGGGCCGGCGAGCGCCTGCTCATCACCGGTGCCGCCGGGGCCGTGGGCGGACTGGCATTGCAGATCGCGCACGCCCGTGGAGCGAAGGTCGATGCGCTCGTCTCCCGCGACCCTCACCTCACCTTCGCTCGCGACCACGGCGCCGGGCTCGTCACCACCGATCCGCGTGCTCTCGCAGATCGTGCCTACGACGCCGTCTTCGACACCTTCGGGGCGTTCGTCACGGACGCCGTGGCCGACGGTGGCCGGTATGCGTCGATCGCCACCCAGGCAGGACCGGTACCCGACCTGTCGTCCCGTGGTGTGCGCACCACGGTCAACCAGGTGCGCGAGGACGGCGAAGGACTGAGCGAGCTGGCCGAGCTCGTCGACAGCGGATCGTTGCGTGTGCGTGTGCACTCCTCCCTCTTCGGGCTCCAGGAAATCCGGGCAGCCCATGAGCGGTTCCTCCGGGGCGGCCTGGAAGGCAAGGTCACCGTGGCCTTCTGATACGGCCCGGACGGCACCGGTGCCGTGCTTGAGCGGAGCCGGGCGGCTTCCGGCGTACGGGTAGAGTTGCCCGCTGCTCTCTCGCGGGCGTCGCAGGTGACGCCCCGGCCTTCTGTGCCTCGCCGCACGCCCCGCACGACAGGTTTCCCGCTCTTGTCCTCCTCCGTACCGTCCCCGGTCGCGCGGCTGCGCGGCCTCCGCCCGTCCTGGCCGTCCTGGCCGTCCCCGAAGGTGCTGCGCACCGAGCTGCTGGCCGGCCTCGTGGTCGGGCTGGCGCTGATTCCCGAAGCGATCTCCTTCTCGGTGATCGTCGGGGTGGATCCGGCGATCGGGCTGTTCACCTCGTTCACCATGGCGGTGGTCATCTCCGTCGTCGGCGGACGCCCCGCGATGATCTCCGCCGCCACCGGCGCGGTCGCTCTGGTGCTGGCACCCCTCAACCGTCAGCACGGGTTCGGCTACCTGGTCGCCGCGGTCATCCTGGGGGGCGTCTTCCAGATGGCCCTGGGCGCGCTGGGCGTCGCGAAGCTGTTGCGGTTCGTGCCGCGCAGTGTGATGGTCGGCTTCGTCAACTCCCTCGCCGTCCTGGTCTTCATGGCCCAGATCCCCGAGCTGCACGACGTCCCCTGGGCGGTCTACCCGCTGATCGCCGGCGGCCTCCTGCTGCTGGTGTTCTTCCCCAGGGTGACCAGGGCGGTCCCGGCGCCGCTGGTCACCGTCGTCGTCCTCACCGTGATCACGGTCGCGGCCGGGATCGCGGTGCCGACCGTGGGCGACCGGGGGGAGCTGCCCTCCGCGCTGCCGGTGCCCGGCCTGCCCGATGTGCCGTTCACGCTGGACACCCTGACGACCGTGGCGCCCTACGCGCTCGCCATGGCGCTGGTGGGGCTGATGGAGTCCCTGATGACCGCCAAGCTGGTCGACGACATCACCGACACCCGCTCCGGCAAGGCCCGCGAGTCCATCGGCCAGGGCATCGCCAACATCGTCACCGGCTTCTTCGGCGGCATGGGTGGTTGCGCCGTGATCGGCCAGACGATGATCAACGTGAAGGTGTCCGGCGCCCGTACCCGGCTGTCGACCTTCTTCGCGGGCACCTTCCTGATGGTCCTGTGCATCGCCCTCGGACCCGTTGTCTCCCGCATTCCCATGGCCGCGCTCGTCGCCGTCATGGTGATGGTGTCCGTCGCGGCCTTCGACTGGCACTCCGTCGCGCCGAGGACCCTGAGGCGGATGCCTGCCGGGGAGACCCTCGTGATGGTCGTGACCGTGACCTGCGTGGTCGTCACCCACAACCTGGCCGTCGGCGTCGTGGCCGGCACGGTCGTCGCCATGGTCGTCTTCGCCAGGCGGGTCGCCCGCCTGGCCGACGTCACGACGGCCGTCGACCCCGGGGGCGACCGGATCGTCTACTCCGTGACCGGCGAACTCTTCTTCGCCTCGGCCAACGACCTGGTCACCCGGTTCGATTACGTCACCGACCCCGGCCGGGTCGTCATCGACCTGTCCGCCGCCCACATCTGGGACGCCTCCTCGGTCGCCGCGCTGGACGCCATCACCGCCAAGTACGAACAGCGCGGCAAGACCGTCGAGATCATCGGCCTGAACGAGCCGAGTGCCGAGATGCACAGGGCCCTCAGCGGCGAACTCACCGGCAGCCACTGACCCCGGGTGCCACGGCGCCGGCCGGCCCCGCGGCACACCCCGGTACGGGCGCCTCAGCGCAGGTGCACCGGCAGCGATTCGATGCCGTACACGATGGACAGCTTGCGGAAGGCCAGGTCCTGGGGCGGGACGGCGAGCCGCATCCGGGGGAACCGCCGGGCCAGGGCCGGGTAGGCCGTGCGCAGTTCCATGCGGGCCAGTTCGGCGCCGATGCAGCGGTGGATGCCGTGGCCGAAGGCGAGGTGGCCGCCGCCCGCGGGGGTACGGTGCGGGTCGAAGCGCCCGTCGTCGTCGACGTACCCGGCATCGCGGTTGGCGGCGCTGAGCGAGCAGAGGACCATGTCGCCCTGCGGAATGACCACCCCGCCTATCTCTATGTCCCGGCGGGCGAACCGGGGAAAGGCGATCTGCACCGCCGAGAGATAACGCAGCACCTCTTCGACGAAGGGGGCGGTCATGGCGTCGTCATGACGTATTCGTTCCAGGACGTCCGGGTTCTGCAGCAGCACCAGGGAGCCCAGGGCGATGGTGCTGGCGGTCGTCTCGAACCCGCCGGTGAGCACGCCGTCGGCCAGACCCGCGAGTTCCTCGTCGTCGACGTTGTCGCCGTGCTCCCGCACGATCATGCCGAGCAGGCCGTCGCCCGGCTTCTCGCGCTGCGCCTTGACGACCTCCCTGAAGTACGCCAGCGACTCCGACATCGCACCGAAGGGCGCGGTCGTACCGGCGAAGAGGTCGAATCGGTCCATGGCGAGCTGCTGGAAGTCGTCACGGTCCTCGTACGGCACGCCGAGCAGTTCGCAGATGGTGAGGGAGGGGATCGGCAGCGCGAACTCCTGCACCAGGTCGACCGGGCCCGTGGCGGCCTCCATCGCGTCGAGGCGCTCCTCGACGATGGCGTCGATCCTGGGACCCAGCCGCCGCAGCCGGCGCATCGTGAACTCCGGGGTCAGGATGCGGCGCAGCCGGGTGTGCACCGGCGGATCGTTGAACCCGAGCCCGCCGGGGCTCTGTTCGGCGGCCACTCCGGCGTTCGTCGCGAGGTGGGCGAAGTCGGTGCTGAATCCGTCGGCCGAGCCGAGGACGGCCTTCGACTCCTCGTAGCCGCTGACCACCCAGGCGTCCATGCCGAACGGCAACGAGACCTTGTGCACCGGCCGCTTCGCCCGGGTCCTGGCCAGTTTGTCCACCGGGTCGAGGCCGTCCCTGCGCAGCATCATCAACAGGTCGTCGGGCAGCAGCCGGACCGTGGATGACCCGATCCCGTACTTCTGGATCCTGGACAGGTAACTGCGCCCGATCCGGGCGGTGATGCGAGAGCGGAACGTCGTAGTCAATCTGCACTCCATGAGTCGTCGCGCGGTCCGCACACACACGGTGCGGACGTGAAACAGCTGTGCAGCAGGCGCGGATGTGGATCGTGGCCGGCGGCGACACGGCTTGTGCCAAACGGCATTCTGTCTCAGAGCGTGAGCAAGCGGCGCCCCCACGGCACCGGATCCGGCCCGCGGGGGCCGAGGAGCGGCAACTGTGATCATGCACACGCGGCGAAGGGACCGGAGCCGTCGCTCGCGGTCGTGTGCGCGGAGTGAAGGCCGGCCGGGGATCCTCGGGAGTCCTGTCGCACCGGGAGGGCTCCCCCGTCCGCGCTCCGGTCAAGTGCTCCTTTTCCGCACCTCATTGCCCGTGCCGGAAATTCGATGGCCATGTCACAGCTTGTCCACAGGCCCGAGGTCCTCGATTGCTTCGGCTTCCTGGAGTTGATAGGGATGTTCAGCACATTTGTTTGCTCAGGCTCGACAGGGGTACTCAATGAAGTTCGACATGGGGGCGCAGGTTCTGACGAACCTGTCGTCGAAGTCGCGTGGGTCGAGTGATGATCTGGGCACGCTGATTCGCCAGCTGGTTCAGGCTGCGGCACCGTTGGAGGGGAAGTTCCACGGTGCGGGGCGTGTGGCGTTCGATTCGTTCAAGAATCGTTCGGACGAGATCACGGCAGCGCTGAACGGTTCGCTTTCGGCTCTCCTCGGCGGTCAGTCGGGGATGGAGCAGGCGTTCGGTTCGGGTGACCAGGAGCAGGGTGACAACGCGCGGCAGCAGATGTCCGCGGCGAATTTCGATGCGGCGCGCTTCGGCGGCCGGTGACATACGGGGGTTGGGTTTCTGATGGCTGGTGACAGTGACCGTCGGGCATACGACACGGGTGCGTCCTCAGACGCGCAGGGCAACATCCAGGTGGTGATCGCGCGGCTGGAGGAAGTGATCGCGGCGCGGGACGGCCAGGTCAAGGCGGCGATGGCGGACTTCGCGGCCGACGGTGTGGCGGACGAGTACCACGGCAAGGAACTGCGGTGGAACCGTTCGTCGCAGGAGGTCAAGAACATCATCCAGCTGCTGAAGACGACGCTGGAGCAGAACGACGGCACCGCGCAGCACACCATCACGCGTGCGAAGGCAGCGGTCGACAACATCGGCTGACTCGGCCGGGATGCCTGCCCTGGGGGCGGGTTCGGGGTCGGTTCGGTAACGGGGAGCATGAGGTAAGGCATGACCGGCTGGGATCTGAAGCCGCAGGGCATTCAGGGTGTGCTGAAGACGACGGGTGAGGTCGCGTCGAAGATCCAGACGCACGCGACGTCGTACGGGGATCATCTGTCGTCGGCGGCGTCGAGTGCGGGGACCATCACCGCCGAGGGCGGCGGTGACGGTGGCGGCAAGGGCGGGGAGCAGGCCGTCGGTGGTCTGGTCGCGCTGGCGTTGTCACAGTTCGCCGAGCACACCACCCCTGATCTGAAGTACATCGCGGCGCGGGCGGGGAAATCCCTGACCGGTGCGGTGGATGCCACGACCGCGTATCTGAACGGTGATCTGGACATGGCCGCCGAGGCGCAGCGCAAGGCGCTCGGTGCGGTGGACATGGATCCGAAGAAGCCGGGGGTGCAGTCGCGGTGATCAAGCCCGAGGCGATTCCGCAGTACACGGGCGATCTGGGCCAGTTGGAGAAGGATCACGCGAGTCTGACGAAGGACGCGGGTCATATCCGGGACACGGGTTCCTCCGTCCACACCCAATTCCAGGCGCTGTCCGCCTATTACAAGGCGCCCGAGGCGGAGCAGTTGTTCGCGTCGACGAAGCCGGTGAAGGACCGGGCGGACGGTTTCGCGGACGATCTGGAAAAGGTCGCTTCGTCGTTGTCGGACTATGCGACGGAGATCCGTCCGCTGGTCACGAAGCTCGCGCAGCTCAAGACGGACGCGACGACGTTCGTGAACGAGAACAAGGACGACGACGAGTGGGAGTACGACGGGGACAAGGTCGAGGAGCACAACAAGCTCCGCGATGACATCACCGCGACGGTCGCCGCGTTCTGGGCCGCCGAGCGGACCTGTCACAACAAGATCACCGCCCTGTTCGGCGGGACGCAGATGGTCGCGGGGGACGGGTCCGAGCGCAAGGACCAGTACGGGTTCGACGCGGACGACCTGAAGAACGCGAAGCTTCCCTGGGGCGACCCGGTCGAGGAGAAGCACCACTGGTACGAGGTCGGCCACTGGGTCAAGTCGTTCGTGTGGGACGGGCTGATCGTCGACGGGATCTGGGGCACCATCAAGGGCCTGGGCACTCTCGTCGGGTTCGGTGGCTGGGACGCGATGGGGCAGGCGTGGAAGGGCCTCGCCCAGCTCGCGACCGGTCTCGTCATCAGCGCCGTCCCCGGCGCCGGGGCGTTGTTCTGGACCCTGCCCGACGACAAGCTCCCCTCCTGGCTGCGTGACTCGCGGACCGCGATGAAGGAGACCGGCAAGGCCCTCGTGGCGTGGGACGAGTGGGGCAAGAACCCCGGCCGGGCGGCCGGCGCCGTCACGTTCAACGTCCTGACGACCGTGTTCACCGGAGGCGCCGGCGGCGCCGCCGCGGGAGCGGGCAAGGCCGGGGCCGTCGCGAAGGTGCTGTCCGTCGCGGGCAAGGCCGGCAAGGTCATCGACCCGATGACCTACATCGCCAAGGGCGCCGGCGCGGGCCTCTCCAAGATCGGCGACATCACCAAGGGCCTCAAGGGCATCGGCAACATCGAGATCCCCAGGTTGCCCGACGACGCGATCACCCTGCCCGAGGGCTCCCTCAAGCTCCCCGACGGCACCTTCCACCTCCCCGAGGGCGCGGCGATCCCCGAGGGCGGCGTCAAACTCCCGGACGGGAACGTCAAGTTCCCCGACGACGTCCCCCTCCTGCCCGAGAACGCCACCAAGCTCCCCACCCACAGCGACGTACCCGTCCAGTACTTCGACCACGACGGGAACCTCCTCGACGAGAACGGCGGCATCGTCCAGCACGCCGACGACGCCCCCAAGGAGGGCTCCCCCTCCATTCCCCGCACCGACACCGGCGCCCCGCACGCCGGCACCCCGGTCAGGGAGCCGGTCCTGGCCGGTGTGGGCGCCCACACCGCCGACGTCTCGGCGCACGTCGGCGACGACGCCATTCGCCTCGGCAGCGATCTCGGGGACACCGGCCGCCTCGCCGACGACCTTCCCGGCACCCGCAGCGGCGACCATCTCCCCGGCGGCCACGCGGGCGACCACCTGCCCGGCGGTCACGCGAACGACCTCGGTCACGGCCCGTCCGCCGGCCACGAACCTCCCGGCCCCCGCCCCGGCGGCCACAGCGACGGGCCCGGCGGCACCCACCCCGGCGGCGACGGGCCGGGTGGACCGCACGACCCGACCCCGCCGCACCACAACGACCACGGTCCCAACGGCCATGCCGACGACGGCGCGCACCACGCGGCGGACGAGGGTGCCCCGCACCACGGGTCCGACGACGGGGCGCCCCACGGCGATCACGACCCCCACGAGTCCGGTACGGGCGGGCACGACCCCGAGGGAACGTCTCCCCACGACCACACGGACGACGGCACGGAGCACGTCGACCGGGACGTCCGGGAGCCCGGGGGCTCGCTCGCCGACGACGCCGCCCGACGCGCCGCCGACCCGATCATCCGGATCGGGGACGACCCGCTGCCGCCTCCCGGTCCCGGCACCAAGCTCCTCGGTCAGCTGCCGGAGAGCCGCCTGACACGCGACGCGAACGGTTTGATCACCCATGTCGACGGCCGCAACTTCGAGCACTTCCTGAAGGACCTCTCCTTCCAGCGCGGCGCCGCGTACAAGGAGGCCAAGGAACTCGGCACCTTCCCCAGGAAGCAGGTCGGCGCCTGTGTCGGATCGGTCATGGACCTGCGTACGGGCATGGTCTTCGAAGGGATCAACGGGAAGTTCGACAACATCATCCCCGGTGACCGGGTCCACCCGACCATCGAGGCGAGGCACAACGCGATCGGGGACCCCCCGCCGGCGCCGGACCACCCGCTCGGCCACGCCGAGGTCAAGGCTGCGAACGAGCTGCTCTGGGAGCGGGAGAAGCTGGGACTGCCCACGGACGAAGCGGCGCTCGCCGAGCTCCGTGCGTCGATCGAGTTCCCCTACCTGCCGCACATGAAGACCGAGCTCCCCGGGCGCCCTGCGGCCTTCTGCGCGAACTGCAACTTTATGCTGAAGGGCGTGGACAGCCTGCACGGCAGGTTCACCGGCAATCCTCCGACCGACGAACTCTGGACTCCGTGATGCCCGACGTGACACGAATCGACATCGACGACCCCGAAGTCGACATGGATCAGGGGCAGCGGCTGCTGTACCGGGGGGAACTCTTCACCGGCGAGGTCGAGGAGCGCCTGGGCGGTGCCGTCGTCAGCCTGGACTCCTACGTGGCGGGGGTGCAGCACGGCCCCAGCCGCGAGTGGTACAAGGACGGCACGCTCCGGTCCGAAGCGACCGCCCACGAGGGACGTCCGGTGGGAGTGTCCCGGGAGTGGCATCCGAACGGTGTGCTCGCCGCCGAGGTCGAGTTCTCCGAGAACGGTATGACCATGCTCGCGGAACGCCGCTGGGACGAAGAGGGACAACCGACGAAGAACTGGCGTGCGGGCGAGGGGCAGTAGCCCGTCGGCAGCGGAGCGGCGCCGGCCCGGGGCGGTTAGGGAATTGATCCGAAGTGAGTGCTGAGCCGCCACGCGCGGTCCTGGAGCGGCTGCGCGCGGTCGACTGGTACGGCGACTGGGACGTGCCCAGCAGTCACTCGCGCTCCCGCGCCCTGCTGATGCGGGAGCACATGCGCCGCGCGGCGCTGTGGGCCCGGGCGTACGGCGCCGAGGAGCAGTGGCCCTTCTTCGACGTCACCGCGTTCGTCGACCCGTCGTTCCGGCTGGACCCGGAGATCGAGTCCGAGCTGGAGGACTACGTGGCGCACAACGTCGGTACGCCGTCCACCGCGAGGACGTGCCGGGGTGCCGTGCGCTGGGCCGCGCTGCGGGAGCGGGGCGGGACCGGTCTGCCGGACCTCCCGGACCCGTACGAGCCGTTGCTGCTCATGTACGAGCGGGGCGGCGGCTACTCGATCGAGGAGTACATCGACCTGTACGGCGTGATGATCACGTACGGGAACTTCGAGTCCAACCTCGGCACCGAGCCGTTCCTCACGCTGGCCCCGGGCACACTCGACGCCCTCGATGCCGGAGCGGCCGGCCGGATCACGTACTACGCGAAGACCGGTGAGGGATATCCGCGCAGCAGCCCACGCGGCATCCTGCGGCGGCGTCTCACCGGCCGGGACGCACAGCCGCACGACGAGGCCTTCACCCGTAATCTTCGCTGGGAGCCGACGGAGTACCTCAGGCTCCACGAACTCGGGCACAACGACATCGACCATGTGCAGATCTCCGAGCGGGAAGCCGCCGCATTCATCGAATCGGCGGCGAAGCGGCTCACCGGTTCCCGATGAGCCGACGGCCGGGCGGTCCGACCGGCGTCCGGCGACCATGACCGACGCACCATACGACTGAGGCAACGGACGACAAGACGAATGGCACGGGATTACGACAGCCAGCTCCTGGAGTCGGTGGCGGTACGCCGGCGCAGGATGCGTGACGCACTGCTGTTCGGCGCGCAGCGGGCGCGGCGCACCGCGGACGAGCGGCTCGGAAAGGTGTTCGCGGGGATCGCCATCGCCGCCGTGCTGTGCGCGGGATGCGTGGGGTGGTCCTTTGTCCAGAACATGCTGGAGAAACAGAAGGCAGAGCAGCAGAAGCAGCAGCGCCAGGAACAGCAGTACCAGCAGCCGTCGAAGACGGTACAGCCGGAGAAATCCGAGGATTCCGCAAAGAATCCCCAATAGTTCGGCAACTCCGGCGAATTCAGAAAGAGTTCCCCGCAAAAGGGCCGAGAAGGCGCCAGTAGCATGGGCACGCCAAGCTGCCCGATTCCTCAGAACGTCGCGATGATAGGTTCCCGTAAAGTGGTGAGCACAGCAACGACTTCCCGAGCGCAGCTCAGCCGGGTGACTCTGGTCGGTGAGCGACGCCGGGCCGACATCGTCCTGCCGTCCGACACACCGATCGGGCAGCTGCTGCCGGACATTCTGCAGTTGCTGGACGACCGGGCGGCGGCACGCCCGATGACACGGCAGTTGATCACGCCGGACGGCTCCGCGCTCCCGCACGACAGCACGCTGTCCTCGGCGGGGATCGCGGACGGTGCGGTGCTCAGGCTGGTCCGGGCCCATTCCGCGCCCCCTGCCCCGGTCGTGCACGACGTCACCGATCTGGTGGCCGACGATCTCGATCTGCAGACCTGGCGCTGGCGTCCCGCCGCCCGTCGCACGAGTGCGGGCGTGGCCTCGGTGGCCTTCGCGGTGGTCGCCGCGCTGCTGGCCCGGCGTGAGTTCGCCCTGGACGCGCTGACCGCCGCCCTGGCGGCCGCCACGCTCGTCCTGCTCGCGACCGGTGCGCTCGTCGCGAGGATCGGGCAGGGCAACCGGGGCCTGGCGACCGCGCTCCTGCTCGCCTCCGGCAGCCTCGGCGTCCTCACCGCCTGGACCGCCGCGGACGCCTACCACTGGTCGGGGACCGCGCGGCTCGCCGCCGTCGCCGCGGCGCTGGTCCTGACGCTGGTGCTCCTCGGCTACTTCTCCCCGCTCGGCCGCGGCGGGCTCATCGGCGCCGTCGCCACCACCGTGATCGCCGTGGCGTGGGAGGCCGTCGCCGCCGTCCAGGACGACCTGGCCCGGCTCGGCGCGGTGATGGCCGTCTTCTCCGTCGTACTGCTCGGACTGCTCCCCCGGCTCGCACTGGCGGCCTCCGGCCTCACCGCGCTCGACGACCGCCGCTCCGGCGGCACCTCCGTCAGCCGCCACCAGGTGGGCAACGCACTGGCGGCCACCCACCGCGGCCTCGCCCTGGCGACGGTGGTCACCGCGGTCTCCGCGGCGGCCGGTGGCTGGCTGCTCACGATGGCCGGCAAGCCGTCCGTGTGGACCGTGGCGCTGCCCTCGCTGGTGGCCCTCGTGCTGCTCTCCCGGGCGCGGGCCTTCCCGCTGGTCGCCGAGGTCCTCGCGCTCTTCGCCGCCGCCGCGGTCCTGATCGTGCGCCTGGTCATGCTGTGGATGCAGCATGCCGGGGGTGCCGGACCGCTCGCCCTGCTGGTCGTGGCCGCGGTGCTGCCGCTGCTCGTCCTGGCGGTGCAACCGCCCGAGCACGTGCGGGTCCGGCTGCGGCGCACGGCCGATCTGGTCGAATCCATCGGTGTGGTGGGGCTCTTTCCGCTGGCCGTCGGTGTGTTCGGCGTGTACGGACAGCTGCTCAACAAGTTCTGAGTCGACGCGCAGGTGCTCCGGGCGGGGCAGCAGGGCGAAAGGGAAGGGCGGACATGCCGAACGAAGAGAACTGGCAGGGCGATGTGCTGCGCGCCATGCGGGGCGGCGCCGCCCAGGGGGACGTGCAGGGCCCCGGCGGTCAGCCGCACGGTGCCGCCGCGCCGGGTCCCGGCGTTCCCGCGCAGAACGCCCCTGCCCAGGGGACGCCCCAGCAGCAGTACCCCGGCCGGCAGGGGCAGCAGGGACACCAAGCAGTGGCCGCCCACCCCGCCGTACAGCCTCAGCAGCAACAGCCCCGGGCCCGGCCCGCGTACACCCCGGGCACCCGCCCCCGGCACACCCCCGACTCCCGGCCCGTGGTGGACCGGGAGCTGGCCGCCGTCGGGCGCAAGGCGCGGCGCGGTGAGCCGTTCGCCGCGCGGGCCGCGCGCGCCCTGCGGGTGAGCGTGTCCTCGTCGGCCGCGCGCGAGGTGGCCCGTACCACCGCCACCGCCGAGACGCTCCAGCAGCCCGTGACGACCGGCCGGCAGATCGCCGTCACCTCCATCCGGGGCGGCGCGGGCAAGTCGACCGTCGCCGCGCTGCTCGGCACCACGTACGCGCACTACCGCCAGGACCCGGTCCTCCTCGTCGAGGCCGATCCGGCGCTCGGCTCGCTGCCGCTGCGGCTCGGCGCCGAGTCGCTGCGCTGGACCACCGGTGACCTGGCGGGCATCATCGAGCCGCAGATGTCGCTGCTGGACATCACCGGCTATCTCGTCCAGCTCCCCGGCAACGCTTGGCTGCTGCCCGGCAGCCAGGGCCAGATCGGCGCGATGCTGGACACCAGGGCGTACGAGCGGGTCATGGTGTCGCTGCGCCGCTACTTCGGCGTCACCGTCGTCGACTGCGAGACGCTGCCCGCCGAGGTCGCCCGGGTCGCGCTCTCCGCCGCCCAGGCCCGGGTGCTGGCCGCCCCCGCCACGCTGGAGGGCATCACCAGCACGTACGCGGTCCTGCAGTGGATGCAGTCGCTGCCCCGACAGGTGATCACCGGCACCGTCGTCGTGCTCAGCGAACTGGTGCCGCACCCCGGGCTCGATCTCGACGAGGCGGCGCGGAAGCTGACGGCCACCGGCGCGAGTGTGCAGGTGCTGCCGTACGACCGTCATCTGGCGGCCGGCGGCGAGATCCGTACCGAACTCCTGGCGCACTCGACCCGGGAGGCCGCCACCCGGCTCGCCGCGGACGCGTTCCGGCTCTCCCAGCAGCACCACTGATCACCGATCGGCAGCATCCGCCGAGCCCGACCCCGAGTGACGGACGACGATGAGTACCCGACTGATCCACCGCCCGGCCAGGACCACCCGGCCGCCGGCCGCCTCCGAGGCACGCACCATCGAGGCCCCGCCGAACCTGCCCGAGGGCAAGTCGGGCAACATCGCGATGTCGCTGCTGCCCGTCGCCGGTGTGATGTCGTCCGTCGTGATGATGACGGTCGTGCGCAACAGTCAGTTCGCCGGGCTCGGCGCGATCATCCTCCTCGTCACCGTCATCGGCTCCGTGGCGCTGGTCTTCTCGCAGCGCGGCAAGGCCCAGCGCACCCGCCGTACCCAGCGCGAGGCCTACCTCGCCTATCTGGAGGACCTGCGCGAGGAGCTCTCGATCGAGGAGCGGCGGCGGGCCGAGCGGGCCGACGTCCTCAATCCGCCGCCGCACGCCCTGTACGACATAGTGCGCGACCCGGCCCGGGTCTGGGAGCGGCGCCGGCTCGACGGCGACTTCCTGCGGGTGCGCGTCGGCACGGGTGAGATGCCGGTACGCGATCTGACGGTCGCCCAGCAGGGCTCGTCCGTCCTCACGCCGCCCGACACCTTCATGCTCAACGAGGCGTCCGCGCTGATGGACCGCTTCCGTACCGGCACCGAACTCCCGCTCACCGTCCCGCTCGACCGGGTCGGCAACATCAGTGTCATCGGCCCCCGCGAGGACTGTCTGCGCGTCGCGCGCGCCCTGCTCGTCCAGACCGCCGCCACGCACGCCCCCGACGACGTCGCGATGGCGCTCGCCGTGCCCGGTGAGCGGCTGGCCGACTGGGAGTGGGCCAAGTGGATGCCGCACCTGCTCGACCCCGAGCAGTTCGACGGTCCGGTCGCCGCCCGCCGGATCGCCCCGTCCGCGCCGCAGCTGGCCCGCCAGATCGGCCCGGAGCTGCGCCGCCGCGCCTCGTACGCGGCCGAGGTGCGGCGCGGTCTGTCCGGGAAGGACGCGCTGTCCATGACGTCCCGGCTGCTGGTCGTCACCGACGGGCACGGCGAGGACGCCGTCGACCTGCCGCGCCCGGACGACGCGGTCGGCCTGCGCGAGATGGGCGTCAGCGTGCTGCACCTGCTGGAGCACCGGGTCCAGGAGCCGGGACACGTCAGCGTACGGATCAGCGTCGACGGCGACGCGGTGGTCATCGAGGACCTGCGCGAGCAGGAACCGGTCAGCGCCCACGGCACCGTGGACGAGGTCGGCATCCCGTTCGCCGAGGGCCTGGCCCGGATGCTGGCGCCGATGCGGCTGTCCGCCGAGTCGATGGTGGATGCCCCGCTCTCCGGCCCCGTGGACTTCGCCGGCCTGCTCGGCATCGACGACGTGGCGCGGCTCGACCTGTCGCGGATGTGGGCGCCACGCGGCGAACGCGCCTTCCTGCGGGTGCCGATCGGCATCAGCGACTCCCACCAGCCGGTGCTCCTCGACCTCAAGGAGTCCTCCGAGCTGGGCATGGGTCCGCACGGGCTGTGTGTCGGGGCGACCGGTTCCGGCAAGTCGGAGCTGCTGCGCACCCTGGTCCTCGCCCTGGTGGCCACGCATCCGCCGGAGGACCTCGCGCTGGTCCTGGTCGACTACAAGGGCGGTGCGACCTTCGCCCCGTTCGCGGAGCTGCCGCACGTGGCCGGGGTGATCACCAACCTGGAGAACCAGGCGGGCCTGGTGGAGCGGGTGCATGCCTCGCTCGCCGGTGAGGTCAAACGCCGTCAGCAGGTGCTGAAGGACGCGGGCAATGTCGCCGACATCGGTGACTACGCGGCGCTGCGCGCGGACCGGCGGCCCGATCTGGACCCGCTGCCGCATCTGTTCGTCGTGATCGACGAGTTCGGTGAACTCCTCACCGCGAAGCCGGACTTCATCGACCTGTTCCTGTCCATCGGCCGGATCGGCCGCTCCATCGGGGTGCATCTGCTGCTGTCGAGCCAGCGCATCGAGGGCGGCAAGCTCAAGGGCCTGGACACCTATCTCTCGTACCGGCTCGGTCTGCGGACGTTCTCCGCCGACGAGTCGCGCACCGTCCTGGACACCACCGACGCGTTCCATCTGCCGCCGCTGCCCGGTTTCGGCTATCTCAAGGTCGACACCAGCCACTACGAGCGCTTCAAGGCGAGCTATGTCTCGGGGGCGTACCGGGGGCCGGTGCAGCGTGACGAGGAGCAGGACAGCGGTCCGCTGGCCCTGGAGTACGAGGCGTTCAACACGCTGGCCGAGCCGGAGAGTCCGGGCGAGGAGCCGAAGGTGCGGCGCCGGGAGACCGGCCCGACCGAGATGGGCGTGATCGTCGACCAGCTGCGGGAGGCGGCCGCCGCGGTGCGCCGGATCTGGCTGCCGCCGCTGCCCGGTGGGATCGCCCTGGACAAGGTCGCGGGGCCGCTGGACGTGGGCCCGCGCGGGATGCAGCTGGCCAAGCGGCGCGGCCCGCTCCAGGTGCCGCTCGGCCTGCTCGACGACCCGGCCAAGCAGTGGCAGGGCCAGTGGTACCTGGACCTCACGGTGGCGGGCGGTCACGTCGCGGTCATCGGCGGTCCGCAGGCCGGCAAGACGACGCTGCTGCGTACCCTCGCGCTGGCGATCTCGCTGACCCACACCCCGCAGGAGGTCGGCGTCTACGGCCTCGACCTGGTCGGCGGCGGCCTCCAGGCCGTGTCGGGGCTGCCGCACGTCGGCGGGGTCGCGGGCCGTGCGGACCGGGAGCGCGCGGGACGCACCGTCGACGAGGTCCGGGGCATGCTCGCGGTCCGCGAGGAGCTGTTCCGCGAGCACCACATCGACTCGGTGGAGCAGCTGCGTTCACTGCACGCGGCGGGCCGGCTGCCGCAACTGGCCTCGGCCGAGATCGTGCTGATCATCGATGGATTCGGTGCACTGCGCGACGACTTCGACGAGCTGGACGACGCCGTCGTGGACATCCTCAAGCGCGGTGGCGGCTACGGCATCCACGTGGTCGCGGGCATGCTCCGCTGGAACGACGTACGCATCGCCACCCAGTCGAACTTCGGCACCCGGGTCGAGCTGCGGCTCAACGACCCCAGCGAGTCCAGCATCGACCGCAAGCTGGCGCAGACCCTGTCGCCCGACGAGCCGGGCCGCGTCCTCACCGACGGCAAGCTCTTCGCGCAGGTTGCGCTGCCCCGCACGGACGGTGTCGCGGACGTCGCGGACCTGGGCGCGGTCCTGGAGCACACCGCCCGTACGGTCCGCGCCACCTGGAGCGGCGAGGTCGCCCAGCCGGTGAGGGTCCTGCCGCACGTTCTGGAGCCGCATCTGCTGCCGGGCCCGGTCGCCGAGCCCGAGCGGGTGCCGATCGGCCTGGACCAGACAGCGCTGGCGCCGGCCCTGCTCGACCTGTTCCACCACGACCAGCACCTGCTGGTCCTGGGCGACAGCGAGTGCGGCAAGACGAATCTGCTGAAGACGGTCGCCGGCGGGCTGATCGAGCGCTACGGCGAGGATGAGCTGGTCTTCGCCGTCATGGACCCGCGGCGCGGTCTGCGCGGCGCGATCCCCGAGGAGTTCCGCGGCGGGTACGCGTACAACGCCAAGATGTGCGCGGGGCTGGCCGCCGGTATCGCCACCGAGCTGGAGAAGCGGCTGCCGGACGACCGGGCGGACACCGAGGACCTGGAGCCCGGCAGCTGGGGCAGCGGTCCGCGGATCGTGATCCTGGTCGACGACTACGACGTGCTGACCACCGCCGGGCAGTCGCCGCTCGAACCGTTCCTGCCGTACATCCCGTCCGCCGTCGACATCGGTCTCCACTTCGTGCTGACCCGCCGGGTGGCCGGTGCCTCGCGCGGCATGTACGACCCGCTGATGCTGGGTCTGCGCGAGTCGGGGGCCTCGGCGCTCCTGATGGCGGGCGACCGCAGCGAGGGGCAGCTGTTCCCCGGTGTGTACGCGACCCAGCAGCCGCCGGGGCGCGGGGTGTTCATCCGCCGGGGCCGGCCCAACCGTCTGATCCAGACCGTGTACACCGCGGAGTGACCCGCCGGGGGCGGTCCCGCTTCCGCGGGCCGCACCCCCACCGCACATCCGCACCCGGACGAAGAAGGAACGGCCGACCACATGACCAAGGACGTCATCGCCCTCACCCCGCGCATGCCCGATCCGCTGACCGTGCTCGCGGGTCTGCTCGCGGGCGGCCCGGACAAGCTGGTGGGGACGACGGGCGAGGATGCCGTCGTGCAGCTCTGCGACGACCGGGGCCGGCCGCTCGTCTCCATCGAGGCGCCGCTGCTGGTGCAGGTCGCGGGCGAGGCCGAGCGGCTGCTCGGGGCGACCGCGCCGCCGGTCCCGTTCTGGTGGACGGAGGCCCGTGCCACCACCGGGGTCGAGGAGGCCGAGCTGCTCGCGGGCACCTTCGCGGCCCGGATCGCCACCCTGGCCGGGGGCTCCGCCTGGCCGCCGGAAGCCGCGCGCTCCCTCGCGGTGGTGAAGACGGACGGGGTGAGCGTCGCGCCGGCGCCGGCCGCCGCGCAGCCCGCCGTGGACGCGCTCACCGACAAGGTGGCCGTCATCATCCAGGACCGTCCGGTGATCGCCATGACGGCGTGGCTCTCGGACGCGTTCCGGGCCGCGGCCGACGCCGAGCTGGGGCTCCAGATCGTCACCTCGCCGGGCGCCACGCTCTCCCCCGCCGTACGCAACAGCCTCAGCGGCTGGCCCTCGCGCTGGGTGGTGCAGGACGAGAAGGACGGCTACTACGACGGCCTGTCCGGTGCCGTACTGCGCTGGCAGCACGGCATGTTCGCGGCGGTGGAGTCGCCCGACGCCACGCCCGAGGACCCGCGCACCCCGGTGGCCGCCGCCTACCAGGAGGTCGGCGACACCGGTGACCGCCAGCTCGCCGTCTCGTTCCGCACGGTCCACCCGGCGGACGACCGGCTGGTGCTGGGCGGGGCGCTGGAGTCGGTGTGGCAGGAGCTGACGGGGCGGCCGCCGGCCGGGTGGGGCACCGCCGAGCCCGCCAACCTGCCGTGGTCGCTGCGCCGGCTGACCGATGTCGCCTTCGAGCGGGCGCCCGAGCCGACCTGGTTCGTGGTGGTCGGCGCCCCGGACCGGCCGGGCCTGGCCACGGTCCGCGTCAGCCGTACGAAGGCGGGGGTGGAGGAGGACGTCACGCTGGCGTTCGGTTACGGCCCCGGCGAGGAACCCCCGCTGGACGCCCTGCCCCGGGTGGCGGAGGTGCTCGCCACCCGTCATCACCTCCAGTCGATGCTGGTGCAGCTCCGCAAGGCGCGGCGCGACCTGGCCGTGCCGCCGCGCTTCGAGGGGCCCGGGGTCCCGCTGGCCTTCGTGCTCGGCGCGGAGGAGGTGCGCGAGATGCCCGGCGACCGCGCCCGGCGCACCCCGCTCTCCGAGCCGCCCGTCCAGCTCGGCCCGAGGTCCCGTCCGGCGCTGTACTACCCGCTGCCGGGCGACCCGTCGGACCTGTCCGGCTGGCAGGACTTCGAGCGGCTGATGCGGCACCTGAAGGGCGCCTGAGCGGGACGGGCCGGTCGGCGAAACCACTCGGCAGGGCGGCGCGGCGTGAAATCGCCTGTGCTGCTGCCTGCGCGGGTGGCTGCGTGCACGTCCGCGCCGCCGACCGGCGATCACCACAACAGGTCACCGACTGCTCAGAGATGTTCAATCGTTTCTGACGATCAAGCAGTTTCGGTCACAAATAGCTTCCCTCTTTCGCCCACAGGCGGTTGACTGGGGGTTACACATGGTGATGCCGCCGTCCTGCACCACGGGCGATTGCCACCGCGGGCCCACGGGCCCGGCCCCGATGCCCCGACCCCCGGCGGAGGAGAGTGAGCAGGAATGACTGCCTCGTCTCGCACGGTGAGCCTCTGGCCAAAGTCGGTGGGCGCGGGCGGCCCGTACCCCGATGCGTACCCGGCGCCGGCCCGCGAGTCCGGCCGGTTACCCGTTCGTACAGCTCATCCGAACCGCTTCGACGAGGGGCACCAATGAGCCAGATTGCGCTGCCAGCGTTTCATATGCCGTTCCAGAGCACCGGATGCAATCCAGGCGTCGAGGAGACCAGAGAGGCAGCGTGGGAATGGGCCGAATCCAATGACCTGATGCTCTCCCCGGTGGCCCGGAAGAAGATGATCCGGACCAGGCCCGAACTCTGGATCTCCCTCATCTTCCCGACCGCGTCGCAGCAGCATCTCGATCTCTTCTGCCAGTGGCTCTTCTGGGCCTTCCTCGTCGACGACGAGTTCGACGACGGGCCCGCCGGACGTGACCCGCGCATGTGCGAGGCGGCGATCGACCGGCTGGTCACCGTGCTCGACGGCGGCCCGCCGCGCGGCGCCATGGAACGCGCGCTCGTGGGGCTGCGGACCCGGACGTACCGGGACCGGTCGGCGCGCTGGATCCGGCAGTTCCGGCGGGACACGGTCGCCTGGCTGTGGACCTACTACGCCGAGGCCGTGGAGCGGGCCGCCGGGCAGGCGCCGAGCCGGACCGAATTCGTGAAGCACCGCCGGGATTCGGTGGCCATGCAGCCCTTCCTGGACCTCCATGAGATCACCGCCGGGATCGACCTCCCGGAATCGGCCCGGAGCCTGCCCGCCTACATCGCGCTGCGCAACGCGGTCACCGATCACTCCGGGCTCTGCAACGACATCTGCTCCTTCGAGAAGGAGGCACTGCTCGGGTACGAACACAACGCGGTCCGCCTCATCCAGCGTGATCGCGGCTGCACGCTCCAGGAGGCCGTGGACGAGGCCGGGGCGCAGCTCGCCGGGATCGCGCAGCGGGTGCAGCGGGCCGAGAAGGAGCTGATCGAGGAGATCGAGGCGGCCGGCATCCAGGGCCCCACCCGGCTCGCGCTGGAGCGGTGCGTACGGGACTACCGGGGGCTGGTCCGGGGCGACTTCGACTACCACGCCCGCGCGGAGCGCTACACCCGCCCCGATCTCGTCGAGGTCGACGAACGGGACTCCCTGTCCGAGCACTTCGCGGCCTGAACAGCCGTCAACCCGTGCGGGAGCCGCCGACCGGGGGCCGGCCACGGCCTCCGGTCCCGCGCACCCCATGCCCTGAACTACCCCAAGTCGCTTTCTCCCGCAGCCTGTTCGTCTTCGCCGGCCAGCAGCGGCAGCGCCCGCAGGGCCAGTGCCCAGCCCAGCCGTACCTCGCCCGACTCCGCCGAGGCGCCGGTGAGTTCGGCGATCCGGCCGATCCGGTTGAGGACCGTGTTGCGGTGGCAGTAGAGCAGCTCGGCCGCCCGCGCCGCCGAGCAGCCGTGGTCGAGCCAGACCCGGAGCGTGCCGAGCAGCACGTCGCGTTCGGCCGCCATGTCCAGTACGCCGCCCAGCCGCGTGGTCACGAGGCGCTCGGCGATCTCCGGCCGGCCGACCAGGAGCACCTCGGCGAGCCGGTCGTCGAAGGCCGCCGCCGCACCGCTTTTGGCGGGCAGCGTGCGCAGCGCCTGCTCGGCCAGCCGCAGCGCCCGCCCCGCCCTGGCCAGCCGGTCGAACTCCGGTGACACGCCCGCGGTGGCGCCGGTGCGGTGGCGCAGCAGGTCGAGCAGGACACCGGAGTCCCCTGCGGCCGCCAGCCGCACGATGCCCGCGTACCGGCCCGACCGGGGCCGCCAGAAGGACCAGATCCCGTGCTCTTCGAGGACGGGTGCCGGGTTGGGCGGCGCGGCCGGGTCCTGGGCGGCGACGACGATCACGTACCGGTCGTGGAGCGGCACGCCCAGCGCGGCGGAGGCCGCCGCCGCGACCGCCGGGTCGTCGCCGCGACCGTCGAGCAGGGCCTCGAAGAGGGCGACGCGGCGGGTGTCCTGCCGGCCCTGCATCTCCAGCTGGGTGAGCCGGTACGACTCGGCCATGACCAGCGAGGAGCGGTCGATGGTCTCCCAGACGGCGCCCGCCATGTCCAGCTCGGTGTCCCGGTCGCCCGCGACCGGCCCCACGGCGTCCGGTGCCCCGCGACTCGCCCGCAGATGTTCGGCCATCACCTGCCACATCACCCGCCCACCGCGCCGGTAGGCTTGGAGCACGGTGTCCAGCGGCACGCCCTGCTCCGCGCGCCGCCGCCCCGTCTCGCGCGCCGCGTGCTCGCCGTCGCCCCCGCTGGACGGCAGCCCGCCGAAGTCCTCCACCGCGCGCAGCAGGTTGTCCCGGCAGATCCCCCACAGGTCGTCCCGGCTGACGGGCGAGCCGGAGGCGTACGTACCGCTGTGCGCGTGGATGTCGTCGACGACCCGCCGGGTCAGTTCGTCGATCCCCGGCAGGAGGGCGGTGGCCAGGGCGCGGCGCAGCTCACCGTCGTCGCCGGTACGAGGGGCGGGGGCACGCGGGTTCTGCGCCATGCCCCGAAGATTAACGCCCGCGCTATGCGGATGCCTCGCCATGTGTCTCTCCACGTGGCCGCTGCCCAGGTCGGCGGTGCGCATGGTGGGCACCTGCACATTGTGCGGAGCCGGGGCCACGGCCGATTCTGGGCGGGAAGAGCCGTGTGAACGCCATGTTTCCTGGAGCGTGTCATGTTTCTCAGCGTCGCCATCGTCCTGCGCGAGTCGGCCCGCAAGCATCCCGACCGCGTGGCCGTGGTCGATTCGGGCACCCGGATCACCTACCGCGAGCTGTGGGACGGAACGCTGCGCTGCGCGGGCGCGCTGCGGGCCTCGGGGGTCCGGCCGGGCGACCGGGTCGCGGTGCTGCTGCCCAACTCGGCGGACTTCCTGTACGCGTACTTCGGCGCGCTGGCCGCCGGGGCGACGGTGGTGCCGGTGCACGGGCTGCTGGTGGCCGACGAGGTGGCGTACGTGCTGCGGCACAGCGGTTCCGTCGCGCTGATCGGCGGCGGTCCGATGTGGCCGGTCGCCGAGGAGGGGGCACGCGCCGCGGGGGTCCGGGCCGTGCGGGGCGTGCCGGAGGGCGGCGACCCGCTGCCCGCGGCGGAGCCGGCGGCCCCGGAGGACACCGCGGTGATCCTCTACACCAGTGGCACGACCGGGCGGCCCAAGGGGGCGCTGCTCACCCACCTCAACATCGTGCTGAACGCCTCCGTGGTCGCCCACGACCTGCTGCGGCTGGACGTCGACGACGTGGTCCTCGGCTGTCTGCCGCTGTTCCACACCTACGGGCAGACCTGTGCGATGAACGCGACGCTGCGGGCCGGGGCGACGCTGGTGCTCATGCCGCGCTTCAGCGGCGCGGGGGCGCTGGAGCTGCTGGCGGCCGAGGGCGTGAGCGTCTTCATGGGCGTACCGACGATGTACCACGCCCTCGTGGAGGCGGCGGCGCAGGACGGGTCGACGCGTCCCACCCTGCGCGCGGCCGTCTCGGGCGGTGCGGCCCTGCCCGTCGCCGTGCTCGAACGCTTCGAGGAGACCTTCGCGACGCAGGTCCTGGAGGGTTACGGGCTGACCGAGACCTCCCCGGTGGCCACCTTCAACCAGCCGGAGATCGGCCGCCGCCCCGGCACCGTCGGCCACCCGGTGTGGGGCGTGGAGGTCGGGGTGGCGGACGCGGCGGTGGAGGAGACCGTGGTGCTGCTCCCGGACGGCGAGGTCGGCGAGGTCGTGGTGCGCGGCCACAACGTGTTCGCCGGGTATCTCGACGATCCGGCGGCGACGGCCAGGGCGGTGGTCGACGGCTGGTTCCGCACCGGGGATCTCGGGGTCCGGGACGAGGACGGCTTCCTGAGCATCGTCGACCGGAAGAAGGACCTGGTCATCCGGGGCGGCTTCAACATCTACCCGCGTGAGGTCGAGGAGGTGCTGGTCCGGCACCCGGCGGTCTCCGAGGTCGCGGTGATCGGTGTGCCCGACGAGGCGCGCGGCGAGGAGATCTGCGCGGTCGTCGTGCTGCGGGCCGGCTCGGAGGCGGTGACGGAGCAGGAGCTCATCACCTGGTCCAGGGAGCGGCTCGGGCGGCACAAGTACCCGCGCATCGTGCGCTTCACCGGGTCGCTGCCGCTGGGCCCGACCGGCAAGGTGCTCAAGCGGGCCCTGACGGCGGCCCCGTCCGCCTAAGGGCTGTCCCGTGATCCCTGGTGGATCAGCGTGCGGCGTCGGACGCGGTGCATCGCAAGGCGGAGGGACGCCCGAATACTGGATGTATTCGGGCGTCCCGACAACGCGGCGAGGTGCCGTGGCCGTCGTCGCGCGCCCGCCAGGGAATACGGGACAGCCCTTGGACCCCGCCCCGCCACGGCGGCGGATCCGGTCCGGGTCGACGCGGCCCCGGACTGGGTACACATATCGGTCACCGGTCCGCGATCGCACCCCAGAAGGGCTGAACCACATGTCTGCCGTACCCACTCCGATACCCGGGACCTCACCCCGGGTCAGCACGGTCCACGGGGCGGTGCGCGGCACGCTGGAGCAGGGCGTCGCCGTCTTCCGCGGCATCCCGTACGCCGCCGCGCCGGTCGGTGCCCTGCGCTTCCGGGCCCCCGGACCGCCCGAGCCGTGGGAAGGGGTGCGGGACGCGGTGGCGTTCGGGCCGACCGCACCCAAGCGGCCGTACGACCCGCCGCTGGACCGGCTGCTGCCCGACCCCGACGTACCGGGCGACAACTGCCTCAACCTCAATGTGTGGACGCCGTCCCCGGACGCCACCGGGCTGCCCGTCATCGTCTGGATCCACGGCGGTTCGCTGCTGCACGGCTCGTCGGCGGTTCCGCTGTACGACGGGACCGCGTTCGCCCGGGACGGGGTGGTCCTGGTGTCGGTCAACTACCGGCTCGGCGTGGAGGGGTTCGGGGTGTTCCCGGACGCGCCCGCCAACCGGGGACTGCTCGACCAGATCGCGGCCCTGAGCTGGGTGCGGGAGAACATCGCGGCGTTCGGCGGCGATCCGGACCTGGTCACGGTGTGCGGCGAGTCGGCGGGGGCGATCAGCATCGGCGCCCTGCTGGCCGCCCCTCGGGCCAGGGGCCTGTTCCGGCGGGCCGTGCTGCAGAGCGGTGCACCGACCGCGCTGCCGCTCGGCGCGGGCGCCCGGCGCACCACGGAGCTGATCGCCAAGCGGCTCGGGGTGGCGGCGACGGCCGGGGCGCTGGCCGCGGTGGATCCGGCCGCGCTGCTGGCCGCGCAGACCGCGGTGACGGCCGGCGGCTCACCGCTGACCGGCGGGAATTCCTTCCAGATCGTGGTGGACGGCGATCTGTTGCCCCACGATCCGCTCGAAGCGCTGCTGGACGGCGCCGCGTCCGGTGTCGATCTGCTGCTGGGCTCGAACAGCGAGGAGTACCGGCTCTGGTTCGTGCCCAGCGGTCTGACGGAACGGCTGTCCGCGTTCAAGCTCAGGCTGGCCCTGCTGAAGTTCAAGGTCCCGGGCGCCACGACGCGTACGTACCGGGCGAACCGGCCGGGTGCCACGCCGGGTGAGCTGCTCGGGGCGCTCGCCACCGATCTGCTGCTGCGGGTCCCGCTGAACCGGGTGGCCGACGCCCGTGCGGACGGGCCGGGGAGCACCCATGTCTACGAGTTCGGCTGGCCGTCCCCGGTGCTGCGGCTGGGCGCCTGTCACGCGCTGGAGATCGGCTTCGTCTTCGACACGCTGGACAAACCCGACGCGGTGGCGCTGGCCGGTCCGGACGCCCCGCAGGAGCTGGCCGACGCGATGCACGCGGCCTGGGTGGCGTTCGCCACGTCCGGCGACCCCGGCTGGCCGGCCTGGGACGCCTCGCGCCCGGTGATGGGCTTCGGCCCCGGCAGGCCCGCCGTGGTGCGGGCCCCGCGCGACGAGGAGCTGCGCGGCTGGTCTCCGTACCGCGAGAGCGCCTGAACGGCGGCCCCCGGCCCGGGAGGCCGGGGGTCCTGCGGGACTCAGTCCTTGTTCTGGGCCGCCCAGAACTCGTCGAACGTGAGCAGCCCGTCGCTGTTGGCGTCGTGCGAGTTGATGACGGCCTGGGCCACCGTCTCGGTGACGTAGGGGTCACCGAGCTGCGCCATCACGCTCTTGTACTCGGCGGCCGAGATCAGCCCGTCGCCGTTCAGATCGAACCGCTCGAATGCCTTGCGCGCCGACTCTATGTCCGCCACGGTTCCGCCCCTTCTCATCCCTGTTCAATGCCTGGCCAATGCCTGACCGACGGGGGCCAGATTAACGGTCGTGACCGATGGCGTTCGCGGCGGCCGGTAGTCGATCATGCGTGGGGGGAGTCCGCCGCCCGGCGGACCACGGACCGGACGGGGAAGCGGGACACCGATGGACGACGCGCTGGCACGGATTCTGACGGCCTCGGCGGACGGGCGGTTTCCCCCGCCGGACGGTTCGACGACCGTGGTGCGGCAGCCCTCGGGCCGGGACGCCGGGGTGCTGGCGTTCACCGCGCACTCGGTGGTCTTCACCGACGAGGACCCCGACTGGGTGCGGGCCGTGCTGGCCGAGACGCCTGGCGACGAGCTCGCCGCGACGATGAACCCGCACTTCCTGAACGCGCTGCTGGCCCGGACCGGCCGGCACATGAACACCGTCGACCTGCTGACGGTCGCCCCCGCGCTGCCCGGCACCCCGGAGATCGAGCTGCGGGAGATCGAGGACCCGGAGCATCCACGGGTGGCGCGGGCGATGAAGTACCGCGACGAGGTGCGGGTCTGGTCCGCCGACGGCGGTGTGGTGATCCTCGGCCGGGGCGTGGCGGGCCGCTGGGAGACCGCGGTCGAGGTGGCCGAGGAGGCGCGCGGCCGGCGGCTGGGCGAGCGGCTCGCGCGGGCGGCCCGGCAGCTGGTGCCGGACGCGGTGGTGTGGGCCCAGCAGTCGCCGGGGAACGCCCGCAGTGTGCGGACGTTCCAGGCGGCGGGCTACCGGCCGGTGGGCTCGGAGGCCCTGTTCGTCATGGGGTGACCGTGCGCCGGATCAGCTGCGCCACGGCTTGTAGTGCGGGTTGTCGACGCACTCGTTCATGATCTCGGTCTTGGTCGCCCGGTCGATCGGGCACGCCCCGACGATGAACTCCCGGTCGACGCCGCCGGGGAAGGCGACCTCCACCTGGTCGGCGTACTTGTGGGTGTCGCCGATCGTCTTGTTCACGTCGATGCCGCCGGGGGCGTCGATGTAGTAGTTGAACTCGCTCTTCCACTTCTTGTACAGGTCGTGGTCGTACGTGGTGGAGACGAACGGCGACGGCTGGTTGACCAGGACGTACTTCTCCAGGTCGTACTGGCCGTAATCGATGTCCCTGGCGTGGAAGCCCTCGTCGAAGATGGTCGCCGGGCCCCGGCCGTCCGCCCGGTAGAGCTGGCGGCAGTCGGCCCGCCACGAGGGCTGCGGGGTGATCCGGTCGAGGTCCACCGGGTCGGCGGCGGCGAAGAGGTGGTCGGCGACGGCCGGACAGCTGCCGGGCTTGACCGCGGCGGCGGGGGCGGCCGCGGCAGTGGGGGCGAGCGCGGGGGCGGCCTCCGTGGCGGCGGCCGGGACGAGGACGGCGGAGAGGGAGAGAACGGCGAGTGCGGCCCGGCGCCGCAGTCGAGAAGTGATCATCATGATGGTCACTGTCGCGGCGGTGCGGCGCCGGGCCGGGGAGCGTCACCCGAACGCGAGCGTGTCAGGCGTGGTGTTGACGCCGGGCGGTCAGCGGAAGACGCCGGTGTGGCCGAGCGAGTAGCGCCCCGGCTGCGGGTAGACGGCGAGCCCGTGCGGGCCGCTGCCCACCGGGATACGGGCCAGCTGCTTGCCGGAGGCGGTGTCGATCGCGTACACCTCGGCGTCGTAACGTCCGCTCAGCCAGAGGACCTTGCCGTCCGCCGAGACCCCGCCCATGTCGGGGCTGCCGCCGCCGGGCAGCCGCCACTTCTTCGCCAGCTTGCGCTGTGCGAAGTCGAAGACGGAGATGGTGCCCTCGCCGCGGTTGGAGATGTACATCTCCTTGGAGTCGCGGCTGACGTAGAGGCCGTGGGTGCCCTTGCCCGTGCGCAGCAGCTTCGGGGTGGTGAACTTCTTCCCGTCCAGCACCCAGATCCCGTCGGCGATCATGTCCGCGATGTAGAACGTCCCGCCGTCCGGCGACAGTTTCACGTCCTGCGGCATCGCGCCGCTCAGCGGCAGCTTCTGCTGACCGACGACCTTCATCTTCGCGGTGTCGACCTTGAGGAGTTCGCCGGAGAACTCGCAGGAGACGATGAAGTACCGGCCGTCGGCGGAGAAGTCGGCGTGGTTGACGCCCGCGCAGTCGACCGGGACGGTCTTGGCCGTCTTCATGGTGTGGGCGTCGCGGAAGACCAGCTGACGGTCCATCGAGGCCATCACCACGGCGTACTTGCCGTCCGGGGTGAAGTAGAGGTTGTACGGGTCGGAGACCGGCACCGTGGGACCGGTCTTCCCGGTGGCCGGGTCGATGGCGGTGAGGCTGTCGCCGATGTCGTTGTTGACCCAGAGGGTCTTCAGGTCCCACGAGGGGACGACGTGCTGCGGCTGGCGGCCGACCTTGATGGTTTTGATGACCTTGTACGTGGCGGGGTCGATCACGGACACGGTGTCGGAGTTGGTGTTGGGGACGTACACCCGGGACGGGAAGTCCTTGACCTCCGGGGACAGCTTTCCCCGGTCGGCCGAGTAGACGTCCTTGGCGTCGAGCACCGGGGGCATCCCGGGGAGCCCCGGAGGTGCGGGCGGTGCGACGCGTTCGGATTCGGCTGGCCGGGCGGCCTCGCTGCCGACGGCCTGGACGTTCGTCTTCTCGGCGGAGGTGCCGCAGCCGGTGAGTACGGCCAGCAGGACGCCCCCGAGCAGGGCCGCGGTGTGCTTGGTGGAGGGAGACATCAGGTCAGCAGCTCCGTGGTCGTCACCGCGCGCAGTCGGCGGCGGTCGATTTCGGTGAGGAGGAGGGGCAGCGCGGCGACCGTGTCCGCGTAGCCGAAGTGCAGGCTCACCACCGATCCGTTACGGATCTCCCCGGCCACCTTGCGGGTGACGGCCGCGGCGCCGGGAGAGGTGAAGTCGAGGGAGTCCACGTCGTACGAGAGGACGTGCGGGTAGCCCGCCCTGGCGGCCAGCCGCTGGACGAGCGGGGTGGCGTCGCGGGTGCGCGAGGGGCGGAACCAGGTGCCGATGGAGCCGGTGAGCCTGCGCAGCCGCTGGGCGCAGCCGCTGATCTCCGCGTACGCCTCGGCCTCGCCCATCGAGGAGATGTCGGTGTGGTGCTGGGTGTGGTTGCCGAGTTCGTGGCCGCCGTCGAGGATGCGCCGGGCCATGCCGGGGTGTTCGTCGAGCCAGCTGCCGACGGCGAGGACGGTGACCCGGGCGTGGGCCCGTTCGGCCTCGGCGAGCACGGTGCGGGCGATGGCGGGGTCGCCCTGGCCGTGGAAGGTGAGGGCGACGCGGGCGCGATCGCGGGGGCCGTGGTCGATCTGGACCGGCTGCCCGGGGAAGCGGTGCGGTCCGGGGGCGGGGTTCGGGGACGGGGGCCGGGTGGTCGCGCCGGCCTGGTTCTTCGGGCTCACCGTGTCCGTGACGGTCCCGGCCGGCGCGCCGTCGGCATCGCGGTCCGCGCATCCGGCGGTGAGGACACCGGCAAGGGCAGCCCCTGCTCCCGCGCGCAGGGCGCCGCGACGGTGCACCGGAATGTCGGAGACGTTCATGTACAGACACAGTAGGTGCGGAATGAGACAGAAATAACAATTTCGACATATGGGCGAACCGAATGAATCACTCACTCAATCCCATAAATATTCACACTTTTGCAGGCAAGTGACCCATCACACCTGCGATTCACCTGGAGAATGTCCCACTATGGCAGCAGATGCATCGATTGCACCTTTGGCGGGGTGGTCGCCCGTCTGCCATAGTCGGTCACACGACCGCATGACCCGAGCCCGGTCGTCACAAGCGGCCGCGAACACACCCCCCATTTCGCGGCCCCCACACAGCAGCCCCCGAAGCGCCCCACCACGGCGGACGGGGGCTGCTGTGGTTTGCGGGCACGGGCAGGCGCGGGCAGGGCACGGGTACGGCCCCGTCGGCCGGGGTCAGCGGTCGGAGATCCGCATCTCGAACCAGGTGGTCTTGCCGCGCGGCAGCAGATCCACGCCCCAGCGGTCGGAGAGCTTGTCGACGAGGAAGAGGCCCCGTCCGCTGATGTCCATCGGCTGAACGGGCATCAGGCAGGGCAGCCCGCGCGAGGGGTCGCGCACCTCGATCCTGATCCAGCCGCGGCGGCGCATCATCCGCAGCCCGAAGACCCGGGCGCCGGTGTGCCGCACCGCGTTGCCGACGAGCTCCGAGACGAGCAGCACGGCGTATTCGGCGGTCTGCGGGGAGAGCGCCCACTGACGCAGCACCACGCACGAGGTGAGCCGCCGGGCGGTGGCCGCGGACTCCGGACGGGAGGGTAACCGGACTTCGCCCTCCGCCGGATTACCGAACAACTCCAGTGCCTTGAACGCCTGTTCATCCTCCGTGGTCGGCATCCACCGCGCCGCTGTCGCACCGCTGTGCGGTCGCGGCTGTTCCACACCCTCCAGGCCCGCCATGGACACCATCATGGCCGCAAGACGGGCGTGCCGGGGCCGTTCCGAAGGAATCCGCGCCCCGGAACCCGCCGTTCCATGAAGGTCGACAGTCATATGCCATTGGCAGGATGCAGGTCGCCGCAACCCATCTGACCTGCACGGATACACCCTCGGAGCGGGATCTGCGGGCTCATCGGGGTGCTGGGCCTTAAGGTTGTCTTAAGGCCCAGCTAATCCGCCCGCACGGATGAACGCGCGTCAGTCTGTGCCCAACTGGCGTTCGGTCAGAGGAATTTGGCCTTGCCCGGACCCTCTTCGACGAAGCTGCGCATTCCGCGCTCCCGGTCCTCGGTGGCGAACAGGCCGGCGAACCAGTTCCGCTCGATCGTGAGCCCGGTGTCGATGTCGGTCTCCAGGCCGGCGTCGATGGATTCCTTGGCGGCGCGCAGCGCCAGAGCCGGCCCCTTGGCCAGCGCGGCGGCCCAGGCGTGCGCCTGCTCGTACACCTCGGCGGCGGGCACCACCCGGTCCACCAGGCCGATCGCCAGGGCCTCTTCGGCCCGCACGTGGCGGCCGGTGAAGATCAGGTCCTTGGCGCGGGAGGGGCCGATCAGCCGGGCCAGGCGCTGGGTGCCGCCCGCGCCCGGGATCAGGCCGAGCAGGATCTCGGGCTGGCCGAGCTTGGCGTTGTCGCCGGCGATGCGGAAGTCGGCGCAGAGCGCCAGCTCGCAGCCGCCGCCCAGCGCGTAGCCGGTGACGGCGGCGACGACGGGCTTGGGGATCCGGGCCACCGCGGTGAACGAGTCCTGCAGCGCCTTGGACCGTACGACCATCGCCGGATGGTCCATCGCCTGCATCTCCTTGATGTCCGCGCCCGCCGCGAACACCTTCTCGCCGCCGTAGAGGACCACGGCGCGCACGTCGTCGCGGCGGGTCGCCTCCTCGGCCAGTTCACGCAGCCGGTCCTGGGTGGCGACGTCCAGGGCGTTCATGGGCGGGCGGTCCAGCAGGATCGTGCCGACGCCGTCGCGTACTTCGAGGTTTGCGGTCATGGGGGCAGGTTAACCGTCGCTAACGACGGCGGGCCCGGTGCTGTTGGTCACAGCACCGGGCCCGCTCCGTACGACGTGCTCGAAGGACTACTTGGTCCACTCCGACCAGGACATGTTCCAGCCGTTGAGGCCGTTGTCCGGCTGGATCGTCTTGTCGTTGGAGTTCTTCACGACCACGACGTCACCGATGAGCGAGTTGTCGAAGAACCAGGCGGCGGAGGTCTTCTTGGACCAGGCACCGCGCACGTCCTGCAGACCGACGCAGCCGTGGCTGGTGTTGGTCGAGCCGAAGATGCCGGAGTTGCCCCAGTAGTTGCCGTGGATGAAGGTGCCCGAGGTGGACAGACGCATCGCGTGCGGCACGTCCTTGATGTCGTACTCGCCACCGAAGCCGACGGTGTCACCGTTCATCCGGGTCACCTTGAGCTTCTCGCTGATGACCATCTGACCGTTGTACGTGGTGGTCGCCGGGGCGCCCGCCGAGATCGGGATGTCCTTGATCTGCTGGTCGTCGCGGACGACCTTCATCCGGTGGCTGCTCGCGTCGACCGTGCTGACCTGCTTGCGGCCGATGGTGAAGGAGATCGTCTTGGCCTGCTTGCCGTAGACACCCGGGCGTCCCTCGACGCCGTCGAGGTTGAGCTTCACGGTCACCTTGGTGCCCGCGGCCCAGTAGTCCTCGGGGCGGAAGTCGAGCCGGTCGTTGCCGAACCAGTGGCCCTCGACCGGGACGGACGGCTCCGCCGTCACCTTGATCGCGTTCTCGACCGCCTCCGGGTCGGTGATGCCCCGGGTGAAGTGGATCGAGACGGGCATCCCGACGCCGACCGTGGAACCGTCCTCCGGGGTGTACTGCCCGATGAAGGTGTTCTGCGGGACCAGCGTGGTGAAGCTGGTGTCCTTAGCCGACTCACGGCCCTTGGAGTCCTTGGCGACCGCGTGGACCTTGTACTTGGTCGCGGCGGCCAGGTGCTGGTCCGGGGCCCAGCTGGCGCCGTCGGCCGCGATCTTCCCCTCGACCTCGGCGCCCTTGGGGTCGGAGACCTTGACCGTGGTCAGCTTCCCCTGGTCGGCCGAGACCTTCAGCACGCCGCTCGTCGCGACGGAGTCCGCGCCGTCCTTCGGCGCGACGGTCACCACGGCCTGCGAGGCCGAGGTGTCCTCGGCCTTCCCCGCGCCGCCCTTCCCGCCACCGGCGTCGTCTCCCCCGCCGCACGCCGTCACCAGCAACAACAGCGCACCCAGAACCAGAGCCAGCGGTCCGGTGGATCCTCGCCCGCCCCGTACGCCGTTCGCCCCGGCCGATGTCCCCGATATCGGCTGCCCGTTCAATGTGGTCGTCTCCCCTCACACGGCCTGGCCCCGCCAAGGCCCCCGGGAGCCCGAAGGCTCCCTCCCCCGCGCGCTGCACATGCACGCTCAGCGAAAGATAATCACACCGAGCGTGGGGAAATGACCCCCCGGATGTCACCGTTCAGTCCCAAGTTGTCCCGGGGCTCTGCCGGGTGGCGCGGACGGCGGCCGGGCGGGGCGGGGCCGACGGGGATCAGCGGAGAGCGGAGCCGGCCCTCCACCCGGTCCAGTCCAGGTTCCAGCCACCGAGCCCGTTGTCCGGCGCGACCTTCTTGTCCTTGGAGTTGACGACCTCGACCACGTCGCCGATGAGCGTCCGGTCGTAGAACCAGCCGGCCGGGGTGTCGCTGCCGCCGCCCTGTACGTCGAGCAGTCCGACACAGCCGTGGCTGACGTTCTGAGAGCCGAAGACGTCCTCGTCCGACCAGTAGTTGCCGTGCAGGAAGGTGCCGGAATCGGTGAGCCGGATGGCGTGCGGGACGTCCTTGATGTCGTACTCGCCGCCGAAGCCGACCGTGCGGCCGTTCATCCGGGTCACCTCGCGCATCTCGCTGACCACCATCTTCCCGTTGTACGTGGTCGTCTTCCCCGCGGCGCCCGCCGTGATCGGGACGGTGGTGACGTCTTCGCCCTCGCGGTGCACCTCCATGGTGTGCGCGGCCGCGTCGACCAGGGACGTCTGGGAGCGGCCGATCTCGAAGACGACCTTCTTGTCCTGGGTGCCGTACACATGCGGCGCGCCCTCCACGTCGCGCAGCGCCATGTCGACGGTCACCTCGGTCCCCGGCTTCCAGTAGGCGGCGGGGCGGAAGTCGAGCCGGCTCCCGCCGAACCAGTGCCCCACCACCTCGACCGGCGGCACGGCCGTCACCCTGATGGCCTTCTGGACCGCCGCGCGGTTGGTGACCGGCCGGTTGAAGTCGAAGGAGACGATCATCCCGGTGCCGACCGTGGAGCGGTTCTCCGGCTTGAAGTAGCCGATGAAGCGGTGCTCGGGCACGGCCGTAGTGAAGGTGGTGTGGCGGGCCGAGCGGTTCCCCGAGCCGTCCACGGCCACCGCGTCCACGCTGTACTTGGCGGCGAGCCTGAGCCGGCCCGCCCCGCCCTCGGGCGCCCAGGACCGGCCGTCGTCCGCGATCCGGCCCGGCACCTTCTGGCGCTGCGCGTCCTCGATCCGGGTCACCGCCACGCTCTCCAGTCGGCCGTCGGAGACCTTCACCCCGATCCGGTCGTCCGGGCCGATGTTCTTCGCCCCGTCCCGCGGGGTGACCTGGATCGCGTCCTGCGGCGGGCCCGCCGTCCCGCTGAAGATCGATCCGACGCCGGTGCAGCCGGTCAGTACCGCCAGCACGACGAGCAGCCCCGCCCATGTCGCCGCGGTGGCCGGGTTCGCCACCGCCCTCTTCGCTACGTGGTTCACGCCCGCCCAACGACAGGGGCCGGTCGGGGGAAACGTGAGTGCGGGCGTCCGGGTGGGCAGAAACAGGGGGAGGACCACACTCGGGGAGCCGCGGCCGGGACGCCGTGCGCTCCTTTTCGGTGCCGGTCCCCACGAGCCGCGGGAGGCGAGCAGGTGTCGAGCACAGCCGAGCAGGAGGCGGTGCAGGAGCCGGGTACGGCAGCCGGCCGGGGGCGGCCGCCCGCCGTGTGGCCCGGCGCCCCGACGCCGCTGGGGGCCCGTTTCCGGGTGGGTCCCGACGGGGTCGCGGGCACCAACTTCGCGCTCTGGGCTGGAGGTTCGGAGGCGGTCGAGCTCTGCCTCTTCGACGAGGACGGGACCGAGCGGCGGCTCGCGCTGACCGAGCTGACCCATGAGATCCGGCACGGCTTCGTACCGGGTGTACGGCCGGGGCAGCGCTACGGCTACCGGGTGCACGGCCGCTGGGACCCCTGGACCGGGGCCCGCTGGAACCCGGCGAAGCTGCTCCTCGATCCGTACGCACGGGCGGTGGACGGCTCTTTCACCCTTCCGGCCGAGGTGTACGGCCATGTGAGGGACTGGCCGCAGCAGCAGGTCGCCGACACCGTCCGCGACGAACGGGACTCCGCCCCGCACGTCCCCAAGGCCGTCGTGGTCCATGACGACGACGACTGGGCCGAGGACCGCAGGCCCAAGACCCCGTGGGCGGACTCGGTCATCTACGAACTGCACGTACGCGGCTTCACCAAGCTGCACCCCGAGATCCCCGAGGAGCTGCGGGGCACGTACGCCGGTCTCGCCCATCCGGCGGCCGTCGGGCACCTCCGGCGGCTCGGGGTGACGGCGGTGGAGCTGCTGCCGGTGCACCAGTTCGCCCACGAGGACCATCTGCTGAGGCGCGGGCTGCACAACTACTGGGGCTACAACTCCATCGGCTACTTCGCCCCGCACGCCGGCTACTCGGCGAGCGGCACCGCGGGCCAGCAGGTCGGCGAGTTCAAGCGGATGGTGCGGGCGCTGCACGACGCGGGGATCGAGGTGATCCTCGACGTGGTCTACAACCACACGGCGGAGGCGGGCGAGCTCGGTCCGATGCTGTCGCTGCGCGGCATCGACAACCGGGGCTACTACCGTCTCCAGCCCGACGCCCGCAGGTACGCGGACTACACCGGCTGCGGCAACACCCTGCACGTGGTCCAGCCGCAGGTGCTGCGGCTGATCACGGACTCGCTGCGCTACTGGGTGACGGAGATGGGGGTCGACGGCTTCCGCTTCGACCTGGCGGCCGCGCTGGCCCGTTCCATGCACGACGTCGACATGCTCTCGCCGTTCCTCGCGGTGATCGCCCAGGACCCGGTGCTGCGCCGGGTGAAGCTGATCGCCGAGCCGTGGGACGTCGGCAGCGGCGGTTACCAGGTGGGCGCCTTCCCGCCGCTGTGGACCGAGTGGAACGACCGCTACCGGGACGCCGTACGGGACTTCTGGCGCGGCGCCCTGCCCGACGTCCGGGACCTCGGCTACCGGCTGACCGGGTCAAGCGACCTCTACGCGTGGGGCGGGCGGCGCCCGTACGCCTCGGTCAACTTCGTCACCGCGCACGACGGCTTCACCCTGCGCGACCTGGTGAGCTACGAGCGCAAGCACAACGAGGCCAACGGCGAGGGCAACCGGGACGGCACCGACGACAACCGGGCCTGGAACTGCGGCGCCGAGGGCGAGAGCGAGGATGCCGGGATCAACGCGCTGCGCCGCCGTCAGCTGCGCAATCTGCTGACCACGCTGCTGCTGTCGACGGGCGTGCCGATGCTGGTCGCGGGCGACGAGATGGGCCGTACGCAGGGCGGCAACAACAACGCGTACTGCCAGGACAACGAGATCGGCTGGCTGGACTGGTCGCTGCTCGAACAGCCCGACTGGCGGGCGCTGACCGAGCTGACGGCCCGGATGCTGCGGCTGCGCCGCGCCCATCCGGTGCTGCGCCGCCGGGCCTTCTTCTCCGGGCTGCCGCAGGCGGCGGACGGGCTGCGGGACCTGGCGTGGTTCACGGCGGGGGGTACGGAGATGACGGAGGCGGACTGGTACGCGCCGGCCGCCACGGTCGGGCTCTACCTCTCCGGGCGCGACATCCCCGGCCGGGACGCGCGGGGCGAACAGATCACGGACGACAGCTTCCTGGCGGTCCTGCACGCCGGCCACCGCCCGTGCGGTTTCCGGCTCCCCGGGCCGCCGTGGGCGCGGAGCTACGAGCTGGTCCTGGACACCTCGCGGGAGGACCAGGCCACGGCTCCCGGCACCGCCCACCCGGGCGACGGGACGCTGGCCGTGCCGGCCAGGTCGGTGCAGCTGCTGCGGGTCACCGAATGAGCGGAATGAGCGGGGTGGGCGGCAGGTGGGCGTGCGGCCGGGGGTCAGCCGAGGATGCCCCGGTCGTAGCCGATCGCGACGGCGGCGGCCCGGTCCTTGGCGCCCAGCTTGGCGAAGACATGGGTGAGATGGGTCTTCACGGTGGCCTCGCTGATGAACAGCTCGGCGGCGATCTCCCGGTTCGAGGTGCCCTTCGCGACGAGTTCGAGCACCTCGCGCTCGCGGCCCGACAGCGCCTCGCTGCCCGCCGCCGGGGTGCGCACCCGTGAGATGAGCCGGGAGGCGACGGCGGGCGAGAGCACGGTACGGCCGTCGGCGGCGGCGCGGACGGCGGTGAACAGCTCGTCGCGGGGCGCGTCCTTGAGCAGATAGCCGGTCGCGCCGGCCTCGATCGCGGGCAGGGTGTCGGAGTCGGTGTCGTACGTGGTGAGGACCAGCACCTTGGACCGGGCGCCGCGCCGGGCCAGTTCGGCGATGGCGGCGACTCCGCCGCCGCCCGGCATCCGCAGGTCCATCAGGACGACATCGGGGTCCAGCCGGACCGCCAGCTCGACCCCCTCGACCCCGTCCGACGCCTCCCCGAGGACCTCGAAGTCCGGAGCCGAGTCGAACATGCCGCGCAGACCGTCCCGTACGACAGGGTGGTCGTCGACGACGACGAGCGTGATGACGCGTGCGGATTCCTGAGCCATGGCAGGACAACCGTACTGGTCATCGGCTGTGCCGGACCAGGGGCACCCGGGCGCTGACCGCCGTGCCCCGGCCCGGCTCCGTCTCCACCTCGACGGTGCCCGCGATGCGTTCGGCGCGGGCCCGCATGCCGCCGAGCCCGAAACCGCCCGCACCACCGGCCGGCGGCAGGGCGGCCGGATCGAAGCCGCAGCCGTCGTCCCGTACGTCCAGGGTGAGTTCGTCCCCCATGAACGACAGCGTGACTCCGGCCCGGGAGGCCCCGGCGTGGCGGCCGACATTGGCGAGGGCCTCCTGCGCGATCCGCAGGAGGGTGGCGGCTATCTCGTCATGGACCGGCTCGACGGTGCCGGTGACGGTGAAGTCGGCCCGGACCCCGTGGCGTTCGGACCAGTCGGTGACCGTACGCTTCAGCGCGCCCGGCAGGTCGTCGTGTTCCAGCGCGGCGGGGACCAGGTCGTGGACCGAGCGGCGTGCCTCGCCGAGGCTGTGCCGGGCGAGGGCGGCGGCGCGGTCCAGGTGCACCCGGGCCAGCGCCGGGTCGGTGTCGCCGATCGAGGTCACCACCTGGAGCTGGGCGATGATGCCGGCCAGGCCCTGGGCCAGGGTGTCGTGGATCTCGGCGGCGAGCCGGCGGCGCTCGTCCGCGACGCCCGCCTCGCGGGCCTGGACCAGGAGCTGGGCGTGCAGTCCGGCGTTCTCCGCCAGGGCCTGTTCGAGCCGGGCGTTGGCCGACTCCAGTTCGGTGATGGTGTCGACCTGGGTACGGGCGTGGTCGGCCTCGCGGTCACCGATCCTGGCGAAGACCATGGTCAGGGTTCCGTGCAGGCCGAACAGGGCGGCGAAGGCGACCCAGTTCATCAGGGAGGCCGGCGGCAGGCCGCTGCCGCACTGCGCGCCCGCCATGATGGCGGCGGTGACCAGCAGCCCGGGGCGCACGGCCCGGCGCGGGAGCAGCCGGCCGGTGTCGAAGTATCCGAGGATCGCGAACACCGAGTAGAAGGGGTTGCACCAGGTCAGTGCGAAGGCGAGCGCGGTGCGGGCGACGAAGTAGCACTGCGACGCCCGTGACCTGGGAGGAACGGCCGGCCCGACCCGCCCCCACCAGAGCTGGAGGGCGAGAGCCGCCGGCACCAGCGCCGCGACGGCGTACACGTCCGCGCGGTCCATGATGAGCGGGGCGGTCACGGCCACGACGACGGTGCTCAGGCCGAGGAACCCGTAGGGCCCGTACCGGAAGAACCGTTCCCACCCCAGCTCGGCGCTCATCGCGTCGTTCCGGTGTGCCGTTGCCGTGTCCCCCGCCTTCATGGGTTCAGTCTCCCCGTCTCCGGCGCGCCGGTCACTCCCACCGGAACAGCCGGGTCGCGAGGAAGGTCACCAGCGCGGTCCACAGCACCATCACACCGAGCTGGGCCAGGCCGGGCCAGCTGCCGGACACCGCCCGGTCCAGCGCCTCGGACGCCGCGCCGAACGGGGTGACCCGGACGATGCCGCGCAGGGTGTCGGGCATGCTCTGCACCGGGATCCAGACACCGGCGGTGAACATCATCAGCAGGTTCACGGCCGAACCGATGCCGGCGGACGCCTTGGTCGTACGGGAGAGGGCGCAGAGCAGTGCGCCGAGGGTCAGCACGCTCGCCGTCGACAGCAGCAGCGCCAGGACGTAGCCGACGGGCTGTGCGGGCAGTTCGACGCCGAAGGCGATCCGTCCGACGGCCATCGCCAGTGCGGCGGAGCCGAGGGCGGCGGCGCCGTGCAGGGCGATCTGCGCGGTGAGCAGCGCGGAGGGACGTACCGGAGTGGTGGACATCCGGCGCAGGATGCCGCGTTCGCGGTAGCCGGTGAGGACGGGCGGCATGGCCTGCAGCCCGGACATGATCATGGCGAGCAGCACCGCCACCGGCACGTACAGGTCGATGACGCGCCGGCCGCCGAGCGCGTCGTCGGGGGCCCGGAAGGAGGGGATCAGGCCGAGGATCGTCATGAGCCCGGTCGGGAAGACGAGGATCCAGAACAGGGCGGCGGGTTCGCGGAGGAAGAGCCGGGTCTCGGACCTGAGCACCGCCTTGCGCGCGGACGCGGGGGCGGGGGCGGGCTTCGTGGTGGCCGTGGCCGCGTTCACCGTGGTCATCTCAGGCCGCCTGTTCTGTGAGGTCGAGGAAGGCGTCGTCGAGCGTCGCCTCCGAGACACGGAGCCGGTGTGCGGTGATGCTGTGCCGGGCCAGCAGGGAGATCACGGCGTTGACCGTCTCGTCGGTGCCGCTGATCTCGATCCGCTCGTCCTTGCGTGCCACGGAGACCGCGCCGGGCAGTTGCTCCAGCTCGGCGTCGGTGAGCGGCCGCGACGGGGTGAAGGAGATGACCGTGGAGCCGTCGGCGCTGCCGATCAGGCCGGAGGGGGTGTCGAGGGCGACGACCTTCCCCTTGTCGATGACGGCGATCCGGTCGCAGAGCTGCCTGGCCTCCTCCATGAAGTGGGTGACCAGCAGGACGGTGACGCCGCTGTCGCGTACGTCCTCGATGAGCTTCCAGGTGTCCCGGCGGGCCCGTGGGTCCAGGCCGGTGGTCAGCTCGTCGAGCACCACCACGCGCGGGTTGCCGACCAGGGCGAGCGCGATGGACAGCCGCTGCTTCTGACCGCCGGACAGCTTGGCGAAGCGGGTGCCGTACACGGTGTGCAGGCCCAGCCGTTCGGCGAGCTCCCGCCAGTCGGCGGGGTCCGGGTAGAAGGCGCTGTACAGCTCCAGCGCCTCGGCCACGGTGAGTTTGGGCTGGAGCTCGCTCTCCTGGAGCTGGGCGCCGAGCAGCCGGGTGACCCGGTCGTGGTCGGCGACGGGGTCGAGTCCGGCGACGCGGACGGTCCCGGCGTCGGGGACCCGCAGCCCCTCGACGCACTCGACGGTGGTGGTCTTGCCCGCGCCGTTGGGGCCGAGGATCCCGAAGATCTCCCCCTCGTCGACGGCGAAGCTCACTGAGTCGACCACGGTGCGCCCGGCGTACGCCTTCCGCACCCCGTTCACTTCGATGATTGCCATGGACCCGAGCATCGGGGCGCGGGGGCCGGCGCACCATCGTCCATCGCGCTCGAAGGGGCATCAGCCGATCGGTTGATACGGACTACGACCTGCGCTCCCGCCGCCCATGAGGCCGTACGTCGGCCGGAAAACCACATGAGCGATGTCAGGGGTGAAACGTAGTCTCGACTGTGATGCCCGAAGAACATGCAGAGCCCAAGGACCGGTCCACCGTTCAGTCCCTGCTGCGGTTGTGGCCCTATGTGAAGCCGGTGCGCAAGCGGCTGTTCGGCGCCGCCCTGGTCGCGATCGTCGCGTCCTGCGTCGGTCTGGTGATCCCCCTCGTCCTGAAGTGGATGGTCGACGGCCCGGTGGCGGACCGCGACCCCGGCGGGGTCTGGCTCGGCGCGCTGTACCTGCTGTTGCTGGGCATCGGTGAGGCCGCGCTGTTCGGGGTGCGGCGATGGATGGTGGCGCGACCGCTGGCCGGGGTCGAGGCGGCGATGCGGGCCGACCTGTACCGGCATCTGCAACGGCTGCCGGTGGCGTTCCACGACCGCTGGCCGTCGGGGCAGTTGCTCTCGCGCGCGACCACGGATCTGATGCTGCTGCGTCAGTTCCTGGCCTTCCCGCTGACCTTCCTGCTGGTGAACGGTGCGACGATCCTGGTCGGCATCGTCATTCTGCTGATGCAGCACTGGACGCTGGGGCTGGTGCTGCTCGCTCCGGCGGTGCCCCTGATGGTCATCTGCCTGGTCTTCGAGACGAAGTTCTCGCTGGTGGCGCGCCGAGCCCAGGACCAGGTCGGCGATCTGACGACGGTCGTCGAGGAGAGCGTGCTCGGCATCCGCATCATCAAGGGCTTCGGCCGGCACCGCAGCCAGGCCCTCGCCTTCCGTTCCCTCTCGGAGCGGCTGCGCACCACGGAGCTGGGCAAGGCCCGTCTGCTGGCGGGCATCTGGTCCGCCAACACCCTGCTCCCGGAGCTTTCCATCGGTGCGGCAGTGGTGCTCGGCACGGTCCAGGTCGCGGACGGGGACCTCTCGGCGGGCACCCTGGTCGCCTTCCTCTCCACGGCGCTCGCGCTGCGCTGGCCGGTGGAGTCGATCGGCTTCCTGCTGGCGATGAGCCAGGAGTCGGCGACGGCGACCGAGCGGTTCTTCGAGGCGATGGACGTGGCCGAGGAGGCGGACGCGCCGGACGCGGTCGAGCAGGCCGGCGTGGACGGACAGGCCGACGGCGCGGACGGCCCGGGTGGCGCGGAGGGACGGGTGCGGGCCGATGGCTCGTCCCGGGGTGAAATGGTCTTCGAGGGCGTGGAGTTCCGCTACCCCGACGCGGAGCCCGGTTCCGTGCCCGTGCTGTCCCGGATCGATCTGCGGATCCGGCCCGGCGAGACGATGGCCCTGGTCGGGGCCACGGGCTCCGGCAAGACGACGCTCACCGCCCTCGTGCCGCGACTGCACGAGGCCACCGCGGGGCGGATCACACTGGACGGCACGGACATCACCACCATGCCCCGGGAGCGGCTGCGCAAGCTGGTGTCGGTGGCGTTCGAGGAGCCGACGCTCTTCTCGGCGAGCGTCGGGGAGAACGTGCTGATGGGCGCCGAGGGCGCCGGGGAGGACGAGCTGCGCAGGGCACTGGCCGTCGCCCAGGCCGGTTTCGCGCACGAGCTGCCCGAGGGCGTCGACACCCAGGTCGGCGAGCAGGGCCTCAGCCTCTCCGGCGGCCAGCGGCAGCGGCTCGCCCTGGCCCGCGCCGTGGTCGGCCGGCCGCGCTTCCTGGTCCTGGACGACCCGCTCTCCGCGCTGGACGTGCACACGGAGGCGCTGGTGGAGGCCGCGCTGCGAGACGTCCTGGCGGAGACGACGGCGATCGTGGTCGCGCACCGGCCGTCCACGGTGATGCTCGCGGACCGGGTGGCGCTGCTCTCCGGGGGCCGGATCGCCGCCGTCGGCACCCATCAGGAACTGCTGCGCGGCAGCGCCGAGTACGCCTGGCTGATGTCGGGCGCCGAGGGCGCCGGTGGCGCCTTCCCCGACCAGTCCACCGAGGACGTCCTCGTCGAGAAGGGCCCCCGATGACCAGTACGACACCCGGCACAGCCCCCTCCAAGAACACCGCGAACGCGCCGGACGCCCCGGACACCACGGACGCCACCGGCGCCCGATCCGCGTCCCGGGACCGCTTCGACCGCGACGACCTGCCCGTCCCGCCCGGCGCGACCGGGGCACTGCTGCGGTCGCTGCTGCGGCCGATGAAGGCCCGGGTGGCGCTGATCGCGCTGCTGCTGCTGGTCCAGCAGGCCGCGCTCCAGGCCGGTCCGCTGCTCGTCGCCTACGCCATCGACAGCGGGGTGCCCGCGTTCCGGGACGCGGACTACGGGCCGCTGATCGCGGTGGCCGTCGCCTACGCGCTGTGCTCGGCGGCGGGCGGGGCCACGCAGTACGCGTTCGTACGGGCCTCCTCCCTGGTCAACCAGGACGCGCTGCTCGATCTGCGCGGGCGGATCTTCCGTCATGCGCAGGCGCTGAGCGTGGACTTCCACGAGCGCTACACCTCGGGCCGGCTGATCTCCCGTTCCACCACGGACGTGGAGTCGCTGCGGGAGCTGCTCAGCGAGGGGCTCCAGGAGCTGATCGGCGTCGTACTGTCCTTCGTCTCCATCTCGCTGATGCTGCTCTGGCTGGACTTCGGCCTGGGATCGCTGGCCGTGCTCTCCTTCGTCCCGTTGTATCTGCTGGTGCGGCGCTTCCAGCGGCGGGCCGGACTGCTGTACGCCGAGCGGTCCTCGGCGATCGCCGCGGTCATCGTGAAGTTCGCGGAGACGATGAACGGCATCCGCCCCGTCCAGGCCTTCCGCCGCGAGCCGGTCAACGACGGTCACTTCGAGGACCTCAACAACACGCACCGGTGGACCAACGGCAGCGCGATGCTGGAGATGGGCCGCTATGTCGTCGGCTCCCGGCTGGTCGCCAACACGGCGATCGCCGGAATCGTGCTGTGGGGTGCGTACCGGGTGGCCTCGGACACCCTGGCGCTCGGGGTGCTGGCCGCGGCCGTGCTCTATCTGCGCCGGCTGTACGACCCGATCGACCGGCTCGGCATGTTCCTCAACTCCTACCAGTCGGCCGCGGCCTCCCTGGAGAAGATCGCGGGCCTGCTGGCCCAGACCCCGTCCGTCCCCGACCCGTCCGACCCGCGCGAGCTGCCGGCCCTCACGGGCGAACACCCGGGCCGCGAGGTCGTCTTCGACCAGGTGCGCTTCGCCTACCGCACGGGCGGTGAGGTGCTGCCCCGCTTCGATCTGACGATTCCGGCGGGGCAGACCGTCGCCGTGGTCGGGTCGACGGGCGCGGGCAAGTCGACGCTGGCCAAGCTGCTGGCCCGGTTCTACGACCCGACGGACGGCCGGGTCCTGCTCGACGGCACGGATCTGCGCGACCTGGCCGTCCCGGAGCTGCGGCGCGGCGTGGTGATGGTGACCCAGGAGGCGTTCCTGTTCTCCGGGACGGTCGCCGAGAACATCGCGATCGGCAGCCCGGACGCGACCCGCGCGGAGATCGAGCAGGCCGCGAAGGCGATCGGCGCGCACGACTTCATCACCGGTCTGCCCGACGGGTACGACACGGACGTACGCAAGCGGGGCGGCCGGATCTCGGCCGGTCAGCGCCAGCTGGTCGGCTTCGCCCGCGCCCTGCTCGCCGACCCGGCGGTGCTGATCCTCGACGAGGCGACGAGCTCCCTCGACATCCCCGGCGAACGGGCGGTGCAACGGGCCATGGACACGGTGCTGCACGGCCGCACCGCGGTGGTCATCGCCCACCGCCTGTCCACGGTGGAGATCGCGGACCGGGTCCTGGTGATGGAGCACGGCCGCATCGTGGAGGACGGCCCCCCGGCCGAACTCATCGCGGGCACGGGCCGCTTCGCGGGGCTGCACCGGGCGTGGCGGGAGAGCCTGTCGTAGCGCGCCGGGCCGGGAGGGTTGCCCAAGAGCCCTCAAGGTCCGACGGGCGGCATCAGGTCGCTCTCACTGATGGTGTACGTCAGCAACGGGTAGCGGAAGTCCGTTTCGTTGTTCTCACGGCGCCGCAATTGGTAGAACTCGCGTCGCTGCTCGTCGTCGGCCGAAATGAGGCGCGCCCCCTGCGGGAGATACGCATGATCGTCGCGAAACCGGACGAGGGTCTTTGACGTTCGAAAGGTCACGCCCAGCCATTGGTTGTCCACCGCCCGGCCGGGCGCGTCCAATACGATTCTGTGCCTGAGCCGCCGATTCGAGTCCACGGAAAACGCGACGACACCGTTGTGGACGAGGGGGATCTCGAACTTCTCACCACCGGACCCCTTTGGTTCGAAGATCAGCTTCCTCGGCGGGCTCGCACCGGGGTCTCGATAGCAGGAGAAGGCGGCGATGAACGACTCGTCGGCCAGATCGAGAGCCTGGTCGGAATGGCCGCCCATGGTGGTGTAAGCGTTCGTGTAGCTCTCGATGAGAGCACTGTTGAAGCCGACCGGAAGCGCCGCACGTTCTTGGATCTGTTGCGCCAGCCGTTCGTGCACTGCCCGGAAACGCTGCGCCGGGCTGCCGTACCGGGTGGTGGTACGGACGAGAGGCACACCACCCGCCTCGTCGACCCTCGAAAGCACGGCTCCTTTCCGTCCCTTTCCCACGTCTTCCCAACGAACCGAAGCGGACAGCTCCGCAAAGGGATTCCCCTCGGTCGGCAGAGCGAACGAGATGATCTCGTCCGAGATCCTAGATTCGGGGGGCAACGTAGTCTCCCGTGTTCATGCTGAAGAGAAACTTGTCGCCGTAATCGATGAACGACGAGGTCTTGTTCTCCTCGGCGTACAGCCTGCGCAGATCGTCCATGCCGTCCGCTGTGGGTGGTTCCAGCTGCACCAGATCTCCGGCCGCTTCGAGGAACGTGTGGCCGTTCTTGTGAACGGCTTCGGTGCTCGAACAGCGCACCACGTATCCCAGGCGGGTCGGGAGCAACTCGGCATCCAGCGTCGAGGGCCGGATTTCGTGCGTGTACAGGCGGTTGGTGGACAGCGGCATGAAGAACACGGAGCCGGGATGGAGCGTCACGGTGAACTGCGCGGGGAAATCGGCCCCGGCGCGTTCTTCGACCGGCTTCTTGAGGCGGAAGTGGAGTCTGGTCAGCCCGCTGGCGCCCTTCACGCCGTAGTCGAAGGCGTCCTCGGCCAGGGGCCGCAGATTGTCGAGCCGGTCGTAGAAGGTGCAGAAGGCCATGATGCCGTTGACGGGCATGTCCTTGGTCTTGTCGGCATGGGCCGAGATCTTGGCCTTGGACTGCTTGCGCTCAGCTGTGGCAAGGGTGTTGTGGTAGATCTGCGCCAGGACGTGATTCAGCGGCGCCTGGTTCCGGAAGACGGTGGCGGCCTCGCGGTTCAGGGCCTCGACGACGTGCGTGTCGGTCGGGCGGAAGTTCTCGGTCGGCCCCGAGAGATTCGTGGAGCACCGGAGCAGACGGAAATGCAGTTCGTCACCGTCTCGTGTGACGGGCGTCAGATAGATTCCGCTGCGATGGGCCGTTCCGGGCTTGGTGGACTCCGTCAGGGACTGGAACGCGTGCTCCGTGCTGATCCGCCCGAAGTAGTCGGCGTCGAGTCCGAAGAAGCGGCGGTAGTACACGCCGACGCCGTGCACGCGGACGGGAACCCGGCCGAGGCCGACGAGGGTCCAGGGCTCGTCGACGTCCTCGTGGTAACCGTGTGACAGCTCCCGGACGACGAACACCCGGGCAGCCGTACGCAGTTGGCGGCGGCTGATCCCGGATATGTCGCCACACAGGTAGACGGTCTTCTGCGCGAGGTCGTGCGAACCAGGAGCGTCGGACGAACCGGAAACGCCGGGCGAACCAGAAGCGTCGGGCGAACCAGGAGCAAGGTCCTCCGGTGTGATCACGGACCCGAAGAAGTTCCTGACCAAGTCATTGTCGTGCAACGTCGAAGGCGCGACCAAGATGTTGCCCGCATCCTCGATGCGCGCTTCCGCCTGCTCTGTCGTGTGCATCAAGCGGTACCTGCCTACCGGTCCTGCGGTGCGAGGGTGCGCAGGACACAGAACTCGTTGCCCTCGGGGTCCGCCATGACCACCCAGTTCCGGTCCGGGCCCTGGCCCACATCCGCCTTGGTGGCGCCGAGGCCGAGCAATCTGGTCACCTCGTCCTCGGTGCCGGCGTCGATCGGGCTGACGTCGAGGTGAAGCCGATTCTTCACGGCCTTGCCCTCGGGCACCTCGATGAACAGCACGGTGGGCGGCATCTGACGGGCCCGCACATCCTCGACGGTCGGCACCCAGGAGCCGATCTCGACCTTGCCCTCGCTCCGCTCGATCACCTTGAAGTCCAGGACTTCGCACCAGAAGGCCGCGAGCCTCTCCGGATCGTGGCAGTCAACGGTCAGCTCGGTGAACCTGCTTGTCATGACTCTCCCAGGCAGTGAGGACGGGGCTCAGAGTATGCCGCGCCCGACTACAGCGACGCCCGCACCGCTGCCCCCGCGGAGACGACATCCAGGTCGATCACGACTTCGTCGTCCTCCCAGCGGCCGCGCTCCGAGATCACAAGGCCGATCAGCGCCAGATCACCGGCCTGGTCCCGCAGCGCGTACTGCTCATGGGTCTCCGCACCGAGGTCGCCCGACTCGTCGCGCTCCCAGGCGTCCACCGCGGCCTGGGCCACGGCCCTGGGCAGCCGCACCGTGACACGGCCGGCCTGGGCGTCGACCTGCTTCCCGATCGCCGCCAGCACCTTCGAGTCTTCCCGATACCGGGCGTACTGCTCTTCATCCACCACAGAGCGAGGCTACTCAGACCGCTGGACGCGTCTCGACCGAATTGGCCCGGCGAAGAACGGCTCTCACCGGCGGCGGGCGTTGAACGCTGCGGCGGCCTTGTGATTGGCCTTGAGCAGCGCTGGAACGAGGACATGGACGGCGACCGGGACGACGATCGCCGTCATGACCAGCGTACGCAGCACCAGTGGCAGGTGGGCGGTGTACGGGCCCAGGAGCAGGAAGGCCACGTCACGGACCTTGTCGATCAGCAGCGGAGCGGGCGAGATCATGAAGGTCGCGGTCCGCCAGGGCTCCGGACCGAAGGCCCGCCGGATCCGTAGCCCGCTCGACGGCGAGACGCCGGGACTGTCAGTGCCCGTCGCTACGGTGCCCCTTGTGACCGACACCACTTTTTGGGCCTGCCCACCCGACCGAGAAGTTCGGGGACATGGCGATGACTACACCCTCACCCTCCTCCTTCCCCCCTTCCCCGCAGGCACGGTGAACTTTTCTCCCCACGACCCGGAAGGAGCCCGCCACTTCGCCGAAGACTTCGACACCGTCGACGAGATCCTCGAAGAGCTGCCCCCCGGCTCCGCATGCGGCTCGCCGGCTCCGGAGACGCGGGCGGACCTGGACATCATCAAGGTGGGCTGCTGGGGCAACGTCATCTCCATAACCGACCCGGCCCTGGCCGACAGCATCGGCGACTCGCCGCTGCTCGGGGCATCCAACACTCTCCGCGAGCGCTACCCGGACGCCAGGATCGTCGGGTCAGCCGATGTTCACTGCGGAGGAGACCACACCGAAGACATCATCCGGCTTCCCGGCGGCTTGATGCTGCACGCCGAAGGCTGGTCCGGCGTGGAACCGTTGGAAGTCACCGGCGACCCTCAGGCCGTAGTACGCGCCCTCGGCATCAGCTCCGAGACCCTCGCCGAGGAAGCGATCGACCTGGACGAGGAGTCCGATGAAATCGACTGGCGGGCCCTGGGCCGGCTTGCGCTCGGACCGTGCGACCCGTGGGGCCGCGTGGACCTCCGGATGTCCGTCTTCCGCGTCCGCCACACCAGCGGCTCCACGTTCCGGATGGAAGAGTCCTGGTTCCTTTGACCGGTAACGATCAAGAAGCCGGCTCCAGGTCGCCCACATGTCTTGATCGATTCGCAGTCCCCTGCAGTCCCCTGCAGTCCGCATCAGGCGAGGTGATCTCCGGGGCTGGGTGACCGGCGACGCTCGTGATCGAAACGAAACGGCCCAGAGCGTGGTGGCAGCCGCGAACGAGTGGCTGCCACCAGCACCGTCGCAACGGCCCTCAGACGACATCGAATTCATTGCCTTCGGGGTCCTGCATCGCGACGGCGTAGAGCCCCATGTCCGGCTCGTCCTTGGTCCGCAGCACGGTGGCACCGGCTTCGACCAGCCGTTCCGCCGTCGTCTTGACCCGTTGTGTGCGGACGTCCAGCGGGGCATCACGTCCCCCACCGACCTTCAGGTCGAAGTGCCACCGGTTCTTGGCGGCCTTCGGCTCCGGAACCTGCTGGAACCACACCCTTGGTCCACGTCCCACGGGATCGACGATCGACTCCGGAATATCCCCGGCACCAGCCGGCAACTCCGCCTCGGGCACCCCCATCGCCGCCCAGTAGGCACGCCACGTGGCGTGCCCGCCAGGCGGAGGCTCAGGCACGTAGCCCAGGGCCTCGGCCCAGAAAGCCACCATTCTCTGCGGATCGGAGCAGTCGATCGTCAGCTGCACTGTCATCTCCATGCCCGGAGCATCCCAGGCAGGTCTGACAGACGATCCACTTCGGCGGGCCGGACGGTCAGACGGTGCCGAACTCTCCGGCCTTGACGCCTGCCACGAACGAGGCGAACGAGGCGGCGGAGGCGTTCAGCACCGGGCCGCCCGGATTCTTCGAGTCGCGGACGGGGACCAGTCCGAGCGTGGCAGCGAGGTTCGCGGCAACCTCGATGCAGTCGCCTCCGTTGGAACTGTGCGAGGACTTCCGCCAACGGGGCTCGTTAGTCACGGGTCTTCCCTTTCATGCCTGCTCGATCATCGCCACGGATGCCGCTTGGGACAGCGCTTCAGCCTGTAGCTGATGGTAGGCCGTCAGCAGGGGCAACACGGAAGTGCTCTCGCGATCCACGTGTCCCTGCGCGTGGGATTCGGCGTACGCGACCATGGACCTGTCCGGAAGCGTGAGCAAGTTGACGGGCAAGTTGAAAGGGCGGCGTTCACCTATGCCGAAGGGCGCCACCTGCAGGACGGTGTTGGGGAGCGCGGCGAATTCGACCAGTTTTTGAATCTGGGGGCCCATGACCTCTGAACCGCCGATCGGGCGGCGGATGCAGCTCTCGTCCATCACCACGAGCAGCATGGGCGGCCTGGCCCTCGCCAGCGCCGCCTGCCGTTGCGCGAGGAACGAGACTCGCTCATCCGCCTGGTCCGACGTGATGGAGCCGCGCCACACGTCTCCGTACGCCAATGCCCGCGCGTACTCCGGCGTTTGCAACAACCCAGGGATGATCCCGATCTGAAACAGCCTGATCTCCACGGCCCGGCCCTCGTACCCGACGTATTCCGGGAAGCCTTCCAGCAGTACGCCGAGCCGCATGTTGCGCCACTCGCGCTCGAACGAATCGGCGGTGCCAGCAGTGCCGAAGGCAAGGTCGATCTTGCGTGAGAAGGGAAGGGTTGGCGGCTTCCGACCAGTTTCTACAGCCGAGATGTGCTGGCTGGAATACGCCAGCTTTCCGGCCAGATCGTCCTGGCTCCAGCCACGACTCTCCCGCAACCTGCGCATATGAGCTCCGTAGGCAGCTTCGGGGCTGCTCTCGGGGTCTAACTCCTTGCGGTTGACCACGCCGCCACCCAACCCTTCCTTCCGTTCTGATTACTTGAAGGGTTCCCCACTCTAGGCCACGCTGATCCCCCTTGGTAGCGGAACCGTTACGGAGAGGAGTGGCCTGTGTGTACGGAAGACGGCCCCCCGAGCAAGCAGAAGCCCCCACAAGTCCCGTCCACCGGAACCCTGTTGGTGGACACCGGACGTCGTGACCAGGTGGGCGAGTTCCGGGGGACGGCCGGCCCCTACTGGTCGTTGCGGCCGGTCTGCGGCGGTACGGAGTGGGAGGCGGAACCCGTGAACGTGCGGGAGCCGAGCCCGATGGAGCGGTTGCGGGCCGAGATCGCGCGGTGCAACGCCCGGAGCGAGGGGCGGATCCTGTGACCGGCGAGGTGAACACCGCACCCGGACAGGCGAGTTACCGGTGCGAGGCGGTCGCCGAAGGGCTCGTGTACGGGACCGACGAAGCGGCGCGGTACGTCCTGGGCAGCTTCTGGACCATCTCCCCCGTCCTCGCACTGCGCTGGCTCGGCGGACAGGCCCTGTGGATCGTGGACCGGCTCGATCTCGACGACCAGCTCGCCGAACTCCGCGCCTGGTACGAGGACCGCGAGAGCCAACGAGCCGCCCACGCACACATCAAGGGCGGAGCCCCGCTCCTCGTCGTCGTCCCCGACGAGGACTGCACGTACACGCTGTCCGTACGCTACGTGGAACAGGCACACGTGACCGCGCTCCGTTGCCGCCCCGGGGAGGGATCGACATCAGAAATCGCTCGCCGCACCCCGTACGACCCCCCGACCGCCGCAGCGCCCTGCGCTACCTGTGGTGGCTGGTCGTCTGCCAGCGCCGGCGGATCGCCGCCGGCGCGCTGCTCGGCAGCGCCTGGATGGTGTGTCTGACGCTGCCGCCGTACCTGCTGTCCCGCGCCATCGACGACGGGCTGCAACCGGGGCGGTGGCCCGCGCTGGCCGGCTGGGTCGCGGCCCTGCTGGGCGTGGGGGTGCTGAACGCCTGGCTGGCCATCATGCGGCACCGCACGATGACCAGGGTGCGGCTGGATGCCGCCTTCCGTTCCGTGCGGGCCGTGGTCTCGCAGTCGACCCGGCTGGGCGGGGCGCTGCCGCGCCGGGCCACGGCCGGGGAGGTCGTCACGATCGGGTTCGGCGATGTCGGGGTGATCGCCAGCACCCTGACCATCACCGGCCCCGGTGTCGGCGCGGTCCTCGCCTTCCTCGTCGTGGCCGCACTGCTGCTCGCCGTGTCACCGCTGCTCGCCGCGGTGGTACTGCTCGGGGTGCCGTTGCTCGCGGTGCTGGTCGGCCCGTTGCTGGGGCGGTTGCAGGGTGTCGAGGCGGCGTACCGGGGGCGGCAGGGCGGGCTCGCCGGCCGTTTCGCGGACATGGTCGGGGGCCTGCGCGTCCTCAACGGCATCGGCGGCAAGGAGGTGTACGCCGAGCGCTACCGGCGCGGCTCGCAGGAGCTTCGGGCGGAGGGGTACCGCGTCGGCGCGGTGACCAGCTGGATCCAGGCCCTCGGCGTCGGTCTGCCCACCCTGTTCCTCGGGGCCGTGACCTGGCTCGCGGCCCGGATGGCCGCCGAAGGGACCATCAGTGTCGGCGAGTTGGTCGCGGTCTACGGGTACGCCGCGGTGCTCGCGGTGCCGGTGGAGTTCTTCATCGAGGGCGGCTACGACCTCAGCCGCGGACTGGTCGCCGCCCGCCGGGTCATCCGTTTCCTGGACCTGGAGCCCGATTCCACGAGCGGCGGAACGGCAGGCGAAGCGGCGGCGGACGGTCCCGGCTCGCCGGCCACGCTCCATGATCCGGCGTCCGGCGTGGAGGTGGCACCCGGGAGGCTGACCGCGCTGGCCGGTGCCCGGCCGTCGGAGTCCGCGGCGGTGGTCGAACGGCTCGGCCGGTTCACCGATTCGGCCGCGACCTGGGGCGCGATACGCCTCGACGAGATCGACCTGACGCAGGTGCGCCGGCGGATCCTGGTCGCGGACAACGAGGCCGATCTGTTCGCCGGCCCGCTGCGCGAGGTGATCGGCGGTGCCCGGGACCGGGACGAGGAGTCCATCGGCCGGGCCCTGTATGCGGCCGTGGCGCAGGACATCGTGCGCGGGCTGCCGGACGGACTCGACTCGCCGGTCGACGCACAGGGCCGCAACCTCTCCGGAGGCCAGCGCCAGCGCCTCCGGCTGGTCCGGGCCCTGCTGGCCGATCCCGAGGTGCTGCTGGCGGTGGAGCCCACCTCGGCGGTCGACGCGCACACCGAGGCGGCCATGGCGACCCGGCTGCGCACCGCACGCGCCGGCCGCACCACGGTCGTCACCAGCACCTCACCGCTCGTACTGGACCGGGCGGACACCGTGTACTACCTGGTCGGCGGTCGCGTCGCGGCCGTCGGCAGCCATCGGGAGCTCCTGGACCTGGAGCCCGGCTACCGCCACCTGGTGTCACGCGGTGAGGACGACGCCCTCGCCGACGAAGGGGCCGGAGGAACCGTCCGGCCGTCCAGGGAGGCCGTGCGATGACCACCGGATCCGAACCCATGTCCCCGGCCCTGCCCATCGCCGACCCGTCCAGGACACTCCGCGCGGCGCTCCGGCTGATCCGGCTGGACGGCCGTGTCTTCGTCGGCATGATCGGCCTCAACGCGCTGGCCGCCGGTGCCGGGCTTGTCGGCCCGTGGCTGCTCGGCCGCATCGTCGACGAGGTCGGGGCGGGCGCCGGGGTGGCCGCGGTGGACCGCCTGGCGCTCATCATCCTCGTCTTCGCCGTGGCGCAGCTCCTCCTGGTCCGCTGGGCCGGTTACGTAGGACACCGCTTCGGCGAGCGGACGCTGGCGCGCATCCGCGAGGAGTTCACCGACCGGACGCTCGCGCTGCCCGCCCGGGTGGTCGAACGGGCCGGGACGGGCGATCTGCTGACCCGCGGCACCACCGATGTCGCCATGGTCGGCGCCACCCTCCGGGACGCCGGGCCCGAGGTCCTCATCGCCGCGGTCCAGGCGCTGTTCATCCTCGGTGCGGTCTTCGTACTGGACCCGCTGCTCGGCGCGTGCGGGGTGCTGGGCCTGCTCGGGATCTGGTGCGCCGCCCGCTGGTACCTGCGCCGGGCACTCACCGCGTACCTGGCCGAGGGCAGCGCCAACTCGGCGCTCGCGGAGCAGCTCGCGGCCACCGCCGCCGGGGCCCGCACCGTCGAGGCCCTCGGACTTCAGCAGCGCCGCATCACCGCCTGCGACGAGGCCGTCGAGGAGTGCTGGAGGACCCGGACCAGGACGCTGTTCCTGCGCAGTGTGCTCTTCCCGGCCGTGGACGTCTCGTACGTCATTCCGGTGGCCGGAGTCCTGCTGATCGGCGGCGTACTGCACGACCACGGCGCGGTGAGCCTCGGTGCGGTGGTCGCCTCGGCCCTGTATCTGCGGCAGCTCTCCCAGCCCCTGGACACCATCCTCCAGCGGCTGGAACAGCTCCAGAGCAGCAGCGCCTCCTTCGCCAGGGTCGAGGGGCTCGCCCTGGCGACGCACGTACCGCCGGCCGCCTCCCCCGCACCGGCCGACGACCGGATCGAGGTGACGGACGTGCGTTACGCCTACGACGGCGGGGGCGACGTCCTGCACGGTGTCGGCCTGACGGTCCGTCCCGGCGAACGGCTCGCCGTCGTCGGCCCCTCCGGCGCGGGCAAGACCACCCTGGGCAGGCTGCTCGCGGGCATGGACGCACCGCGCACCGGGTCGGTGACGGTCGGGCGGGTCCCGGTCGCCGGGCTGGACCCCGAGCGGCTGCGCAGGCACGTCGTGCTGGTCACCCAGGAGCACCACGTCTTCCTCGGCACGGTCCGGGACAACCTGAGGATCGCCTCGGCCGACGCCACCGACGACGAACTGCGCGCGGCGCTCTCCGCGGTCGGCGCCGACTGGGCCGACGAACTGCCGGACGGCCTGGACACCGATCTGGGTCACGGGGCGCACCGGCCGGACGGCGCGCGGGCGCAGCAGCTCGCCCTGGCGCGCGTGGTGCTGGCCGATCCGCACACGCTGATCCTGGACGAGGCCACCGCGCTCCTGGACCCGAGGACGGCCCGGCACACGGAGCGGGCGCTGACCGCCGTGCTGGAAGGCCGGACCGTCGTCGCCGTCGCGCACCGTCTGCAGACGGCTCACGACGCCGACCGGGTGGCGGTGATGGAGGACGGCCGGATCACCGAACTGGGCACCCACGACGAGCTCGTGGCGGCCGGCGGCGCGTACGCCGCGCTCTGGCGCTCCTGGCACGGCGATCGGCCGTCCGGCTCCTGAGCCGGCGGGCGCGGCCGGGGAGAGGGCCGCCCCGTCCGCAGCGCCCGGCGCGCGCGACCCGGCCGGAGCTGGTCTGCTGGTTCCGGGGGCCGTCCGTCCATGACCCGGAGAGATCCAGATGAGTGTCTCCAGCAGCTACCGAGCCGCGCAGGCCGCCGCCTCGGGTGGCCCCTTCGAGATCGTCGAGCGCGCGGTACCGCGGCCCGGCCCGGGGCAGGTCCGGGTGGCCGTGGACGCCTGCGGGGTCTGCCACAGCGACGCGCTCTTCGTGAACGGCGCGCTGCCGGGCGTGCGGTTCCCGGTGGTCCCGGGGCACGAGATCGCGGGCCGGATCGCGGAGCTCGGCGAGGGTACGCAGGGCGCCTGGCAGGTGGGCGACCGGGTGGCGGTGGGCTGGTTCGGCGGCAGCTGTCACCGCTGCACACCGTGCCGGCGGGGCGACTTCGTGGTCTGCGAGAACCTGAAGGTGCCCGGGTGGGCGTACGACGGCGGCTACGCCGAGAGCGTGGTCGCCCCGATGGACGCCCTGGCCCGGATCCCCGACGCGCTGTCCGCCGTCGACGCGGCGCCGATGGGCTGTGCGGGGGTGACCACGTTCAACGGGCTGCGGCGCAGTGCCGCCCGGCCCGGGGACCTGGTCGCCGTGCTCGGCATCGGCGGCCTCGGGCACCTGGGGGTGCAGTTCGCGGCGGCGATGGGCTTCGAGACGGTGGCGATCGCCCGGGGCGCCGCCAAGGCGGACTTCGCGAAGGAGCTCGGGGCCCATCACTACATCGACAGCACCGGGGGTGCCCCGGTGGCGGACGCACTCAAGGCGCTCGGCGGCGCCCGGGTCGTGCTGGCCACCGCCGCCAACTCCGCCGCCATCACGGCGACCGTGGAGGGGCTCGCGCCGCGCGGCGAGCTGGTGGTCATCGGGGCGGACCCGGAGCCGCTGGGGATCAGCCCGAACCAGTTGCTGATGTCGGGCAAGGTCGTCCGGGGCCACCCGTCCGGCACCGCGCAGGACGTGGAGGACACCCTGGCGTTCAGCACCCTGCACGGGATCCGCCCGATGACCGAGACCGTGCCGCTGGACGGCGCGGAGGCCGCGTACCAGAGGATGATGTCCGGCGCGGCCCGCTTCCGGATGGTGCTCACCAACGACTGACGCCCGGCCCCCACGGGCCTCACCGTGCTGTGCGTACGCCCCGGAGCAGTACGAGGCAGAGCACGGCGGTGCCGAGCATCGTGGCGGCGGCACCGGCCGCGGCCATGTCCAGGCTGTGGGTGAAGGCCCTGGTCGCCGGGGCGAGCACCGTCTCCCCCAGCCGGCCCGGCAGCTGCCGGGCCACCGCGACCGCGCCACCGCGACCGCGCCGCCCAGGGTCTCCCGCGCGGCATCGGGTACGGCGCCCGGCGCGCGGGGCGGCGGACTTTGGAGCAATGACGGGGGCGGTCGGATCCGGGGCCTGGGCCGGGGCCGGGGTGTTCGGTCCCGAAGTCAAGGCGGGAGCAGAGCAGTTGCTCCGCGTACACCGCAAACACCGCCGTAGTGCACCTGGCGTGCGGCCTCGAAAACCCCGCTGAATTCCGTGGGTTGAGGGGGCGTACGCCGTTCCTGGTGCACTAGTACAGTGCTCCCGTGCCGATCGAACCGCCCTACCTCAGGATCGCCGGTGGACTGCGCCGCCGGATCGTCTCCGGTGAGCTCGCCCCGGGCGACCGGCTGCCCTCCACGCGCGTGATCGTGCGGGAGTGGGGAGTCGCCATGGCGACCGCCACCAAGGCGCTGTCGGTGCTGCGCGCCGAGGGTCTGGTGCGGGCGGTGCCGGGGGTCGGCACGGTCGTCGCCGAGCGGCCCGCGCCGGGGCCCGGCGGCGCGGGCGACGGGCCCGCCCTGAGCCGTGGCCGCATCGTGCGCACCGCCACCGAACTGGCCGACGCCGAGGGGCTGCCCGCGGTGTCGATGCGCCGGGTCGCGACCATCCTGTCCACCTCCACCATGGCGCTGTACCGGCACGTGCCGGGCAAGGCGGAGCTGATCCGGCTGATGTCGGACGAGGCGTTCGGGGAACGCCCGCTGGGCGCCGTGCCCCACGGCTGGCGCCCCGCGCTGGAACTCGCCGCCCGGTGGCTCCGGTCGGCGTACGGGCGCCATCCGTGGCTGGCCCAGGCCGCGGCCTCCTTCACCGGGCCGACGGCGTCCCCGCACGCGATGCGGTACACGGAGTGGGTGCTGCGCGCCCTCGCCGGCACCGGGCTGCCGCCGCACACGAAGCTGCACATCCACCTCACGCTCTTCGCCCATGTGCAGGGTCTGGCGATGGCCGGCGAGCTGGAATCGCAGGCTCTTCAGGACACCGGGCTCTCCGCGGAGCAGTGGATGGAAAAGAATGAGCCACATTCCAACGCCATCTCGGCCAGCCTCGACTACCCGTTCCTCAACTCCTTGTTCGAACACGATGAGTTCGAACTCGACCTCGACGTTCTCTTCGAATTCGGGCTACGGAGGACGCTGGACGGCATCGCGGTGATGGTCGGCGAAACGTCCGCTTAACGAACATGACCTTTCCGGCAACGAACGACTTCCGGCCAACTTGTTGACGCGGTCCTGACAGGAACGGCCTTCGGCTGACACTCTTCACCCCGTTCTGCGCACTTCTCGCTCACCCCGGACGGCTCACCCTGCCGCCGGTACCCCCCTCGCAGAAGGAGTCCGCGTGAGATCCACGCCCAGCCGTCGTGCCACCGCGACCGGCGCTCTGATAGCCGCAGCAGCCCTCATCGCAGTCGGAGTCCAGACCGGTACGGCCACTGCCACCCCCGGCAGCACGACCTCGGCGGTACCGGCGGCAGCCGGTGCCGACCAGGGTTCCCTCGCCAAGCAGCTCTCCCCGTCCCAGCGCGCCGAGCTCATCCGCGAGGCCGACGCCGGCAAGGCTGCCACGGCCAAGGACCTCGGTCTCGGTTCTCAGGAGAAGCTCGTCGTCAAGGACGTCATCCAGGACAACGACGGCACCACGCACACGCGTTACGAGCGCACCTTCGCCGGACTCCCGGTGCTCGGCGGCGACCTGATCGTCAAGGAGTCCAAGGCGGGGGCGACCCAGGGCGTCACCAAGGCCTCCAAGGTGACCAGCGGTCAGCTGAAGGCCGTGGACCTGAAGGCGGACGTCGCGCCCGCCAAGGCGGAGAAGCAGGCGCTCGGCCTCGCCAAGGCCGACGGCTCCAAGAAGGCCGAGGCCGACCGGGCGCCCCGCAAGGTGGTCTGGATGGCGCAGGGCAAGCCGCAGCTCGCCTACGAGACCGTCGTCGGCGGCCTCCAGCAGGACGGCACCCCCAACGAGCTGCACGTCATCACCGACGCGGCCACCGGGGCGAAGCTGTACGAGTGGCAGGGTGTCGAGAACGGCACCGGCAACACCCAGTACAACGGCCAGGTCACCCTCGGCACCGCCCCGTCGTACACGCTGACCGACACGGGCCGCGGCAACCACAAGACCTACAACCTGAACCACGGGTCGTCCGGCACCGGGACGCTGTTCACCAACACCACCGACGTGTGGGGCAACGGCAACCCGTCGAACGCCGAGACCGCCGCCGCGGACGCCCACTACGGCGCGGCCGAGACCTGGGACTACTACAAGAACGTGCACGGCCGCACCGGTATCCGCGGTGACGGCGTCGGCGCGTACTCCCGCGTCCACTACGGCAACGCCTACGTCAACGCCTTCTGGCAGGACAGCTGCTTCTGCATGACGTACGGCGACGGCGAGGGCAACCTCAAGCCGCTGACCTCGCTCGACGTGGCCGCGCACGAGATGTCGCACGGTGTCACCGCCGCCACCGCCAACCTGGTGTACAGCGGCGAGTCCGGTGGCCTCAACGAGGCGACCAGCGACATCTTCGCCGCGGGCGTGGAGTTCTACTCCAACACCTCCGCGGACCCGGGCGACTACCTCGTCGGCGAGAAGATCGACATCAACGGCGACGGCACTCCGCTGCGCTACATGGACAAGCCGAGCAAGGACGGCGCGTCCAAGGACGCGTGGTACTCGGGCATCGGCAACATCGACGTCCACTACTCCTCGGGCCCGGCGAACCACTTCTTCTACCTGCTCTCCGAGGGCAGCGGCGCCAAGGTCGTCAACGGGGTCTCCTACGACTCCCCGACCTCCGACGGCCTCCCGGTGACCGGCATCGGCCGCGCCAAGGCCGAGCAGATCTGGTTCAAGGCGCTCACCACCAAGTTCACCTCCACCACCAACTACGCGGCGGCCCGCACCGGCACCCTCGCCGTGGCCGGTGAGCTGTACGGCACGACCAGCGCCGAGTACAAGGCGGTCGGCGACGCCTGGGCGGCCATCAACGTCGGCACCCGTGACGGCGGCAACCCGGACCCGGGCGGCAAGGTCTTCGAGAACAAGTCCACGGTCAACATCCCGGACCGCGGTGCGGCCGTCTACAGCTCGGTCAACGTCACCGGCATCACCGGCAACGCGCCCAGCACCCTCAAGGTCGACGTGGACATCACCCACACCTACCGCGGTGACCTGGTCGTCGACCTCGTCGCCCCGGACGGCACGGCCTACCGGCTGAAGAACTCCTCGGCCGGCGACCCGGCGGACGACGTCCGCGGCACCTACACGGTCAACGCGTCGTCCGAGGTCGCCAACGGCACCTGGAAGCTCAAGGTCCAGGACGTCTACTCGGGTGACACGGGCAAGATCAACAGCTTCAAGCTCACCTTCTGAACCCCCCACGGGTCATGACCCGGTGATCACCGCCCGGCAGGAGCTCACGCCCCTGCCGGGCGGTTCCACGTCCGGCCGGTCTCAGCGCATCAGCACGCCCGCGCCGTCCCCCGCCGCCTGAACGGGCAGCGCCACCAGGCCGAGTTCCGCCCCGGTCGCCAGCAGCGGATGGGCCGGCAGCACCCGCACCGTGTAGCCGTACGGCCCGGTGCGGTCGAGGGCGAGCGGCCCCTCGTAGAGCCAGCGTCCCTCCAGGTCCTGGCCCCCGGCCGGTTTCAGCGGGAAGAGCCGGCCGTCCGAGATCCCGTCGGCGTCGTCCACCCGGCCGGCCACCGCCTGCACCTCCACGTCGCCCGGCTCCAGCACCCCGAGGGCGACCCGGACCCGGAGCAGCAGCGTCGACCCCAGCTCGGCCGAGCCGTCCGCCGCGGTGGGCGCCACGGCCTCCACGTGGTCGACGGCCACCCGGGGCCAGGCGGCACGGACCCGGGCCTTCCAGTCGGCGAGCCGGCGCGCCGTCCCGGGGTCCAGCGCACGCCGGGCCTGCGCGGCGGGCGCGTAGAGCCGCTCCACGTACTCACGGACCATCCGGTCGGCCAGCACCTTGGGGCCGAGCGTGCCCAGCGTGCGGCGGACCATCTCGATCCAGCGCCCCGGAAGGGCCTGATCGCCGCCCCGGTCGTAGAAGCGCGGCGCGACCCGGTCCTCGATCAGCTCGTAGAGGGCGGCCGCCTCCAGATCGTCCCGGCGGTCCTCGTCCAGGGCCAGACCGTCGGCGGTCGGGATCGCCCAGCCGAAGTCCGGCTCGAACCACTCGTCCCACCAGCCGTCGAGCACCGAGAGGTTGAGGCAGCCGTTGAGCGCCGCCTTCATCCCGCTCGTACCGCAGGCCTCCAGCGGGCGCAGCGGGTTGTTCAGCCATACGTCGCAGCCCGGGTAGAGCTTCTGCGCCATGGCCATCCCGTAGTCCGGCAGGAACACGATGCGGTGGCGCACCCGGGGGTCGTCGGAGAACCGCACCAGCTCCTGCACCAGCCGCTTCCCGCCGTCGTCGGCGGGGTGGGCCTTGCCCGCGACGACGATCTGGATCGGGCGGTCCGGGTGGAGCAGCAGCTCCCGCAGCCGGTCGCGGTCGCGCAGCATCAGCGTGAGCCGCTTGTACGAGGGGACGCGCCGGGCGAAGCCGATGGTCAGCACGTCCGGGTCGAGCACGGAGTCGATCCAGCCGAGCTCGGCCGGCTCGGCGCCCCGGGCCCGCCAGGAGGCGTGCAGCCGTTCGCGGACCTCGGTGACCAGCTGTCCGCGCAGGGACCGCCGCAGCTCCCACAGTTCGCGGTCGGGGACCTCGGTGGCGGAGTCCCGGCGGCCGGGTGCGCCGCCGGAGCGGTCGCGCAGCCGGAGGACCTCGGACGCGACCCAGGTGGGTGCGTGGACCCCGTTGGTCACCGAGGTGATCGGCACCTCGGCGGGGTCGAAGCCCGGCCACAGCCCGGCGAACATCTCCCGGCTGACCGAGCCGTGGAGGGTGGAGACGCCGTTGGCCCGCTGGGCGAGCCGGAGCCCCATCACCGCCATGTTGAAGAGGCCGGGTTCGCCGCCGGGGTAGGTCTCCGTGCCCAGTTGCAGGATGCGTTCGGCGGACACGCCCGGGAGTTCGCCGTCGTCGCCGAAGTGCCGGGCGACGAGTTCGCGGTCGAAGCGGTCGATCCCGGCGGGCACGGGGGTGTGGGTGGTGAAGACGGTGCCGGCCCGGACGGACTCCATCGCGGAGTCGAAGTCCAGGCCGGTGCCGGAGAGTTCCCGGACGCGTTCGAGGCCGAGGAAGCCGGCGTGCCCCTCGTTGGTGTGGAACACCTCGGGCTCCGGGTGTCCGGTGAGGCGGCAGTACGTGCGCACGGCGCGCACCCCGCCGATGCCGAGGAGCATCTCCTGGAGCAGCCGGTGCTCGCTGCCGCCGCCGTACAGCCGGTCGGTCACCTCGCGTTCGCCCGGCGCGTTCTCCTCCACGTCGGAGTCGAGCATCAGCAGCGGTACGCGGCCGACCCGGGCCTGCCAGATGTGGGCGTGCAGCGAACGGCCGCCGGGCAGGGCGAGCACCACCCGGCTCGGGGTGCCGTCGGCCTCGCGCAGCAGGGTGACCGGGAGCTCGTTGGGATCGAGTACCGGATAGTGCTCCTGCTGCCAGCCGTCGCGCGACAGGCTCTGGCGGAAGTAGCCGTGCCGGTAGAGCAGGCCGACCCCGACGAGGGGGACGCCGAGGTCGCTGGCGGCCTTGAGGTGGTCGCCGGCGAGGATGCCGAGCCCGCCGGAGTACTGGGGCAGCGCCGCGGTCACCCCGAACTCCGGCGAGAAGTAGGCGACGGCGGCCGGGAGTTCCGCGCCCAGCTCCAGCTGCTCCTGGTACCACCTGGGTCCCTCCAGGTAGTCCCGGAGGTCCTGGGACGCCTCGGTCAGCCGGTGCAGGAACTGCTCGTCCCGGGCCAGCTCGGCGAGCCGCCCCGCGGACACGGCGCCGAGCAGCCGCACGGGGTCGCGCTCCGCCGTCTCCCGGATCTCCGGGTCGACGGCCTGGAACAGCTCACGGGTCTCGGTGTGCCAGGACCAGCGCAGGTTGCGGGCGAGGTCGCTGAGCGGTTGAAGGGGGTCGGGGAGGACTGGACGCACGGTGAATCGACGAATGGCCTTCACGTGTTCCACCTTCGCAGGGGTCGTGCGGATCCGAGGGGACGTACTCCGGTGCGTCCCCCACGCCCGTTCCGGCACATCGGCCACACAGGTAATGGCCGATTCCGTTCCCCCGTTCGGTCTTGTGGCACTCCGCACCAGAAGGAAAGCTGCCCAGTGGCGTCCAAAGGGGCATCGGCGGGCTTGCGAACGCGGGTCGGTGCCCGGTGCGAAAAGGCCGTCAGAGATACGCCCGAGTATTTGACGAACCACCGGATTGGCTTACCCGGAATCGTGGGAAGGCTTCTCCGGTAGGTCGCCCGGATGCGCACCGGGCGCCATATGCACGATGCCCGGACGCAGTACGAATGCGAGGCATCCACGAGCCGGTTTCCATCCGGTTCACATCCGCGAAACATACCCGTGCCCCGGCCATTCGACTGCCATTCGAGTGAATGCGGACAGGAGCGGCCATGCCCACACACCGTCAGCCGTCGATCAAGCAGTTAGAAAGGACGGACCCCGTAGGTCGCGGTGCGCGTATTTCGCCCTCCGCCGCTGTGCCGTGCCCCGCTCGACCCGAGCCCCACCCCCGGTCCCGGTCCCGCTCCCAGTCCCCGCCCCGACCCCAGCCCCCAGGTGATTCCATGATCGGTCGCATTCCCGTGCTCGACGTCCGTCCCCTCGTCGACTGCGGCAGAAGGCCCGCCAAGGCCGTTGCCGGTGAGACCTTCCAGGTCACCGCGACCGTCTTCCGCGAGGGACACGAGGCCGTCGCCGCCAATGTGGTCCTGGTGGACCCGGGCGGGCGTCCCGGTCCCTGGACGCCGATGCGCGAACTGGCCCCGGGCACCGACCGCTGGGGCGCCGATGTCACCCCGGACGCGGAGGGCCGCTGGACGTATACGGTCGAGGCCTGGAGCGATCCGGTCGCCACCTGGCGGCAGCTGGCCGGGATCAAGATTCCGGCCGGGATCGACACCGCGCTCGTCCTGGCGGAGGGTGCCGAGCTGTACGAGCGGGCCGCCGAGGGCGTACCGAAGCGGGACGGGCGCGAGGCGGTGCTGGCCGCGGTGGACGCGCTGCGCGACGCCTCCCGTCCGGCCGCCGCCCGGCTGGCCGCGGCGCTCGTCCCCGAGGCGCGGGCCGCGCTCGCCCGTCATCCGCTGCGCGAACTGGTCAGCGCGTCCCCGCCGCTGCCGCTGGTGGTGGAGCGCCGGCGGGCGCTGTTCGGCTCCTGGTACGAGCTGTTCCCCCGCTCCGAGGGCGCCAGGGTCGAGCCGGCCGGCCCGCCCACGAAGCGCAGGAGCAGGACGGCGAAGGCGGCGAAGGCGGCCGAGGCCCCGGCGAGGATCGTCGGCGGCACCTTCCGCACCGCCGCCGAACGGCTGCCCGCGGTCGCCGCGATGGGCTTCGACGTGGTCTACCTGCCGCCCGTCCACCCGATCGGGACCACCCACCGCAAGGGCCCCGACAACGCGCTCTCCGCCGCCCCGCACGACGTGGGGGTGCCGTGGGCAATCGGCTCGGCCGAGGGCGGTCACGACGCCGTCCACCCCGATCTCGGCACCCTCGAAGACTTCGATCATTTCGTGGCGACCGCCCGTGATCTGCGTATGGAGATCGCTCTCGATTTCGCGCTCCAGTGTTCTCCCGACCACCCCTGGGTGGAGAAACATCCGGAGTGGTTCCACCACCGCGCGGACGGCACGATCGCCCATGCCGAGAATCCGCCGAAGAAATACCAGGACATCTATCCGATCGCCTTCGACAAGGACCTGGACGGACTGGTCGCCGAGACCGTTCGCATTCTGCGGTTCTGGATGGATCACGGCGTACGGATCTTCCGCGTCGACAATCCGCACACCAAGCCGGTGATCTTCTGGGAGAAGGTGATCGCGGACATCAACCGCACCGATCCCGATGTGATCTTCCTGGCCGAGGCATTCACCCGGCCCGCGATGATGAAGACGCTCGCGACCATCGGATTCCAGCAGTCCTACACGTATTTCACCTGGCGCAACACCCGGCAGGAAATCACCGAATACGTCATGGAGTTGTCGGGCGAGACCGCTTCCTACATGCGGCCCAACTTCTTCGTGAACACCCCGGACATCCTGTCCGGCTATCTCCAGGACGGAGGCCGCCCGGCCTTCGAGGCGCGGGCCGTGCTCGCCGCGACGCTCTCCCCCTCCTGGGGTGTGTACGCGGGCTACGAGCTGTGCGAGAACACCCCGGTCCGGCCCGGCAGTGAGGAGTACCGCAACTCGGAGAAGTACGAGATCCGGCCCAGGGACTGGGAGGCGGCGGAGCGCGAGGGCCGTTCGCTGGCCCCGCTCATCACCACGCTCAACCGCGTCAGGCGCCGCAACCCGGCTCTGCAGCAGCTGCGCGACGTGCACTTCCACTCCACCGACAACGACGCGTTGATCGCGTACAGCAAGCGTTCGGGTTCGAACATCGTTCTGGTGGTCGCCAACCTCGACCCGCACCACACCCACGAGGCCACGGTCTCGTTGGACATGCCGCGACTCGGCCTCGACCGGCACGATCGCGTGCCGGTGCGCGACGAGCTCACCGGCGACACCTATCACTGGGGCAGGACCTTCTACGTGCGCCTAGAGCCGGGCGTCACGCCCGCGCACGTCGTCGTCCTGCGACCGTCCCCGCCGACCGGAGGGTCACCCACACCATGATCGTCAATGAGCCTGTCCACGACACGTTCGAGGACACCCCGGCCAAGGACCGCGATCCCGACTGGTTCAAGCGCGCCGTCTTCTACGAAGTCCTCGTCAGGTCCTTCCAGGACTCCAACGGCGACGGCATCGGCGACCTCAAGGGCATCACCGCCAAACTGGACTACCTCCAGTGGCTGGGCATCGACTGCCTCTGGTTGCCGCCGTTCTTCAAGTCGCCGCTGCGCGACGGCGGTTACGACGTGTCCGACTACACCGCCGTGCTCCCGGAGTTCGGCGACCTGGCCGACTTCGTGGAGTTCGTCGACGCCGCGCACCAGCGCGGGATGCGCGTGATCATCGACTTCGTCATGAACCACACGAGCGATCAGCACGACTGGTTCCAGCAGTCCCGCACCGACCCCGAGGGGCCGTACGGCGACTACTACGTCTGGGCCGACGACGACAAGCAGTTCCCCGACGCCCGGATCATCTTCGTCGACACCGAGACGTCCAACTGGACCTTCGACCCGGTGCGCAAGCAGTACTACTGGCACCGGTTCTTCTCCCACCAGCCCGATCTCAACTACGAGAACCCGGCGGTGCAGGAGGAGATCATCTCCGCGCTCCGCTTCTGGCTGGACCTCGGCATCGACGGCTTCCGGGTGGACGCCGTGCCGTACCTGTACCAGCGGGAGGGCACCAACTGCGAGAACCTCCCGGAGACCCACGACTTCCTCAAGCGGGTCCGCAAGGAGATCGACGCGCACTACCCGGACACCGTGCTGCTCGCCGAGGCCAACCAGTGGCCCGAGGACGTCGTCGACTACTTCGGCGCGTACGAGGCGGGCGGCGACGAGTGCCACATGGCGTTCCACTTCCCCGTGATGCCCCGGATCTTCATGGCGGTGCGGCGCGAGAGCCGCTACCCGGTCTCCGAGATCCTGGCGAAGACACCGGCGATCCCGGAGAACTGCCAGTGGGGCATCTTCCTGCGCAACCACGACGAGCTCACCCTCGAAATGGTCACGGACGAAGAGCGCGACTACATGTACGCGGAGTACGCCAAGGACCCGCGGATGCGGGCCAACATCGGCATCCGGCGGCGGCTGGCACCGCTGCTGGACAACGACCGCAACCAGATCGAGCTGTTCACCGCGCTGCTGCTGTCACTGCCCGGCTCCCCGATCCTCTACTACGGGGACGAGATCGGGATGGGCGACAACATCTGGCTCGGCGACCGGGACGCGGTGCGCACCCCGATGCAGTGGACGCCCGACCGCAACGCCGGGTTCTCCTCCAGCGACCCGGGGCGGCTCTACCTCCCCACGATCATGGATCCGGTCTACGGCTACCAGGTCACCAACGTCGAGGCGTCGATGGCCTCCCCGTCGTCGCTGCTGCACTGGACGCGGCGGATGATCGAGATCCGCAAGCAGAATCCCGCCTTCGGTCTCGGCTCGTACAACGAACTGCCGTCGTCGAACCCGGCCGTGCTCGCCTTCACCCGTGAGCACGGGGACGATCTCGTGCTGTGCGTGCACAACTTCTCGCGGTTCGCGCAGCCGACGGAGCTCGATCTGCGGTCGTTCGAGGGGCGTCATCCGGTGGAGCTGATCGGCGGGGTGCGCTTCCCCGCCATCGGCAAGTGGCCCTACCTGCTGACTCTGGCCGGGCACGGTTTCTACTGGTTCCGGCTGCGCAAGGAAGCGCCGCCGAGCTGACCGGGCGTCACTTCCCATCACGATCGCGGGGCGGTTTCCGCCGCCCCGCACGGGGCCCCCTCCCCCGCACCGCACACGTACGGCCCTTTCCGGGCCCCATCTGGCGTTTTGCTTCCATCGAGTCGAGTCCGTACGGACCATCCTGACCCGACACGTCCCGCACAGCCGGACAGCTATTGCCGCAATCCGGGACACTCTCCGCATCCTGTGGTGTGCCCGGGGAAAGGACGCGATGCCATGTCGGAGGCTGCATCCCTTCGGGTCGCCCTGACCGACAGCCCAGCCCTGCTCCCGTCTCTCGCCCCCCTGCTGCACGACTGGCTGCCCCGGCAGCGGTGGTTCGCGGGCAAGGGGCGGCCGGTCACCGCGTTCTCGCTGGTGTCGGCGACCGAGATGCTGCCGGTGGGCACCGGTTCCGTCGCCGCCGGAACCGGAACCGGAACCGGACTGCTCCATCTGCTGGTCCGGGTCCATCAGCCGGCCACGCCCGCGCAGTCGCCGGACGACTGCTACCAACTGCTGCTCGGGGTACGGGCGGTGCTGCCGCCCCGGCTGGCGCCCGCGCTCATCGGCCGGGTGACCGAGGGTCCGCTCGCCGGCCGCACCGTCTACGAGGCGCTGCACGATCCGCGCCTGGCCGAACTTCTGCTGGAACGATTCCGTACGCCCGGCACCCTGGGCGCGCTCCGCTTCGACCGGAGCGGCCCGGCCATCGCGGCGGGGCTCGCGCCACGGCTGCTCGAAACCGAGCAGTCCAACACCTCGCTGGTCTACGGCGACTCCTACATCCTCAAGATCTTCCGCCGGATCTTCCCGGGCACCAACCCGGATCTGGAGCTGCCGCTCGCGCTGGCGCGGGAGGGCTGCGGGCGGGTGCCCGCCCCCGTCGCCTGGTTCGAGGCCGCCACCGCCGCGAAGCCGCTCACCCTCGGGGTCCTCCAGCCGTTCCTGAGCGGTGCGCAGGACGGCTGGCAGCTCGCGCTGCGCGCCCTGGCCGCGGGCCGGGACTTCACGGACGAGGCCCACGCGCTGGGCCGGGCCACCGCCGAGGTGCACACCGCGCTGGCCGCCGCCCTGCCGACGCCCGCGCTGCACCGCGCCCAGACCGAGCACCTGGCATCCGCGATGGTGCGCCGGCTGGAGGCCGCCGCCCAGGCGGTACCGGAACTCGTGCCGTACGTCCCCGGGCTGCGCACCGCCTTCGACGCGGTGGCCGCGCTCGGGCACCGGGGGCGCGACTGGGCGGCCCAGCGGGTGCACGGCGATCTCCACCTAGGCCAGACGCTCCGCGCGGCCGACGGTTTCTGGTCACTGATCGACTTCGAGGGCGAACCGGCCAAACCGCTGCCCGAGCGCCGCCGGCCGCAGCTCCCGGTGCGCGACGTCGCCGGGATGCTCCGCTCCTTCGACTACGCCGCCCGCTCGCACCGCCCGTGGAACGCCGACTGGGCGGCCCGCTGCCGGACCGCCTACTGCGAGGGGTACGCCCGTGCCTCGGGCGCCGACCCGCGCGGTGAACCGGAGCTGCTGCGCGCCCACGAGACCGACAAGGCGGTGTACGAGGTGCTGTACGAGGCACGGCACCGGCCCGACTGGCTGCCGGTCCCGATGGCCGCCATCCACCGCCTGGCCGCCGCCGACGTCTGACGGCCGGCACGCGCCCCCTTCTCCCCCTCGACCCCCTCCAAGGAGGCTGTCCCCGTGACCGCCCGCAAGCCGTCCCGCAAGACGCCCGCCCCCACCGAAGCCCCCCGAGCCGAAACACCGGCGCCCGAGGAGGTGGCGGCCCCCGCGGCACCGCCGTCGCCGGAACCGGCCGCCCCGGCCTCGGCGGCCGCGCGGAAGAAGAAGCCGACGGCCGCGCGGGCCGCCGCCGCACCGTCGCGCCCCCGCCGGACCCCCACCGCCACCGCCACCTCCACCGCCCGGGGCGTACGCCAGGCGCACCCGCTCGACGACGCCGACCGGGGCCGGCTGCTCGCCGGTGAGCACCACGCCCCGCACGACCTGCTCGGCGCCCACCCGGTCCGCGGCGGGGTGACCTTCCGGGTGCTGCGCCCGCACGCCCGGTCGGTGACCGTGCTCGCCAAGGGGCTGCGGGCCCAGCTGCACGACGACGGCGACGGCTTCTTCTCCGGGCTGCTGCCGATGACCACGCTGCCCGAGTACCGGCTGCTGGTCGCCTACGCGGACAACGAGATCGAGGTCCAGGACCCGTACCGCTTCCTGCCCGCGCTCGGCGAACTCGATCTGCATCTGATCGGCGAGGGGCGGCACGAGGAGCTGTGGACCGCCCTCGGCGCGCAGCCCATGGAGCACCAGGGGGTGGCGGGCACCCGGTTCACCGTGTGGGCGCCCAACGCCCGCGGGGTGCGGGTCGTCGGTGACTTCAACTACTGGGACGGCACCGGCTTCCCGATGCGCTCGCTCGGCTCCAGCGGGGTGTGGGAGTTGTTCCTGCCCGGGATCGGGGAGGGCGCGCTCTACAAGTTCGACGTCTGCCGCCCGGACGGCTCGCACACGCTGCGGGCCGACCCGATGGCCCGGTACGCCGAGGTGCCGCCCGCCACCGCCTCGATCGTGACGGCCTCGCACCATCAGTGGCGGGACCAGGAGTGGATGGCCCACCGCGGGGACGTCCCGGTGCACGAGGCACCGGTCTCGGTGTACGAGGTGCACCTGCCGTCCTGGCGCCCGGGTCTGACCTACCGCCAACTCGCCGCCCAACTCCCCTCCTACGTAAGGGACCTCGGCTTCACGCATGTGGAACTGATGCCGATCGCCGAGCATCCCTTCGGCGGCTCCTGGGGGTATCAGGTCACCGGGTTCTACGCCCCGACGTCACGCATGGGCACACCCGACGACTTCCGGTTCCTCATCGACTCGCTGCACCGGGCCGGGATCGGGGTGATCGTCGACTGGGTGACCGCGCACTTCCCGCGCGACGACTGGGCGCTGGCTCAGTTCGACGGGCGTCCGCTGTACGAGCACTCGGACCCGTCGCGGGCGGCGCATCCCGACTGGGGCACGCTGGAGTTCGACTACGGACGCACCGAGGTGCGCAACTTCCTGGTGGCCAACGCCACTTACTGGTGCGAGGAGTTCCACATCGACGGACTGCGGGTGGACGCGGTCGCCTCGATGCTCTACCTCGACTACTCGCGCAAGGACGGCGAGTGGTCCCCGAACGAGCACGGCGGACGGGAGAACCTGGACGCCGTCGCCTTCCTCCAGGAGATGAACGCCACCGTCTACCGGCGCAATCCGGGCGTGGTGACCATCGCCGAGGAGTCCACCGCCTGGGACGGCGTCACCCGCGCCACCCACCACGTCGGACACCACGGGTTCGGGGGTCTCGGCTTCGGGCTGAAGTGGAACATGGGCTGGATGCACGACTCGCTGGTGTACGTGTCGAAGGAGCCGGTGCACCGCAAGTACCACCACAACGAGATGACCTTCTCGATGGTGTACGCGTACAGCGAGAACTACGTCCTGCCGATCTCGCACGACGAGGTGGTGCACGGCAAGCGTTCACTGGTCTCCAAGATGCCCGGCGACTGGTGGCAGCAGCGCGCCAACCACCGGGCCTACCTCGGCTTCATGTGGGCCCACCCGGGCAAGCAACTCCTGTTCATGGGACAGGAGTTCGCGCAGGGCGCGGAGTGGTCGGAGGGGCACGGCCCGGACTGGTGGCTGCTCGACCCCTCGTACGCGGCGGAGAGCGACCACCGGGGCGTACGCACCCTGGTGGGCGAACTGAACGCGGTGTACGCCGACACCCCCGCACTCTGGCAGCGCGACACCGTTCCGGAGGGCTTCGACTGGGTCGACGGGGGCGCCGCCGAGGACAACGTCTTCGCCTTCCTGCGCTACGACGCGCACGGCTCACCGCTCCTCTCGGTCAGCAACTTCTCCCCGGTGGTGCGGCACGACTACCGCGTGGGCGTCCCGGACGTGCCCGGGGACCGGGTCGCGTGGGCGGAGGTCCTCAACACCGACGCCGCGCGGTACGGCGGCAGCGACGTACTCCACCCCGGACCGCTGAAGCCCCAACCGGTGGCGGCGCACGGCCGCCGCGGCAGCGTCCTGCTGACGCTGCCACCGCTGGCGACGGTCTGGTTCCGGCCGGTCTGAGCCGGGGCGCGGGGCCCGCTCATGCTCCGCGCCTGGATTCCGCGTTGAGGGCGGCGAGGCAAACGGTCAGCTCCTGAGGCGAGGAGAGCACCTCGATGCCGCGGGCTGCCCGATCATGGGTCGTGGTGGGCGGCGGCCTGCACTACCCTGCCCTCGTAGTTGACGTCGAGTCGGTGGCGCTTGGGGGGGCCTCGTTGAACTCAGGGAAGATGCCAACGCGCGTGATAGCTGGTCGCTACCGGCTGCTCGCGACTCTCGGGTCCGGCGGGATGGGCCGGGTCTGGCGAGCTCACGACCAGCAGTTGGGCGTCGACGTCGCGGTCAAGGAGGTGTTCCGCCGGCCAGGCATCCCCGACAGTCACTGGGAGGAGCTCCTGATCCGGGCCAGGCGGGAGGCCCGCCACGGAGCCCGGCTGCGGGACCACGCCAACATCGTCGCCGTCCACGACGTCGTGATCGAGGACGGCATCCCCTGGACGGTGATGCGCCTGGTGAAGGGCGTCTCCTTGGAATCCCGCCTGAGCAAGGGCCGGCTGACGGTCGAGGATACAACGAAGGTCGCAGCCGCCGTACTCGGCGCCCTCGGGGCGGCTCACGCCGCGGGGATCATCCACCGGGATGTGAAGCCGGCCAACATCATGCTCGGCGACGACGGCGGCGTCCTGCTCACCGACTTCGGCATCGCGATCAACGAGGTCGACACCAAGCTCACCCAGGACGGCGGCATCATCGGGTCGATGGCCTACATCGCCCCCGAACGCGCCGACGGCGAAGAGGGAAGCGAGGCCAGCGACCTCTTCTCCCTCGGTGCCACGCTCTACCAGGCCACCGAGGGGAAGTCCCCGTTCCAACGCGACACCCTCACCGGAACACTGCGGGCCGTTGCCATCCACGAGCCCCCGCCACCGGCCAACGCCGGCCACCTGGCACCACTGATCACCGCCCTCCTGCGCAAGGAACCCGGCGACCGCCCCACGGTGGCCACCGCACTCGCCATGACGACGCCCGGCGCTCGGACCCCTGAAATCATCCAGGACCCCGCACGCGCCGAGCGAGAGGTCGAGCCCAGATACGACGTCATCCTCCTGGACGTCGGTGAAAGTGAGGTCCCGGTCATCCGGGTCTTGCACAGGTTGACCTCGTTGAGCGTCAAGGAGGCCATGCTCCTCGTCTCCCGTGCGCCCCAAAAGGTGCTGACGAAGGTCGACTGGAGAACTGCCGCGGATGCCGAAGACGCTCTGGTCAACGCCGGTGCCAGAGCGGTCTTCAAGCGACACGAACGGCACACCGCATCCACGGAGAGCACGGAACAGCAGCCGCCGGCGACGCCGACCCTGACGCGCACGGCCCGCATGCCCCGCTCGCCGGCGGTCGTCGCACCTCGCGGGAGGCCGGAGCCGACGAAGGCCAACCGAAAGAGCGCAGGCAAGCAGTTCGCCCGAGGCGGGGCCGGGCTGGTGGCTGTTGCGGCCATCGTGGCCATCGCGGCCCTGCTGCCCGAGCAGCAGCACACAGCTGACGCAGCATGTGCCACATGGCGCTCGGCCATGGAGCAAAAAAATGAATGGACTTATTCTCACCCGGTCGGAAGTTTTTCCCAGGCGGATCTCGCAGCGAGAGAAGACCGGCTGGTTTCGATGGAACAGAAAGCCGCCACGCAAACCAGTGACCAGAAATTGAAGACTGCGCTCCAGCAGGCCGCAGCAGACCACATCGGATTGGCCGCCGCCTACCGAGCTCGACATGCTGGCGTCAATAATACAGGCTATGATCACTATTCTCCGGCGGCGAGCCGCGATGACGTGCGGATCCAGGAAATCTGCAATAATCAGTAAATAATTTTCGCTGCCACTGGGCACTCTCCAGCGTGATTACCGGCCGCGAGCCTCCAGACCCTCTCGTCGCAATCGCCGTTCCCGGTCGCACACACCCACGACCGGGGCCGGTGGAGGCGGTGGCAGCGCCCTGGCGGCCTGGAGCAGGCCCTTCACCCCAAGACCCGGACCGCATGCTTTCCCGACACCTGCTTGATGTTTACCGGCCTCGGCGCAGGGGGGGGGCACGACGGCGGCAGTCCGGTCCCGGCCATGAAGCCGTCGAGCGTGACATCCACGCACTGAGCCGTCAGGCCCGAGCCTGAGCGGTCCGATATCGCGAGACTTTGAAATCGCCCCTTGACCCCGGCGCATTCGGTCAGGCATTCACGTTCAGGTGATTCCCCTTCCAGACCCTCCTGAATGTGCGATCGACTTCGTACGATGCTTGCTCAGCGCCGACGCCCACATCGTCGAAGCGGGCTGTTGGTTCCATATTCAATTCAAGGGGAAACTATGTCCTCGAAAAAGAGGAACGTTGTGCGCACGATGGCTGCGGCGCTTGCCGCAGCCGCCGCGTTCACCCTGGCCGGGCCGGCCGGAACCGCTTCCGCCATCGACCACGTGACCTGCGACCCGGACGCGGGCTTCCTGAAGATCTGGTCGCACGACGGCAGTGGGCACGACAGCGTGGACTGCTATGCGAATCGCGGGAAGACCGACTTCGGCGGGTGGTGGGTCGACCAGATCTCCACGGGTAACAACGACGTGAAGTACTACGACGCCAATGGCGATGTGGTGAAGATCCCCCGGAATTCGAATATCAAATATTCGAACGTGCCGAAGGTCGCTGCCATCGAAATCCTGTAGGGATTTCTCCAGGGACGTTCCGAAGTCCCGGTCGCGCAAGCGCGAAGGGGCCGTCGCGGGAGTTCCCGCGACGACCCCTTTCCGGTGCCCGGTGTGGTTACGCCTTCGCCACCGCGTGCTGCTCGTCGCCGTCGCGCGGCTCCGGGACGCCGTGCACGTCGGCGTCCTGGTTGAGCAGCTGCTCGTTCCACGGGAGCGCGCCGGAAAGGACCTTGTCCACCCGCTCCTTGTCGATCTCCTTGGTCCAGGTGCCGACCAGGACGGTGGCGACCGCGTTGCCCGCGAAGTTCGTCATGGCGCGGGCCTCGCTCATGAAGCGGTCGATGCCGACGATCAGGCCGACGCCGTCCACCAGGCCGGGGCGGTGCGACTGGAGGCCGCCCGCGAGGGTGGCCAGGCCCGCGCCGGTGACTCCGGCCGCGCCCTTCGAGGCGACGATCATGAAGAGCAGCAGCGAGACCTGCTCACCGGCGCTCAGCGGGTCGCCCATCGCGTTGGCGATGAAGAGCGAGGACATCGTGAGGTAGATCGCGGTGCCGTCGAGGTTGAAGGAGTAGCCGGTCGGCACGGTGATGCCGACGACCGGGCGGCTGACCCCGAGGTGCTCCATCTTCGCGATGAGCCGGGGCAGGGCCGACTCGGAGGAGGAGGTGGAGAGGATCAGCAGGAACTCGCGCCCCAGGTACTTCAGCAGGGCGATCAGGTTGACCCCGGCGACCAGCCGCAGGATGGCGCCGAGCACCACGAAGACGAAGATCGCGCAGGTGAGGTAGAAGCCGATCATGATGATCGCGAGGGACTTCAGCGCGTCCACGCCGGTCTCGCCGACCACCGCCGCCATCGCACCGAACGCGCCGACCGGGGCCGCCCACATGATCATGGCGAGGATGCGGAAGACGAGGCGCTGGATGTGGCCGATGCCGCGCAGCACCGGTTCGCCGGCCGAGCCCATGGCCTGGAGCGCGAAGCCCGCGAGCAGCGCGACGAGCAGGGTCTGGAGCACTTCGCCCTCGGTGAAGGCGGAGACGATCGTGGTCGGGATGATGCCGAGCAGGAAGTCGGTGGTGGACTCGCTCGCCCCGGCCGCCTGCTTCTCACCGGCAGCGCGCACGGCCTCGGTGAGATGGAGGCCCTGGCCGGGCTCCAGGAGGTTGCCGACGAGCAGGCCGATGGCGAGCGCGACGGTCGACATCACCAGGAAGTAGCCGAGGGCGAGGCCGCCGACCGCGCCGACCTTGGCGGCCTTGCGCACCGAGCCGACGCCCAGCACGATCGTGCAGAAGATGATGGGCGAGATCATCATCTTGATCAGGTTCACGAAGCCGGTGCCGATCGGCTTGAGCTCGACGGCGACGCCGGGGGCCACGAAGCCCACCAGGATGCCGAGCGCCACGGCCGCGATCACGGCCAGATACAGATAGTGCGTGCGGTCCCGCTTGGCGGCTGCCACTCCCACGGGGGTTCTCCTCGGTTCGTCCGGGTCGATCCCCCGTCCCTGGGGGTCGCAAGGGCTGTCCGGCGGATCGGTCGATCGGTGCCGTCGGAAAAACCCTTGGTGAATATCTCGTTCCCTGTGACGGCGGTCACCGTTGCGTGCATTTCGTTCATGTGTTTTCGGCCAGGCAGACTGGTGCCATGCGTCTCCCCCGTCCCCGGACCCGCCCGCGCAGCCTGGCCGGTCAGCTGTTCGCCATGCAGGTGGTGCTGGTGGCGGCCGTGGTGGCGGGGTGCGCGTTCTTCGCGTACGTCTCCGGCAGCGCGCAGGCGAAGGAGACCGCGGCCCGGCAGGTCAGGGCGGCCGCGCTGGCGATCGCCGACTCGCCGTCGGTGCGGGAGGCGATCGGCACCCCGGACCCGTCCGCCGTGCTTCAGCCGTACGCGGAGCAGGTCCGCAGGGACACCGGGATCACCTTCGTCACGATCATGTCCCCGGAGCGGGTCCGCTGGACGCACCCGGACGCCGACCGGATCGGGGAGACCTTCCTCGGGCACACCGCGCGGGCGCTGCGCGGCGAGACGTTCACGGAGACGTACACCGGCACGCTCGGTCCCTCGATCCGGGTCGTCACCCCGATCCGGGACGGCTCCCGGATCATCGGGCTGGTCAGTGCGGGCATCACGGTCGAACGGGTCTCCTCGCAGGTGCGGGCGCAGCTCGGGGCGCTGGGACTGGCTGCGGGCGGGGCGCTGGCGCTCGGCGGCATCGGCACGTATGTGATCAACGCCAGGCTGCGGCGGCACACGCACGGCATGAACGCCGCGGAGCTGAGCCGGATGCACGACTACCACCAGGCCACGCTGCACGCGGTGCGCGAGGGGCTGCTGATGCTCGACGGGCGGCGCCGGATCGCGCTGATCAACGACGCGGGCCGGGAGCTGCTCGGTCTGGGGCCGGGTGCGGTGGGGCGCAGGGTCGCCGAGCTGGAGCTGCCGGCGCCGCTGACCGGTGCGCTGCTCGCCTCCGAGGAGCGGGTCGACGAACTGCATCTGACGGCGGACCGGGTGATCGTGGTCAACACCCGTCCGGTGGTGGGCGGGGAGCAGCGCGGCACCGTCGTGACGCTGCGCGATCACACGGAACTCCAGGCGCTGTCCGGCGAGTTGGACTCCGAGCGGGGGTTCACCCAGGCGTTGCGCTCGCAGGCGCACGAGGCGGCGAACCGGCTGCACACCGTCGTCTCGCTGATCGAACTGGGCCGGGCCGAGGAGGCGGTGGGCTTCGCCACCGCCGAGCTGGAGCTGGCCCAGGCCCTCACCGACCGGGTGGTGGGAGCGGTCGCCGAACCGGTACTGGCCGCGCTGCTGCTCGGCAAGGCGGCGCAGGCCAACGAACGGGGGGTGGAGCTGGTGCTCGCGGACGACAGCCTGATCGACGACGGCGACCTGCCGGCGACCCTGTCGCACCGGGATCTGGTGACGATACTCGGCAATCTGATCGACAACGCGGTGGACGCGGCGTCGGAGGCGGTGACCGGTGTGCCGGGTCCCGGGTCCGTGCCCGCCCAGCGGGGACCGGGGAGCGGGCGGGCCGCCCGCGCCCGGGTCACCGTCACCGCGCTGGCCGGGGAGGGCGAACTGCTGCTGCGGGTCGCCGACACCGGGGCCGGGATCGATCCGGCGGACGCCGCCGAGGTGTTCGAGCGGGGCTGGTCGACGCACGGGGCGGGCCGGGGCATCGGGCTCGCCCTCGTACAGCAGGCGGTGCACCGCAACGGCGGCACGGTCACCCTGGACGGCGGTGAGGGCGGTGGCGGTGCGTGCTTCACGGTGCGGCTGCCGCTGGCCTTCGCCGGACGCACGGCGCACCCCACGAAGGAGGCCACGGCGTGATCCGGGTACTGATCGTCGAGGACGATCCCGTCGCCGCCGACGCCCACCGGCTGTACGTGGGCCGCGTCCCCGGATTCACGGTGGCGGCCGTCGCGCATTCGCGGGCGGAGGCGGTGCGGGCGCTGGACCGTACCCCGGTCGATCTGCTGCTCCTGGATCTGTACCTGCCCGACGGGCACGGTCTGCAACTGCTGCGCTCGCTGCGCGCGGCCGGGCACTCGGCGGACGTCATCGCGGTGACGTCGGCGCGCGATCTGGCGGTGGTCCGGGAGGGGGTGTCGCTCGGGGTCGTCCAGTACGTGCTGAAGCCGTTCACCTTCGCCACCCTGCGCGACCGGCTGGTGCGCTACGCGGAGTTCCGCGCGGCGGCCGGTGAGGCGAGCGGCCAGGACGAGGTGGACCGGGCGATCGGCGTACTGCGCGCCCCGCAGCCGGCCCGGCTGCCGAAGGGGCTGAGCAGCCCGACGCTGGAGGCCGTCACCCGCGCCCTGCGGGCCGCCCCGGACGGGGTGACGGCGGCGGCGGCCGGGGAGGAGCTGGGGATCTCGCGGATCACCGCGCGCCGTTATCTGGAGCACCTGGTGACGGTGGGGCGCGCGGTGCGCAGTCCGCAGTACGGCCAGATCGGGCGCCCGGAGCTGCACTACCGGTGGGTGACCCGCAACGGCTGACGGATATACGGCACCTGCGCCCGCGTCCTCGTCGGCTCGACGTGGACGCGGGCGCGGGCGCGGTGTTGTTCGCCCGGCTGCTTCAGCGCTCCTGGAACAGCGACCGGGCGTGGCTCAGGCCGTACCTGGCGACGTCGGTGCCCAGTTCGACCCCGGCCTCGTCCGCGAGTCGGGTGTGGATGCCCAGCCAGACCCGCGCGTCCATGTTCTCCAGCGTGAGCTGGTGCCATGCGGTGTAGGTACGGACGACGCCCGGTGCCGTGCCGCTGGTCAGGGTGAACGGGGCCGTGCGCGGTCCCGCGAGGGCGGTGAGAACGGTTTCCGTCGCGCCCGCGTAGGTGTTGTGGCCGCTGGGGTAGTCCGGGTGCGCCGGGGTGGTGTGCAGCGGGGTCCACGACGGGTCGGCGGCGATCTCGCCGACGCCGGCCCGGATCGCGGTGACGGGGCGCCACAGCGGATGGGTGTACTTGGTGTCGGAGGTGGCGATCTGGGTGTCCACCAGTGTGGCGTGGGTCAGGGCGACGAGTTCGGCCTGCTTGGCCAGTGGCTGGTGGGACGTGGCGGCGAGCGCGACGCGAATCGGCTTGGTCCACAGTGCGAGCGACGAGTCGAACCAGAAGTTGGCCGTGTCGGTCTGCCGCGCGGTGCGCGCGGTGCTGTTCAGCTCGCCGAAGTCCCGGACCTCCTTCAGGTCGGTCCGGTACCGCTCGGACGTCACAGCGGGCGGCGCGGGCAGCCGGAACTGGTCGGCGCTCTTCAGGAGGAAGGGCCGGGCGAACCGGCTGCCGTTCTGGATGGCGGGGGCGTACGCGGGCGGGGTGGGCTGCCAGACGCCCGGCGCGGCCGGCGGCACGGTGAAGGGGGCGTTCACGGAGGCCGCGTCGAGGCCGTCGCCCTCGCGCTCGTGCAGGACCTCCAGCGCCTGGCGTTCGCCCGCCGCGACGCCCAGGCTCTCGGCCGGGCCGTCGGGAGTCCGGTCCAGGGTCTGCCGCAGGGCGGCATCCAGTTCCGGGGCGCGGGTGGGCGCCAGCTCGACCAGGGCGCGGTGCACCGCGGCGGCCAGCGCCGCGTCCTGGTAGTCCCCGCGGTCGACCCCGGACGGCACATGCTGCAGGGCCCGCGCCGCCGCGATCCAGCTGATCGCCCAGGTGCGGTTGTTGGTCACCGGAGGCAGCGCCGATCCGGCCGTCGCGATCGTGTCGGCCGTGGTGTCGTACCAGTCGAGCGCCACGGAGGTGCGGTCGTGCCCGGACGCGGGGGCGGCGACGCCCGGCGCCGCGCCGGAGGCGACCAGCAGTGCCGTGGAGGCCACCAGGGCCGCACGGGTCTTCGTAATTCTCACGGGAGTAGCTCCTGATGGTGGGGTCGGGCCGGATGCCTGCAGCGGCGTTCCTCCTGGCCTGGTGGTGTTCAGGCGGGGTCGCCGTCGATGTGGAAGGGGACGGTGACGATGTTGGAGGCGACGCCCATCCGGTCCAGGTCCTCGGCGCCGATCTTCCCGTCGCCGTCGAGGTCCTTCACGACGGCGGGTGCGTCGTTGTAGACGCCGTCGTGGTCGAGGTCGTCGACAACCGCCACGGTCAGGGTGGTGTCGACGTTCTGCCCCACGATGGGGGCGCCGACGATCCAGGTGTCCCACAGCTCGGTCGAGTGCGGGGTGCGGTCGGTGACGCCGGAGAGGTTGAACAGATTGGCCAGGTTGGTACCGGGCCCGGAGAAGCCGGGGAGGGTGCTGTTGGTGGTGGAGTCCAGCACGACCAGTCCAGGGAGCTTCTCGTCCCGGCCGGTGGAGAACGTACCGGGGAAGGGGGCGGTGTTGTTGTGCGCGGCCGGGCCGGTGAGCTGGAGCCCGTTGTAGCCGGTCTGGGCCAGGGTCTTGCCCTGGAAGGAGAGCTTCAGGTCCACGATCCAGCCCTTGCCCTCCACGCCCGCGTTGTCCCCGCGCCGGGGCGCGACGACCTTCACCTTGACCGGGTGCTTCGCGGTGGCGGTGGACTCGTCCGGGGTCGAAGCGTTCGCATTGGACAGTCCGAAGGCCGTGGCGCCGAGGCCGAGCATCACGGCCGCACTCGCGCCGAGGGTCCAGACGCGCTTGTTCTTCCTCATGACTTGTTCTCCTGGGTGTCGGGGGCTTGCGGCCAGGTGTACGACCGCCTGCGGCACCCGGTTCAATCCGCGGATGAACTTGTACCCCCCGCTCGTCGTACACGTAGCTGCGAGGCGCACGATCGGTGCCTCAGGACACGAGAAGCCGCAGGTCGCAGCCGTCCCCCGGGACAGCTCGGCCGATGCGGCCAGGCATGGAAGTGAGTCGGATGGACCGGATCCGGTTCCGCGCCTCCCCGCGGCGCGGACTGCCGGCCGCCCGCGGTTCGGGCCCGGCCGTGCTCCGAGCAACCCCAGCCCGCGAGACGAGGACATCGAGCGTGACGCCGGACGAGCAGTTGATGACTGCGTTGTACACCGAGCACCACGATGTGCTGCTCTCCTTCGTGCGCAGGTACGTGCGCAGCCCTGAGCAGGCGGAGGACATGGTGCAGGAGACGTTGTTGCGTGCCTGGCGCAGCATCGACAGGATCGAGCCGAGCCAGGTCACCATCCGCTCCTATCTCTTCACGATCGCCCGCAACGTGCTCACCGACAGCTGGCGTGCCGAGCAGCGGCGCCCGGAACCGCTCTACGACGACGAAGCGCTCGCGGCCCTGCCTTCCGCCGATGACGTGGAGGCGGCGCTGGAGGGCCACGTGATCACCGCGGCGCTGGAACGGCTGTCCGGCGAGCATCGTGATGTGATCCAGGCTCTGTACTTCGAGGGGCTGACCGTTGCCGAGTCCGCGTCACGACTCACGATCCCGGAGGGAACGGTCAAGTCCCGCGCCTACTACGCCGTACGCAACCTGCGCGCAGCCTTTGAAGAAATGGGAGTTCTGCGGTGAGCACCGACCACGATGACGTGCGCATGCTGATCGGCGCATATGTGCTGGGCGGCCTCGGCGAGACCGACCGCCGCACCCTGGAGTCCCACCTGCCCGTGTGCCAGGAATGCCGTGACGAGCTCGCGAGCTCGGCCCCGCTGGCCGGACTGCTCCGCCGCGCCCCGGCCATGTCCGCGCCCCGCCCCCCGGCCGCGCGCGGGACCGGCACCGACGCGGCGCCGCCGGCCGGGCTCGGCCGCCTGCTGGAGCAGGTCCGCACCGCCGATGCCGTACGCAGGCGCCGGGCTCGTCGGCAGTGGCTGGCACTGGCCGCGTCCCTGATCGTGGTCGCCGGGCTCGGAGTGGGGTCGGTGCTGCAGTCCCGGCACCCGGCCGGCCCGGCCGGCCCGGCCACCGCCTTCACCTCGGCCGCCGGGTACTCCGTGTCCGGCCGCGCCACGCTCACGGACAAGCCCTGGGGCACCGCGGTGAGCGTCACCCTGGCCGACCTGCCCGCAGGAGCACCGGGACCCTTCGTCCTCCAGGTCTCCTCGGTGGACGGCCGCAAGGAGCAGGCGGCCACCTGGGCGATCACTCCCAACGGCAACGCCGCCGTGACGGGGGCGAGTGCCGTGCGCCTTCCCGACATCCGGTCCATTTCCGTGATGGACCACGAGGGACGCCTGGTCGCCACGGCCCGACCGCTCTGACCGGCCTCCGCCGCCATCCCGCGGGCCGCTCCGCCGCCGGCCCGCGGGACGGTCCCGCCCGCCCCGCGCGGGGCGGCGCGGGGAGCCGTCGGTCCGCGTCTAGGACGTTCCTACGATCCGTGGATATCGGTGGAACACACCGTAGTCATTCCATGCCTTGACTCCTACCGTGGGGCCGTGCACCCGTCCCCGCCGTTCAACGCCCCCGCCGCCCGCCGACTGCGCGAGGCCCTGGGGATGGTTCCCGGCCATGTCGCCTACGGGCTCGGGGCCCAGTACGGGCTCCGGGTCAGCACCGAGACGGTGGTTGCCTGGGAGCGCGGGCTCGCCTCGCCGAACGAGTACGAACTCACGGCGCTGGCCGGGGTGTTGTGGTGTTCGCCGGGCGAACTGCTCACCGCCGCGCGCACCCTGCGGGAGCACCGGGTGGCCAGGGAGCTGGCCGTGGAGGAGCTGGCGCGGCTGCTGGGGATGTCCGCCTCCGCGTATCTGCGGATGGAGGATTCGGGGCGCTGGCGCGGCAACGAACGCCAGTCCGCGGTGCTCGCCGAGGTGCTGGGGCTGACACCCGCCGGGTTCGTGACGGTGTCCGGGCGGGACGAGGAGCTGGCGGAGCTGCTGCGCGGCGCGGTGACCACGCGCTGGCAGGCCCAGCTGCGGCCGGTGGCCAAGCTGGTGCCGCTGGAGCGTGGGTTCCTCCAGGACGTGCTGGAGCAACTGCACACCGACTACCAGGCGCTGATGGTGTCGACGCTGAGCTGGAGCAGCACGGGTACGGAGCGGGCCGGGGCCACGGGCGACTCGGGGCGGGTGTTCCTGGCGGAGATCCTGGAACGGTTCTGGCGGGCGGCAGGGGTGCCGGGGCCGGACGGCCACTGAACCGCCCGGCCCCTTCCCCCGTACGCGCTCAGCCGCCGGCCGTCTTCGTGACCACCGGGTCGAAGGAGAACAGGCTTCCCCGGTCCGCTCCGTCGCAGCTCGTCTGCACCAGCTTGGCGCCGCGCTCCTTGCTGTTCCCCTCGGCACCGACGCACAGGCGGGTGTGGGCGGGACGGATGCGGTACCCCTCGACGGGACGGCCGACGGGCTCGATCAGGAACTGCTCCGCATCGCCGCGTTCGCCACAACCCTGGTCCTGCAACCCGGCTCCGGCATCCCGCATCCCGTCCCAGACTCCGGTGCAGCCCAGGTCGTACTCCGGGTGATCGGTCACGATCCGCCAGGCGTCGCCGGCCAGCCGCTTGAGGGAGAAACTCGGGATCGTCTCCTGGTCGCACGGCACCTGGTACAGCCGCCCGCTGTCGCTGCCCCGCTTCTCGGAGAGGCAGAACCCGGAGTGCACGGACCGTATCTGCACCGTCCGCCCGGCCACGGGCCCGCTCACGGGGGTGGCTTCCCGCCCGTCGTCCCGTACGAGGAGGGTGACGGTCACCGCGGCGGCGGCGAGCACGACGAGCCCGACGGCGGCGGCCAGAACGGTCCTGGACCGGCGCCGGCCGGCCGGGGCCGCCGGTCCGGGCAGCGGGACGGTGGGCGGCTCCGACGAGTGCCCGGCGATGGCTTCGGGTGCCGCCGCGGGCTCCTCCACCGTCGCGGCCCGCTCCCCGTGCACGGCGAGTTCCTTGCGCACGGCGAGCCAGTCCGCCACCTCCGCGGGCCCGCAGCCGCAGGCCCGTACGAAGGCGGCGAGGAGCTCCTCGCGCGGGACCGACGTACGCCCCAGCATGTTGGCGATCGTGGAGCGCGGCAGCACGTCCCCGACCGCTTCGGCCCGCTGGGCCAGTTCGCGGTACGTCAGACCCGACGCCTCCTTGAGCACCCCCAACAGGGCTATGAACTCGGGCGTGTTGCGCGCCCCACGAGGATCCGGAGCTCTGCCCTCGACGACCATCTGCTGTGCCTCTCCCCTGGATTCCACGCCCGGACAAGGTTGGGACATGTCCCGGACAGGGACAAGCCTTGTTGATCCGGTCCGTCGGCTCAAGAGTTGTTTCCGGCACCGCGGCCCGTCCGGATCCGACCATCCGGAACGGTCCCGGACGCCGGGGGAACGGCAAGCGGCCCTGACCGTCCACGGGGGGACAGTCAGGGCCGCAGGGTCGTTCGAGCGGGGCCGCTGCCGTGCGGCCGGGGCCGGAGCGGGTCAGAAGACCGACTCGGCCTCGTCCATCCGGTCCTTGGGCACCGTCTTGAGCTGTGTGATCGCGTCGGCAAGCGGAACCATCTCGATGTCGGTGCCGCGCAGCGCCGTCATCCGGCCGAAGTCCCCCCGGTGCGCCGCCTCCACCGCGTGCCAGCCGAAGCGGGTGGCGAGCACCCGGTCGTACGCGGTCGGCGTGCCGCCCCGCTGCACATGGCCGAGAATGACCGGCCGGGCCTCCTTGCCGAGCCGGGTCTCCAGCTCGATGGCCAGCCGGTTGCCGATGCCCTGGAAGCGCTCGTGGCCGAACTGGTCGATCTCGCCCTTGGCGTACGGCATGGAGCCCTCCGCCGGATGCGCGCCCTCGGCCACGCAGATGACCGCGAACTTCTTGCCGCGCGCGAAGCGTTCCTCGACCATCTTCACCAGGTCCTCGACCTGGAAGCGGCGCTCGGGAAGACAGATGCCGTGCGCGCCGCCCGCCATTCCGGACTCCAGCGCGATCCAGCCCGCGTGCCGGCCCATCACCTCGACGACCATGACCCGCTGGTGCGATTCGGCGGTGGTCTTGAGGCGGTCTATGGCGTCGGTGGCGACGCCCACCGCCGTGTCGAAGCCGAAGGTCCGGTCCGTGGCGGAGATGTCGTTGTCGATGGTCTTGGGGACGCCGACGACGGGCATGCCCGCGTCCGACAGCATCCGGGCCGCGGTGAGGGTGCCCTCGCCGCCGATCGGGATGAGGGCGTCCATACCGTAACGGCGGCTCAGCTCGGCGCAGTTCTCGGCGGCCTCGCGCAGCCGGTCGCGCTCCAGCCGGGCCGAGCCGAGGATGGTGCCGCCGCGGGCGAGGATGCCGCTGACCGCGTTGAGGTCGAGGGGGCGGAAATGTCCGTCGAGGAGGCCCTTGAACCCGTCCTCGAAGCCGATGACTTCATCGCCGTGGCCCACCACGGCGCGGTGCACGACCGACCGGATCACTGCGTTCAGACCTGGGCAGTCGCCGCCTGCGGTGAGAATTCCGATGCGCATCGTGCCTTGTCTCCTGCTCGCTAGTGCCGTGCATTTCGGGGGACGTCCACTGAATCCCCCGTACCGTGAGCCACGACGATTGTCCCACGACTGGTCTGGTCCAAACGAGAGCCCCTGCGCCCGGCGCCCTCCGGGACGGCTCCGCGGCCCCCGCACGGGGCGCTTCGCCCGGCGGGCGACGCCTCGGTTGCCACGGGTATCGTCAACATGGCAATACCATCCCAAACCGCAATTGGACGGGAGAACACGCGTGACGCGCAGCGTGTACGTGACCGGGATCGACCGGGGAGACGGCCGGCAGGTCGTCGATCTGGGAGTCATGGAGCTCCTGACGCGTCAGGTGGACCGGGTCGGGGTGTTCCGGCCGCTCGTCCACGACGGACCCGATCGCCTGTTCGAACTGCTGCGGGCCCGCTACCGGCTCTCCCAGGAACCCGCGTCGGCCTACGGGCTCGACTACCACGAGGCGTCCGCGCTCCAGGCGGAACAGGGCACCGACGAGCTGGTCTCCCGGCTGGTCGACCGGTTCCACCAGGTGGCCCGGAAGTACGAGGTGGTGCTGGTGCTCGGCACCGACTTCGCCGCCACCCAGCTCCCCGACGAGCTGGCCCTCAACGCCCGCCTGGCCAACGAGTTCGGCGCCTCGGTGATCGCGGTGGTCGGCGGAAAGGGGCAGACCGCGGAGTCCGTGCGGGCCGAGACCCGCAACGCCTACCGCGCGTACGCCGGACTGGGCTGCGACGTGATCGCGATGATCGTGAACCGGGTGGCGGCCGAGGACCGCGACGCCCTCGCGGAGCGGCTGACGGCCACGCTGCCCGTCCCCTGCTCGGTCCTGCCCGACGACGCGGCGCTCTCCGCGCCGACCGTCGCCCAGATCACCGCGGCGCTCGGCGGCACGGTCCTGCTCGGCGACGACTCCGGGCTGGCGAGGGACGCGCTGGACTTCGTCTTCGGCGGCGCGATGCTGCCGAACATGCTGAACGCGCTGACGCCGGGCTGCCTGGTGGTCACGCCCGGGGACCGGGCGGACCTGGTCGTCGGCTCGCTGGCCGCGCACAGCGCCGGGACGCCGCCCATCGCGGGGGTGCTGCTGACCCTGGACGAGCGCCCCGGCGAGGAGATACTCAGGCTGGCCGCGCGACTCGCACCGGGCACCCCGGTCGTGTCGGTGGCCGGCGGATCCTTCCCCACCGCGGCCCGGCTCTTCGCCCTGGAGGGCAAGCTGAACGCCGCGACGCCCCGCAAGGCGGAGACCGCGCTGGGCCTCTTCGAGCGCCATGTGGACACCGGAGCCCTGCTGGAGCGGATATCGGTGGCCCGCAGCGGCCGCGTCACCCCGATGATGTTCGAGCACGAACTGCTGGAGCAGGCCCGCGCCGACCGGCGCCGGGTCGTGCTGCCGGAGGGCACCGAGGAGCGGGTGCTGCGCGCCGCCGACGTACTGATGCGCCGCGACGTCTGCGACCTCACCCTGCTCGGCGACCCCGACGTCATCCGCAAGAAGGCCGCCGACCTCGGCATCGACCTCGCCGGTACGCAGCTCATCGACCCGCAGACCGCCGAACTGCGCCAGACCTTCGCCGAGCGGTACGCCCAGCTGCGGGCGCACCGCGGGGTCACGGTGGAGCTGGCGTACGACGTCGTCGCGGACGTCAACTACTTCGGCACCCTGATGGTCCAGGAGGGGCTCGCGGACGGCATGGTCTCCGGGGCGGTGCACTCCACCGCGGCGACGATCCGTCCCGCCTTCGAGATCATCAAGACGAAGCCGGACGCCTCGATCGTCTCTTCCGTCTTCTTCATGTGCCTCGCCGACAAGGTGCTGGTGTACGGCGACTGCGCGGTCAATCCGGACCCGGACGCGGAGCAGCTCGCCGACATCGCGGTGCAGTCGGCGGCCACCGCCGCCCGGTTCGGCGTGGACCCGCGGATCGCGATGCTGTCGTACTCGACGGGGACCTCGGGGTCGGGTGCCGATGTCGACAAGGTGCGCGCGGCGACGGACCGGGTCCGCGCGAGCAGGCCGGACCTGCGGATCGAGGGCCCGATCCAGTACGACGCCGCGGTGGAGCCGAGCGTCGCCGCGACGAAGCTGCCCGGCTCCGAGGTGGCGGGCCAGGCGACGGTGCTGATCTTCCCGGACCTGAACACCGGCAACAACACGTACAAGGCCGTGCAGCGCTCGGCGGGCGCGGTGGCCGTCGGACCGGTGCTCCAGGGGCTGCGGAAGCCCGTCAACGACCTGTCCCGGGGCGCGCTCGTCCAGGACATCGTCAATACCGTGGCCATCACGGCGATCCAGGCGCAGGGCAAGGAGTGAACGGATGACCACCCCGACCACAGCGGGTTCCACCACGGCGGGCGCGCACCGCGTGCTGGTCCTCAACTCCGGCTCCTCGTCGGTGAAGTACCAGCTGCTGGACATGCGCGACCGCACCCGGCTCGCGGTGGGGCTGGTCGAGCGGATCGGCGAGGAGACCTCCCGGCTGGTGCACACCCCGCTGACCGGTGGAGGAGCCGAGCGGCGTGAGCGCACCGGTCCGATCGCCGACCACGAGGCGGCGCTGAAGGCGGCGGCGGAGGAACTGGCGGCCGACGGGCTCGGCCTGGACTCCCCGCAGCTGGCGGCGATCGGCCACCGGGTGGTGCACGGCGGGCTGCGGTTCACCGAGCCCGTGGTGATCGACGACGAGGTGCTGGAGGAGATCGAGCGCCTGGTCCCGGTGGCCCCGCTGCACAATCCGGCGAACGTCACCGGCATCCGTACCGCCATGGCCCTGCGGCCCGACCTGCCGCAGGTGGCGGTCTTCGACACGGCCTTCCACACGACGATGCCGGAGTACGCGGCGCGGTACGCGATCGACACGGAGACCGCCGACGCGCACCACATCCGGCGCTACGGATTCCACGGCACCTCGCACGCGTACGTCTCCCGCAAGGCCGCCGAGCTGCTGGGACGCACCCCCGAGGAAGTCAATGTCATCGTGCTGCACCTGGGCAACGGCGCCTCGGCGTCGGCGGTGGCCGGTGGCCGGTGCGTGGAGACCTCGATGGGGCTGACGCCTCTGGAAGGGCTGGTGATGGGCACCCGCTCCGGGGACATCGACCCGGCCGTCACCTTCCATCTGATGCGCGTCGCGGGGATGTCGGCGGACGAGGTCGACGCCCTGCTCAACAAGAAGAGCGGTCTGGTCGGCCTCTGCGGCGACAACGACATGCGGGTGATCCGGCGCCGCATCGACGAGGGCGACGAGCGTGCGGCGCTGGCCTTCGACATCTACGTGCACCGGCTGAAGAAGTACATCGGCGCCTATTCGGCGGTCCTCGGCCGAGTGGATGCCGTGGCGTTCACGGCGGGGGTCGGGGAGAACTCGGCACCGGTGCGGGAGGCTGCCGTCGCCGGTCTCGAAGAGCTCGGTCTCGCGGTGGACGCGGATCTGAACGCCGTACGGTCCGACGAGCCCCGGCTGATCTCGCCCGACTACGCGCGGGTCGCGGTCGCCGTGGTGCCGACGGACGAGGAACTGGAGATAGCCGTGCAGACCTTCGCGCTCGTCGGACAAGCCCACAACTGAGCACCCCCGCGCCCCTTTGTACCTTCCACCAGACGGAATATTCCGTAGCGAAACAAACCGATAGGATCCGCCTCATGCGCCGTTCCAAAATCGTCTGCACACTCGGTCCCGCCGTCGACTCGCACGAGCAGCTCGTCGCTCTGATCGAGGCCGGCATGAGCGTGGCCCGCTTCAACTTCAGTCACGGCAGCCACGAGGAGCACCAGGGTCGTTACGACCGGGTCCGCAAGGCCGCCGCCGAGACCGGGCGGGCGATCGGTGTGCTCGCCGACCTGCAGGGCCCGAAGATCCGCCTGGCGAAGTTCGCCGAGGGTCCCGTCGAGCTGGTCCGCGGGGACGAGTTCACCATCACCGCCGAGGACGTCCCCGGCGACAAGTCGATCTGCGGCACGACCTACAAGGGCCTGCCGGGCGACGTGGCCAAGGGCGACCCGATCCTGATCAACGACGGCAACGTCGAGCTGAAGGTCGTCGAGGTCGAGGGCCCCCGGGTGAAGACCATCGTCATCGAGGGCGGTGTCATCTCCGACCACAAGGGCATCAACCTGCCCGGTGCGGCGGTCAATGTCCCGGCCCTGTCCGAGAAGGACATCGACGACCTGCGGTTCGCCCTGCGAATGGGCTGCGACCTGGTGGCGCTGTCCTTCGTGCGGGACGCCGACGACGTCAAGGACGTCCACCGGGTGATGGACGAGGAGGGCCGCCGGGTCCCCGTCATCGCCAAGGTCGAGAAGCCGCAGGCCGTCGAGCACATGGAGGGCGTCGTCATGGCGTTCGACGGTGTGATGGTCGCCCGCGGCGACCTGGCCGTCGAGTATCCCCTGGAGAAGGTCCCGATGGTGCAGAAGCGCCTGGTGGAGCTCTGCCGGCGGAACGCCAAGCCGGTGATCGTCGCGACCCAGATGATGGAGTCGATGATCACCAACTCGCGGCCGACCCGTGCCGAGGCGTCCGACGTCGCCAACGCGATCCTGGACGGCGCGGACGCGGTCATGCTGTCGGCCGAGTCCAGCGTGGGCGCGTACCCGATCGAGACGGTCAAGACGATGTCGAAGATCGTCGTGGCCGCCGAGGAGGAGCTGCTCTCCAAGGGCCTGCAGCCGCTGGTCCAGGGCAAGAAGCCCCGTACCCAGGGCGGTTCGGTGGCCCGTGCGGCCTGCGAGATCGCGGACTTCCTGAACGGCCGGGCGCTGGTCGCCTTCACCAAGTCCGGTGACACGGCCCGCCGGCTCTCCCGCTACCGCGCGGCGCAGCCGATCCTGGCCTTCACCACGGACGAGTCCACCCGCAACCAGCTCGCGCTGAGCTGGGGCGTCGAGGCCCACGTCGTGCCGCACGTGGACAACACGGACGCGATGGTCGACCTGGTCGACGGCGAGCTGCTGAAGCTGGGCCGCTACAACGCGGGCGACACCATGGTCATCACGGCCGGTTCGCCCCCCGGCATCCCGGGCACGACCAACATGGTCCGGGTGCACCACGTCGGCGGCGGCAGCCGCGACTGACGCACCCCTCCCGCCTGGCCGAACGACCGTGGGCCGCACTCCTGACGAGTGCGGCCCACGGCCCTTTGCGGCTCCCGGACGGGACCGTGCCGGCTTCTGCTAGCTGTTGGCGCCGGTGAAGTAGTTGTGCAGCCCGGGAATCTTGAGCGAGCCGCCGAACTGGCCGGCCTGGGTGACCTTGACCTTGGTGAAGAAGGCGAAGGGCACGTTCAGCGGAGGCGGTGTCTCCGGGCTGAACGTCACCGGGATGAGGCCGAAGAGGTTGCCCTTCAGCTCCTCCGTGTACATCGTCACCGTGCCGTGGCGGATGGTGGACTTGGAGCCCTTCCGCGCCTCGACATGGGCCGTCGTTCCGGCCGGACCGACGGTCTTCTGGTGAAGGTTGTCGATGTCGATGGAGCTGGCGGTGAACTTCAGCACCTTCTTGACCTTGCCGCCGTACGTCTTCACCTCGACGATGCCCTTGTAGTCGAGCCCGCTGAGGGTGAGCATCGAGCTTTCCAGGATCCACGGGTCGTCCGGGAGCAGCGGGACGCCGGTCTCCAGATCGGCCGCGGCCAGGGCCTCGGGGTCGGCGGTGGGACACGGGAAGCGCTCCTTGGCGCCGTCCGGGATGTCCTCGTCCTTCTTGGCGTCGAGCCCCTTGACGTCCTCGTCGAGCTCCTCGACCGACTTGCCGGCCTTGTCGGCGGCCTCGCGGATGGCGGCGGCGGTCTTGTCGGCCGTCTCCTTCGCGGCGTCGGCGGCCTTCTCGACGGGCTTGTCGGCGGACTCCTCGGTGGACTTCTCGGCGGTGTCGGTCGCCGAGGGCTTCGGGGAAGCGGTGCTCGCGCTCGGGGACGGGCTCGCCGTCTCCTTGTCCGGTCCGTCGAAGAGGTCCCTGAGCGCGTCACCGACGCCCAGCGGGTCGAGCGGGTTCGTCGACTTGGTGGGGGTCGGCGAGGCGCTCGGCGTGGCGGCCGGTGCGTCGGCCCCGGCCTCGGCGGCCTTCGCCTTCGGCTGGGCCGAGTCGCTCGCGGACGGGGTCGTCGAGGGCTTCGGGGTCGCCGAACCGCCCTTGTCACCGGAGTCGGTGGCGGAGGGGGACGGGGTCGGCGACTTCGACGCGGACGGCGAGGGCTCCTCGCTCGGCTCGTCGGAGCGGGTCACGCAGGGACCGGGCGCGAACGGGATGTCGGAGCTGTCGTCGGCCAGCGCGAGCTTGGGGGTGAGCCCCATGCCCACGAAGACGGCCGTCGGCATCGCGGCGAGCGCGAACGCCTTGCCCGCGGGTATGTGCAGCTTCGTCAGCAAGGACTTCCTGGGGGCCGCGTGGCGCGGCCCACCTCTCGTGCCGGGTTCTTCCCCGGTCGAGTTCAGCTGCCTCTCGTCACCCCGCACGATGCCTCCCGCCGTCGACCTCAACTGTCGTGTCGTACTGCTCCGGCTGCTGCTGGGGCACCGCTGCCGTGCTGTGGAACTCGGGTCCGGACTCCTGCGCACCGGGGCCCGCCCCGGACTTCTCCCCCGCCATGCCGGCCGGCCCGGCGTCCGGCGTCGGCTCGCCCGGGGCCCAGGAGATGGAGAGCGCCCCACCCAGCAGGGCGAACAGGAAGCCGACCAGGAAGCCGCCGATGTTGGCGACCGGTATCGAGATCAGCGCCAGCAGGATCGCGGCGACCCCGGCGAACACCCTCACGATGTGGTGGAACCACATGGTGAGGCCCAGTGTGACGAGCAGGATCCCGATGATCAGGGAACCGGCACCGGCAGTGGTGGACATCGCCAGTGTGACGTTGCCGAGGTGCATGTTGGCGTACGGAAAGTACGCGATGGGTAGACCACCCACGATGGTGAACAGGCCCGCCCAGAACGGCCGGTTACCCCGCCAGGCGCGGAATCTCCGCCCGAAGACGCGGAGGTAGTGCTCGTTCTGCCCTGTGGACTCGGGGCTCATGGAAAACAGCTCCCTGGAACCGGTACTGCTGTGAGAAGAGAATGGGTGGGCGGCCGGAGTCCCCCAGGGAGCGCTCCGGCCACCCGGCGGGTGCTTAGTAGCACTCCTTGGTGCCACTGTGCAGCCGCAGGCTCAGGTTGCTGAGCTTGAAGGTGCCGGCGGTGGTCGCCCATGCCGTCTGCTTCACGTCGGTCAGCGTCACCGTCTCGGCGCGCTGCGCGAAGCCGTTCGGGTTGACGGCCTTCTCGGTACCGGCCTGGATGCCGGGCTTGCCCATGTCACCGGCGGCGACACCGATGTCGATGTTCTCGAAGTACGCGTCGGCGTCGAGCTCGGCGACATCGAGGTACAGGTTGGTCGCCTTGACCGGCTTCTCCGGGTCGGTGCCCGCCTTCAGCTGCAGCGTGACCGTGCCCAGACCGAACGGCAGGTTCGGCGTGACCACCGACTGGCACATGTTGGTGATCGTGGCATCGCTGAAGCCGGACACGGCAACGGCGTGCGCCCCGTTCTTGCCCTCGGGGTTCATACCGGTGGCGACGGAGCCGTACTGGACGAAGTCATGGCCGACGAGCTTGTCGGTGCTCACCTTGAAGCTCTGGCCGGACACGCTGAAGGACGCCGCGAGGGCACCCTGCGCGAGACCGACGCCCACCGCCGCGGTCGCGACGACGCTCGGCACCATGACCAGAGCGAAGCGCTTCCATCTGGTGCCGCCACGAACCTGGGAACTCATAATTTTCCTCCTTCTCGGACGTACATCTCCGGTCCGGGTCTGGGCCCGTCCTGGGATGGGAGAAGTGCTACGTCCTCGGCAAGGAGAGCGCCTGCGGACGGAGGCATGAACCGCGTCCGAATCACCGGCGATCACCCCCGAGCGACAACCACTGGCCACGCATGCGCGCGACCCGTATCGGACAGGCCCTGCCGGACGACAGGAACCCCCCTGTCCGGAGCCCGCGTCACTGCCGCCGGCCCACTCGGTGGGGACCCAACAGGGCCGCCGCACCGACTGGCAGCCGGGCTGGCGTTATTGGACCGAGCGTGGCCGATCGTGGTGCATTCCCGCCCGTGGCACAAGGGGGTTCGTTACTCGCTAGTAACGGCCCGATAACCAATGCTCGACCGGCTGGTACCACCCGGCCACACAGGGTGGTTTCGAAGCGAGGGACGAAAGGGGGGATCGTCGCGTCAATACGGACAGATCCCAGTGGTTGATTTACTGCGAGTAACAGGCCCTTGTTTTATCAAGATTTGGTAAAGCAGGGCCGCCTCTTATCGTCCGGACGCGAAAACGGCCGCGGTCCCCGGCGGGGTACCGCGGCCGCTTGTCACATCAGAACAAGACCCGCGCCAGCGCCGTGCGCGCGGCGACGACCCGCGGGTCGTCGGGGCCGATCACCTCGAACAGCTCCAGCAGCCGCAGCCGCGCGGCGTCCCGGTCGTCACCGAAGTTGCGCCGCACCGTCTCGACGAGCCGGCCGAAGGCGTCCTCGACATGACCGCCGACCAGATCCAGATCGGCGGCGGCGAGCTGCGCCGCGACATCGGCCGGCTTCGCGGCGGCCTCCTCGCGGACCCGCTGGGCGTCCATGTCCTTGACCCGGGAGAGGAGTTCGGCCTGGGCGAGGCCGAGCTTGGCCTCGGTGTTGGCCGGGTCGTCGGACAGGACGTTCCGGTACGCCTGGACGGCACCGGCGAAGTCGTCGGCGTCCAGGGCCTGCACGGCCGCTTCGAGCAGGGCGTCGTACGGCCCCGCGGGCGCCTCGGCCGGAGCCTGGTCGGCGATCCCGTCGGCGGCGTCCTGGTCGACCACGATCCCGGTGAGCCCGAACCGCTCCTCGCCGACCTGGATCAGCTGGTCCAGCGTCTGCCGGATCTGGGCCTCGGGGGCCGCGCCCTGGAAGAGCGGGAGGGCCTGCCCGGCGACGACGGCGAAGACCGCCGGGATGCCCTGGATGCCGAACTGCTGCATCAGCATCTGGTTGGCGTCGACATCGACCTTGGCCAGCACGAAGCGGCCGTTGTACTCGCGGGCCAGGCGCTCCAGGAGCGGGCCCAGCTGCTTGCACGGCTCGCACCACTCGGCCCAGAAGTCGATGACGACCGGGACCTCGGCGGAACGCTGCAGGACATCGCTCTCGAAGCCCGCCTCATCGACATCGATCACCAGGGCGGACGGCGGCACCGCGCCGCCACCACCCTGCCGGGAGGCCTCCGCACGGGCCTGCTCCGCCTTCACCTTGGCCTCGCCGGCCGCCTTCACCGCGGCGAGGTCGACGACGCCGCTCATGGACATGTTCCTAGGCTGCATACGTACATCCTCCCCCCTCGGTGCGCCGATCCGGAAAGCGATACGGGAACAGCGCCCGTCCGCAGCCCCGGCCGGTGTGCGGGGCATGCGGGCGGACACGGTTCGAGCCGTGATCCCACGGACACGGCGGAGGGCCCCTGAAAGACCCGGTTCGGCGCCGGGTCCCCACCCGGTGCCTGTGGTTGTCATTCGGTTGCGGCGTCACGACGCCATGATCGTCGTCCTTACGCTACGACCCGTAGCGTAACTGCCGACCACCCCTCGCGCACAGGTGCCATCGGTGATCTGTCTCACGGCGATCGGGGCCGGTCGGTTCTACTTACTGACCGGTATGGTCACGGCATGCTGAGCCGCAGCCACCCCAAACCCCTTCGAACGGGACGCCCGCGCAGTGCCGCGGCCGATGAGGCGATCCTGGAGGCGACCAGGGCCTCCCTGGTCGACCTCGGCTGGTCGAAGCTGACGATGAGCGATGTGGCGACGCGGGCCGGGGTGGCCAAGACGACCCTGTACCGGCGGTGGGCGGGCAAGAACGAGCTGGTCGTGGACGCCGTCGCGGTCCTCTTCGACGAGCTGGAACTGCCCGATCTGGGCAGCCTGTCGGCCGATGTGCAGGCGGTGGTGCTGCAGTTCGCCGCGCTGCTCGAACGGCCGGAGACCCAGACCGCGCTGATGGCGGTGGTCGCGGAGTCGACGCGCGACGAGGCGCTGCGGACCCGGATCCGCGACTCGATCGTGGACCGGCAGAAGCGGCTGGTGCTCCAGGGGCGCCGACGGGCGCAGGAGCGCGGGGAGTTGCCCGTCGAGCAGGACGAGGACGCGGCGGCGGCGACCGCGGATCTGATCTTCGATGTGATCGCCGGCGCGGTCGTGCACCGGGCCCTGGTGAGCGCCGAGCCCGTCGACGCGGACTGGGCCCGGCGCTTCACCGTACTGCTGCTGGCGGGGCTGAAGGCCGCGGCCTCCGCGTAGTGCCGCCACCCGGAACTCAGAAGCCGGGCGGCTCCGTGTAGCTGCCCCACTCGTCGCGCAGGACGCCGCAGATCTCGCCGAGCGTCGCCTCGGCCCGTACCGCGTCCAGCATCGGCGCGATCATGTTGGAGCCGTCGCGGGCGGCGGCCAGCATCGCGTCCAGCGCCGACTTGACCCGGGCGTCGTCGCGGGCGTCCTTGCGGCCGCCGAGCACCCGGACCTGCTCGCGCTCGACCTCGTGGCTGACCCGCAGGATCTCCAGGTCTCCGGTGACCGAGCCGTGGTGGACGTTGACGCCGACGACCCGCTTCTCGCCCTTCTCCAGCGCCTGCTGGTAACGGAAGGCGGACTCGGCGATCTCGCCGGTGAACCAGCCGTCCTCGATGCCGCGCAGGATGCCGGAGGTGATCGGCCCGATGGGGTGCTGCCCGTCCGGGTGGGCCCGGGTGCCGCGCTCCTTGATCTGCTCGAAGATCTTCTCGGCGTCGGCCTCGATCCGGTCGGTGAGCTGCTCGACGTACCAGGAACCGCCCAGCGGGTCGGCCACGTTGGCGACGCCGGTCTCCTCCATCAGCACCTGCTGGGTACGCAGGGCGATCTCGGCGGCCTGCTCGGAGGGGAGCGCGAGGGTCTCGTCGAGGGCGTTGGTGTGCAGCGAGTTGGTGCCGCCGAGCACCGCCGAGAGCGCCTCGACGGCCGTCCGTACGACGTTGTTGTACGGCTGCTGGGCGGTGAGCGAGACTCCGGCGGTCTGGGTGTGGAAGCGGAGCCACTGGGCCTTGTCGGTCTTCGCCCCGTACGTCTCCTTCATCCAGCGGGCCCAGATCCGGCGGGCCGCGCGGAACTTGGCGATCTCCTCGAAGAAGTCGAGGTGCGCGTCGAAGAAGAAGGAGAGGCCGGGCGCGAAGGTGTCGACGTCCAGGCCGCGGGAGAGGCCGAGCTCCACGTAGCCGAAGCCGTCGGCGAGGGTGTACGCGAGCTCCTGCGCGGCCGTCGCCCCGGCCTCGCGGATGTGGTAGCCGGAGACGGAGAGCGGCTTGTAGGCGGGGATGTCGCGGGCGCAGTGCTCCATCAGGTCGCCGATGAGGCGCAGATGCGGCTCGGGCTGGAAGAGCCACTCCTTCTGCGCGATGTACTCCTTGAAGATGTCGGTCTGGAGCGTGCCGTTGAGCACGCCCGGGTCGACCCCCTGGCGCTCGGCGGCGACCAGGTACATGCAGAAGACCGGGACGGCGGGGCCACTGATCGTCATCGACGTCGTGACGTCGCCGAGCGGGATGTCCTTGAAGAGGACCTCCATGTCGGCGGCGGAGTCGATGGCCACGCCGCAGTGCCCGACCTCGCCGAGCGAGCGGGGGTCGTCGGAGTCGCGGCCCATCAGCGTCGGCATGTCGAAGGCGACGCTGAGCCCGCCGCCGCCCGCGGCCAGGATCATCTTGTAGCGCTCGTTGGTCTGCTCGGCGTTGCCGAAGCCGGCGAACTGGCGGATGGTCCAGGTCCGGCCCCGGTAGCCGGTCGGGTAGAGCCCCCGGGTGAAGGGGTACTCACCGGGCCAGCCGATCCGCTCGAATCCCTCGTACGTGTCCCCGGGGCGGGGGCCGTACACGGGTTCCACCGGATCCCCGGAGAGTGTGGTGAAGTCCGCGTCACGCTTGCGGGCCTTGTCGTAACGGGCCTGCCAGCGGCGGCGGCCTTCCTCGATCGCGTCAGCGTCCATACCATCGAATTTACTAGGACGTCCTACTAAATGTCGATGGCAAACCGCCCGGTGCTTCGCACGGGGCGGTTCGAAGGGTCCGGGGCTCCGGCCGGATCAGGCCTTGGCGGTGACGGGGGCGCCGTCGGCGATCAGCGGCTCGACCTCGCGGACGACCTTGCGCTCGACGAAGAACGCGGCCGTCGGGATGGTGCCGGAGATCAGCACCCAGAGCAGCTTGCCCATCGGCCACTTCGCCTTGGAGCCGAGGTCGAAGGCGAAGATCAGGTAGATGATGTAGAGCACACCGTGGATCTGGGAGACGACGAGCGTCAGGCCCTCGCCCGTGTCGAATCCGTACTTGAAGACCATGCAGGTGCAGAGCACCAGCAACATGACGGCGGTGACGTAGGCCATCACCCGGTACCGGGTCAGCACACTGCGTTTCATGGCATCGAGACTAACCGGACGGCCGGGGCGATCTTGCAGCGGGCCGGGCTCTCGAAACGCCGTTCTACGCCCCGTGTTTCCTCCGCTACGCCACTTGCCCGAGCCCTTCGCTACGCCTCTTCGAAGTCGTGGGCGGCGACCCGCAGCGGGCGCAGCATCGCGAAGATCTCCGCGCACTCCTCGGCGTCGTACACCCCGAGCCCGAACTCCATGTCGACCAGGTCCCTGGTCGCCGCCTCGACGACCTCGCGGCCCTTGTCGGTGATGGAGGCGAGCGTTCCGCGGCCGTCGTTGGGGTTGGGGCGCTTGTCGACCAGGCCGGAGCGCACCAGCCGGTCCACGGTGTTGGTGACGGAGGTGGGGTGGACCATGAGCCGCTCACCGATCTTGGACATCGGCAGCTCGCCGGCCTTGGAGAAGGTGAGCAGCACCAGCGCCTCGTAGCGGGCGAAGGTCAGTCCGTACGGCTTGACCACCGCGTCGACCTCGGCGAGCAGGATCTGCTGGGCGCGCATGATCGAGGTGATCGCCCCCATCGAGGGCACGGGGCCCCAGCGCTGCTGCCAGAGTTCGTCGGCGCGGGCGATGGGATCGAAGGGGAGACTGAGCGGCTTCGGCACGGCACCGACCTTACCCACTGGTCATATGCTGGTCAGCCCTGTCTCGAACTTCGGTCCGAATTCCCCATACGGTGGGCGGGGGCGGTCCTCCTGACCTCCAGGGCGAGCGGCAGCAGACAGAGGGCGCCGACCGCGCCGGCTCCGGCGACCACCTGGTGCACGGGGAAGAACTCGGCGGCGAGCCCGGCAAGGGCCATACCGACCCCCTGGAGCGTCATCAGTCCGGCGGTGAGCAGCGTCATGGCCCTGCCGCGCAGCGCCTCCGGGACGGCTTCGACGAACCACTGGTCGAGGCCGATGACGTACGCCCCGCCCGTCCCGGCGAGCACCAGCGCGAGCGCGGTCGCGACCGTGTCCGGGCGCAGTCCGTACACCACCAGGGGCAGCGGTCCCGCGACGGCGGCCGGCAGCACGACCAGGGCGCGCAGCCGGGAGCTGAGCGCCGTGCCGACGCAGAGTTCGGCGACGATCTGGCCGACGGGCATCGCACACATCAGCAGTCCCAGCGCGACGGGGCCGGCCCCGATCTCGTCCGCGTACGGGGCGGCCAGCGCCTCCGGTGCGACGACGAACAGCGGGGGCACCCAGAAGAGCAGCATCAGCGCGCGGATCCTGCGGTTCCCGAGCAGGTCGCGGGCTCCGGCGAGCGATTCCTTGAGCAGGGCGTCACGACGGTCCCCGTCGGACCTGGCGGGCCGGTCCCGGGTGCCGAAGCGGAGCAGGGCAGCCGAGCAGAGGAAGGTCACCGCGGTGACCGTGATCGCGCCCCGGGGCGAGAACACGGCGAGCAGCGCCCCACCCGCCCCGAAGCCGGCGAGCAGTGCGCTCTGCGAGACGATCCGCAGCAGCGAGCGGCCGAGGACGTAGCGCTCGCCCTCGCCCAGGATGTCCGTGAGCGCGGCCATCCGCGTCCCGGTGAAGACCGGCGAGACGGCGGCGATCAGGCAGCGCAGTGCGAGCAGTCCGCCGACCGGGGTGCCCGGCAGCACCATCACGGTGACGCAGCCGGCACAGATCAGATCGCAGGTGACGAGGACCCGGCGGGCGGGGTAGCGGTCGGCGACCGCGGCGAAGAGGGTGCCTCCCACCAGGTACGGGAGAAGGCCGAGCGCGAAGGTGAGCGCGCCGAGCAGGGGCGAGCCGGTGAGCCCGTACACCAGGACGGTGAGGGCGAGCTCGCTGACGACGACGCCGAGGAGGGAGAGCAGATGCGCGGCGAAGACCGCCCGGAACTCCCGGACGGCGAAGACGGCGCGGTAGCCGCCGGAGGTACCGGCGTCGGCAGCGTCGGGGGCGGTCGCCCCGGGGGAGGGAGGGACCGCTGGGTTTTCGGTGTCTGACGGCATGGTCGCAGCCTGAGGGCCTGCGGCAGCTCTCCGTAGACTTTCGGCCCACACCGAAAGTCACGGGGGGCCGTGCATGTCGTTCCAGCTGCACCTCGACGGGGGCGATCTGCTGCGCTGCCGGTTCGCGCTGTCACCGCTCGGCGAGACCCAGGCGGCCGTGCGCGTCCTGGCCCAGCCCGAGCGGCACGGGTACCACCTGCCGTGGCTCCGGCTGATCCGCGACGCGGCCGACGGTCTCGAACTCGGGCCGCTGTGGCGGCTGATGGCACGGCACGGGCACAACCCCGACTTCTTCAGCCCGCCACCGCCCGGTCCGGTCACCACCTTCGAGGAGGAGATCGCCGGGGTGCGGTCCGTCGATCCGGAGGTCGCCCGCCGGGACATCGCGCTGTCACTGGCCAACCGGCCCGAACTGCTGCGCTCCCCCACCGGACAGACGATGCTCGCCGATCCGGTCGGGACCGTCCGGTATCTGGCCGATCTGCTGGAGCGGGCCTGGCGGGTGCTGATCGAGCCGCACTGGCCGCGGCTGCGCGCGCTGCTGGAGGCGGACATCGCCTACCACTCGCGGCGGCTCGCCGCGGTCGGCTTCGAGCGGCTGCTCGGCGAGTTGAGCCCCCAGCTGAGCTGGTCGGATTCGACGCTCACCATCATCGGGACGCGCGGCAGGCACACCCGGGTGCTGGGCGGGCAGGGGCTGGTCCTGATCCCCAGCGTCTTCTGCTGGCCGGACGCCGTCAGCGGCTTCGAACCGCCGTGGCAGCCCGCGATCGTCTACCCGGCACGCGGCATCGGCGGGCTGTGGACGGAACCCGCCGACCGCACCCCGCAGGCGCTCGCGCGGCTGCTGGGGCGCGGCCGGGCCGATGTCCTGTGCGCGCTCGACGAACCAGCCGGCCCGAGCGCGCTCGCGCACCGTCTGGGCCTCGCGGTGTCCTCCGTGTCGGAGCATCTTTCGGTGCTGCGTGCGGCGGGGCTGCTGACTTCGCGCCGGTACGGCCATCAGGTGCTGTACGAGCGGACTCCGCTCGGGATCGCCCTGGCCGTGCCGGAGCGCGGCCGGGCGGAATGAGGCGAGCCCCCGGGCCGGGGGCCGGGGGCTCGTCACGGGGGGGGCGTCGCGGGCCGGGCGTCAGTCCGCGAGGTAGCGCTCGACCGTCTCGACCTTGGAGGTCAGGCCGTCGGTGACGCCGGGGCGGATGTCGGCCTTGAGCACGAGGGAGACGCGTCCGGCACGGGCCTCGACGGCGGCGACGGCGCGCTTGACGACGTCCATGACCTCGTCCCATTCACCTTCCACGGAGGTGAACATGGCGTCCGTGCGGTTGGGCAGACCGGACTCGCGGACGACCCGGACGGCGTCGGCGACGTACTCGCCGACGTCCTCACCGACGCCCAGCGGGCTGACCGAGAACGCGACGATCACGCGCTGACCACGCCTTCACGGCGGGCACGGGCGGCGATGGCACCGTCGGCCTCGTAGCGCTTGAGCAGCTTGTCGCCGTACAGCCCGCCGAACGGCAGCAGCGCGAGCAGGAAGAAGAGCGCGACGCGCTTCAGCGGCCACTTGGTCTTGGCCCAGACGTCGAGCAGCAGGACGGCATAGATCACGAAGAGCACGCCGTGCAGGATGCCGAGCGGCATCATCAGGAAGTCGATGTCGGAGACCCGGCTCAGGACCGAGCCGAAGATGATCAGTGCCGGGAAGGAGAGCGCCTCGGGAATCGAGATGAGGCGCAGCCGGTGCAGGGCGGTAGCGGTCTTGATGTCCACGAGGGCACCTTCGGTGGGAGGACGGTGACAGCTTGTGAATAGGGGCACAAGCTCGCCCCATTGTGGCATCGGTGCGCACGGTGGTCGGCGCCGGGGGCCGGATCGCCGTCGGGGATACGTCCCGGTTGCGTACGGGTCCGGTACCGGATGCGTATCAGGGGCGGTCCGGGGCCGGGGATCCTGTCCCGGGCCCTGTCCGGGCCGGGCCGCGTGGCGTTAACGTCGCTCCGTGGCAATGTTCCGACTTCAAGGCAGCAGAACGCTCGCCGTCGACCTGGCCGGTGACGCCGTCAAGGCGAAGAACGGCTCGATGGTCGCCTACGACGGCCGGATGACGTTCAAGAAGATGACCGGCGGCGGTGACGGGCTGCGCGGCATGGTGACCCGGCGGCTGACCGGCGAGCAGATGTCCGTGATGGAGGTGACCGGCCAGGGCACCTGCTATTTCGCGGACCGCGCGAGCGAGATCAACCTCGTCTCGCTGCACGCGGACAAGCTCTACGTCGAGGCGAGCAATCTGCTGTGCGCCGACGCCGGGATGCGCACCGGCACCACCTTCACCGGCCTGCGCGGCGGGGCGAGCGGCAACGGCCTGTTCACCACCACCGTCGAGGGCACCGGCCAGGTGGCGATCATGTCGGACGGCGCGGCGGTGGCGCTGCGGGTCTCGGCCCAGTACCCACTGTTCGTCGACCCGGGCGCCTACGTCGCCCACCAGGGCAAGCTCCAGCAGCACTTCCAGTCCGGGGTGAACTTCCGGACGCTGATCGGCGAGGGCTCCGGGGAGTCCTTCCAGATCCGGTTCGAGGGCGAGGGCGTGGTCTACGTCCAGCCGAGCGAGCGGAACACCATCGGGGGCGATGTCTGATGCCGTTCCGCGAGATCAATTCGAAGATGGTCGAGGCGACGGTGGTTCCCGGCCAGAAGATGTACAGCCAGCGGGGCGCGATGCTCGCCTACCGCGGCGAGGTGTCGTTCACGCCGAACATCCAGGGCGGCCAGGGCGGCGTGATGTCGATGATCGGCCGGCGGGTGACGGGCGAGGCGACCCCGCTGATGACGGTCGAGGGCAGCGGAACGGTGATGTTCGGGCACGGCGGCCATCACATCCAGGTGATCGACCTGAGCGGCGACACCCTGTACGTGGAGGCCGACCGGCTGCTCGCCTTCGACGGGACGCTCCAGCAGGGCACCATGTTCATGGGCTCGCAGGGCGGCGTGATGGGCATGGTGCGCGGCCAGGTGACCGGGCAGGGCCTGTTCACCACCACGCTCCAGGGCCACGGCGCGGTCGCGGTGATGGCCCACGGCGGGGTGATCGAGCTGCCGATCACTCCCGGCCGCGACGTCCATGTGGACCCGCAGGCGTACGTCGCGCACCACGGCGACGTACGGAACAAACTCTCGACCGCGCTCGGCTGGCGCGACATGGTGGGGCGCGGCTCCGGCGAGGCGTTCCAGCTGGAACTGAGCGGCAGTGGCGCGGTGTACGTACAGGCCTCGGAGGAGAAGCTGTGAGCACGCCCGTGGTCTTCGACCCGATGACGCTGCCGTCGGACGACAACGTCAACGCGTACACCTTCTGCGTGGAGCTCAAGGGGAGCCAGTGGTTCCTGCAGAAGGGCAAGATGATCGCCTACTACGGGCGGATCGATTTCAACGGCATCGGTCACGGCCGCTTCGAGCGGCTGATCCGTACGAGCTTCCACTCACCGCTGCACGCGAGCGACTGGGTGGTGGCCGAGGGCAGCGGCAAGATGCTGCTCGCGGACCGGGCCTTCGACGTGAACTCCTACGACCTGGACGAGGGGAACCTGACGATCAGGTCGGGCAATCTCCTGGCCTACCAGCCGTCGCTGGCACTCAAGCAGTCGATCGTGCCGGGATTTCTGACCCTGATCGGTACCGGGAAGTTCGTGGCCGCCTCCAACGGACCGGTGGTCTTCATGGAGCCGCCGCTGCGGGTCGACCCGCAGGCCCTGGTGGGCTGGGCGGACTGCCCCTCGCCGTGCCACCACTACGACCACGGCTACATGACGGGCGTGATGGGCGGGCTGCGGTCACTGACGGGGATCGGGGGCACCTCGGGCGAGGAGCACCAGTTCGAGTTCGTCGGCGCGGGCACGGTGCTGCTCCAGTCGACCGAGATCCTGATGGCCGAACAGCCGACGGGCGCGGTGCCGGGGCAGGCCGGGGTTCCGGGCGGCGGCGGTCAACCTGGCGCCTCACCCCGTATGCCCGGTCAGCTCGGGGACCTCCAGCGCCGCTTCGGTTTGTGAACGGTAGGCTGCGGAGCGTGATGTCGAACGTCTGCACCCCCCGGTCGGACCCACCTCCGGACCGGTGCGGACCGTCACACCCCCCTACTTCGTCCGGCTTTCAACTTCTTAGGTAGAATCCATATATGGAGACCGAGACGGCCACCCGCTGGCTGAACGACACGGAGCAGTGCGCCTGGCGCACCCACCTGGACGTCAGCAGGCTGCTGATGCACCAACTGGAGAAGGATCTCCAGCCGTTCGGCCTGACCAACAACGACTACGAGATCCTGGTCAACCTCTCGGAGTCGGACGACCAGCGCATGCGGATGAGTGACCTCGCCACCGCGACGCTGCAGTCCAAGAGCAGGCTCTCGCACCAGATCACCCGCATGGAGAACGCCGGCCTGGTCCGCAGGGAGAACTGCGAGTCCGACCGGCGCGGTCTGTACGCGGTCCTGACCGAGGACGGCGCGGAGACGATGCGCAAGGTGGCGCCGCACCACGTGGCGTCGGTCCGCAAGCACTTCATCGACCTGCTGACGCCGGAGGCGCTGGCGGACCTGCACGCGGCGCTGACCCCGATCGCGGAGCATCTGCGGGGACGCCGCGGCAAGGCGTGAACAGCGGCAAGGCGTGACCAGCGGTGGGGCGGCGGTCAGCCGGCGCCGGGCAGCCTGAGCTCGAACCGGGCGCCGCCCTCCCGCGCACCGTCGACCGTCAGCCGGCCCCCGTGCCGGAGGGCGACGTCCCGGGCGATGGCCAGGCCGAGACCCGCGCCGCCGTCGTCCCGGGTGCGGGCGTCGTCGAGCCGCACGAAACGTTCGAAGATCCGCTCGCGCTCCTCCGGCTCCACGCCCGCCCCGTCGTCGGTGACCGCGACGACCACCTCGCCCCGCTCCACCGCCCGCACCGAGACGGTCACCGCGCTCCGCGCATGCCGCTCCGCGTTGTCCAGCAGATTGCCGATCACCCGCGCCAACTGCCCGCGTGATCCGGCCACTTCGAACGGCCCGGAGTCCGGCACCGACACCGTCACCGCGATCCGGTCCCCGATGCGCTGCGAGACCTCCTCGCGGACCAGCGCACCCAGGTCCAGCACCGCACGCCCCGGCCGCTCCCCCGCGTCCAGCCTGGCCAGCAGCAGGAGATCGGCGGCCAGCGCCTGGAGCCGTACGGTGTCGGCGACCGCGCCCGGCAGGTCCAGCAGCTCCGGATGGGCCGCGCCCACCTCCAGCTGGGTGCGCAGCGAGGCGATCGGGCTGCGCAGTTCGTGCGAGGCGTCCGCGACGAACCGCCGCTGCCGGTCGACGGATGTCTCCAGCGCGGTGAGCGTCTCATTGGTCGTACGGGCCAGCCGGGCGACCTCGTCGCGCGAGCCGGGCTCCGGCACCCGTCGGCTCAGGTCCTCGGACGCGGTGATCGCGGCCAGCTCTCGCCGGATGCCCTCGACCGGGCGCAGTGCCCGCCGGGTCACCAGCCAGGTCACCCCGGCGACGACGAGCAGCAGGAGCGGCAGCCCGATCAGCATCGCGCCGCGCACCGTGCCCACGGCCTCCTGCTCGGCGGCCAGCGGGGCGCCCGCGTGCACGGTCAGCGTCACCCCGGCGGGGGTCGTCGCCCGCACGGACGCGAAACGGTAGTCGGCGCTCTCGCCGTCCACGTTCGCGGTGCCGTTGCTGAAGTCCGGTTCGTCGGAGTCGACTTCGCCGCGGCCGGGGGCGGGGGTGGCGTGACCGTCGTCGTCATCGCTCGCGTCGTCGCCCCCGTTGTCGTCGTCGCTCCCGCTGCCGGATGCCCCGGCGGCCGGGGCCGGGACGGGTGTGACCCGGTCCGTGCCGGTGCCGGAGATCGCCCGGAGGTCCTTGGAGACGGCGACCACCCGCCCGTCCTCGTCGGTCACCTGGACCGGATGGTCCTCCTCGTCACGCATCTCCAGCCGGTCGTACGGCACGTCGAGGGCGAGCTGCCCGGCCACTTCCCGGGCCACCACCTCGGCCTGGAGCCCCGCCTGGTCGGTGAGGTTGGCGCGAAGGACGAGGAGCACGGAGAGCCCGGCACCGATCAGCGCGAGGGCGACCACCACGGTGGCGCCGAGCGCGGCCCTGGCCCGGACCGACCTCACAGCGCCTCCAGCCGGTACCCGGCGCCGCGCACCGTGCGGATGGCGGCCGGGCCGAGCTTGCGCCGCAGTGTGCTCACGTACACCTCGACGATGTTCGGGTCGCCGTCGTAGGCGAAGTCCCAGACGTGTTCGAGGATGTCCGCCTTGCTCACCACCTGCCCGGCCCGCAGCGCGAGCTGTTCCAGCACCGCGAACTCCTTGGTGGTGAGGGTGATCTCGGCGTCGCCGAGGTGGACGCGGCGGGCGGCGGTGTCCATGCGCAGGGCGCCGACGGCTACCACCGGCGAGCCGGAACCGCCGCCCCGGCGCCGCAGCAGCGCCCGGATCCGCGCCACCAGCACGACGTACGAGAAGGGCTTGGTCAGATAGTCGTCGGCCCCGGTGTCGAGGCCCTCCGCCTCGTCGTACTCCCCGTCCTTCGCCGTCAGCATCAGGATGGGCGTCTCGTGCCCGGCGGTGCGCAGGGCGGCGCAGACCCGGTAGCCGTTCATCCCCGGCAGCATGATGTCGAGGACGATGAGGTCGTACGCCCCTTCGGCGGCCCGGTGCAGCCCTTCGAGGCCGTCGTGCACGACGTCCACGGCGAAGCCCTCGGCGGTGAGCCCCGCGGCCAGGGCCGTCGCGAGCCGCTTCTCGTCCTCCACGATCAACAGGCGCATACGCACAGGGTCGCAAACCGAACCTGAAGACGGCTTCAGGTGGCTTCAGGCTGCGTTCAGCATCACCCCGGCACTGTGGTCCTCATCGAAACCGGCCACCCGATCGGGGAGGAACCCTCATGAAGCGCAAGATCGTCATCGCCGCCGTCACCGCGGCCGTGCTCGTCGGCGGCGGAGCCGCCACCGCGGTCGCCTTCGCGGACGACGACAGCCACGACCGCGAGGTCAGCAGCAGCGTGGCGAGCGACGGCACCGCCCGGGTGGACGTGAAGGACGCGGTCGCGGCCGCCCTCAAGGCCGTCCCCGGCACGGTCACCGAGGCCGAGCTGGACGACGAGGACGGCGGGCTCGTCTGGGAGCTCGACGTGTACGGCGCCGACAAGGTCTGGCACGACGTGACGGTGGACGCGGGCAACGGCAAGGTGCTCGCCGAGCACACCTCCGACGATGACGACGACCACGGCGACGACCGCGACCGGCACGCGCCCCGGTCCGCCGCAGTGTCCCTGGACTCGGCGCTCGACGCCGCACTGAAGGCGAACCCCGGGACCGTGACCTCGGTCGGCCTGGACGACGACGGCGGCCGGAGCGGCAAGGCGCCGCACTGGGAGGTCGACGTCCGGGGCAAGGACGGCAAGCAGCACGAGCTGGACATCGACGCGAAGACGGGCAAGGTGACGGCGGACCGGTCGGACGACGGCCACGACAGCGACCGTGACGGCGACGACGACTGAGGGCTGTCCCGTGGGCCGTAGCCCTCAGGGCATGTAGATGGAGATGGCCGTCCCGTCGTCGAAGCTCAGGAACATCGCGTCGCCCCGGGCGACGTACGAGACCGACGCCGGGTCCTGCTTCTCGTCCGGCCACTCCGAGGGGAGGCGTGAGCCCGCGTCCTGCGCCTCTCCATCGGAGTCCATGGCGAACGCGACGATGTTCTCGTCCTCCACGACAACGGCCATGTCGCCGGCCACGGCCAGCCCGCCCCCGTCGCCCATCGTCTCGCCGCCGTCGTAGGACGCCCAGTACTGCTTCCCGTCGGCCAGGCCGAACGCGTACACCCGGTACCGGCCGCTCACCACGACCTTGCCGTCCCTCGACACGACGGGCCGGTAGGCGATGTCCAGGCCGTCGGCGAGCGTGCGGCGGTTCTGCGGGGCCGTCACATCGACGACCGTCAGGCCGTTCGAGCCCGCGCAGAGGAGTTCCTTGCCCTTCAGGACCGGCGTACGGCAGGTGATGTCACCGGCACCGACGGCTGCCAGCCGTGCGCCGTCCGCGCCCTTGAGGACGGTGACGCCGTCTCCGACCGCGACGAGCCGGCCGTCCGCGAAGGACAGTTCCGGCTCGTCGGCCGGGTCGTCCCAGGGCTTGTCCCACTTGCGGGTCTGCTTGCCGGTGAGCTGGTGGGCGAGGAGCCGGGACGTGCCCGTGCCGGTGGCCCTCGTGGCGTAGTACAGGACTCCGTCCGACTGGACCGAGTCGGTCACCTGTGTGCCCTCGGGCAGCGGCTCCCGCCACTTCCGCGCCCCGTCGTCCAGGCCGAGCGCCACCAGGGCGCCGTCCTGGAAGGCGTAGACGGTGGTGCCGATGACGGCGGCCACCGAGGCCGGTCCGCTGTCCGTCCCGCCCGGCTCGGTCCGCCAGCGCCGTTCGCCGTTCGCGGCGTCCAGCACGGTGATGCGCCGCGGGCCGCCGCAGACCAGGGACGTGTCCGCCAGGACGCACTCCACCGGCCCGCTCTCGACCTTGGTCTTCCACGCCTTCCAGCCCGCCGGCTTCCTGGAGACGTCGGTGGCGGCCGCCCCGAAGTCCCCCGTGTGGCCCGCGTCCGCGCCCGGCACGACCGCGGGCCCCGCCTTCGTCCGCGCGGCGTCCGAGGCGGAAGCGGTCGGCCCCGCGCCGCCACCGTTCCCGCCCGCGTTGTCGTCGCTCCCGCCGTCCCCCTCGAAGAGTCCCGGCAGCAGCACCGCGCCCAGCACCACGCACACCACCGTGGCCGCCGCCGCCAATGCGATCCACAGCCCCTTGTTGCCCTTGCGGTCAACCGGTACGGCCACCGGCACGACCGGCGTCGGGACGAGGGCGGGTCCGCCGGGGTGCGGGGCCGCGGACGGGGCCGGCGGTGCGACGGCGGCCGGGGCGGCCGCCTCCGCGGCGGCACGCGCCGCCGCCGCGTGCGCGGCGAGCTGCCCCCGCACCGCTTCCGTCCAGGGGAAGGCCCCTGGGGTCGCCGGGCCCGGCACCAGCATCTCGGCCAGCTGCTGCGGCGTCGGCCGGGCCCCGGCCTCGCTGCGCAGGCACTCCTCGATCACCGCGCGCAACTGCGGTGGCACGCGGGAGAGTTCGGCCTCGCCCTGAGCGATCCGGAAGATCACGGCGGCCATGTCGGAGTCGTCGAACGGGCCCCGGCCGGCCGCCGCGAAGGCGAGCACCGCACCGAGGCAGAAGACGTCCGACGCGGGTACCAGCGCACGTGAGCCGTTGACGTGCTCCGGCGAGATGTAGCCGGGGCTGCCGACGACCACACCGGTACGGGTCAGCTGGGTGGCGTCGAAGGCCTGGGCGATCCCGAAGTCGATGACCTTCGGCCCGTCGGCGCCGAGCAGCACGTTGCCCGGTTTGAGGTCGCGGTGGAGCACGCGCACCGCGTGCATGTCGGCGAGCGCGCGGGCCAGACCGGCGCCCATCTCCCGCACCACCGGCTCGGGCATCGGCCCTCCCCGGATCACCGCCTCGGCGAGCGAGGGGCCGGGGACGTACTCGGTCGCCAGCCAGGGCAGCCGGCCGCCCGAGTCGCCGCCGACGAGGGACGCGGTGTGCGGGCTGCGCACGGCGCCCGCCGCGTCGATCTCACGCCGGAAGCGGGTCCGGAAGCCGTCGTCGAGGTCGAGATCGGCGCGTAGGGTCTTCAGCGCGACCAGCCCGGAGAGGGGGTCCGGCGCACCGGCGGGCCGGGCGAGATACACCTCACCCATGCCGCCGGCGCCCAGCAGCCCGAGGAGCTGGTACGGGCCGATCAGCCGTGCCCTGCCGGGTGGAAGCGGCTCGATCACTGCGCGGTCCCCTCAGCGGTTCGTCGTTCGTCGTTCACCTGGGCAGCGGTACGGAGAGCGTGGTGCCGTCGTCGTACACGACATGCACGACGCCGCCGACCGGCAGCACCTGCGGGTCGTTCAGTTCCTTGTCCAGCTGGATGCCGTCGGCCATGTCGTACTCCGGTGTGGGGCTCGGGCCCGGGGCGCCCTCCAGCCGGGTCCTGCCCAGCGTGCCCAGCGTGCCGTCGGGGCGGATCGGGACGGTGTACAGCGTCGTGCTGTCCGCCCAGACCATGGTGTCGGCGACGATCATCGCGTCGGAGGTGGGGTTGCTCATGCCTTCCGCCGCCGCCGCGGCGAGCGGGAACCTGCCGAGCGTCCGGCCGTTGTCGCGGCCGACGACGACGAGCTCGTCGGGCACGTCCGACGTGTTCTCGCTGCTCCGGCGGAGGATCATCACCCGGTCGTCGACCGCCATGGGGGTCGCATCGGCGACGAGCGAGGAGTCCACCGGCACCTGCCCCCGAGTCTTGAGCGTCACCGCGTCGAGCCGCAGCACGCTCATGTCGGTGCCGAAACCCGAATCGCTGTTGTTGGAGGTGTAGCTGGAGCAGTAGGCGAATTCGCCCCGCAGCCGGAGGCCTCCGCAGTCGCCCGTGGAGCCCAGCAGCGCGCCGTCCTTCGGCCGGAAGGCCTTCGGCCCGTCCTCGCCGTCCGCGTAGACCACCTCGCCGTCGGTGGCGACCGGCCAGAAGTTGCCCCGCTGGCCCCGGGAGATGCCCTCCGACGCCAGCGGCTCGCGCCACTTCTCGGTGCCGGTCTTCATGTCGTGCGCGGCAAGCTCCGCCCCCTCGGGCGACCAGGTGGTGGCGGCGAAGACCAGATCGCCGACGACCAGCGGGGCACTCTTCAGGTTGTGCGCGCCACCGGACCGGGCCTCCCAGCGGACCTTGCCCGTGCGGGCGTCCAGGGCGTGCAGCCGGCGGCCTGCGGCGAGCAGCACGGTGTCGTCGTACACCTGGGGGCGGGTGGCGTTGGCCGGCATGAAGAACTGGCCGGTCGGCCCCCAGCCCGCGACCTTCGACGTCTCCCCCGTGTCCAGCGTCCACATCCGGTGCCCGTCCGCCGCCGACAGCGCCTCGTACGTGCCGTCCGTCTTCCGGCAGACCACCACGTCCCGGCCCGCGGCGCAGCCGATCGGTGACCCGGTGAACTTCCCCTTCCAGGACTTCTTCCACCCCGCCGGGCGGACATCGCGGCCGTACGGGACCGTGCCCGAGGCGTCCGGCCCGCCGTTCTCGTCCACCCCCGCCACGATCCCGACGCCCTCGGCCGGACCACCGCCCTGGGACGGACCGCCGCCCCCGGCCGTCCCGCCGGGCGTGCCGCTCTTGTCGCGCCAGGCCAGGATCCCGCCCGTCGCCGCGCCCAGCACGATCAGCGCGGCGAGCGCGACGGCCAGGGTGCGACGGGAGCGGCGCGGGGGCGGGGCCTGGGTGGTGCCCGGAGGGGCAGGCGGGGCGAGGCCGGGGCCCTGGGTGGGGGCGCTGTGCGGGTCGGGGGCGACGGGCGGGGTCGGGCCGGGGCCCTGGGTGGGCAGGTGATGGAGGTTCGGGGTGCTCGCGGCGGCCATCTCGGTGGGGGTGTACCCCGGCAGCAGCGGGCCGCCCAGCGCCACGACCCGGGCCAACTCGCGCCCGTGCTCGGCGATGTGCTGCGCCACCGGGTCCGGCCACCGGGCAGCCGCGCCGGGGTCGAGCAGCTCCGCGAGTTCGGCGGCGGCCGGGCGGGCGGCCGGGTCCTCCACCAGGCAGCGTTCCAGTACCGCCCGCAACGCGTCCGGCACGTCGTCGAGATCGGCCTCGACGTACTTGACCCGGTAGAGCACGGCGGCGACCGGGCCGTCACCGAAGGGGTCGCGTCCGGTGGCCGCGTAACAGAGCACGGAGGCCAGGCAGAAGACGTCCGAGGCGGGCACGACGCGTCCGCTGCCCGCCACGTGCTCCGGGGACATGAAGGCCGGGCTGCCGACCATGCGGCTGGTGGTGGTGAGCGGGGTCGCGCCGGAGTCGCGGGCGATCCCGAAGTCGATCAGGCTCGGGCCGTCCGCCGCGAGCATCACGTTGCCGGGCTTCACATCGCGGTGGAGGATCCCCGCCGCGTGGACGGCCGCCAGGGCGCGGGCGAGTCCGGCGCCGAGCATCCGCACCTCGGCCTCGTCCATGGCGCCCGCCCGGCGTACCGCGGCGGACAGGGTCGGCCCCGCCACGTATCCGGTGGCGAGCCAGGGCACCTCGGCGTCGGCGTCCCCGTCGAGCAGCAGGGCGAGATGGGGTCCGGCGACGGCCCGGGCGACGGTGATCTCCCGGCGGAAGCGACTGCGGAAACCGGCGTCCTTGGCCACGTCCCGGCGGACGGTCTTGACGGCGACCGGGTCCCCGCCGCCGTCGTGGACGCCGAGGAAGACCTCTCCCATGCCGCCCGCGCCGAGTCTGGCCCGTATCCCGTACGGACCGATCCGTCTCGGCGAGTCCTCCCGCAGCGGACCCAACATGCGCCACTCCCCCCGTCGCTACGCATGGATCGACGGGCGTCCCGCGCCCGTATCCGGCGGTAATCCTGCCACGGACACGTCATCCGCCGCAGCGTCGGGCGGGATGACGGGAGGGACGGACGGGAGGGACAGGAGGGCGGGTCCGGAAGCGGCCCGCACGCCGCCCCGGACCCGCCCGTCCGTACTCCGTCCCTACGGATCACCCCTCGCCGGTGAGCCCCGCCACCAGTTCGTCGGCCGCCGCGTACGGATCGAGGCTGCCCGCCACGATGCGTTCGGCGAGCGCGCCGAGGTGGCGGTCGCCGTGCAGGTCGCCGATGCGCTCGCGCAGCCGGGTCACGGCGATGGTCTCGACCTCGCGGGACGCCCGTGCCGTGCGCCGCTCGGCGAGCACTCCGTGCTCCTCCATCCACGCCCGGTGCTTCTCCAGCGCCTCGACGACCTCGTCGATGCCCTCGCCCCGGGCGGCGACCGTCTTCACGATCGGCGGCCGCCAGTCGCCGGGGCCCCGCGATTCGCCGAGGCCCAGCATGTGGTTGAGCTCGCGCGCGGTGGCGTCCGCGCCGTCCCGGTCCGCCTTGTTGACGACGTACACGTCGCCGATCTCCAGGATTCCGGCCTTCGCCGCCTGGATGCCGTCGCCCATGCCGGGTGCCAGCAGGACGACGGAGGTGTCGGCCTGGGAGGCGATCTCCACCTCCGACTGGCCGACGCCGACCGTCTCCACGAGGATGACCTCGCAGCCCGCCGCGTCCAGCACCCGGATCGCCTGCGGTGCCGACCAGGCGAGGCCGCCCAGATGGCCGCGGGTGGCCATGGAGCGGATGTAGACGCCCGGGTCGGAGGCGTGCTCCGACATCCGGACCCGGTCGCCGAGGAGCGCCCCGCCGGAGAACGGCGAGGACGGGTCGACGGCGAGGACGCCGACCCGTTTGCCGGCCTTCCGGTACGCCGTGACCAGCGCGGACGTCGATGTCGACTTGCCGACACCGGGCGAGCCGGTGAGGCCGACGACGTACGCGTTGCCGGTCAGCGGCGCCAGGGCCGCCATCACCTCGCGCAGCTGCGGCGACGCCCCCTCCACCAGGGAGATGAGCCGGGCCACGGCCCGCGGCCGGCCCGCACGTGCCTGCTCGACCAGGGTGGGGACGTCCACCATCACCGCTCCGTTCACTCGCTGCGTGCTCTACCTGTACCGCGTACTACTTGCCCGGAACCCGGATGATCAGTGCGTCGCCCTGACCGCCGCCACCGCACAGCGCCGCCGCACCGGTGCCGCCGCCGCGGCGCTTCAGCTCCAGCGCCAGGTGCAGCACCACGCGGGCGCCGGACATGCCGATGGGGTGGCCGAGCGCGATGGCACCGCCGTTGACGTTGACCTTGTCCGGGGTGACGCCGAGGTCCTTCATCGACTGGACGGCGACGGCGGCGAACGCCTCGTTGATCTCGATCAGGTCGAGGTCGCCCGCTTCCAGGCCCTCCTTCTTGAGGGCGTGCTTGATGGCGTTGGACGGCTGCGACTGGAGCGAGTTGTCCGGGCCCGCCACATTGCCGTGGGCGCCGATCTCGGCGATCCAGTCCAGGCCCAGCTCCTCGGCCTTGGCCTTGCTCATGACGACGACCGCGGCTGCGCCGTCGGAGATCTGCGAGGAGGTGCCGGCGGTGATCGTGCCGTCCTTGGCGAACGCGGGGCGCAGCTTGCCGAGCGACTCCACGGTGGTCTCCGGGCGGATGCCCTCGTCCTTGGCGAAGAGAACCGGGTCGCCCTTGCGCTGCGGGATCTCGACCGGGGTGATCTCGGCCTCGAAGAGGCCGTTCTTCTGGGCCGCGGCGGCGCGCTGGTGCGAGAGGGCGCCGATCTCGTCCTGGTCGGCCCGGCTCAGGCCGAGGCGGGCGTTGTGCTTCTCGGTGGACTCGCCCATCGGGATGTTCTCGTAGGCGTCGGTCAGACCGTCGTACGCCATGGAGTCGAGCATCTCGATCGCACCGTACTTGTGGCCCTCGCGGGACTTGGGGAGCAGGTGCGGGGCGTTGGTCATGGACTCCTGGCCGCCGGCCACGACGACGTCGAACTCACCGGCGCGGATCAGCTGGTCGGCCAGCGCGATCGCGTCGAGCCCGGACAGGCACACCTTGTTCACGGTGAGCGCGGGAACGTTCATCGGGATGCCCGCCTTGACGGCGGCCTGGCGGGCCGGCATCTGGCCCGCACCGGCCTGGAGCACCTGGCCCATGATCACGTACTCGACCTGGTCGCCGCCGATGCCGGCCCGGTCCAGCGCGGCCTTGATGGCGAAACCGCCGAGGTCGGCGCCGGAGAAGCTCTTCAGCGAGCCGAGGAGGCGGCCCATGGGCGTACGCGCGCCCGCGACGATCACTGAGGTGGTACCGGTCGTTCCAGACATGAGGGGCGCCCCTTGGGATGAGGAGTGAACGAGGGTTTACTTGAATGTACTGAGCGGTACCTCGCCCGTCATCCGGCAGCGGGTGTGACGGCGCGCACGTTGCGTAACCATCCGTGTGGCGCTGCACTGGTTCCATGCTGACGCGAATCGATCACATCGGGATCGCCTGTTTCGACCTCGACAAGACCGTCGAGTTCTACCGCTCGACCTACGGGTTCGAGGTGTTCCATTCCGAGATCAACGAGGAGCAGGGCGTACGGGAGGCCATGCTCAAGATCAACGATACGTCCGACGGCGGTGCTTCCTACCTCCAGCTCCTGGAGCCGACCCGGGAGGACTCGGCCGTGGGCAAGTGGCTGGCGAAGAACGGGGAAGGCGTCCACCACATCGCCTTCGGCACCGCGGACGTCGACGCGGATTCCGCGGACATCCGGGAGAAGGGCGTCAGGGTGCTGTACGAGGAGCCCAGGACGGGTTCGATGGGATCCCGGATCACCTTCCTGCACCCCAAGGACTGCCACGGCGTCCTCACCGAACTGGTCACGTCCGCAGCGGAGCACTGACCTCCGGATTCCCGGCCCGGTAGAGTGGGCTGTTCCGGGCCGGGGCCGGGTCGGGGCCGCGCCGCGTCCCCAGCCGATGATCTGTCACCATTCCCCGGGGGACCGTTCACCGGTGAACGGTACTCGTTGGAGAGTTGCGACCACGGGACGGATGGGACCGCGCAGTGCGGGGCTACGAACGCCAGGAGAGCCACCGAGCTGAAGACGACCATCTCTCGCGGTTCGAAGCCGAGATGGACCGGCTGAAGACCGACCGGGAGAAGGCCGTCCAGCACGCCGAGGACCTCGGTTACCAGGTCGAGGTCTTGCGCGCCAAGCTGCACGAGGCTCGGCGCAATCTCGCGACCCGTCCCGCGTACGACAGCGCGGACATCGGCTACCAGGCCGAGCAGTTGCTCCGCAACGCCCAGATCCAGGCGGATCAGCTGCGGACCGACGCCGAGCGGGAGCTCCGCGACGCCCGCGCGCAGACACAGCGGATCCTCCAGGAGCACGCCGAGCACCAGGCGAGGCTCCAGGCCGAGCTGCACAACGAGGCGGTGCAGCGGCGCCAGCGGCTCGACCAGGAGCTGGCCGAGCGCCGCCAGACCGTCGAGTCCCACGTCAACGAGAACGTCGCCTGGGCCGAGCAGCTGAGGGCCAGGACGGAGTCCCAGGCCCGTCGGCTGCTGGAGGAGTCCCGGGCCGAGGCCGAGCAGTCCCTGTCGGCCGCGCGCGCCGAGGCGAGCCGGCTGGCGGACGAGACCCGGCAGCGGCTCGGTTCCGAGGCGGAGACGGCCCGGACCGAGGCCGAGGCGATCCTGCTGCGCGCCCGCAAGGACGCCGAACGGCTGCTGGACGCCGCTGCCGGCCAGGCGCAGGAGGCCACCAGCCACGCCGAGCAGCTGCGTACGTCGACGACGGCCGAGACCGAGCAGACCCGGCAGCGGACCGCCGAGCTGAACCGGGCCGCCGAGCAGCGCATGCAGGAGGCCGAGACCCAGCTGCGCGAGGCCCGGCTGGAGGCCGAGAAGGTCACCGCCGAGGCGAAGGAGGCCGCCGTCAAGCGGCTGGCCGCCGCCGAGTCGCAGAACGAGCAGCGCACCCGTACGGCCAAGTCGGAGATCGCCCGGCTGGTCGGCGAGGCCACCAAGGACGCCGAGACGCTCAAGACGGAGGCCGAGCAGGCGCTCGCCGACGCCCGCGCCGAGGCGGACCGGCTGAAGTCCGAGGCGTCCGAGAAGGCCCGCACGGCCGCCGCCGAGGACACCGCGGCGCAGCTCGCCAAGGCCGCCAGGAGCGCCGAGGAGGTGCTGACCAAGGCGTCCGAGGACGCGCGGTCCACCACCAGGGCGGCGAGCGAGGAGGCCGACCGGATCCGCCGCGAGGCGGAGGCCGAGGCGGACCGGCTGCGCGGCGAGGCCGCCGAGCAGGCCGACCAGCTCAAGGGCGCGGCCAAGGACGACACCGAGGAGTACCGGGCCAAGACGGTCGAGCTCCAGGAGGAGGCGCGTCGGCTGCGCGGCGAGGCCGAGCAGCTGCGCTCCGAGGCGGTCGCCGAGGGCGAGCGGATCCGCGGCGAGGCCCGTCGCGAGGCGGTCCAGCAGATCGAGGAGGGCGCGAAGACCGCCGAGGAGCTGCTGGCCAAGGCGAAGGGGGACGCGGAGGAGCTGCGGTCCACCGCGTCCACCGAGAGCGAGCGGGTCCGCGGCGAGGCGGCCGAGCGGGCCGGCGCACTGCGCAAGCAGGCCGAGGAGGCCCTGGAGCGGGCCCGCGCCGAGGCCGAGCAGCTGCGCACCGAGTCCGAGGAGCAGGCCGCTTCGACCACCACCGCGGCCGAGCAGGCGGCGGCGGAGCTGCGCGAGGAGACCGAGCGCGCGGTCGCGGCCCGGCAGGCGGAGGCGGCCGAGGAGCTGACCCGGCTGCACACCGAGGCCGAGACCCGGGTCGCCGGCGCCGAGCAGGCGCTGGGCGACGCGCGCGCCGAGGCGGAGCGCATCCGGCGCGAGACGAACGAGGAGTCCGAGCGGCTGCGCGCGGAGGCCGCCGAGCGGATCCGGACGCTGCGGGAGCAGGCGGAGACCGAGGCGGAGCGGCTGCGCGACGAGGCCGTTGCGGACGCGTCGCAGTCGCGTGCGGAGGGCGAGGCCGTCGCCGTACGGCTGCGTTCCGAGGCGGCCGCCGAGGCGGAGCGACTGAAGTCCGAGGCGCAGGAGAGCGCCGACCGGGTGCGGTCCGAGGCCGCCGCCGCCGCGGAGCGGGTGGGCGCGGAGGCCGCCGAGGCGCTGGCCGCCGCCCAGGAGGAGGCCAACCGGCGCCGCCGGGAGGCCGAGGAGACCCTCGACGCGGCGCGCACCGAGGCGAACCAGGAGCGCGAGCGGGCCCGCGAGCAGAGCGAGGAGTTGCTCGCCTCCGCCCGCAAGCGGGTCGAGCAGGCGCAGGCCGAGGCGCAGCGCCTGGTCGAGGAGGCGGACAGCCGGGCGACCGAGCTGGTCTCCGCGGCCGAGCAGACCGCCCAGCAGGTGCGGGATTCGGTCAGCGGGCTGCAGGAGCAGGCCGAGGCGGAGATCGCCGGGCTGCGCTCGACCGCCGAGCATGTCGCGGAGCGGACGAAGTCCGAGGCGCAGGAGGAGGCGGACCGGGTCCGCACCGACGCGCACGCGGAGCGGGAGCGGGCCGGCGAGGACGCGTCCCGGATCCGCCGGGAGGCGCAGGAGGAGTCCGAGGCCGCGAAGGCGATGGCCGAGCGGACCGTCGCGGACGCGATCGCCGAGTCGGAGCGGTTGCGGGCGGACACCGCCGAGTACAGCCAGCGGATGCGTACCGAGGCCTCCGACGCGCTGGCCTCGGCCGAGCAGGACGCCTCGCGCAGCCGTGCCGAGGCCCGCGAGGACGCCAACCGGATGCGTTCCGACGCGGCGGCCCAGGCCGACCGGCTGGTGGGCGAGGCCACGAGCGAGGCCGAGCGGATCGGCACGGAGTCGACGCAGCGGGCCACCACGCTCGTGGAAGAGGCGACGCAGCAGGCCACCGGCCTCGTGGAAGAGGCGACGCAGCAGGCCACCGGCCTCGTGGAAGAGGCGACGCAGCAGGCCACCGGCCTCGTGGAAGAGGCGACGCAGCGGGCCACCACGCTGGTCGACGAGGCGAAGCAGCAGGCGGCCCGGCTGTCGGACGAGGCCGCGGGCGAGGCGGAGCGGATGCGCGCGGAGGCGGCGGCCACCGTCGGCTCGGCGCAGGAGCACGCGGCCCGCACCCGCGAGGAGGCGGAGCGGCTGCGCGCGGAGGCGGAGTCGGCGGCCGAGCAGATGCGTGCGGAGGCCCGCCAGGAGGCGGACCGGCTGCTCGACGAGGCCCGGGAGGCCGCGGCGAAGCGCCGCGCCGATGCCGCGGAGCAGGCCGATCAGCTCGTCAACAAGGCCCAGGAGGAGGCGCTGCGCGCCGCCACCGAGGCGGAGAAGCAGGCCGACACGATGGTCGGCGCGGCCCGCAAGGAAGCCGTGCGGATCACCTCGGAGGCCACGGTCGAGGGCAACTCCCTGGTGGAGCGGGCCCGTACGGACGCGGACGAGCTGCTGGTCGGCGCGCGCCGGGACTCCACCGCGATCCGGGAGCGGGCCGAGGAGCTGCGGGCCCGGATCGAGGGCGAGATCGAGGAGCTGCACGACCGCGCCCGCCGGGAGACGTCCGAGCAGATGAAGACGGCGGGCGAGCGCGTCGACAACCTGATGAAGGCGGCGACGGAACAGCGCGACGACGCGGCGGCCAAGGCCAAGGAGCTGCTGGCGGACGCCAATTCGGAGGCGAGCAAGGTCCGGATCGCCGCGGTGAAGCGGGCCGAGTCGCTGCTGAAGGAGGCCGAGCAGAAGAAGGCCACACTGGTCCGCGAGGCCGAGAAGCTGCGGGCCGACGCCGAGGCCGAGGCGAAGCGTACGGTGGACGAGGGCAAGCGCGAGCTGGATCTGCTGGTGCGCCGGCGCGAGGACATCAACACCGAGATCTCCCGTGTCCAGGACGTGCTGGAGGCGTTGGAGTCCTTCGAGACGCCGTCAGGCGGCGGGAAGGGCGCGGGCGGTTCCACCGGTGGCGTCAAGGCCGGCGCCTCGGCGGGCACTCGATCGAGTGGCAAGTCGTCCGAGGGATAGTCACCTTGCCTTCTCCCATGCTCCGTCAGGAACGTTCAACCCTCCGAGTGGCAAGGGTTACGGGGCTCAGCCACTCAAAAGAGGTGTCATTCTCCAGATCAAAAGCGCATCCGCTCGGTGACACGCCGTTCCGGCCCCTAGGATTCCCCCTAACACCTCACCGGTCTCATTCGACAGGAACCCCATGAGCGACCCTTCCTCCCCCTTCGGCTTCGAGCTCGTGCGACGTGGATACGACCGCGGTCAGGTGGATGACCGCATTACCAAGCTCGTCGCCGACCGTGATAGTGCCCTGACCCGCATCACTTCGCTGGAAAAGCGCATCGAGGAGCTGCACCTCGAAACGCAGAACGCCCAGGCCCAGGTGAACGACGCGGAGCCGTCGTACGCCGGACTCGGCGCCCGCGTCGAGAAGATCCTCCGCCTGGCCGAGGAGGAGGCGAAGGACCTGCGCGAGGAGGCCCGTCGCGCCGCCGAGCAGCACCGTGAGCTCGCCGAGTCGGCCGCCCAGCAGGTGCGCAACGACGCCGAGACGTTCGCCGCCGAGCGCAAGGCGAAGGCCGAGGACGAGGGCGTCCGCATCGTCGAGAAGGCCAAGGGTGAGGCCGGCTCGCTGCGTACGGAGGCCCAGAAGGACGCCGCGCAGAAGCGCGAAGAGGCGGACGCCCTCTTCGAGGAGACCCGCGCCAAGGCCGCCCAGGCCGCCGCGGACTTCGAGACCAACCTGGCCAAGCGCCGCGACCAGTCGGAGCGCGACCTCGCGTCCCGTCAGGCCAAGGCCGAGAAGCGCCTCGCCGAGATCGAGCACCGCGCCGAGCAGCTCCGCCTGGAGGCCGAGAAGCTCCGTACGGACGCCGAGCGCCGGGCCCGTCAGACGGTGGAGACCGCGCAGCGCCAGTCCGAGGACATCGTGGCCGACGCGAACGCCAAGGCCGACCGGATCCGCAGCGAATCGGAGCGCGAGCTGGCGGCGCTCACCAACCGCCGCGACTCGATCAACGCCCAGCTGACCAACGTCCGCGAGATGCTGGCCACGCTGACCGGTGCCGCGGTCGCCGCGGCCGGCGCCCCCGCCGACGACGAGCCGGTCACCCGTGGTGTCCCGGCTCAGCAGGGCCGCTGACCCCCGAGTACTGCAGCTGTACCCCTTGCGCGCCCGGTTCCGCCCTTGTGGTGGCGCCGGGCGCGCGGCCGTTCTAGCGTGAACGCATGATCGAGCTCGATGGCCTCACCAAGCGCTTCGGCAACAAGGTTGCCGTCGACCGGCTGTCCTGCCGCGTGAGGCCCGGAATGGTGACGGGTTTTCTGGGGCCCAACGGGGCGGGCAAGTCCACCACGATGCGGATGATGCTCGATCTGGACAACCCGACCAGCGGTTCGGTGCGCATCGACGGCAAGCACTACCGCGACCTGGAAGAACCCCTGAAGTACATCGGGGCGCTGCTGGACGCCAAGTCGATGCACGGCGGACGCAGCGCGTACAACAATCTGCTCTGTCTCGCGCAGAGCAACCGCATCCCGGAGAGCCGGGTGGCGGAGGTGCTGGACACCGTGGGTCTGACCGCGGTGGCGAAGAAGAAGTCCAAGGGGTTCTCGCTCGGCATGGGCCAGCGGCTCGGCATCGCGGCCGCGCTGCTCGGCGACCCGCAGGTGCTGCTCTTCGACGAACCGGTCAACGGCCTGGACCCCGAGGGCATTCACTGGATCCGCAATCTGATGAAGGCGCTCGCCGCGGAGGGCCGGACGATCTTCGTCTCCTCGCACCTGATGAGCGAAATGGCGCTCACCGCGGACCATTTGATCGTGATCGGTCAGGGCAAGCTGCTCGCCGACACCTCGATGGCCGACTTCATCCACCAGAACTCCCGCAGTTACGTACGGCTGCGCTCGCCGCAGCAGGAGCGGCTGCGCGACGTGCTGCACGAGGCGGGGCTGATCGTGGTCGAGACCGGGGGCGGCACGCTGGAGATCGACGGCGCCACGACCGAGGCGCTGGGCGAGCTCGCCGCGCAGCACCAGATCGTGCTGCACGAGCTGAGTGCCCAGCGGGCCTCCCTGGAGGAGGCGTTCATGCAGATGACCGCGGACTCCGTGGAGTACCACGCGCACTCCGACCACGCCGCGGCCCCACCGCCGACGGGCCCGCAATGGGGCGAACAGTGGAACCAGCGGACCGGTGGCCCCGCCGCCGGCAGCGGCAAGGAGGTGTGACGACGATGGCATCGGTACCCGCGGTCCTGACCTCCGAGTGGACCAAGATCCGTACGGTCTCCTCGACCGTCTGGACGCTGATCTCCGCGTTCGCCGTCACCGTCGCGGTGAGCGCGGCGCTCTGCGCCCTGATGAACTCCCAGTTCGACGACCTGCCGGTGGCGGAGAGAGTCACCTTCGACCCGACGCTGATCAGCTTCTCCGGCATGGTCCTCGGTCAGCTCGCCATGGTCGTCTTCGGGGTGCTGGTGGTCGGTACGGAGTACAGCTCCGGCATGATCCGCACCTCGCTGGCGGCGGTGCCCCAGCGCGGTGCGTTCCTGTTCAGCAAGATCGCGGTGGCCGGGGCGCTGGCCCTGGTGGTGGGCCTCGCGACCAGCTTCGTCTCGTTCTTCCTCGGGCAGGCCCTGCTCGGCGACCACCACACGGACATCGGCGCGGACAACGTGCTGCGCGCGGTCGTCGGCGGTGGCATCTACATGGGGCTGATCGGGATCTTCTCGATGGGCGTGGCGACGATGCTGCGCAGCTCCATGCTGTCGCTCGGCATCCTGATGCCGTTCTTCTTCCTGGTCTCCCAGATCCTGTCGGCGGTGCCGGGGGCGAAGAAGGTCGCCCGCTACTTCCCCGACCAGGCCGGCTCCAAGATCATGCAGGTGGTCCCCGACGCGATGAACAGCAACCCGGCCCCGTACGGGCCGTGGGGCGGGCTCGGGATTCTGGTCGCCTGGGTGGCCGCCGCGCTGATCGGCGGCTACGTCGTACTGAAGAGGCGGGACGCGTAACGGCCACCTCGGCGGCGTCGGCGGGCGGCGCCCGTGAGCTGCCCGGAAGCCTTCCGTCCGCTTCGGCCGGACCGACGCGCAACCGCAACGGCTTGGCCGGAACCGTCAATGCCTGGATATCCTCCTAACTCTTACGGGGGCGTGCGGCCGGACGGCCTGGGCCCCGACGACAGATGTGAGTCGATGGGGCTGGAGCATGATCGAGGCAGTCGGCCTGACCAAGCGCTACGGCGCGAAGACGGCCGTGCACAACCTTTCCTTCCAGGTGCGGCCCGGCGCCGTCACCGGATTCCTGGGTCCCAACGGGTCGGGCAAGTCCACCACCATGCGCATGATCCTGGGCCTGGATCAGCCGACCTCCGGCCATGTGACGATCGGCGGTCACCCCTTCCGCAGCCTGCCGAACGCACCGCGCCAGGTGGGTGCGCTGCTGGACGCGAAGGCGGTGCACGGCGGGCGCAGCGCCCGTAACCACCTCCTCTCGCTCGCCCAGCTCGCCGGGATCCCGGCCGCCCGGGTCGACGAGGTGCTCGGCGTCGTCGGCCTCCAGGACGTCGCCCGGAAGCGGTCCAAGGGGTTCTCGCTCGGCATGGGCCAGCGGCTCGGCATCGCGGCCGCGCTGCTCGGCGACCCGCAGGTGCTGCTCTTCGACGAACCGGTCAACGGCCTGGACCCCGAGGGCATCCTCTGGGTCCGCAATCTGATGAAGATGCTGGCGTCCGAGGGGCGTACGGTCTTCGTCTCCAGCCACCTGATGAGCGAGATGGCGCTCACCGCCGACCATCTGATCGTGATCGGCCGGGGCCAGCTGCTCTCCGACATGAACATCAAGGACTTCATCTCGGCGAACTCGGCCGACTTCGCCCGGGTGCGGGTCGCGGACGGCCTCGCGGAGCGGCGCGAGAAGCTGACCGCCTCGCTCACCGGGGCGGGCGGGCAGGTCATGTCCGAGCCGGACGGGGCGCTGCGCGTCACCGGGCTGCCGCTGCCGCGGATCAGCGATGTGGCGCACGAGGCGGATGTCCGGCTGTGGGAGCTCTCGCCGCACCAGGCCTCGCTGGAGGAGGCGTACATGCGGATGACCCAGGGTGCCGTGGACTACCGCTCGACGGCGGACCAGAAGGCGGGTCTGCAGCAGCCGGTGCCCGACGGGTACGCGCAGCAGGGGTACGCGCAGCAGCCGCCGGAGATGCCGCAGCAGAACTGGTACGCCCCACCGCCCCCCGGACAGAACCCGTACGCTGCGGCCCCGGCCCCGGCCCAGCCGGCCCCGGCCGCCCCGGACCTGACCAAGCGCGAGACCAGCGAGGACGCCCGATGACAACGCCGCCGCCCCCGCAGGCGCCGTACCAGCAGCAGGTCCCGGCCCCGCCGCACGGCCCGCAGGCCGCACCGGCCGGTATGTACACCTCACCGATCCCGGTGCGCCGGGCCACGCTCGGCGACGCGATCGCCTCCGAGTGGACCAAGATCCGCTCGGTGCGCTCCACGATGTGGACGCTCGGCATCATGATCGTGCTGCTGCTCGGGATCGGGCTGCTCGCCGCGGTCGCGATCAACGCCTCCGGGGCCGGTCTCGACTCGACACCGGTGCTCAGCTTCGGCTTCTTCGGGGTGCTGCTGGGCTCGATCTGTGTGATCACGCTCGGTGTGATGACCATCGCGTCGGAGTACGGCACGGGCATGATCCGTACGACGCTGACCGCCTGCCCCAGCCGGGCCCGGGTGCTCAGCGCGAAGGCGATCGTCTTCTTCCTGCTCACCTTCGTGATCACGACCATGACGACCGCGCTGGTCGCGGTGTTGCAGACGGCGATCATCGGCGGCGCATCGCCCTCCGGCGGCGACTGGCTGCGCGCGACGGTCGGCGTCGGCCTCTACATCGCGACGCTGGGGCTGCTCTCGCTCGCGGTCGGCGCCCTCATCCGGCACTCCGCCGGTGCGATCACGATCATGATCGGGGTGGTGCTGCTGCCGCTCGTGCTGGCCATGTTCATGTTCGCCCAGTCGCTCTCCGACCTGCGGATGAAGCTCTTCGAGTACTCGATCCCCAACCAGCTCAGCGCGTTCTACTCCACCTCGGTCGCCGACTCGGGACCGTCCGGCTGGGACCCGCTGTGGATCATGCTCGGAGTCACGGCCGTGGCGCTGCTCGGGGCGTTCGCCGCTCTGGACCGCCGGGACGTGTGACCCGTCCGGGCCCGTCCCGAAGGGCTCAGTAGCGAGGCGCGTTCCTGGACCGCTGCACCTGTGTGGTGCGGCGGTCCTTCGCGTTCCAGCAGGCCTTGTGCCAGTGCCTGCGGTCGTCGATCCCGCCGTACTCGGACCAGGCCACCAGGTGCGGGACGCCGGACGGGATCTCCTGGTCGCAGCCGGGGCAGCGGTAACGCTTGCCCGCCGCGCTCGCGCCGCTGACCGGGCGGACCGACCACTGCTCGCCCTGCCACTCCTCGGCACGTCCGCCGCCGCCGTACCGGCCCACCGGCTCCGCTGGGCTGTCGTGGGGACTCTCGCCGCCTCGGGGGCGGTTGCGGCGCGGGGACACGTGACACCTCACGGGGCAGGCTGGGCAGTTCCCGTCCAGCCTAGGGCCATTTGGCCGAACCGGTCGTCCGGAGCCTCCTGGGGCGGCGTCACGGGAGCTCCCGTGAGGGGTGAGTTACCGGAAAATCGCAACAACCTGCCGGTGGACCGTGCCTTTGGCACGTGTCAGACGTTGTTGCTCAGTAGGGGAGAGCCGCGTCGGCCGCAAGGAGGCAATTGGCGATGCGTGTGGGAACGTTCGTACTGGCAGCCCAGTTTCCGGGGCAGGGGCCGGCGGAAGCGCTGCACCGCGCTGTCCGGTCCACCGAGGTCGCGGAGGAATCCGGCCTCGACTCGGTCTGGCTGGCAGAGCATCATTTCGTGCCGTACGGGGTCTGCCCGTCCGCCGTCACGCTGGCCGCGCTGCTGCTCGGCCGCACCCGCAGGATCCGGGTGGGCACGGCGGTGAGCGTGCTGCCGACCCAGCATCCGGTGGCGCTCGGCGAACAGGCCGCGCTGCTCCATCTCACCAGCGGCGGCCGGTTCACGCTCGGCGTCGGCCGGGGCGGCCCCTGGGTGGATCTGGAGGTGTTCGGCGGGGGCCTGGAGGCGTACGAGAAGGGCTTCCCGGAATCCCTGGAGCTGCTGCTCGACTGGCTGGGCAGGCCGAAGGTGGCCGGACGCGGCGAGCGGTACGGCTTCCGCGAGGTCGCCGTGGTCCCCCGGGCCGACGAGCTGCTCGCCGAGGACGGCCGCGAGAGCCCCGGCGGCCCCGAGGTGGTCGTCGCTTGCACCTCTCCGAAGACGGTGAAGCTCGCCGCGGAGAAGGGCCTGCCGATGCTGCTCGGGATGCACTGCGGGGACCAGGAAAAGGCCGACATGGTCGCCCTGTGGCGCTCCACCGCGCTCGCCGCGGGCCGCTCGCCCGAGAGCGTCCGCGAGGCCGGGCACGTGTCCGCGGGGGTGGCCCAGATCGCCGACCGCCCCGAGGAGGCGGTGGAGACGCTGGTGAAGACGATGCCGGGCTGGCTGCGGCAGGGACTGGAGGCCCATGTCACGGTCGACGGCCGGCACCGGGTGATGCGCGATCCGGTCGCGTACACGGAGCTGCTGTGCGGTCTTCACCCGGTGGGCCCGCCCCGGCTCGCCGCCGACCGGCTCGCCGCCACCGCCGAGCGGACGGGCATCACCCGCTTCGCGCTCCTGGTGGAGGGTTCGGGAGATCTGGCAGCCACGGAGGAGAACGTAGCGCGGCTGGGCACCGAGGTGCTCCCGCTGCTCACCTGACAGGTCATAGGAGGTACGGGGGCTGCCGCCCCGGGGCGAGCCGCACGGTCCCGGCCCGGAACGGCAGCAAGCGTTCAGCAGTCCCGCAGTTCGGGCGACTGGTTGAGCAACTGGCCCCTCACCGAGGTGAAGCGGGCCAGACGCTCGTCGACCGACGGGTCCAGCGGGAACACCGCGACGCGGTGGCAGTTCTGGAATGCCAGACGCACCCCGAAGTGCCGCTGGAGCGCGCCGCGGATCGCATCACTCGCGAGCGCGCGCAGCAGCTGACCACGTGCCTGCTCGTCCGGCGGGGGCGTCTGATTGTCGGCGAACTCTCCGCCGTCCACCTTCAGCTGAGCCACCAGAGAGCTGATCATCTCCCATGCGTAGGGCAGGGAGGTCCGGACGCAGTCGACGAAGTCGGCTTCGTCGACCTCGCCTCGCTCGGCCTGTTCCAACAGGGCCGGTGAGACGTCGAGCGACATGGGTTCTCCTCTCGCGACCCCGACGCCTGGCCGGGGCCTTACGGGCAGGGAAGGAGGACGGCGACGCAGCGTACACAGACGGCGACCTCCTGCTTACACGGTAAGGGTGCGGTCCGGGCCGCACCAGGAGATTGGGAACACAACCGGCCAATAACGAAGGGGCGCAAAGAGGGGCAAGCCCCGACTGCGCCCCCTGGACGAAAGCACGGTGACGGGAGTGGCAGGGGGAGAATCGCGTGGAACACCCCTCGTCGAGTAGCGTTGCCGACCATGCGTCTCGTCATCGCCCGCTGCTCCGTGGACTACGCCGGCCGGCTCACGGCCCACCTGCCCTCCGCTCCCCGTCTGATCCTGGTGAAGGCGGACGGGAGCGTGTCGATCCACGCCGACGACAGGGCGTACAAACCCCTCAACTGGATGTCACCGCCCTGCACTCTGAAGGAGGGCACCGGCGACACCGCGGACATCTGGACCGTGGTGAACAAAGCGGGCGAGAAACTCATCATCACGATGGAGGAAATCCTCCACGACTCGTCCCACGAGCTCGGTGTGGACCCGGGTCTGATCAAGGACGGTGTCGAAGCGCACCTGCAGGAACTGCTCGCCGACCGGATCGAGATCCTCGGCGAGGGCTACACCCTGATCCGCCGCGAGTACTTCACCGCCATCGGGCCGGTCGACATCCTGTGCCGGGACGCCGACGGCCAGACCGTCGCCGTGGAGCTGAAGCGGCGCGGCGACATCGACGGCGTGGAGCAGCTGACCCGCTATCTGGAGCTGCTCAACCGCGATCCGCACCTCGCCCCGGTGAAGGGCGTCTTCGCGGCCCAGGAGATCAAGCCCCAGGCGCGGGTGCTGGCGACGGACCGCGGGATCGGCTGTGTCGTGCTCGACTACGACGCGATGCGCGGCATCGAGGACGACAAGCTCCGGCTGTTCTGACCCTTCCCGCTGCCCCTGTTCCTGCTTCCTTCCGGTCCCCGACGCCTTTCCGGTCCCCGACGCCGGACGTGCCCGTCACGTCCGGCGTTCGTCGGTTCCTGGGCGGTTCAGGCGATGGCCGGACCGCTGTCCGCACTCGCCGCCGACGACGACGAGGGTCCGCTCGCCGAGTCGGAGGTGTCGGGCGAGGACGGCTCGGGTTCGGTGGCCGTGTCCGTCGGGCTCGGGGACTCGGTCTCCGTCGGGCCGGCGGTCGGGCTGGAGGTCTTCGTCGGCGAGGGCGACTTCGTCCCGGTGGGCGACTTGGTCGGCTTGTGCGACGGCGGCCTGCTGCTGGACGACGTGTCCGAGGACGGGCTGCCGCTCGATTCCGTCGGGTCCGTGGACGGGGTGCCGCTGCCGCTCGGCGTGACCTCGCTGCCCGAAGGACCGGGCGTCGCCGGACTGCCGCTGGACGCCGGGTCGGCAGGCGTCGATCCGTCCGCCGGGCCGTCGGCCGGCAGTTCGTCCTCGCCGCCCTCCTGGCTCTGCGACTGTTCGGTCGTGACGCCCTGGTTCCCCTGGACGTCGTCGTCGCCGGAGGTCAGCCCCAGCCCGACCACCGTGCCGAGCACACCGGTCAACAGGACGCCCGCGGCCGTCGCGACCAGATTGCGCCGGGCCCCGGCGAGCAGCCCGAAGCGGCCTCCTCGCGCACCCCCGGCGGCCTTGGGCGCGCTGTGCCGCGAGATCACCGCGGTGTCGCCCTCGTACGGCCTCGGCGTCGTCTGCGTCACGGACGGCCTCGTCCCGACGGGCGGCGGCGTCGCCGGCCCCTCGGCCCGCGCGACCGGCAGCTCGTCCCCGGGCGGGGTGAGGACGATGGGCAGCGGGCCGCCGGTCCGGTCCGCGACCAGGGCGAGCGCGCGCCGTCCGGCCACCGCCCCGGACTTGTCGGCCAGCGCCCCGCGCATGCTGATCGAGGTCTCCAGCTCGGCCCTGGCCCGGTCCGGATTTCCGGCCAGGAGCGCGAGTACGCCCAACTCGTGGTGGAAGTAAGCCTCTTCGGCGACCTCCCCGGCGATCCGGGCCGCCTCCTGGCCGATCCGCAGCGCCTTCTCCCAGGCTCCCCAGTGCAGGCCCGCCGCGAAGGCCGGGGTGGCACTGCGGGCCAGCAGCACGGCCACGCTGGTCTGCCCCGCCCCGTCGCCGGGCACCAGCTGCGCCATTGCCGCGATGACGGCGTCGCCCTCGGCCGTCACCCGTTCGGGGGTGACCGAGGGGTGACCGGCCCACCAGGCGTAGTGCTGGGCCGCGGTACGGGCCCGCTCGGTGGCGTCCGCACCGTATCCGGCGGCCTCCAGCTGGGTGACGACACCGGCGGCGAGCCGGTAGCGCGAACCGGCCGGGGAGAGCAGCCCGCAGCCGGCCAGCTCGCCGAGCGCGGCGTCCGCGTGGGTGTCCCCGATGAGCGCCGGCAGATGCGCCTGGTGCGGCACCTCGCCGCCCAGGGCCACCGCGAAGCGCAGGGTGTCGCGGGCGGGCCCGCTCAGCCGTGAGGCGAGCAGCGCGGCGGGCGCCGCCCCCTCCCCGAGGCTGGGCAGCGGGATGTGGACCCCGTCGACGGCCTGGTCGTGCCCGAAGGGGGCGTCCGCGGGCCGGCCGTCGCGGCCGCCGTACTCGCCGTACGCCTCGGGATCGGTGCGCAACAGATCGCGCTGGCGCAGCAGGGCGGCCGCCTGGACGAAGCGCAGCGGCAGCCCCTCGGACTCGAACCAGAGGTCTCCCGCCCAGTTCGCCTCCTCTTCGGTGAGCGGGCGCTCGACGGCCCGCTCCAGCAGCTCGACCGCGGCGCTGCGGCCGAGGCCCGCGAGGAAGACCTCTTCGAGGTGCGAGTCCGTGGTGGGCGCGGCGACGTCCGGAACCGTCGCGAACAGGAAGGCGCACTCCGGTGTCGCGTCGAGCAGTTCCTCCAGCGCGGCCCCGCCGAACTCCAGGTCGTCGAGCAGCACGACGGCGCCGATGCTCCGGACCCGTTCGAGCAGCCGGTCACGGTCGGGGCGGTGCAGCGGCGCGTCGTGGACGGCCTCGAAGAGCCCGTACAGCAGGTCGGTGGCGTTCCGCTTGTAGCCGCTGAGCCGTACGACTCCGTCCGGCGCGAGGTCCGCGCAGTCGGCCGCGACGGCGTCGAGCAGTGCCGTACGGCCTGATCCGGCCGGTCCGGTGAGCCGCACCGAGCGGCCCCGGGACAGCAGGCGCACCAGCCGTTCGCGCTCCTGCGCGCGCTCCAGGAGCGGCAGTTGGGGGGCGGGCGGGCCGGGGGGCACGGGCGGCGCGGTGGCGCGTTCGCGGTCGGCGCGGCCGGTCGCGGTGCGCCGGGCGGGCGGTCCGGGCCGCTCCCCCGGCGGGCACAGCTCGACCTCGCTGCCGTCGATCGGGTTGACGGTGAGGAGGTAGTCGCCCGCTATGAGCCGGACGACGCGTGCCTGCGGCGTCGGCTGGCCGGGTTCCGGGGTCAGCTGGTCACGGGCCGGCCGTCTGCGGCCGGGCCCCTCGCCGAAGCCGCCGTTGTCCCGGCTGTACTCTTCCGGTCCCCGGTGTGTCGGGTCCATCGCCAAAGCCCCCAGACGCGTCGCGCACGATTGCCCCTCCGGCCTCGCACGCCCCGCTGTCGCTTCCGGTCCGGTGTCCGCCCGGTGGGTTCGTCAATCGGCGGACGGGCGAACCCTAGACCGTCGTGCCGGGTCCCCGCACAGTCGGGGGGTCACGCCGCCCGAAGCGCACGTTCTCGTGCGGATTGTGCGCTTTCGGCCGCGGCGTACGCCGCTACACGCGCGGCAGCGAGTCCGCGGCGATTCCGCCTTCGATGGCCAGGATGCGGTGCAGCCGGGTCGCCACCAGCAGGCGCTGCATCTGCGGCGGTACGCCGCGGAGCACCAGCCGCCGCCCGGCCCGTCCGGCCCGGCGGTGTGCGCCCATGATGACGCCGAGTCCGGTGGCGTCCCAGGAATCCAGCTCGGTCAGGTCGAGCACCAGGTCGCCGACGCCGTCGTCGAGGGCCGAGTGCAGGGCCGTACGGGCGTCCGCCGCGCTTCGGACGTCGAGGCGGCCCCCGACGACCAGCTCGGCGTGGTCGCCCCTGATGTGCATATGCGCTCCCCTGGAATGCTCCGTGGCAAAGTTCGTCTGTCTGTTCTGTCTCTCCCACAACTGACTGCGGCAGCGACAGGGAGGTTGCCGTCTGTAAGCGAACCGATACCGAATTCACCCCGTGGAGTGACCGAGGCACGGCAGGGGCCCGCTCGGACCCGCTGATTCCGGGAGACTCCCCCGGACCTCCGGGCCTGACCGACGGCAGATCAGGCAACCGGAGGACCGAAAACGATCAGTACGTGTAGAAGCCCTGCCCGCTCTTGCGGCCGATGTCACCTGCATCCACCATCCGGCGCATCAGCTCCGGAGCGGCGAACTTCTCGTCCTGCGACTCGGTGTAGATGTTGCTCGTGGCGTGCAGCAGGATGTCGACGCCGGTCAGGTCCGCCGTGGCGAGCGGGCCCATGGCGTGACCGAAGCCCAGCTTGCAGGCGATGTCGATGTCCTCGGCCGAGGCGACGCCCGACTCGTACAGCTTGGCGGCCTCGACGACGAGCGCCGAGATCAGCCGGGTGGTGACGAAGCCGGCGACGTCACGGTTGACGACGATGCAGGTCTTGCCCACGGACTCGGCGAACTCCCGCGCGGTGGCGAGGGTTTCGTCGCTGGTCTTGTAGCCCCGTACGAGTTCGCAGAGCTGCATCATCGGGACCGGCGAGAAGAAGTGCACACCGACGACGCGCTCGGGGCGCTCCGTCACGGCCGCGATCTTGGTGATCGGGATGGCGGAGGTGTTGGAGGCGAGCACCGTGTCGTCCCGGACGATCTTGTCGAGCGCCCGGAAGATCTCGTGCTTGACCTCCAGCTTCTCGAAGACGGCCTCGACGACGACATCCGCGTCGGCGACCGCGTCGAGGTCGGTGGTGGTCGTGATGCGGGCGAGCGCGGCCTCGGCGTCGGCGGCGTCCAGCTTGCCCTTGGAGACGAACTTGTCGTACGACGCCTCGATGCCGTCACGGCCACGGGCCAGGGCCTCGTCGGTGACATCGCGCAGCACCACGTCCCAGCCCGCCTGGGCGGAGACCTGCGCGATGCCGGACCCCATGAGTCCGGCTCCGATGACGGCGAGCTTCCTGGCCACGTCTGCACCCCTTGGTTTCGGCCCGCCTCTGCAGTTGTCCCTGCACGGCCGGGTCTCGACGGTTCTTCACATGCTCTCCGGCGGAGATTAGTACCGTTGGGGGGCGCTGGGGCGGCGAAGAGATGCGCGTCACGTCTCACATGACGGACATCACACCGGGACCCCTCATTCAGCGGCGCGCCGGGCGTAGTTGAGGACCTTTTCGCCGAGCAGGTCCTCGATGTCGTCGAGCAGGACGAGCGCGTCCCGGGACACCTCGCCCGCCTTGCGGCCGGCCACCATCTCGCGGCCGATGTACGCCATGAGCGTGCTGTGCACCCAGGAGAGCTGACCCGCCACCAGAATCGGCGCCGGGTCCCCGGGCTCCGTCCCGCACTCCTCGTGGAGCGTCGCCTCCAGATGCTGAAGGACCTCCTGCTGTACGTGCCAGAGGCGGGCCTTGAGGCCGTCCGCGCCCTCGATGACCCGCATGAAGCGCTCGTAACCGTCCATCAGGCCGACGGCGGGTGACACGCCCTCCACCTGGATGCGCAGTTCGCGCAGGACGGCGTCGGCCGCGGACTCACCCCTGTCCCGGCCCCGGACGTACCGCGAGAGACGGTCGACGATGCCGCGGCTGCGGTCGAGGAAGAGGTCCTCCTTGGTCGGGAAGTAGTTGTAGACCGTGTTCACCGAGACGTCTGCGGCGCGGGCGATCTCGGCGATCGTGACCGCGTCGAAGCCCCGCTCCAGGAAGAGACCGGTGGCCACGTCCGAGAGGTGCTGCCTGGTCTGGCGCTTCTTGCGCTCCCTGAGTCCCTCAGCCATGGCCCCATCGTAGGACTCCTCTGGGGTGCCTGAATATTTGGTGCTCCACAATATTTGGAGTCATTGCAATTTTTCATCGACTCTGTTTTTGTGGTCGGCATGCCAATCATCAGCGCGGCCGGGCTCGCCCGGACCTTCGACACCAAGGGCGGTCCGGTCCAGGCCGTACGTTCCATCGACATGACGGTCGCGGCCGGCGAGATCGTCGGTCTCCTCGGGCCCAACGGAGCGGGCAAGACCACCACCCTGCGCATGCTCACCACGCTGCTCGCCCCCACCGGCGGCGCGGCCACCGTGGCCGGCCACGATCTGCTCGCGGACCCGGCGGGCGTGCGGAAGAAGTGCGGGTACGTGGCCCAGTCGGGCGGCGTCGACCCCCACATCAGCGTCCGGGAGGAGCTGGTCACCCAGGGCAGGCTCTACCGGCTCGGCAAGGCGGCGGCAGCGTCCCGGGCCGCCGAACTCGCCGCTGAACTGGGCCTCTCGGAGCTGCTCGACCGCAGGACGGCCACCCTCTCCGGCGGCCAGCGGCGTCGGCTCGACATCGCCATGGGGCTCACCCACCGCCCGGTCGTGCTCTTCCTCGACGAGCCGACCACCGGGCTCGACCCGGGCAGCCGCGCCGACCTGTGGGAGCTGGTGCGCCGACTGCGGGACACCTACGGCACGACCGTCGTGCTCACCACCCACTACCTCGACGAGGCCGACGCGCTCGCGGACCGGCTCGTCGTGGTCGACGGCGGCCTGGTCGTGGCCGAGGGCACACCGGCCGCGCTGAAGACCCGGCACGCGGGCTCCCCCGCCGCCTCGCTCCAGGAGGCGTTCCTGGCGATCACCGGGCGCTCCCCCGCACCGGCCGACGCCGCTCCCGTCGCCATCCAGTCCGTCCAGTCCGTCTGATCCGCCCGGTCCGCCTAGAGGAATCCGATGCTTCTCCACGACACCGCGCTCGTCTTCGGGCGGTACGCCCGGCAGACCCTGCGCTCAAGGTTCCAGATCCTCTTCGGCATCCTCATGCCGCTGCTCTACCTGCTCTTCTTCGGCCCGCTGCTCACCGGGCTGCCGCTCGGCTCCACCGGTGACTCCTGGCAGGTCCTGGTCCCCGGACTGCTGCTCCAACTCGGCCTGTTCGGCGCGTCGTTCGCCGGGTTCGCCATCATCATCGACAAGTCGACCGGGGTCGTGGAGCGGATGCGGGTGACCCCGGTCAGCCGACTGGCGCTGCTCCTGGGCCGGGTCCTGCGCGATGCCCTGCTGTTCATGTTCCAGGCGGTGCTGCTGGTGCTCGCCGCCGTGCTCATGGGGCTGCGCGCACCCCTGCCCGGGGTACTGATCGGCTTCGCGTTCGTCGGTCTGCTGACGGTCTCGCTGGCCTCGCTCTCGTACGCCCTGGCCATGAAGGTCAGCACCCCGCAGGAGTTCGGCCCGGTGATCAACTCGATCACCATGCCGGCCATGCTGCTCTCCGGCCTGATGCTGCCGATGACGCTGGGCCCCGGCTGGCTGGACGTGCTCTCCCACCTCACGCCGTTCCGCTACCTCGTGGACGCGGTGCGGGACGCGTACGTGGGGTCGTACGCATCCGCCCACATGCTCTACGGGGTGCTTGTCGCGCTCGGATTCGCGGCGGTCGCCGTGGCGGTGGGCACACGCGTCTTCCGGCGGGCGGGTGCCTGACTAAGGGCTGTCCCGTAATCCCTGGCGGGCGCGCGACGACGGCCAGGGATTACGGGACAGCCCTTAGGCTGACCGCATGGTCAATCTGACACGTATCTACACGCGCACCGGCGACCAGGGCACCACCGCCCTCGGCGACATGAGCCGGACCGCCAAGACCGATCTGCGGATCTCCGCGTACGCCGACGCCAATGAGGCCAATGCCGTCATCGGTACCGCGATCGCGCTCGGGCAGCTCCCCGAGGACGTCGTGAAGGTCCTCGTCCGTGTGCAGAACGACCTGTTCGACGTGGGCGCGGACCTGTCGACCCCGGTCGTCGAGGACCCGAAGTACCCGCCGCTGCGGGTGGAGCAGAGCTACATCGACAAGCTGGAGGCGGACTGCGACCACTTCCTGGAGCAGCTGGAGAAGCTGCGCAGCTTCATCCTGCCGGGCGGTACCCCCGGGGCGGCGCTGCTGCACCAGGCGTGCACGGTGGTCCGGCGCGCGGAGCGGTCCACCTGGGCGGCGCTGGAGGTGCACGGCGAGGTGATGAACGCGCTGACCGCGACGTATCTCAACCGGCTCTCCGACCTGCTGTTCATCCTCGCCAGGACGGCGAACAAGGAGGTCGGCGACGTGCTGTGGGTGCCCGGCGGCGAGCGGTAGCCGTCCCGGTCCGCGGACCGGGACGGGCCGGGGTCAGCTCGACGGCCCCGGCCCCGGTCCCGGCCCCGGCGCCGTCTTCGGTGCCGTCTTCGGTGCCGTCTTCGGTGCCGTCTTCGGGAACAGCGTGTAGCTCCCCGCGATGACCACGTTGAGCCCGATCACGAACAGCATCTTCTGCTGCCACGCCTGCAACGACGACACGTCGCCGTCCCCGCCCACGTACCAGACGGCTGCCTGGAGCAGCGCCAGCGCGGTCACCGCGGCGACCGTCCAGCGTGCCGCGACCTTCCATTCGTGCACCGCGCGCGCCATGCCGTACTTCGGCGGCCTCACCGGCGGCGGTCCGCCCGCGAAGCGGTGCGCCACCCGGGCGTCGACCCAGCGGATCGTGGAGTGGCCGAGCCCCACCGTGAAGCCGATGTAGACCGCGGCGAGCCCGTGCTTCCAGTCGGGCTGGGCCCCGTTCTTCAGGTCCATGGCGGTCACCACCAGCAGGACGACCTCCAGCAGCGGCTCGCACAGCAGCACGGCCGCGCCCAGCCTCGGTTTCTTCGCCAGGTACCGCAGCGCGAGCCCCGCGGCCAGCAGCACCCAGAAGGCGACTTCGCAGAGCACGATCAGCGTGACGATCACGGCACTCCCCTTTCCGTCTCGCTCCAGCCTCCCGGCCGCCCGGCCCGGATTCGTCGTCTGCGATGACGAGCCGTGACTGCATCCTTCGATGTACTCGCGCCTCGCTCCTGGTACGGAGGTCCGGGCGCGGGCCGCCGTGTTGGATGGGAGGGTGCTCTCCCTTCCCCGGCCGCACCGCCACGACGTGCTCCTGGCGGTCATCGGCCTCTTCGGCGGCCTCGTCCTGTGGCTGCTCGGCCTGAACCTCCAGGGCGACCGGCTCTTCGTCGCCCCGTGGGTCTCCCTGCTGCCGCTGGCCGTCGTGTCGGCGCTCGAACTGGTCCGCCGGACCGCCCCGCAGACGGCCCTGGTCGTCGGCACGCTCGCGCTGGTCGCGGACCAGTTCACGGTCGGGAACCTGGCGACGGTGCTGATGTTCACGGACCTGATGTACGCGGCCGTGCTGTACGGGAAGCCGTCCGCCGCCCGCCGCATCCCGGTGACCACCTTCCTGATCACGGTCGTGATCACCATCGGGTTCCTGGCCTGGTTCCGCGACGCCCAGGCCCTGCTCATCGGCGTCGTCACCGCCATGGTGTCGTTCCTGCCCGCCATCACCGGGGTCAGCGTCCGCAACCACCGCGACGCGGCCGAGACGGCCCGGCTGCACGCCGAACAGACCGCGCTGCTGGCCGAGATGGACCGGAACCAGGCGGTGACCGCCGAGCGCACCCGGATGGCCCGCGAACTCCACGACATGGTGGCCAACCACCTGTCCGCGATCGCCATCCACTCCACCGCCGCGCTCTCCATCGACGACCCGGCCACCTCCCGCGACGCGCTGGGGGTGATCCGGGAGAACAGCGTCGACGGGCTCGCCGAGATGCGGCGGCTGATCGGGCTGCTGCGGGCCGGCGACGGCGCCCTGGAGCCGGCCGCCTCGCCCACCCTCGCCTCGCTGGACGCCCTGCTGGAGCAGACCCGTACGAACGCCGCGTCGAGCGGCCTGACCTGTACGTTCGAGGACGAGCGGGGAGAGGGCGGCGCACTGCCCACACCGGTCGAGCTGGCCGCGTACCGGATCGTCCAGGAGTCCCTGACGAACGCGCTCAAGCATGCCGCGCCCGGCCCGGTCACGGTGCGGCTCGGGCAGTCCGGGCAGCTGCTCACGGTGGAGGTCAGCAGTGTGTTCGGGGACCGTCCCGGGCCGCGCGCACCCGGCTCGGGGGCCGGTCTGGTGGGGATGCGGGAGCGGGTGGCACTGCTGGGCGGCGCGATCGAGGCCGGTCCGTCGACCACCGGCGACGGTACGAAGATCTGGCGGGTACGGGCCGAACTGCCCGTGGAGGAAGGGACGTCGAGGACATGACGATCCGGGTTGTGGTCGCCGAGGACCAGTCGGCCGTACGGGCGGGGCTGGTGCTGATTCTGCGCAGCGCCCCCGACATCGAGGTCGTGGGCGAGGCCGGGGACGGCGAGGAGGCGGTGCGCCTGGCCCGCGCGCTGCGGCCGGACCTGGTGCTGATGGACATTCAGATGCCGCGCCTCGACGGGGTGTCGGCGACCGCACAGGTGGTGGCCGAGCGGCTCGCGGACGTACTGGTGCTGACCACGTTCGATCTGGACGAGTACGTCTTCGGGGCACTGCGGGCGGGGGCCGCGGGCTTCCTGCTGAAGAACACCGACGCGCGCGATCTGCTCGACGCCGTACGGACGGTGGCGCGCGGCGAGGGGCTGATCGCCCCGGCCGTGACGCGCAGGCTGATCGCCGAGTTCGCCGGGGCCACTTCCGTACGGACGGCGAACGCGCCCGACCCCGCGGTGCTGGAGTCGCTCACCCGACGGGAGCGGGAGGTGCTGGGCTGTCTCGGCGAGGGCCTGTCGAACGCCGAGATCGCGGTCCGGCTCTCCGTGGCGGAAGCGACGGTGAAGACCCATGTGAGCAGACTGCTGGGCAAGTTGGAGCTGCGCAGCCGGGTCCAGGCGGCGGTACTCGCACAGGAATGGGGCGTCTGAAGGTTTAGTCGCGGACTTTGGTCCAGACCTCTTGACGATTGGTCCAGACCTTCCTAATCTCACCGAGCACACTGCGGTGAGCACGCCATGACAATGACGTGCTCAGGGCGGCGCAGGGTTTGCAGTCCACGGACCACCCCCGATTGTCCGGACCTCACCCGAGGAGCACCGTTGAGCACTGAAACCCCCCTACGCCGGACCCGATTCAGACTCGGGACCGGAAGAGCCACCAGATCCAGAGCAGTTGCCGGTGTCACCGCGCTGCTGCTGCCACTCGCCGCGATGGTCGGCCTGGCCTCCCCCGCCGAGGCCGCCACCTCGGCGACCGCCTCCTTCGTCAAGAAGTCCGACTGGGGCAGCGGCTTCGAGGGCCAGTGGACGGTGAAGAACACCGGCACCACCGCCCTGTCCTCCTGGACCATCGAGTGGGACTTCCCCTCCGGCACCGCGGTCGGCTCCGCCTGGGACGCCACCGTCACCAGCTCCGGAACCCACTGGACCGCCAAGAACCTCGGCTGGAACGGCTCGGTCGCCCCCGGCGCCTCCGTCAGCTTCGGCTTCAACGGCACCGGTCCCGGCGCCCCCACCGGCTGCAAGCTGAACGGCGCCTCCTGCGACGGCGGCAGCGTCCCCGGCGACACCGCCCCCTCGGCGCCGGGCACCCCCACCGCGAGCTCCGTCACCGACACCTCGGCCAAGCTGAGCTGGTCCGCCGCGACCGACGACAACGGCATCAAGAACTACGACGTGCTGCGGGACGGCACCGTCGTCTCGACCGTCACCGGCACGACGTACACGGACTCCGGCCTCAAGGCCGGCACCGACTACTCGTACACCGTGCAGGCCCGTGACACCGCCGACCAGACCGGCCCGGTCAGCGGCGCGGTCAAGGTCCACACCACCGGTGGCGGCGGCAACCCCGACCCCGGCACCGGCGGCAAGGTCAACCTCGGTTACTTCACCGACTGGGGCGTCTACGGCCGGAATTACCACGTCAAGAACCTGGACACCTCGGGTTCCGCCGCGAAGATCACGCACATCAACTACGCCTTCGGCAACGTCCAGGGCGGCAAGTGCACGATCGGTGACTCCTACGCCGACTACGACATGGCGTACACCGCCGACAAGTCCGTCGACGGCGTCGCCGACACCTGGGACCAGCCGCTGCGCGGCAGCTTCAACCAGCTGCGCAAGCTCAAGGCGAAGTACCCGCACATCAAGGTGCTGTGGTCCTTCGGCGGCTGGACCTGGTCCGGCGGCTTCGGTGAGGCCGCGAAGAACCCGGCCGCGTTCGCCGAGTCCTGCTACAACCTGGTGGAGGACCCCCGCTGGGCCGATGTCTTCGACGGCATCGACATCGACTGGGAGTACCCCAACGCCTGCGGTCTGACCTGTGACACCAGCGGCCCGGCCGCCCTGAAGGGCCTGACCACCGCGCTGCGCTCGAAGTTCGGCAGCAGCAACCTGGTGACGGCCGCCATCACCGCCGACGGCTCCGAGGGCGGCAAGATCGACGCCGCCGACTACGCCGGCGCCGCCCAGTCCCTGGACTGGTACAACGTGATGACGTACGACTTCTTCGGCGCCTGGGCTGCCAAGGGCCCGACCGCCCCGCACTCCCCGCTCACCTCCTACGACGGCATCCCGCAGGCCGGCTTCAACTCCGCCGACGCCATCGCCAAGCTGAAGGCCCAGGGCGTCCCCGCGTCCAAGCTGCTCCTCGGCATCGGCTTCTACGGCCGCGGCTGGACCGGCGTCACCCAGGACGCGCCAGGCGGCACCGCCACCGGCGCCGCACCCGGCACCTACGAGGCGGGCATCGAGGACTACAAGGTCCTCAAGAACAGCTGCCCGGCCACCGGCACCGTCGCCGGCACCGCCTACGCCCACTGCGGCACCAACTGGTGGAGCTACGACACCCCGGCCACCATCACATCCAAGATGAGCTGGGCGAAGAGCCAGGGCCTGGGAGGCGCGTTCTTCTGGGAGTTCAGCGGCGACACCGCCAACGGTGAACTCGTCGGCGCCATCAACAGCGGCCTGAAGTAGCCCTCACGGTCTGAGACAACCCCCCACCAGCACCACGCACCACCCCGGAAAGCAGCCGGGGAGACGGGTCCGCCCCCCGTCTCCCCGGTTCTTCCGTCTTCTGGGCCGTGCCGAGCAGGGCCGGACGGCCCTCAGGCCACGTTGACCCGCTGGCCGGGCGGAGCCGCCTCCAGCCACGCGAGGAACCCGGTCAGCGCGTCCTCGCTCATGGCCAGTTCCAGGCGGGTCTCCCCGTGGAGGCAGCCGAGCACCACGGCGTCGGAGAGCAGCGCCAGCTCCTCCTCACCCTCGGGCAGCCGCCGGGCGACCACCTCGATCGCAGAACGCTCCAGGACCCGGCGGGGTCGAGGAGCGTAGGAGAAGACGCGGAACCAGTTGATCCGGTCCTCGCTGTACCGGGCGACCCCGTAGACCCAGCCCTTGCCCGAGAGATCGGGCTCCTCGGACACGTTCCAGCGCAGACTGCAGTCGAAGGTCCCGCCGGAGCGCTGAATCAGCCGCCGGCGCAGGCCGAAGAAGAAGAGTCCGATCAGGACCAGTGCGACGAGCAGCCCGCCCACCCACAGCGCGAGGAACATCTCCACCGACCTCCTCGCGTCGTCGAGTAACGGATACCGCCAGAACTACAACCGCACCTGCATCGCCTCAGCCGCGACACGGTCTGGAGTGGTCTCCAGCTCGGGCCGCGGCTGAGGGTAAAGCTACGTGGTAGCGGGGCGCTAGCGCACCGCCACCGCACGCAGTCGGACTTCGGCGCGCCGCTCGGAGGCAGCGTCCGTGTCCGACTTCGCGCGCTCCAGCGCACGCTCGGCGCGCTGGACATCGATCTCGTCCGCCAGCTCCGCGATCTCGGCGAGCAGCGAGAGCTTGTCGTCCGCGAACGAGATGAAACCGCCGTGCACAGCGGCGACCACGGTCTGGCCGTCGCTCGTACGGATCGTCACCGGGCCCGATTCCAGCACACCCAGAAGCGGCTGGTGACCGGGCATGACGCCGATGTCGCCGGACGTGGTGCGCGCGACGACCAGGGTGGCCTCGCCGGACCAGACACTGCGGTCCGCGGCGACCAGCTCGACGTGCAGCTCAGCAGCCAAGGGTGGCTCCTCGGGTCACCACCCGGCCGTTCGAGCCGGGTGTTGGGTCAATTCTACGGGGCGTGGTGAGGGGGACGGGACACACCCGCCCCCCTCGGTGAGCCAGGGCTCAGGAGACGCCGAGCTCCTTGGCGTTGGCCTTCAGGTCCTCGATGCCACCGCACATGAAGAACGCCTGCTCGGGGAAGTGGTCGTACTCGCCGTCGCAGATCGCGTTGAACGCGGCGATCGACTCGTCGAGCGGCACGTCCGAACCGTCCACGCCGGTGAACTGCTTGGCGACGTGGGTGTTCTGCGACAGGAAGCGCTCGACACGACGGGCACGGTGGACAACGAGCTTGTCCTCCTCGCCCAGCTCGTCGATACCGAGGATCGCGATGATGTCCTGGAGGTCCTTGTACTTCTGGAGGATCCCCTTGACACGCATGGCCGCCGCGTAGTGGTCCTCCGCGATGTAGCGGGGGTCCAGGATGCGGGACGTGGAGTCCAGCGGGTCCACGGCCGGGTAGATGCCCTTCTCGGAGATCGGACGGGAGAGAACCGTCGTCGCGTCGAGGTGGGCGAAGGTGGTGGCCGGGGCCGGGTCGGTCAGGTCGTCCGCGGGGACGTAGATCGCCTGCATCGAGGTGATCGAGTGACCACGGGTCGACGTGATGCGCTCCTGCAGCAGACCCATCTCGTCGGCCAGGTTCGGCTGGTAACCCACCGCGGACGGCATACGGCCGAGCAGGGTGGACACCTCGGAGCCGGCCTGGGTGTACCGGAAGATGTTGTCGATGAAGAAGAGCACGTCCTGCTTCTGCACATCGCGGAAGTACTCCGCCATGGTCAGACCGGCCAGCGCGACGCGCAGACGCGTGCCCGGCGGCTCGTCCATCTGACCGAAGACGAGCGCCGTCTTGTCGATGACGCCCGAGTCGGCCATTTCCTCGATGAGGTCGTTGCCCTCACGGGTGCGCTCACCGACACCGGCGAACACCGACACACCGTCGTGGTTGTTGGCCACGCGGTAGATCATTTCCTGGATCAGAACGGTCTTGCCGACACCGGCACCACCGAACAGACCGATCTTTCCACCCTTGACGTACGGGGTGAGCAGGTCGATGACCTTGACGCCGGTCTCGAACATCTCGGTCTTGGACTCGAGCTGGTCGAAGTTGGGCGCCTTGCGGTGGATCGGCCAGCGCTCGGTGACCTCGGCGTTCGCCTCGGGCTTGTTGAGGATCTCGCCGAGGGTGTTGAACACCTTGCCCTTGGTGATGTCGCCGACCGGGACCGTGATGCCGGTGCCCGTGTCGGTCACCGCGGCCTGGCGGACCAGACCGTCGGTGGGCTGCATCGAGATCGCGCGGACCAGGCCGTCACCCAGGTGCTGGGCGACTTCGAGGGTCAGCGTCTTGAGCTTGCCGTCCTCGGCCGGGTCGGCCACCTGGACGGTCAGCGCGTTGTAGATGTCCGGCATCGCGTCGACGGGGAACTCCACGTCGACGACCGGGCCGATGACCCGGGCGACGCGGCCCGTGGCAACGGCCGTCTCAACTGTGGTCGTCATTACTTGTCACTCCCCGCGGTCGCGTCGGCCAGCGCACTGGCACCACCGACGATCTCGCTGATTTCCTGGGTGATTTCGGCCTGGCGGGCCGCGTTGGCAAGCCGGGAGAGCGTCTTGATGAGCTCACCGGCGTTGTCGGTGGCCGACTTCATCGCGCGGCGGCGGGCGGCGTGCTCGGAAGCAGCGGCCTGCAGCAGCGCGTTGTAGATCCGGCTCTCGACGTACCGCGGAAGCAGGGCGTCGAGGACGTCCTCCGCCGACGGCTCGAAGTCGAACAGCGGCAGGATCTCGCCCTTGCCGGCGTCGTCCTTCGTGGCATCGAGGCTGAGCGGCAGCATCCGGTCGTCGACCGGGTTCTGCGTCATCATCGACACGAACTCCGTGAAGACGATGTGCAGCTCGTCCACGCCGCCCTCGGCGGTCTCCTGGGTGACCGCCTCGATCAGCGGGGCCGCAGCCCGCTTCGCATCCGCGTACGTCGGGCTGTCGGTGAAGCCGGTCCACGAATCCGCGAGCTTGCGCTCACGGAAGCCGTAGTAGGCGACACCCTTGCGGCCGATCACATAGGTGACGACCTCCTTGCCCTCGCCCCGGAGCCGCTCGGTCAGTCGCTCCGCGGCCTTGATGGCGTTGGAGGAGTAACCGCCGGCCAGACCGCGGTCGCTCGTGATGAGCAGGATCGCGGCCCGTGCCGGGGTGTCGGCCTCGGTGGTCAGCGGGTGCTTGGTGGTGGAGCCGGTCGCCACCGCGGTCACCGCACGGGTGAGCTCGGTCGCGTACGGCGTCGACGCCGCCACCTGGCGCTGCGCCTTGACGATGCGCGAGGCGGCGATCATCTCCATCGCCTTGGTGATCTTCTTCGTGGCGGTGACGGAGCGGATGCGGCGCTTGTAAACGCGAAGCTGAGCGCCCATCGATCAGCCCTCGCCCAGGAGCTTGCCGTCCGAGGTCTCGAACTGCTGCTTGAAGGCGGCGACGGCGTCGGCGACCGACTGCAGCGTGTCGTCGGACATCTTGGCGCCCTCGGCGATGCTGGTCAGGAGGTCCTTGCGCTCACGGCGCAGGTACTCCAGCAGCTCGCTCTCGAAGCGACGGATGTCCTCGACCGGGACGTCGTCCATCTTGCCGGTGGTGCCGGCCCAGATGGAGACGACCTGCTCCTCGACCGGGTACGGGGAGTACTGCGGCTGCTTCAGCAGCTCGACCATGCGCTTACCGCGCTCCAGCGACGCCTTCGAGGCCGCGTCCAGGTCGGAACCGAAGGCGGCGAACGCCTCCAGCTCGCGGTACTGGGCGAGGTCCACACGGAGACGGCCGGAGACCTGGCGCATCGCCTTGTGCTGGGCGGAGCCACCGACGCGGGAGACCGAGATACCGACGTTCAGGGCCGGACGCTGGCCGGCGTTGAACAGGTCGGACTCCAGGAAGCACTGGCCGTCGGTGATGGAGATGACGTTGGTCGGGATGAACGCCGACACGTCGTTCGCCTTGGTCTCGACGATCGGGAGGCCCGTCATCGAACCGGCGCCCATGTCGTCGGAGAGCTTCGCGCAGCGCTCCAGCAGACGCGAGTGGAGGTAGAAGACGTCGCCCGGGTAGGCCTCACGGCCCGGCGGACGGCGCAGCAGAAGCGACACGGCGCGGTAGGCGTCGGCCTGCTTCGAGAGGTCGTCGAAGATGATCAGGACGTGCTTGCCCTGGTACATCCAGTGCTGGCCGATGGCCGAACCGGTGTACGGCGCCAGGTACTTGAAGCCGGCCGGGTCCGACGCCGGGGCGGCGACGATGGTCGTGTACTCGAGCGCGCCGGCCTCTTCGAGGGCACCGCGCACGGAGGCGATGGTGGAGCCCTTCTGACCGATGGCGACGTAGATGCAGCGCACCTGCTTGTTCACGTCGCCCGTGCGCCAGTTGTCGCGCTGGTTGATGATCGTGTCGACGGCCAGAGCGGTCTTACCCGTCTGACGGTCACCAATGATCAGCTGACGCTGGCCGCGGCCGATCGGCACCATGGCGTCGACGGCCTTGTAGCCGGTCTGCATCGGCTCGTGCACCGACTTACGGACCATGACGCCAGGGGCCTGCAGCTCGAGGGCGCGGCGGCTGTCGGTCGCGATCTCGCCGAGACCGTCGATCGGGTTGCCGAGCGGGTCGACGACGCGGCCGAGGTAACCCTCGCCGACGCCGACGGAGAGCACCTCACCGGTGCGCTGCACCGGCTGGCCCTCTTCGATGCCGCTGAACTCGCCGAGGACGATGGCACCGATCTCGCGCTCCTCAAGGTTGAGGGCGAGACCGAGGGTGCCGTCCTCGAACTTCAGCAGCTCGTTCGCCATGGCCGAGGGAAGACCCTCGACCTTCGCGATGCCGTCGCCGGCAACGCTGACCGTACCGACCTCCTCGCGCGAGGCCGCGTCCGGCTTGTACGACTGGACAAAGTTCTCCAGCGCGTCCCGGATCTCCTCCGGCCGGATCGTGAGCTCCGCCATCTGGGTTCCCTGCTCTCCTTGTTGGGCCCGAAGTTTCTTAAGGGGGTCTGGGGGCCGACCCCCAGGAATCTTCTGCAATTTCTGCACGGCCCAACCGGGCCGCTGGTCTTGCTCTGTTCTGTTGCTGCGCTGCGTCGGTCAGCCGGCCATGCGCCGGGTCGCCTCTTCGAGGCGCTCCGAGATGGTGCCGTTGATGACCTCGTCACCGACCCGCACCGCGATCCCGCCGAGGACCGTGGGGTCCACGTCGAGGTTCAGGTGCATCGGACGGCCGTAGATCTTCGCCAGTGCGGCGCCGAGGCGCTGCTTCTGCCGATCACTGAGCGGCACGGCCGAGGTGACCACGGCGACCATGCGGTCCCGGCGCTCCGCGGCGAGCTTGGAGAGGGACTCGAGTCCCGCTTCCAGGCTACGTCCACGCGGCTGGGTGACAAGCCGCGTGACGACGCGCTCGGTGGCGGGCCGCGCCTTGCCGCCGAGCAGGCTGCGCAGCAGCTCGCCCTTGGCGGCGGTGGACGCGGACCGGCTGGTGAGCGCGGCGCGCAGCTCCTTGTCGGAGGCGACGATCCGGCCGAACCGGAACAGCTCGTCCTCGACGTCGTCGAGGTCTCCGCTGCGCTGGGCGGCGGTGAGGTCTGCGATGTTCGCCAGTTCCTCGACCGAGTCGACCAGGTCGCGCGACTGCGACCAGCGGGAGCGGACCATGCCGGAGATCAGGTCGACGGTCTCGCCGCCCACCTGACCGCGCAGCAGCCGTCCGGCCAGCTCCGCCCGGGCCTCGCCGGCCTGCGACGGGTCGGTCAGGACCCGCCGCAGTGAGACCTCGCGCTGGAGCAGCGCCGTCACGGCGGCCAGCTCCTCGGCGAGCTTCGCCGCGTCGACCGACGTGTTGTCGGTCAGCGCGTCGAGCGACTCACGTGCGGCAGCCAGTGCCTCGCGGCTCGCGCCGTTCATCGGACAGCCTCGGCCTTCGCCTCGAGCTCGTCGAGGAAACGGTCGACGGTGCCGCTCTGCCGGGCGTGGTCCTCAAGGGACTCGCCGACGAGCTTGCCGGCCAGGTCGGTGGCGAGCTTGCCCACGTCCTGACGCAGCGCGGAGGCCGCGGCCTTGCGGTCGGCCTCGATCTGGGCGTGACCGGCAGCGATGATCTCCTCGCGCTGCCGCTGGCCTTCCGCCCGCATCTCCTGCAGGATCACAGCGCCCTGCTCCTGCGCCTCCTGGCGCAGGCGCGCGGCTTCGTGGCGGGCCTCGGCGAGCTGAGCCTTGTACTGCTCAAGGACGCTCTGGGCCTCGGTCTGGGCCGCATCGGCCTTCTCGATACCGCCTTCGATGGCCTCGCGACGCTCTTCCAGAACCTTGTTGATGTTCGGGAGGAGCTTCTTGGCGAGGAAGCCGAAGACGATGACGAAGGCGATCAGACCGATGACGAGCTCAGGGATCGGCGGAACGAGGGGGTTCTCCACCTCGGAGGCCGCGAGCTGAACCAGGGGGTTCACATCAGTGCCTTTCGTCGGAACGGACTAGTCGCGGTTCGTCAGCTGTAGACGAACGGCATGACCAGACCGATGAGGGCGAGCGCCTCACAGAAGGCGAAGCCGAGGATCTGGTTGGCGCGGATCAGACCGGCAGCCTCGGGCTGACGGGCGAGAGCCTGCGTGCCGTTACCGAAGATGATGCCGACGCCGACGCCGGGGCCGATGGCAGCCAGGCCGTATCCGACGGAGCTGAGGGAACCGGTGACGGCGGCAAGGGTCTGGGACATGCCAGTTCTTCCTTCTCTTTCACGGACCGGTGGGGGTTGGCCACCGGACGACTGGGGGTATGGGAGGCGCGATCAGTGGTGCTCGGCGACAGCGCCCTGGATGAAGCTGCACGCCAGGAGCACGAAGACGTACGCCTGAACAGCCTGGATGAAGAGCTCGAAGGCCGTCATCACGATGACCATCACGAACGAGACGCCCGCGTAGGCGATACCGATGCCGTTGAGCAGGTACCAGCTGGCGATGGTGAAGAGCAGCAGCAGCGTGTGACCGGCGAACATGTTCGCGAAGAGTCGGACCGCGTGCGTGAAGGGACGGACGATGACGTTCGAGAAGAACTCGATGACCATGACCATCGGGAGCACCGGGCCGAGCGACTTGTCGTAGCCCGTCAGGTTCTTGAAGCCGCCGACGAAACCGTGGCGCTTGAAGGTGATGCTCATCCAGAGGACGTAGACGATCAGGGCCAGCCCGGCCGGGTAGGCGATGACCGACGTCACCGGGAACTGGGCGAGCGGGATGATCGACCAGAGGTTCATCATCCACACGAAGAAGAAGATCGACACCATCAGCGGGACGTACTTCTCGCCCTCGCGCTTGCCGAGCGTCTCGTAGACGATCCCCCGGCGGACGAAGTCGTAGCCGGCCTCGGCCACCATCTGCAGCTTGCCCGGAACGACCTTCGGCTTGCGGAAGGCGGCCCAGAAGAAGCCGACGATGATGACCGTGCCGAGGAGCGCCAGCAGCATCGTCTTGTTGAAGTAGATGTTGCTGTCCGCGTCACCGAAGATCGGCTCGAACAGGAAAGAGTGCAGGCCGGGACCCGGGAAACCACAACCGGAGAAGATGTGGCAATCGGTCTCGAAGGCGAGCACCTGCGTCGGGTCAGCACTCACCGCGGGCTCCTTCAGCGTGGCGCATAGGTACGGCAACCTCGTTGTGTCGGCGCGGCGCGCAGCCGCGGTTCGGCACTGGACTGGTGTTACGGATGTGTGAGCGGCAGTCAGGCATTGAGCCTCGCGATCGAGCAGGCGTCAGCTCACATGCCCGCGCCCGCAGTGCCGCAGTTGGAACCGGACGATAGCAGGGTCTTGAACCTGCACTTATCCCGCCCCTACCCTTCACGACTTCGAGCCCGTGTTCTTGGGCTTTTCCGCCTTGTCGGACTCGGGTTCGACGTAAAGGATCTTGGCCTTCATGTGTGCACGGGTCTGTGCACCGATCCACACGAGGGTCATCGCGACCAGAGTGATCGCGAACGCCTTCGGATTGAACATCGTCGTGTTCTTGAAAGCGGCGACGAAGATGAACAACAGGAGAAGCTGAGCCGTATACAGCATCAGCCCCATCGCCTGGAACAGGTGGGGCAATGACCGCGCGGTCCGCTGCAGGACCAGCAGGCCGATTCCCATGAAGAGGATCACCACGATCGTCGCAACACCCGCGCCGAGGGCTCCCTTGCCGCCCGCGACACCAGCGCTGACGGCAACGGCGACAACGCCGGCGGCAGCGGTGGGTACGGCGGCTTGAAGGAGAGTCCGGACGTCGTTGGACGGCATGGCGGCAGCTCCGCTTGCAGGGGGTGGGCAGTGTGTCGTCATGGACGAGCGTAGGCCCGGTCCGAGTCGATGCCTCGGGCCAATGGACCGTGCTACTCAAGTCCTTCGGCTCCGTCACCGGGCTTCGTGAACGGTATCACAAACTATTTGATGAGGTCTTTACCAAGAAAGTGTGCTTACAGTCACACGTGAGAGTGAATTCGCGCATGTGAGCAAGACAACTCAATTACTTGTCTGGTATTGCCCCTTGGTGCCCGAATTCTCAACGTGCGGATTCGGCCTTGTCTCTGTCCGAAAAACGCGAACGGGGGCCGATGGCGGTCGCCCCGTTGACGCCGGACACCCCCACGACCACCGGGGTGCGCTCCTGCGACTCGGGCCCCTTCCGCCCCATCGGCGCCTCGGCAGGCCCCTGTTGGAGCCCGGCCCCGGACGAGGGGTCCGCCCCTTCCGCCGCCTCGCCCCTGCCCCGGATCCGGCGGTAACGGGGCGGTACGAAGCGTTCCGCCCAGTACGGGGCCCTCGGCGTGAAGCGGGGGAGCAGCAGCAGTACGAGACCCAGCGCGCTCATCCCCATGATCACCAGCACGATCCACAGGGACGTCGAGTGCACGGAGTAGCCGACCGCGCCGAAGGCGATCAGGGCCGACCAGAAGTACATGATCAGCACGGCCCTGCTGTGCGAGTGGCCGATCTCCAGCAGCCGGTGGTGCAGATGGCCGCGGTCCGCCGCGAACGGCGACTGCCCGTTCCACGTCCGCCGCACGATCGCCAGCACCAGGTCCGCGGCCGGGATCGCGATGATCGTCAGCGGCAGCAGCAGCGGGATGAAGACCGGCAGCATCGCGTGGGTGGCCTCGCGCTCACTGCCCGCGAAGAGCTTCATCGCGTCCGGGTCGACCAGGCCCGTCACCGAGATCGCCCCGGCCGCGAGCACCAGGCCGATCAGCATCGAACCCGAGTCGCCCATGAAGATCCGCGCGGGATGCATGTTGTGCGGCAGGAATCCCAGGCACATGCCCATCAGGATCACCGCGAAGAGCGTCGCCGGGGCCGCCGCCTCGATCATGTGCCCGTACCAGAGCCGGTAGGTGTACAGGAAGAACGCGGCGGCGGCGATGCACACCATGCCCGCCGCGAGACCGTCCAGGCCGTCGACGAAGTTGACCGCGTTGATGGTGATGACGACCAGGGCGACCGTGAGCAGCGTGCCCTGCCACTGGGTGAGCGCGACGGTGCCGACACCGGGGATCGGCAGCCACAGGATCGTCAGCCCCTGGAGGACCATGACGGCGGCGGCGATCATCTGCCCGCCGAGCTTGATCAGGGCGTCGATCTCGAACTTGTCGTCCAGGACACCGATCAGCCAGATCAGCGCGGCGCCGGAGAGCAGCGCCCGCGGCTCGGTGGAGAGCTGGAAGACCCACTCGAGGTTGTGGAGATGGGCCGCGACGATCAGTCCGGCGCACAGCCCGCCGAACATGGCGATGCCACCGAGCCTCGGTGTCGGTTCTCGGTGGACGTCACGCGCACGGATCGCGGGCATCGCCCCGATCGCGATGGCGAACTTACGCACCGGACCGGTCAGCAGATAGGTCACCGCGGCCGTGACACAGAGCGTCAGCAGGTAATCACGCACGGGCTGCCCCATAGATTTCGCCGGCCATCTCAGCCCACACCCTAAACCGTCCGGGCATCAGGGACGGCCGCGCTGCACGGGCCTCATGACCGAGGACACAGCAATCGGGCCCATCGGTTCCGCATCGGACTGCTACCCCGGGTAAGGCGGATGGCTCACCGCCAGCTCCCGCACCTCCGCGCGGATGTCGTCCTCCTCCCGCACCGCCGCTCCGAAGAGCACCGCCAGCCGGGCCATGTCCGCGTCGTCCATGCCCTGGGTGGTGACGGCCGCGGTGCCCAGCCGGATGCCCCGGGCGTCCCCGTACGGCAGCGCGCAGGTGTCCAGCACCAGGCCCGCCGCCGCCAGCCGGGCGCGGGCGGTCCGCCCGTCGACGCCCAGCGGGGCCGGGTCCGCGACGATCAGGTGGGTGTCCGTGCCGCCGGTGGTGACCTCGAAGCCCTCCGCCTCCAGACCGGCCGCCAGCACCCGGGCATGGGCCACCACCCGGTGCGCGTACGTGGTGAACGCCGGGGTGGCCGCCTCCCCGAACGCGACGGCCTTCGCAGCGACGGTGTGCATCTGGGCACCGCCCTGGGTGAACGGGAAGACCGCCCGGTCGATCCGCTCCGCCAGCTCCTCGCCGCACAGGATCATCCCGCCGCGCGGCCCGCGCAGCACCTTGTGCGTGGTCGCGCAGACCACATCGGCGTACGGCACCGGGCTCGGCGCCGCTCCCCCGGCGATCAGCCCCATCGGGTGCGCGGAGTCGGCGATGAGATAGGCGCCCACCTCGTCGGCGATCTCCCGGAACAGCTCGTGGTCGGGATGGCGGGGATAGGAGATGGAGCCGCTCACGATCGCCTTGGGGCGATGGGCGCGGGCCAGCGCGCGGACCTGCTCGTAGTCGATCAATCCGCTCTCCGGGTCCACCCCGTAGCCGATGAATTCGAACCAGCGGCCGGAGAAGTTGGCGGGCGAACCATGGGTGAGGTGTCCGCCGTACGGGAGTCCCATCGCGAGCACCGTGTCGCCGGGGCGGAGCAGGGCGGCGTAGGCGGCGAGGACCGCGGAGGAGCCGGAGTGCGCCTGCACGTTGGCGTGCTCGGCGCCGAAGAGCGAGGTGGCGCGGCGGCAGGCGATGCGCTCGGCGGCGTCGGCCTGTTCGCAGCCGCCGTGGTGGCGGGCGCCGGGATAGCCCTCGGCGTACTTGTTGGCGAGGGGCGAGCCGAGGGCGGCGAGGACCGCGGGCGAGGTGAAGTTCTCGGCGGCGGTCAGCTGCAGGGTGCTGGACTGGCGGTGCAGCTCCCCCAGCAGCACGGCGGCGATCTCCGGATCCTCCCGGAGCAGGGCACCGAAGTCCTGCGGCAGGTCGGCCTGCGGGGCGGAGGGCGGTGCGGCTGGAGTGGTGACCGGCATCGTTGGGCTCCGGGCCTGGGGAGGGGTGCGCTGGCGTCAGATCCAATGTAGGCCCGCGACGGGCCTCCTGCCCGCTGTGCGGCGCCGTAGTGCACCCGCCCGGCCCTCCCGTGCCCGGACGGTGCGTACGCCCGTCAGGGTGGCGTGGACGGCCGGCCCTCCAGGGCTGCACGGATACGCCGTCGAGCGCGGTGGCGACCGGGTCGAGGGCCTGGCTGAGCACCATTCCCGATACGCCCCTCGCACCGCTCGGCCCCGGCGCGCTGCGCCGGCCTCCGGCCGTCGGGCGGGCGGCAGTGCCGCGGCCTCAGCGGTGGGTCGCGACGCCCGTCAGCGCGGTGACGACCGGGTCGAGGGCCTGGTTGATCTCGTCGCCGACGGAGCGGAAGAACGTGATCGGGGCGCCGTACGGGTCGTACACCTCGTCCGCCTCGGCGGTGGGGGCCAGCAGCCAGCCGCGCAGCGCGGCGGCGGCGCGGACCAGTGCGCGGGCGCGCTCGACGACGCCCTCGTCCCGCGGGTCGGGCAGCGTGGCCGGGTCTATCGCCCGGACCAGCCGGGTGAATTCCTTGAGGGTGAACGTGCGCAGGCCGGCCGAGTGACCCATCGAGATCACCTGCGCGCGGTGGTCGCGGGTGGCGGTGAGCACCAGGTCGGCGCGGATCACGTGCTCGTCGAGCAGTTCCCGGCCGACGAAGCCGGTGGTGTCGGCGCCGAAGTCGGCGAGGACGGTCTCGGCGTTGGCCTCCATGGGGGCGCCTTCGTGGCCCCAGGTGCCCGCGCTCTCCACGATCAGCCCGCCGCTGAGCGGATCGCCGAGGCGGTCCACCAGGGCATGGCGGGTCAGCCGCTCGGTGATGGGCGAGCGGCAGACGTTGCCGGTGCTGACGTGGAGGATGCGGAAAGTGTCGGCCCGCCCCGCTATGCCACGCCCCTCAGGGGCGGTCAATTGGCCACCTCAAGGTCGGGTACCACCTTGCGGAGCTCCTCGACGGAGAGCGCGCCGGCCCGCAGCAGCACGGGGACCTTGCCGGTCACGTCGACGATCGACGAGGGGACGATGCCGGGCGTCGGGCCGCCGTCCAGGTAGACGGAGACGGAGTCGCCGAGCATCTCCTGGGCCGCGTCGCAGTCCTCGGGAGACGGGTGGCCGGTGAGGTTGGCGCTGGAGACGGCCATCGGGCCGACCTCCGTGAGCAGCTCGATGGCGACCGGGTGCAGCGGCATCCGGATGGCGACGGTGCCACGGGTGTCCCCGAGGTCCCACTGGAGCGACGGCTGGTGCTTGGCGACGAGCGTCAGGGCGCCGGGCCAGAAGGCGTCGACGAGCTCCCAGGCCTGCTCGGAGAAGTCGGTGACCAGGCCGTGCAGGGTGTTCGGGGAGCCGATCAGGACGGGCGTCGGCATGTTGCGGCCGCGGCCCTTGGCGTCCAGCAGGTCGGCGACGCCCTCGGAGCTGAAGGCGTCCGCACCGATGCCGTACACGGTGTCGGTGGGCAGCACGACCAGTTCGCCGCGGCGGACGGCCGACGCGGCCTCACGCAGACCCGTCGTACGGTCGGTCGCGTCGTTGCAGTCGTATCGCCGTGCCATCAGCCGGCCTCCTCAAGCGTGTACGGGTGTCGCGGGTACGGGTCGTGCGGGTGGTGGCCGCGGGTCACGGCATGGCCTTGCGGGCCGTGGCGAAGCGGGGCCGGTTGTTCAGGTCCGGGTGGTCGGCCGCGTCCGCCCAGCCGCGCTCCTCGGTGAAGATCCACGGCACCTGGCCGCCCTGGGTGTCGGCGTGCTCGATGACGACGAGGCCGCCGGGGCGCAGCAGGCGGTGTGCGGTGCGCTCGATGCCGCGGATGGTGTCGAGGCCGTCCTCGCCGGAGAAGAGGGCCATCTCCGGGTCGTGGTCGCGGGCCTCGGGCGCCACGTACTCCCATTCGGTGAGCGGGATGTACGGCGGGTTGGAGATGACCAGGTCGACCTGGCCGTCCAGCTCGGGGAGGGCGGTCAGCGCGTCTCCCTGGTGGACGGTGACCCGGGATCCGTCGGCGTTCTTCCTCGTCCACTCGATGGCGTCGTCGGAGAGCTCGACCGCGTGCACCCGCGAGCGCGGCACCTCCTGGGCCATGGCCAGGGCGATGGCGCCCGATCCGCTGCACAGGTCGACGACGGTCGGCTCGACGACGTCCATCGCGCGCACCGCGTCTATCGCCCAGCCGACGACCGATTCGGTCTCCGGGCGGGGGACGAAGACCCCGGGTCCGACCTGGAGCTCCAGGTAGCGGAAGAAGGCGCGGCCGGTAATGTGCTGGAGCGGTTCGCGGGCCTCGCGGCGGGCGATGGCCTCCCAGTAGCGGGCGTCGAAGTCCGCGTCCGGCACCCGGTGCAGCTCGCCCCGCTTGACGCCGTGGACGAACGCGGCGAGTTCCTCCGCGTCGAATCGCGGCGAGGGCACACCGGCGTCGGCCAGCCGCTGGGTGGCCTGGGCCACCTCGGCGAGCAGCAGGTTCATCGCGGTTCTCCGTACGGTTTACGGGCTGGGCGGGCTTTGCTTAAGCGGCGGCGAGCTTCGCGGCGGAGTCGGCGTCGACACACGCCTGGATCACGGAATCCAGGTCGCCGTCGAGCACCTGGTCCAAGTTGTACGCCTTGAAGCCGACCCGGTGGTCCGAGATCCGGTTTTCCGGGAAGTTGTACGTACGGATCTTCTCGGAACGGTCGACCGTACGCACCTGGCTGCGCCGTACGTCCGAAGCCTCCTGCTCGGCGGCTTCCTGAGCGGCGGCGAGCAGGCGCGAGCGCAGGATGCGCATGGCCTGCTCCTTGTTCTGGAGCTGGCTCTTCTCGTTCTGGCAGGAGGCGACGACGCCGGTCGGCAGATGGGTGATGCGGACGGCGGAGTCCGTGGTGTTGACGGACTGGCCGCCGGGGCCCGAGGAGCGGTAGACGTCGATGCGGAGGTCGTTGGCGTGGATCTCGACGTCGACCTCCTCGGCCTCGGGCGTGACGAGCACACCGGCGGCGGAGGTGTGGATGCGGCCCTGCGACTCGGTGGACGGGACGCGCTGCACGCGGTGCACGCCGCCCTCGTACTTCAGCCGGGCCCACACGCCCTGGCCGGGCTCGGTGGCGCCGTTGCCGCCCTTGGTCTTCACGGCGACCTGGACGTCCTTGTAGCCGCCGAGCTCGGACTCGGTGGAGTCGATGATCTCGGTCTTCCAGCCGACGCGCTCGGCGTAGCGCAGGTACATGCGCAGCAGATCCCCGGCGAACAGGGCGGACTCGTCGCCGCCCGCGCCGGCCTTGATCTCCAGGAGCACGTCCTTGTCGTCGCTGGGATCGCGCGGGACCAGGAGCAGGCGGAGCTTCTCGGTGAGCTCCTCGCGCTGCTTCTCCAGGTCCTTGACCTCGGCGGCGAAGTCCGGGTCGTCGGCGGCGAACTCGCGGGCCGTCTCGATGTCGTCGCCGGCCTGCTTCCAGGAGCGGTACGTCGCGACGATCGGGGCCAGCTCGGCGTAGCGCTTGTTGAGCTTGCGCGCGTTCGCCTGGTCCGCGTGGACCGCCGGGTCCGCGAGCTGCTTCTCCAGATCGGTCTGCTCGCCGATCAGTTCCTCGACCGCCTCGAACATCTTCGGGCTCCTGGTTCCTTCACTCGTGCGTGCCTGCTGGACGGCGTGATGCCGGCCGGGCGGGGGTACGGAACGGGGCCGCGTACCCCCGGCCGGAAAAAACGCCGGCCCCGACGCCCCCGCAAGAGGGCGCCGAGAACCGGCGCAGTGGCTCGCTACTTGCTGGCGGAGCCGGCAGCCTTGCCGAAGCGGGCCTCGAAGCGGGCCACGCGGCCACCGGTGTCGAGGATCTTCTGCTTGCCCGTGTAGAACGGGTGGCACTCGGAGCAGACGTCGGCACGGATGGTGCCGTTGTCGATGGTGCTCCGGGTCGTGAACGACGCGCCACAGGTGCAGCTGACCTGCGTCTCGACGTACTCGGGGTGGATGTCGCGCTTCAAGGGTTTCTCCTAGGTTCGGGAGGGCGCCGGGTCGTACGCGCGGATTGCACGTCCGTGAACCGGGGCCGACGTACCAGTCTGCCAGGACCGGCCGTATCTCCCAAAACCGGGGGCGGGCCGCAACTATTCCCGGCCCGTCCGCTCACCGCCCGGCCACCGTCCGCTCACCGCACGACGCTGCCGGCGGTGCCCTTGTCGCCCGCCGACTTCTCGGTGGCGGAGGCGGGGATGGCCTGGTCGTGCGCGAGCGCGGACCAGACCTGCCGCGCGGACTCCTCCAGCGGTACGACTCGGTTCGGGTCGGCCGGGTCGTACTCGACGGGCAGGGTGACCATGTGGACGTCCTTCGAACCGAGCCCCTTGAGGCCGTTGGCGAAGGAGGTGAGCTCGGTGACCGAGCCGAGGTCGGAGTCGGTGGTGACGGTCTTGGTGGCCGTGTCCGCGAGGTCGTACAGGGTCTTCGGGTTCGAGAACACCCCGACGGTCTTGACCTGTTCCATCAGCGCCTTGATGAACGCCTGCTGGAGCTGGATGCGGCCGAGGTCGCTGCCGTCGCCGACGCTCTTGCGGGTACGGACCAGGCCCAGCGACTGCTCGCCGTCCAGGGTGTGGGTGCCGGGTTCGAGCTTGAGATGGCTCTTGGGGTCGTCGATCGCCGCGGTGGTGGTGATCTCGACGCCGCCCAGCTCGTCGATGAGCTTCTTGAATCCGGTGAAGTCGACTTCGAGGTAGTGGTCCATGCGGATGCCCGACATGGCTTCGACGGTCTTGACCGCGCAGGCCGGTCCGCCGACCTCGTACGCCGTGTTGAACATCGCGCGCTGCTGGCCCGCGACGGTCTGCCCGTCGGTGTCACTGGCGCAGTCGGGGCGGGTGACGAGGGTGTCGCGCGGGATGGAGACGACGGAGGCCGTCTTGTGGCCCTTGTTGATGTGCACGACCATCGCGGTGTCGGAGCGGGCCGTGCCCTCGTCGGCGCCGTACTCGGAGTTCGCGCCGGACCGGGAGTCCGAGCCGAGCACGAGGATGTCCTGCGAGCCGTTGTCGATGTTGTCGGGGCGGTCCTTGCCGAGCGCCGCGTTGATGTCGACGGCCTTGAGATTGCCGTTGAGCTTGAAGTAGGCGTATCCCAGTCCGGCACCACCGACGACGACCGCGCCGGCCAGGGTCCAGGCGGCGATCACGGTCGCCCTGCGGCGACGGGAGGGTTTCTTCCGGCGCTTGCCGGTGGGGCGTATTCGGCCCCCGCTCCCGTTCTGCTCGGTCATGGGTCTCCTTCGGTCGTCAGCTTTCCCGGCTCGGTCCTGTCCGGCCCCCAAGCAGCGGTGTTCGGACATTGCAACGTCGACATGTCGGTACCGCCTACGACGCCGTGGCACGAAGAAGGGTTGCACAGCCACCTGTTGCTTCCGCGTGAGGGACGAAACGGACAACAACCCGGCCCAACAGCCGGTGACCCCGCGCTCACCTGCGGTTTCTTGCCCGCTACAGCCATCACCACGGCGTCCGCGGCACGCCCGGCATGTGGCAAAGGTCTCGAAACGGCCACGGGTGCCGGGGCACGTTGGCGCCGCCCATGACACAGGGCCGCCCCCGTCACCGAAGTGACGGGGGCGGCCCTGTGGTTCGGCCGGTCCGGGGCGACGTCAGTCGTTGCCGTTGCCCGGGGCCGGCGTCGTCTTCTGGATCTGGAGCAGGAACTCCGCGTTGGACTGGGTCTTCTTCATCCGGTCCAGGAGGAGCTCGATCGCCTGCTGCTGGTCGAGCGCGTGCAGCACCCGGCGCAGCTTCCAGACGATCGCCAACTCCTCGCTGCCCAGGAGGATTTCCTCCTTGCGGGTGCTGGACGCGTCGACGTCCACCGCCGGGAAGATGCGCTTGTCCGAGAGCTTCCGGTCGAGCTTGAGCTCCATGTTGCCGGTGCCCTTGAACTCCTCGAAGATCACCTCGTCCATGCGCGAGCCGGTCTCGACGAGCGCGGTGGCCAGGATGGTCAGCGAACCGCCGTCCTCGATGTTGCGCGCGGCACCGAAGAAGCGCTTCGGCGGGTACAGCGCGGTCGAGTCGACACCACCGGACAGGATGCGGCCGGAGGCGGGGGCCGCGAGGTTGTACGCGCGTCCCAGACGGGTGATGGAGTCCAGCAGGACGACCACGTCGTGACCCAGCTCGACGAGACGCTTGGCGCGCTCGATGGCCAGCTCGGCGACGGTGGTGTGGTCCTCGGCGGGGCGGTCGAAGGTCGAGGAGATGACCTCGCCCTTCACCGACCGCTGCATGTCGGTGACCTCTTCCGGACGCTCGTCGACCAGGACGACCATCAGGTGGCACTCGGGGCTGTTGACAGTGATCGCGTTGGCGATCGCCTGCAGGATCATGGTCTTGCCGGTCTTCGGCGGGGCCACGATCAGCCCGCGCTGGCCCTTGCCGATGGGGGCGACCAGGTCGATGATCCGCGTCGTCAGGACATTGGAGTCGGTCTCCAGACGGAGCCGGTCCTGCGGGTAGAGCGGGGTCAGCTTCTGGAACTCCGGGCGGCCACGGCCGGTTTCGGGCGCCATGCCGTTCACCGAGTCGAGGCGGACCAGGGCGTTGAACTTCTCCCGGCGCTCGCCGTCCTTGGGCTGGCGGACCGCACCGGTGACGTGGTCACCCTTGCGCAGGCCGTTCTTGCGGACCTGGGCGAGCGAGACGTACACGTCGTTCGGGCCCGGCAGGTAGCCGGAGGTCCGGATGAACGCGTAGTTGTCCAGGATGTCCAGGATGCCCGCGACGGGGATCAGGACGTCGTCGTCGGAGACGGGGACCTCGCTGGCGAAGTCCTCGCGGCCGCGGCGGCCACGGCGGTCGCGGTAGCGGCCCCGACGGCCGCGACGGCCACCGGCCTCGTCGTCGTACCCGTCGTCCTGCGGGCCGCCGCCCTGCTGCTGGCCCTGGCCCTGACGCTGCTGGCGCTGGCCGCCCTGCTGGCCCTGGCCACCGCCCTGCTCGTCGCCCTTGCCCCGGCGGTCGCGCTGACGGTCGCGGCGCTCCCCGCGCTCGCCACGCTCCTGACGGTCGCCCCGGTCGCCGCGCTGACCGCGGTCCTGGCGGTCGCCCCGGCGGCCCTCGGCCGTGTCGGCGGCGGCCTCGGCCTTGGCCTCGGCACGGTCGTCGCCCTTGGGCTCGGCCTGCGTGTCCGCCTTGGCCTCGGCGGGCTTGGTGTCCGCCTTGGTCTCCGGGCTGCCCGCCTGCGCGGTCGCACGGCGCCGACGGCGCTCGCCCGCGGGCTGGTCGTCGCTGGCCGGCTGGCCGGGGATGTCGATCTGCTGCTGGGCCGCGGCCTTCTCGGCGGGCGCCTCGGCGGCGGACTCGTCCCCGGTGCGCGCCTTGGAGGTGGCACGGCGCTTCGGCTTGGTCTCGGACGCCGCGGCGGGCGCGGCGGCCTTGGGCGCGGCGGAGCTACCGGCCTGCGCCTCCTTGATGACCTCGATCAGCTGGCCCTTGCGCATCCGCGCAGTGCCCTTGATGCCGAGGCCGGACGCGACCTGCTGCAGCTCGGCCAGGACCATGCCGTCAAGGCCGGTGCCGGAGCGGCGGCGCCGTGCGGTGGTGCCAGTGGCAGCACCTTCGGCGGGCGCGGCGCTGTCGACGCTCTTGTCGGCAGTCACGCCCATCAGATCGGTGGTGTCGCTCACGAAGGGTCCTTCCCTGGAGCGGACGTCGGCCTTCTGGCTCGGCGACCGGTTGTGCTGTCCGACTGCGGTCTTTTTCTTGCGGACCGTGCCGGGGCGGTGGTCCGCCGGGTACGGCGGAGAGATGAAGGTGTGCATGGGCCCGGCGCGAGCATCCCCCTGCTCGGCCCACTCCTGGACAAGCGAGGGGTGTCGTGCCGGTTCCGGAGCGTGCACGAAACTGCTCAGGCAGGCTGCTCAGGCAGTTGGGGAGGCTCCCGGAAGAATTGGTGGTCCCGGAAAGGGACACGAAGCAACGCGCCACATAGACGTCGGTTGCAGACTTGAGGTTAACACTACCGGCTCCAACAAACATTCCCCCTCTCACTCACCGGCAATCACTTCTCGGCTACGGGGCGAGCGGCAGCACACTCGCGCCCGGGGCGTCGAGAGCGAGGCGATTGGCCGCCCACCCCTCGCCCGCCAGCTGTGCGACCTTGTCGGCCGCACCGTCCTCGGCCAGTGCGAGCACGGTCGGCCCGGCACCGGAGATGACCGCGGGGACGCCGTCCGCGCGCAGTCGGTTGACGAGTTCCACGCTCTCGGGCATCGCCGGGGCGCGGTACTCCTGGTGGAGCCGGTCCTCGGTGGCGGTGAGCAGCAGCTCGGGCCGTCTGGTCAGGGCCTCGACGAGGAGCGCGGCGCGGCCGGCGTTGAAGGCGGCGTCGACGTGCGGGACCGTGCGCGGGAGCAGTCCGCGGGCGGTCTCGGTGAGGACCGGCTTGCCGGGTACGAAAACCACCGGAACGATGGATTCTGCGGGATCCATCCTGATCGCGCGCGCCGCTGCGCCGTCCATCCACGCGAGGGTGAAACCGCCGAGCAGGCACGCCGCGACGTTGTCGGGGTGGCCCTCGATCTCGGTGGCGAGCTCCAGCAGCGCCGCCTCGTCGAGCCGGGCGTCGCCGCCGGTCGTCACGGCGCGGGCGGCGACGATCCCGGCGCAGATGGCGGCCGAGGAGGAGCCGAGGCCGCGGCCGTGCGGGATGCGGTTGGCGCAGACGATCTCCAGGCCGCGGGGCTGCCCGCCGAGCAGGTCGAAGGCCGTGCGCAGGGAACGTACGAGGAGGTGGCGCTCGTCGCGGGGCAGCGTGTCCGCACCCTCACCCGCGATATCGATGTGCAGTCCGGAATCGGCGACGCGGACGACGACGTCGTCGTACAGCCCCAGCGACAGGCCGAAGGCGTCGAAACCCGGGCCCAGGTTGGCGCTGGTCGCGGGGACGCGCACCCGGACGGCGGCGGCTCGGAAAGCGGGACCGGCCATCGGTTGGAGGACTCTCCTTGTGAGGCAGCGGGGGTGGTGAAGCGGTTTCGTGGTGGCGGGAGGTCGTGGCGCGGCGGGGAGTGGAATTCCGGGGAACCCGACGGCCACAACGGCCCATGCACCGCGGCAGATGCGGCGGGGCGGGTTGGGTACAGCTTATCGAAGGAAGGTTCTGTGGCGACATAGGGCGCACAGGAGGCGCACGATGCGTGTCGCACGCCTCCTATGCGCTCTCCGCCCCGAAAAGGGGCGGTTGAGCTGGGTTCTTGCCCGGCCCGTCGGGCACGGCCGACGGGCCGGGGCAGTCCGGGGGCGGGCCCGGGGCAGGTTCTAGACCAGGCCCAGCTTCTCGGCGGCGGTGGCCGCGTCGACCGGGACCGTGACCGGCTGCGGGGCGCCCGCGACGGCCCAGTCGGGGTCCTTGAGGCCGTTGCCGGTGACCGTGCAGACGATCTTCTGGCCGCGGTCGACCTTGCCCTCCTCGGCGGCCTTCAGCAGGCCGGCGACGGAGGCGGCCGAGGCGGGCTCGACGAAGACGCCCTCCTGGGAGGCCAACAGCCGGTAGGCGGACAGAATCTGTCGGTCCGTCACCTCATCGATGAAACCGCCCGATTCGTCCCGGGCGTCCAGCGCGTACTGCCAGGAGGCCGGGTTGCCGATCCGGATCGCGGTGGCGACGGTCGACGGGTCCTTGACGATCTCGCCGCGCACGATGGGCGCGGAGCCGGAGGCCTGGAAGCCCCACATGCGCGGGGTGTGCGTGGCGAGGCCGTCGCCCGCGTACTCCTTGTATCCCTTCCAGTACGCGGTGATGTTGCCCGCGTTGCCGACCGGGAGGACGTGGATGTCCGGGGCGTCGCCGAGCGCGTCGACGATCTCGAACGCGGCGGTCTTCTGGCCCTCGATGCGGACCGGGTTGACCGAATTGACCAGCGCCACCGGGTAGTTGTCCGAGAGCGAGCGGGCCAGCGTCAGGCAGTCGTCGAAGTTGCCGTCGACCTGGAGGATCCTGGCGCCGTGCACCAGCGCCTGGCCCATCTTGCCGAGCGCGATCTTGCCCTGCGGCACGAGGACGGCGCAGACCATGCCGGCCCGCACCGCGTACGCGGCGGCGGAGGCGGAGGTGTTGCCGGTGGAGGCGCAGATGACCGCCTTCGCGCCCTCCTCCTTGGCCCGGGTGATGGCCATCGTCATGCCGCGGTCCTTGAAGGAACCGGTGGGGTTGGCGCCTTCGACCTTGAGGTGGACCTCGCAGCCCGTGCGCTCGGAGAGGACCTGGGCGGGTACGAGCGGCGTACCGCCCTCACGAAGCGTGACGACCGGCGTCGTGCTCGTGACCGGGAGGCGGTCCCGGTACTCCTCGATGATGCCGCGCCACTGGTGGGTGCCCTTGCTGGTCATGGGTCCTTACTCCCCTTCAACACGCATGATGCTGGCGACACCGCGCACGGTGTCGAGCTTGCGCAGCGCCTCGACGGTCGCCGAGAGGGCGGCGTCGGACGCGCGGTGGGTGACAACGACGAGAGAGGCCTCTCCGTCCTTGCCCTGCTGGCGGACCGTATCGATCGATACGCCCTTTTCGGCGAAGACCGTCGCGACCTGGGCGAGCACGCCAGGCTTGTCGGCCACGTCGAGACTGATGTGGTACCGCGTGACCACGTCGCCCATGGGGCTGACCGGCAGGCGCGTGTACGCGGACTCACCGGGGCCGGTGGCCTCGTTGAGCTTGTTGCGGCAGACCGCGACCAGGTCGCCGAGGACCGCGGAGGCGGTCGGCGAGCCACCGGCGCCGGGGCCGTAGAACATGAGCTGCCCGGCGGCCTCCGCCTCGACGAAGACCGCGTTGTACGCCTCGCGGACGGAGGCCAGGGGGTGGCTCAGCGGGATCATCGCGGGGTGGACCCGGGCAGTGACCGACTGCCCGTCGGCGGCGCGCTCGCAGATGGCGAGGAGCTTGACGGTGCAGCCCATGCGCCGGGCGGAGGCGATGTCGGCGGCGGTGACCTCGGTGATGCCCTCGCGGTGCACGTCGCCGATCCGCACCCGGGTGTGGAAGGCGATGCCGGCGAGGATCGCGGCCTTGGCGGCGGCGTCGAAGCCCTCCACGTCGGCGGTCGGGTCGGCCTCGGCGTATCCGAGGGCGGTGGCCTCGTCGAGCGCCTCGGAGTACCCGGCTCCGCTCGTGTCCATCTTGTCGAGGATGAAGTTGGTCGTGCCGTTCACGATGCCGAGGACCCGGTTGACCTTGTCACCGGCGAGCGACTCGCGCAGCGGCCGTACGAGCGGGATGGCACCGGCCACGGCGGCCTCGTAGTAGAGGTCCCGGCCGTGCTGCTCGGCGGCGGCGTGCAGCGCGGCGCCGTCCTCGGCCAGCAGCGCCTTGTTGGCGGAGACGACGCTCGCGCCGTGCTCGAAGGCGGTGGTGATGAGCGTGCGGGCGGGCTCGATGCCGCCGATGACCTCGATGACGACGTCGATGTCGCCCCGTTTGACCAGGGCCGTCGCATCGGTGGTGATCAGTGCGGGGTCGATGCCCTCGCGCACCTTGGAGGGCCGGCGCACGGCGACACCGGCGAGCTCGACCGGTGCGCCGATGCGCGCGGCGAGGTCGTCGGCGTGCGTCGTCATGATGCGCGCCACCTCTGAGCCGACCACTCCACAGCCCAGCAGCGCCACCTTCAGCGGACGCGTACGCATCATCCGACCTCGTTTCCTTTACATCTGATGTGTGGACCAGTCTCACTCACCGGACGGGAGTTTCTGCCACCCGTCCGGATCCTGAGACATCTATTTCATCAGCCGACATCGAGACGCAGGAGATCTTCCTCCGTCTCGCGCCTGACGATGACACGAGCCTGTCCGTCGCGCACGGCGACGACCGGCGGACGCAGGGCGTGGTTGTAGTTGCTCGCCATGGAACGGCAGTACGCGCCGGTGGCGGGCACGGCGATCAGGTCGCCGGGGGCGAGGTCGGACGGCAGGAACGCGTCCTTGACCACGATGTCGCCGCTCTCGCAGTGCTTGCCGACGACGCGGACGAGCATCGGCTCGGCGTCGGAGGTGCGCGAGGCGAGCGCGACGGTGTACTCGGCGTCGTACAGCGCGGTGCGGATGTTGTCCGACATGCCGCCGTCGACGCTGACGTACGTGCGCAGCCCCTCCAGGGGCTTGATGGTGCCGACCTCGTACAGCGTGAAGGCGGTCGGGCCGACGATGGCGCGCCCCGGCTCGACGGAGATCCGCGGGGTGGCGAGCCCGGCGGCCTCGCACTCGCGGGTCACGATGTCGCCGAGCGCCTTGGCGATCTCGTGCGGCTCGCGCGGGTCGTCCTCGGAGGTGTACGCGATGCCGAGCCCGCCGCCGAGGTCGATCTCGGGCAGCTCCACCCCGTGCTCGTCGCGCACCTCGGCAAGCAGCTGGACCACGCGGCGGGCGGAGACCTCGAAGCCGGCCATGTCGAAGATCTGCGAGCCGATGTGCGAGTGGATGCCGATGAGCTCCAGGCCATCGAGGGTGAGCGCCCGGCGCACCGCCTCGGCGGCCTGTCCCCCGGCCAGCGCGATCCCGAACTTCTGGTCCTCGTGCGCGGTGGCGATGAACTCGTGGGTGTGCGCCTCGACGCCGACGGTCACCCGGATCTGTACGCGCTGTCGCTTGCCGAGCCGCTGCGCGACGTGCGCGACCCGGACGATCTCCTGGAAGGAGTCGAGCACGATCCGCCCGACGCCGGCCCCGACGGCCCGCTCGATCTCCGCGACGCTCTTGTTGTTGCCGTGGAAGGCGATGCGCTCGGCCGGCATCCCGGCGTCCAGCGCGGTGGTCAGTTCGCCGCCGGAGCAGACGTCGAGGTTGAGCCCCTCCTCCTGGAGCCAGCGCACGACGGCGCGCGAGAGGAAGGCCTTCCCGGCATAGAACACGTCGGCGTCCGGCCCGAAGGCGTCGGCCCAGGCGCGGCAGCGGGCCCGGAAGTCGTCCTCGTCGAGGAAGTAGGCGGGGGTGCCGAACTCCTCGGCCAGCCGGGTCACTTCGATGCCCCCGACGGTGACCTTGCCGTCCTCGTCGCGGGTGACGGTGCGGGCCCAGACCTTCTCGTCCAGGGCGTTGAGATCGGCGGGCGGGGCGGTGTAGTGCCCCTCCGTCATGACATCGGCGTGACGGGGCCCGGCGGGGTGTGCGGATCGGCTCATGGTGTTGCTCTGCTCTCTCGGATCTCTCAGAGGACTTCGGGTGCGCTGATGCCGAGCAGGGACAGGCCGCCGGCCAGCACCGTCCCGGCGGCTTCGGCAACAGCGAGCCGGGAACGGTGGGCGGCCGAGGGTTTCTCGTCACCGACGGGCAGCGGCGAGGCGCTGTCGTGGAAGTCGAAGAAGGCCTGCGCGAGGGCTTCCAGCTGCCGGGCGACCCGGTCGGGCTCGCGGTGCCGGGCGGCGGCGGCGAGCACCCCGGGGTGGTCGGCGAGCAGCGCACCGAGCACGGGCGCGTCCACGCTCTCCTCGTAGGCCGCGCCGAACCCGAGCTGCCGGGCGTTGCGGCCCAGCGCGCACATCCGGGCGTGCGCGTACCGCACCCGGAACAGCGGATTGCTCTCCTGCTGCACGAGCAGCTCACCGCTCCCGGTGCCCCGGGGCCGGTCGTGCGGGGCGGCCCGCAGCAGCGACCACCGCGCGGCGTCGCTCCCGAGCCGCTCGAAGAGATCGCGGTCGGCGGCCGGCACCGGCAGCACATGCAGCGCCTCGCCGCCCGCCGTCCGCTCCCCGACCTCGGCACCCTGGGCCCGGAGCAGCCGCTCGACGGTCCCGGTGACGACCCGGGCGCGGATCTCCTCGACGGGCCCGAACGAGACCTTCGTACCGGCGAGGGCGTCCCCGTGCCCGTACGCCGCACCGCGCTCGGCGACGCTCCGCACCACCGCGCCGAGGCCGCGCGCCCCGGCTCCCAGCGTGAAGTTCAAGAACCCCGGCCCGGTGACCTCGACGTCCCCGATCCCGGGCGCGCCCAGCACTCGTTCCCGCAGGATCTCGGCCACGTCCCGGGCCGGCAGCGCGGCGGGCCCGGCCAGCTGGAGGGCGACGGCACAGGCGTAGTCCCCACGCCCGCCGGGTCGCGTCCGTTCCACCCGCACACGCGCGGGGACGGGGGCGCGCAGGGCGTCCTCGTCGACCGCGCGGCGCACGGCGTGCAGCACGGTCCTGGAGAGATCGGCGGGGGTCACAGGACAAGCGTATGGGAGGAAGGGGGGCACCCCGCGACCCTGTTTCGCCATGCGGTCACCCCGCGGCGCGCTCCGCGGTCCCGGCGCTCCGTCTGCCGTCGAGCGACGGCTGGTCCTTCCGCTCCATCAACTCCCGCACGAGCCGCACCAGCTCGGTCGGCTCGAAGGGCTTCGCGAGGAACGCGTCGACCCCCGCGGCCACTCCGCTGTCCACCTCGTACGGCGTGCAGGCGCTGATGATCGCCACGGGCAGCTGTCTGGTCCGGGGATCGGAGCGCAGTCTGGTGGCGGTCTGCAGACCGTCCAGCCTGGGCATGACGACATCGAGCGTGATCACATCGGGGCGGACCCGATGCACCAGATCAAGACACTCGACACCATCGGCCGCGGTCACGACCTCGAAGCCCTCAAGCTCAAGGTTGACCCTGATCAACTGCCGGATGACCTTGTTGTCGTCGACAACAAGCACGCGGCCACACGCCCCTGACACACTCCGAGAGTAGGGGCGACCCCGTGGCTGCGTCCGGGTTTTACCCACTTCCGCCCCCGGACGGGTGGCGCGAGGGGTGGCCGGATGCATCCGGATCACACCGCACGCCCCCTCCGCCCGGCCCCGCACCGCGCCTCCGGCGGGCCGGGAAATACCTGTTCACGGACACCCCGCGGAAGCTGGTAGTGTTTCACCCGTCGCCGAGCAACACAGCGATACGCCCTCGTAGCTCAGGGGATAGAGCATCGGCCTCCGGAGCCGTGTGCGCAGGTTCGAATCCTGCCGAGGGCACTTCGGAAGAAGTGCCAAAAAAGACCTTCTGACCAGCGGAAACGCTGAGCAGGGGGTCTTTTTCATGTCCCGCGAAGCCGGGGTACTCCGCCGTGGCGGAGTACCCCGGCTTCGCGGACGCGCGTACACCCCTGCCGCACAGCACTCGGGTCGGGCTTGATCTCAGAGCTACCAGGCTTCCGTACGCACATCGAGAACGACATCAGGGAGCACCAGGACGCGTGGCGCGACCAGGCCCTCGCGGAGTTCAAGAGGAACGGCGGACAGCCGGTCTCGATCCCGGTGGAAACCGGTAACCGGGACTTCGGTTTCACCAAGGACGTCGACGAGAACTGGTTCTACGCGGTCGGTTCCACCAGGTCGAATGTGACCGGAGTGGTCACCGTCGTGCCGGATGCCGACGGTCAGCCCAAGGTCGGTCTCGACTATCAGGCCAACGCTTGGGACCGCTACAACTGGGGCCAGGACAAAGGGGTGACCATCGACCTCCCCGGGGGCGGCGACATGAGCATCCCGGACGGTCAGATGGCCCGCCTCCACACCACGGGCATCGCCCAGGAATTCGACATGGCGGGCAGCAGTTCCGTCAAGCACTACGATCTGGGCACATCCGCCCCGAACCACGATCCTCTGCCGCAGCCGGACGAGCCCGGGCGCGAGGGCGACCGCACGGATCCAAGCCGCGAGCAGCAGGAAGGGCGGTAGCGGTCCACCGATGAAGAGCTCCAGCAAGATCACTGCTGACGAGCAGACCGTGCGCCGCCGTCGTGTGCCGGTCGCAGTCGTCGTCGTCGTTCTGATGCTCCTCGCCTGTGTCGCCACCACGATCGGCGTGGTCTCCTGCGTCGCCGACGACGTGTCGTCGGACCTGTCGGACCAGGAGATGACCTGCTGCTGGGAGGACGGAGCCACGCCTGCCTGGATGAGCGGACAGCTGGGCATCCGCATTCCGGAGACGGCATCGGACCGCCGTGCGGGTTACAAGGCCGGGCAGCGCTACGACACCGGCCTGTTGTCCTTCGCCCTCCCCAGCGACGAAGCGGCGACGTACACCGGCCGGCTCATCCGGAACGACACCAAGATGATCGGGAACTTCCATCCCGAGGAAAAGGACTACCGTCCTGCGGCTGCCTTCGGCCACCTCGGGCTGCCCGAGCCGGAGACGCTCGTCGAAGGGCTGCGAAAGATCAGCCTGTGCCCCGATGAACTCACGACCCCGGAAGGCAAGTATCTCCAGCGCTGCGTCGACCTCTTCACCCACGAGTTCAAGCCCGGCACCACGCGGATCTACGTCCGGTCGACCATCGAACCGTCCGTGACACCCCCTCCCGCGAGCAAGGCTCCATAACCTGCGGGGCATGTGATGGCGGCAGGGGACGCCGCCTCCTGCATCTCGTCACCCTGCTCCTGTTCCTGGACGAGCCGACCCCGCGGCTCGCCAACCGTGTGCGCGAGCCGCGGGCGGCTTCGTCCACCTCGCTCCGGCCCAGCCCCAGCAAGAGAACTTAGGTTACCCTTACTTCACTGAGGGGGTCGATGCCCACTTCTCTGGAGGCGGTGTGACCAGGCACTTCTCGCTCACGTCCGCGCACGGGTACGCGGATCTCGGACGGCAGTACCGGGACTTCTACGCGGCGATCGGGACCTGCCGCGGCGGTGGCGTGGCGGGGGTCCGGGTGTACGAGCTGCGGCCGGGGACCGGGGTCGGGAGCGTCAGCGTGCATGAGCTGCTGCACGGGGTCACGCTCACGTCGTACGACCTGACCTTCCACGACGAGCTGGTCCTCGACTTCGATCTCGCGGGCGACTACTTCGAGCTGGAGTACTGCGTCGACGGGCTGATGCATCTGGAGGAGCAGGCGACCGGGGCGACGGTCTTCGGGGCGAACGAGCTGTCGATATCGCACTCGCGGGCTTCGGCGGGGCGTCTCGTCCGGCCTGCCGGGCAGCGCTATCGGGGGGTGTCGATCGCGGCCCGCCGGGAGGCGCTCACCGTCTTCTTCGGGAGTCTGGGAACGGCTGCCTGGGAGGAGAGCGTCGAGGCGATGTCCGCCGAGTCGCGCGACGCGCACTATCTGGGGCGGCAGGCTCCGCCCGAACTCGCGGCCGCGTTCGCCGACTTGTTCACCTGTGCGCTGCCGGTCCGGTTCCGGGCGCTGTATCTGGAGTCGAAGGTCATGGAGATCCTCGCCCGGATCGTCGCGGGCACCGAGCCCCCGCGCGGCGAGGTCCGGCCGCCGATGGCGGAGTACGAGATCGAGCGGATCCGGAGGGTTCCGGAGCTGCTGATGGAGAACCTCCACGAGCAGCACACCGGGAAGTCGCTGGCGCGAGCGCTGGGGATGACTCCCAAGCGGCTGAACGAGGGGTTCAAGCAGCTCTACGGCGACACCGTCTTCCACCACCACCGCAACGCCTGCCTGCGCCGGGCCTCGCTGCTGCTGGTGGAGACCGATCTCAGCGTCGCCGCCGTCGCACTCCGGTGCGGCTACTCCAGTCCCAGCAACTTCTGCCACGCGTTCAAGAAGCAGTACGGGCGAACGCCCCGGCAGTACCGGGTGGCACGGGCCGCGGGCGGTGCCCGGGAGGCCCGTTCCTGACCCCGCGGGTACTCGCTCCACATTTCGTGGTCGCGCTCTCCGTACAGGTGCCACGGCGTCGGTTCCGAGGATGGGCGGGCGGCCGACGAGTGCAGGTCCCGAACTCGCCGGCCGCCCGCCGGGCACGGCCGGTGCCCGGACGCGTACGAACGGCCGTTCCGGAGGAACCGAGTCCATGGCACCCCGTCGCTTCGCTCCCCTGGTCGTCGCCTGCACGGCGACGTTCCTGCTGCTCGCGTACGCCACGGTCGTGACCGTGGCCATTCCCGCGATCGCCGCCGATCTGCACACCGGTTTCGCGGCGCTGCAGTGGGTCGTGGACCTCTACACGCTCGCGCTCGCGGCGCTCCTGGTCGTCTGCGGGGCGGTGGGCGACGCGTTCGGCCGGCGCCGGGTCTTCCTCGCCGGGTTCGCCCTCTTCACGGTGGCCTCGCTGGCCTGCGGGCTGGCACCCGGGGTGCGGGAACTCATCGTGTTCCGGGGGGCGCAGGGGGTCGGCGGGGCCGCCATGTTCGCGACCACGCTGCCGCTGATCAGGGCGTCGTACGAGGGGCGGGAGCAGCACCGGGCCTTCGCCGTCTGGGGCGCCGTGGCCGGGCTGGCCGCCGCTGTCGGCAATGTCTGCGGTGGGCTGCTCGCCGAGGCCCTGGGCTGGCGGTGGATCTTTCTGCTCGCCGTGCCGGTGGGGGCGGCGGGGCTGGTGCTCGCCGTCGTGTTCCTGCCCCGTGATCCGGGGCGTCGGGCCGGACGGATGGACGTGCCGGGGTCGGTCCTGCTGAGCGCGGGCATCGCCGCCCTGGTCGTCGGGGCGCTCCTGTTCGGCGAGCACGGGGCGGGGGCGGGTCCCGGGCTCGCCGCCGTCGTGGCGGCCGTGGCCGTGCTCGCCTTCGTCGCGTACGAGCGCCGTACGCCGGATCCCGTCATCGATCCGGCGCTGTTCCGCCATCCCAGGTTCCTGGCCGTGGTCTCGGTGGCGTTCGGCTACTACTTCGCCGCGTTCGGGCCGCTGACGGTGCTGTCGTCGTGGTTCCAGGACGGTGCGGGCCTGGGCGCGGTCGGCACCTCGCTGCTGCTGGCCCTGCAGCCCGCGGTGTTCTTCGCCGTCTCCGCCCTGTGCGGGGCGGTGCTCCAGCGCGGGGCGCTGTGGATCCCGCTGGGCGTCGGCACCGCGCTCGTCGCGGCGGGGTGTGCGGGTTTCGCGCTGCTGGGCGTCTCGTACGGGCCGGCGGCGCTCGTGCCGTCACTGCTGCTGACCGGGGCCGGTGCGGGCATGGTGTCGCCGGTGCTCCCGTCCGCGGCCATGCGGGACGCCGACCCGTCCCGCGCGGGCACGGCCGCGGCCGTGGCCAACACCGCCCGCCAGGTGGGTCTCGCGCTCGGCACCGCGGTGTGCGGCGGGCTGTTCGTCGGCCTCCGCGCCCCCGGGCGGCGGGAGTACACGGCGGCGGTCGGGGAGGCGGGGGCCGTCGCGGCGCTGGTCGCGCTGGCCGCGGCGGTGTCGGCGGTGGTCCTGCTGCGGCGCGCGGACGCGAGGGGGCGCAAAACGGCCAGGGCCGGCGGGACGGGCGACGGGGTGCGGCCGGGCCCGTCCCCGGGCGGGTGCCGGTGAGCCGTGGACCGACGGCCGGCCGCCCCGGGGACGCTCGTCCGTACGGGCTACGCGCCCGCGTCGTCCGGTCCGTCGGAGCCGATCTGTTCGGCCCGCAGGGCCAGGTCCTGGAGCACGTCGGCGGAGGTCACGTCCGTCTGCCCGGAGTCGTGCACCTGGGCCAGCATCGCGAAGGCCAGGGTGAACGCGCCGACCAGCTGCTCCACCGCACCGCCGACCTCCCGGCCGACCAGCGTCGCGACCTCCTCGATCGAGGCGTCCTCGGGGACGGTGATCCGGGGCATCGTCTCGTTGAGGAGCACGGTCACCACGCTGGGATCGGTCTCCAGGTCGTCGCGGTCGACGTTCTCTTCGAGCAGCCGACGGATCTCGCCCGCCTCCGTGAGGATGCCCACCACCCGCTTCACCACTTCGCTCTGCTCCATCCGGCGAGCATAGGCGCGCAACGGTGCGGGCGGTGATCAATCGGCGCTTCCGGTCGGCGGTCCGGTCCGGACGGGGCCGTTCGCCACGGGTCCGGGGCCGTCCCGGACTGTCTGGAATATGCCTACGACACATCCATGAGGCGGCACCCTGGGCGATATCAGGACATGCGGGAGAGTCCGGTCCCCGGCGAGCCGGATATTTCGCTCGCCTGTGCGGAAAGGATGTTCTCCAGGAGATTGCCGGATGGCCGTCCGGAGGGGGACCGGTGCTGGGGCACGAGCGCAGTGACAACGACTTGAGCGGTACGGTGCACGGTCCCGCGATCCAGTCGGGGAAGGTGTACGGCGGTATCCACTTCCATACGGAGGCCGCCCCGGAGGCCCGCGGGCCGAAGCCGCCCTGGCAGCTCCCGCCCTCGGTCCGGATCACCGGCCGTTCGGCGGAGGTGAGCACGCTGGAGGGGCACCGGGCCCGTGCCACCCGGGAGGGGCATCCGACGCTGGCCGCGGTCAGCGGGCTGGGGGGCGTCGGCAAGACCGCGGTCGCGCTGGCCTGGCTGCACACCATCCGCCCGCACTTTCCCGGCGGTCAGCTGTACGCGGACCTGGGGGCCCAGTCGCCCGGCGGCCCGGTGGACCCGGGCGAGGTGGTCGGGCGGTTCCTGCGGGCCCTGGGCGTGCCGACCCCGCAGGTGCCTCCGGTCCTCGCCGAACGGATCGCGCTGTACCGGTCGTTGACCGCGGACCGGCGGCTCGTGGTCATGCTGGACGACGCGGCGAGCGCCGCGCAGGTCCGGCCGCTGTTACCGGCGGGTCAGTGCGTGACCGCGGTGACCAGCCGGCGGCGGCTGCCGGGGCTGAGCGTCGACGGGGGCCATGTGATCCATCTGGAACCGCTCGGGCCGGAGGCGGCGGTGGAGCTGCTGGACTCCACCCTGGCCGACGGCCGGGTGGCCGAGCAGCCCGAGGAGGCGCGGGCCCTGGTGGACCTGTGCGCGGGACTGCCGCTCGCGGTGCGGATCGCCGGTGCGCGGCTGGCGGCACGCCCCCGCCACGGCATCACCACGATGGTCCGGGCACTGTCCGAGGAACGCGACCGGCTGGAGGCGCTGGCCATCGACGGCGACCACGATGTGCGGGCGGCGCTGGACCTCTCCTACCAGGGGCTTCCGGCCACGGCGGCCCGCCTCTACCGGCTGCTGGGGCTGCATCCCGGGCGGGAGTTCGGCGGGCCGGCGGCCGAGGCGGTGCTGGGGTCGGACGCCGCCGACGCGCTCGATGTGCTGTACGACGCGAGCCTGCTCATCGACGCCGGTCAGGCGGCCGGGGCCGAGCGTTACCGCTTCCACGACCTGGTCCGGCTGCACGCGCTGGCGCAGGCGGACCGGGACGAGTCCCCCGAGGAGCGGGTCGCGGCGCTGCGCCGTATCGGCTACCACTACCTGGCCAACGCCACCCGCGCGGAGGAGGTCATCGACCCGCAGCACCGCACCATGGCCCGGGACTTCGGCCCCGGCCCGGTCGTGGACGCGGGCTTCGGTGACGGCAGCAGGGGCGACGGCACGGGGGCGGCGGACGCCGCGCTGGACTGGCTCGAACACGAACTGCCCAACCTCATGGCGGTGCTCCGGCTCGCCCGTACGACCGGGATCCCGGCGTTGGGCTGGCAGTTGGCCGACGCGATGTGGCCGCTGTTCCTGCGGCGCAAGTTCTACCAGGAGTGGCGCGAGGCGCACCGGGAGGGGCTGCTCGCGGCCGAGGAGTGCGGCGACGCGGAGGCGGTGTGCCGGATGCTCACCTCGGGCGGCCTGGGCGAACTCGACATGGACTGCCCGGAAGAGGCGCTGGGGATGTTCGAGCGGGCCGCCGATTCCTTCCTGCTCGCCGGGGACCTGCTCGGGCACGCCCGGACGCTCAACTACCGGGGTCTGGCCCACCAGCGGCTCGGTGAGCCGGACCGGGCCGCCGAGTTCTTCGGCCGGGCGGCCGCCGAACTGCCGGAGTGCGGGGACCGCAGGGCCGGTGCGCTGGCACGGTTCAACCTCGCGGATGTCGCGCTGTCGCGCGGGCGGTACGAGGACGCCGCGCGCGACGCCGAGGCCGCCCGCGCGGTGCTGCGGGAGGCCGGTGACACGTACAACACCGCCCGCGCCGACGCGCTGGCCGGGCGGGCGTACCTCGGCCTGGGACGGCTCGACGGGGCCGAGGCCGGTCTGCGGGCGGCGCTGGACACGCTCCGGCCCATGTCCGCCGGCTACGAGACGGCCCGCGCGCTGGGAGGCCTGGGCCTGGTCTCCGAACGGCGCGGGCAGCCCGGGATCGCCCGGCAGTGCTACCGGGAGGCGCTGATCCTGTACTCCGCCGTCGGCGGGCCGGACTCGGCCGACGCGCGGGAGGTGCGGGGCAGGCTGGGAGCGCTGGAACCGGAGGCCGGGGAGAACGGCGCCACGGGGACCGGCACCGGCTGAGTGCAGGCGTTCCCGATGACCCGTACCGCCGTCGTGCCGAACTCCGCGACGGGCAGCTTGGCCACCACCCAGGCGTGGGCGACCGAGGCCCAGACCGCCCACGGCGTACCCGGCCGGCCCCCGTCCAGCACCACTGGGGCGCCTTCCCGGCCGAGGAGCAGCCAGCACCGGGGGCCGCTGTGCACGGCCACCACCAGGGCCCCGGGGTGACGGGCGGCCAGCGCCGTCGCGGTCCGGGGCCCGTCTCCCCGGGCCACGAGCACGTCGGCGAGCAGCGGCAGCGGGGACGGGGCGGGCAGCCGGACGCGTACGTGCTCGTCCAGGACCGGGGCGCCGGTGTCCGGGTGCAGCAGGGTGACCTCGGTGCGGCGTACCGGCCCCCGGGCCCAGGGGTCCTCGTACAGCGCCATGGTGAGCTCGGTCATCGCACTCCCCCGCCCCGCTCGTCGTACCGCACGCCGAACGGCAGCGGTGCGTGTTCCGGGGCGAGCCGCGCCGCGGGGGCGCGCAGCCGGAGCTTGCGGTAGATCAGCGCACGCATCCTGGTGGCGAACCGGCCGGGTTCGGAGGTGATGCGGTCCGCGATCCGCTCGTACCGCTGGCGTCGGTAGAGCGCGGCGGAACGGGCGAGCTGGCGGCCGAGCGGGCGGTCGCCGTGCAGCCTGGGGACGAGCGAGGCCAGTTCGGCCACCGGTGAACCTGGGTCCACGTCCGCCTCCGGTGCGCCCGCCATCAGCACGGGTACGCCGGTCATCGATCCGTAGAGCGAGACGGATCCGTGGTCACCGACGACGTAGTCGGCGGCGACGAGGGCGCCGACCCAGTCCGCGTGCTGGCTGATCACGGTGAGGCCCATCCTGCCCAGGGTCGCCAGCCAGCTGCGGATCTGCCATTCCCCGTGGGCGTTCCAGATGTTGGGGTGGAGCAGGACGGCGACCCGGTGCTCGTCCCGGGGCAGTTCGGTGACCAGCCGTTCCAGGAGTTCCGGGCTCTGCCCGAACAGCGAGCGCGGTCCCCAGGTGGAGCAGGCGAGCACCAGTCGTTGCCGGGCCCTGGTGTGCAGTGCCTCGCGGTAGAGCGCCCGCAGGGGCATGCTCGCGGCGATGCGGTCGAAGCAGGGGTCGCCGACCACCTCCGCGGCGGGCAGCGCCTCGGGGCACTCGCGGCCGAGGCGGGTCAGTTCCTCGTGGTGCGCCAGCACGATCGACTCGGGCACCAGCCTGCCGTCCTGGACGAGCCACTGGCGGTTCAGCCCGTACACCCCGCGTTCCGCGACCGGGCGTCCGCGCTGCCCGCCCGGGACCAGCTTGTTGTGTCCGGCTCCGTGCGGCAGCACGATCACCGGGGCGTGCAGGTCGTTCAGCCCGCCGTGGGCCGCGGACAGGGCCAGGTCGAAGGGCATCTGGACCACCTGGTGCCAGGGCAGGACCAGCCCGCCGAGCTCCGCCAGGAAGTCGTCCACCCCGTGACTGAACACGTCGGGGGCCGCGGTGAAGAACACCTGGACCCGGGCATCGCCCTCCAGCAGCCGTACCGCGTCCAGCAGCCGCTGCCCGGCGGTCACCGTATGCACGACGGCCAGTACCCTCCGGCGGATCTGCCGGGTGGCCCAGCGGTCCACGTCCAGACGCATCGGCACGTGCGGCCGATGCGTTTCGGCCATTGTCAGAGTCATTGAATCGATCCCCCGATTCCTCGTCCCGGACCGGTGCACCCGTCCGGGGCGGCCGCGTCGTTTCGCGGCGCACGCCGAAGACATGCCCGACGGGTTGGACGGGTTGCTTGCAGGAATCCTGCACTCCGGGTGCGGCCGGTTCCGGGCCCGTTCCGGACCTGTCGCCCCCGGTTTCCGAGCGGCTCACGGGGCTCGGAACGGCGGTGGGGAGGTGCGCCCTGTACGCGCCCATGCGCCCTGCCTGCTCCCCGCGCCCGGGGCGACAGTGGAAGGTCCTGCACACAGGTGCGGGCGCTGCCGTCGACGGCAGGAAGCAGCGCACCCAGCGGGGGCGATGTGGAACTTCTTGCTCTGGGACCTCTTGAACTATGGCATCAAGGACAGCAGTGCGGGCTCGGACCGGTGAAAACGCGCTGCGTACTGGCCGTTCTGGTGCACGCCCGCGGCGAACCGGTCTCCATGGAGGCGCTGATCGACCGGGTCTGGGGCGATGATCAGCCCGAGTCGGCCGTGGGCACCATGCAGAGCTACGTGTCGAAGCTGCGCAGGCTGCTGCACGACTCGGTCGGCGACCTCATCCAGGTGGACCGCCCGTCGCCGCGTCGGTACCAGCTCCGCGTCGACGCCCGTACCGAGGTCGACGTCTCGCACTTCCAGCGGCTGCGCAAGGAGGCCCGCGCGGCGGCCGGGCAGGGCAAGCGGGAGCTGGCGATCGGTCTGCTGCGCACGGCCGAGGACCGATGGCGCGGGGATCCGCTGCCCGAGTCCAGGAGCGACTGGGCCGCCTCGGTACGGGGCCGGCTGGTCGAGGACCTGCGCCGGGTGCGGGAGGAACGCATCGGTCTGGAGCTGGAGTTGGGGCGGCACGCCGATCTCGTGGGCGAACTGCAGGGACTGGCCTCGGAGAATCCGCTGGCCCAGCGGGTGATCACCGATCTGATGCTGGCGCTGTACCGGTCCGGGCGGCACGACGAGGCGCTCGCCGTCTTCCGCGCCACGCGGACCCGGCTGAGCACGGAGCTCGGCATCGAACCGGGTTCGGACCTGCAGGAGCTCCACCGGCGCATCCTCGAACAGGACCGCACGCTCCTGGAGACGGCGGTAGGCGTCGACCGGCCGGCGGGCCCGGGGCCGCGCAGCAACCTTCCGCGCGACAGCCGCGACTTCACCGGCCGCGCCGCCGAACTCCGGCTGCTGCTGGGTGAATCGGCCCAGCCTGACGGCTCCGCCGCACACGACCGTGGGCAGCCCACGGGCCCTGCCACGCGCGGTTCCGGGCAGCCGGACGGCTCCGCCACGTACGCCATGCCGCTCACCGTCATCCACGGCATGCCCGGCATCGGCAAGACCACGCTCGCGGTGCACGCCGCCCACCGGCTCCACGACGCCTACCCGGGCGGCCGGCTCTACGTCGATCTGCACGGATTCGGCGGGCAGGCGCCGTACGACCCCGCCGAGGCCCTCGCGGTGCTGCTGCACGCGGCCGGGGCCGGCGGCGACCTGCCGGACTCGCTGGACGCGCGGGCGGCACGGTGGCGCGAGTGGACGGCCCGTCACCGGGTGCTCGTGGTGCTGGACAACGCGCGGGACGCCGCCCAGGTGCGTCCGCTGCTGCCCGGCGCCGCGACCTGCCGGGCGATCGTGACCAGCCGGAGCCGGCTCGCCGGGCTCGACGGTGCCTCCTCGCTCCTGGTGGAGGGGCTGTCCGACGAGGAGGCCGCCGCCCTCTTCACCCGGATCGCGGGCGCCGCCCGGGTCCTGGCCGACCCCGAGGCGCTCGCGCTCGTGATCCGGGCCGGCGGCTGCCACCCCCTCCTCCTCCACTGGTTCGCCAGCCGCTTCCGCCACCGGGAGTCCTGGACCCTGCGCCATCTGCTGGAGCGGCTGGCCGAGGCGGCCGACCCGCTGGACGAGTTCGACGACGGCGAACTCGTCTCCGCGTTCCGCTTCTCGTACACCGAACTGACGGGCCCCACCCAGAAGTTGCTCCGCCACCTGGCGCTCCACCCCGGCCCGGACATCACGGTCGCCGCCGCCACGGCACTGGTCGGCGCGGACCCGGACGGCGCCCGGATCCGCCGCGGCCTGGACGAGCTCCACGACTTCCACCTCCTTGAGGAGCCCACCCCGGGCCGGTACCGGCTGCACGATCTCACCAGGGCCTTCGCACTGCGCATGTTCGGCCGGGCGGAGCCGGAGGAGTCCCGGGCCCAGGCGGTCGGCAGGCTGTTCGGCCACTTCCTCACCACGGCGCACCACGCCGACCTGCACACGCGGCCGCACCGCCGGAGACTGCCCGTGGGGCCGGAGTGCGCCTCGGGGTACGCCACGGAGTTCGGCGACGCCGACAGCGCTTCGGCGTGGCTGGCCCAGGAGCGTGCCAACCTCCTCGCGGTCGCCCGTACGGCCGCCGAGGAGGCGCCCGCGTACGCGGCCCTCTTCCCGCACGTGCTCGCCCCTGTGCTCAAGCGCTGGGGCACCTGGGCGGTCACGAACGAGCTCTACGGAGCGGCCGTGCACGCCCTGCGCGCCCTCGGCACCCCGTACGCCCTCGCGCAGACGCTGGTCGAGGCCGCCGACGTACTGGCGCAGACCCGTCCCGACGAGGCGTTGAACTGCGCGGGCGAGGCGCTGGAGCTCTTCCGCGGTCTCGGCCATCCGCACGGCTGCGCGGACGCCCTCTTCCAGGCGGGCCGGGCACATCTGGCGGCGGGGCGCGGCGGGGCGTCCCTGCGCGTCCTCGACGAGGCCCTGACCGGGTACCGGCAGGTCGGGGACCGCGAGGGCGAGGCGGGCGCGCTGAACGTCCAGGGCGCGGCGTTCTTCCAGGCGGGCCGTTACGGGGAGGCGCTGGCCCGGGCACGGGCGATGCTCGGCATCCACGAGCAGACGGGAAACCTGCTCGGACAGATCCACGCCCAGAACAACCTGGGCGAACTGCATCAGAGCCAGGGACAGTACGAGGAGGCCCTCGCCCACTACGAACGCTCCCGGGCACTGGCGGAACGGCACGGCGGCCGACAGGAACTGGACATCCTGGACACGAACATGGGGGCGGTGTACCAGGCGACCGGGCAGACCGCGCGGGCCCTGGCGTGCTTCCAGCGGGCGTTGACGTCCCACCGAGGCCACGGTGACGCCCTGGGGGAGGCCAACGCGCTGATCAGCATGGGGACGTTGTACGCGGAGACGGGACGTACCGGCGATGCGCTCACCCACTTCCGGACGGCCGGGGAGGTGGCCCGCCGGATCGACAGCGGTTACGAGTACATGCGGGCCCTGCTCGGTGCGGCGGACGCCCTTCGCGTGTCGGGGCAGTTCGCCGCGGCCGGCGCGAGTTTTGAGCTGGGCCTGGCGGAGGCCAGACGCATCGGGTCACTGCTCGGTGCGGCGCAGTCCCTCGCGGGTCTGGCCCGCGCGGCGCTGGGCGCACACCACTGGGGCCCGGTCCGGCGCTACGGCACCCGGGCGGTGGCGCTGTACCGGAGGCTGGAGGCATGGGAGGAGGCGGACGACCTGCGCCGCCTGCTCCTCGAACACCCCGAGGTGGCCGGCTCCTGAGCACCTCGTGCTCAGGAGCCGGCCATCGTCAGGCATCTACCACATCCACTGCTGCGCCCACATCCACTGTCCCGGCTCCGCGCGCGCCGTCACGACGAACGCGTCTTCGGTCCTCGGCTGTTCGGCCACGGACCGGAGACCGGACATCGCGTCGCCCTGCGCATGGGTGAGGCCGAAGGTGACGGCGGCTACGGCGGTGACAGACACCGCGAGGGCACGGAACCGGCTCTGCTTCATTGCAGTAACGTCCTTGGTGTTTACATGAGTTGAAGGCTTCCCAGCCGTTTTGACCGGGATGCGGTTCGAGACGTTACCGCGATCACGGCGGGACACACCAATACATTTGTTTGGGCTTTCAGTACGTGCTAGCGAATGCCGTCCCTGAGGGACGTCACTCCACCGGCAGCCCCGGCGCCGGGTACCTGTCCATCAGCTCCTTCACCTCTGCGCGCACTTGCGCGATCGCGGACTCGCCCCTGGTGCGGGCGCCTCGACGGCCCGGGTGATCCACTGTGCGACCGCTGCCATCTCCGGCCGGCGTGCAGGCGTTGGTGACCACCTGGTGGGCATAGGTGCGGAACTCGGGGCTCGCGGCTTCCTTGAGCGCGACGGCGATCGCGGCCGTGGTCTGGTTGTGCGGGTCGCCCTGGAGGCCGGGGAAGACGGCCCGGTCGATGGCGCGGGCGCGTTCCGCCCGGCTCAGCAGCATCGCGCCGCGCGGTCCGCGCAGGGTCTCGCGGGTGGCGGTGGAGACGACGTCGGCGTACGTGGCGGGCGAGGGGTGTGCGCCGCCCGCGATCAGGCCGACGATATGGGCGACGTCGGCGACCAGCACCGCACCGACCTCGCGGGCGATCTCGGCGAAGCCCGCGAAGTCGACGGTCCTGGGCACGGCCGTGCCGCCGCAGAAGATCAGCCGGGGGCGCTCCGCACAGGCCAGGTCGCGCACCTCGTCCAGGTCGACCCGGCCGGTGTCGCGGCGTACGCCGTACCGCACGCCGCGGAACCAGGTGCCCGTCGCGGAGACGCCCCAGCCATGCGTGAGGTGTCCGCCTGGAGCTGCTCCTCGGCGGCCGCCAGGGCGGCGTGGCGGGGGTGCGTGCTTGCGGGTGCGGTCACGGGATCCTTCCGGGTCGGTCGCATCGCTGCGACGTGGACCCGGATGCCCAGGCGGACGGCCCTCCGGCGATGACGCCCTCGGGTGGGCCCGGGGGCGTGCCGTTCCCTGGTGGCCGATTCCACGGAGCACCCGTTGCCGGGTACGCGCCAGTCGCGGCACCGGTCACTTCATCGGGTGCGGGATCGCCCCGATGAAGGCTCGGCAACGGCGCATTTCGTGGGTTTCCCGGCGAACTGCCCCGAGCATTGGTCCACTTGGTCGATTCTTGGTCAGTACATGCCCCCTACATGAGGCGTTCCTCGCCAGAGTGGCGCATTACATGTGCACATCATCCGGCACGTGTAATCCACACGCGTAGACCCACATCGCAGGGGGTTGTATGAGAACCAGCCGCGCGAGAAGTCGCGCCGCGCTGAGCATGGCAGCGACGCTGCCGCTGCTGGCCGGCGCGCTCGCCCTCGGGATACCGAACGCCAGCGCCGACTCCGCGCCGGGCGGGCGGGACGCGCTGCAGGGCACCAAGCCCGCCTGGGCCACCGCCGGGGCGGATCTGGGAGCCACGTCCGACAGCGGCAAGGTAAGCGTCCGGGTCCATCTGGCCGGACGGGACGCGAAGGGGCTGGCCGCCTACGCCGCCGCCGTCTCCGACCCGCAGTCCGCTTCGTACGGCAAGTATCTGAGCGCCGGTCAGGCACAGGCCCGGTTCGGGGCGACGCAGCAGCAGATCGACCAGGTCAGCCAGTGGCTGAAGTCGAACGGGCTGACCGTCACCGGCACCAACCGGCACTACGTCTCGGCCACCGGTGAGGTCGCCGCCGCCGAGAAGGCGTTCGGCACCCAGCTGCGCAACTACCGCAAGGGCAGCCGCACCTACCGCGCCCCGGCCTCCACCGCCTCCGTGCCCGCCGCGCTGAGCGACGCCGTGCTCGCCGTCTCCGGCCTGGACAACGCGCCGCACAAGTCGAGCCACGACGAGGCCCTGCCGCCGCCGGACGGGGTGTTCCGCAACTCCGGTCCCTTCTCCACGTACTACGGCTCGAAGACCGCGTCGTCGCTGCCCGACGCCTACGGGTCCAAGGCGCCGTACGCCGTGAAGGGGTACACCGGCAAGCAGCTGCGCGCCGCCTACGGTGCGGGACGCTGGACCGGCAAGGGCGTCACCGTCGCGATCACCGACGCGTACGCTTCGCCGACCATCGCGAAGGACGCCGCCGAGTACGCCGAGCGCAACGGCGACGCGCCCTACCGTCGCGGCCAGCTCACCCAGGTGCTGCCGGACGACTACACGAGGACCGAGGAGTGCGGGGCCTCCGGCTGGTACGGCGAGGAGACCCTCGACGTGGAGGCCGTGCACGCGGTCGCACCCGCCGCCGACATCGTCTACGTGGGCGGCGCCTCCTGCTACGACGCCGATCTGCTGGACTCATTGAACAAGATCGTCGACAACCGGCTCGCCGACATCGTCTCCAACTCCTGGGGCGACATCGAGGCCAACGAGACGCCGGACGTCGCCGCCGCGTACGACCAGGTCTTCAAGATGGGCGCGGTCGAGGGCATCGGCTTCTACTTCTCCTCCGGCGACGACGGCGACAACGTCGCGTCGACGGGCACGAAGCAGATCGACGTGCCGTCCAACTCCGCCTGGGTGACCTCCGTCGGCGGAACCGCGCTGGCGGTCGGCAAGAACGACACGTACCAGTGGGAGACCGGCTGGGGCACTCTCAAGTCGAGCCTCTCCGACGACGGGAAGAGCTGGGCCGGCTTCCCCGGCGCGTACACCTCCGGCGCGGGCGGCGGCACCAGCTCGTCCGTGAAGCAGCCGTTCTACCAGCGCGGCATCGTGCCCGACTCGCTCGCGCAGGCCAACGGCAGGCAGCGGATGCGCACGGCCCCGGACATCGCGGCCGTCGCCGACCCGAACACCGGCTTCCTCGTCGGCCAGACCCAGACGATGCCCGACGGCTCGCTCGGCTACGACGAGTACCGCATCGGCGGTACGTCGCTGGCCGCGCCGGTCATCGCCGGTGTCCAGGCGCTCGCGCAGCAGGCCCGGCACGGGCTGCCGATCGGCTTCGCCAACCCGTCGATCTACGCCCGGTACGGCTCGAAGGCGTACCACGACGTCACGGACCACCCGCTGGGCCCGAACCGCGATCTCGCGGTGGTCCGGGTCGACTACGCCAACGGCGTGGACGCGGCGGACGGTCTGCTGACCTCGGTGCGCAGCCTCGGCAAGGACGCCTCGCTGAAGGCGGTCGGGGGATACGACGACGTGACGGGGGTCGGGACTCCGGCGGCCGGTTACGTGGACTCGTACCGCTTCCCGTTCCGCAGGCGCTGAGCCACCACCGGTCCGGTGCCGACGGCACCGGACCGGTACCCGCGGCCGCGTACGCGAAGGGGGTTCAGGCCGAGGCCCGTTTGCGGGGGGCCGCCTTCTTCGCCGCCGGTTTCGGGTCCGACTTCGCGGTGGCCTTCTTCGCCGTCGACTTGGCGGTCTTCTTCGCCGTCGACCGCGCGGCGGTCTTCTTGGCGGGCGCCCTGCCCGACGCGGACTTCTTCTTCGTGGTCGCGGCCGTCTTCTTGGTGGCGGCCGCGGCCTTCTTCTTCGCCCCGGTGCCGCCGGACTTCCTGCGGCCGCTGAGGGAGGTGACCTCGGCGACGGGGCCGTCCGCCTTCTCCTCCCCTGCTTCCGGCTCCTCGCCGCGGGCCTCCTTCGCCGCCCGGACGCTGCTCTCCAGGGCCGCGATCAGGTCGATGACCTTGCCGCCCGAGTCCTCCGCCGGTGCGGGCTCCAGGGCCCGGCCCTCGGCCTTCGCGGCGATGAGCTCCTCGACCGCCTCGCGGTAGTCGTCGTGGAGCGAGTCCATGTCGACCTCGCCGAGGGTGTCCATCAGCGCGTCGGCCAGATCGAGTTCGGCGTCCCGGACCGTGACGTCGATCTCCGGGGCGACGCCTTCCGGGCTGCGGATCTCGTCCGGCCAGAGCAGGCCGTGCATGGCGATCACGTCGTCGACCACGCGCAGCATGCCCAGCCGCTCGCGGCCGCGCAGCGCGTACTTGGCCAGGGCCACCTTCTGGCTCCGCTTCAGCGCCTCGCGGAGCAGGGTGTACGGCTTGGCCGCCGGAACCCCGTTGGCGGAGAGGTAGTACGCCGCGTCCATCTGGAGCGGGTCGATCGAGGCGGCCGGTACGAAGGCCACGATCTCGATCGTCCTGGCCGTGGGCAGGGGCAGCGAGCCGAGGTCCTCGTCGGTGATCGGGATCATCGAACCGTCGGGCTCCTCGTACGCCTTCCCGATCTCGGCGGCGGTGACCTCCTCCTCGTCGATCTCGCAGACCTTCCGGTAGCGGATCCGGCCACCGTCGGCGAGGTGGATCTGACGGAAGGAGATCGAGTGGCTCTCTGTGGCGTTGACCAGCTTGATGGGGATGCTGACCAGCCCGAAGGAGATGGCGCCGTTCCAGATGGACCTCACCGTTCACCCCTTGCGTCCGCATGGATACGGGTACGTTCCTAAATCATGTGATTCTTATCGTATGACGCCGATCACAGAGGTGGAGGGGCGACGGCTGGCGCTCAGCAATCTCGACAAGGTGTTGTATCCGGCCACCGGGACCACCAAGGGCGAGGTGCTGCACTACTACGCGGCCACCGTCCCGGGGGCCCTGCTCGCCCAGCTGCGTGACCGGCCCGTCTCCTTCCTGCGCTACCCGGACGGGCCGGACGGGCAGCGCTTCTTCACCAAGAATCCGCCGCCCGGTACGCCGTCCTGGGTACGGACCGCTCCGGTGCCGCACCGCGAGGACAAGAGGGCCCGACAGGTGGTCGTGGAGGATCTGGCCTCGCTGATGTGGGCGGCCAATCTGGTGGTGGAGTTCCACACCCCGCAGTGGCGGGCCGGGGCTCCGGGGATCGCCGACCGGATGGTGTTCGACCTGGACCCGGGCCCGCCCGCGACGGTCGTGGAGTGCTGTGCGGTCGCGCTGTGGCTGCGCGAGCGGCTGGCGGCGGACGGGCTGTGCGCGTACGGGAAGACGTCCGGGTCGAAGGGGCTGCATCTGCTCGTACCGCTGGAGCCGACGCCCTCCGACCGGGTGTCCGCGTACGCGAAGGGGCTGGCCCTGCGCGCGGAGCGGGAGCTCGGGGACCTGGTCGTGCACCGGATGAAGCGGGCACTGCGGCCGGGGAAGGTCTTCGTCGACTTCAGCCAGAACGCGGCGGCGAAGACCACCGCCACCCCCTACACGCTGCGGGCCCGGCCCGAACCGACCGTGTCCGCGCCCGTCACCTGGGCGGAGATCGAGCAGTGCCGGACCCCCGGGGAGCTGGTCTTCCTGCTGGACGGGATGGGGGCGCGGCTGGAGCGGTACGGGGATCTGCTCGGCCCCCTGGCCGACCCGGACCGGGCCGGCCGCCTGCCTGTCGCCCCGTAGCCGTCCCCCGGCCCGACGCCCCGTAGCCGTCCCCCGGCCCGACGCCCCGTGGCCTTCCCGGCCGGCCTGTCGCCCCGGCACCCGAAGCGGCCGGTTCTCGCCGGTCCGCCGATAGCGCATGGCACAGACCTTTGTCATGCTCGCCAGGAAAAGACCGCATGTGGAGGGCGGATCGTCCGACCCGTGGTGCACACTCCTCGCAGACACTGCTTCGTTGAAATGCGTGGGGAGGCGATGGGGTGTTCGCAGGGATCGACGAGGTCGACTGGGCCTCGATGGAGCATGCCTATGGGCCGGCCGGTGATGTGCCTGCGATGCTGCGGGGTCTCGCGTCCACCGATCCGGCGGAGCGCGAGGCGGCCCTGGACGGGATGTACGGGGCGGTTCACCACCAGGGTGACGTCTACGCCTGCACGCTGGCCAGTATTCCGTTCCTCTTCGAACTGGTCGTGGATCCGGGCATCCAGGACCGGGGCAGCATCGTCGAACTGCTCACCAGCATCGGCGGTATCGATCTGGACGAGGACGACGAGGACGAGATCGACGAGGACGAGATCGAGGGCGCGGCCAACTACGCGATGGCGGCGACCGCCGTCACCGCCGGCGCCGGGGTCTTCTTCGAGCTGATGGCCGACGAGGACCCGGGGGTACGGCTCAGCGCGCCCCTGGCACTCGCCGCGCTCCACGGCCATCCGGACAGGGTTCTCGCGTTACTGCGGGAACGCCTGCCGATCGAGCCGGACGAGGAGGTGCGGCTCGCCCTGGTCGAGGCCGCGGGACGGGTCGCCCTGCGCCACCGGCTGCTGGCCGCGGAGGCGGCGGCCTGGCTGAGCCGGCTGACCGGCGAGGGATTCCCGCCGGGGCTGCGGCTGGCCGCGCTGGCCCAGCTGGCCCGGTGCGCACCGGACGCGCTGCCCGGCGATGTCGTACGGGTGGTCACGGGGCTGCTGCGGCAGCTGCGCTCGGTGCCCGGACGCCGGTCCGGGACGGCCCCCGTCCTCGACGCCCCGGCCGGTGCGGCTGCCGCCGCCGAGGCGGTCGCGGCCGTCGACGCGTACCCGGACGCGGCCGGGGAGCCGCCCGCCGAGGAGCGGGTCCAGCCGGTGGCCCGGCTGGGCCAGTTGCGGGCGCTGTCCGACGAGGAGGCGCCGGTGCGCCCCGGGCCCTGGACGGGTGACCTGCTGCGCACGCTGCACGTCGGGCTCGACGACCGGGTCGCCGAGCGGACGGCGCTGCTGACGGACCAGCTGCGCAGCCCGGACCACTGCCAGCGGCTCGAAGCGCTGCGGATGTGCGGCGGGCTGATCCGGACCTGGCGGGGATCGTACGAGGAGCTCGTCCGGCTGGTCGGTGAGCAGCTCGCCACCCCCGACCCACGGCTGGCCGAGGCCGCCGCGCACGTACTGGAGGAGCTCTTCGGGCTCGCCGCGCCCGCCGCGGACGCGCTGGCGGCCCGGGTGGCGGCGGATCCCGGGGCCTGGGTGCGGGACTGGCCGAGCGGGCCGCCGGCGCTGGGCAGTGCGGTGAAGGCGCTGGCCAGGCTGGGCGACGCCCGTGCCGTGCCCGCGCTGGCCGCCGCGCTGGAGCGGCCCGAGGTGCCGCACGACGTGGGGTTCGCGATCGGCTGCCTGGGGGCGGCGGCGGCCCCGCTGGCCGGGGTACTGCGCCGCCGGCTCGGCGAGGTCCCGCTCGACGAGCGGGTGCACGACCGGGCGGGCCCGCTGCTCACCGGCCTGGCCGCGCTGCGGGCGGACGAGGCGCTGCCCGAGGTGCTGCGGGTGCTGCACGGCGCGCCGGAGTACCGGGGCGAGTGGGTGCGTACCGAGGCGCTGCGGGCGCTCGGCTCGTTCGGGCCGGCGGCGCGCGGCGTCCTGCCGGAGCTGCGTGCGCTGCTGCGGAGCCCCGGGGCAACTTCGGCGACCGAGGCCGCGAAGGCCCTGTGGGCGGTGGAGGGGGACGCCGGGGCCGTGCTGCCGGTACTCATCGAGGGCCTGCGGGCCGAGCGCGTGCACGAGCTGCGGTCGGCGGTCGAGGCGCTGGGCGGGCTCGGGGCGCGGGCCTCGGTGGTCGCGCCGAGGCTGCGCGCGCTGCTGGCCCACGACGAGCTGTGGCTGCGGGTGGACGCGGCGATCGCGCTGTGGGAGGTGTCCGGGCGGGCCGACGAGTGCGTGCCGGTGCTCCTGGCGGCCTGGGAGCAGAACCGTCATGCGCGCGTCCGGGTGGCGGAAGGCCTGGCGCGGATGGGTGCCGCTGGTGCAGGGTCGGACGCGGCACATGCGCTGCGCGCCGAACTCACCTCCGTACGCCGTCACAACGCGATGGACGGCGGGTACGGCAGCCATGACACATACGAGGACGAGAAGCTGCTGGCGCTCTGCCGGCGCGCGCTTCAGGGACATACGGGGAAGGGACCCGCAACGTGATCATTTTCGGTACGCGAGGCTATCTGTACCAATTGGCGATACTGACGCTGGTCTGCGGGTGGTGCGGCAACCCGGCCGCGCACACGCTGCGCAAGAGGGTCACGAAGTTCACGCTGTTCTTCGTGCCGCTCTTCCCGTTCTCGACGAAGTACGCGACCCAGTGCACGTTCTGCGGCGGTGAGCAGCAGATCCCCAAGGAGCAGGCCGAGCAGCTGCTGGCCCAGCACGCGGCCTCGCAGCAGGGCAATCCGTACGGGCAGCAGCAGGGGCAGCTCGGGTACGCACCGAACGGGCAGGGTCAGAACCCGTACCAGAGCTGACCGGAGCCGATACGCCCCTTGCCCGTACGAAAACGCACGCTCTTTGCCCGTATTAAATAGGCATTACGGACTTCCTTCCGAATAAGGTCTTGAGACCTGGGTCTCGGGAAGGGAGGGAGTCATGCGTCCGCGTCACGGGGTGCGGTGCCGCACGGCGGCGGCCCTCGGGGCCGTCGCCGGTATGGCGCTGCTGACCGGCTGCGGCAACGGCGGCGGGCTGCGGAGTGCCGGACCGACCCCGACCGCCGTCGGCCCCGCCCGGCTCTGGCCCGAACTGCCGCCCGCCTCCGCCGCGCCGTACGACTACGGCGAGGGCGAGACCGCGCGCATCCCCGGGATCCGGGTGCCGGACGGCGATGTGCACCGGCTGGATCCGGTGGCGGTGGTGCGGGCCGGTCTGCAGGCCCGGCCCAACCGGTCCAGCGGCACGGCCGACCTGCCCGCCGACACCGTACGGAAGATCAACGCCTGCCGGACCGAACCGGCCTCCTGTCCCGTGCTCCGGCCCTACTACCGCGATCTGACGGGCGACGGCAGGGACGAGCTGGTGCTCGGCATCCGGCTGGCCGACCACCAGCTCTCGGTGCGGGTCTACATGCCGGAGGCGGGCGGGCTGACCCGCATCCTGTCGACCTCGGACGCCGTGATCAGCGTCGAGCTGGCCGGGCGGGACCTGATCATGCGGGCGCCGTCGGCGATCACCGGGTACGAGTACCGCACCGCCTGGTCCTGGGACGCCCGGCAGCGGGCGATGCTGCCGACGCAGGACGAGATCCTGCGGATCCCGCCGTCCCGGGCGCCGCGCCCGCAGCTCACGACCGCCCCGCCCAGCGCCGCGCCCGTCGCGCCCACCGGCCCCGCCAGCCCCGCCAGCCCTGTCGGCCCCACCGCGACGCCTTCCGACGGTGTCTCCGCGGAGCGCCGGTGAGCCGGCCCGGCGCGGACGGGCCGCACACGCGGCGGCGTCCGCGTCCGCATCGCCTCCGGGTGCCTTCCTGGGCCGCGACGCTCACCTGGAAATCGACCGTCTTCCTCACCGTGATGTGCTGTGCGCTCGCCGCGCTGCTGGGCACGCTGGTCCACACCGAGGTGACCCGGCAGACCGTCGGCGGGGCCCGCGAGAAGGCCCTGTCCCGGCTGGCGGACGTCACCGCCGCGTACGAGACCGGCGAGGCGCTGCCGCCGGGTGCCGGGATCGACCCCCCGGGACTGCCCGCCGAGCTGCGCACCCTGGCCGCCGGCGGCGATCGCGGCACGCTCGTCGGCGAGCACGACGGGCGTCCGGCCATGTGGGCGGCGGGCCCGGCGGACGGCCGCGCGCTGGCCACGCAGGTGGACTACACCCAGAGCGCCCGCACCATCGACAGCCTCGACGGGGCGATCCTCGGCTCCTCCCTGCTGGCCATCGGCGCCACCCTGCTGGTCGGCGCCTTCTCGGTCACCCGGGTCACCCGGCGGCTGCACCAGACGGCCCGGGTGGCCCGCCGGATCAGCGCCGGCGACCTGGACGCCCGCGTCGGCGACCCGCGCACGGCGGACCCCTCACGCCCGCAGGACGAGGTCGCGATCGTCGCCGGGGCACTGGACACGATGGCGTCCACGCTCCAGCGCAAGCTCCAGACCGAGCAGCGGTTCACCGCCGATGTGGCGCACGAGCTGCGCACCCCGCTGACCGGTCTCTCGGCCGCCGCCGAACTGCTGCCGCCGGGGCGGCCGTCCGAGCTGGTGCGGGACCGGGTCCGGGCGATGCGGGCGCTGACGGAGGATCTGCTGGAGATCTCCCGGCTCGACGCCCGCACGGAAGCCGTCGATCTCGACGTGTACGAACTGGTGCCGCTCGTGGAGCGGGTGGTGCACGCGTCCGGAACGGCGACCGCGATCCGCGTCGAACACCCGGAGGGCTCCGCGCACCTGCGCACCGTGACCGACCGGCGGCGCCTGGAACGGGTGCTGGGCAACCTGATCGCCAACGCGCACAAGCACGGCCGACCCCCGGTGGTGCTGACGGTCGACGGACCGGTGGTGACCGTACGCGATCACGGCCCGGGTTTCCCGGACTATCTGCCCGCCGACGGCCCGCAGCGGTTCCGCACCGAGGCCGGCGGCAAGGGGCACGGCCTCGGGCTGACCATCGCCGCCGGGCAGGCCGCGGTGATCGGCGCCGGCCTGGAGTTCCGCAACGCCCCGGACGGCGGGGCGGTGGCCCGGGTGACACTGCCCGAGTACACCGGACCGGACGACGGGACACCGGACGAGGGGACCGGCACGAAGTCCGCGCCCCGTCGCGAGGAATGACCGCCACCGCCCGCCGAGCGGCCGTCCACCACTGCACCTTCGGACATACCTACTACGACATAAGGGAAATACTCACCAGCTCTTGCTACGTTGCCTGGCATGACCGCAACGACGGCGGACGCACCCCCGCCCGATCTACGGCTGCCCAAGCGGCGCGGAGTCGAGCTGCTGCTCCTCATCGGGGCCGTCCTCATCTCCGTCTACGGCTACGCCGCCGTCGGCCTGGCCAAGAACGGCGCGGTCCCGCCCGATGTGGCCGGTTACGGCGCGGGGCTGGGGCTGCTCGCCCTCCTCGCCCATCTCGCGGTCCGCTTCCGTGCCCCGTACGCCGATCCGCTGCTGCTGCCCATCGCCGTGCTGCTCAACGGGCTCGGCCTGGTGCTGATCTACCGGCTCGACCTGGAGACGCCGAAGGACCAGGCGGCCCCCACCCAGCTGATCTGGTCCACGCTCGGGGTGGCGCTGTTCATCGCGGTGGTCGTCCTGCTGCGCGACCACCGGGTGCTCCAGCGATACGCGTACCTCTCGGTCGCCACCGCGCTGGTCCTGATGATCGTGCCGATCTTCTTCCCCGCGGTGAACGGTGCCAAGATCTGGATCCGGGTCGGCGGACTCTCCTTCCAGCCGGGCGAGTTCGCCAAGATCCTGCTCGCGGTGTTCTTCGCCGCGTACCTCGCCGCGAACCGCAACGCGCTCGCCTACACCGGCCGCCGGATCTGGAAGCTCCAGCTCCCCACCGGCCGGGTGCTCGGCCCGATCGTGGCGATCTGGCTGCTGAGCGTCGGCGTGCTGGTCCTGGAACGCGACCTGGGCACCTCGCTGCTCTTCTTCGGCCTCTTCGTGATCATGCTGTACGTGGCCACCGGCCGGACCGGGTGGATCGCGGTGGGTCTGCTGCTCGCCGCGGTCGGCGCGTTCGTCGTCGGCTCCTTCGAGCCGCACGTGCACAGCCGGGTCCAGGACTGGCTCGACCCGTTCGCCTCCATCGACGCCGGCCAGGGGCCCGGCCAGCTGGCCCAGTCGCTGTTCGCGTTCGCCGCGGGCGGGATGCTGGGCACCGGGCTCGGCCTCGGCCACTCCATCCTGATCGGCTTCGCCGCCAAGTCCGACTTCATCCTGGCGACCGCGGGCGAGGAGCTCGGACTGACCGGGCTGACCGCGATCTTCCTGCTGTACGCGCTGCTGGTGGCGCGCGGTTACCGGGCCGGCCTCGCCCTGCGCGACCCCTTCGGGCGCCTGCTCGCGATCGGTCTCGCCTCGATCCTGGCGCTCCAGGTGTTCGTGATCGCGGGCGGGGTGATGGGGCTGATCCCGCTGACCGGCATGGCGATGCCGTTCCTCGCCCAGGGCGGTTCGTCCGTCGTCACCAACTGGATCATCGTGGCGCTGCTGATCCGGCTCAGCGATCAGGCCCGCAGACCCCAGCCCGGCCGGACGGAGACCGGGATCATCGCACCGGTCGCGCGGGACGAGCGGTGATCCGCTACATCCGGCGGGCCGCCGGACTCCTTCTGCTGCTGCTCGTGGCGCTGCTGCTGAACGCCGCCCGCATCCAGGTCCTCGACGCCGACAGCCTGGACAACAACCCCGCCAACCGCCGTCTCACCATCGCCCGTTACGCCCAGCCGCGCGGCAACATCCTGATCGGCGGCAGGTCCGTGACCGGCTCGAAGAACACCGGCGAACAGCTCAAGTACGAGCGCACCTACGTCGACGGCCCGCTGTACGCGCCGGTGACGGGCTACGCCTCGCAGACGTACGGCACGACCCTGATCGAGAACGCCGAGGACTCCGTCCTCTCCGGCACCGACTCGATGCTCGCCCCGTTCCCGCTGTGGAACGAGATCACCCGCAGCCAGCAGCCCGGCGGAAACGTCGTCACGACCATCAAGGACTCGATGCAGCGCGCCGCGTACCAGGGGCTCGGCGGCCGGCGGGGCGCGGTCGCCGCCGTCGAGCCGTCCACCGGGAGGATCCTGGCGCTGGTCTCGACCCCCTCGTACGATCCCGGGCAGATCTCGGGCACCGGTTCGTCCGTCACCGACGCCTGGGCGCGGCTGAACTCGGCGAAGAGCCTGCCGATGCTCAACCGGGCGATCCGGCAGACCTATCCGCCGGGCTCCACCTTCAAGATCGTGACCGCGGCGGCGGCGCTCGACGCGGAGGTCGTCACCGATCCGGACGCGGACACCGGCACCCCGTCCCCGTATGTCCTGCCGGGTACGTCGACCACGCTGCCCAACGAGGCACGGGGCTGCGAGAACGCCTCGCTCGCCGAGGCGATCCGGGTCTCCTGCAACACCGTGATGGCGGACCTGGGGGTGCGGGTCGGGCTCGACGGCATGGTGGACGCGGTACGGAAGTTCGGCTTCAACGACACCGGGCTGAGGATCCCCTCGGGCGTGGCGAAGAGCAACTTCGACACCGACATGACCAAGGACCAGCTGGCGCTGTCGTCGATCGGGCAGTTCGACACGACGGCGACCCCGCTCCAGATGGCGATGGTGGCCTCCGCCGTGGCCAACGGCGGTGATCTCAGGTACCCCTACCTGGTCGACCGTACGACCACCCGCAGCGGATCGACCGTCCACCAGAACGGTCCGCGCACCTACCACCGGGCGATGAACCCGCGCACGTCCATGCAGCTGCGGGAGATGATGGTGGACGTCGTGGAGAACGGCACCGGGTCCAACGCCGCGATCGACGGGGTGACGGTCGGCGGCAAGACCGGCACCGCACAGCACGGCGTCGACAACTCGGGCCTGCCGTACGCCTGGTTCATCTCCTGGGCGCAGGCGCCGGATTCCTCGCAGCCCGCCGTCGCGGTCGCGGTGGTCGTCGAGGACGCGGCGGCGAACCGGGCGGACATCAGCGGCGGCGGCAGCGCGGCCCCGATCGCCCGTTCCGTCATGGAGGCGGCCCTGCGAGACTGACCGGATGGACGATGCCGGGGCCGTGGGCCGGGCGCTGGAGCGCATCGCGCGGGAGGATCCCCGCCTGAGCGCCTTCATCGAGGTGTGGCCCGAGCGGGCGCTCGCCGACGCCGGGCGGGCCCGTGAACTGCCGCTGGCCGGGATGCCGTTCGCGGTCAAGGGGCGCACCGGCATCCGGTCGTACGCGGCCCGGCGGCTGATCGCGGCCGGTGCGGTGCCGGTCGGCGCGACGTCGGTGCCCGGACCCGGCACGGCCTGGCAGACCTGGGGCCTGGGCGCCCACGGCCGTACGGTCAACCCCTGGCGCCCCGACCGCACCCCCGGCGGCTCGTCGGCGGGTTCGGCGGTCGCGGTCGCGGCGGGCCTCGTGGGGCTGGCGACCGGCAGCGACGGGGCGGGCTCGGTGCGGATCCCGGCGGCGTGGTGCGGGGTGTTCGGCCTGAAGACGACGAACGGCCTGCTGCCCTCCCCCGACCGCACCGGGCTGGCCTCCGCCGGGGTGCTGACCCGGTCGGTGGCCGGGGCCCGGACCTATCTGCGCACCGTCCTGGACGAGTACGAGCCGGTGCCGCCGCCCGACCTCCCCGTACCGGCGGTCTTCAGCCCCGGTCTGGGGTTCGCGGAGGTCGACCCGCAGGTCGCGGCGGTCGTCCGGGGGGCGGTGGAGCGGCTGGTGGCGGCCGGGGTGGTGCGGCTGGTGGACCGTACGTGCGAGCTGCTCGACCCGTGCGAGGCGTGGCTGTCGGTCCGGGGCGGGGCGCCGTCCCCGCGCGGCGAGGAGATCAGGCACGCGAACGACACGGTGCTGGACGCCCTGTTCGCCCGTACGCCGCTGCTGCTCACGCCGGCCACGCCCAACCGCCCGCACGGCCACGATGGTCCGGGCGAGCTCTACTCGACCGCGCTGACCTGGGCGTTCAACCTGAGCGGCCACCCGGCGGCCAGTGTGCCCGCCGGGTTCACCGCGGACGGCTGCCCGGTCGGGCTCCAGCTGGTCGCGGAGCGCGGGGCCGATGTCCGGCTGCTGGGGGTGGCCGGTGCGGTGGAGGACGCGCTGGCCGCGAAGGGCTGAGCGGGGCGTGCGCGGGGGCGCGGCCTCAGTCCAGCGGTTCGCGGCGCTTCAGCCACGACTCGGGCACCCCGTCGACCCCGGTGGCCGCGCCGACGACGCCGCCGGTGATGGCGCAGGTGGTGTCGACGTCGCCGAGGCCCTCGGCCGTCGCCCAGAGCGCCGCCTCCAGGCCGTCCGGGTGCCGGGCCGCCGTCCACAGGGCGAACGGGACGGTGTCGTCGGCGCGGATCCGCTGCCCGTTGCCCAGCAGATCGGCCGCCTTCCACGGCTCGGTGGCGAAGGGCACGTCCACGGCCCGGCGCAGCCCGTCCCGTACCGGCCCTTCCGGGGTCCGGTCGGCGACGGCGGCCAGGTTGAACTCGCCGCGCACCGAGAGCGCCGCCGCCACGGCGACCGCCACCGCGCCCGCGATCCCCTCCGGGTGCGCGTGGGTGACGGCCGCCTGGAGTGCGGCCTGCGCGGCGGCGAGTCGGACGTCCTGGTGGAAGTGGGCGCCGAGCGGTGCGACCCGCATCGCCGCGCCGTTGCCGAGGCTGCCGCCCTCGAAGAGCTCGGGCGCCAGGGTGCGCCAGTCGGCCGGCGAGGTCAGCAGTTCGGGCAGCAGGATGTGCATGCCGTGGCCGTAGCCGCGGGCCGGGTCCGCCTCGAAGGCGAGCGCGAAGCAGAGCGCGAGGCGGTCCTGCTCGACCCGGCCGTGCTCCGCTACGACGCGCATCAGGGCCCGTGCCAGCGCGGTGTCGTCGGTCCAGTGCCAGACCGGCTCCTCGGGGGTGCGGCGCGCCTTGATCTCATTGAACGCCCGGCGGGGCTCGCGGAAGAGCGGGAACCACCGCTCGCCGAACGCGTCGCCCAGGGACAGTCCTTCGAGGCTCCGGCGGGCGGCCGCGGGGCCGGCGGCGGGAGGCGGGGTCGAGGTCGTCATGCCCGCCATGCTCCCCCGCACCGGCCGCCGGCGTACATGCGTTTTACCCCCTGGCGGCGCTGTTTCCGGTCACTCGCCGGGTGCGCCCTGGGCTATCGCCTCCTCGACCTCGGCGACCCTGGCCTGCTCCTCCGCCGCGAAGCGGTCCCGGTCCAGCTGCTCGGCTATCTCCTCGTCCTGGGCCATCAGCAGGTCCAGGTTGGAGTCGCCGAGGTCGAAGACGCCCATGTCGACGTACGCCTTCTGGAGCCGTTCGCCCCAGAGGCCGATGTCCTTGACGCACGGCACTATCCGGCTGAACAGCAGCTTCCGGAAGAGCTGGAGGAACTCCGAGTGCTCGGAGAGGTCCTTGGCCTCCTGCTTGGCGATGCCGAAGTTCTCCAGCACCTCGACGCCGCTGAGCCGGTCCCGCATCAGGTAGCAGCCCTCGATGACGAACTCCTCGCGCTCGCGCAGTTCGGCGTCGCTCAGCTGCTTGTAGTAGTCGCGCAGCGCCATCCGCCCGAACGCGACGTGCCGGGCCTCGTCCTGCATGACGTACGCGAGGATCTGCTTGGGCAGCGGCTTGGTCGTGGTGTCACGGATCATGCCGAACGCGGCCAGCGCCAGGCCCTCGATGAGGACCTGCATGCCGAGGTAGGGCATGTCCCAGCGGGAGTCGCGCAGGGTGTCGCCGAGCAGGCCCTGGAGGTTGTCGTTGATCGGGTAGAGCATCCCGACCTTCTCGTGCAGGAACCGGCCGTATATCTCCGCGTGCCGCGCCTCGTCCATGGTCTGGGTCGCGGAGTAGAACTTCGCGTCCATGTCGGGGACGGACTCCACGATCCTGGCCGCGCAGATCATGGCGCCCTGCTCGCCGTGGAGGAACTGGCTGAACTGCCAGGAGGTGTAGTGCTTGCGCAGCTCGCCCCGGTCCTTCTCGGTCATCTTCGCCCAGTGCGGGGTGCCGTACAGGGTGAGGACCTCGTCGGGGGTGCCGAGCGGGTCGGTGGGGTCGACCTCCAGGGACCAGTCGATGCGCTTGTTGCCGTCCCACTGCTTGTCCTTGCCCTTCTGGTAGAGGGCGAGCAGGCGTTCGCGGCCGTCGTCGTAGTCCCAGCTGAAGCGGGCGGCGCCGGAGGCGGGCACCTGCCACGACGGTGTTGCGGGGGCGGTGGTGTAGAGGTCGTGTGTCGACACGGACGGCTCCTTCGCCTGGCGTGTTCCGGTAATTCCCTTGGCGGTTGCGTCAGTTGGCAGGTTCACACGTTGGTAGACACCGGGTCAACAAGTCGCGCGCAAGGGATTGACGGCCCTGCTGACGAGGAGTCTCATAAGGAGTGACCGCCGGTAACCCATGTGCGAGGTGCCCCCAGCATGACCACAGTGAGCGAACGCGACGTCCAGCTGCTTCGCGACGCACTCGGCCCGCTCCGGGACCGCGAACAGATCGCCGAACGGCTGCTCGACTCCTCGGCCAAGCACTCCTTCGACCCGGACAAGGAACTCGACTGGGACGCGCCGGTCGAGGACGGCAAGTGGTTCTGGCCGCCCGAGCTGGTCTCGCTCTACGACACCCCGCTGTGGCGGAAGATGTCCGAGGAGCAGCGGATGGAGCTGTCCCGGCACGAGGCGGCCTCGCTCGCCTCGCTGGGCATCTGGTTCGAGATCATCCTCATGCAGCTGCTGGTCCGGCACATCTACGACCGGCCGGTGACCAGCAATCACGTCCGCTACGCGCTCACCGAGATCGCCGACGAGTGCCGGCACTCGATGATGTTCGGCCGCATGATCAAGTGGGGCGGTTCGCCCGACTACCCGGTGCCGCGCGTCTATCACAACCTCGCGCGGGTGCTGAAGACCATCTCCACCACCCCCGGTTCGTTCGCCGCGACCCTGCTCGGCGAGGAGATCCTGGACTGGATGCAGCGGCTGACCTTCCCGGACGAGCGTGTCCAGACGCTGATCCGCGGCGTCACCCGCATCCATGTGGTCGAGGAGGCGCGGCACGTCCGCTACGCCCGCGAGGAGCTGCGCCGCCAGATGGTGACCGCCCCGCGCTGGGAGCGCGAGCTGACCCGGCTGAGCTGCGGCGAGGCGGCCCGCGTCTTCTCCGTCTGCTTCGTCAACCCCCGGGTGTACGAGAACGTCGGCCTGGACCGCCACGAGGCGGTCGCCCAGGTGAAGGCGAGCGGCCACCGGGCGGAGGTCATGCAGTCCGGCGCGAAGCGGCTGACGGACTTCTTCGACGACATCGGGGTGCTGAACGGGGTGGGACGCAGGCTGTGGAAGAGCTCCGGTCTGCTGGCCTGACCCGGTCCGGTACGAGGGAAAGGGCCTAGGCTTCGGCATATGACCCCTGCTGCCGCCACCGCGCCGCCGGCCCGCGCGTACCGAAGGCTCGGCGTCGAGGAGCGCCGCGCCCAGCTCCTCGGCGCGGCCCTCACCCTCTTCGCCCACCGGGCCCCCGACGAGGTCTCGCTCGACGAGGTCGCGACGGTCGCCGGGGTGTCCCGCCCACTCGTCTACCGCTACTTCCCGGGCGGACGGCAGCAGTTGTACGAGGCGGCGCTGAGGTCCGCCGCCGAGCAGCTGATCCTGTGCTTCACCGAGCCGCCGGTGGGTCCGCCCACCGAGCGGGTGACCCGGGTGCTCGACCGCTACCTCGCCTTCGTCGACGAGCACGACACCGGTTTCAGCGCGCTGCTGCGCGGCGGCTGCGTCGTCGAGACCTCCCGTACGTCGGCGATCGTCGACGAGGTGCGGCGGGCGGCGGCCGAGCAGATCCTGCTGCACCTGGGCAGCGGCGAGGCGGCCGGCCCGAGGCTGCGGATGATGGTGCGCACCTGGATCGCGGCCGTCGAGGCGGCTTCGCTGATCTGGCTCGACGAGGGGAAGCAGCCCGCCGCGGCCGAGCTGCGCGACTGGCTGGTCGACCAGTTGATGGTGCTGCTGGCGGCCACCTCGGCGACGGACCCGGAGACCGCGTCGGCGGTGGCGACGCTGCTGCCGCTGGAGACCGCCGCGGGCCCGGCCGGACGGCTGGCCCAGCGACTGGTACCGGTCCTCGGCGAGGCCGCCCATCTGCTGCCCTGAGGGCTGATCGGTCAGACTGGAGCGGTGCGAAGCGAGAACACCGCCTTCACGGGCGGCCCCCTGGACGGCCGGGTACTGCCCGTGCTCGTCGGCCCGACCGGCCATCCGCCCAAGTGGTACGAGGTCCCGGTGCCGGCCGCCGACGGCGGTCCCGCCACCGTGTACGCGTACCGCAGGGTGCCGGCCGGTCACAGCAGGCGGCTGGGGCTGCCGCGCGGCTGGGTGTACGAGTACGCCCCCGGCGGCCGTGAGCGGCACAGCCCCAAGTGGCCCTGGTCCAAGCCGGACTGAGGGCATGCGGCCCGTCGGGGCACCGGTCGCTCGGTCTAAGATCGACGCTCTGGTGCCCAGGCACGGTCAGCGAGGGGGTGCGCCATGGAGGCGCTGCGTCAGGACGATCCACGCCGCTTCGGCCCGTACACCGTGCTTGCGCGGGTACGCGAGACCGCGAGCGCCGTGCAGTACCTAGCGCATGTCGCGGCGTCGCAGGACGCGGTGGTGATCACCGCCGCACGCCCCGGACTCGCCGCGCTGCCCGCCTTCCGGCGCCGTTTCCAGGCGGAGGCCCGCACCGCGGACCGGCTGACCGGCGGCTGGGTCCAGCCCCAGCTGGGCCCGGAGGACGCCACGGACCACGCCGCGGACGGGGACCTGCTGTGGACGGCGGGACCGTACGTGCCCGCGCTGACGCTCGCCGAGGCGATCGAGGCCACCGGGCCGCTTCCCGAGCGTGCCGTGCGGATACTGGGCGCGGGGATCGCCGAGACCCTCTCCCGGGTGCACGCCACCGGAGCCGTGCTCCAGGGCCTGGCCCCCCGGACGGTGCTGCTGGCCGGGGACGGGCCGCGTCTCACCGCGTTCGGCCCGCTGGGCGCGGCGGCCGCCGCCGAGGCCCGGTCCGGCGGCCAGCTGTCCGTACGGCTCGGTTATCTGACCCCGGAACAGGTCGCGGGCGAGGAGCCCGGACCGGCTTCCGACCTGTTCGTACTGGGCCTGCTGCTGGCGTACGCGGCGACCGGCACGACCCCGCTCGCCGACGGCCCGGCCGCCGAGGGCGCCGAGCGGATCGCCCGCACCGCACCCGAACTCGGCGCGGTTCCGGAGGAGTTGCGCGACCTGATCGCCCGCTGCCTGGAGAAGGACCCGGCCGACCGGCCGAGCGCCGGGACGGTGGCGGCCGAACTCGCCCTGGAGGGGGCGGCGGGCCTGGCGAAGGGCGGCTGGCTGCCGGACGTGCTGGCGGCCGCGGTGGCGGAGCAGGGAGCGTGGGCCCGGGAGACCGTCGCGGCCGGCCAAGCGGTGGACGGACCGGCGGCCGGACCGGCAGCCGAATCGGCCGAAGGCCCCGTGGACACCCCGGTCGACGCCCCGGTCGACGCCCCGCCCCGCGAGCCGGTCGACACCCCGCCGGGCGCACCGGCCGACGGGGCCGAGGCCGTCGAGCCGCTCCCGCTGCCGGACACGCGGACCGCCCAGTTCGGGAACCTCGCGCGCCGGGCCCCCGAGGCCGACCGGCCCACGACCCAGCTCTCCGTCCCGCCCGAGCTCACCGGCCGCCCGGCCACCCCCGCCCCGGCACCCCTCCCCTCGGGACCCTCCGGATCCGCCGGACCCTCCGGACCTGCCCCGGCGCTCCCCGGCGGGGTGCCCGCCGTACCCCCGCCGATGGCCGCCGCACCGGCCCCGCTTCCGATCCCCGCAGGCCGCTCCACGCCCTCCGCCGCACGGCCTTCCTCCCCCGCCGCCGACCGGCGCACCCTGCTCATCGGGCTCGCCGCCGGGGCCGCCGGACTGGTCGTCGGCACAGGCGGCGCCCTCGCCCTGGGCGGCGGCGACGGGACGAGCGACGACCCCAAGCCCGCGCCGAGCCACAGCGGCCCCACCGTCGCGGGCCTGCCGCCGCGGCCCCGCTGGGTGTACACGCACCCGACGGCGGAACCGGCCCCGCTCACCGCCGCCGTCTGGAACGACCGGCTGCTCGTGCTGACCGGCAAGAACGGCGCGACCGCCGTCGACCTGCGCACCGGACGCCGTGCCTGGCAGAACGCGGACGCCGCCGACGGGCAGGCCGCCCTCCCCGCCGGCAAGGACCTCTGCTTCGTCGCCACCCCCTCCGGCTTCCTCTGGCTGTCGCCGAAGGACGGGAGGACCGCGCACCGGGTGGAGCATGCGGCGCTGTCCCCCGAGATGCCGAAGCTGTCCGCCCCGGCGTTCGTCGGCGCGTCCGGGCCGGTGATCTGGTTCACCGGATCCGAGACGGTCACCGTCAAGGCCCCGCCGCCGAAGAAGGGCAAGAAGCGCGGCAAGGACAAGCAGGTGGTCAGGGCCTACCTCTTCGCGTACGACATCGTGCGGCGCGAGCAGTTGTGGCGGGCCCCGGTGCCCGCCGGACGAGCCCCCGGCACCCCCGTCCACCGGCTGATCGCGGTCGGCCGGAACGAAGTGGTGGTACGCCAGAGCCCGGCCAGCCTCACGCCCGGCGACGTCAGGGCCGCCAAGGGCAAGGCCGTCTTCCGGAGCTTCGACCGCAGCACCGGCAAGGCGCTGTGGACCAAGCAGTTCGGCGCCGTCGCCCCGGACGCGGCGGCCATGGGCGACGAGCAGGGCCTCCTGTACGCGGCGGTGGGCGACGACCTCCAGGCGTTCGAGACCCCGGCCGGCAAGCCGAAGTGGACGCTGAACGGCGCCGGCGGGACCCCGTACGGCACCCCCGTCGCCACCGGCACCGTGCTGCACACCACCAACCGCAACCAGGAAGTGGGCACGGTCGAGCGCGAGACCGGGCGGCTGCGCTGGCGCCGCTCCACGGAGGCCGCGATCGGCACCGCCGCGCCCGCCGTCACCCTCAGCACGACCGGCCGCACGCTGCTGGCCGCGGACGGCTCCCAGGTCACCGCGTTCGCGGCCGAGGACGGCCGGCGGCTGTGGAAGTTCCAGGACATCGGCACCCAGGACCCGAAGGGCCCCACGGTCACCGCCCCGTACCGGGTACTGGCCTCCGGTCCGACCGCCGTCGTACAACGCGACCGGATCTTCTACGCGTTCCCGGTCGCCTGACGGCTGTCCCGGTGCGGCATCCGGGCGAACCCGGCCGCCGCCACGCCACGCGGTTCTTGCATTTCCCGACATCGAGTGAACGTATTGTCCCGTTGCGCTCACTTATGGGGTAGTCCCATGATCGCCCCGTCATCGGAGGTGATGTCGTGTCGGGCGGAGTCCTGCGTACGGTCTGCACCGCGGCCCTGGCCGCGTTCGTCGTGGCCTCGCCGACGGCCGCCGCGGCCCCGGACCCGGAGCCGGCCGCGGGCGCGAACAGGAGCGTCGCGCAGCTCCTGTCCGAGCTGAGGAAGCTGTACCAGCAGGCCGAGGAGGCCACCGAGACGTACAACGGGACCAACGCGGAGCTGAAGAAGCGCGCGGCGCAGGCGAAGAAGCTGGACGCCGAGCTCGTCGCCGCCCGGACCGCGCTGGCCGACAGCCACGGTGAGGCCGGGCAGCTGGCCCGGGAGCAGTATCAGGGGCGCTCCGACTTCTCCGCGTACATGCGGCTCCTGCTGTCCCGGAATCCCGAACACCTGCTGGACCAGGAACATGTGATCCGGCGTGCGGCGACCGCACGGGCCGCGACGGTGAAGCGGCTCACCGGGGCCGAGAAGCGTGCCGACGAACTGGCCACCAAGTCCCGCAAGGTGCTCGACCGGCAGCAGGTCCTGGCCAAGAAGCAGAAGAAGCAGCGGGACACGGTCCGGGCACGGCTGAAGGCCGTCGAGTCGATGCTGGCCAAGCTCACCGCCTCGCAGCTCACCGAGGTGTCCCGGCTGGAGAACCGGGACGTGGACAAGGCGCAGGGCGCCCTGGCCGCCTCGGGGGCGCTGTCCTCGACCCGGTCGCCGTCCGAAGCGGGCGGGGAGGCGGTGAAGTACGCGATCGCGCAGGTCGGCAAGCCGTACGTGTGGGGCGCGGAGGGGCCCGACTCGTTCGACTGCTCGGGGCTCACCTCGCGGGCCTGGGCGAAGGCCGGCCAGGTCATTCCGCGGACCTCGCAGGAGCAGTGGCGGCAGCTGCGGAAGGTGCCGGTGAACGCGCTGCGCCCCGGTGACCTGGTGATCTACTTCCCGAAGGCCACCCATGTGGCGCTGTACATCGGCAACGGCCAAGTGGTGCAGGCGCCCCGGCCGGGCACGAAGGTGAAGGTCTCACCACTCGCGTCGAATCCGCTGCTCGGCGCCGTACGGCCCGACCCGCGGAGCGCGGCGCTGTCCTCGTACCAGCCGCCACGGCTCCCGCAGGGGGCCTCGGCGGGCTCGGACGCGGGATACAGCTCCTCGTCGGCCCCCTCCTCCGCCAGGAAGTAGGCGACGGCCGGGCCGTCCGCGGGCCGTCAGGACGGCCCGCGGACGCCGACGTCGACCAATGTCGAGCCGCTGCTCGGGAGACCGGGCGCTTACGCCGCGCCGGTGACCTCGGCGAGGTACGCGTTGGTCTTCTCCGGGTCGAAGAAGAAGTTCTCGAAGTCCGCCGGGTTGTTGAAGCCGTTGGCGAAGCGGTCGGCGACCGGCTGGAGCTGGCCGGCGGCGCCGATCAGGTTCAGCACGTGCTCCGGCGGCACGCCGAGCATGGCGTTCGTCCACTTCGTGACGTGCTGGGCGGTGTCCCAGTAGCGGTCGAAGGTGGCCTGCATCCAGTCCGCGTCGAACTCCCGGTCACCGTGCTCGATGATCGAGTCCAGGTACGCGTTGGCGCACTTGGAGGCCGAGTTGGAGCCCTGGCCGGTGATCGGGTCGTTGGCGACGACGACATCCGCGACGCCGAGGACCAGACCGCCGCCGGGCAGCCGGCCGATCGGCTTGCGGACGGTCGGTGCGTAGCGGCCCGCCAGGGTGCCGTTGGCGTCGGTCAGTTCGACCTTCGTGGCACGGGCGTACTCCCACGGCGTGAACCGCTCCATGAGCTCCAGCGTCTTCGCCAGGTGCTCGGACGGGTCCTTGATGCCCTGGAAGACGTCGAGCGGGCCGCCCGGGACGCCCTCCCAGAACAGGATGTCGGCGCGGCCGGACGTGGTCAGGGTCGGCATCACGAAGAGCTCGCCGACGCCGGGGACCAGGTTGCAGCGGACCGCGTCGAAGTCGGGGTGCTCCGGGCGCTGGCCCATGCCGTGGACGTAGGCGACGGCCAGGGCGCGCTGCGGGGCGTCGAACGGCGAACGGGAGGCGTCCCGGCCGAACATGGAGACCAGCTCGCCCTTGCCCGCGGAGACCATCACCAGGTCGTAGGTGCGGGAGAAGTAGTCCAGGTCGGAGACGGCCGCGCCGTGGATGACGAGCTGTCCGCCGCGCTGGGCGAACGTCTCCATCCAGCCGGCCATCTTCACGCGCTGGTCGACGGACTGGGCGAAGCCGTCCAGCTTGCCGACCCAGTCGACGGCGCGCGAGGAGTCCGGCGCCGCGACGGAGACGCCGAGCCCCTCGATGCGCGGGGCCTGGGACTCCCAGAAGTTGAGCTGGTAGTCACGCTCGTGCTGGAGCGCGGTGTGGAACATGCACTGCGTCGACATGACCCGGCCGGAGCGGACCTCGTCGGCGGTGCGGTTGGACATCAGGGTGACTTCGTAACCCTTGGACTGCAGCCCGAGGGCCAGCTGGAGCCCGGACTGGCCGGCTCCGACTATGAGTATCTTCCGCATCGCGGTTCTCCGTTGTATGTGATCCAGGGCCTGTCCGGCGGACAGGGCCTACGCGGGGGTGGCGTCCAGGGCGTGGCCGACCAGGGCCAGCAGCGACTCGACGACGGTGATCCTGTTACGCGCGTCCATGATCACAACGGGCACGTGCGAGGGGACGGTCAGGGCCTCCCGTACGTCCTCGACCTCGAATCCGGGCGTTCCCTCGAACTGGTTGACGGCCACGATGTACGGCAGCCCGCAGCTCTCGAAGTAGTCGAGTGCGGGGAAGCAGTCGGCGAGCCGGCGGGTGTCGGCCATCACCACGGCGCCGATCGCGCCGCGCACCAGGTCGTCCCACATGAACCAGAAGCGCTGCTGGCCCGGTGTGCCGAACACGTACAGCACGAGGTCGTCGTCGAGCGTGAGCCGGCCGAAGTCCATCGCGACGGTCGTGGTGACCTTGTCGGGCGTCGCGGAGAGATCGTCGGTCTCCTCGCTGGCCTGGGTCATCATCGCTTCGGTCTGCAGCGGGGTGATCTCGGAGACCGAGCCCACGAAGGTCGTCTTGCCCACGCCGAAGCCGCCCGCGACCACGATCTTCGTGGCGATCGGGGCCCGGGTGTGGTCCAACTGCCAGGCCTGGAGCGATTCATCGGCCTGGTCCCTGGCGCCCGGCTGACGCGGGGCGAAGAGCGGCGACTCAGAGACGGCGGAGTCCATTGAGCACCCTTTCGAGCAGTGCGCGGTCGGGCTGACCGGTGCCGTGACCGGTTCCGTACACGCGGATCTTTCCTTGATCGGCCAAGTCGCTGAGCAGCACCCGGACCACGCCGAGCGGCATCTTCAACAGGGCCGAGATCTCCGCGACGGTACGCATCCGGCGGCAGATTTCGACGATGGCCTGGAGCTCCGGCATGATGCGGCCCAGGTTGCCCTTGGTCAGCTCGCGGCGCTCCTCGGGCGCTTCGAGCGCGGCGACGAACGTCTCGACGAGCAGGACGTGGCCGAAGCGGGTGCGTCCGCCGGTGAGCGAGTACGGACGGACCCGTGCGGGCCTTCGGTCGGCCCCGCGGACGGGGAGCCTGCGGGCGGTTTCAGCAGCGGGCTTCACTGGGTGCTCTCCATCGATTTGCGCAGTTCACTGCGGAGTTCGGGGGTGAGTACGTGTCCGGCCCGGCCGACGAAGAGCGCCATGTGGTAGGCGATGACGCTCATGTCGCAGTCCGGGGTGGCGTGCACGCCGAGGAGCGAGCCGTCGCTGATCGACATGACGAAGACGCTGCCTTCGTCCATGGCGACCATCGTCTGCTTGACGCCTCCGCCGTCCATCAGCTTGGCGGCGCCGATGGTGAGGCTGCCGATGCCGGAGACGATGGTCGCCAGGTCGGCGCTGGAGCCCCTGGGGCCGCCCTGGCCGCCGGTCCGGGCGATCAGATGGCCGGGGTCGGAGGAGAGCAGCATCAGTCCGTCGGACGAGACGACGGTGACCGAGTGGACCCCTGGCACCTCCTCCACGAGATTGCTCAGCAACCAGTGAAGGTTACGGGCCTCGGTGCTCAGCCCGAATGTGCTGGGCGCAGTCAACTGCGTGCCTCCTCGACTGTGTCCCCCGTCTCGTCCGTCCGATCGGTCCGGCCGCCATCGAGGCCGGCCGCCTCTCTGTGTTCGGTCCGTGCGGGGCGTGCGCCGGGTACGGCGACTCCCGGGAACGTCCCGGTGGCCGTGCTTTCGGCGATCTCCGCCTCGACGTCCCGGCGGCCGTCCTTCGCGCCCTGGTGGAAGCCGCCGAGCCGCCGGCGCAGCGCCTCCTTGTCCAGGCTGCCCGTGCGCTCGGCCGTGGGTGCCGTGGCGGGCTTGACGACCTTGGGGGTGCGCTTGGGCAGCCCCTTGTCGGTGATGCGTTCGGCGGGCTGCCGGGGCTCGGCCTGGGGCTGGAGCTGCTGTTCCGGCTGCCGGGGGCCGGGCAGGGCGTCGGCCACGGGGGTGTGCGCCGGGGCGGCCGGGTGCGGCTCCGGGGTGCCGTCCGCGGCGCGCTCGTGGCGGTCGGGGCCGATGGCGTACGGGTCGGGGGCCTCGGCCCGGGGGGCGTCCGCGGACTCCGGCACCACCGGGAGCCGGACCTGCATCGTGACCTCGGCCTCCGTCTCGGCCGGGGCCGGGGCGGGGGCGGGGGCCTGCGCCCGGGCCGGCTCGGGCTCGGGGACGACGGCGGGTTCGGGGGCGGCGGCGGGGGCCGGTTCGGCCTGCGCCTCGCGGATCGTCTGCTCGGCGGCGGCGATCAGCGGGTCGCCGGACGGCGCGAGGGTCCGGCTCGGCAGCGCGTTGGAGTTGGCCTCGGCGACCGACCCCGGCAGGTTCAGCGAAGGGGCGTCCCCGGGGACCTTCACCGGCGGCGGGGCGGCGGCCGGGGGCGCCTTCGGCAGCAGGGCCTGCGGAAGCACGACGACCGCAGTGACCCCGCTGCCCTTGTGCTCGCGCAGCTCGACCCGGACGCCGTGGCGCGCGGCCAGCAGGGAGGTGACCTGGAGGCCCAGGCCCGCCCCGTCCGCGCCCTGGTCCCCCACCTCGAAGAGCTTGGGGTCGGCGAGGCGGGTGTTGAGCTCGCCCATCCGTACGGTCGACATCCCGATGCCCTCGTCCTGGACGGAGAGCATCACCTCGCCGCTCTCCAGCAGCCAGCCGGAGAGCTGGACGTGGGAGTCGGGCGGGGAGAAGGAGGTGGCGTTCTCCAGGAGTTCGGCGACCAGGTGGCTGAGGTCGTCGGCGGCGAAGCCGGCGATCTGGGCGTGCGGCGGCAGGGACTGGATGGTGACCCGCTCGTACCGCTCGATCTCCGACACGGCCGCGCGCAACACGTCGACCAGCGGGATCGGCCCCGCGTGCCCGTGGCCGTGCTCGGCGCCCGCGAGGACCAGCATGTTCTCGCTGTGCCTGCGCATGACGGTGGCCATGTGGTCGAGCTTGAAGAGGGTGGCGAGCCGCTCCGGGTCGTGCTCGCGCTCCTCCAGGCTCTCGATGACCCCGAGCTGGCGCTCGACGAGGCCGAGGGTGCGCAGCGAGAGGTTGACGAAGGTGTGGTGGACCGTGTTCTTCAGCCGCTCCAGCTGGGCGGTCAGGTCGGAGGCCACGACCTGGAGCTCGGCGCGCTGGAGGGTGAGGGCCTCGCGACCGGCGAGCAGCTCCCCGTGCTCGGCCCGGAGGGTCTCGTAGCGGCCGTTGAACTCGCTCAGGAGCCCCTGGAGCCTGCCGTGCAGGCCGTTGAGGGACCGTACGACCTGGGCGAACTCGTCGTTGCGGCCGGTGTAGCGGATCGGCTCGGCGGTGTCGGGCTCGGTGGCGAGGCGGGCGGCGCCGATCCGCAGCACGGCGAGCGGCTGGGTGAGGGTGCGGGCCACCGCGGTGGAGACGCCGACGGCGATCAGCAGGCAGCCGCCGAGCAGCGCGATGCGCAGTTCGAGCGCGGTGACGTCGTCGTCGCGCAGCTGCTCCAGGCTCTGGATCTGTTCGGTGCCGAGCGCGGATTCGACGCTCCGCATCCGGTCGATCCGTGCGGAGAGCGCCGCGTCGGCCTTCTTGCTGCTGGTCCGCTGGTCGGAGTCGGACAGCTCGGGGCGGTCGGTGAGGGTGTTGAGGTACTTCTCCGCGCTGTTGACCTCGGGCCCGGTGACGGTGGACGACAGCTTGTCGCGGGCGGTGGAGCCGGCGGCCTGGTCGAAGTCGGCGAGGGCGGCGAGTTCGCGGACCCGGGACTGCTGGGCGGCGGCGCTCAGCTCGTCACGGGTGCGGTCGTCCTTGTCGCTGCCGCCGTCCTGGGTCGGCACCGGCAGCCCGGTCACCGGGTCGAGCTGCGGGACGGCGACCTTGCGGGGTACCGAGAGCGCGGCGATCAGCAGTCCGCGGGTGGCGGAGGCCTGCTCGGTGGCCTGGCCGAGGGCGAGCGGGGCGCGGGTGGCCTCGGCCGCGCGCGGCGGGGTCTTCTCGGCGAGTTCGTCCGCGAGTGCGTGGAGCTTGGCGATGACCTCGGAGTAGGCCTGGTGGGCCTCCAGGGCCGTGCCCTTGCCGCTGAGCGCGTCGCGGCGCAGGGACGGGATGGCGGAGAGGTCCCGGCGCAGTGCGGCCGGGGCCGTGGGCCGGATCTCGTCGACCTGCTGGTCGACGCGGGCGCTGCGGCTGCGGGAGTCGCCCTTGCCGCCGGACGCCTCGTCACTTCCGGACGCGATCCGGGCGGTGACCTCGTCGCGCTCGTCCGCGAGGGCGTGGGCGAGGGCGATGGCCTGCTGGTTCAGCTCGGCGAGGGTGACCAGCCGCTGCGATTCGTTCAGTTCGGAGGAGGCGGCGAGGATCGCGGGGGTGCCCGCGCCGATGACCGTGATGCCGACCACCGCGACACCGGCGACCAGCCGGCTCCGCACCCGCACGGGGCGCCGGGTGCTCCCGCTCTCGGCAGGTGCCGGTGGCGTCACCCCGGAACCGCTCTGCTTGCCGCCCTTGCTCCGAGGCCGCTTCTTCTGCACCGGTGCTCGCAATCTTGACTCGTTCGCCCTTGAAGCAGAGGTGACGCACGGTCACATGTAACGAGCGCCCCGACCCCTGGTACGGCTTCTGACCATTCCAGTGCTTTTGAGAGGGGGGCGTGCATCAACCACTCCGCCACCTGAACGAGTGAACATCACTCCAGAGTTGGCGAACAAGTTTGCCCTGGAGGCACCTCGGCCACACCTGGCACTTGGGCTGGAACTTCCGCGCAGGCTTTGGCAGGATGCCCGCCCGCACACCCAACGGAGCCGCTCCTTCCGCTCCAGCCGCTCACGTGACCTGCTGGTACAGGCCAATACCGGCCGAGTGCAGGGCTCGTGAAGGCGCCGTGCAGACTGGTCGCATGCGCATCGAACTGGCCACCGTCGCCGGCAGCCCGGAACGCCCGAACGAGGACTGGGCCGCCACCTCGCTCCCCGCTTCCGGCCGAGGTGGAGTACTGGTCGTGCTCGACGGGGTGACACCGCCCCGGGGTGATGATGGTTGTGTGCACTCGGTCACCTGGTTCACCGCCCGGCTGGGCGGCGCACTGATCGAACTGTCCGGTTCGCGACGGGATCTGACTCTTCAGGAGATCCTGGAGACGTCCATCCGGCGCACCGCCGACACGCACCGTTCCCTGTGTGACCTTTCTCACGTGCGTACGCCTCAGGCGACGGTCGTCATGGCGCGCTGGGACGACCACGGGGTCGAGCATCTGGTGCTCTCCGATTCCGTACTCCTGTTCGAGGCGCATGACGGGAGCGTGCGCCCCCTGCTCGACGACCGGCTCGACCGCCTGCCGCCCGGTTCGCTGCGCACCGAGGCCCTCGCCGACTCCTTCCGGAACAAGGAGGGCGGCTTCTTCACCGCCGCCGCCGACCCTTCCGTGGCGGCCCGCGCGATCACCGGGCACACCCCGCGCGACCGGGTGCGGGCGATCGCCGCGCTGACCGACGGGGCGGCCCGCTGGACCGAGATGTTCCACGAGGGCGACTGGGCGGACTGCCTCGGAATCCTCCACAAGGACGGGACGCAGGGGCTGATCGACCGGGTCAGGGCCCTGGAGGACGCGGACACCGGGCGCACACACCTGCGCCGCGGCAAGACCCATGACGACGCGACGGCGGTCTACGCGGTGCTGTGACGAGCGACTGCGCGGTGCTGCGACAGCGGTGCTGCACAGCGACTCTTCGACAGCGGCGCCGTGACGGCGCACCGCAGGGCCGCGCCCCGGCACGCTTCAGCCCTCGGCCCGCTCGTTCAAGTGGTGCAGCAGCCGGGCCAGTTCGGCCACCTCGGCCCGGTCCCAGTCGTCGAGCTTGCGGACATAGCGCTCACGGCGGGCGTCGCGCACGCTGCGGTAGCGGGCCAGCCCCTCGGCGGTGAGGCGGACCAGGAAGGCGCGGCCGTCGGCCGGATCGGGTTCGCGGGCCACCAGTCCGAGGTCCTCCAGGGCGCGCAGCTGACGGCTCATGGTCGCCTTGCCCACCCCGAAGTAGGCCGCCAGATCGGTGGCCCGCTGCTGCCCGGCCGACTCCAGCCGGACGAGCAGTCCGTACGCGGCTGCCTCCAGATCCGGATGGACCTCGCGCGCCATCTCGCCGGAATTGGACCGCGCCCGGCGCAGAAAGACGGCCAACTCCCGCTCCAGAGCGAGGAATGCGTGGTCCACACCACTTCCGCCGGTCGCGCCGGGTTCACTACCGCTTTCGCTCCCGTGCACGTCAACACCCCTCGTGAGCTTTCCTGTCGCTGAAAATTTCTTTCGCCGCTGGTCATCGCCGCAGCTCCGCCAGTATTTCGTAGGCGTAGACCAACGGCAGCTACCAGGCCCCCTTCCCCGCACGGGTCTACGTGCGTAGCGTCAGTCCTGGCATGTTCACACCATTACATGCCGGCAGGGGTGCGCTCCGCGTCCCCCTGGGATCAGCACGTCCCCCCACCACGTCCTCGGAGGCACTCCCATGCCGGTGCTCAGATCCACTTCCAAGACGTCCCGCCGCTCCCGCTTCGCAGCGGCCGGGACCCTGCTCGCAGCCCTCTCGCTCCTCCTCACCCTGCCCGGCGCGGCGAGCGCCGCCGCCGGCCAGGACGCGGCGGCCGCCAAGAAGCCCGCCCGCGGCACGGCCACGATGGGCATGGGCGTCATCGCCCATGACGGCCAGGGCGGACTGCCGCGGGACACCCGCGCCGTCCAGACCGAAGGCGTCGACGTCTCCGGCCACCAGGGCAACGTCGCCTGGTCGACGCTCTGGAACAGCGGGGTGAAGTGGGCCTACACCAAGGCCACCGAGGGCACTTACTACAAGAACGAGTACTTCGCCCAGCAGTACAACGGTTCCTACAACGTGGGCATGATCCGGGGCGCGTACCACTTCGCCACCCCGAACACCACGAGCGGCGCCACCCAGGCCAACTACTTCGTGGACAACGGCGGCGGCTGGTCGCGGGACGGCAAGACGCTGCCCGGCGTGCTCGACATCGAGTGGAACCCGTACGGCGACCAGTGCTTCGGCAAGACCGCGGCCGGCATGGTCTCGTGGATCCGCGACTTCGTGAACACGTACAAGGCGCGCACCGGACGCGACGCGGTCATCTACACCGCGACCAGCTGGTGGAAGACCTGCACCGGCAACAACGCGAGCTTCGGCACCACCAACCCGCTGTGGGTGGCCCGCTACGCCTCCACGGTCGGCGAGCTCCCGGCCGGCTGGGGCTTCTACACGATGTGGCAGTACACCTCGTCCGGCCCCACCGTCGGCGACCACGACCGCTTCAACGGCGCCCTCGACCGCGTACAGGCCCTCGCCAACGGCTGAGTCCGCCCGCCGCGCCCTCGCGGCCCACCGCTTCGCACCGCAGAGCCCCGGTCGGTCACCCGCCGGGGCTCTCGCCTTCCCCCACCCTCGCGACTCCGCCCCCGCGACCAGGGATTGCCGCCCGCCGCCCCGGGAGCGACCCCTCTATAAACGCGATGTATACACGCTGTGTATAGTCCTTCTCTGCCGCACAGGCCGTGCGCCGTGACCAGCTGTTCAGCAACGGAGGAGTGACCCGCCTTGCCCATCAAGATGAAGTCCATCGGTACGGGGTTGGCCGCCGCCCTTGTGACGGCGCTCACCCTCACGCTGAGCGGGTGCTCCATGCAGACCACGGCGCCCGCCTCGGCGCGCGGCGACGCCGGCTCCGACGCCAAGGGCTCCTTCGGCCCGGTGGACTGCCGCAAGGCGAAGTGCATAGCGCTGACCTTCGACGCGGGACCGGGCGAGGACACCCCGCACCTGCTGGACATACTCAAGGAGAAGAAGGTGCACGCGACCTTCTTCCTGCTGGGCAAGAACCACGTCAAGAAGCACCCCGACACCGTGCGCAGGATCGCCGCCGAGGGGCACGAGGTGGCCAACCACACCTGGACCCACCAGGTCCTGACGGACCGCAAGCCGGCCGAGATACGGGCCGAGCTGGAGAAGACGCAGAACGCGATAGCGGACGTCACCGGCAAGAAGCCGCGCCTGATGCGCCCGCCGCAGGGCCGCACCGACGACACGGTCTCGGACATCAGCAAGGACCTGGGGCTCTCCCAGATCCTGTGGAGCGCCACGGCGAAGGACTATTCCACGACCGACTCGGCGCTGATCAAGAAGCGCATCCTGGACCAGGCGAGCAAGGACGGCGTCATCCTGCTGCACGACATCTACAAGGGCACGGTGCCCGCGGTGCCGGGCATCATCGACGAGCTGAAGAAGCAGGGCTACACCTTCGTCACCGTCCCGCAGCTGATGGCGCCCGCCGAGCCGGTCCCGGGGACCATCTACCGCCCCTGAGCAGGCACCGATGCACCGGCAGGGCCCCTGGCGCGCGGTGCGCCGCCAGGAACCAGCGTTCCCGCCGCTGCTCCTCGGTGAGGCGGGCGTCGGCGAGATGGTGGCGGGTGTTCAGGAGGCGTCTGCCGCCCCGCACCACCCGGACCCGGAACGGCCCGCCCACCCGTTGCCGGGGAGGCGGGCCGTCCGTACCGGTCGCGTACGTGGTGCCACGTCCGTCACGCCGTGGCGATCACGCCGCGGCCGGGATCCTCTCCTCGGGCCTGGCCGCGGCAGCCGGGGCGAGGGCGATCTCCAGGACCTGGCGGACATCGGTCACCGGGTGGACCTCCAGCGTGTCCAGGACCTCGGCGGGGACATCGTCCAGGTCGGCCTCGTTCCGCTTCGGGATCACCACGGTGGTGATTCCGGCGCGGTGCGCGGCCAGCAGCTTCTGCTTCAGGCCGCCGATCGGCAGCACCCGTCCGGTCAGCGAGACCTCACCGGTCATCGCCACGTCCGTACGGACCAGCCGCCCGGAGAGCAGCGAGGCCAGCGCCGTCGTCATGGTGATGCCGGCGCTCGGGCCGTCCTTCGGGACCGCGCCCGCCGGGAAGTGGATGTGCACGCCGCGGTCCTTCAGGTCCGCGACCGGCAGCTCCAGCTCCGCGCCGTGCGACCGCAGGAAGCTCAGCGCGATCTGCGCGGACTCCTTCATGACGTCGCCGAGCTGGCCGGTGAGGGTCAGTCCGGACGCCCCGGTCTCCGGGTCGGCCAGCGACGCCTCCACGAACAGCACGTCGCCGCCCGCGCCGGTCACCGCGAGTCCGGTGGCCACACCGGGCACCGAGGTACGGCGCTCGGCCGGGTCCTGGGCGGACTCGGGCACATGGTGCGGCCGTCCGATCAGCGCGCGCAGATCCGCCTCGGTGACCGTGAACGGCAGCTCGCGGTCGCCCAGTTCGTGCTGGGCCGCGACCTTGCGCAGCAGCCGGGCGACGGCCCGTTCCAGGTTCCGCACGCCCGCCTCGCGGGTGTACTCGCCGGCCAGCTTGCGCAGCGCGGACTCGTCCAGCGTCACCTCGTCCTTCTCCAGACCGGCCCGCTCCAGCTGACGCGGGAGCAGGTGGTCCCGGGCGATGACGACCTTCTCGTCCTCGGTGTAGCCGTCGAGCCTGACCAGCTCCATGCGGTCGAGCAGGGCCTCCGGGATGGCTTCGAGCACATTGGCCGTGGCCAGGAAGACGACGTCGCTGAGGTCGAGCTCGACCTCCAGGTAGTGGTCGCGGAAGGTGTGGTTCTGCGCCGGGTCGAGGACTTCGAGGAGGGCGGCGGCCGGGTCGCCCCGGAAGTCGGAGCCCACCTTGTCGATCTCATCGAGCAGGACGACCGGGTTCATCGAACCGGCCTCCTTGACGGCCCGCACGATGCGTCCGGGAAGGGCACCCACGTACGTACGCCGGTGGCCCCGGATCTCCGCCTCGTCCCGCACACCGCCGAGGGCGACGCGGACGAACTTGCGGCCCATGGCGTGCGCGACGGACTCGCCGAGCGAGGTCTTGCCCACGCCCGGAGGCCCCACCAGCGCCAGCACGGCACCGCCGCGCCGCCCGCCGACCACGCCGAGCCCCCGGTCGGAGCGCCGCTTGCGGACGGCCAGGTACTCGGTGATGCGTTCCTTCACGTCCTGGAGCCCGGCGTGCTCGGCGTCGAGCACCTGCTGCGCGCCCCGGATGTCGTACGCGTCCTCGGTCCGCTCGTTCCACGGCAGTTCGAGGACGGTGTCGAGCCAGGTCCTGATCCAGGAGCCCTCGGGGCTCTGGTCGGAGGAGCGCTCCAGCTTGTCGACCTCCTTGAGCGCGGCCTCGCGGACATGCCCGGGAAGGTCGGCGGCCTCGACGCGGGCCCGGTAGTCGTCGGACTCGTCTGCGCCGGAACCAGGCCCACCGTTGAGCTCGGAGAGCTCCTTGCGGACGGCTTCGAGCTGGCGCCGCAGCAGGAATTCGCGCTGCTGCTTGTCGACGCCCTCCTGGACGTCCTTGGCGATGGACTCGGCGACGTCCTGCTCGGCGAGGTGTTCGCCGAGCCACTGGATGGCGAGCTTCAGCCGGGCGACCGGGTCCGTGGTCTCCAGGAGCTGCACCTTCTGGGCGGTGGTGAGGAAGGGCGAGTAACCGGAATTGTCGGCGAGCGCGGAGATGTCCTCGATCTGCTGGACCCGGTCCACGACCTGCCAGGCGCCGCGCTTCTTCAGCCAGCTGGTGGCGAGCGCCTTGTACTCCTTGACCAGCTCGGCGGCGGCTCCGGGAAGCGGATCGGGGACGATCGCGTCGACCCGGGTCCCCTCCACCCAGAGCGCTCCGCCCGGCCCACTGGTCCCGGCCCCGATCCGCACCCGGCCCCGGCCGCGGATGAGCGCGCCCGGATCCCCGTCCGAAAGCCGTCCGACCTGCTCGACGGTGCCGATGACACCGGTGCCGGTGTACGTACCGTCGATCCGCGGCACCAGAAGCACCTCGGGCTTGCCGCCGCCGTCCCGGGCCGCGGCCTGCGCGGCCTCCACGGCAGCACGTACATCGGTGTCGGACAGGTCCAGAGGCACCACCATCCCGGGCAGCACGACCTCGTCGTCGAGCGGCAGCACGGGCAGGGCGAGCGGAGTGACCGCATTGGAATCGGTAGCCATGATCTCCCCTTCGGCAGTCAAGTTGAGCTATGCAGACTCAATGCTCCTGAGCCGTCCATTGTTCCCCGAGGCGTGTTCGCCGTGAGCGATCAAGACGCAATGTCCTGTGACGTGGATCTCTTCGCTTTGCAGCTTCATGTTTCGCCTGACCTTTCGTTGCGGGCTCGGGTTAGTGGGTCATGGCAGGTTCGTTAGGGGTATTGCCGGGTGGGGTCTCCGGGCCTCCGGCGGAGGGGTTCGAGGTCGCGTCCGCACACGCCGACCGACAAGGCGATCGTGGAGGCCACCTTTTCCTCGATCAACAGCCTGTTCACCCAGCACCTGGCCGGCTGCACCGGCCGGGATGTCTCCCGCCGCGGCGAGCGGGTGGAGGACCGGGCCGTCTGGACGGTTCCGGAGCTTCAGGACCTGCTGGACGAATGGCTGCTGGCCGGGTGGCAGTCCAGGCCGCACAGCGCTCTGCGGGACCCGTTCCGCCCGAAGAAGGCGATGTCGCCGAACGACAAGTACGCCTCACTGGTGGCGGCCTGCGGCTATCTGCCGCTGGTGCTGCGCGGCGAGGACTACCTGGAGTTGATGCCGGTGGCCTGGCGGGCGATCAACGACTACGGAATTCAGATCAGCTACCGCACCTACGACAGCCCCTACCTGGGGCCGCATCGACGCGAGCACTCCGGGATCACCGCCAAGCGCGGTCTGTGGGAAGTGCACTACGACCCTTACGACCTGTCTCAGGTGTTCGTCCGCACACCGGGCGGCTGGGTCACCGCGCCCTGGACGCAGTGGCCGCTGGTGAACGCGCCGTTCGCGGACTTCACCTGGCAGCACGCGCGCCGCCTGGCGGCCGAGGCCGGACTGGACGACACCAACGAGACGGCTGTCGCGCGCGTCCTGGACAGCCTGCTCACCCGCGCCGAGCACGGCCCGGACACCCGGTCGGCCAAGGTGGCGGCCCGAACCCGCACAGCCCGAGCCGTCCCCGCGCCCGCTGCGGCGCCCGATACCGACATCGACACCGCGTCCGAACCGGAGCCCGAGGCCCAGCCGCCTGCGGCGGCGGTGGAGTTCGGGATCTTCGACGCCCACGCCGAGGCCGAAAGGTGGCTATGAACAAGCCCTCCCTGCCCGCGCCTGACATGGCGGCAGAGGTTCCGCCGGACAACCCGTTGACCACCAAGGAGGGCTGGCGTCACTTCATCGGCCATGAGCCGGTTCCGCCCCGGCTGCTGACGGCCGGTGGACGCGCGGCACTGAGCCCGCAGGAACGGATGCGCGAGGACGAACGGCGCCGCGAGTATCACGCCGACCTGCCAATGGTGAACACCCCGGTCATCCGCAAAGTGACGGCCACCTCCAGGCTGCTGATCCAGCTCAACCGCAACCAGATCTCCGCCCGCCGCGGCGTAATCCTCTCTGGCGGCTCCGGCACCGGCAAGACGACCGCGCTGACGCAACTCGGGCGGGCCCACGAGCTGGCAGTCCGCAAACGACACCCGCGCGATGCGAACCGCCTGCCGGTCGTCTATGTCACCGTTCCTCCGGCGGCCACCCCGAAGATGCTCGCGATGGAGTTCGCCCGCTTCTTCGGGCTGACCTTCCCATCCCGGGCCGACATCACCGACGTCGTCGACGCCGTCTGCGCCACCGCCGCACACGTCCGTGTTGACCTGGTACTCGTCGACGAGATCCACAACCTGACCCTCACCACCCGCTCCGGAGCCGAAGCCTCCGATCAGCTGAAGTACTTCGCCGAACGACTCCCTGCGACCTTCGCCTACGCAGGCATGGAGGTCGAGTCCAAGGGCCTGTTCGCAGGCACCCGGGGACGGCAGATCGCCGGACGCTTCGTCGTCATCCCCGCCACACCGTTCACGCACGCCACCACCGAGGACCAGGAATCCTGGCGGGCATTGGTGGGCACCTTGGAATCCACGCTCCGGCTGAACCACCACACCCCCGGCACGCTGGCAGGGTTGAGCGAGTATCTCTTCCATCGCACCGGCGGCATGATCGGCAGTCTTTCCCAACTCATCCGTGGCGGCGCCGTCCTCGCTGTCGAGGACGGGACCGAGCGCATCACCGAGGAATTGCTGGACATCGTCCCCGTCGACTACGCGGCCGAGCAGTCGAACAAGCGCACCGCACCCGCCAAGCCCGCAAGGAAGCGCAGGCGGGCAGCCTGTTGCACGTCCGCCGGCTGCCCGATCCGGTCCCGCCCGCCCGGCACGAGATTCCCGCCTCCTACATCAGCCGCCTGGCCACCCTCCACGGCCTCGACATCAACGACCTCTGGACACAGGTCACCGAGCGCGAGAAGTCCGGCGGCATGCGCCGCGTCGTCGTCCCCGAACGCCTCGCAGCACTCACCGGACGCACCATCCACGCCCTCGCCGGCGCGATGCCCGAGCTCCGCAGCCCCCAGCCCGATTGGGCGATGTTCCGGCACCAGCCACAGACCGGCTGCCACCGCTGCGACGCCCGGCACCCCGGCGGCAAAGTGACCCGGCTCCTGCCCCACCACCTCTACGTCTGCCTGCGCCACCGCACCTGGATCGGCCCGCCCGACATCGACCACCCCGCCGTCGACCTCACCCGGCTCCCCGAAGTCGTCGACGCCCAGCGCTAGCACCTGCGCATCCTGAGCCGATACGGCTGGGCCGCCGCCTACGACGCCGTGCTGAGCGGCCTCATGCTCTGCGCACACATCTGGGCCGTGGACGGCCGCCCGGCCCCATTCGGCAGCTGGGACACCTGGGACGACCGCATCGACCTGCTCATCCTGTTCGACCAGGAGAAGCAGGACCACATCAACTACAGCACCTCGCGGATGTTCGCAGCGGTCTATCCCGAGGCCGTTGCCCTGGCACCCCTGATCGCCTCACCCCACTGGCGGCAACTGGCCGACGGCACCAAGGCCGAGCAAGCCCGCTTCTTCACGGAGGTCAGCAACCAGGTCACCTACCCCTACAGCCCACCCGATCGCCGCGGCGACGCCATCGCGCACTGGTCCCTCGCCGACTCCTGGCGCCCGCCCAGCCGGCCCCTGACGACCTACACGCCCAGCCGGATGCACGGCAGGCTCTCGGGCCTCGCCGCAAACCGGCTCGCCCGCCACGAAAGAAGCGCGATGTGGTTCAGCCGCAGCCGACGGGAACAGGGCCGCACACTCCTCTTCCACAGTCACCTCAAACCGGTCCTCCTACGTGACCGCGAGCACCAGTACGAGAAGTGGGAAGGCACCATCTGGCACAGCACACGCACCGACGACCTCATGCGCGAAGAAGTCACAAAGAAGCGCCGGGCTCCCGAAACAACCGATTAAGAGCTGGTTTCCACGGGGAAGAGGACATCGAGCCGAGGTGTCCCAGCCGTCACCGTGACCTCCACGGTGTCGATCTCTTCCTCAGACTCCGCGCATGTCTCCTGAACGGCTTCCAGAGCCTCGCAGAACGCCTCCCCGCAGTCGTCCTCCTGGCCCGTCAGCTCGTCGAATACCTCCTGGGCCACATAGTCGAGCTCCTCCCATTCCGGCCACTCGTCGTCGCACCACTCCCGCCGGTGCCGTCCCACCAGGGCCCGCACCCCAGCAACGTCAGCGAGGGCGTCCGGATCAGCAAGCACCGCTTGATACGTTTCCTGCCCCTGGGCCACCAACCAGAGCGCGAAGTAGTCGAAGCCGTCATCAGAGCACCAGCCGCCCTCAATCCGGCCCACTGCCCGCCACAGTGCACCCGCGGTGACCGCCGCGCACGCGGCTTCCAGACGCGCCTGAAACTCCACTCCCTCCGCGGCTGGCCGGCGCCGCAACTCCCCGCGCAGCCACTCCAGCCGTTCGTGCCGGTCACCGGGGCGACAACTCAGCCCATCCATAAGTGCCCAGAAAGTCCCGTCGTCCATGCGGCACAGCATCGCAACCGCCACTGACAAACCCCGAAAGCCCCTTGCCAGAGCGGACGGAAAACGAAGAGTAGTCCTGCACAAAACCTCACGCCTCTGCGCGACCCAACTCTTCGCCCCGCAGCTAGGACATCGGAGCCGACGCAATACGAAACGGCACCCGACACGCAATACTTCATCGAGCCGACGGGGGCACGCATCGCCCTCCGAGCGATCCCGCGGGCCGGTGACCGTCGGCCGTACGCTGGAATTCCATGCGCGATGGGCAGGAGGCCGGGGTGACCGGGACGACGACGGTGGCGCAGGTCATGGCCGAGCTGGCCGAGCTCGACGACCCGAAGACGCGCAGGGTGAACGAGAAGCACGGCGACGATCACGGGGTGAACCTCGGCAAGCTGCGCGCGCTCGCCAAGCGGCTCAAGACGCAGCAGGAGCTCGCGGGCGGGCTCTGGGCGACGGGCGACAGCGCGGCCAGGCTTCTGGCGATCCTGGTCTGCCGCCCGAAGGCGTTCGGGCGGCAGGAGCTGGACGCCATGCTGCGCGAGGCGCGTGCCCCCAAGGTGCACGACTGGCTCGTCAACTACGTGGTCAAGAAGAGCCCGCACGCCGAGGAGCTGCGTCTGGCCTGGTCCGCCGACCCGGATCCGGTGGTCGCGAGTGCCGGCTGGGCGCTGACCACCGAGCGGGTGGCGAAGAAGCCCGACGGGCTCGACCTCGCGGGGCTGCTCGATGTCATCGAGGCGGAGATGAAGGACGCCCCGGACCGTCTGCAGTGGGCGATGAACCACTGTCTGGCGCAGATCGGGATCGAGCACGCCGAGTACCGCGCCCGCGCGATCGGCATCGGCGAGCGCCTGGAAGTGCTCAAGGACTACCCGACTCCCCCGAACTGCACGTCCCCGTACGCGCCGGTCTGGATCACCGAGCTGGTGCGCCGCCGGGAGGAGCAGAAGAGCTGAGGGGGCGCCCTGTGGTCCCCGGCAGGCGCGTAAATCGTTCGGTTCGTCGCGCAGGTGCGGGCACAGTGCCCCCATGGACGACGACAGCGGTGGCCGAGGGCTGAACGAGGACGGGACGATCCGGCGGGAGGGCTCGCTGAGCCGGGTGCCCTCGGCGTTCGCGCCCGTGGTGGCGGCGGCCCGGTCCCGGATCGCCGGGGCGTTCGACGGGACGCGGCTGCACAGCGCGTACGTCTACGGCAGCATTCCGCGCGGCACGGCCGTTCCCGGTGTCTCCGATCTGGATCTGCTGCTGGTTCTGCGTACCTGGCCGACCGCGGCCGACGAGGCGGCGGCCCGTGCCGTCGAAGCCGGTCTGGACGCCGAATTCGGGCAGATCGACGGGGTCGGCGCCCTCCTCACCAGTACCGACGTCGTCACCAGCGAGCTCGAACGGCACGACCTCGGCTTCTTCCTCGCCTGCCTCTGCACCCCGCTGCTGGGCGAGGACCTCGCCGGGCGGCTGCCGCACTACCGCCCGACCCCGCTGCTCGCCCGCGAGACCAACGGGGACCTGGTCCTGGCCCTGCCCCGCTGGCGGCGCAGGGCCGCCGAGGCGGCCACGGACGCCGAACGCCGCGGCCTGTGCCGTGTGGTCGCCCGCCGGATCGTCCGGTCCGGCTTCACCCTGGTGATGCCGAGGTGGCGGGGCTGGACCAGTGACCTGGCCGAGTCCGCCGAGGTGTTCGCCCTTTACTACCCGGACGCCCCGGAGCGGATCGGGCAGATGCGGCTGGCCGCCCGCGCCGGCCGGATTCCCTCCGCCGATCCGGCCGTCCTCGCCACGCTCATCGAGGACCTCGCACCCTGGCTGGCGGCCGAGTACCTCGCGGTGCACGGCGAGAAGGCACCGCGCCCCTGATCACCTCGCCCCGCTCCGTCATGCCCCTGCTCACCGCATCCCTGACCGCGCCGGCCCGGCGCAGCAGCGGCCAGCAGGCCACGCCGAGCAGCAGCGCCAGCGGATGGCCCCAGTCGGTGAGCGGGCTGCTCAGGTCGACCAGGTCGCTCGCCAGCATCACGCCCAGACCGCCGAGCACCAGCGTCCGGACCAGCGGGGTGAACAGCCCGGTGAGCGCGCCCACGCTCGCCATCAGCCCGAAGCTGATGCCGTAGTCGAGGCGGTGCAGCGACGACTCCGGCAGATGCCCGACGACCACGGAGATCCCGACCGGGATCTCCGTGGCGAGCGTCGCCACGACATGGCCGAGCACGAACACCGCGGCGGTCCGCCATCCTCCGATGCGGCGTTCCAGCGCGGTCAGCACGAGCGCGAGGACGAAGACCATCGGGGAGCCGAGCCCGCCGACGGCCCACAGGGCGCTGGCGGTCAGAACGAGCAGCGGGGTCTCACCGAGGTGCGCGACGTCCGTGCTCGATTCGCGCAGCACGGCGGCGACGGTGGCGGGATCGGCGAACTCCATGAAGAGGGACGTGCCGACCAGCACCAGCAGATACCCGAAGGTGAACGGGGTACCGGTGGGTGTCGGCAGCAGCCGCAGCCATCGGCGGGCCCCGCTGTCCGGAGGCGAGGAGGGCGGCGGGGCGGCCGGGCCGGGCTGGCGCGGGACGGCGTCGAGCAGCGGAGCCGCGAAGGATTCTTCGCGGACCGCCCGGTCCGTACGCTGATGCACCGCGCGAGGCCCCTTTCCCCGACAAGCCCCCCAGAGCAACGTCCTACCCTCGGTGATCATCCCCCGTGCCGTCTATGGCGTGAGCCACACACGCCGCCCGTGAACCGGTCGGGGCGCGTCGCCCGATAGAAGAGGTGTGAAGCTGTTGCGCCCCTCGGGGGAGGACCCGGACGACGACGCCCTGCTGCGTGCCGTCGCGAGGGGCGATACGCAGGCCCTGGCGACGCTCTACGACCGGCACGCCGGCTGGCTGCTGGCCAGGCTGAGCAGACGGTGCGCGGATGCCGAGACCGTACGGGAGGTCCTTCAGGACACCTTCGTGACGGTCTGGCGCTCCGCCGCGTCGCACCGCGGGTCCAGGGTCGGCGGCTGGCTGTGGGTGATCGCCTCGCGCCGGCTGGTGGACGCCCAGCGGGCCCGTGCCCGTACCGATCTCGCCGACCGGGCGGAGCGGACCGGGGGCAGCGAATGGGCGGCCACCGCGCCGTCCGCCGAGGAGCGGGTGCTCGCCGGGCTGGAGTACGGGGATGTGGGCGCCGCGCTCGGCCGGATCTCGCCCGAGCTGCGCGAGGTCCTGCGCGCCACGGTCATCGACGGGCTGACGACCCGCGAGACGGCCCGGCTCCTCGGCATACCCGAGGGCACGGTCAAGACCCGGGCGATGCGGGCCAGACGCGAGCTGCGGGCCGCGCTGGAGCTGCCGGCCCCGGCGGCCCGGCCACTGGGAGGAACGGCATGACGACGACGGGAGGCGGCGGCATGCCCCACTGGCACGTGAGCGAGGAGCTGGCCGGGCGGTACGCCGCCGGTTCGGTGCCGGAGACGGACGCCTGGTCCGTGGAGAAGCACGTGGAGGCGTGCGGGGGGTGCGCGGCCCGGCTCTCGGCGGCGGTACGGACGGCACGGCCGGAGGCGGGGGCGGCACTGGACGCGGTACGCGCGGGGGTGCTGGCCGCGGTGGTGGCGCGGGAGGTGTCGGCGGACGGGGCCTCGGCCGCGGTGACGGCGCCGGGGACGACAGCGGGAGCGCCCGCCCGCGGGGCCCGGCGCCGCTCCCCCGGGGCCGTCACCCGCGCCGGGCGGCTGCTGTGGGCCGCCGGGCCCGCGCTGCGGGGGCCGTGGCTGCTGGCGCTGGTGCTGGTCGCCGTCGGGGCCGTCGCGCTGGCGTACGGGGCGGGGGCCGGGGCCGGGGCCGGTGAGGCCGCCCGTCCGCTGCTCCTCGTCGTCGCGCCGGTGCTGCCGCTCGCCGGGGTGGCCCTCTCCTACGGCCGGCACGCGGACCCGATGCACGAGATCACCGCAGCCACCCCGTCCGGCGGGGTGCGGCTGCTGCTGACCAGGACCGCCGCGGTGCTCGCCGTGAGCATCCCGGCCCTCACTCTCGCCGGGGCGGCGCTGCCCGCGTCCGCCGGGCGGCCCGGCGCGGCGGCCTGGCTGCTGCCCGGACTCGCGATGACGCTGGCGGCGCTGGCCCTCGGTTCGTACGTCGGCTGCCGCACCGGTGCGACGTCCGTCGCCCTGGCCTGGGCGGCCGCCGTCGTCCTGCCCGCCTTCGCCGCGTCGCCCCCGGCCTCCGTCACGGCGGCGGCCTCGGCCGCCCGGTACTTCTCGGGCCCCGCCGCACAGGCCGGCTGGGCGGCGGGCGCGCTGGTGTGCGCCGCGCTGCTCGCCGTACGCCGTAGATCCTTCGACCATCTGGAGACCTTGTGAGCGTGAACGCATGAGCAGCACCGAGGCCGTGAACACGGTCGAGGTCAGGGCACTGACCGTCCGGCACCGCAGGACGACCGCGCTCGACGCCGTCGACCTGGACTTCGCACCCGGTGTGCACGGGCTGCTCGGGCCGAACGGGGCGGGCAAGACCTCGCTGATCCGGGTGCTCGCCACCGTCGCCGCGCCCTCCGGCGGCCGGGTGGAGCTGCTCGGCAGCGAGGTCGGCGCCGGGTCGGACCACCGCAGCCGGGCGGCGGTCCGGCGCAGGCTCGGCTATCTGCCGCAGGAGTTCGGCTACTACCCGGGCTTCACGGTCCGCGAGTTCGTCTCGTACGTGGCGTGGCTCAAGGAGATGGACGCGGCGGCGGTCCCGGAGGCGGTGGAACGCGCGGTGGACCGGGTGGGTCTGACGGACCGGATCGACGCCCGGGTCAAAACCCTGTCGGGCGGCATGGTGCGGCGCGTCGGCATCGCCCAGGCGATCGTCAACGATCCGGACCTGCTGCTGCTCGACGAGCCGACCGCCGGTCTCGACCCGGAGCAAAGGGTCGAATTCCGGGCGCTGATACGGGAGCTGGGCCGCACCACCACCGTGATCGTCTCGACCCACCTGGTCGAGGACGTCGCCGCCGCCTGCATCGATGTCACGCTGATCGAGGCGGGCCGGATCGCGTACCGGGGCACGACACGGGAGCTGACGGAGCTCGGGGACGCCGGGGACGGCGGGGACGGCGGGGACGGCGGGGCGGAGCGGCCGGACGGAAACCCGATCGAGCGCGGCTACACCTCCGCGCTGCGGGCGCACCGGGCGGCGGTGGCGAACCGATGACGGCCTCCGCCACGCCGAGGAAGGCCCCGGCCGGAAAGGCCGAGGCCGGAAAGCCCCTGCCCGGTAAGCCCGCGGCCCGCACCGCCCTGCGCACCGAACTCCGGCGCGGGATCGCCCCCTGGACGGGTCTCGCCGTCGCCGTCACCCTCCTCGTTCCGCTCTGGAGCAAGGCGGCCCAGTGGCAGGGCAGCTGGGGCGAGACCCAGACCCAACTGCACGCGGCAACGGCGCTGCTCGGCGGCCCGCTCGTCGCCGCGGCCGCCTGCTGGCAGGGCGGCCGGGAGCACCGCCGGCGCACCGCCGAACTGCTGCTCTCGGTCCCGCGCAGCCGGTTGGCGCAGGTGACGACGGCCGCGACGCCGATCGTGCTGTGGGCGGCGGCCGGGTACCTGCTCGCGCTGGCCGTGGTGTTCGCGACGACGGCTCCGTACACCGGGGCGGGCGGTCCGTCCCTCTCGGTCGCCGTCGCGGATCTCGGTCTCCTGCCGTCCATCGGCTTCGTCGGCTTCGTGGTCGGGCGGCTGGTGCGGTGGCGGCTGACCGCCCCGGTGCTCGCGGTCGTTCTGTACGTGCTCCTGGGGGCCCCGGGCTACATGGAGGCGGATGCCCGGTTCCTGAGCCCCGGCGAGCAGTACGCGCTGTGGGGGTGGGTCCCTGTGTGGTGGTTCGCTCCTGTCCTGCTGGCCTGGACGGGCGGCATCGCCGCCACGGTGCTGCTCGCGTACGCGTCCCGACGGCGCCTGTCGGCCGTCGTACCGCTCGCGCTGGCGGTCGCGGCCGGAGCGGTGATCCTGCACACGGGCGCCGACCTGTTCCGGGACGACCCGACCGCCACGCGCAAGGTCTGCTCGGTACCTGAACCCGGCGTACCTCAGCTCTGTGTGAAGGCGCCCGACGCCCCGGTGCTGCCCAGCGTGTCCGCCGCCCTGTCCGGCCTGTTCTCGCGCCTGGAGGAAGTACCGGGCGCACCGGTCAGGTACGTGGACTCCGAATTCGACCCGAAGGGCGGCGAAGCCGCCCTGGCCCATGTCATGCGCGGCTGGAGCGTCACGCGCAACAAGTTGACCGACCCTCGCGAGTACGTCCGGGAAACCGCCCTGGGCCTGACGTCGCGTGGCTGTCCGAACGATTCGCACTGGAGCAGCCGCGAGGGGGCGAAGCAGGCGGACCTCACGGACGACGCCGTACGCGCCTGGCTGGCCGGCGACGACTCCACCTGGAACCCGCAGGCCCGCCCCCTCGTCGCCCGCCTCCGGGCCATGCCCGCCACCGACCGCAGGGCCTGGCTCGGCCGCTACCTGGCCACCCTGGAGAGCTGCACGCCCGCGGAGGTGCCTGCGCTGTGAGCGCCCAGCCGGCCCGCGCCGCTCTCCCTCTCCTCTACATCCGCTCCCGCGCCCTCCCCCTCACCGCCGCCACCCTGACGTGCGTCGCGCTCGTCGCGGCCTGGGCCGCCCACTGGCTGGAGAGCCGGCCGTACTTCGACCACACCGCCCGCGTCCCGGTCGTCGTGCTGGCCCCGCTGCTCGCCTCCGCCGCGATCGGCACCGGCCTGCACTCGCACAGCGACGAGCTGGACCGGACCGCCGTGGGCCGGTGGTGGCCGCGCCGGCTGCTGCACCTGCTGGCGCTGACCGCCGTGACGGTGGGGGCGCTCGCGGCGGCGGTCCCGGGGCACCCGGAGGAGTTCGGCGCACCGGCCATGGTGCGCAACGTGCTCGGTGCGACGGGGGTGGCCGCGGCCTCCGTCGCGCTGCTCGGTGCCCGGCTGAGCTGGCTGCCGATGACGGTCCACGGCGGCGCCGTCTATCTGGCGGCGCCCCGCACCCCGGGCGGCGCCGCGGCGGTGTGGGCCTGGCCCATGCAGCCGGGCCCGCAGGGTGCGGCGTGGGCGGTGGCCGTGGCCGCGTACGTGGCCGGGGCGGCGCTCCTCGCGGTGCGCGGCGCGCGCCCGGAGCGCGGGTGACCGCCGTCGTCCTCCCGGCACTCGGGGCGAATCCGGCAATCCACTGGCCCGGGCCGCGCCGGCGGGACAGGATGGCGGGGAACCCGCCCGCCACGCACCGGAGACCCGCGCCATGCCCGACACGTACCACTCCGACACCCTCGCCCCCGTCACGCTCGACCGCCGCGAAGGACCGTACGGCGAGGTCGTGCTGCGGGGGCGGGGTGACGACTTCGAGATCATCGCCAACGGGTGCTTCCTGATGGACACCTCGGACGGGCGCTCCGAGCGGCTGCTGATCGACGCGGCGCTGGCCGCACTGCCGGCCGGCCGGACCGCCCCGTCGGTGCTCATCGGCGGTCTCGGCGTCGGTTTCTCGCTCGTCCGGGCCGCCGCCGAGCCGAGGTGGGGGCGGATCGTCGTGGCCGAGCGGGAGCAGGCGATCGTGGACTGGCACCTCCGGGGGCCGCTGGCCGCGATCTCCGGTGCGGCGCTCGCCGATCCGCGGACCGGGATCCTGACGACGGATCTCGTCGAGTACCTGCGTACGACTACGGACCGTTACGACGCTCTGTGTCTGGACATCGACAACGGGCCGGACTGGACCGTCACCGAGGGCAACACGAGCCTGTACTCCCCCGCCGGTCTGGCGGGCTGCCGGGAGCGGCTGACGCCGGGCGGCGTTCTCGCAGTGTGGTCCGCACAGCCGTCCGCCGACTTCGAACAGGCCCTGCGGAATGCCGGATTCGAGGGGGTAAGAACCGAAGAGGTCAGCGTTGCCCGAGGTGTGCCCGACGTGGTGCATCTCGCACTTCGGACAGGCTGAGACCCCCCACCGGGTATCCCCGGCCCCCGGAAGTCCGGGGGCCAAGCGCCACAAGACCGACACTCCGCCACCTCTTTGCGTCCGAGGCGTTACACCCTGCGTAGCCGAGAGGAGTCCGCTGCCTTTACGCTGCTGACCGGTAACGGGATCACCGACGAAATCCACAAGCGAAGACCGTGCGTCCGGGGGAATGGCCCCCGCGAGAACGGGCAGGGGCGGGGCGATGGAACAGACACACACCACCCACAACGGTGTCGCGGCCACCCCGGGCGCGCAGCGCCGGGTGCTGGTGGTCGAGGACGACCCCACGATCGTCGATGCCATTTCCGCCCGGCTGCGGGCCGAGGGCTTTCTGGTGCAGACGGCACTCGACGGCCCCGCGGCGGTGGACGCGGCCGAGGCGTGGCAGCCCGATCTGATGGTGCTCGACATCATGCTTCCCGGCTTCGACGGCCTGGAGGTCTGCCGCCGCGTGCAGGCCCAGCGGCCGGTGCCGGTGCTGATGCTGACCGCCAGGGACGACGAGACGGACATGCTGGTCGGCCTCGGGGTCGGCGCCGACGACTACATGACCAAGCCGTTCTCGATGCGCGAGCTGGCGGCCCGGGTCCATGTCCTGCTGCGCCGGGTCGAGCGCGCGGCGCTGGCCGCGGTGACGCCGCGCAGCGGGATACTGCGCCTCGGCGAGCTGGAGATCGATCACGCGCAGCGCCGGGTCCGGGTCCGCGCCGACGACGTCCACCTCACGCCGACCGAGTTCGACCTGCTGGTCTGTCTGGCCAACACGCCGCGGGCGGTGCTCTCCCGGGAGCAGCTGCTGGCAGAGGTCTGGGACTGGGCGGACGCCTCCGGCACCCGTACGGTCGACAGCCACATCAAGGCGCTGCGCCGGAAGATCGGCGCGGAGCGGATCCGTACCGTGCACGGTGTCGGTTACGCCCTGGAGACGCCGGCGCCATGACCCGGCCCGGTTCCGGACTGCGTCCCTTCTCGGTCAAGGCCAAGATGAGCACGCTCGTCGTGGTCTCGGTGTTCATCACCACCGGGCTGCTGATGGTGGCCGTGCGCACCAGGACCGAGTTGCGGTTCATCACGGTGTTCTCGGTGATCGCGACCCTGCTCATAACCCAGTTCGTGGCGCACGGTCTGACCTCGCCGCTGGACGAGATGACCACGGTGGCCCGGTCGATATCGCACGGCGACTACACCAGACGGGTGAGCGGCGCCGACCGGCGCGACGAGCTCGGCGACCTGGCCCAGACGATCAACCGCATGGCGGACGATCTGGAGGCCGTGGACCGGCACCGCAAGGAGCTGGTCGCCAATGTGTCGCACGAGCTGCGAACACCCATCGCGGCGCTGAGAGCCGTGCTGGAGAACGTCGTGGACGGGGTGTCCACCGCCGATCCCGAGACGATGCGCACGGCGCTGAAGCAGACCGAGCGGCTCGGCAGGCTGGTGGAGACGCTGCTGGACCTGTCCCGGCTGGACAACGGGGTGGTCACGCTCAAGGCCCGCCGTTTCGAGGTGTGGCCGTATCTGTCGGGTGTGCTGAAGGAGGCGAACCTCGCCGCCGGGCACCGCCGGCTGCCGTCCGGTTCCGGGAACCACACCCGCAAGGACGTCCATCTGCACCTGGACGTGTCGCCGCCGGAGCTGACCGCGCACGCGGACGCGGAGCGGCTGCACCAGGTGGTGGCCAATCTGATCGACAACGCGGTCAAGCACAGCCCGCCGCACGGCCGGGTCACCGTGCTGGCCCGGCGCGGGGCCGCCCCGGAGTCCCTGACGCTCGAAGTCATGGACGAGGGACCCGGCATTCCGGAGTCCGAGCGGCACCGGGTCTTCGAGCGCTTCAACCGCGGCGAGGTGCCCTCCCCGCACGGTCCGGGCAGCGACGGCGGCACGGGCCTCGGGCTGGCGATCGCCCGCTGGGCGGTGGATCTGCACGGCGGACGCATCGGCGTGGCCGAATCCGTTCGCGGCTGCCGGATTCAGGTCACTCTTCCGGGGATCCCTCAGCAGCGAGGTTGACATAGGGTTCGAACCGGAAGGACACGTTCTGCGTGTTCCATTCAGGGGGTGCGGTCCAGGGGGCCGCAGCCGCGGTCCCACGTACCCAAAACGCAGCGGAACCGTGCTTGTTTCCCGCCAATTCCCGCACCGAAACCCGTCTTCCGATGTGACTTGCGCGACGAAGAGCGGCCCGGCCTGCGGGGAACGGCTGGGGAGGCGTAGCCTTGATTTCCGCTGTCCATCACCTTGTGAAGCGGAAGAGGGCGGTTCGCGCCGTGTCGTCTCAGTCCCCCAGTAACTCGAGCATCTCGACCGACCAAGCCAGCCCGGGTTCGAACCCGGCCGCTGCTTTCGGGCCCAATGAGTGGCTCGTCGACGAGATCTACCAGCAGTACCTCCAGGATCCCAATTCGGTCGATCGCGCCTGGTGGGACTTCTTCGCCGACTACAAGCCGGGTACGTCCGGCACGGCGGACAAGCCCGTTCCCGGCGCCCCGGCCGCAGCGGCCGCGGTGACCCCGACCGCGCCCGCGCCGGCCGCCCCCGCCAAGGCCCCGGCCGCACCCGCTCCGGCCCCCGCGGCCCCGGCCCCGGCCCCCGCGGCCCCGGCCCCGGCCCCCGCACAGGCCGCCCCCGCCGCCGCCGCTCCGGCAGCCCCGGCGAAGGCCGCCCCGGCCCCGGCCGCGAAGGCCGCCGAGCCCGCCCCGGCCAAGGCCGCGCCGGCCACCGAGGCCCCGGCCGGACCCGAGTACGTCACGCTGCGTGGCCCCTCGGCCGCCGTCGCGAAGAACATGAACGCCTCGCTGGAGCTGCCGACGGCCACGTCCGTCCGTGCCGTCCCGGTGAAGCTGCTCTTCGACAACCGCATCGTCATCAACAACCACCTCAAGCGCGCCCGGGGCGGGAAGATCTCCTTCACGCACCTCATCGGGTACGCGATGGTGCAGGCCCTCAAGGCCATGCCGGCGATGAACCACTCCTTCGCGGTGAAGGACGGCAAGCCGACCCTGGTCAAGCCGGACCACGTCAACCTCGGTCTCGCCATCGACCTGGTGAAGCCGAACGGCGACCGCCAGCTGGTCGTCGCGGCCATCAAGAAGGCCGAGACGCTCAACTTCTTCGAGTTCTGGCAGGCCTACGAGGACATCGTCCGCCGCGCCCGCAACGGCAAGCTCGGCATGGACGACTTCACCGGCGTCACCGCCTCGCTGACCAACCCCGGCGGCATCGGCACCGTCCACTCGGTGCCCCGCCTGATGCCCGGTCAGGGCCTCATCATGGGCGTCGGCGCGATGGACTACCCGGCGGAGTTCCAGGGCACCTCCCAGGACACCCTGAACAAGCTGGGCATCTCCAAGGTCATGACGCTGACCTCGACGTACGACCACCGGGTCATCCAGGGCGCCGCCTCCGGCGAGTTCCTGCGGATCGTCGCCCAGCTGCTGCTCGGCGAGAACGAGTTCTACGACGAGATCTTCAAGTCGCTGCGCATCCCGTACGAGCCGGTCCGCTGGCTGACGGACATCGACGCCTCGCACGACAGCGACGTCACCAAGGCCGCGCGGGTCTTCGAGCTGATCCACTCCTACCGGGTCCGCGGCCACGTCATGGCCGACACCGACCCGCTGGAGTACCGCCAGCGCAAGCACCCCGACCTGGACATCACCGAGCACGGCCTCACCCTGTGGGACCTGGAGCGGGACTTCGCGGTCGGCGGTTTCGCCGGCAAGTCGATGATGAAGCTCCGCGACATCCTCGGTGTGCTGCGCGAGTCGTACTGCCGCACCACCGGCATCGAGTTCATGCACATCCAGGACCCGAAGCAGCGCAAGTGGCTCCAGGACCGGGTGGAGCGCCCGCGCGCCCAGCAGCCCGAGCGCGAGGAGCAGCTGCGGATCCTGCGCCGGCTGAACGCCGCCGAGGCGTTCGAGACGTTCCTGCAGACCAAGTACGTCGGCCAGAAGCGGTTCTCGCTGGAGGGCGGCGAGTCCGTCATCCCGCTGCTCGACGCGGTCATCGACTCCGCCGCCGAGGCCCGCCTCGACGAGGTCGTCATCGGCATGGCCCACCGCGGCCGGCTCAACGTCCTCGCCAACATCGTGGGCAAGTCGTACGCCCAGATCTTCCGCGAGTTCGAGGGCAACCTCGACCCCCGGTCGATGCACGGCTCCGGCGACGTCAAGTACCACTTGGGCGCCGAGGGCACGTTCACCGGTCTGGACGGCGAGCAGATCAAGGTCTCGCTGGCCGCCAACCCCTCGCACCTGGAGGCGGTCGACCCGGTCCTGGAGGGCATCGCCCGCGCCAAGCAGGACATCATCAACAAGGGCGGCACGGACTTCACCGTCCTGCCCATCGCGCTCCACGGCGACGCGGCCTTCGCGGGCCAGGGCGTCGTCGCCGAGACGCTCAACATGTCGCAGCTGCGCGGCTACCGCACCGGTGGCACCGTGCACGTGGTGATCAACAACCAGGTCGGCTTCACCGCCGCCCCGGAGTCCTCGCGCTCCTCGATGTACGCCACCGACGTGGCGCGCATGATCGAGGCGCCGATCATCCACGTCAACGGCGACGACCCCGAGGCCGTCGTCCGGGTCGCGCGGCTCGCCTTCGAGTTCCGCCAGGCGTTCAACAAGGACGTCGTGATCGACCTCATCTGCTACCGCCGCCGCGGTCACAACGAGGGCGACAACCCGGAGTTCACCAACCCGCAGATGTACACCCTGATCGACAAGAAGCGCTCGGTGCGCAAGCTCTACACCGAGTCCCTCATCGGTCGCGGCGACATCACGCTGGAAGAGGCCGAGCAGGCGCTCCAGGACTTCCAGGGCCAGCTGGAGAAGGTCTTCGCGGAGGTCCGCGAGGCCACCTCGCTGCCGGCCCCGGCGCACACCCCCGAGGTCCAGCCGGAGTTCCCGGTCGCCGTGACCACCGCGATCTCCGCGGAGGTCGTCAAGGTCATCGCGGAGTCCCAGGTCAACATCCCCGACCGGATCACCGTCCACCCCCGCCTGATGCCGCAGATGCAGCGCCGCGCGGCCTCGGTGGAGAACGGCACGATCGACTGGGGCATGGGCGAGACCCTGGCCATCGGTTCGCTGCTGATGGAGGGCACCCCGGTCCGGCTCGCCGGCCAGGACACCCGCCGCGGCACCTTCGGCCAGCGCCACGCGGTCCTCGTCGACCAGGTGACCGGCGAGGACTACACCCCGCTGCTCTACCTCTCCGAGGACCAGGCCCGATACAACGTCTACGACTCGCTGCTCAGCGAGTACGCGGCGATGGGCTTCGAGTACGGCTACTCGCTGGCCCGCCCGGAGTCGCTGGTCGTCTGGGAGGCCCAGTTCGGTGACTTCGTCAACGGCGCGCAGACCGTCGTCGACGAGTTCATCTCCTCGGCCGAGCAGAAGTGGGGCCAGACCTCCGGCGTCACGCTGCTGCTGCCGCACGGCTACGAGGGCCAGGGCCCGGACCACTCGTCCGCCCGCCCGGAGCGCTTCCTCACGCTGTGCGCGCAGAACAACATGACGGTCGCCATGCCGACCCTGCCGTCGAACTACTTCCACCTCCTGCGGTGGCAGGTGCACAACCCGCACCACAAGCCGCTGATCGTCTTCACCCCGAAGTCGATGCTCCGCCTCAAGGCGGCCGCGTCGAAGGTGGAGGAGTTCACCACCGGCGGCTTCCGCCCGGTGATCGGCGACGACTCGGTGAACCCGGCCGAGGTCCGCAAGGTCGTCTTCTGCGCCGGCAAGGTCTACTACGACCTGGAGGCCGAGCGTACGAAGCGCGGCGTCACGGACACCGCGATCATCCGTCTGGAGCGCCTGTACCCGCTGCCGGGTGCCGAGCTCCAGGCCGAGATCGCCAAGTACCCGAACGCCGAGAAGTACCTCTGGACCCAGGAGGAGCCGGCCAACCAGGGCGCCTGGCCGTTCATCGCCCTGAACCTGATCGACCACCTGGACCTGGCCGTCGGCGCCGACGTCCCGCACGGTGAGCGCCTGCGCCGCATCTCGCGTCCGCACAGCTCGTCCCCGGCGGTCGGCTCGGCCAAGCGCCACCAGGCCGAGCAGGCACAGCTGGTCGCCGAGGTCTTCGAGGCCTGACCCGCTGCCGTACGAGCCGAAGGGCCCGGCCCCGCGAGTTGCTCGCGGGGCCGGGCCCTTCGGTCCGTCCGGCCGGCTCTCAGACGATCGGGGGCTCGAAGTCCCAGTACGGGCGGTTGCGCGAGCGGGCCGAGACCGTATGGACGTGCTGGGCGCCGAGGGTGGCCGCCAGGTCGCCCAGCGCCTCGTTCTCGACCTTCTCGGCCCGCTGCCGCTCCCGTAGGCCACGCAGGTCCGCGGCGTGGGCGATCCGGGCGGAGAGGGTCAGCGGGTGGGTCCGTCCGAGAGTCTCGGTGGCCCTGGCGATGACCGCGTCCGTCAGCGCGGCCGCTGATTCCGGATCCCCCACCAGGTTGCGCAGAGCCGAGGCGTTGACGGCGACCCCCAGGGTCCAGGGGTGGTACTCGCCGACAGCCTGCGTCAACGCGGCGAGGGCCCCTTCCAGGAGGGTGTGGGCCTGGTCGCGCTCGCCCACGTTGCGCAGGATCAGGGCGTGGTTGCCCCGCGTTCCCGCCACGAAGGGGTGCTCCTCGCCGAGCATGTTCAGGTAGCCGTCGACGACCTTCTCGCTTATGCCCCTGGCCTGGTCGATGTCCGCGTGCTCGCGGGCGAAGCAGCTCTGCCCGGCCGCGAACATCATGGTCAGCGGGTCGTCCTCGCCCAGCACACGCTCGCACCGCTCCAGGACCCGGGTGAACAGGGCCGAGGCCCTGGCGCGCTCTCCCGAGCGGTAGTGGCACAGCGCGAGGTTGTACTCGGCCCGCAGCGTCTGCGGGTTGTCGTTGCCGAGGACCCTTCGGTGCACCCCGGCGCTCTGGCTCTGGAGCGACAGCCCGTCGCTGTAGCGGCCGAGCAGGCGCAGGTCGGTGGCGTAGTTGGTCTGGGAGGCCAGGGTCCAGTTGTGCCGCTGGCCCAGGAACTGCCGACGGGCCTCCAGGGTCCGCCGGTTGAGCTCCAGGGACTCCTGGTACCGGCCGAGGAGCCGCAGCGAGACGGCCAGGTTGTTCTGCGCGTTGAGCGTGCGCGAGTCCTGGTCGCCCAGCAGTTCGCGGTAGGCGGCGAGGACCCAGCCGGACATCTCCAGCGCCTCTTCGTACCGTCCGAGCCCGCGCAGGTCGGCGGCGAGGCCGCCGGCGGCGCGCAGATGCTCCAGGTCCTGCACGCCGCGCTCGGCGCGCAGATGGTCCACCGCGGCGCGTTCGATCACTTCCGTGCCAGCGTAGTCGCCGACGGCCCGCAGCAGGTTGGCGTAGTGGTAGCTGAGGTCCCAGATCCTGGGGTGGTCCTCGCCGAGCAGTTCCCGCCAGGCCTTCATGGCGCGTTCGCCCAGCTTGATGCCGGCCCGGTATTCCCCCGAGAGGTACATGTAGCGCAGGCAGTTGAGCACCAGGGACTGCACCGCCGGGTCGGTGCTCCGGAGCACGTCGGCCCATTTCAGGTGCGGGGTGATCTCGGCGTAGGCGGGCCACAGGCGGGTGTCGGTGGGCCTGCCCGGGTCCGCGGCGGCGAGGGCCCGGCGGACCACGTCGATGAACTCCCTGCGGTCCCGCTCCGTCATGTCGTGACCGACGATCTGGTGGACCATGCGGTGCATGTAGAGGGATTCGCCGGCCGACGCCTCTTCGACGGCCGACTCGTGGGACTCCAGCCGGACCACGGAGTACTGGCGGAGCTGGGCGATCGCCTTGTTCCACAGCAGGGGGTCGTTCATCAGGCCGGAGACCTGTTCCGGCAGCTCGCCCGCGGGCATTTCCTTCAGCAGCCGTACCGGGATGGAGCCGGGCGCGAAGAAGCTGCACAGGCGGAGCAGGTCGACGGACTCGGGGACGGTGTCCTTGAGCTTGTTCAGCAGTATCGACCAGGCGGTCTGGAAGGCGAGCGGGAAGTCGGCGGAGACCTTGACGACGTCCTGGTCGATGCCGCCTTCGAGGAGCTCGATGTACTCCTCGACCGACAGGTCGGAGTCGTTCAGCCAGCCCGCGGTCTGGTCGAGGAGGAGCGGGAGGTCTTCCAGCGCCTCGGCGAGCCGGTTCGCCTCGGCGGGGTTCAGCCGCGGTGCGCGGCGCCGGACGAAGGCGACCGACTCGTCCCGGTTGTAGACGGGCACCTCGACGAGGTTGCTGTTGTGCTCGCCCCACTCCGGGTTGCGCGAGGTGATGAGGACGTGCCCGGGGCCGGTCGGCACCAGGTCCCAGATGTTCTCCGGCTCGTCGGCTCCGTCGAGCACGAGGAGCCAGTGGGAGTGCGGTTCGCCGCGGCGCAGCGCGTCCCGCACCGCGCGCAGCCGCTCGCCGTACTCGACACCGGTGGACAGGCCCAGTTCGGGGGCGAGTTCGGCGAGCCGCTGGCGGTAGAGCGCACGCCGGTCGGCGGGCACCCACCAGACCACGTCGTACTCGGAACCGAAGCGGTAGACGTACTCCGCGGCCAGCTGGGTCTTGCCGACGCCGGACATGCCGTACAGCGCCACGACCCCGGCGCCCGACCCGGCCTCCTGGAGGGCCTGGTACGCCTTGTTGAGCAGTTCCTCACGGCCGGTGAACCGGGTGTTGCGCCGCGGGACGCCGCCCCACACCTCGGGGGTGTCGGCCGGGTAGCGGGGGCCCGGCCGGTGCTCGGCCTGCTCGGGCAGCGGGTCGGTGGGCAGGCCGAGGCGGACGAGGAGCCGTCGCTCGGCCTCCTCCGCGCCGACGTTGGTGAGGTCGGCGGCGCCGAGGACCGAGGTGGCGCCGGGCAGTGCCGACGTGGTGAGGCAGACGGCGGCGAAGCGGTCGGGGTCGGGGGCGACGACCTGACGCAGGGCCCTGTTCCACTCGTCGTGCGTGCGCGGGCCGAGCTGGAAGTACCAGTCGCTGAGGACCAGCAGGACGCGCCCCCTGGAGAGCGCGAGGTCGCGCAGCGACTCCTCCAGCGGCACCTCCACCGGGGGGTCCCAGCGCTGCTGGACGACCGTCACTCCGCGTCGCTCCAGGCGGTCCCCGATCCACGTCGCCCAGGCTCGGTTGAAACCGGCGAAACTGATGGTGACGGTGTGCGCCCCGGTTGCTCCAACTTGCTTACGCGTTCCGGGCATTCAACCGTCTCCCTGCGTCGATTCGAGCCTTGTCAACATACACCGGAGCATGGTCGTCCCGGCGGACGATCCCGGGGGTCTCCCACGGCTGGTGCGAGCCGTTCCTCTGCTGCCATATCACCTTGGCGGTGGCCACGTAGGCCCGCGCGCGCGCGAGGTGCCCCGCAGGAGGCGGACAATCGTCCAGACGGTGGTAGAGCGCGATCATCTCGTTGACCAGTATTCGGCCTTCGCGGGTCAGCGCCGCCGATCCGGCCAGCGCGGGCAGCACCGCTGCGACCTGTTCGCGGCAGCGGGCGTGCTCGGCCCAGGCCAGGTCGCGGTGGGTGACACGGCGCGCGAAGAGCGCGTTCCGCTGCCAGTGGTCGGCGAGCGCGAGGTGCGAGTAGGCGCCCTGGAGAAGGCCGTCGAAGGGGCGGGGGTCGGGGCGCCAGGGGGCGAAGTGGCGTGGGGTCGCGTCCTCGTGGTGCAGCGGTACGAGGGCGGCGAGCGCGGCCAGTTTGGTGTGCTGGAGTTCGTGGACGAGGGTGGCGGCGAAGGAGGCGGGGGTGGCCGGTTCGCTGCTGAGGACGGCGCCGAAGGCCTCCCGCCTGGTGCCGCTGCAGTGTGCCGCGCCCTCACCGGCGGGCCCGGAACCGGGTGGCGGGCCGAGCGGGACGAGGCAGCGCAGCAGGACCGTCACTTCGGTGAGGCGGTGCTCGCCGCCGATGCGGAGCAGGGGCGGCACCCCGGCCCAGGACTCGGTCCAGGACTTGCGTGCGTGGTCGTCGATGGCGGTGGCGGTGCTCAGCCCGTGCCGCCCGAGTCCCGGGCCGTCGGTGCGGTACGGGTCGATGTCGTCCAGGGGCAACGGGCCGATGCCGTGCCGGACGGCCGGCAGGACGTGCACCGGCAGCCAGCGCGGGTCGGCCGATCCGGTCGCTCCGTCCGGCTGCGTGTGCACGACGACGGGCGGCCCGGCTGCGATATGACGTAACGTCAGTTCGGTTCCGGAGAAGGCCACATCGACCGTTCCGGGGGCATCGGGATCCGTGCGCAGGGCGCCGAGGGTGGGCAGCGGCAGGAGACCGTCGCGCCCGGCGAGCCGGGTCGTGAACGGGACTCCGGCCCGGATCGCGGCCGCGGCCGCCAGCGCGCTCAAGTGGTCCAGGTCCGCCCGGAGTCCGGGGCCGGGGGCGGTCGCGGACGTGGGGCCGTGACCGGAGAGGCCGTGCAGGCAGCGCTGTATCCAGGGGCCCACGAGGGGGTGCAGCAGCACGGTGCGTACGGCGGTCCGGTCGGCGCGTTCGGCCGTCTCCAGCAGTGCCCAGTCCTGGCGGAGGCGGTCGAGCGCGTGGGGCGCAAGGACGTGGGCGGGTGCCTCCCCGGCCGCGTCGAGCAGGGCCCGCAGCAGCAGGAGCCGTCGGGTGTCCTGATCGCGTACGAGCACGCCGAGGGTGTCGGCATCGCCCTCGGTGCGGCCGAGTTGACGCAGCATGTGGTCCGGAAGTGGGGGGATCATCGGCGTTCTCCTGCGGTTGCGTCGGACAGCCGGGCGGCGACATGGCGTACCAGCCGTTCGAGGTCGGCGCAGTAGACGGACGGGTTGGCGAAGCCGTTCTCTGCGCGGTAGCGGTGTGCGTAGTGGCCGCCGCCGCAGACGGTCAGCAGCGGGCAGGCACGGCAGGTGGCGGCGAGCGCGTCGGCGCCCGCCCGGCGGGCGGCGACGCCGGGGTGGCGCAGGGCGTCGTCGAAGGTGTGGCGGAAGACGTCGAGCCCGGTGGCGGCGGCCGTGTCGTAGGCGGACTTGAGCGAGTCGACCTGTTCGATCGACCCGTCCGTCTCGACCACGATCGCGTCGACGGGATCGAGGCCGAGGGATTCGGTGGCGCCGGGCAGCCCCAGCAGCAGGGCGACGCACTCCTCGAAGAGCCGGACCCGGGTCTCCCGCCGCCCGGTGCGCCACCAGCGGTCGAAGACGGTGGTCAGCCAGTCGCCGTACGGGGTCGGGCGGCCGGACGCGGAGGCCGTGCGCGGCAGGCCCGGTGGGGGGGTCGTCCAGTTTCCGTGCGGGAGCAGCAGATCGATGGCCGGGGGGTGCAGGTCGAGCAGCGACTCGTACAGCTCGACGGGGTCGGTGCGGGGGTCGACGACGGTGAGGATGCCGGCGTACGCCTCCGGATGCCGGTCGGCGAGGAGCCGGGCGCCGCGCGAGGCGGCGGGCCAGGAGGGTCGTCCGGCGTGGTCGGTGCGCTGGGTGTTGTGGGCGGCCAGTCCGCCGTCGAGGCTGATGCCGATGCGTATGCCGTGCCGGGCGAGCGTGGCGGTGCGGGCCTCGGTGAGCAGGGTCGCGTTGGTCTGGACGGTGGTGTGGACGGTGCAGCCCGCGGGTGCCAGGCCGCGTACCCGGTCGGCGAAGGCGGCCAGCCGGTGGGCGCCCGCGAGCAGGGGTTCGCCGCCGTGCAGGACGAGCGCGACGTGGCGCAGCCCGTGGGCCGCCGCGTGTTCGGCGATGCGGTGCGCGGTGCGGTCCAGGACGGCGGGTGCGGCGGCGGCCGGGCGGTCGCGCCAGGTGCGGTCAGGGCCTGCGTAGAGGTAGCAGTAGCGGCAGGCGAGATTGCAGCGGCCGTGCACCTTGACGATGAACTGCCCGAAGGAGGGCCTCGGTCGGCTCTGCCCGGCACGTGGGGGTGTTTTCGGCGTCGCCTGTCGAGACACTCCCGCACCCCCGTGCCGTTCGCATCCGCCGGCACGGCCCCCGTCGCCGCCCCGAGGCGAGTATCCCTGGCTCGCCACGGGGACAAACCCGTGCCCTGTCACGATGTCCTGTTCGTCCGGCCACCGGACCGAAATCGTGCGGCCCCGGCACCTGCGCCGTCCTCGGCGCAGGGGCCGTCCTCGGCGCAGGGGCCGTCCTCGGCGCCGCCCCGGGCGTCAGAAGGAGTTGTTGAACCCCCACAGCATCTCCCGCGGCTGCTCGACCCGCCCGCGCAGATCCGCGACCACCTCGGCGAGCACCGGATGGTCCAGCGTCCGCAGTGACTCCAGATCGAGCGCCAGCAGGTCCGGCAGCGCGTCCGGTCCGCCGGACGGGCCGTCCGGCGGACCGCCGTCCGGGACGTCCTGGTCCATCGCGTGCACCTCGTGCACCGTCTCGTTCATCACGCCTCCCCGTAACACCCCTCGCGCCCGCACCGGTGCGCTCGCCCTTGAACGCACCGGCCGGGCCCGTGTCCCTGATGTCCTGTGCGCCGGCACGGATCCCGCGTACCGGCCGCCAATGTACGGATGCCCCGCAGAACCGGGGCTACGCCTCGGCGAAGACGCAGTCGGGCGACGACGGTCGTGCGCCGGTCGCACGGCGGCGGCCCGCCCCGCAGGGCCCCGCGCCGCCCGCCCCGCGACGTGCCTCGCCGCCCGCCTCCCCGTCAGCGCTCCAGCTCCGCCAGCCGCTCGGCGGTCGCCCCGGCCGCCGATCCGCCGCCGTCCGGCAGCTTGCGCCATTCCTGGCGGGCCGAGCGGTACGCGTCGCGTGCGGCCCGGGGCCGCCCCGCCCGCTCGTACGTCATGCCCCGCCAGTGGTGGGCCGTGGCCCCCAGCTCGACCGCTCGCCAGACCTGTTGCGGGCCGTCCAGCTCCTCCTCCGCCGTGCGCGCCGCCTCCGCCGCGCCCCGGAACGCCTCGGCCGCGTCGTCGAGCCGGGCGGGGCGCTGGAGCACCCGGGCGGCGTCCAGGTGGGAGCGGCCCAGCTCCAGCCAGCAGCCCGCCTCGGTGAGCGGGTCGGCCGCCTCCTGGGCCGCGAGGCCGAAGAGGTGCTCGGCCTCGCGGAGGTCGACCCGGTCCTCGGTGGCGCGGTGCCGGAGCATCAGTGCGCGGCCCAGCATCAGCAGCCGCTCGGCCTGGCGGGTGCTGCCCGCCGGCGTCTCCGTACGGCAGTCGCGCAGCACCCGGATCGCGGCGCCGATGTGCGGGCGGCCGTCCGGCAGCCGGGCCCGGCGCAGCAGGGTGCCGCCCCATTCGGCGAGCAGGTCGGTGTGGGCGCGCGAGTCGCGGGGGACGTCCCGGGCGGCGCGGGCGAACCAGTCGGCGGCGGCCACGAGTTCGTCGGGCTCGCCGGTGTGCTCGTACCGGGCGACGCGGACCCGGCCGGCCCTGATCCGCAGCGCGGCGCGCTGCCGCTGATCGCGTACGGTCGCCAGGGCCTGCTCGACGAGTGTCGCGGCCTCGTCCGGTTCCTCGCCGGAGCCGAGCAGGGCGTCCACCAGGTCCAGCAGGACGCGTACCCCGGTGCCCAGGGTGTGCCGGCCGCCGCCCTGTTCGAAGGCGGTGCGCAGGGAGCGCGCGGCCTGGCCCGCGTACACCCGGGACTGTTCGGTGTCGGCGGTGGCGCCGGCCAGCTTCAGCATGGTCCGGCCGTGCGCCAGGGGCAGGGTGGTGGGGCGGTTCTCCTGGTCGGGCCAGACGTCGGCGAACGCCTCCAGCATCCCGCACGCGGCCTGGAGCAGGGCGGTGTCGCCGTCGAGCCGCCACTGCGCCTCCAGGGCCCTCACCCGTTCCAGGGTCAGCCGGAGGGCCTCGGCGGGGTCCAGGCCGGGGGCGGAGCAGGCGGCCGTGTACTCGCGGTCGGCGCGGCGCAGCAGCTCCAGCGCACCGCGCCGGTCACCGCGCCGCCGCCGGTCGTCGGCCGCGGCGTGCAACACCTTGGCCAGTACGGCCCGTTCGCGTACCGCTGCGGGCTGCGCGGCGGCCCGTTCGGCGGCGTACTCCGCCTCGCGGAGCAGTTCGGTGTCGCCCTGGACCTCCCACAGCCGCAGCACGCAGCGGGCGTACTCCGCCCACAGTCCGGGGTCCGTGTCCGGCTGCTCCTCGCGTACGGCGGCGCCGCGCAGCAGCTGCACGGCGTCGATGAGGTACTGCACCATGCTGTCCGACTCGAACTGCCGCAGGAGGGCACGGGCGCTCTCCACCGCGGTGTTCGGGTTCCGTACGGGGCTCGGGTGGCCCTCGCGTCCGGTCTGCATCACGAACTGCTCGGGCAGGGGCATGAAACGCTCCAGTACGCGGACCGCGACCTCGGCGAAGGGGTGGGGGACGCGCGACCCGCCGCTTGCGCCGCTCTCCCCATTCTCGCCACCCTCCTCGATCTCCCCGTCGGGCGTGCCGTCCTCCAGGGGGTCCGTACCGGCGGTGGCCGGCGTGGACGGGTATCTGCGTTCGTGCCGGCGTTCGCCGAGCTGGGCGAAGGCCAGGGCCGGGAAGTTCGGCCCGCCCCTGCCGTACCGCTGCTCGATGTACTGCGAACAGTGCTTGAGCACGAGCAGCGCCTCGTCGCGGCCCAGCGGGCCGAGCAGCGCCTCCCGGACGCCGGGCACGAATGCGTACCACTGGCCGTCGTGCTCACCGCCGTCCTCGTCCCTGCTCCGCGTCAGCAGCCCGCTGAGCAGCACCTCGGCGAGTTCGGAAGGGCCCGAGTGGGGCAGCATCGTGCGCTGCACCAGCTGCATCACCGGGAGGTGCAGCGGGGCCGCCGCGAGGTAGACGGCCAGTTGCCCGGCGGCGGGCGAGGCCGCCGAGCGGAAGCGGCTGACCAGCTGGAGCGAGGAGAGTGCGTCGCCCGCGCGCTGCGCGGCCGCCGCCGGCTGATCGGCGCGCACCCAGCCGACCGCGCCGGAGATCTGTCCCGAGCCGGTGCCGGAGAGCAGCTTCGCCCAGGCCGCCAGCGCCCCTTCCACCGGCGGGAGAACGGGTACGGCAAGGGCCCCCGGGTACACGGCGGGGCCCGTGCCCGGCTGCTCCACGACCTTGAGCACGGCCGCTCCGCCGGGTCCGTCGCCCCGGGACAGTGAACCGTAGGTGACCGGCAGTCTGGTGCGGTTCCACATCCGCTGCGGCAGCGGCTGGAGCACGGCGGCCGGGGCCTGCGCGGCCAGCTGGTGCAGCAGCCGGTGGGCCCGGCCGCTGTGCCAGAGCGGACCGGCGCAGTCGCTGACCAGGACGGTGACCCGGCGGCCGGTCGGATCGCTCAGCCGGTCCGCGGAGTTCAGCGGCGCCGCGGCCGGGTCCGGGCTGCGGCTCACCGCGGCCGCGCCGTCGGGGCCCTGGTGCAGATAGCGGACCTGTACGTCCCGGAAGGCACCCAACTGGCCGAATATCTGCTGGAGTTCACCGAACATCCGGTCCCAGACCAGCATCGAGGACGAGGCGTCCATGACGCACTGCAGGACCGCCTCGCCCTTGGATACGCCGCGGAACACCGGGATGATCAACCCGCCCGCGCGGGCGCTGAGTTCGGCGGTCGCCGTCTCGTCGAGGGTGCTGCGCAGCGGCGGCGAAGCGGGGTGGTAGCGCTGCAACGGTCTGAGCGCGCGCTGGAGTTCGAGGGGTGCGGGCAGCGCCGGGGCGGCGGGCACACCGAAGGTGAGGGCGGCCGTACGCCCCTTCCGGGCGGCTCCGGCGCCCGACGGGCCGCCGGGGTGGGCACGGTCCGAGGGGCCGGTACGCGGTACGGGGTAGAGCGTGATCCGCCGGTCGGGGTCGCCGGGGTCCGCCCGCGGCGAGGGTTCGTCGCCCGGCCCCTCGTGCGCGGGCTTCGCGGCGTCCGGCCCCAGGGCCTCGGACCGGCCGTTCGACGACGGCTCCGGGGGCAGGTGGGCACCCGGGGCGCGTCCCTGCTCCCAGGCGCCGGCAACGGCGTCGGGATCGGCGTCGGCAGGTGGTGCGTCCGGGTGGCGGGCCCAGCGGGCCAGCCAGAGCGCGTCGCGCAGCTGCTCGACGTCGGGGTCGAGCCCCGCCTCGCGCAGCCGCGCCACGAAGGCGGGGAAGAGTCCCGCGTCGTCGGGGCCCGCACCGCCCGGCACCGCGGCACCGTCGCCGGGGTGGTGTTCGCCGTCCGGTCCGGGTCGCGCACCGGCGCCCGCCATCAGCCCATCACCTCGGCCGGTCGAGTCGCTGGATGAGCAGGTCGGCGAGGCGGTCGCGGCCGGCCGGGGCGGCGGCGTCGGTGAGGTAGATGGCATTCAACAGCTGGTCCGTGGCGAGGAGTTCGCTTCGGGACCGCTCCAGGAAGTGGGCGATCAGGTCGTCCCCGGAGCGCGCCGCCTCGTCGCCGAGGTGGGCGCGTACGAAGGTGGCGAGGCGCTGGTGGTCGGGGCGCCCCAGCTCCAGATGGATGCAGCGGCGCATCAGGGGTGCCGGGAAGTCCCGCTCCCCGTTGCTGGTGAGCACCACGAACGGGAAGGCGGTGCACTGCACCCGGCCGCCGCGCACCGTGACCTTGTTGCCGTCGTCGTCGAGGACCCGCGCCTCGCCGTCGGGCAGCCGGTCGGCGATCCGCTCCAGCTCGGGAATGCCGAACTCGCCCTCCTCCAGCACGTTGAGCAGGTCGTTCGGCAGGTCGATGTCGCTCTTGTCGAGCTCGTCGATGAGCAGTACGCGCGGCCGGTCCGAGGGAAGCAGCGCGGTGCCGAGCGGTCCGAGCCTGATGTAACTGCCCACATCGTCCGTGGCCGGGCCGGCACCCGTGCCGGCCGCCGCGCTGTGCGCGGCGATCTGTACGTCCTGGAGCCGGGCGATCGCATCGTAGTGGTAGAGGCCGTCCAGCAGCGTCGTCCGGCTCACGATCGGCCAGCGCAGCACCCGGCCGAGCCCCAGCTCGTGGGCGACCGAGTGGGCCAGCGTGCTCTTTCCCGCGCCGGGGGTACCGGTGACCAGCAGCGGACGCCGCAGATAGAGCGCCGCGTTGATCATTTCGAGTTCCTCGGCGCCCGGCCGGTGGAGTTCGGCGACGTGCCGGTGGCCGCCGAGGCGCCGGTCCGCGGAGCCGTCCCCGTCCGGCTCGTCGGGGTCCGGGGTGCCACGGCTCGCGAAGTCGCGCCAGGGCGGCGGCGGTGGCAACTGCTCGATGCCTTCGTGCGGTTCGCCGGCCCCTCGGTAGATGAGCCACTCGCTGGGTTCACTCATAACGCGTTCCTCGTCATCACTCGTCCGCCAGGGGCAGCAGTCGAACGTGGTTCACCGTAGTCATCCGGGACACCGCTCGAAAGAGGGTTCACGGAGCCTGCAACAACGGGCCGGGCGGGGGCGGTTGGGGGTTTCCGTAGACCAGGGCGATGCCGTCCGACCAGAACGTGTCGGGGCGGCCCTCACACACCCCTTTTCTCAGTTCCTGGATCTTCCGCGGAAGCCGGTCGGCCACACCCGCCCCGTCGACCGTGTCCACGACCCGGAGGTGGAACTCGGTGCAGGACGCGGCCCGTTCGGCCCTCGGGCGCCGCCACAGGACCACGCCGAAGCCGCCGTCGAGCACCCGCGCGAACCCCGCGACGCTCTGGGCGTCGCCCCGTCCGCCGTACCGGCAGAACACCGGGACGGTCTCGTACGGCAGTCCGCGCAGCTTCGCCGTCACGGGCACGGGTACCCGCATTCCGTCGTCGCAGTCCAGGACGGCGGCCCGGGTCGGGCCGGTGTGGATGCGGTTCCAGCGCGCTTCGCGGTCCCGGACGGCGTCGTCGGACGGGTCGGGTCCGTCGGGGCCCTCGTCCGAGCACCGGACGACCACCGGCCGCTGGACCCCGAGGGGCAGGCTGTCCGCGGGCAGTTGCCACTTCTCGACCTCCAGGTCGAGAAGTGACGGCGGTACCACGACCTGGAGGATCGCGGGGCTGTCGGGTTCGTCGCACATCCGGAACGCCTTCCCGAGGGAGGCGGCGAGCCTGGCCGGGAGTTCGTCGGCCCTGGTGCCCTGGTAGTTCTCGGTGACGGGCAGGTCGTCGGCGGTCAGCCGGGCGACGACCCGCCAGTCGAACTGGTCCGGCTCCCAGGCGCGGGGCTCCAGATACAGCACGACGAACGTGGGGGCCCGCGTCGGCCGGACCGGCTCGTCGGCCGGTTCGGGCGTCCGCACGTGCTCGGTACCCCGGTCGTATTGGCCCTGGTACCGGAGCCTGGCCATCTCGCGGCGGAACGGCTGCTTGAGCCGGTCCTTCGCGGTCTCGCGCACCCAGTCCCACAGGGCGTCCTCGGCCCGCTGGGTGGAGGGCACCACGTAGGGGCGTTCGGCGGCGATGGCGCTCATGCAGTAGCGCAGGATCCGCTCCAGCGCCTCGTCGCCCTCGCGTGCGTCGTACAGGACGCCCAGCCCGTCGCGCCAGCCCCGGGGGGCCGGGACGCCGACGGTCCGGTACCCGTACCCGAGGCCGCCGAGGATGTCGAGCAGGCTGCGGGTGCTGACCGGGGGCGGGAGCTTGGCGAGCCGGCCCAGCAGGTCGACGCGCTGCTGCGGGGTGAGCGCCGGGCCCGCCACCGTGCCCAGGTCCCGCTGGACGTCCGCCCAGGTCTCCTCGTCGTCGCCGGGGTTGTTGTGCCGGTCGGCGTGGTAGCGGTCGTGGGCGTGGAACACGGCCTGGTACGGATCGTCGGACTCGGCCGTGGCGGCCCCGGCCGGCACGGGCAGCGTGCGCAGCCGCTCCACGCCGATCGCCGTACCGCCGTTCGTATCCATGGAGCGTGATTTGAGTACGCCGACGACCTCGCCCCTGGCCAGGTCGACGACGGGTCCGCCGGACATGCCCGCGTACAGCTGGCTCGCCTCGATCAGCACCTGTTCGTCGCCGTCGGCCCAGTCGTCGACGGTGCCCACCACCCGGCACTCCCGGCCGAGCCGCTTGAGCGCTCCGGCTCCGCCGTCCGCCCAGCCCGCGAAGTAGTACGCGCCGCGGTTCATGCCCGTGGAGCGCTCGCTGAGGTACACACAGGGGTGTTCGACGGGCCGCAGCAGCTGGATGAGCGCGAGGTCGGGGGCCGGCCAGCCGCCCGTGCCGGGCCGCTCCTCGGGCAGGGCCGCCACGACCGTGCCCCCGACCCTGACGGCATCGCCGCCACGAGCGGTCTTGTAGACCACGTTCACCTGACGCCCCCTCCCCTCCATCGCCACGTGCGCGCACGTGAGGACCCAGCTCGGAGCGATGAAGAAGCCGCTCCCCAGGAAGTCGCCGTCGGATCCTTCAGGGGCATACCCGGGCTCCGGACGATGGATGCGCACCGTGGCGTCCTTCACGAGGCTCATCAGCGCGGATTCGGCGCCGCTCGGCCCCTGCCACGCGCCCCCGCCCGGCGGCTGCGTCACGATCCGCTTCCGTCGTCCGGCCCGGTGCCGCCCGCGTGCGCCGGTGCGCCGGTGGGTGCCCCGGCGGACGGACCGGAGGGGGAAGAAGAGGGAGAAGAGGAAGAAGAGGGAGAAGACGGATCGGAGGGCGTGGCCGGCTGCTGTCCCGGCGACTGCGCGGGCACCTGCGGGTCGAGGGGCGGCCCGCCGCCGTTCCACGTCAGCGTGACCTTGATCGATCCCTTGGCCTCGCCGTCGGCGAGCAGCCCGACGACCTTGCCGGCCTTCGCGGTGAGCTCGATCCCGAACTCGACGCTGACCTCGTCGGGCCGCACGGCCCGCAGCGGCTCGGCGAGCGAACGCGCCACGCTGGTCACGACCCCTTGCAGGCTCTCGACCCGGGCCTGCACCCGGTCCGCGATGTTCCCGGCGCCGATGTCCGCGAACGACGGGCCCGAGCCGGGCTGCGCCAGTTCCTCGGCGCCGGAGATCCGCGCCCAGACCTCCGTACCGTCGGGCATCTCAATGCGCGTAATACGGGCGTCACTGTCACCCATGAAACCCCCCGTTCCCCAACTACCCGCAGGCTAACGGCAGTACGCGTCCGATGCGAGGCAGATGGCCGGGTACGCGGGCGGCTGCACGGACCAGGACGCGGGGGTGGCGCGGGGCGGTTCCCGGCGGGGCGGCGGGGGCGGCGGGGGCTTGTCGCGACGGGGCGTGGAAGTGCCGGAGCGCGCGGCCCGGGGACCGGCTCCCGGCCTTCGCGGGGCTGTCACCAGGCATTAGGCTTGCCGCATGTACTTCACCGACCGCGGTATCGAGGAGCTGGAGAAGCGGCGAGGCGAGGAAGAGGTCACCTTCGAGTGGCTCGCCGAGCAGCTCCGTACGTTCGTCGATCTCAATCCCGACTTCGAGGTGCCGGTCGAGCGCCTCGCGACCTGGCTGGCCCGGCTCGACGACGACGAGGACTAGGGCCAGGGCCAGGGCCAGGGCCAGGGCCAGGGCCAGGGCCAGGGCCAGGGCCAGGGCCAGGGCCAGGGCCAGGGCCAGGGCCGGCGTGTTCCGTTCGGATCATGCCGGTCGCCCGCGCCCGTCCGCGGGCTCCTCGGTGCCCCTGATCCGGTCGTAGGCGAGCCCGAGCGCCCCGTGCGCCAGCAGCAGCGCCCCCGCGAGCACCCATCCGCCGCCCCGGCGCCTGAGCCCCCAGAGGGCCAGCGGCAGCCCGACGGCGAACTGGGCACCGGCCAGCGCACGGGCCCTGGGGCCGCGCATCCACGGCCCGAGACCGCTGCCCTCGACCACGTCGAGTCCGGCCTTCACCGCCTCCCGCCGGCCGGTCCGGGCGACCGGTTGCGCTTCGGGCCGGTCGTCGGCCGCCGCGTACAACCGGTCGCCGGGCGTGTCCGGGTCCAGTCCTGGCGGCAGGACCAGCCCGATCCGGGTCAGTACGGCGAGCAGCCCGCGCAGCCGGATGCGCGCGTCGACGTCCGGGTCCGGGCGGATCAGCTCTTCGAGCGCCTGGACGTCCAGCACGGGGTCGAGGCCGAGGCGTTCGGCGAACGTGCGCATGGCCTCGTCCTCACCGGCCGGGGTGCCGTCCGCGAGCCAGACGTAGCCGACCGGGCGGCGGAATCCGGAGGCGAGCGTGCAGCCGGCCCGGTTGCCGTCCCACCACAGGGCGAGCACGGGCCAGGTCGAGCCGACCGCGAGCGCGGCGGCCCAGCCGGCCACGACCCGGTCGACCGGCTCCACCGCGTCCGCGCCACCGGCCTGCGCGAGCGCGCCCTGCCAGGGCTTTCCCTCGGGCACGAGGACGGACCATCCGTCTCCGGCGGGGGCGAGCAGCATCCGCTCACGCAGCAGATGGGCCACCGGCCGTACGGTCTCCGGTTCGGCTCGGCACAGCAGCAGCGCCCCCGCGGGAGATGTCGCATTCATGCCTCACACGCTAGGGCAATTTGCCCAGATATGGCGCTCTTTGGCCTTCCGTTGGCCCGCCGACGGCATCGTGACACGCCTTGACTTCCCCGATCCGCGATATATCGTGTTCACCAAGAGATGCGATATATTGCGTCACGCCGTGCTCCTCAGGAGGTCAGATCCATGCCTGTGTCGACATGGGCCATCGCCGAGCCCCAGAAGCTGACCTTCGACGACCCCGTGACGTCGCTCAACGTGCGCATCGTCGGAGGCACCGTCAACGTCGTCGGCACCGAGGAGCCGGCCGCCCGGCTGGAGGTCTCCAGGATCGAGGGACCGCCACTGGTCGTGACGCTGGAGGACGGCGCGCTCACGGTCGCCTACGAGGACCTGCCCTGGCAGAACTTCCTCAAGTGGTTCGACCGCAAGGGCTGGCACCGCAGCGCGGTCGTCTCGCTCGCGGTCCCGGCCGGGTCGGCGGTGGAGGTCGGCGTCGTCGGCGCGGGCGCCGTCGTCTCCGGGATCCGCGGGCGTACGGACGTGAGGGGCGTCACCGGCGACACCACGCTCGTCGGGCTCGCCGGGCCGGTGCTCGCCGACACGGTCTCGGGCAGCGTGGAGGCCCAGTCGGTCACCGGCGAACTCCGCTTCCACTCGGTCTCGGGCGATCTGACGGTCGTCGAGGGCGCCGGGGCCTCGGTGCGGGCCGAATCGGTCAGCGGCAACATGGTGCTCGACCTGGACCCGACCGGGAAGCCCACCGACATCCGGCTGACCACGGTCTCCGGCGAGGTCGCCATCCGGCTGCCGCACCCGGCGGACGCGACGGTCGAGGCCAACACCGCGAGCGGCGCCGTCTCCAACGGGTTCGAGGACCTGCGGGTCAGCGGCCAGTGGGGCGCGAAGAAGATCACCGGCACGCTCGGCGCCGGGACCGGGAAGCTGCGCGCGACGACCGTCTCGGGATCGATCGCCCTGCTGCGCCGCCCGCCGGCCGAGGACGGTCCGTACGATGCCGAGCCGACCGGAAAGGTGCTCTGACATGCCCCCCGTATTCGCCCACGGCCGTCTCCGCCTCTACCTGCTGAAGCTCCTCGACGAGGCCCCTCGCCACGGATACGAGGTGATCCGGCTCCTGGAGGAGCGCTTCCACGGGCTGTACGCCCCCTCGGCGGGCACGGTCTATCCGCGCCTCGCCAAACTGGAGGCCGAGGGCCTCGTCACCCATGCCACCGAGGGCGGCCGCAAGGTCTACTCGATCACCGACGCGGGCCGGGCCGAGCTGGCCGGCCGCACGGGCGAACTGGCCGATCTGGAGCTGGAGATCCGGGATTCGGTCTCCGAGCTGGCCGCCGAGATACGGGACGACGTGCGCGGCGCCGCCGGCAAGCTGCGCAGCGAGATGCGGGCCGCCGCACACGAGACCAGGCACACCGGCTCGGGCGCGGGATCGGACGCCGGCTCGGGCTCCGGCCGCAAGGGCGACTGGGAGTCCGCCTTCGGCGACCTCGGGGACTTCGGCGACAAGGATGCCTGGCGCGCCGCCAAGGAGGAGCTGCGCAAGGCCAAGCAGGAGTGGAAGGAGCAGGCCCGCCGGGCGAAGGACGAGTCCCGCCGCGCCCGCGAGGACGCCCAGCAGGCCCGCCGCCAGGCCAAGGAGGCCCAGGACCGGGCGCGCGAGCAGATGCAGAACGCCGCCCGGCAGGTCCAGGAGCACTTCGCGCGGGGCGACTGGCCCTCGGGCGTACGGGAGGGGCTGGCCGAGATCACCGGCCAGCTCGGCGGCTTCGCCAGGACGGGCGCCTGGCCCCCCTACGTCAAGCCGGAGCCGGCCGGTGCCGACGCCGACTGGGGCAAGGACACCCCCCGCACCGGCGACCCGGCCCGCGACCTGGACCGGCTGCTCGACCGCTTCCGCGACGACATCCGCGACACGGCCCGGGACAGGGGCGTCACGCAGGAGCAGCTCACGGAGGCCCGCCGCCACCTGTCGACGGCGGCGGCCCACATCGAAGCGCTGCTGAGGAAGGGCGACGACGGGCAGAAGTGACGGGGCGGGCGGTTCGAGGCCCCGGGTTCAGCCCGCCTCCTCGAACCGCAGCGCCCCCGCCTGTCGACCGTGATTGACAGGCAGAGGTGTACGGGCGTGCCGTAAGGGCCGCTCAGCCGCGCTCCGCCCCGGCCCCGGTCCCGGTCACCGTCACCGTGATGCGCGCCCCCTTGCGGGCCTGGACGCGCACCTCTCCGCCGTGCCGGCGGACCTCGGCGCGGCCGTCGACCGAGACCCGCCACCGCCCCGCGGTCGGTGGCAGCGAGATCTCCGTGGTGCCGTGACGGCCCGCCGTATAGCTGAGCCGGTAGACGCGGGCGCTGTCGTCGTACGTGTCGGAGTGGACGGTTCCGGCGACGGCGGGTGCGTACGGTGTGGCGGTCCGGTCCTTGTTGGCGGCGAAGTCGCCGTTCTCGTCCAGGGCGCAGTACCCACCGCCGTAGCACCACACCCAGCCCGCCCAGCCCGAGCTGTAACGGCTCAGGGAGGCCATCGCGTCCCGGTAGAAGCGGCCCATCTGCGGGAGCTTGTTGTTCAGCGGGCCCCATTCGCCCACGACGACCGGGATCTTCTGCTCTTTCGGGTACGCGGTGACGGCGGCCTCGTACGACTCGATCCAGCCGGCCGCCGGGTCGTAGTCGGCCCCGGCCTCCATGGCGGTGTTGTAGAAGTGCGGGGCGTAGACGGTGCGGTGGTCCTTGATCTCCCCCAGCCCGGTCGGCACGCCCTCCCCGACGATGGGGGTGGGCTCGACGAACAGCCAGTTGTCGCGGTCGACCGAACGGACCGCGCGGGCCAGCCGGTTGTACATCGGGGTGATCTGCTGGGCCTCGATGCGGCGGGCGGCCGTCGCCAGGTCCTCGCCCTCGCGGAGCTCCCCCATCGGCTCGTTGATCAGGTCGTAGCCGAGGACGGCGGGGTGGTGCCCGAAGCGCTTGGCCACGACCTGCCACATGCGTGCCTGGGCGCGCTGGAGGTCGGCGTCCTCGTAGAGGTGGGTGAAGGCGCGCTGTACGGCGGGTTCGAAGTACTCCGAGAACCAGTCGTCGGGATGCGGGGTGAAGGGCAGACCGTCGGTGCGGGTCGCCCACGCCGGGATGCCCCGGGCGTTGAACGCCGGGCCGAACACGTCCTGGTGGGCGTCGAGCAGCACCTGGATGTCGTACTTCTGCGCCCAGCCCAGGACCCGGTCGATCCGGCGCAGATACTCGGCGCTGTAGTGGCCCCGGCTCGGCTCCAGGTCGTCCCAGAAGAAGAGCAGCCGGGCGAAGTTGAAGCCCTTGGCCCGCAGATCGCGGAAGTGCTTCTCGGTGATGGCGTTCAGCGCCTGGTCACCGCTGTTCGCCTTGTCCGCGAAGCTCCATCCGCGCAGGGTGAGCGTGCGGCCCTGGTCGTCGGTGAGGCTGGGTATGCCGGCCCGTTCCGGTGGTGCCGGGTGTGCTGGGCGTGCCGGGTGTGCGTCGGCGGCGGGGGCGAGGGCCCCCGCCGCGAGCACGAACGAAGTGACGATCGAGGTGAGTACGCTGCCCATCCGTATCCGCATCCGTATTCGCATGGCGCAGATCAGAGCAGCTCACCCCGTACGTCTCAAGAGCAGGTGAGCACAATCTTTCCGAACTGGTCGCCCGCCGCGAGCCGTTCGAACCCTTCGCGGGCCCGGTCCAGCGGCAGCACCTCGTCGATGACGGGCCGTACGCCGGTGGTCGCGCAGAACGCCAGCAGGTCCTCCAGCTCGTCCTTGGAGCCCATGGTCGAGCCGACGACCCTCAGTTCGAGGAAGAAGATCCGGGTCAGCTCGGCGTGCGAGGGCCGGTCGCCGCTGGTCGCGCCGGAGATGACGAGCGTGCCGCCGGGGCGCAGCGACTTCACGGAGTGGGACCAGGTGGCCGCGCCGACCGTCTCGATGACCGCGTCGACGCGCTGCGGCAGCCGAGCCCCCGGCTCGAACGCCTCGATCGCGCCGAGCTCGACGGCCCGCTTGCGCTTGGCCTCGTCGCGGCTGGTGGCGTAGATCCGCAGCCCGGCCGCCCGGCCGAGCACGATCGCGGCGGTGGCGACGCCGCCGCCCGCCCCCTGGACGAGGACCGAGTCGCCGGGGCGCACCCCGGCGTTGGTGAAGAGCATCCGGTACGCGGTGAGCCAGGCGGTCGGCAGGCAGGCAGCCTGCTCGAAGCTGAGTTCCTTCGGCTTGGGCAGCACGTTCCAGCTGGGGACGGTGACCTGCTCGGCGAAGGTGCCCTGGTATCGCTCGGTGAGGATGGAGCGGGGTTCGTCCGGGCCGACGCCGTGACCGGTCTGGCCGATGACGGAGTGCAGGACGACCTCGTTGCCGTCCTGGTCGGTTCCGGCCGCGTCGCAGCCGAGGATCATCGGCAGCTTGTCCTCGGCGAGGCCGACGCCGCGCAGGGACCAGAGGTCGTGGTGGTTGAGGGAGGCTGCCCGGACGTTGACGGTGGTCCAGCCGGGGCGCGCCTCGGGGGCGGGGCGTTCGCCCAGCTCAAGGCCGTTGAGAGGCTGGTCGCGGTCGATGCGGGATGCGTAGGCGGCGAACATGGCCCCGACGATAGGCCGGGCGCGGTCCGGGCGTAACCGGCCACGGGTGTGACGCGCACCGCGCGGGGTGGGCGGCACACCACGCATCCCAGCCCCTCCGGCGATCGAGGAGCGGGAGTCCGGGGGGCACAGCCCCCGGTTACGGGAAGGGGCGGGGCGGGGAACAAGCCCGCCGCAGGCGCACCCCGCACCCGGGAACCCGTCCCCCGCCCCGCCCCTCACTCAGCCGGCTCAGCGCCGGGCCACACCCTCGGACCGCGCGGCGGCCGCCACCGCGGCCGTGACCGCAGGCGCCACCCGCTCGTCGAACGGCGACGGGATCACGTAGTCCGCCGCGAGCTCGTCGCCCACGACGTCGGCCAGCGCGTTCGCCGCGGCGATCTTCATGCCCTCGGTGATCCGGGAGGCCCGGACCTGGAGGGCACCGGCGAAGATGCCGGGGAAGGCCAGCACGTTGTTGATCTGGTTCGGGTAGTCGGACCGCCCGGTCGCCACGACGGACGCGTACTTGTGCGCGATGTCGGGGTGGACCTCGGGGTTCGGGTTCGCCATGGCGAAGACGAACGCGCCGGGCGCCATCGAGGCGACGGCCGCCTCGGGCACCGTACCGCCGGAGACGCCGATGAAGACGTCGGCGCCCGCCAGCGCGCTCTCCAGCGAACCGGAGATCCCGGCCCGGTTCGTGAGCTCGGCCAGCTCGCGCTTGACCTCGGTGAGGTCCTCGCGGTCCCGGCTCACGATGCCCTTGCGGTCGGCCACGGCGACATCGCCGAGCCCTGCCTCCAGCAGGAACTTCGCGATGGCGACGCCCGCGGCGCCGGCGCCGGAGATGACGGCGCGCAGGTCGCCCAGGCTCCGGCCGGACAGCTTCGCGGCGTTCCGCAGGGCCGCGAGCGTCACGACGGCGGTGCCGTGCTGGTCGTCGTGGAAGACCGGGATGTCGAGCCGCTCCTGGAGCTTGCGCTCGATCTCGAAGCAGCGCGGCGCCGAGATGTCCTCCAGGTTCACGCCCCCGAAGGACGGCGCGAGCCGGACGACGGTCTCGACGATCTCGTCCGCGTCGGTGGTCGCGAGCGCGATCGGCACCGCGTCGACGCCGCCGAACTGCTTGAACAGGATCGCCTTGCCCTCCATCACGGGGAGGGACGCCTCGGGTCCGATGTCACCGAGGCCGAGAACCGCGGTGCCGTCCGTCACGACGGCGACGACCTGCGATTTCCAGGTGTAGTCGTGGACCAGGTCCGGGTTCTCCGCGATGGCGCTGCACACCTTGGCGACGCCGGGTGTGTACGCGAGGGACAGGTCGTCCTTGTCACGGATGGGGACGGTGGCCTGCACGGCCATCTTCCCTCCGCGGTGGAGAGCGAAGGCCGGATCGAACGGCTCATCGGTGGTGCTGCTGTCAGTGGTGCTGTCGCTGCGAGGATTGACGATCTCCGCTGCCATGGTGTTGACCCCTTAAGTCTTCATCGTTTGAGGGTGGCCACTCCTGGTTGAGGAGGGGTGGGCGGGCACCGCGTACGTGCCCCACGTCGGCGGTTGGCCCGCCCCGGCAGGGGGAAATACATACGCGCGGGCGCGCCGCACACGCGCCCTGAGCCCCGGATGAGGGGTGTAAAGGTCTTTCTTACCGGACGAACCGCGTCATCGACGAGTCCATATCGGTTCGGTGACGTGACTCATAGTCGAATATCTGGACAAGTCCGCCAAGCGACAAAAGCGTCCACTAGTCGAGACGCGCCGCAGATCTTCCGGCGTGATGGTGGAAACCCCAGAGATGGTCCGGCCTCGTGTACCGGCCTCGTGAGGTTCGGGGATCGCCCGTTATCCGATTTTGACACGAGCGGCGACCGGTTTGAGCCAGTCCGAATGGCAAGATGCCCTAATCCCACAGGGGGGCGACATCCGAAGTCGTGTGTCCATACCGCCTGGTAACACCACCCTCACCTGCCGGAGGCAACCCGATCATGACCGCAAGCACCACTCGTCGCACGGCCGCGAAATCCAGGATCGCAGCGGTTTGCGCCATCGCGGTCGCCGGCACCATGCTGCTGGCCGCCTGTGGCGACCAGACCAAGAACAACCCGCGGAACAACTCGGCATCGGCCCAGGCCCCACTGGCTGACCTCCTGCCCAAGGAGATCAAGGACAAGGGCGTCATCAGGGTCGGTTCGGACATCGCGTACCCGCCGGTCGAGTTCAAGGACAAGTCCGGCAACACGGTCGGCATCGACCCCGACATCGGCGCCGCGCTCGGCAAGCAGCTCGGCGTGACCTTCGAGTTCCAGAACGGCACGTTCGACACGCTGATCACCGGTCTGCGCTCCAAGCGCTACGACCTGGCGATGTCGTCGATGACCGACACCAAGGACCGCCAGGAGGGCATCGACTCCGAGACGAAGAAGAAGGTCGGCGAGGGCGTCGACTTCGTCGACTACTTCACCGCGGGAGTCTCGATCTACACCCGGAAGGGCGACGACCAGGGAATCAAGACCTGGGCGGACCTCTGCGGCAAGAAGATCGCCGTCCAGCGCGGCACCGTCTCGCACAACCTCGCCAAGGACGAGTCGAAGAAGTGCGCGGGCGGCGAGAAGATCGCGATCGAGACCTTCGACAACGACCTGGAGGCCCAGACCCGGCTGCGCAGCGGTGGCGCCGACGCCGGCTCCTCCGACTTCCCGGTGGCCGCATACGCGGTGAAGACCTCGGGCGGCGGCAAGGACTTCCAGATCGTCGGCGAGCAGGTCGAGGCCGCCCCGTACGGCATCGCCGTCGCCAAGGGCAACGACCAGCTGACCAAGGCCGTGCAGGCGGCACTGGACGCGATCATCAAGAACGGCGAGTACGGCAAGATCATCTCCAAGTGGGGTGTCGAGGCCGGTGCGGTCACCGAGGCCAAGGTGAACGGCGGATCCTGAGCAGGGATCGGCGCAGAAAGGTTCTTCCTGTGACTGACATCAAGAAGACGGGCCCGGCCGACCAGCCGCCCATACCCCCCACCCCGCCCTCCGGTCCCGAGGCGATCCGGGCCATTCCGGTCCGGCACTACGGCCGGTACGTCTCGGCCGTCATCGCCATCGGCGCACTCGTCGCGATCGTCTACGCCTTCAGCCAGGGCAAGATCAACTGGGGTGCGGTCCCGGACTACTTCTTCGACGACCGCATCCTCAAGGGCGTCACCCAGACCCTGCTGCTGACCGCGCTGTCCATGGTCATCGGCATCGTCGGCGGCGTTCTGCTGGCCGTGATGCGGCTGTCGAGGAACCCGGTGACCTCGTCGATCGCCTGGTTCTACATCTGGTTCTTCCGCGGCACCCCGGTCCTGGTCCAGCTGTTCGTCTGGTTCAACCTGGGCCTGGTCTTCGAGTACATCAACCTGATGCCGATCTACAAGGACTACTGGTCGAGCTTCATGACGCCGCTGCTGACGGCGCTGCTCGGCCTGGGTCTCAACGAGGCCGCCTACATGGCCGAGATCTGCCGTGCGGGTCTGCTCTCGGTCGACGAGGGCCAGACGGAGGCGTCGCACGCGCTGGGCATGAGCCACGGCAAGACCCTGCGCCGCGTCGTGATCCCGCAGGCGATGCGGGTGATCGTGCCGCCGACGGGCAACGAAGTGATCAACATGCTCAAGACGACGTCGCTGGTGGCGGCCGTGCAGTTCTACGAGCTGTTCAAGTACGCCCAGGACATCGGGCAGGCGTCCGGAGCCCCGGTCGAGATGTACTTCCTGGCCGCGGCCTGGTACTTGATCATGACGTCGGTGCTGAGCGTCGGCCAGTACTACCTGGAGCGGTACTACGCGCGCGGTTCGAGCCGCAACCTGCCGCCCACCCCGTTCCAGAAGGTCAGGGCCAACCTCCTGTCCCTCGGCCGCCCGAAGGGAGGCATGGCATGACCGCTACCGCCATGGTGAAGGCCGAGGGCGTCCACAAGTCCTTCGGCGCCGCGCACATCCTCAAGGGCATCGACCTGGAGGTCGCGCCCAGGGAGGTCTTCTGCCTGATCGGCCCGTCCGGTTCCGGCAAGTCGACGTTCCTGCGGTGCATCAACCACCTGGAGCAGATCAACGCCGGCCGGCTGTACGTCGACGGCGAGCTGGTGGGCTACCGCCAGAAGGGCGACAAGCTCTACGAGCTCAAGGACAGCGAGGTCGCACTGAAGCGCCGGGACATCGGCATGGTCTTCCAGCGCTTCAACCTCTTCCCGCACATGACGGCGATCGAGAACGTCATGGAGGCCCCCGTCCAGGTCAAGCGCGAGTCCAAGGCCGTCGCGAGGGCACGGGCCGAGCGGCTGCTGGACCGGGTCGGCCTCGGCGACAAGGCGAAGAACTACCCCTCCCAGCTCTCCGGCGGACAGCAGCAGCGGGTGGCCATCGCCCGTGCCCTGGCCATGGAGCCGAAGCTGATGCTCTTCGACGAGCCGACGTCGGCGCTCGACCCGGAGCTGGTGGGCGACGTCCTGGACGTCATGCGCGGTCTCGCGGAGGACGGCATGACGATGGTCGTCGTGACCCACGAGATGGGCTTCGCCCGTGAGGTCGGCGACGCGCTGGTCTTCATGGACGACGGCGTGGTGGTCGAGTCCGGCCACCCGCGCGACGTGCTGACCAACCCGCAGCACGACCGCACGAAGTCGTTCCTGTCGAAGGTTCTGTAGCAGCAGGGGGAGGGGCGGTACGGAGCCGAGAACTCCGTACCGCCCCTCCCCCGTCCGTTCCCTACTTCACCGGCAGCATCTCCGGCCTGAGCAGCAGCTCCCGCAGCTGGGCGCGGGTCAGCGGCGGCGTCTTCAGGAGCGGGCCCTGCGCCCGCTCGCCCTTGAAGCCGGTGCTGTCACGGACGGACAGCACCGCGCCGTCCTTGGAGACGAGCCGGCCGACCAGCTCCCGGCCCCACTGCGGCGCGCCGTCGTAGTTCATCGGGTCGCTCCAGATCGTCAGCACCCGTCCGTCCGGCAGCTTCTCGTTCACGCAGTCCGGCATGGCCGGCACCCCGGGGACGGCCTCGCACGGGTTGTCCCCCGCGGCAGAGCCGCCGGTCTTCATGTAGCCGATGACGAGGTAGCCGACACCGCCGTCCTTGCGTACCGAGAAGTGCCCGTCCAACGGTCCCTGCAGGTGCGGCATCTCCCGCTCGGAGGTGGCGCCCTTGATGACGACCGACAGCGAGACCTGATCGATCTCCCCGACGTCCTTGGGCAGCACCTTGGCGAGGTCCTTCGCCCGACCGCTGTTCCCCGCGAGCTCCACCGGCGCCGCCACCGCGGTCTCCTGCGCCCCGCCGCCCTCCGACGCCAGGTTCGGCACCACGACGGCTCCGCCCGCGACCACGGCGGCCGCCGCGACCGAGACGGTGACCCGCCGCCGCAACCGCACCCGGGCGGCCCCGGCGTACACCGTCCGGGTGGTGGTGGCCGGCGCTCCCGCGTCGTCCGCGGCCCGCCCCAGCAGCTCGTGCACGTCGTTGTTCATACCAATTCCTCCGCCATCTCGGCGCGCAGCGCCGCCAACCCCCGAGCCGCGTGGCTCTTGACTGTGTTCTCCCGCATCCCGAGCAGCCCGGCCGTGGCCTCGACGCTCAGGTCCTCCCAGTAGCGCAGGACCAGTACGGCCCGCTGCTTGTCCGTGAGCCGGGCGAGCGCCGCCCGCACCGCCAGCCCGGTGTCCGTGTCCGGCGCCCGGTCGGCGCGGTCGGGCAGTTCGCCGTAGGACTGTTCACGCCGCCAGAACCTGCGGCGGGACGCGATGAAGGTGTTGATCAGCGTCTTGCGCGCGTACGCCTCGATGTTGTCGAGCCGTCCGTACCGCCGCCCCCCGAGCACCACCTTGACCAGCGTCGCCTGAACCAGGTCATCGGCTTCGTGCCGGTCGCCGCAGAGCAGATACGCGCTGCGGAACAGCGCGGTGCGTCTGTCTTCGACGAAGGCGTGCAGCGCGGCATCGTCTTCGATCCGCATCGTCGGCGCCCCTCTCCGGGTCCGCGGGTGCGGACCGTCTCACCCTTCCAGTGCGGTGGGGTGCACAGCGGGTTGCAGCGACGTCAGGAAATGAATCACGGCCTGGGTACCCGGAAACGGATCACCGGCGACAGGTCCGGAAACGGATCGCGGGCGGCACGGCCCCCGGCCGCACCGCCCGCCCCTCCCCCTCGTCCCGCTCCTTCTCGTCCCGCTACTTCACGGCGAGCACCAGGGTGTCCGAGGGCGAGGCCCACACGGTCCGCGCCTCCCCGAATCCCGCCTCGCGCAGGGTGTCGACGTGCCACCGCACGGGGGGCATGTCGCCGTCCGCGTGCTCGCCGTAGATCTCGTACCGCTCGGCGGTCGGTCCGGCGAGGACCGGGTCCTTGGCGGCCAGCGCCCACCAGTCGGCCCAGTCGAGAGCACCCGCGGCCTTGGCCCGGTCCATGACGGCGTGCCGGTGAGCGCGTTCGGCCGCGTTGATCCGGGGCGTCGCGGTGTCGATCATGTGGTCCGCGTTCATGAACACCCCGCCGTCCCGGACCAGCCCGCCGAGGTGCCCGTAGAGCGCGGTGAGCGGTTCGGTGTGCAGCCAGTGCAGGGCGGTGGCGGTGAGGACGGCGTCGTACGAGTCGTACGGCAGCCGCCGGGCCCACTCGGGGTCCTTGAGGTCGGCGGTGACGAAGGTGACGCGCTCGTCGCCGGCGAAGTAGCCGCGCGCGATGGCGAGCAGCGCCGGGTCGAGATCCACTCCGGTACTGGTGGCTTCCGGGAACCGCTTGAGCAGCCGGTCCGTAATACTTCCCGTACCGCATGCGAGATCGAGCACCCTCGGCCGCGGCCCGACGAGGGCCTCGACCATGTCCAGCATCACCCGGAACCGCTCCTCGCGGTCGGGCATGTACCACTCCTGCTGCCGGTCCCAGCTCTCCTGCCAGGCCCGCCAGTCCGCACCTGTCGATGTCTCAGTCACCAGGAACCTCCATGTAATACCCTGGACCTGAAAAGGCCCATTACATCGTTCGCTGCACCGACCATAGACCCACGCCGTAAGGACTACAAGTGGAACTGGCCTATTACTCGGACTATGCCGTGTGTCTGGTCAACACCGAGGAGCCGGCCCGCAACAAGGACTCCCTCACCTCCGTGGAGGCGGTCCGCGAGTTGTTCGGCGCCAACGGCCAGGCGGCCCGGCGGGCGACCGACGCGGACGTGACCCGCTTCAGGTCGGTACGGGCGCGGCTGCGCTCGGTCTTCGAGGCGGCCGACGGCGGGGACGAGACACTCGCCGTCGACCTGCTCAACTCACTGCTGCTGGAGTTCCCGGTCAGCCCGCAGATCTCCGGCCACGAGACCCGGGACGAGGACGGAAAGCCGGACTGGCACATGCACCTGGCCGACCATCCGTCGAACGCGACGGCCGGGTACGCCGCGATCGCGGCGATGGGCCTCGCCTTCCACCTCACCTCGTACGGGGTCGACCGGCTCGGCCTGTGCCAGGCAGCGCCGTGCCGCAACGCCTACCTCGACACCTCCACCAACCGTTCGCGCCGCTACTGCTCCGACCGCTGCGCGACCCGCGCCAATGTGGCCGCCTACCGGGCCCGCAAGCGCCTGGAGACGGAACGGGCGGCCGACACCGGCCGCAGCGCGGAGACCGCCCAGGTCACCACGCCCAGCACCGACCGCTGATCCTTCTTCAGCGGCCGGTAGCGCGCCCGGACCCTGGCCAGTACGAACTCCTCGGGCACCGTCCCGTAGTCCGTGCTGTCACCGCCCGCGAAGCTGTTGTCGGCCAGCACCCACCAGCCGCCCCGACGGCGCTCGGCGGCCCGCTTGACGACCAGCAGGTCCTGCTGGAACGGATGCCGCAGAATCACCACGTCCCCGGGGCGCACCGCCGCCCCGTAATGCACCAGCAGCCAGTCCCCGTGATGGAGCGTCGGCACCATCGACGGCCCGGTCACCTCCACCACCTGGAACGGCACCCGCGCCGACAGCCCGCGCCCACCCTGTTCCCGCGTCAGCTCAGGCACCTCCGGCACCTCCCGCATCTCTCCGGCACCTCCCCGGTCCGTCCAGTACACCGTCCCGTACAGCGTTACGTACATTCGGCCACTGGTCCCATCCTCGCCCTGGACTTTTGGCCTAAGCCCATGGGGGCACCCACGAAATCACGTCTCTCACCGAGTAATGTCCCACCTGAGAAGACGATCACGAGGAAGGACAGCTCAATGCTTTCCCGCCTGTTTGCCCCCAAGGTGAAGGTCAGCGCCCACTGCGACCTGCCCTGCGGCGTGTACGACCCGGCCCAGGCCCGCATCGAGGCGGAGTCCGTCAAGGCCGTCCAGGAGAAGTACCAGGCCAACGAGGACCCGCACTTCCGGGCCCGCGCGGTGGTCATCAAGGAGCAGCGCGCCGAGCTCGCCAAGCACCACGTCTCGGTGCTGTGGAGCGACTACTTCAAGCCCCCGCACTTCGAGAAGTACCCGGAGCTGCACCAGCTGGTCAACGACGCCCTGAAGGCCCTGTCGGCCGCGAAGGCCTCCACGGACCCGGCGACGGGCCAGAAGGCACTGGACTACATCGCCCAGATCGACAAGATCTTCTGGGAGACGAAGAAGGCCTGACCTTCGGTCATGCCGCTTGACCTGCGATTTCTTCGATCGTCTGGTCTACCTGTCCGCACCCGGTCCGCAGGCCGCCGAGCACGGCGTCCATGACGGCCCGGGTGCGGTCGTCTTCCCCCGGCCACAGGTGGGCGTAGATCCGCAGTGTGATGACGGCGGATGCGTGGCCGAGGACCAACTGCACCTGCTTGACGCCCGCGCCGCCGGCGATGAGCGCGGAGGCGTAGCAGTGCCGCAGGCCGTGGGTGACCACGTGCGACAGCTCGACGGGCTTGCGCCCCTCGCGCTCGGCGGCCTCGTTCTCCTCTGCCTGGAGCGCTCTACGGGCGCAGTTCCACTCGTTCTTCCAGCGCCGGTGGTTGAGCGGCTCCCCCTCCTCCATCGTGAACAGCCACTCCCTGGACGGAGTGCGGCAAGATGCGCGAGGAGCGCGTCGGTGACGACCTCGCCGACTCCTGTCCCAGGCTGCCGCCGAACGCGGCCTGGACACCGCCGAGCACCCGTCCCAGGTCCCGATCCGGCACATCACGACCCAGCCCGCCAAGCAGGCATGGAACGCGCCTTGACGAAGTCCGCTCGACGACCTGATGCCCACGTCCTCCGCGCCCGTGGACGCTCGCACGTCTCGGGTTCGTCGCTGATCTTGTGACGCGCCGATGGACGCGATGAGCGCAGCTCTACTCGTAGGCGGTGGCCGCACGGAGGGCTCGGGCCATGAAGGTCCAGTCCCCGTCGGGCGGGATGTGTTCTCCTGCGTGGCGGTACGCGCCTGGAGAGTCGTGCACCCATGCGGCAAGCGCCTCAAGGAACCCGTCCAGGGTGTTGTTCTCCCACTCGTCGCCGCGGGCACGGAACTCCTGGTGCAGGTCCTGGAGAAAGGAGACCAGCTCTTCACGGCTGCGTGGTTCAGGAGACATCACGCCAACGTACCCGGTGCGATTTTGTGGGATCCATGACCGTCACGAGATCAACCCTGGAGCCTGCGATTCCCCAGGGCGGTCGTCGCGTCATGCGCCAGCAACGGGCCGCCTGAGGTTGCCCCTACCGATTCGAGTTCCTGCGCGGCGAAGGACCCGATCCAGAGGTGTGGACCTACTCCGACGGTGACGCCGAACCGTCTCGGGTCTACATCCGCTTCACGGACTGGTTGGAAGCAAACGTCCGTCGGCAAAGGGAAGCGTGGGCCCGCCTGGTTCCCTGGTACGAAGCCGAACAGCAAAAGCCCTCGGACGAGCGCCGCATGTACTTCTACCGCCACCACCCCGATGGCAGTGTGACCGACGAGCTGTAGCGACTCGCCCCGTCACCGGCTGCAGACGAGGATGCCTCCCAGGCATGTGATCTCGTACACGCCATGGCGGACGATGTGATCGGCGACGAGGGTACGGGCACGGTGCACACTGCCGCTATGAGATCCTTCTCGTCCGTCGCTGCCGGGACGTCACATGCCCCCTTCAACTGGGTGGAGTCGATGGGCGGTCCCTTGATCCTGATCCCCGTCTCCGCGCTTGATGCATGGCACGGATGCACCGACGGTGGGATGACCGTGGGGGATGGTGTGGATCCGGACGACTACGACAGAGCCTGTGCGGTAGACGGTTTGGCCGGCGCGATCGCCGTCGGCGAGGGCAGGCCACAAGCGCTGGTACTGGGGGACGAGCCCGCCACGACCTGCTACATGCCCGAGCATCACGCCTTCCTCCGCTGGCTCGCCGCCGACTCCGAAACCGGGCTCAAGGCCGCGGCCGAAGCTGTCCTCACTGATCCCGCCACTCAGTGGGAGGAATGCGGGATGTGGATCACGGACGGTCCCGCTGTGCTCATGGACTCCGCCGAAGCAGGCACTGATCTGAACGTGGAGTATCCGGATGGGGGACTCCCCGCTCACGCAGCGGTGTCCCTGGCTGCCGGCCACTGGAGGGTCCGCGCCACCCACACCAGGGCCGACGAGGACAACTGGGTCGGCCTGGTGCAGCTCCTGGCCGTCGCAGGCCAAAGGTTGTCCCGGAACGGCGGGGTGCAAGTGAGATGAGCTCCTGCCGTCCGTGTGCTCGCGACCGCTGACAGCGCCCGAGGGGCCCCATAACGTCCATCTGGACCCGCCCCGGGCGGGCGACGGCCACTGGCGGGTGCTGAGATCCCTGAAGGAAAGGGCCGGCCCCGCGGGCGCTCGCCGAGGGCCCGGCCGACACCGGGCGGCAAAAAGGTTGGCGGGCGGGGCCGACGGAACCGGGTAACGTCCTTGTCATGTTCTTCCAGACGCCGATTCACGAGTGAGAGCGTGATGGGTCTCTGCTGACGTTCTTCGACGTCGCCACCCGTCCCCCACCGACGAATCCGTAGATCACTTCACATCATTACTGGGGAGAACCCGTGACCGACAGCAAGAACATCAACAATCCCGTGGGCCAGGGCGGCGGCCAGCGCAAGAAGCTGTCCCGCACCGAACGGCAGAACAACGGTCCGCACCGCAACCTCGACCGCCGGAACGCAGCGGACAAGAAGGCGGAGCTGGTACGGAAGATGCGCGAGAAGACAGGCGCAGCCGAGGGCGCCGGGCAGGCGGGCGACGAACCCGCACAGAGCTGACGCACCGCCTCAGCAGGGCGGCACCGCACAGGGGCAGGGTCCGGACCGTGACACGCGGTCCGGACCCTGCTGCCGTACACGCGGCTGTGCCCGACCCGCCGATTTCGCGCCTGCCGGTCAGGCCGCAGCGACGGGGCCCGGTGGCAGGTGGACCGTCATGATCAGGTGGCAGGGCCCGGTGCCGGAGCCGCGGTACGCGTGGGGGGCGTCGCCCTCGAAGGTGGCGGTCTGGCCGGTCTCGACGGGGTGTTCCTCGCCGTCGACGAGCAGGGTCATCCGGCCGGCGGTGACGCTGATGGTCTCGGTGACTCCGGCCTGGTGGGGGTGGCTGGGGTACTCCTCGCCGGGTTCCAGGCGCCAGCGCCAGATCTCGACCGGGGCCGGGCCCGAGGTCGTGAGCATGAGCCGGGCCTCGCCGCCCCGCGGCCCGGTCCACAGGGGTGCGACGGTTTCGGCGGTCACGACGCGGACGCGACCCTCGGACGGGCCCTGCATCAGGGCGGAGACCGAGATGCCGAGGGTGTCGGCCAGCCGGACCAGGGTGGCCAGGTTGGGGTTGCCCTGGGCCTTCTCCAGTGCCACCAGGGCCCCCTTGCTGACCTGGGCGCGCCGGCTCAGCTCGTCCAGGGTCAGGCCCGCGCGGGTCCGGGCCGCCCTCACGTTGTACGCGACCGTCCGCAGGGCTGCGGCCGTCTCGGCCATCTGATCTCCATCCCCGTCACGGATTACTGGATTGAACCGTGCGGTCATTTGGTTGACACCGACCGGTCGATCCGTTGTACGGTGCGGTCGTTTCAATGATGGTAAGGGATGTGCTGTGCTCGCTCTGCTCCTGGCTCTGGGCAGCTCGCTCGCATACGGGTGCGCCGACTTCCTCGGCGGTCTCGGTGCCCGCAAGGCCCATGTGCTGCGTACGGTGATGATCGCCGCCCCGGCCTCGCTCGCGGTCGAGCTGCTGCTGTGGCCGGTGCTCGGGGCCTCGTTCAGCCTCGGTGCCCTGGGCTGGGGTGCCGCGTCGGGGGTCGTCTCCGCCGCCGCGTTCGCCCTGCTCTACCGCACCCTGGCGATCGGCCCGATGAACGTGCTCTCGCCGGTGACCGCCCTGGTCTCCGCCGCACTGCCCGTCGGGGTGGGCCTGCTGCAGGGCGAGCATCTGGGCGCCGCCGGACTGGTGGGCCTGCCGCTCGCGCTGTTCGCGGTGGTACTGGTCAGCGCCGGGCGCGGAGCCGGGATCGCGCGCCCGTCCCGTACCGCGCTGCTGCTGGCCCTCGGCGCGGGCGCCGCCATAGCCCTCCAGCTGATCTTCCTGCACCAGGCGCCCTCCGACAGCGGGGTGGCGCCGCTGATCATCGGCCGGGCGGTCTCCTCCGCCATCACCCTGGCCCTCGCCGGGCTGATGTATCGCAGGCTCGGCCCCGAGCGGCCCGCCTACGCGATGTCGGCCGCCGCGGGCGTCCTGGACTCGATGGCGAACCTGATGTTCCTGCTCGCCGCCCGCAGCGGGGACCTGACCGTCGTCGCCGTGATCACCGCCCTCTACCCGGCCGGCACCGTCCTGCTCGCCCGCGGTGTGCTCGCCGAGCGCATCCACCGCGGCCAGCTCGTCGGCCTGGGCACCGCCGCCGTCGCCGTCGGCCTCCTCGCCCTGACCTGAACGAATCCCCCGCTCCACCCAGGAAACGGAAACACCCGCTCATGACCGCCATCCGCATCACCCCCGACGTCACGGACGCCTTCCCCGACACCCTCATCGCCCTGGTGACCGCCACCGGCCTGCGCGGCCGCGAACCCTGGCCCGACACCGCCGCCGCCCTGGAGGGCCTGGAGCGGGGGCTCGCCAACGGTGCCTGGCAGCCCGCCGACGAGACCGATCCGCGCATCGCGGCGTGGCACACCGCCTACCGCTCCTTCGGCACCAACCCGCGTCGTGTCCGGCCCAGCGTCGACGCGCTCGGCCGCCGCTTCGCGAAGCGCGGGACGCTGCCGCGCATCAACCCGGCCGTCGACTCGTACAACGCCGTCTCCGTCCGTCACGGTCTGCCCGCCGGCGCCTTCGACCTGGACCACGTCACCGGCGACGTCGACATCCGGTACGCGGACGGCAGCGAGGAGTTCACTCCGCTCGGCGAGCCCGAGGCCATCGAGAGCCCGGAGCCCGGCGAGATCGTCTACGCGGACGCCGGCGGCGTCCTGACCCGGCACTGGAACCACCGCGACGCCCACCGCACCCGTGTCACCGAGGACTCCGACCGCGTCGTCTTCCTACTCGAAACCCTCCGCGCCACCCACGACGGCAACCTCGTCGAGGTCGCGGCGGAGGAGTTGAGGAGCCTGCTCGCACCGCACTGCGAACGGGCCGACGTGCGGTACCTCGGGCCGGCGGACCCCAAGGTCACCGTCTGAGGCCGTCGCGTCCGCGGGCGTCGACCAGACCGGTCTCGTAGGCGACGATGGCGAGTTGGGCACGGTCGCGCGCCCGGAGCTTGGCGAGCAGGCGGCCGATGTGCGTCTTGACCGTGGCCGGGCTCAGCCGGAGGTGCTGCGCGAGCTCCGTGTTGGACAGGCCGCGCGCGATCAGCCCGAGCACCCCGGTGCGCCAGGCCCCGAGCGCGAGGACGATCCAGCCCGCGACCACGGCGAGGTTGAGCGCGGAGAAGACGTGGAAGGCGCCGTAGCCGACGGACACGGCCTCGGTGGCGGCCCCGGCGCCGCGCGAGCGCACCAACTGGAAGGCCAGGTGGTCCACTCCCGCGTGGAAGGTGCGGGCGAACAGCCCGAAGACGGCCACGACTCCGCCCCACAGCCCCCATCCAGGGCTGCGGACGCCGATCCGGGCGGCGAGCACGGCCACGGCGGGCCAGAGCAGCACGGTCCCGGCGGCGAACAGGCCGTACGCCGTGGCCATCAGCGTGGAGTGCCGTTCGTACGCGGCGAGTTGGTCCGGGTAGAAGAAGTGGAAGCGGACGCGCAGCAGCGCCCCGGCCAGCATCAGGGCCGGGCCGAGCACCATGGCGGTGCCGCCGGCCCAGCGTCCGGTGAATCCGGCTGTGCCCATCCGCTCCACCGGCAGTGCGACGCGCAGCCGGGCGCCGATGGCGGTCGCCGGTGTGCCCGTGGGGGCGGTTCGGTTCGTCATGCCCTGACGATGCCGCCACTCCCCCGGCCGGGGCATCGGACCGGGGCCCGGACCTCGGGGTCGGACCTGGGTATGATCCGCGCGCCCGCCGCTCGGCCACGGAACCCTCCGGGCCCGTCGTCGGATGTGGGGTTCAGCCGTGTCGCCGAGGCGTTTTCGAGCCAACCACAGGGACCATATGAAGTCGGCCGATACCTGTCCCCCTCGGGTCACCCCCAGCGCGACGGTGAGTTTTCGGGACGGGACCAGTCGGTATGGGTGTACCTGCGCAGGCGTCGGGGCTGCGTGATGAGGGGAGACAGCGATGACCACCGAGGGCTTCACCACATGTCTGTGGTTCGACGGACAGGCCGAGGAGGCGGCGGAGTACTACGTCTCGGTCTTCAAGAACTCCCGCCTCGGGGCGATCGGCCGCTACAGCGAGGCGGGGCCGGGGCCCGCCGGATCGGTGATGACGGTCGAGTTCGAGCTCAACGGCCAGAAGTTCGTGGGGGTGAACGGCGGCCCGGAGTTCACGTTCGACGAGGCCATCTCGTTCCAGATCCGCTGCGCGGACCAGGCCGAGGTGGACTACTACTGGGGCACTCTCACGGACGGGGGCGAGGAGGGGCCCTGCGGCTGGCTGAAGGACAGGTACGGGCTCTCCTGGCAGGTCGTGCCGGAGGTGCTGCTGGGGATGGTCACCGATCCGGACGGGGCGAGGGCCGCCAGGACCACCAGGGCGATGATGGCCATGAAGAAGCTGGACATCGCCGCGCTGCGCAAGGCCCACGGCGAGGGCTGAGACGCCTCCAGGACCGGGAAGCGGCGATGCCGGGCAGGGGATCCATCGGATCGCCTGCCCGGCATCGCCGCTTCCTCCCCCTCACCGCCGCGTGTCGCTCCCCGTCCGCCGCGGCCCGAGGAAGGCGCCCGCGAGCAGCGCCCCGGCAAGCACCAGCGCCGAGTTGACCAGGATCGCGACCGAGACCCCCGAGAGAACGCCCTCGGGACCGGCGTCGCCGAGTGCGGACATCCGGGCGGTGGCGACCGCGCTCATGACCGGGATGCCCAGGGTGATGCCGACCTGCTGGGTCATGGTGGCGAGGCCGGTGGCCAGGCCCTGTTCCTCGTCGGGGAGACCGGAGGTCGCGGTGACCATGAAGCCGACGATCATCAGCATGTTGCCGACGCCGCCGACGAAGGTGGCCGCCAGCAGAAGCGTGATCCAGCCCCCCGAGGTCCCGAGCGCCACCAGGGAGAGGGTGGCGACGGCCTGGACGGCCCCGCCGGTGACGATGGTCCGGCGGCTCCCGAACCGGCCGACGGCGCGGCCGCCGAGGGTGCCGCCGATCACGGTGCCGATGCCCAGGACTCCGAAGGCGAGACCGGTGGCGAGCGGCGAGTAGCCGAGGACTTCCTGGAGGTAGAGGGTGAGCAGGAAGACCAGCGAGGTCTCCGTGACGAAGGCGGTCAGACCGGCGGCGTTGCCCCAGATGACGCTGCGCCGCTTCAGGATGTGTACGGGGACCAGCGGTGCCGTGGCCTTCTGCTCGACGGCCCGGAAGGCGACGAGGAGCACGAGCCCGGCGAGGAGTGCGGCCAGGGTGGTGGGCCGGGTCCAGCCGGACTCGCCGGCCTGTGTCAGCCCGTAGACGAGCAGGAGCAGACCGCCGGTGACGGTCACGGCGCCGGGGACGTCGAGCCGGGGGCGCGCGGCGGGCCGCGAGTCGGTGATGACGGCCGGGGCGAGGGCGACCACCAGGACGGCCACCGGCACGTTGATGAAGAACGCCCAGCGCCAGGAGAGCAGATCGGTGAGCAGGCCGCCGAGGATGGCCCCGGCGGTGAATCCGGCCGACATCAGCGCCCCGTTGAGCCCCAGGGCACGTTCGCGCAGTGGGCCCTCCTTGAAGGCGGTGGTCAGCAGCGCGAGCCCGGCCGGGGTGACGGCTGCCGTGGCGAGCCCCTGCAACACCCTTGCCACGAGCAGCACTTCGGGCGAGGTGGCGAGCCCGCCGAGGGCGGAGGAGAGGCCGAGGACGACCATGCCGGCGAGGAACAGCCGCTTGCGGCCGACGAGGTCGGCGACGCGGCCGAAGAGCAGTGTGAAGCCGGCGGCGGCGAGCGCGAACGCGGTGGCGATCCACTGGAGACGGGAGAGGGGGAAGCCGAGCCCCTCGCCGACGACCGGCAGCGCCACGTTCAGGATCGAGAAGTCCACGGCGATCATGAACTGGGCGCCGAGGAGGAGTACGAGGACGAGCTTCTGCCGTCCGGTCATACGGATCTTCGACGGAACGGCGGAGGGAGCGGGAGAAGCGGAGGGGGCGGAGGGGGGCGTGGTGGCGCCGGTCGTGCCGGACGGGGCCTGGCTGGGTGCGGACATGATGGGACTCCTCAACGGAGCGGAGACGGAGAGGTTCGAAGTTTTAACGGGACCGGAGTTCCGTTAAGATGGACGCCACCGTAGCAGAGGAAGAGCCGCTAATGGAACTGGAGACCCGTTATGACTTCTGAGGGTGTGGAGCCCGGCAGCGTCCGGCCCGGTGGCCGTACCGCCCGGGTCCGGGAGTCGGTCCTGCGGGCGGCGGGCGACGCCCTGGCCGAGCACGGCTTCGACCGACTGGATCTCGCCGATGTCGCGCGCCGCGCGGAGGTCGGGAAGACGACCGTCTACCGGCGCTGGTCCACCCCCACCGGGCTGATCGCGGACCTGCTCGACGACATGGCCGAACAGTCCTCGCCCCGCACGGCCACGGGTTCGCTGGCCGAGGACCTCAGGGCCAACGCCCGGCTGGTGGCCACGACCCTCGCCGACCCGCGGCAGGGGGCGCTCTTCAGGTCCGTGATCGCCGCCGCCACCTGCGACCCGCGCACCGCCGAGGCGCTGCACCGGTTCTACGCGATCCGGATCAAGGAGTGGTCCGGCTGTGTCACCGAGGCCGTGGAGCGCGGGGAACTGCCCGCGGGCACGGACGCGGACGAGGTGATCCGCGCCGTGTCGGCGCCGCTCTACTACCGGCTGCTGGCCAGCGGCGACCCGCTCGACGAGGCGGCGGCAGACCGGGCCGCCGCAGCCGCCGAGGCGGCGGCCCGGGCGGGCGCGTACGTGGGCTGAGGGCCGACAGCGCCTTCGCGAAGTCCTGCTCGTCCTCGGAGCGCGGAGAACCGGCCGAGCCGGCCGAGCCGGCAGCCGGATGCGGGGGTCGCGGCGGAGCAGCAGCACATCGATGTCGGCGTGGTCCCGGAAGGCATGGCCCACGGCGAATCCGACCGCGTGTCCCCCGGCGATCCACCGGGGGACACGCAAGGGTGCGAAGAGGCGTGCGGCCTCGTCCGGCGGGGGCGGATCCCAGGGGCCCACGGGGTCTCCGTACGCATGACCGCAGGTCTCTCCCCCTCTCCGGTGCCGCCCGGGGCGAGGCCGGCCGGTCCGGCTTCGTCCGACGCCGGGTCAGTCCGTCCGCAACAGGTGCCGGTAGCTGTCCGGATGCTCCCGCAGGAACGTGGCCAGGCTCGTCGCCGGATGCCCGGTGAGGTCCGGTACTGCGTCCGAGACCGTGGCCATCTCGCCGGTGGCGATGGCCTCGTACGAGGTCACCCAGCCGGCCACCTCCCAGTCCTCGGCGCCGTACCGCGCCCGGGAGGCGTAGGCCTCCTCCCGGGTCTCCGGGAGGTAGGTGATGGTCCGGCCGGTGACCCTGGTGAGCTCCTCGGCCGCCTCGGCGAGGGTGAACGCCTCCGGGCCCGTGAGGTCGTAGGTGATCCCGTCGTGGCGGGTGTCGGCGCTCTCGGTGTCGGCCAGTAGGACCGCGACCGCGGCGTCCGCGATGTCGTCGTGGGCCACCGCCGCCACCCGGCCGTCCCCGGCCGGTCCGCGCAGCACCCCGTCGGCGCCGGTCATGGCCGGGATTCCGGTGAGGTACAGGCTGTCGCGCAGGAAGGTGTGGCGGATGTCGGCGGCCCGGATGTGCGCCTCGGTGTGCCAGTGGTCCCGGGCGAAGGTGAACGTGGCGTACGGCGCCGCGCCCAGGAACGAGACGTACACGATGCGTTCCACGCCCACGGCGACCGCCGCGTCCACGGCCGTCGTGTGCTCGCGCACCCGGTACGGGCTCTCGTGCGCCGAGACGAGGAACAGCGTGTGCGCCCCGGCCAGGGCGCGGCGCATCGCCTCGCCGTCGCCGTACCGGGCGGGCGGCGCGGCCACGGCGCCGGGGAGTTCGGGCAGCCGCGAGGGGTCGCGCCCGAGCAGCCGCACGGGCACGCCGGCCCGGGCCAGGCGCCGTGCGACCCGGCCGCCGACGGCTCCGCCCGCGCCGGTGACGGCGACGATCGGGGCGTCCGGGTTCGCCGGGCCGGTGGGGGGTGGGTTGTTCATGCGAGGTCACCTTCCTTGCGCGGCCAGGGGCGCACCTCCACGACCGCGTCCACCGGGACGGGGCCGTAGATGTGCGGGAACTCCTCGCCGCCGGGCGCGACGGACTCGTACCGTACGGGCGCCGGGAGCCGGTCGGGATCGATGACGAGGACCACGAGTTCCTGGTCGCCGGTCCCGGCCCCGCTCCCGGCGCCGTACAGCATCTCGGCCACGCCGGGGAGCTGGTGCGGCAGCGAGCAGTGGATGAAGCCCTCTTCGTGCAGGGTGCGGCCGCGGGTGGACATCTCGTACGTCCCGATCCCGCGGGCCGCCTCCCACAGGGGCCCTTCGGTGAGGTGCAGCAGCAGTTCGGCCATGGGCCAAAACTAGCCGCGTCGACGCGCCCTCCGGGCCATCAGCGTGGCCGCCGATCCGGCCGTGAGCAGAGCGGCGGCGATTCCGCCGAGAATCGCCGTGGCCACCGCCGCCCGGATACCGTTGCCGCGCGTACGCACACGTGTTGCCATACAGGGCAATATGCAGCTTTGACTACAAATGGTACGAGTGCCACGCCCGGCCCAACTCCGATGGATCCCAGTCCCCGGGCCGCACCCAGTCGGCTCGTCAGGGCCCTGGCGGTGCGTCAGGCCCCTTCCGCCAGCAGTCCGGCCTCCACGTCCGGGTCCAGGCCGACCGTGGGCCGGTCCGGTCGCTGTGGCGCCGCCCCGCCCAGCTCCTCCAGCCACTTCCAGGTGTCGGCGACCGTCTCCTCGACCGGGCGGCAGCGCAGCCCGGTCGCGTACGCCTTGCCGACGTCCCCGCGGTGCAGGGTGTCGTACAGTTCGCCCGGCGGCAGCCAGACCGGCAGATCGGTCCATGGCTCCACACCGGCCGCGAGGATCCTCTCGGTGGGCGTCCAGCGCAGTTCCGCGTCGGAGCCGGTGACCCGCACACAGGCCTCCAGCAGTTGCCCCATCGTGGCGTGCCCCGGCCGGCTGACCAGGTTGTACGCCCCGTGCAGACCGCTGCCGGCCGCGTCCAGCAGCCAGTTCGCGAGGTCGCGGGCGTCGATGTACTGGAGCCCCAGATCCGGTGTGCCCGGGGCCAGTACGGGTCCGCCGCGGGCGATCCGCCCCAGCCACCAGGGCAGTCTGCCGATGTTCTCCCAGGGCCCCAGGATCAGTCCCGCGCGGGCGAACAGGGCCCGGTCGCCGAAGGCGTCGAGCGCGGCCAGTTCACCGCCCCGCTTGGCCAGCGGGTACGAGACGTCCCCGCCCGCGTCGGGCGAGGCACCGGCCACCAGCGGGCCCTCCTCCGACAGGCCGGCCGGGGCCGGGTAGTCGTACACGGAGCGGCTGGAGACGTACGCGTACCGGGCGGCCCGGTCCGCCAGCAGACGGGCCGCGTCCCGTACGGCCGAGGGGGCGCCGCTCCACGTGTCGACCACCAGGTCCCAGGTGTACCCGCCGCCGGAACCCTCGCCGTCGCCCGCCAGGGCGGCGAGGCCGTCCTCGGTGGTGCGGTCGCCGAGGAGCTCCGCCACACCCGGCGGGGGCGCGTGCCGGCCGCGGTGGAACACCGTGACGTCCCAGCCCCGCGCCAGCGCCGCCTCGGTGACGGCGCGCCCCACGAATTCCGTACCGCCCAGCATCAGAAGCCTCATGTGTCCGACTCTGCCTGCCGGGTGGCCCGCTGGGAACCGGTCCTCGCTCTCGGCGGAATCCGCGAACGGTCCGTCACGGCGTACGGGCGAGCGGGCTGCGGTTGCGCAGCAGCCACTGGTGGTACCCGGCGGCACGCCTGGCCGCCTCCCGGTAGGCCGCCTCCAGTTCCCCGTACACCGCCCCCATGTCGGCGCCCCGCCGGGACACCAGCAGCAGCCGGACGGCGAGGGGGTCGTCGCGCAGTGGGCGGATCGCCATGTCGTCGCGCGGCCCGGAGGTGGGCTGGCAGGGGGCGACCGCCTCGCCGAGCACGACGAGGGAGGCGGCGGTGAGGTAGTCGCCGTGCAGGACGGTCGGCGCGAGCCCCGCCTCGCCTAACACCCGGCGCAGCCCGTCCCATTCACCGTCCACCGTGGGGTCGACCATCCACCGGTCACCGGCCAGATCGACGAGGTCGACCACGGGCCGGGCGGCGGCCGGATGATCCCTGGCCATGCAGATGAACTGCGGTTCGCGGTCCAGGAGTACGCGTTGTTCCAGGCCGTCGGGGACGGCCAGCGGGCAGCCCTCGACCTCGTGGACGAAGGCGACGTCGAGCCCGCCCGTCGCGATGTCACGCAGCAGTGCGCGGGCCGATACGTCGACCCGCAGCGAGATGTCCGTGTCGGGCAGCCGGAGCCGCAGCCTGCGCAGCCAGCCGCCGATGACGCGGCTCGCGGTGCAGCCGATGCGCAGCCTCGGCCCGGAGGCCCGGACCGCGTCGGCCTCCGCCTTCGCGTCGCTGACCAGGGCGGTCATCCCGTCGACCAGGGGGCGGGCCCGGCTGAGGACGGCGCGGCCCAGCAACGTCGGGCGGCAGCCGGTCCGTTCGCGGCTGAACAACTCGGCACCCAGGGTGTTCTCGATCCGGCGCAGCTGGGTGGTCAAGGAGGGCTGGCTCACGCCCAGTCGGCGGGCGGCTTGGTGCAGGCTGCCCGTGTCCGCGATGGCGCACAGCGCCCTGAGGTGTCTCACCTCAAGCTCCATACGGTCGAGCGTAGGGCGGCGGGCGATGGTCGCACCAGACTCCCCAATCGCATCAAAACCCTTTAATTCACCTGGAGTTGGGGAATGCTTCGACGGCAGTACCCGAGGTGACGACAGCCCGGCGGAAGTACACCGGCAAGGCAGCTCAAGGCGGCTGCAGGGCAGCGATAGGGAGGTGTTATCGCCGGTTGACATCATCCGCACGGGCTCCCGCTCCCCGACACTCTCTGCGTACCGCACCCGTCCGGGTCCGATCATCGGACGGGTTCATCGGACCGGTAACCGGTAGGAGACCCCCCATGAGACACCCCAGGACCGTCATGTCGGCCGTGGTCGGCCTCGGCTTCGGCCTCGCGGCCGCGCTCGGCACGGCACCCGCCATCGCCGCCTCCTCGGCCCCCGCAGCAGCACCCGCCGACACCGCTTCGCAGGCCCGCGCGGGCTACACCGCCTACGCCGAGTCGCACGAGAACGCCGCCGCCAACAAGGCGTTCTTCGAGGCGGTCGCCAAGTCCGTGGCGAAGAAGCGGGCGGCGAACCCCGGCGCCCAGTCGGTCACCGTCGTCTACAGCGCGTCCAACGCGCCGAGTTTCCGCAGCTCGATTGCCAACAGCACGCAGATCTGGAACAGCTCCGTCTCCAACGTCCGGCTGCAGGAAGGCTCGAACGCCGACTTCGCCTACTACGAGGGCAATGACTCCAGGGGCTCGTACGCGAGCACCGACGGTCACGGCAACGGGTACATCTTCCTGGACTACGCGCAGAACCAGCAGTACGACTCGACCCGCGTCACCACGCACGAGACCGGGCACGTGCTCGGTCTTCCGGACCACTACTCCGGCCCGTGCAGCGAGCTGATGTCGGGCGGTGGCCCCGGCCCGTCCTGCACCAACCCGTACCCCGACGCGAACGAGCGCAGCCAGGTCAACTACCTGTGGCAGTACGGCTTCGCGGCCGAACTCGCACGCAGCGCCTCCTGACCCCGTACGGTCCGGACGCATCTCGCAGCACCGCACAGCACAGCACCGCGCCTCACCCGCACAGCACCGCGCCTCACCGGCCCGAAGCGGCCACCTCGCAGGACGGGGTGGCCGCTTCGGGCCGGTCGCGCCTCCTCGCCTCAGGCGTGTTCCAGCGGGAACGCGCCCCGGTGTCCGGTGCCCGCGCCGGTGTCCGGGCGGGGCTCGTACTCGCGGCAGCTCCAGATCTCCTGGACGAATCCGGTACGCCGGTCCCACAGGTCCCGGACATCGCCCTCACCGGCCGCCCCGCGGTAGGCGTCCTTGGCGCCCCGGAAGCAGGCGAGGCCGCCGGACAGTCCGCGCACCGCGGCCGGGGCCGGGAAGTAGTCGGAGAAGGCGCAGGCGATGCAGGTCTGGAGTCGCACCCCGGGCGGCAGCGCGCGCTGGATGGTGGCGAGCGCGGACGCGAAGTCGCTCTCGGCGCGATGGGACGCGTAGGCCGCACCGCCGAACTGCAATTCGAGACTGAGGTGCGAATCGGGCCGGCGCAGCGACAACAGGCAGCTGAGCGTGGCCTGGTGGACCGCTCCGTCCCAGATGACCGGGAGCGGCAGGTCCCACTCCAGGACACAGTCGCTCAGCGCACCGTCCACCAGGACGAACCGGTCGTCGGCCGGTGGCGCGCCGGCGGCCGGGGTGAGGCCGTCGAAGCTCGCGCCCTCGAAGTCGATGCCCCTCGTCCGGAGGCGTAGTTGCTGTCCGTCGGTGGTGAGGACGACCGCGTCGGAACCCTGTCGGTCCCGGTACCACCCCGCCCATGACTCATCTGTCATGGGCACGGACTGTAGCCCGTGCCCCTGACAGTCGCCCGATCGCCCTCCGTTTCCCGTCACGGGCCTTGTGACCTCGGCGCCTTGCTCCGCTCTCCCCGGTTCCGCTCTCCCCGGTTCCGCTCTGCTTCGTTCCGCTCTGCTTCGTTCCGCTCGCCTTCGTTCCGGTCTCCCGCGCTCCGGTCTTCCGCGTTCCGTTCTCCCCGGGTCAGTTCGTCCGGCGGGTGACGAACTCCGCCAGGGCCAGGAGGTCTCCGGCGCGGGCCAGGTCGGGGACCGCCCGGGACAGGTGGTGGACGGCGCGGGCCATCCGGTCCGCCGCGGCGATCTGCGCCCAGTCCCGGCCGCCGGCCCGGTCGACGGCGTCGGCGGCCCGGCTCACTTCGCCCGGGGTGTTCATCGATCCCCGGTAGAGCGCGGCGAGTTCGGCCGCGGCCGGGGTGCCGGAGGTCAGCGCGGCGACGACGGGCAGCGACTTCTTGTGGGCGACGAGATCCGCCCCGACCGGCTTCCCGGTGCGCGCCGGGTCCCCCCAGATGCCGATCAGGTCGTCGATGAGCTGGAAGGCGAGGCCCGCCTCCCGGCCGAAGCCGTCCATCCCGCGGACCGCCCGCTCCTCGGCGCCCGCGTACAGCGCCCCCAGGGCGCACGCGCAGCCGAGCAGGGCTCCGGTCTTGGCGGTGGCCATGGTCAGGCACTCGTCCAGCGTGACCTCGTCGGGGCCCCGGTCCTCGAAGGCGCAGTCGGCCTGCTGGCCCGCGCACAGCTCGATGACACAGGTCGAGAGCCGCGCCGAGGCAGGGGCCGAGGCAGGGTCCGGGTCCTCGGCCAGCAGCCGCTGGGCGAGGGCGATCATCGCGTCGCCCGCGATCACGGCGTCGGGGATGCCGAAGACCGCCCAGGCCGTGGGCCGGTGCCGGCGGGTCCGGTCCTCGTCGATGACGTCGTCGTGCAGCAGCGTGAAGTTGTGCGCCAGCTCCACGGCGACGGCCGCCCGTACCGCCCGTTCCGGATCGCCGCCCAGCGCACGGGCGGCGGCGAGGACCAGGGCGGGCCGGATCGCTTTGCCGGCCGACCCCGAGGACGGGGTGCCGTCGGCCTCCTGCCAGCCGAAGTGGTACATCGCGACGCGACGGATCGATCCGGGTAAGGACTCGACGGCGGCGCGCAGTCGGGGATCGACCAGGGCCCGGGTCTCCTCCAGGAGAGCCACGGCCTCCTGGCCCTGCGCCACGGGGGCGGCCCGGGTGTCGTCGCCCGGGGCCCGGGGTGTGGGTGATTGGGGTACGTGGTGGGTCTTCACTGGGCGTCCTCCCGAGGCCGCCCCGGGCACCGCTGCCCGGTGGCGGAGGTTGACGGGGCCCGGACATCGTCGTCCGGGCCCCCGCGGGGCTACCGCCAGCGGCTGACCTCGACGTTCTCCAGTACGCCCAGGGCGTCCGGTACGAGGACGGCCGCGGAGTAGTAGGCCGTCACCAGGTAGGAGATGATCGCCTGCTCGTCGATCCCCATGAAGCGGACCGAGAGGCTGGGCTCGATCTCGTCGGGGATGCCGGACTGCTGGAGTCCGATGACGCCCTGCTCGTCCTCACCCGTCCTCATGCAGATGATCGACGTGGTCCGGGCGTCGGTGACCGGGATCTTGTTGCACGGGAGGATCGGCACCCCTCGCCAGGCCGGCACATGCTGTCCGCCGAGGTCGACGCTCTGCGGTACCAGACCGCGCTTGTTGCACTCGCGGCCGAACGCGGCGATGGCCCTCGGGTGGGCGAGGAAGAGCTTCGACCCACGGCGGCGCGAGAGCAGTTCGTCCATGTCGTCGGGGCTGGGCACGCCGTCGTGCGGCTGGAGGCGCTGCCCGTAGTCGCAGTTGTTGAGCAGCCCGAACTCTCGGTTGTTGATCAGCTCGTGCTCCTGGCGCTCGCGCAGCGCCTCGACCGTGAGCCGCAACTGCTGCTCGGTCTGGTTCATCGGCTGGTTGTAGAGGTCGGCGACCCGGCTGTGGACCTTCAGCACGGTCTGGGCGACGCTCAGTTCGTACTCGCGGGGCGCCGCGTCGTAGTCGACGTACGTGTGCGGGACGACGGCCTCGCCGACATGGCCGGCGGAGAGGTCGATCGCGGCCTCGCCGTACTTGTTGGTGCGCTGCTGCGGGATGCTGAGCAGTCCGGCGAGATGGTCGCGGAGCGGCTGCGCCCGCTCGGCGAGGTTCAGCACATCGGCCCGGCTCAGCTTCAGCACCGTACAGGCGGTGACGGCACGGGCGGTGTACTCCCAGACGGCGTCGCCGTCGACCAGGGCCTGGTCCCCGAAGTAGGCCCCGTCGGCGTGGACCCCGAGCACCGTCTCGTCCCCGTACGGACCCGTGCCGATCTTCTCGACCTTGCCGTGCGCCAGCAGGTAGACGCTGTCCGCCGCGTCCCCCGACGCGGCCAGCACCTGCCCCGCCGCGATCTCGCGCTGCTCGCAGCGCCGGGCGAGCTCGCCCAGCACCTCCTCGTCGCCGAAGTCCCGCAGGGCGGGGAGCTCACCGAGCTCGGCCGGGATGACCGCGACCCGGTCGCCGGTCTGCACAAAGGTCACCCTGCCGTCCCCGACCGAGTAGCTCAGCCTGCGGTTCACCCGGTAGGTACCACCTTGCACCTGCACCCACGGAAGCATCTTCAGCAGCCACCGCGAGGTGATCTCCTGCATCTGCGGGGCGGACTTGGTGGTCGTCGCGAGGTTCCGCGCCGCTGCCGTCCCCAGGCTCTGCTGCGGCGGCAACGACGCGTTCTGAACCTCTTCACCAACGGACATCTGTCGTCCTCTCGATTCTTCGGCTGACCTGCGCGAAGAAGCCTTTCAGCACGGAGAGCGGTCGCGCCATTACACAAAAGAGTGTGACTAATCGGCTTTGGGCTGGGCACGACGCACAGCGACGTCCGCGTGCCGACTTAAGTTGCATCCTCGATGCAACTTATCTACGGTGGCTGTCATGCGGCTGACGAGATTCACCGACGTGGCGCTGCGCGTACTGATGCGCCTCGCCGTCGTGGAGAACGAGGATCCGCCGACCACCCGGGAGGTGGCGGCCACCATGCAGGTGCCGTACACCCACGCCGCGAAGGTCGTCGCCAAGCTCCAGCACCTCGGCCTGATCGAGGCGCGACGGGGCCGCGGCGGCGGACTCAGCCTCACCGGAGCGGGCCGCTCCGCCTCGATCGGCGGGCTTGTCCGGGAGCTGGAGGGACCGGGCGACGTCGTCGACTGCGAGGGCGCCACCCCGTGCCCCCTGCGCTCGGCCTGCCGGCTGCGCGGCGCCCTGCGCCAGGCGGAGGAGGCCTTCTACGCCTCGCTCGACCCGCTCACCATCACCGAACTCGTCGCATCCCCCACCGGACCGCTGCTGATCGGCATCAGCAGCGGCCGCCCGGACACCGGCTGACCCCCCACGCGCCGCACACCCCGAGCCGCACGCCGGACATCACACGCCGCACGCCACACGGCGCACCACGGGCCCATCACCCGGCCTCGCGCTGCCCAAAAATACGCATCTCACATACCAATTCACACACAAGGAGTCCCGATGCTCTCCGAGACGTCGACCGCCACCGTCCGCGCCACCCTGCCCGCCGTGGGCGCGGCCGTCGGAGACATCGCCGATCTCTTCTACCGCAAGCTCTTCGACGCCCACCCCGAGCTGCTGCGCGACCTCTTCAACCGCGGCAACCAGGCCTCCGGCGCCCAGCGGCAGGCCCTCGCGGGCTCCATCGCCGCCTTCGCGACGCAGCTGATCGAGCACCCGGACACCCGCCCCGACGTGATGCTCGGCCGGATCGCCCACAAGCACGCCTCGCTCGGCGTCACCCCCGCCCAGTACGACGTCGTGCACACCCATCTCTTCGCCGCCATCGCCGAGGTGCTCGGCGACGCGGTCACCCCGGAGGTCGCCGCCGCCTGGGACGAGGTCTACTGGCTGATGGCCGGCGCCCTGATCTCGATCGAGGAGCGGCTGTACGCACAGCAGGGCGTCGTCGCCGGCGACGTGTGGCGCGACTGGGAGGTGGTCGCCCGGATCGAGGAGACCCCCGACGTCGCCACCTTCCAGCTCCGCCCCGCCGACGGATCGCCCGCGCCCGCCTTCCGGCCCGGCCAGTACGTCTCCGTACAGGTGGAACTGCCCGACGGGGCCCGCCAGATACGCCAGTACAGCCTCTCCTGCGCCCCCGGCTCCCGGCTCCGCTCGATCACCGTCAAGCGGGTGCGGGGCGGCGGCTCGCCCGACGGCGAGGTCTCCCGCCACCTGCACACCGAGGTGGAGGCCGGTGACGTGCTGCGCGTCTCCGCCCCGTACGGGGATCTCGTGCTCGACTCCGCCGACGCACCGCTCCTGCTCGCCTCCGCGGGCATCGGCTGCACCCCGATGCTCTCGATGCTGGAGCACCTCGCGGCGACCGGCCACCGCGCCCCGGTCACCGTCGTGCACGGCGACCGCTCCCCCGCCACCCACGCGCTGCGCACCGACCACGCCCAGCTCACCGCCAAACTCCCCGACGCCGCCGCCCACTTCTGGTACGAGGACCCCGAGCCCGGCCACCCCGCCGACCGCACCGGCCTGGTCGACCTGAGCGACCTCGCCGTCGCTCCCGGCACCCACGCCTACCTCTGCGGCCCGCTGCCCTTCATGCGCGCCGTACGCACCCAGCTGCTGGCCAAGGGCATCCCGGCGTCCGACATCCACTACGAGGTGTTCGGCCCCGACATGTGGCTGGCACAGGGCTGAATCCGGCCCACTGCTCGCGGATGTGACCGGTTCGGATCGCACACGGTCCGAACAGCCACCGAAGGCATGGCCCGGAGGGCGGCGTTCCGGTAAAAGCGGATCAAGGCTGTTCAAGGCTGGTTCCCCCCACGCACGAAGGAGACGGCCATGTCCTCGCCCATGTCCGCGAGCAAGTTCCTGGAAGTCCTGATGAACGAGGGGCTCACCGTCGTCCAGGTCGGCGACTGGCGCACCCACAACCGCAACCACAAGGGCCCCTGGGGCCCGGTCAACGGCGTGATGATCCACCACACCGTCACCAGGGGCACCGAGGCCACCGTGCGCGTCTGCCGGGACGGCTACCCGGATCTGCCCGGCCCGCTCTGCCACGGCGTGATCGCCAAGGACGGCCGGGTCCACCTGGTCGGCCACGGCCGCGCCAACCACGCCGGACTCGGCGACAGCGATGTACTGCGTGCCGTCGTCGCCGAGAAGCGCCTCCCCGGCGACAACGAGGCCGACACCGACGGGAACAGGCACTTCTACGGCTTCGAGTGCGAGAACCTCGGCGACGGCAAGGACCCCTGGCCCGACGCCCAGCTCGAAGCCGTCGAGAAGGCCGCCGCCGCCGTCTGCCGTCACCACGGCTGGAACTCCCGCTCGGTGATCGGGCACAAGGAGTGGCAGCCGGGCAAGGTCGACCCGCGCGGCTTCACGATGGACTCCATGCGGGCCCGCATCCACGACCGGCTCAAGTGACCGGCACCCGCCCGGCACGGTGCCGTACGGCGACAATTGCGGCATGACCTCCGAAGCGCTCGACCTCTCCCGGCTGCGTCCGGTGCTCCCCTCGCCCCTGCAGCCGGTCGAGGACGAGCGCTTCGCCCGCCACGGCGTCCGGCTGCTGCTCAAGCGGGACGATCTGATCCACCCGGATCTGCCCGGCAACAAATGGCGCAAGCTCTCCCTCAATCTGCGGGCCGCCGCCGGGCGCACCGTGCTGACCTTCGGCGGCGCCTACTCCAACCATCTGCGGGCCACCGCCGCCGCCGGGCGGCTGCTCGGCTTTCCCACCGTGGGAGTGGTGCGCGGCGACGAGCTGGCCGGCCGGCCGCTGAACCCCTCGCTCGCCCGGTGCGCCGCCGACGGGATGACCCTGCACTTCGTGGACCGCGCGACGTACCGCGCGAAGGGGGATCCGGAGGTCCTGGCGGGGCTGCTGAGCCTCTTCGGGGAGTGCTGTGTCGTCCCGGAGGGCGGCAGCAACGCCCTGGCCGCACAGGGGTGCGCGGAGCTGGGGCGCGAGCTGCGCGGAGAGGCCGATGCCGTCGCGGTGGCCTGCGGCACCGGGGGCACCCTCGCCGGGCTCGCCGCCGGGCTCGCGCCGGGGCAGCGCGCCCTCGGCGTCCCGGTGCTGCGCGGCGGCTTCCTGGGGGACGCGGTGCGCCGGCTCCAGGCGGAGGCGTTCGGCGGTCCCGCCGGGGCGTGGTCGCTGGACGAGCGGTTCCACTTCGGCGGCTACGCCCGTACGACCCCGGCACTGCACGCCTTCGCCGACGACTTCGAGCAGCGGCACGGCCTGCCCGTCGAGCGGCTCTACGTGGCCAAGCTGCTGTACGCGCTCACCGAACTGGCCGGGGAGGGCGCGTTCCCCCCGGGAACCGCGGTGGCGGCGGTCGTCACGGGCAGCCCTCAGGGGGCGTCGGACTCCTCCCGGTAGGCCGCCGCCTCCTCCAGGTCGAGCCGCCGGAGCAGCGTCCGCAGCATCTCGTCGTCGATCCGCCGCTCGTCCCGCAGCGTCACGAAGACCTCGCGTTCGGCGTCGATCATCTCCCGGGCCAGCCGCCGGTAGGTGTCGTCCGCGGACTCGCCGGTCAGCGGATTGGCCGCGCCCAGCCGCTCCCACACGGCGTTGCGGCGGCGTTCCAGCACGGTGCGCAGCCGGTCGGCGAGGGGGCCCGGCAGCTGGTTGCGGCGATCGGTGAGCAACTCGTCCAGGCGCGCCTCGGCGGCCGCGGAGGCCTCGCTCTGGGCCTGCGCCTCGGCCAGCGTCTGTGCCTTCGCGTCGCGTCCGGGGAGCTTCAGGACCCGCACCAGCAGCGGCAGGGTGAGCCCCTGGACGACCAGGGTGCCGATGACCGTGGTGAACGTCAGGAAGAGCACCAGGTTGCGGGCCGGGAAGGGGCTCCCGTCGGAGACGGCGTACGGGATGGAGAAGGCGATGGCGAGCGAGACGACACCGCGCATCCCGGCCCAGCCGACGATCAGCGGCGCCGTCCAGTCGGTGTCGGGCTCGCGTTCCCTGATCCGTCTCGACAGCCACCGGGGGAGGTACGTCGCCGGATAGACCCAGACGAAGCGCACCACGACGACGACGAGGAAGACGATCACCGCGTACCGGACGGCCTCGCCGACCGTGTACGTGCCGAGCTCCTTCAGCACGAAGGGCAGCTGGAGCCCGATCAGCGCGAAGACCGCCGACTCCAGGATGAACGCGACCATCTTCCAGACGGCCGCCTCCTGGAGCCGGGTCGCGAAGTCGACCTGCCAGGACCGGTGGCCCAGATAGAGCGCCACCACGACCACGGCGAGCACCCCGGAGGCGTGGACGCGTTCGGCCGCCGCGTACGCCACGAAGGGGATCAGCAGCGACAGCGTGTTCTGCAGCAGCGCCTCCTTGAGGTGGGTACGGAGCCAGTGCAGCGGCACCATCAGCGCCAGGCCGACCACGACACCGCCCACCGCGGCCAGGAAGAACTCGCCGATCCCCGCGCCCCAGCTCATGCCCTCGCCCACGGCGGCGGCGATCGCCACCTTGTAGGCGGTGATCGCCGTGGCGTCGTTGACCAGGGACTCCCCCTGCAGGATCGTCGTGACCCGGCCGGGCAGCCCGACCCGGCGCGCGATCGCGGCGGCCGTGACCGCGTCCGGCGGGGCGACGACCGCGCCGAGCACCAGCGCGGCGGTCAGCGGCAGGCCGGGCACCAGCCGGTACGCCAGCCAGCCGACCGCGATGGTCGCGAACAGGACGTAGCCGATCGAGAGCAGCGCGACCGGCCGGAGATTGGCCCGCAGATCGAGGTACGAGCTGTCGACGGCCGCCGTGTAGAGCAGCGGAGGCAGCAGCAGCGGCAGCACGATGTGCGCGTCCAGGGTGTAGGCGGGCACCCCGGGCAGATAGGAGGCGATCAGACCCACCGTGACGAGCAGCAGCGGCGCCGGCACGGGGGTGCGACGGGCCGCCCCCGCCACCGCCGCACTGGCCGCGACCAGCCCCACCAGCGGCAATACGTCCATTCCACGGTCCTCGCATCCGCAATTCACGAGCCACGCATCCGTCGTAACCTGACAATCATGAGTGACTGCCCTCACGTGTCCGCACTGCCGCGCCCCGAACCGGCCCCGCTCAGCGCGACCTGCCCGGGATGCCTAGCGGCGGGCACCCACCCCGTGCAGCTGCGGCTCTGTCTGGTCTGCGGCCATGTCGGCTGCTGCGACTCGTCGCCCCTCCAGCACGCCACGGGACACTTCGAGGAGACCGGTCATCCGGTGATGCGGAGCTTCGAACCCGGCGAGAGCTGGCGATGGTGCTTCGAGGACGGTTCGATCGTCTGACGTCTGGGTACGTCAAACCGGCGCCGGTTGTTCGTAATTGACCACCGCAGACCCCTAGCCACTGTGTGTACTCATGGGCTTACCATGAGTGACAGCCATGGGCTGGGGCTCTGGCGACACGGCATCATGGATCGCGATAGCGTCGCGGACCAGAACCGAAGACGTACCACATGGCTCCGGGGCACCCTTCCCGGATCCTCGAAAGAGTTTGTGCCACCTTGGAGGTGAGGGTGTCCCAGATCGCAGGCGAGCCCGGGAATCAGGACTTCGTAGAGGTCCGGCTGCCCGCTGCGGGTGCCTACCTGTCGGTGCTGCGTACGGCCACGGCCGGTCTCGCAGCGCGCTTGGACTTCACTCTCGACGAGATCGAGGATCTTCGCATCGCGGTCGACGAGGCCTGCGCGATCCTGCTTCAGCAGGCCGTGCCGGGCTCCGTCCTCAGCTGCGTCTTCCGGCTCATCGAGGATTCTCTTGAGGTGACGGTGTCCGCCCCGACGACGGACGGCCGGGCGCCGGAGCGCGACACCTTCGCCTGGACGGTGCTCTCCGCACTGGCCGGCAAGGTCGACTCCTCGGTGGCCGACGACCGTACGGTCAGCATCAGCCTCTACAAACAGCGCGGCGCGGGACCCGGGCCGGCGTGAGCAACGGGAACGGGGACGGTCCTGTGCGGGACGAGACGATGCGACCAGGGGTGGTGCGCGCAGCAGGCATCCCGGAGCAGCAGGCCCTGCCCCATCCGGTGGACGGGGCGGACGGGCCTTCGGGCCGTACGGTCGCGGTGGAGCAGTCGCAGGCGGAGCGGGCAGGCCAGATGAGCGAGCACGGGCACCACGATCCACACGACCGCAGCGGGGCGCGGGCGCTGTTCATCGAACTGCGCGCGCTTCCCGACGGGTCGCCCGAGAAGGCGGAGCTGCGCAACCGGCTGGTGCGGATGCATCTGCCGCTCGTGGAGCACCTGGCCCGCCGGTTCCGCAACCGCGGCGAGCCGCTGGACGACCTGACGCAGGTCGCCACCATCGGCCTGATCAAATCGGTGGACCGGTTCGACCCGGACCGCGGCGTCGAGTTCTCGACGTACGCGACCCCCACGGTCGTGGGCGAGATCAAGCGCCACTTCCGTGACAAGGGCTGGGCGGTCCGGGTGCCGCGCCGACTCCAGGAGCTGCGGTTGTCGCTGACCACGGCCACCGCCGAGCTCTCCCAGCAGCACGGCCGCTCGCCGACGGTCCACGAGCTGGCGGAGCGGCTGGGCATCTCCGAGGAAGAGGTCCTGGAGGGCCTGGAATCGGCCAATGCGTACAGCACGCTCTCGCTGGACGTGCCGGACACGGACGACGAGTCCCCCGCGGTCGCGGACACGCTGGGCTCCGAGGACGAGGCGCTGGAGGGCGTCGAGTACCGGGAGTCGCTCAAGCCGCTGCTGGAGGACCTGCCACCGCGCGAGAAGCGGATCCTGCTGCTGCGTTTCTTCGGCAACATGACCCAGTCGCAGATCGCGCAGGAGGTCGGCATCTCGCAGATGCACGTCTCGCGGCTGCTGGCCCGCACGCTGGCGCAGCTGCGGGAACGGCTGCTCGTCGAGGAGTGAGGAGCAGCGGGCGGGGCCACGCGCAGGCGGGGCCCTTCACGTGCCCGCGCAGGCGTGGCCCTCGTGCGCGCCCCCGGCCGTTCGGTGCCGTCGTTCCGCCCCGCCAGGTCTTCCGGCGGGGCGGTTCAGTTCTCCGGGGTGGTGCCGGTCTCCGGGGTGGTGCCGGGGCGGCGGATGCCGAGCGCCTCGACCGTCGTCGGCCTGACCAGCTGGTAGAGCGCCGTCAGGGTCACCGCGGCGAGGACGATCCCGGCCGGGATCAGCACCCCCTGCGACCTCAGCAGCGTCCACGCCACCGGGAGCGCGATGATCTGCGTGATGAGCGCGGGACCGCGGCTCCAGCTGCGCCGCCGCAGCAGACCACGGGCGGCGGCCAGCGGGATCAGGGCCAGCGCGATCAGCGTCAGCCCGCCCATCTCCGCCTGCTGCGGGCTCTCGGGGTGCCCGAGCAGACCCATGACCAGCATGTAGATCCCGCCGATGGCGAGCGCCGCCCCTTCCAGGGCGGTGAGTCCGGCAACGAGAGTGATCCTGCTCGGCTTCGCCGGTTCGAGCCTCGGCGCGGGCGACGAGTCGGGCGTGTTCTGCTGAGTACTCACCCTTGCAGGTTGGCATCCCGGCGCCGCGAAAGCGAAGCCGGGGTCGGAATCTGCCTCGCGTCGTCACCGTGCGTGAAGGTCATGGGGCAGGACTTCAGAGTGATACCACGCGGTAGGTAGTCTGACGGTCATGCGCGCACTCCTCGTGGTCAATCCAGCTGCTACCACCACCAGTGCGCGGACCCGTGATGTGCTCATCCATGCGCTGGCCAGCGAGATGAAGCTGGAGGCCGTGACCACCGAATACCGCGGTCACGCCCGGGACCTGGGGCGACGGGCCGCGGACGCCGACGACATCGATCTGGTGGTCGCCCTGGGCGGCGACGGCACGGTCAACGAGGTCGTCAACGGTCTGCTCCACAACGGCCCCGACCTGGACAACCTGCCGAGCCTCGCAGTGGTTCCCGGCGGCTCCACCAATGTGTTCGCGCGCGCCCTGGGGCTGCCCAACGACGCGGTGGAGGCGACCGGGGCGATCCTGGACGCGCTCGCCAACCGGACCGAACGGACGGTCGGCCTCGGGCTGGCGGCCGGCACTCCCGGCACCGAGGACGAGTCGGTCCCGGAGCGCTGGTTCACCTTCTGCGCCGGACTCGGGTTCGACGCGGGCGTGGTCGGCCGGGTCGAACAGCAGCGCGAACGCGGAAAGCGCTCGACGCACGCGCTGTACGTGCGCCAGGTGGTCCGGCAGTTCATCGACGAGCCGCACCGCAGGCAGGGCGTGATGACCCTGGAAACCCCGGGGCAGGAGCCGGTCACCGATCTGGCGCTGTCCATAATCTCCAACACCGCCCCCTGGTCCTACCTGGGCAATCGTCCGCTGTACGCGTCCCCGAAGGCCACCTTCGACACCGGGCTGGACGTGCTCGGGCTGAAGCGGCTCTCCACCCCGGCGGTCGCCCGGTACGGCACCCAGCTGCTCACTTCGAGCCCGGAGAAGGGTCCCTCCGGCAAGCATGCCGTTTCACTTCATGACCTCACGGACTTCACCTTGCATTCAAAGGTCCCGCTGCCCTTCCAGATGGACGGCGACCACCTGGGAGTGCGCACCAGTGTGACGTTCACAGGCGTACGCCGTGCACTGCGTGTGATTGTGTGAGTGGAAGAGACCAAAGTCCTTTAACTCGAACGTTTGGGCTGGGCTCCACCCCATAGAAGTACGGCTGTGACCTAGTCGACACCGAGGAATCAAAAAAAAGTTTCCAGAAGGGGTTGTATCCGCCGCCGAGGTTTGCGAATCTCTACATGGCGATCGGGACGGCCCGCAACACCGGCCTCCACTGAGAGCCAGAACCCCTCCTCACTGCACAGGACCACAACCAGTTCATCTGGGCGTCGGCCCGTCACCTGCGGGGGGATTCGTGAAAGCGTTCACATTCACAAGCAACAGTATGTAATACCAAGGAGAGGTAGCAGCCATGGACTGGCGTCACAACGCCGTTTGTCGTGAGGAAGACCCCGAGCTGTTCTTCCCCATCGGCAACACCGGTCCTGCGCTGCTGCAGATCGAGGAAGCCAAGGCCGTCTGCCGTCGCTGCCCCGTCATGGAGCAGTGCCTGCAGTGGGCGCTTGAGTCCGGCCAGGACTCCGGCGTCTGGGGTGGCCTCAGCGAGGACGAGCGCCGCGCGATGAAGCGCCGCGCCGCTCGCAACCGGGCGCGTAACGCCAGCGCCTGACCGACGCCACCGCTACGAGCCTCAGCCAGGCGGCGCGTACAGAGCGTACGCACAACCCCGCCCCCCGAGTCGCAGCGCGCAGTACCCCCGAAGCGCATGCATGAACAGTGAGCCCGGACCGTGAACAACGGTCCGGGCTCACTGCTGTGTTCGGGCCGTCGCCGCCGAAGCGGCGGGCGGGTTCACTTCTCAGAACGGACCGGGATGTCGAGCACGACCTGGGTACCGCGTTCGGGGCCCGGGACCATGCCGAAGGTTCCGCCCAACTCGCCCTCCACCAGCGTCCTGACGATCTGGAGCCCCAGATTGCCGGCGCGCTGCGGGTCGAACCCCTCCGGCAGGCCGCACCCGTCGTCCTTGACCGTGATCAGCAGCCGCGTCTCGACGGTGGAACCGCCGCGCACCGCGGACACCTCCACCGTGCCGGACTCGGCGAGGGTGAAGGCGTGCTCCAGGGCGTTCTGCAGGACTTCCGTGAGCACCATCGCCAGCGGGGTGGCCACTTCCGCGTCCAGGATGCCGAAGCGACCCGTCCGGCGGCAGATGACCTTGCCCGGTGAGATCTCGGCGACCATCGCGATGACGCGGTCGGCGATCTCGTCGAACTCCACCCGCTCGTCCAGATTCTGGGACAGCGTCTCATGGACGATGGCGATCGAACCGACGCGCCGTACCGCCTCGTTGAGCGCCTCGCGGCCCCGTACCGAGTCCATCCGCCGGGCCTGGAGCCGCAACAGGGCGGCCACGGTCTGGAGGTTGTTCTTCACCCGGTGATGGATCTCCCGGATGGTGGCGTCCTTGGTGATCAACTCGCGTTCGCGGCGACGGAGTTCGGTGACGTCCCGGAGCAGGACGAGGGAGCCGATGCGGACACCCTTGGGCTTGAGCGGGATCGCCCGGAGCTGGATCACCCCACCGGCGCACTCGACCTCGAACTCCCGGGGCGCGTAGCCGCTGGCCAGTTTGACCAGGGCCTCGTCCACCGGGCCCCGGGAGGGGGCGAGTTCGGCGGTGATGCCGCCCAGGTGCTGGCCGACCAGATCGGAGGCGAGGCCGAGGCGGTGGTACGCGGAGAGGCCGTTGGGGCTGGCGTACTGGACGACCCCGTCGGCGTCCAGTCTGATCAGGCCGTCACCCACCCGCGGCGACGCGTCCATGTCGACCTGCTGGCCCGGGAAGGGGAAGGACCCCGCGGCGATCATCTGGGCCAGGTCGGAGGCCGACTGGAGGTAGGTGAGCTCCAGCCTGGACGGGGTGCGGACGGTGAGCAGGTTGGTGTTGCGGGCGATCACGCCGAGGACCCGCCCCTCCCTGCGTACGGGGATCGACTCGACCCGTACGGGCACCTCCTCGCGCCACTCCGGGTCGCCCTCGCGCACGATCCGGCCCTCGTCCAGCGCCGCGTCCAGCAGCGGGCGGCGGCCACGCGGAACCAGGTGTCCGACCATGTCGTCCTGGTACGAGGTGGGGCCGGTGTTGGGGCGCATCTGGGCCACCGACACATAGCGGGTACCGTCGCGGGTGGGAACCCAGAGCACCAGGTCGGCGAAGGACAGGTCGGAGAGCAGCTGCCACTCCGAGACCAGCAGATGCAGCCACTCCAGATCGGTGTCACCGAGGGCTGTGTGCTGGCGGACGAGGTCGTTCATGGAGGGCACGTGTGCGAGCGTACCCGCGGACGGGCAATGGTTCCGAACCGGACGTCCGGACGGTACGTGCAAGGGGGAAGGTAAAAAGAAGAAGGTAAGGAGTGCGGAAAATTTCGGCGCTCCGATGGATGGACACGGGCGAATGGTCTAGTCCACAATGCTGAAGACAGAGCTTCCGCTCTCCCCGCACAGGAGGGCGGATCGAGGTACCGCGCTCTCTGCCCTGACCGCGCCGGTACCTCTCCCCGGCCGGGGGCACCGCACACCGCCGGCCGACCGGTCCGGCCGTGATGGCCGGCCTTGCTCCGGGCTGCGGTGCCGGACGGGCTGAGGGTCCCGTCCCGGCGCCGTGGCCCGCGGGTGTTTCCGGGGCCTTCTCCTGCGTCCGGCCGGTGCCTTTCCGGGCCGCTCCCCCGTACTCGGCCGGCCCCGGCCCGCTCCGGGCGGTCAGCGGGTCCCGGTGACCTCGGCCAGGGCGGGCGGCGCATCCGGGTCCTGGCCCCGGACGATGGCCACCTCGTACACCGGCATCTGCAGCGGAAGGATCTCCAGCACCGGCTGGAGCTCCTCCGCCACCCCGGCCGTCGGCAGCACGAAGTCCGCGGAGGCCGCCGCGACCTGGGCCTCGGGGCCGACCGCGAAGAGGTCCGCGCCCCGGCCGCGCAGCCGGTCCAGGACCGGCTGGAGCCCCTCCACCGCCCCGGCCGTCGGTGACCACGGCGATCACCGGGGAGAAGTTGTCGACCATGGCGAGCGGGCCGTGCAGCCAGTCGGCCACGGAGCCCCGGACGGCCGCCGGCGGACCGCGGCCGGGACGGTACGACCGCCGTGCCCGGGTCGGCCGGGTCTGCTAGATTGGGAGACGATTGGTCTATACCACCTGACTTCACTCTTCAGATCGGCAGGCCCCGCGTGGAAGTTGTCATCGTCCCGGACGCCAAGGCAGGCGGCGAACTCATCGCGGAGGCCATCGGCGCCCTGCTGAGCCGCAAGCCCGACGCCCTTCTCGGCGTTGCCACCGGCTCGACCCCGCTGCCCATCTACCAGGCGCTGGCGGCCAAGGTCCGCTCCGGTGCCGTCGACGCCTCCCGTGCCCGCATCTGCCAGCTCGACGAGTACGTCGGGCTGCCCGCGGGCCACCCCGAGTCCTACCGCTCGGTGGTGCTGCGCGAGGTCGTCGAACCGCTCGGCCTGTCCGAGGCGTCCTTCATGGGCCCGGACGGCAGCGCCGAGGACGTCCAGGCGGCCTGCCTGGCGTACGACAAGGCGCTCGCCGAGGCCGGCGGCGTGGACCTCCAGCTCCTCGGCATCGGCACCGACGGGCACATCGGCTTCAACGAGCCGTGCTCCTCGCTCGCCTCCCGCACCCGGATCAAGACGCTCACCGAGCAGACCCGGATCGACAACGCGCGCTTCTTCGACGACGACATCTCGCAGGTGCCGCACCACGTGATCACCCAGGGCATCGGCACCATCCTGGAGTCCCGCCACCCGATCCTGCTCGCCACCGGAGAGGGCAAGGCGGACGCCGTGGCGCAGACGGTGGAGGGACCGGTCGCCGCGGTCGTGCCCGCCTCGGCGCTCCAGCTGCACCCGCACGCGACGGTGGTGGTCGACGAGGCCGCCGCGTCGAAGCTGAAGCTGGCGGACTACTTCCGCGCCACGTACGCGGCCAAGCCGGCGTGGCAGGGGCTGTAGGACTTCCGGACGCATACGAGAGGGCCGGGGCACCCACGCTGGGTGCCCCGGCCCTCTCGTATGCCGCCATGGGCCTGTCCGGGCGTGGTGCGGCCCCCCGGCCCCGCATCACGCCCGGCGCTCAGGCCGTCGGGCCGTCCGTGCCCCTGACGGCGATCTCCGCCGCCGCGAGGCCGCAGACCCGGGCCGCGCCGTGGGTGGCGATGTGCAGGGCGCCCCGGGGAGCCGCCTGCGGTACGCCCATCTCGACGACGACCGTGTCGGGTCGCTCGGCCACCAGGGCATCGAGCGCCTCGCCCATCCAGGCGTGCCGGTGGACGTCACGGACCACCACGACGACGCGCCGCTCCCCCGCGGCCCGCAGCACCGCGGCGGCGGGCGCCTCGGTCTCGCTGCTGTACGTGTCGGTCTCCGTGCCCGGCAGCAGCCGGCCCAGCTCCGCGGCGACGCCCCACGGGGTCTCGTCGCCGACGGCGATGTTCGAGGCGGAGGTGAACGCGGCGACGTACGCGGGCTCGGTGAGCGGGGCGGCGGATCCGGTCACCAGCACCGCCCGGCGGGCGGCGACCAGGCCGATGTCGGAGCCGATTCCGGTGCCGGGCGCGGTCCCCTCCTGCGTTGCCGCACCCGGCCCCGAACCGGTCCCCTTGACTCCCTGCGTCCAGGACGCGAGGGCGCGTACCCGTGCGGCCGCGTCCGCGAGCCGCTCCTCGGGGAGTTCACCGCTGCGCACCGCCCGGACCAGCGCGTCGCGCAGCCGCAGCACCGTGCCGTCGTCCTCCAGGCCGCCGCCGACGCACAGCGCGTCGGCCCCCGCGGCGATCGCCAGGACGGAGCCCCGCTCGATGCCGTAGGTCGCGGCGATGGCCTGCATCTCCACGGCGTCGGTGACGATCAGGCCGTCGTAGCCCAGCTCCTGGCGCAGCAGGCCGGTGAGGATCTGCGGGCTGACCGTGGCGGGGCGGTCCGGGTCGAGCGCCGGCAGCAGGATGTGCGCGCTCATCACGCACTTGGTGCCCGCCGCGATGGCGGCCCGGAAGGGCACCAGCTCACGGGCGTGCAGGGTCTCCAGGTCCACGTCGATGCGCGGCATCGCGTGGTGCGAGTCGATCGCGGTGTCGCCGTGCCCCGGGAAGTGCTTGGTGCAGGCGGCGACCCCGGCGGCCTGGAGGCCCTCGATGTACGCGGCGGTGTGCCGGGCCACGAGTCCGGTGTCGGCGCCGAAGGACCGTACGCCGATGATCGGGTTGCCCGGGTTGGAGTTGACGTCCGCGGAGGGCGCCCAGTTGAGGTTGACGCCGCATTCGGCGAGCCGACGGCCGAGCTCCTGGGCGACCGCGCGGGTCAGGGCGAGGTCGTCGACGTGGCCGAGGGCGAGATTGCCGGGGAACGAGGAGCCGGTGCGCACTTCGAGGCGGGTGACGTCACCGCCCTCCTCGTCGATGGCGACGAGGAGGTCCTCGCGCCCGGCCCTGAGCTGGGCGGTGAGCGCGGTCACCTGCTCGGGCGTCCGGATGTTGCGGCCGAACAGGGCGACGGAGGCGAGCCCTTCGTCGACCCGGCGCAGCACCCAGTCCGGGGCGGTGGTGCCGGTGAAGCCGGGCTGCAGGACGGCGAGCGCGTCGCGGGTGAGGGTGTCCGTGGCGGATATCAGGGTGGTCATGGCGGCGTTATCCCTTCACGGCACCGTCGGTGAGGCCGCTGACGGCCTTGCGCTGCAGGAAGACGAACAGGATGAGGATCGGGATGGCGAAGATCGAGGCCGCCGCCATGGTGGCGCCCCAGTCGTCGCCGAACTGGCTCTGGAACTGGGAGAGCCAGAGCGGCAGCGTCTTGGCCTCGGGGTCCTTGTTGAGGATGAGGACCAGCGGGAATTCGTTCCACGCGGTGATGAAGCCGAAGAGCGAGGTGGCCATCAGACCGGGGGCGAGCAGCGGCAGGATCACCTTGACGAACGCCTGCGGGCGGGTGCAGCCGTCGACCATGGCGGACTCCTCCAGTTCCTTGGGCACCGCGGCAACGTAACCGCGCAGCGTCAGGACCGTGAAGGGGAGGACCATCACCATGTAGAAGAGGGTCAGCGGGACCAGGCTGTTGAGCATGTCCGCGTCGCGGACCAGCATGTAGATCGCGATGACCATGACTTCCCACGGCGCCATCTGGGCGATCATGAAGACCAGGATCATGCCCTTGCGGCCCTTGAACCGCATCCGGGCCAGCGCGAACGACGCGAAGAGCGCGATGATCAGCGAGAAGGTCACGGCGAGCAGGGTGACGGTGAGCGAATTCCCGACCAGTTTCAGGAAGTTCGGTGCGTTGTACGCCGTCTTGAAGTGCTCGAACGTGACGTCGGTCGGGAACCAGACGGGCGTCTCGGTGATGATGTCGCCGGTCGGCTTGAACGCCGTGCTGAACATCCAGTAGACGGGGAAGACCAGGCCGACGAAGAGGATGATCGCCGTCGCGTTGGGCCAGATGCGGCCGAACAGTGAGCGCTTCACAGCTCGTCCTCCTCTTGCTTGAGAACGATGCGGAGGTAGTACGAGGTCAGCCCCAGCATGATCAGGATGGTCAGCAGCGAGATCGCCGCGCCCATGCCGTAGTGCTGGTTGCCGACGCCTTCGACGAAGGCGTAGACCGGCAGGGTCTCGGTGAGGCGGTTGGGGCCGCCCTCGTTGAGGGTGAAGATCTGCGGGAACGCCTTGAAGATCCAGATGACTTCGAGGAAGGTCGTGGCGTAGAGGAAGGGCCGCAGGAACGGGAACGTCACCGAGGTGAAGCTCTTCCAGACGCCGGCGCCGTCGAGCGAGGCGGCCTCGTACAGTTCCTTGGCGATCGTCGTGGTCGCCGCGTACAGGTTGATCGCCACGAACGGGATGGACTGCCAGACGATCAGCAGGGTGACCACGAAGAACGTGGAGAACTGCGATCCGGTCCAGTTGTACTCGGCCATCGAGTGCCAGCCGAGGTGGTCCAGCACGTAGTTGACCACGCCGAAGCGCGAGGCGAACAGCCACTGGAACACGGTGGACGCGGCCACGACCGGCATCGCCCAGGCGAGCACCAGGCCGATCATCAGGGTGAACCGCATCCTCTTGCCGAGGCGGGCGAGCAGCAGTCCGATCAGGGTGCCGAAGACCATGGTCAGGACGACGTTGACGCCGGTGAACACGATCGTGCGGAGCGTGACTCTCCAGAAGTCCTCACCGGTGAGGATCTCCTGGTAGTTCTTGAAGCCGTTCCACTCGGTGACATGCTGGATCAGCTGTCCCATATTGAGGTTCTGGAACGACAGCAGGACGTTCTTCACCAGGGGATACCCGAGGAAGAGCGCCGTCACCGCTAGTGCGGGGACCATCAACAGGTACGGCGCTGCGCCGATGCCCGGCTTCCGCTTGCTGCCCCCGTGCTGCCCGACGGGTGGTTTCCCGTCCTGCCCGCGGACTGCGGCCGTCCTGGCCACATCCGAGGGTTCGGTCTGCACTGCCATGCTCGCCATCTCTTCCAACAAAGCCCTACACGGAACGGTGCGTACAGCCGGGGCGGCGGGTCGGGACCCGCCGCCCCGGCGCGGGACGCGCTACTGCACTACTGCTGCTGGCTGAGGCGCTTGTTGAGCTCGCCCTCGACCTGCTTGGCGGCGTCGGCGGGCGACTTGCCCTGCAGAACCAATGTCATGTAGGTCTTGATCGGGTTCGGCGGGTTCTCGACCGGCGCCCACTCCGGGATCAGCGGCGTGGTGCCACCGGACTTGGCGGCGGCCGGACCGGCGGCCTCGGCGGCGGGCTGGCCGACGGTGTACTTCTGCATGGCGTCGTTCTTCGGGGACCAGCCGGCCTCCTTGATGAGCGCGCCGTCGTTCTCCTCGGAGAGCGCGATCTTCAGGAACTCCTTGGCCAGGTCCTGGTTCTTGCTGCCCGCGGCCACGGCGAGGTTCGAGCCGCCGAGGAAGACGCCCTCGGGCTTGTCGGCCGTCTCACCGGGGATGGTGAAGAAGCCGATGTCGTCCTTGAGCTTCGGGTTGGCCTTGATGGCCGTGCCGGCCTCGTAGCCCATCGCGATGATGGCGCCGGTCTTGCCCTTGGCGAAGACCTCGGCCTGCTGCGGGGTGGCCTCGTCCTTGTCCTTGGGGGCCTTGGAGAAGGCCTGGTACTGCTTGTAGACGTCCATGGCCTCGGCGACCTTCGGGTCGGCCAGGTTGGAGACGTACTTGTCGCCTTCCTTCTTGACCGGCGAGACGTCCTTGCCGACGAGCAGGCCGTCGAAGAAGTACCAGTTCTGGCCGGGCAGGTAGATCGGCTCGGCGTCGCCCTTCTTCTCGATGGCCTCGAAGGCCTTGAAGAGGTCGGCGCGGGTCTTCGGCGTCTCGGTGATGCCGGCGTCCTTGAAGACCTTCTTGTTGTACATGACGACGCGGTTGCCCACGTACCACGGCAGGGCGTACTGCTTGCCGTCGAAGACGGAGGGCTGGTTGACGCCGTCGGCCCAGGCGGAGCCGATCTCCTTCTTCAGGTCACCGAGGTCGGCGAGGCCGCCGGTCTTGGCGTACGCGGGGGTCTGGGTGTTGCCGATCTCCAGGACGTCCGGCGGGTTGGACTCGGAGAGGGCGGTGGTGACCTTCTGCTGGATGCCGTTCCAGTCCTGGACCTCGATCTTCAGCTTGGCCTTGGTCTTCTTCTCGAACTCCTCGGTGACCTTCTTGGTCCACCCGTCCGGGTTCGAGCCGGACATCGTCCACACCGTCAGGGTCTGGCCCTTGTACGCGTCCGGACCGGCCTTCTTGCCGCTGTCGCCGCCGTCGTCGGACCCGCACGCCGCGAGGCCGATCATCATGCCCGCGACGCCGATCGCCGCGATGAGCTTGCGCTTCACGCCAAACCCTCCTCAGGGATACTGCAACCCCGCCCACCGCGAAGACATTCGACGAGTACTGCTGGGGCTGGACCTGGTCTTTAATGGTTTAGACCAGTACGGGGAGCTTGGCCTAGACCTTTAGGGGTGTCAAGGGTGTATAAGAAGTGCACTCGCGTCCGTTATAGGACCGACACCTAAGGGAGGGCGACCAGCCGTGACCGGACCGTGCCACCATGTGAGCCGCGACAGACGGAGGAGCCGGTGACGGCAGCAACGCAAGCGCCGGGAGGGCGGACCATGGGTGCCGACGGGGGCAGTACGGAGAACGAGACGGGCGCGGCCACACGGACGGCGCGCGTCCCGAAGTACTACCGGCTGAAGCGACATCTGCTCGACATGACGGACACCATGCCGCCGGGCACCCCCGTGCCGCCGGAGCGGACCCTGGCCGCCGAGTTCGACACCTCGCGCACCACCGTGCGCCAGGCACTCCAGGAGCTGGTCGTCGAGGGCCGGCTGGAGCGCATCCAGGGCAAGGGCACCTTCGTGGCCAAGCCGAAGGTCTCGCAGGCCCTGCAACTCACCTCGTACACCGAGGACATGCGCGCCCAGGGCCTGGAGCCGACCTCCCAGCTGCTGGACATCGGCTACGTGACGGCCGACGACACCCTGGCGGGGCTGCTCGACATCACCGCGGGCGGCCGGGTGCTGCGGATCGAGCGGCTGCGACTCGCCAGCGGTGAGCCGATGGCGATCGAGACCACCCACCTTTCGGCCAAACGCTTCCCGGCGCTGCGCCGTTCGCTGGTGAAGTACACCTCCCTCTACACCGCGCTGGCGGAGGTGTACGACGTACGGCTGGCCGAGGCCGAGGAGACCATCGAGACCTCGCTGGCCACCCCGCGCGAGGCCGGGCTGCTCGGTACGGACGTGGGCCTGCCGATGCTGATGCTCTCCCGGCACTCGCTCGACGGGCAGGGCGAACCGGTGGAGTGGGTGCGCTCGGTCTACCGCGGCGACCGGTACAAGTTCGTGGCGCGCCTGAAGCGGCCCACGGACTGAGTCCGTACCCTCGATCGGCCCCCGTGGAACGCGTCACTCCGCGGGGGCCTTTCGCACACCTTGGTACGGACCAACACCCGCATATTTGGCCGGATTTCGAGCATGCATACCCACTCGGCCGACCGTTGCCGGACCGCAATGCGGACGGGGGGTGACGGTGACCGGAAACCTCCCCTAGATTTCCTGCGCATTACAAGGTGCTCAGCGAGGGGACGGAGTCGCCACATGCCAGCAGAACCCGAAGGAAAACCACCCACCGTCACACCGGTGCGGGTGGTCATCGCCCTCTGTCTCGTCGCGCCGTTCGTGGCGATGCTCTGGGTGAGTTCGTACGCGAAGGTGGACCCCACCTTCATCGGCATTCCGTTCTTCTACTGGTACCAGATGCTCTGGGTGCTGATCTCCACCGCGCTCACGATGGTCGCGTACAAGCTGTGGCAGCGTGACCAGCGCGCCCGCAAGGGAGGTGCGTCGGCATGAAGGACGGTGTGAACGGCGTCGCGCTCGGCGTCTTCGTCTTCTTCTTCGTGGCCGTCACGGTCATGGGCTTCCTGGCGGCGCGGTGGCGCAAGGCCGAGAACGAGGCCAGCCTCGACGAATGGGGCCTGGGCGGCCGTTCCTTCGGCACCTGGGTCACCTGGTTCCTGCTCGGCGGCGACCTGTACACCGCGTACACCTTCGTCGCCGTGCCCGCGGCGATCTACGCGGCGGGCGCGGCGGGCTTCTTCGCCGTGCCGTACACGATCCTGGTGTACCCGCTGATCTTCACCTTCCTGCCGCGGCTGTGGTCGGTCTCGCACAAGCACGGGTACGTCACCACCTCGGACTTCGTCCGCGGGCGGTTCGGCTCCAAGGGCCTGTCACTGGCGGTCGCCGTCACCGGCATCCTCGCCACGATGCCGTACATCGCACTCCAACTGGTCGGCATCCAGGCGGTGCTGGACGTGATGGGCGTCGGCGGCGGCGAGACCACCCACTGGTTCATCAAGGACCTGCCGCTGCTGATCGCGTTCGCGGTGCTCGCCGCGTACACCTACTCGTCCGGGCTCCGGGCGCCCGCGCTGATCGCCTTCGTCAAGGACGGGCTGATCTACCTGGTCATCGCGGTGGCGATCATCTACATCCCGATCAAGCTCGGCGGCTTCGACGACATCTTCGCCAAGGCGAACGAGGCGTTCTCGCAGACCAACCCGGCCACCGGCAAGCCGCGCGGCGCGCTCGCACCGGGCGAGGCGGGCCAATGGGGTTACGCCACCCTGGCGCTGGGCTCGGCACTGGCGCTGTTCATGTATCCGCACTCGATCACGGCGACGCTCTCCAGCCGCAGCCGGAACGTGATCCGGCGCAACACCACGATCCTGCCGCTGTACTCGCTGATGCTGGGCCTGCTGGCACTGCTCGGCTTCATGGCCATCGCCGCCGGGATCAAGGTGGACAACGGACAGCTGGCCATCCCGCAGCTGTTCGAGAACATGTTCCCGGACTGGTTCGCGGGCGTCGCGTTCGCCGCCATCGGCATCGGTGCGCTGGTGCCCGCCGCGATCATGTCGATCGCCGCGGCGAACCTGTTCACCCGCAACATCTACAAGGACTTCCTGAAGCCGGACGCGACCCCGGAGCAGGAGACCAAGGTCTCCAAGCTGGTGTCGCTGCTGGTCAAGGTCGGCGCACTCGCCTTCGTCCTCACCATGGACAAGACGGTCGCAATCAACTTCCAGCTGCTCGGCGGCATCTGGATCCTGCAGACGATGCCGGCCCTGGTCGGCGGCCTGTTCACCCGCTGGTTCCACCGCTGGGCGCTGCTCGCCGGCTGGGCGGTCGGCATGGTGTACGGGACGGTGGCCGCGTACGGGGTCGCCTCGCCGACCCAGAAGCACTTCGGCGGCTCGTCCAAGGAGATCCCCGGGATCGGCGAGATCGGCTACATCGGCCTCACCGCGTTCGTGCTGAACGTGGTGGTGACGGTGGTGCTCACCTTCGTCCTGAACGCCGTGAAGGCACCCGCCGGGACCGACGAGACCTCCCCGGCCGACTACACCGCCGACGCGGGCGACCCGGGTGTCGAGGCGGAACTCCCGCCGGCCACGGCGGGCGCTCCGGGCGGCCACTGACGACCGCGCCCCACGGCCTGCGGACGGCCCGTCGAGCCCCTTTCCCCAAGGGGTGCGACGGGCCGTCCGCCGTCTGTCCGAAAGGGCCGCAGAACGCATCCTGTGGTCCCGGCGTTTGCCGACCGACACAACATGTGGGGGCTGCCTCTTCGGGCAGCCCCCACATGTATGCTCGTCCTCGCTGTCGCCGCAGGGGAATCCGGTGCGAATCCGGAACTGTCCCGCAACGGTGTATTCAGTGCGCTTTTGTGCACCCCCGAGTCAGTCCGATGACCTGCCGGCAGCGCATCCGGCTCGACCGAACCGGATGCCCAGACGTCCGGGCCTCGCGGTTGGGCCGGTGGACGCCGTGCGAAGCGCTGCCCTGCTCCGGGTCCGCGCGCCCGCAGGGCTGCCCCGATCCCCGCCGGCCCCGAGCCGAGCGAGGGAGAGCACCACGTGACCATCGCGCCAGCCGATCCGGCATCAGTCGCCGCGTCCGCCGCAGCCGAGTCCGAGGCCGCCGCACAGGACGGACCGGGAACCGCACTGCTGCGGACCCTGACCGATCTGACCGCCGACCTGCCCGACACCGACCCCGGCCGGGTCGCCGCCGCCGCACTGCGCGGCCGCAGCGCCCGCGCCGACGAGGCCGAGCTGCGGGCGCTGGCCACCGAGGCCGCCGCGGGGCTGATCTCCGAGGACCCCGCCTACTCCCGGCTCGCCGCCCGGCTGCTGACCCTCGCCATCGCGGACGAGGCGGCCGGCCAGGGCGCGGTCTCCTTCTCCGCCTCGGTCGCCGTCGGCCACCGCGAGGGCCTGATCGCGGACCGGACCGCCGAGTTCGTCGCCCGGCACGCGGCCGCCCTCGACGCGCTGGTGGAGCGTTCGCTGGCCGACGGCGCGGACGACCGCTTCGGCTACTTCGGGCTGCGGACCCTGCACAGCCGCTATCTGCTGCGCCACCCGCACACCCGCCAGGTCGTCGAGACGCCCCAGCACTTCATGCTGCGGGTCGCGGCCGGGCTGGCCGAGGACGATTCGCAGCGCGCCCTGGACGAAGTGGCGGCGCTGTACGGGCTGATGAGCCGGCTCGACTACCTGCCCTCCTCCCCCACGCTCTTCAACTCCGGCACCCGGCACCCGCAGATGTCCTCCTGCTATCTGCTGGACTCCCCGCTGGACGAGCTCGACTCGATCTACGACCGCTACCACCAGGTGGCCCGGCTCTCGAAGCACGCGGGCGGCATCGGTCTGTCGTACTCCCGCATCCGCTCCCGCGGTTCGCTGATCCGGGGCACCAACGGGCACTCCAACGGCATCGTGCCGTTCCTGAAGACGCTCGACGCCTCCGTCGCCGCGGTCAACCAGGGGGGCCGCCGCAAGGGCGCCGCCGCCGTCTACCTGGAGACCTGGCACGCGGACATCGAGGAGTTCCTGGAGCTGCGCGACAACACCGGTGAGGACCAGCGGCGTACCCACAACCTCAACCTGGCGCACTGGATCCCGGACGAGTTCATGCGCCGGGTCGACGCGGACGGCGACTGGTCGCTGTTCTCGCCCGCCGACGTGCCCGGCCTGGTCGACCTGTGGGGCGACGAGTTCGACGCCGCGTACCGGGCCGCCGAGGCCCAGGGCCTGGCCCGCAGGACGATCCCGGCCCGTGAGCTGTACGGCCGGATGATGCGCACTCTCGCCCAGACCGGCCAGGGCTGGATGACGTTCAAGGACGCCTCCAACCGGACCGCGAACCAGACCGCCGAGCCGGGCACCGTCGTCCACTCGTCGAACCTGTGCACCGAGATCCTCGAAGTCACCGACGACGGCGAGACGGCGGTCTGCAACCTGGGCTCGGTCAACCTCGGCGCGTTCGTCGCCGACGGCGCCATCGACTGGGAGCGGCTGGACGCCACCGTCCGCACCGCCGTGACCTTCCTGGACCGGGTCGTCGACATCAACTTCTACCCGACCGAGCAGGCCGGCCGCTCCAACGCCAAGTGGCGCCCGGTGGGCCTGGGCGCCATGGGTCTTCAGGACGTCTTCTTCAAGCTGCGGCTGCCCTTCGACTCCCCCGAGGCCCGCGCGCTCTCCACGAAGATCTCCGAGCGGATCATGCTCGCCGCGTACGAGTCGTCCTGCGAGCTCGCGGAGCGCTCGGGCCCGCTGCCGGCCTGGGAGCGGACACGTGCCGCGCGCGGTGTGCTGCACCCCGACCACTACGACACCGAGCTGAACTGGCCGGAGCGGTGGGAGGCGCTGCGCGCCCGGGTCGCGAAGAGCGGGATGCGCAACTCGCTGCTGCTCGCCATCGCGCCGACGGCGACGATCGCCTCGATCGCGGGTGTCTACGAGTGCATCGAGCCGCAGGTCTCCAACCTCTTCAAGCGCGAGACGCTCAGCGGTGAGTTCCTCCAGGTCAACGCGTACCTGGTGGACGAGCTGAAGCAGCTCGGGGTGTGGGACGCGCGCACCCGTGAGGCGCTGCGCGAGGCCAGTGGCTCGGTGCAGGGCTTCGCCTGGATCCCCGAGGATGTGCGGGCGCTGTACCGCACCGCGTGGGAGATCCCGCAGCGCGGCCTGATCGACATGGCGGCGGCCCGTACGCCGTTCCTGGACCAGAGCCAGTCGCTGAACCTGTTCCTGGAGACGCCGACCATCGGCAAGCTCTCCTCGATGTACGCGTACGCCTGGAAGCAGGGGCTGAAGACGACGTACTACCTGCGCTCGCGCCCGGCGACCCGGATCGCCCGTGCCGCCTCCGGCCAGGCGGCGGCCGCCGCCCCCATCCCCGTACAGCAGGGCTCGGCGCCCGACGCGGACGCGATCGCCTGCTCCCTCGAAAACCCCGAGTCCTGCGAGGCCTGCCAGTAATGAGCTCCACCAACTCCGAGAAGAACCTGCTGGACCCGGGCTTCGAGCTGACCCTGCGGCCGATGCGCTACCCGGACTTCTACGAGCGCTACCGGGACGCGATCAAGAACACCTGGACGGTGGAGGAGGTCGACCTGCACTCCGACGTCGCCGACCTCGCCAAGCTGTCCCCCGGTGAGCAGCACATGATCGGCCGGCTGGTCGCGTTCTTCGCGACGGGCGACTCGATCGTCTCCAACAACCTCGTGCTGACGCTGTACAAGCACATCAACTCCCCCGAGGCGCGGCTGTACCTGTCGCGGCAGCTGTTCGAGGAGGCCGTGCACGTCCAGTTCTATCTGACGCTGCTGGACACCTACCTGCCCGACCCGGACGACCGCGCGGCGGCGTTCGACGCGGTCGAGGAGATCCCGTCGATCCGCGAGAAGGCGCAGTTCTGCTTCAAGTGGATGGATTCGGTCGAGAAGATCGAACGCCTGGAGACGAAGGCCGACCGCCGCCGTTTCCTGCTGAACCTGATCTGCTTCGCGGCGTGCATCGAGGGGCTGTTCTTCTACGGCGCGTTCGCGTACGTCTACTGGTTCCGCTCGCGGGGCCTGCTGCACGGTCTCGCCACGGGCACCAACTGGGTGTTCCGTGACGAGACGATGCACATGAACTTCGCGTTCGAGGTCGTGGACACCGTCCGCAAGGAGGAGCCGGACCTCTTCGACGACGAGCTCCAGCAGCAGGTCACCGACATGCTGAAGGAGGCCGTGGCGGCGGAGCTGCAGTTCGGCCGCGATCTGTGCGGTGACGGGCTGCCCGGCATGAACACCGAGTCGATGCGGCAGTACCTGGAGTGCGTCGCCGACCAGCGGCTCACCCGGCTGGGCTTCCCGGCGGTGTACGGCTCGGAGAACCCGTTCTCGTTCATGGAGCTCCAGGGCGTGCAGGAGCTGACGAACTTCTTCGAGCGCCGGCCGTCCGCGTACCAGGTGGCGGTGGAGGGCTCGGTCGCCTTCGACGACGACTTCTAGATCCTGGCCCAGCTTCGGAGGTAGGGGCGCCGCGCGGCCGTGACGGGCCGCGCGGCGCCCGCCGTTTGCGGGGGTCCGTCGCTCCGGGCCCGTTGTGCGGCGCGCAGCTCGCGGTCGATGCGGCGCTCACGGGCGAGCCCGGCGAGGGCGGGCAGCAGGAAGAGGGCGATAAGTGCGGCTATGCCCAGGACGTTCTGGAATGTGTTCATGGCTCTACTCTCGTTCGCGCGGGCACATTGCGGCAGTGGCAGGACTGTCATGGAGCATCGAATTACTGCCACACTGGCGCCATGCTGAAAAATGTCGCCGTTCTGCTGCTCGACGAGGTCCACCCCTTCGAACTCGGCGTGCTGTGCGAGGTCTTCGGACTCGACCGCAGCGACCAGGGACTGCCGGTCCACGACTTCGCCGTGGTCTCCGCCGAGGGCCCGGTGCTGCGGACCCACGCCGGTTTCACCATCAGTACGCCGCACGGCCTCGACCGGCTGGACGAGGCCGACCTGATCGCCGTACCGGCCGGCAGCCACTTCAGCGACCGGGAGTACCCCGAGGAGGTCCTCGACGCACTGCGCCGGGCCGTGGACCGGGGGGCCAGGGTGATGAGCGTCTGCTCCGGCGCGTACGTGCTCGGCGCGGCCGGGCTGCTGGACGGGCGCCGCTGCACCACCCACTGGCGCCACGCGGCGGCGCTGGCCCGCCGCTTCCCCCGGGCCGTCGTCCAGCCCGACGTGCTGTACGTGGACGAGGGCCAGGTCATCACCTCGGCGGGCACGGCGGCCGGGATCGACGCCTGCCTTCATCTCGTCCGGCAGGCGTACGGCCCGGACGCCGCCAACGCGCTCGCCCGCCGCATGGTGGTGCCGCCGCACCGGGACGGCGGCCAGGCGCAGTACATCGAGCGGCCGCTGCCCCGCACCTCCTGCGACACCGTCGGCGAGACGCTGGTCTGGATGGAGCGCCACCTCGACCAGGAGATGACCGTCGAGCAGCTCGCCGCCCAGGCCCACATGTCGCCGCGCACCTTCGCCCGCCGCTTCCAGCAGGAGACGGGCACCACTCCGTACCGCTGGCTGCTGCGCCAGCGGGTACTGCTGGCGCAACACCTGCTGGAGACATCCGATGAAACGGTGGACACGATCGCCGGGCGCACCGGGTTCGGGACCGCCGCCGCCCTGCGCCACCAGTTCGTACGCTCCTTGGACACCACGCCCAATGCGTACCGCCGCACCTTCCGTGGCCCGACCACGATGGCCGGCGCGGCCTGAGCTGCACATCATGCGTCACAGGTCTGACGTCGGGTCGATCGTCCAACTCTTCGCCACACCTGTCCATGGACCGCGACCCGGCCGACCCAAGAGGGTCATCGGCATGGACATGCAGATGACAAGACGAAGGACCATCGGGGCCGTGGTGGCCGCGCTCGCCGCCGCGCTGCTGCCCTGGCAGAGCGCGGCGGCCGGGGACACCGCCTCGGCCGCACCCCCGCCCGAAGTGCTGCCCTCGCTGCGGCAATGGCAGCCCGCGGAGGGCGAGTTCACGCTGGCCGACCGGGCACGCATCGTGCTGGACGGGGTGCGCGACAGCCGTACGACCGCCGACGCGCGCCGATTCGCCGGTGAGCTGGCCACCTCCGGGCGGGCCTCGGTGTCACGGGGTGCCGCGGCGGCCCGTACCGGCGATGTCGTACTGCGCCAGGACCCGTCCCTGAAGGGCTCGTTGGGCGCGGAGGGCTACCGGCTCGACGTCGGCGACCGGGTCACCGTCACGGCCGCGACCTCCACCGGTGTCTTCTACGGCTCCCGGACCGTCCTGCAGTTGCTGAACGACGACGGCAGGGCCGCACGCGGTTCGGCGACCGACGTGCCGGCGTACCGGGAGCGCGGCGTCGGTGTCTGCGCCTGCTACATCAACGTGTCCATCCCGTGGTTCGAGCGGCTGCTGAAGGACATGGCGTCCCAGAAGCTCAACCAGCTGTGGATCGAGGCCAAGGTCAGGAGCGACACCGACCCGGCGTCGGCGTTCTGGGGCTACTACACGAAGCCGCAGGTCCGCACCCTGGTCGCGCTGGCGAAGAAGTACCACGTCGAGCTGGTGCCGGAGATCAACTCCCCCGGCCACATGGACACCTATCTGGAGAACCACCCGGAGCTCCAGCTCAAGGACAAGGACGGCATCGCCTCCCCGCCCCGGCTCGACATCTCCCGGCCCGAGGCGCTCGCGTACTACACCTCGATGGTCGACGAGGCGCTGGAGGTGTGGGACACCCGTTCCTGGCACATGGGCGCGGACGAGTACATGATCGGCTCCTCGTACCCGAACTATCCGCAGCTGCAGACCGCCGCGACCGCGAAGTTCGGTGCGGACGCGACCCCCGACGACCTCTTCGTCGACTTCATCAACCAGGTCGACGAGCACGTGAAGGCCGGCGGCCGGTCGCTGCGCGTCTGGAACGACGGTCTGGCGGGCCGGAACGGCGTGGTCCCGCTGAACCGTGACATCACCGTCGAGCACTGGCTGGGCGGCGGCGCCATCCAGAAGCCGTCCTCGCTGCTCGCCGAGGGCCGCCCGGTCATGAACTCCGCCTACGCCCTCTACCTGGTGCGCGGCGGCTACACCACGCAGACCCGGAAGCTCTACGAGAGCGACTGGACCCCGCTGCGCTTCGAGGGCGAGACCCTGCCCGCGACGGCGGCGAACCTCACCGGGGCCAAGATCAGCCTGTGGCCGGACAGCGCCGCGGCCGAGACCGAGAACGAGGTGGAGGCGAAGACCTTCATGCCGCTGCGCTTCCTGGCACAGGCCACCTGGGGCGGCCCGAAGCCCAGCGGGACGTACGACGGGTTCGAGGCGCTGGCCAGACGGATCGGCCACGCGCCGGGCTGGTCGAACACCGACCGCACCCCGCTGGCCGACGGCACGTACCGGCTGACCGCCGGGGAGCGGGTCCTCGCCCCCGGGGCGGACCCGGGCGTCCTTCTGGTCCGCGACGGCGCGGCCACCTGGACGCTGACGGCGACCGCCGACGGGTACTACACGGTGCGCGCGGCCGGGACGGACCAGTGCCTGGACGCGGTGCGCGGCAAGAAGTACCTGGGTGCGCCGCTGGAGGTCGGGGCCGAGCTGTCGCTCGGCACCTGTTCGGCGACGGCGCGCACCCAGCGCTGGCAGCTGGAGCCCGGGGCCGGGGCGCTGACCCTGCGCAACGCCATCTCGCAGCTCTCCCTGACCCGGCGGGCCGCGGACGACGCCGCGGTCCAGACGACGGGCGGTACGCGGCTGACGGCGGTACGCGGCTGACGGCGAAGCCCACCCGACCGTCCCGCGCACAGGTGGGGCCCGCCGGTGCCGGCGGGCCCCACCCGCGTGTCAGATGCCGCAGCTGGGCGCGGACCAGAAGTGGCTGGGGCCCTGGTTCACGTGGACGTGGTCGTTGTGGTTCGGGTAACCCGGGCCGAGGATCCCGTTGAACCCGTGGTTACGGGCCTGCTGGGCCAGGGTGCAGAAGGCGATCCCGCCGAGGTCGGCCGCGTCGCCGTACAGATGACGGCTGTTCGACGCCCCGCCGACCGCGCTGTTGCAGGACGTGGAGCGGAAGCCGCTGTTGACGGTGATGGGGCGGTCGCCGAGCGCGTGGCGCAGCGCCTCCAGCTTCCACATGGTGCTCAGCGCGTTGGCCTTGGCGGTTCCCGCGGCGACGGCACCACCGGCCCAGGTGCTGTTGCAGTGGTTGAGTTCGGCGTACGTGAAGTGCGCCGGGGTGCAGTCGTTGTCCTGGAGCTCGTAGATCTTGGCCTGGGTGGCCGGGCCCGCGATGCCGTCGGCGGCGAGGCCGTAGGCGGCCTGGAAGCGCTTGACGGCGGCGGTGGTGGCCGGTCCGTAGGAGCCGTCGATGGCGAGTACGGAGTTGTAGCCGGGGTAGCCGGCCACCCGGATCTGGAGCTGGACGACATCGTTGCCGGTGGCGCCGGGGGACATCGTGCGGGTCCAGGTGTAGCAGCCGTCGGCCTGTGCGGTGCCGGCGGTCGCCATGGCACCACCCAAGGCGAAAGCCATGGTCATGACAAGGCCGAGCAGAAGTCGTGCGGTTCGTCTGAGCATGTGGGGCTCCCCGCTGTGACGGAAGTGTGGTGAGAGAGCTTGTCGGACGAGTCGACGCGCGTCAACCGCCCAGGTATGAACGGCAGTTGACGCGCGTCCCCGTGCGGAAACCGGCGCGGGGACCGGTGTGTCCCCGCGCGGAAACCTGGTGCGGAGACCGGTGTGGAAACCGCTGGGCCCGGCACCTCGCGATGCGTGCGAGGTGCCGGGCCCAGCAGTGAAGACCGGGTGCGCGCTCAGTCGTTCGGCACGACCTCGTAGCGCGGCGTGTTCTCCGCCATCTGCCGCAGCGCGTCCTTGCGGTCCCGCTTCGAGAGCCGGTCGATGTACAGGTAGCCGTACAGGTGGTCCGTCTCGTGCTGGAGGCAGCGGGCGAAGTAGCCGCTGCCCCGGACCTTGACCGGGTTGCCCTCGGCGTCCTGTCCGCGGACCACCGCGTAGTCCGGGCGGGCCAGCGAGGCGTACGCGGTCGGAACGGAGAGGCAGCCCTCGTTGGAGTCGTCCAGGATCCGGTCCTCGGGCGCCAGCTCTTCGAGCACCGGGTTGCAGATGGCGCCCACGTGCCGCACACCGTCGTCGTCCGGGCAGTCGTAGACGAAGACCTTGAGGTCGACGCCGATCTGGTTGGCGGCCAGGCCGACGCCCTCCGCCGTCCGCTGGCTCGCGAACATGTCGTCGATCAGCCGGCCCAGCTCGTCGTCGAACTCGGTGACGTCCTTGCACTCCTTGTGGAGCACCGGGTTGCCCACGACCGTGATCGGACGGGAGGTGCCGCGCTCGCGATGCGCCGCCTCGCGCGCCTCACAGTCCTCGGTGTCCACGACGAAACCCTCGTCGTCGACGCTGATCTGCTCGTCCGTCTCCTGCTGCGCCATGTCCGCCGTACGCCTTCCTCAAAACCTGAAACCCGGAAAACCTGAGAACCCGGAAATCTGAAACCTGAAACCCGGCCCTGGGCCCGAAGTCCGGCCCTGCCCGAGACCAGGCCGTCCGGCAGTTCCGGGGCCCGGGCACCCGAGCACCGCGACCCGGTGCCCGTACAGCCTACGGGCACCGGTCAGCAGACTTCTTCGAGATCCCGCCACTCGCGGCTGTCCGGGCTGTCCGCCACCCAGCCGTCCAGCAGACCGCGCACCAGCCCGGCCGGTGCCGCTATCCCGCACTCCCGCTCGGGCACCCACAGCTCACCGGCGGTGCGGTGGCCCAGCGGGCCCGGATGGCCCGGCTCGCTGTGGTCGTGCGGGTCGAGGTGCTCGCCGTCGCCCTCGTCGCTCTCCATGCGGCTCTCCGAGCAGGCCCGGCAGAGCAGTCGCACGGAGGACGACCAGTCCTCGGCGGCGAACCCGGCGTCGGACGCCAGCTGCTCCAGCGCGTCCCGGTCCGCCTCGGTGGCCGCTTCGAGCAGCACCACCCAGGTCGGCACGGGGGACGGCGCCCACAGCTCGATCTCGTCGAAGACCGGGTAGGAGGGCCCGGCCGCGGTGACCCGCTCGCCGTGCGGCACCCCGTCGTGCAGGACGACCTCACCCCAGCGGCGGCCGGACGACGGCAGCGGAATGGAGAGCACCTCCATCCGGGCCGGATCGAGCCTGCGGCCCCAGACGACCTCGGCCTCGCCCTCTGGCGACAGCCGCACCGCGGCGCTGCCCAGCTCCATGCCGACCGGCTCGCTGTTGGCCGCCGAGGTGTGCTGGCCGGCGCCCGGCACCTTCAGGCCGTACGCCTGCCAGGCCCGGCGGGCCAGCGGCCAGTCCTGCAGCGCGGTGGCGGCGATCCCGACGTTCCACCAGTCGGGAGCGCCGGATTCCTTGTCGAGCAGCGCGACGGCCCGCAGGCCGGCGGCTCTCGCCTGTTCCCAGTCGTGCCGGAACTTGTGCAGCAGCGCCAGGTTGAACCATGACTCCGAGAGCCAGGGTTCCAGGTCCGCCGCACGTGTCAGCAGCGCGCCCGCGTCCTCGTACCGGCCGTCGCCGATCAGCGTGAACGCGCGGTCCGTGGCCTGCCGCCAAGAGGCGGAGGGCCGATGCCGTACCTTCCCGAAGATCCTCACGATTCCCGCCTGTCCCGACTGGACACCCTCGTTTTCCGCTCTTCTTCGCATCCAACCATGCCGGGCCGGACGCCCGCTCATTACCCATGGGTTACCCGGGCAGGACCGGGGCCGGAGCGCCCCGGGCGAGGACCCTGGCCAGTGATTCCACGACTTCGGGCTGATAGTCGTGGGCGGTCCCGAGCCTGAGTTGTTCCAGCGCGCCCAGCGGCCCGATGAGACTTTCCCCGCACAAGTCGTCGTATGCGTTGACGGCTCTGACGATCCTGGCGGACAACGGCTGCTCGCGGTAGGGGTCGGCCTGCCGTTCCACGACGACGGCGACCTCGGGGTCCACCCCGGTCTGGCGGACCACGGCCCCGCCGAGCAGCGCGATACGGCGCTGGTCGGCGGCGGGCAGGGTGGCGGTCGCCCCGTCCGGGACCGGGTCGACCAGCGAGAGCTGGCCGATGTCGTGCATCAGGGCGGCGTGCTCCAGCACGGTCAGCCGGCTCCCGGAGAGCCCCAGCTCACGGCCGACGGCCCGGCAGAGCACGGCGACCCGGCGGGCATGCCCGTGCGGGGTGTACCCGGCGATCTCGGTGGACCTGGCGAGCGAGGCGATGGTCTGCCGGTAGGTGATGCGCACGGCGACGAACCGCCGGAACGAGACATGGGTCAGCAGCAGCGGTACGCACAGGACGGGCAGCGCCCACAGCCCGGCGACGGCCACCCCGAGGGCCATCACGACCCCGGTCGCGCAGACCGCCGGCCCGATGCCCAGGAGACCGCGCAGCTCGTCCCGCAGCAGCGGCGGGTAGGGGTGGCGGGTGCGCGCACGCAGCAGCAGCGCCGCGAGCACGGCGTCGCACAGGGCGGTCAGGGCGAGGATGAGCAGCAGGACGAGCACGTAGTACGGGCCCTCGCCGGACCAGCCCTCGGCGCGCCCGCTGTTGTACAGCGGCTGGAAGCACACGGCGGCGAAGGTGACGGTCAGCACGCGGCGGGCCACCCGGTCGGGGGCGGGCCCCGTGCCCCGGGCCACATGGGGCACACAGGCCACGAGGTTCGCCGCGACGAGCACGGCGACCACCTGGAGGACGCCGTGCCCGGTCGGTTCGCCGCCGCTGCGGCCCAGCAGGGCGTACGCGAGGGCTCCTGCGGCGCCGAGCGGCGCGGGCTCGCGCTCGCCGGGCAGCGCGCCCCAGCGGGCCAGTTCACCGATGGCGATGAGCACCCCGAAGGCGAGGGCGTGGCCGGGCTCGTGGATGCCGTTCCAGAGGGTGTGGCCGAGCCCGGCGGCGGCGGTCAGGGCCGCGGCGGCACGGACGGTGAGGACGGTGGCGGGCAGCCGGGTCCCGGCCCCGGTCCGGGTCATCGGCGGCGGTCCGCGGGCGACTGCGGTCCGGGCACCGCACCGAGCCCGTCCGCCGGGGGCTGCGGCGGCGGTACGCGGTCGAGCCCGCCGGACGGCCCGGGGCGGCCCGATGCGGCCTCTGCGCTCCCGCCCCGGGGCCCGGGAACCCCCGGCCCGTCCGCCGTCCCGGCCGTCGTCACCGCCGACCAGCCGTGCCGTTCGAGCCCGCGCGCCAGCGCCCGGACCATCCGCGGGTCGAACTGGGTGCCCGCGCACCGCTTCAGCTCCTCCAGCGCGGCCGGCACCGGCCTCCCCCGCCGGTAGGACCGGGTCGAGGTCATCGCGTCGAAGGCGTCCGCCACCGCGACGACCCGGGCGAACTCCGGGATCTCGCGCCCGCTGAGTCCGTACGGGTAGCCGCTTCCGTCGAGCCGTTCGTGGTGGTGCAGGATCGCGGCCCGCGCCTCGCCGAGGAAGCCGATGCCGCGGACGATCTCGTGCCCGTACTCCGGATGCAGTTCGATCACCTGTCGTTCCTCCGGCGTGAGCGGACCGTCCTTGCGGAGCACCCGGGTGGGGACGCCGAGCTTGCCGACGTCGTGCAGGATGCCGGCGAACCGGACGACCTCCAGGCGGCCGGGATCCATGCCCAGTTCGCGGGCGATGAGGACGGAGGCCCGCCCGACCCGTTCGCTGTGGCCCCGGGTGTACGTGTCCTTGATGTCGACGGCCTGCACCAGCGCCCTGATGGTGGCGCGGTGGGCGGCGTGCTCGCGGTGGTACTGGGCGAAGACCCAGCAGGAGATGTACATCGGCAGCAGGACGATCAGCGCGGACAGCGGACCGTACGGACCGCGCCACAGGACCGCCATCATCAGCCCGGCGAGTCCGTGCACCAGATGCGGTCCCAGCGAGCGCGGCAGCAGCCCGCTCCAGGCCCGCCGCAGGGGGAGCCGCTCGGCCACGGCCAGGATGGAGCCGTCCAGCCCGGTCAGCACGAGGCTGAAGGCCAGGGCGGCGGCGCAGGCGGGCAGGATCGCGTACGGCAGGTCGGGGAGCCGGCCGGGGCCGCCGAGCGTGGCGGTGCCGCCGAACAGTCCGTGGACCGACGAGGCCGCCCAGACCGTGACGGCGAGCTGCGCGGCCCGCCAGACGCGCCGTGCGGTGAACGGCGGCTGTTCGACCCGGCCGACGAGCGATCCGGGGACGGCGACGAGGGCGGCGGCGGCGGGCGGCAGCAGGAAGGCGGCCGCCAGCAGCAGCGGAAAGAACGATCCGGCGCGGATCGGCACGGAGCTGCCGGGGAAGGGGCGGCGCCCCGGGAGTTCACAGGCCAGATAGAGGCCGGTGAGCAGTGCGACGGTGACCCACGGGGTCCCGGCACCGCTCCGCAGCGCGGGAAGCACACAGCACAGGGCACCCAGCACGACCGCCGCGATGTACGCGCGCGCCGCCCCGCGTGTGGCTCTCACCCGCTCGGCCCGCCCCCCAACATGGTCAATGGAGGCGCCAGGCTAGCGAGTTGTGGAACCGGTCGAGCGTCAATGAGCCCGATTAGCACATTCGGGTGATTCGGTGGCGGCGGCCGGTACGCGCCGGCCGCCGGGTGTCACTCCTTGGCGGCGGTCGGCTGTCCGCTCTCGGCCGCCGTCACGTCCTGCTCGGGCACGGCCTGCCCGGAGCGGATCAGATCGATCCGGCCCATCACCTTGGACCGCAGATCACTGGGCACGTCGTCCTGGCCGCAGCAGCGCTTCACCAGCTTCTTGACGGCCTGTTCCAGGCCGTACTTCTCCAGGCACGGGGAGCACTCCTCGAAGTGCACCTCGAACTTGGTGCAGTCGCTGTCGGGCATCTCGTGGTCGAGGAACTCGTAGAGATGATCGAGGACTTCCGAGCAGTCCGTCTCGTGCGGCTCTCCGCAGCTCATGAGCCCGAGCCTTTCCGATCGTCCGACTCTCCGGCACCGGCCGGGACGAGCCCGCGCTCCCGGGCGTAGTCCTCCAGCATGCCGCGCAGCTGGCGGCGGCCCCGGTGCAGTCGGGACATCACCGTACCGATGGGAGTCCCCATGATGTCCGCGATCTCCTTGTAGGCAAAGCCCTCGACATCGGCGAGATACACGGCGATGCGGAACTCTTCGGGGATCGCCTGCAGAGCGGACTTCACGTCCGAGTCGGGCAGGTGGTCGAGTGCCTGCGACTCGGCGGAGCGCAGACCGGTCGACATGTGCGACTCGGCGCGCGCCAGCTGCCAGTCCTCGATCTCCTCGGCGGCGCTGCGCTGGGGTTCGCGCTGCTTCTTGCGGTACGAGTTGATGAACGTATTGGTGAGGATGCGGTACATCCACGCCTTGAGGTTGGTGCCCTCACGGAACTGGTGGAAGGAGCCGTAGGCCTTGGCATACGTCTCCTGCACCAGGTCCTCGGCGTCCGCGGGGTTGCGCGTCATGCGCAGCGCGGCCGAGTACATCTGGTCGAGGAAACCGAGCGCGTCCCGCTCGAAGCGCGCGTTGCGCTCGGCGGACGTCTCCTGTGCGCGGCCGTCGTCGGTCCCTGTGTCGGTCCCAGTGACCGGACCCACCTCCTCCAACGCTGTGACGGAGCCGAAACCGGACCCGCTCGAATCGGAGAATAGTCGACCTTGCTTCGATACGGGCTGTCGTTCCGATCCGCCCGGGGCCCGCTCGGGAGTGGTCCTGGCCGCGTGCAGCACCGTCCACTCCAGGTCAGCGGCGTTCGAGCGGCGCGGGCAGATGGTCGAACCCATGCGACGGACTCCCTCTCCACGTACGACGTTGATGAACCGATGTCACCGACAACAGTGGCCCCTCGCCCAACATTCCCGGGGTGCACGTCACACGAGGGCCGACAGCCAGCCGGTCACGGCGGCGGTCAGGATCCCCATCGCCTCGTCCTGTCCGAGGCCGGCCTTCTTCGGCACGGAGAACCCGTGGTCGGCGTACGGCACTTCGGCGAGCTCGTACTCCCCCGGAGGGAATTCGGCGGGCCGCCCGAACGGGTCGTGGCCGCCCTGCACCACGAGCGTGGGCACGCCGGAGCCGAGCAGCTCGTCCGCGCGGGACTTCTCCGGCTTGCCCGGGGGGTGCAGCGGGAAGCCGAGCGCGAGGACGGCGTGGGCGCCGAGCTCCGCGGCGGTCCGGCAGGCCACCCGGGCCCCGGCGCTCCGCCCGCCCGCCACGACGGGCAGTCCGGGCGCGGTGAGCGCGGGCCACAGCCCCCGCCACCCGGTGTCCAGGGTCTTCGGGGCGGGCGCCAGCCGCTTCCCGGCGACCCGCCACGGCTGCTCCACCAGGGCCACGGTCACCCCGTGGGCGGGCAGCGCGGCGGCCAGGGCCACCAGGTCGCGGGCCTCGATGCCGCCGCCCGCGCCATGGCCGAGGGCCAGCACCTGGCGGGCGCGGCCCGCCTTCGTCGTGCCCGTCGCGGGGAACCAGGTGATCCTGGCCGGTCCGGCGTCGGTGTCGACCGTTTCGGCCGCCTCGGGCCCGCGGCCCGTCTCTGCAGTACTCACGTGCCCCATCCTCCCCGCCGGGAGCTCAGAACAGGGTGCCCACTTCCGGCGCGGCCAGTTCTTCCAGCAGTTCGGGGCCGTTGTTGCGGACGTTGCTGACGGCCGTGGCCACCGGATAGGCCCGCATCAGCCCGCCCGGCGGCGGTGCGAGCAGCGCCTTCAGCTCCTCGACGTCGGTGCGCGCGGGGTCGAGCCAGTCGTCCCAGCGGTCCGGGGTCAGCATCAGCGGCATCCGGGGGTGGATGTCGGCGAGCGTGGCCGGGCCGTCGGCGGGGGCGACGGCGAGCGGGGTGGTCTCCGCCTCGGTCGTGATCACCGTGCACGTCACCCACCAGGCCATCGGGTGGTCGTCGGGCAGCGTCCGGTCGCGCCAGAACTCGTACAGCCCGGCCATCGCGAAGACCGATCCGTCGGCGGGGGTCACGAAGTACGGCTGCTTGCGCGGGCGCTTCTTCTTCCCCTTCTCCTCCAGCTGCCGTTCGTCCGCGCCGGTGACCCACTCGTAGTAGCCGTCGGCGGGCAGGATGCAGCGCCGGGAGACGAAGGGGCGGCGGAAGGACGGCTTCTCGTGGACGGTCTCCGCGCGGGCGTTGATCATCCGCGCGGCGCCCTCCGGGGACTTCGCCCAGGACGGCACGAGCCCCCATTTCAGCGCGCGCATCTGGCGAACCGGACGCTGGTCGTCTGCGTCTTTGAGAGGACGCTCCAGTACGGCGTAGACCTCCTTGGTGGGCGCCACGTTCCAATCGGGCGCCAGGGCCTCGGCCGGCTCCCACTTCTCGACCTGGAAGAGTCCGGTCAGGTCCTCGGGCCGCCGACTCGCTGCATACCGTCCGCACATGAGTGCCAGACTGCCACGACCGTCACACCGGCAGGACGCCGATACCGCAAGCCGACACCGCAAGGAGCCGCCCGCACCATGGACAGCACCGAACTGGGCAATCTGTGGGACCGCGTGTTCGGCACCCAGCCCGCCCCCGAGCAGTGGCTGGTGGTGGTCACCGGCACGCTCGCGCTGATCGCCGTCGTACCGAACCCGATATGGCGGCTGACCCGCAACGCGATCACCATCGCGCACGAGGGCGGCCACGGGCTGATCGCGCTGCTCACCGGCCGGCAGCTGTCCGGCATCCGGCTGCACTCGGACACCAGCGGCCTGACCGTCAGCCGCGGCAGGCCGACCGGGATCGGCATGATCCTCACCGCGGCCGCCGGCTACACCGCCCCGCCGCTGCTGGGCCTGGGCGGCGCGTGGCTGCTGGTCGACGGCAGGATCACCCTGCTGCTGTGGGTGGCCACCGCGCTGCTCGCGGTGATGCTGGTGATGATCCGCAACGTGTACGGGGCGCTGACGGTGATCCTCACCGGCTCGGCCTTCCTGCTGGTGTCCTGGCTGGCCTCACCCGCCTGGCAGTCGCTGTTCGCGTACACCGTGGTCTGGTTCCTGCTGCTCGGCGGCGTGCGCCCGGCCTTCGAGCTCCAGTCCAAGCGGCGTCACGGCGGTGCGCCGGACTCGGACGCGGACCAGCTGTCGCGGCTGACGGACGTGCCGGCCGCGCTCTGGCTGTTCCTCTTCCACGCGGTGTCGCTCTGCTCGCTGATCGGCGGCGGGCGCTGGCTGCTCGGCATGTGAGACATGCGGGGCCCGGCGGCGGCCGATGGCGGCGGCCACGCCCGCCGGACGGCTCCGACGACCTGCGCGAAGGCCGTTAAAGTGAGATCCATGACCGAAAGCTCCGTGCACCCCGCTCTCTGGCCCGCCCCGCATGCGACCGGGGCGGTCGACGCGACCGTCACCGTGCCCGGATCGAAGTCGGTCACCAACCGCGCGCTGGTCCTCGCCGCCCTCGCCGCCGAGCCCGGCTGGCTGCGCCGCCCGCTGCGCTCCCGCGACACCCTGCTGATGGCCGAGGCGCTGCGCTCGATGGGCGTGGGCATCGAGGAGGGCGTGGGCCCGGACGGCTCCGGCGAGGCGTGGCGGGTCATCCCGGCCCGGCTGCACGGCCCGACCACCGTCGACGTCGGCAACGCCGGTACGGTCATGCGCTTCCTGCCGCCGGTCGCCGCCCTCGCCGACGGCCCGGTCCGCTTCGACGGCGACCCGCGTTCGTACGAGCGCCCGCTGACCGGCGTGATCGACGCGCTGCGGGTGCTCGGCGCCCGGATCGACGACGAGGGGCGCGGCTCGCTGCCGATGACCGTGCACGGCAGCGGTGCGCTGGACGGCGGTCCGGTGGCGATCGACGCCTCCTCGTCCTCCCAGTTCGTCTCGGCGCTGCTGCTGTCCGCGCCGCGCTTCAACCAGGGCGTGGAGGTGCGTCACACCGGCGCCCGGCTGCCCTCCATGCCGCACATCCGGATGACCGTCGACATGCTGCGGGCGGTCGGCGCGCAGGTCGACGAGCCGGAGACGGGCGGCGAGCCGAACGTCTGGCGGGTCTCCCACTCCGCCCTGCTCGGCCGTGATCTGACCATCGAGCCCGACCTCTCCAACGCCCAGCCGTTCCTCGCGGCCGCGCTGATCACCGGCGGCCGGGTCACGATCCCCGACTGGCCCGAGCACACCACGCAGCCGGGCGACGCGCTGCGGGAGATCTTCACCACGATGGGCGGCTCCTGCGAGCTGACCGAGCGCGGTCTCACCTTCACCGGTTCGGGCCGGATCCACGGCATCGACGTCGACCTCGGCGAGGTCGGCGAGCTCACCCCGGGCATCGCGGCCGTCGCGGCCCTGGCCGACTCGCCCTCCACCCTGAGCGGCGTCGCCCATCTGCGGCTGCACGAGACGGACCGGCTGGCCGCGCTCACCAAGGAGATCAACGAGCTGGGCGGCGATGTCACGGAGACCGCCGACGGTCTGCACATCCGGCCCCGCCCGCTGCACGGCGGTACGTTCCGTACGTACGACGACCACCGGATGGCGACCGCGGGGGCGGTCATCGGCCTCGCCGTCCCCGGAGTGGAGATCGAGAACGTGGCGACGACCGCCAAGACCCTGCCGGACTTCCCGCAGATGTGGACCGGAATGCTCGGGGCCTGAGACATGCGCCGCTACGGCAAGAACCCCGACGAGGACGACATCCGGGTCCGCCCCAACCGCAAGGGCAACCGGCCCCGTACCAACATCCGCCCGAAGCACGAGGACGCCGAGGACGGCATGGTCCTCACCGTCGACCGGGGCCGTCTCACCTGCCTCGTCGACGGCCGCACGGTCATGGCGATGAAGGCCCGTGAGCTGGGCCGGAAGGCCGCCGTGGTGGGTGACACCGTCTCCCTCGTCGGTGATCTCTCCGGCGACAAGGACACCCTCGCCCGCATCGTCCGCATCGGTGAGCGCCGCTCGGTGCTGCGCCGGACCGCGGACGACGACGATCCGTACGAGCGGGTGGTCGTCGCCAACGCCGACCAGCTGGCGATCGTCACCGCCCTGGCCGATCCGGAACCCCGGCCGCGGATGATCGACCGCTGTCTGGTCGCCGCGTACGACGGCGGGCTCTCGCCGCTGCTGGTGCTCACCAAGTCCGATCTGGCCTCCCCGGACAAGCTGCTGGAGGCGTACACGCCGCTGGGCGTCCCGTTCATCGTGACCAGCCGCGAGGAGCTGGAGAACGGCGACGCGGCCGACCGGGTCCGCGAGCAGCTGAACGACCGGGTCACCGCCTTCGTCGGGCACTCCGGCGTCGGCAAGACCACGCTGGTCAACGCGCTGGTGCCGAAGGACCGGCGGCGTACGACGGGTGTGGTCAACGCGGTCACCGGGCGCGGCCGGCACACCACCACGTCGGCGCTGGCGCTGCCGCTGCCCGACTACCGGGGCTGGGTGATCGACACCCCCGGCGTGCGCTCCTTCGGGCTCAACCACATCGACCCGTCCCGGGTGATCCACGCGTTCCCGGACCTGGAGCCCGGCACCGAGGAGTGCCCGCGCGGCTGCACCCACGACAGCCGTGAACCGGAATGCGCCCTGGTCGCCTGGGTCGCGGACGGTCACGCCGATCCGGCCCGGCTGGACTCGCTGCACCGGCTGCTGTCCACCCGGGAACGGCGCGAGGGCGACTGACGGGGGCACGTTTGCGATCCGTCGTCACCGGTAAGTGCATAATCACATTCAGTGTGGCAAGGCGGTCACCGACGCGGGAGGGCACTGACGATGGCGTGGCTGCTGGTCGTGGTCGCAGGACTTCTGGAGACCGGCTTCGCCGTCTGTCTGAAACTCTCGCACGGCTTCACCCGGCTCTGGCCGACCGTCGCGTTCTGTGTCTTCGCGCTCGGCAGCTTCGGTCTGCTGACACTGTCGCTGAAGAAGCTCGACGTGGGCCCCGCCTACGCGGTGTGGACCGGCATCGGCGCGGCGGGCACCGCGATCTACGGCATGGTCTTCCTCGACGACGTGGTCTCCACGCTCAAGCTGGTCTCGATCTCCCTGGTGATCGTCGGGGTGATCGGTCTCCAGCTCTCGGGCTCGTCCCACTGACCGCGTCCGGCGCTCCCACCACCACGTGGCGCACCAGCGGTACCGGCTCTCCCCCGGCCCCCGACGGGGCGGGCACCAGCGCGTAGCTCAGGGCGAGCCGCAGCACGATCTCGCAGGTCGCGGCCAGTTCCTCCCGGTCGCTCGGTGGCCCTTCGCCGTCGAGTACGGCCACCGCGCGCTCACCGGCCATGCGGAGCAGTTCGGCGGGGGCCGGCGGCCCGGGACCGGCGTCGCGCGGGCCGGGCAGCGGGGACGCGTACCCGGCCGGCAGGGGTCCGGGGCGGGGTAACCGCTCGCTCCAGCAGCCGGTGAGCAGTGCCTTGACCAGTACGTTCGTGCGTACGGCCCGGACGGTCCAGGCGGCGGTGGCGGCCAGCCTGTCCGCCGTGCCGCCGGCCGATCCCAGCGCCTGCTCGATCCCGGCCAGATACCCGTCGGCGGCGTCCCGTACCAGGGCGCGGGCCAGGCCGTCCTTGCCGCCGAACTCGTTGTGGAGGGTCTGCCGGGAGACGCCCGCGGCGGCTGCCACGTCGACCATGCGTACCGATGTCCAGGGCAGGGTGGCCAGCGCCGAGAGGGCGGCGTCCAGCAGTACTTCCCGCGCTGTGGGCATCGTCGCCTCCCGCGCCGAGGGCTCCGCGTCCCAGCGTCGGCGCGCTCCCCGGGACTGTCAATGGTCCGCACGGCTGTCGGCGGTCGGCGCGGCTCCGGGGACGTATGGCTCTGTTCACCTTCGGTCGATACTGTGACCGCATGCCCGATTACCACGATGATCTGCGCCTTGCCCATGTACTGGCGGACGCCGCCGACGCGGCGACGATGGACCGGTTCAAGGCCCTCGACCTCAAGGTCGAGACCAAGCCGGACATGACGCCGGTGAGCGAGGCCGACAAGGCCGCCGAGGAACTGATCCGCGGCCACCTTCATCGGGCCCGCCCGCGCGACGCGATTCTGGGCGAGGAATTCGGGATCGAGGGCACCGGCCCGCGGCGCTGGGTCGTCGACCCGATCGACGGCACCAAGAACTACGTGCGCGGCGTGCCCGTCTGGGCGACGCTGATCTCGCTGATGGAGGCGGGCGAGGACGGGTTCCAGCCGGTGGTCGGCGTGGTGTCGGCCCCCGCGCTGAACCGGCGCTGGTGGGCGGCCAAGGGTGCCGGGGCATACACCGGGCGCAGCCTGACCTCCGCGACCCGGATCCAGGTGTCGAAGGTGGAGCGGATCGCGGACTCCTCGTTCGCTTACGCCTCACTGAGCGGCTGGGAGGAGCAGGGCCGGCTCGACGGATTCCTGGACCTGACCCGGGCCTGCTGGCGCACGCGTGGGTACGGGGACTTCTGGCCGTACATGATGGTCGCCGAGGGTTCGGTGGACATCTGCGCGGAGCCCGAGCTCTCGCTCTGGGACATGGCCGCCAACGCGATCATCGTCCAGGAGGCGGGCGGGAGGTTCACCAGCCTGGACGGGGTCTCCGGTCCGGGCGGCGGTAACGCGGCGGCCTCGAACGGGCTGCTCCACCACGAACTGCTCGGCTACCTGAACCAGCGGTACTGACCCGGATCGCCTCGCCGGACCGTGTTCCCGAGGGGTGTCGCGCGCCGTCGCGCGCCCCTCGGTGCGCTTCGCTCCCCCTTGTTCCGCCCACGTATCGGTGCAACTCTGAGAGTCCCCCCGCTTGTGAATTTGTGAATCGGCTCACGTGGCCGTTCACCAAGGAGGTGGCTCCCTTCATGCTCGTCCGTGACGCCATGAGCACGCTGGTCCTCACCATCGGGCCCGCCCACACGCTCCGCCAGGCCGCCCGGCTGATGTCGGTCCGCCGCATCGGGGCCGCGGTCGTCCTCGACCAGGACAACAGCGGGCTCGGCATCCTCACCGAACGCGACATCCTCAACGCGGTCGGCTCCGGACAGGATCCGGACGTCGAGACCGCCGCCACCCACACCACCACCGACGTGGTCTTCGCCTCGCCCACCTGGACCCTGGAAGAGGCCGCGGAGGCCATGACACACGGCGGGTTCCGCCACCTGATCGTGCTGGACGGCCACGGGCCCGTGGGCATCGTCTCCGTCCGCGACATCCTGCGCTGCTGGGCGCCCGTCAGGCGCCGCCACCACGCGGAACTCTTCGGCTGAGCGCGTCGTGAACGACCGGTGGGCCGGTCTCCCCCGAGGAGGAGACCGGCCCACCGTCGACGGCAGCCGCCCGGATCAGCCGCGAAGGGCCTGGACCGCGGCCTCCAGACGCTTGCCGAAGTCGCCGTCCGCCTGGCGGAAGTTGTTGATCGCGCGCTCGGCGATGTCGTCGCGCGAGACCTTGGCGATGAACCCGGCGAGGTTGTCGATCAGCCGGGCCTTCTCGTCCTCGGAGTAGAGCCGGTAGAGGTTTCCGGCCTGCACGAAGTCGTTGTCCTCGGCGTGGCTCGGGGCCGCGTGCGTGGCGACCTCGCCGGAGACGGTGGTGGGTTCCCACAGCGGGCGGTCGGTCTGGGCCGGACCGCCGAAGCTGTTCGGCTCGTAGTTCTTCGCGCCCTTGTGGCGGCCGTCGTACAGGTAGCCGTCCCGGCTGTTGGTACGCGCCTCGGTGGCGTGCGGACGGTTCACCGGCAGGTGGTCGGCATTGATGCCGACGCGGTAGCGGTGGGCGTCGCCGTACGCGAAGAGACGGCCCTGGAGCATCTTGTCGGGGGACGGACCGATGCCCGGCACGAAGTGCGCGGGGCTGAAGATCGACTGCTCGGTCTCCGCGAAGATGTTCTCCGGGTTCCGGTTGAGCTCCAGCTTCCCGATCTCGATCGGCGGGTAGTCCGCGTGCGGCCACACCTTGGTGAGGTCGAACGGGTTGAAGCGGTACGTGGCCGCCTCGGCCGCCGGCATGATCTGGACCTGCACCGTCCAGGACGGGAAGTCGCCGCGCTCGATCGCCTCGCGCAGATCGCGCTGGTGGCTGTCCGGGTCCTCACCGGCGAGCTTGTTGGCCTCGGCCTGGGTGAGGTTCTTGATGCCCTGGTCGGTCTTGAAGTGGTACTTGACCCAGAAGACCTCGCCGGCCTCGTTGTTCCACTGGAACGTGTGCGAGCCGTACCCGTTCATGTGGCGCAGCGTGGCCGGGATGCCCCGGTCGCCGAAGAGCCAGGTCACCTGGTGGGTGGACTCGGGCGACAGCCCCCAGAAGTCCCAGACGTTGTCCGCCTCCTGCGAGCCGGTGTACGGGTCGCGCTTCTGGGTGTGGATGAAGTCCGGGAACTTGATGGCGTCCTTGATGAAGAACACCGGGGTGTTGTTGCCGACGAGGTCGTAGTTGCCCTCCTCGGTGTAGAACTTCAGCGCGAAACCGCGGGGGTCGCGCACCGCGTCGGCCGAGCCGAGGTTGCCCGCGACGGTCGAGAAGCGCAGGAAGGTCTCGGTCTGCTTGCCGACCTCGGAGAGGAACTTGGCCCGCGTCCACTGCGAGACGTCACGGGTCAGCGTGAACGTACCGTACGCGCCGGCGCCGCGGGCGTGCACGATGCGCTCCGGAATGCGCTCGCGGTTGAAGTGCGCGAGCTTCTCCAGCAGCGACTGGTCCTGCACCAGGACAGGACCGCCGACGCCCGCGGTCTGGCTGTTCTGGTTGTCGGCGACCGGCGCGCCGGCCTCCGTGGTGAGCGGTCCCTGCGTCACGTGCGCCTCCTGCGTCGTTCCTGCACATTCGTCTCGAACTGCACAGCCTGTCCCTTGGCGTATGCCGTTGCCGATCCTACAATGGACTTAGTCCAAGTCAAGTGAACATCCAAAGTCACACCCGTTCGGGACCTGGTCCCTTCACTGTTAGGCTTGTTTCCATGAGTGACCTGTTGGAACGACTTCGCGGACGCGGCTGGCGCATGACCGCACAGCGGCGCGTCGTGGCCGAGGTCCTCGACGGGGACCACGTGCACCTGACGGCCGACGAGGTCCACGCGCGGGCCGTGGCCAAGCTGCCCGAGATCTCCCGCGCCACCGTGTACAACACGCTGGGCGAGATGGTGTCGCTCGGCGAGGTCATCGAAGTCTCCACGGACCGCCGGGCCAAGCGGTACGACCCGAACGCACACCGCCCCCACCACCACCTCGTCTGCGCGAACTGCGGCACGATCCGCGACGTGCACCCGTCCGGTGACCCGATGGCGGACCTGCCGAGCGACGAGCGCTTCGGCTTCACGGTGTCCGGCGTCGAGGTCACCTACCGAGGCATCTGCCCCAACTGCGCGGCGACCGGCTGAGCCGAACGAGCGACGGAAGACCCCAGTGCGAGCGTCATTCGCACCGGGGCCTTTCGCGTGCGTCCCCACGGGAACGAGACACCTCCCCGCCACCGGCACATGCGCACCCCCTTCCCGAATCTGACGGGTAGTCATATCGTCTGCGGCGATCACGTCCGCCCCGCGGCGGATCCGCACCTCGATACGCGCGAGGAGAGACCCGTGGGAGTTCCGCACCCGACCCCACCCACAACCGCAGCCGACCCCGAACCCGCCCCCGCAGCCACCCGTCCCAAACTCCGCGCCGACGCGCTCACCCGCTCGTTCGGGCGCGGCGCCAAGGCCCTGCCCGCCCTCGGCCCGCTCGATCTCTCCGTCGCACCGGGCGAGTTCACCTGCATCGTCGGCCCGTCCGGCTGCGGCAAGTCCACGCTGCTCAGGATCGCCGCCGGACTGCTCCGCCCCAGCTCCGGCGAGCTGTCCATCCGTACGGCCTCGCCCCGCCCGGCGGCGATGATCTTCCAGGACTACGGCATCTACGACTGGAAGACCGTGCTCGCCAACGTCCGGTTCGGCCTCGACATCCAGCGCGTACCGCGCAAGGAGGCCGACGCCAGGGCGCGCGACTGGCTGGCCCGGATGGGGCTCTCCGACTTCGCGGGGGCGTATCCGGCCACCCTCTCCGGCGGGATGCGGCAACGGGTCGCGATCGCCCGCGCCCTGGCCGTGGAACCCGAGATCCTGCTGATGGACGAGCCGTTCGCGGCGCTCGACGCCCAGCTGCGCACCATCCTCCAGGACGAGCTGCTCGACCTCACCCAGACCACCCGTACCACCACCCTCTTCATCACCCACAGCCTCGAAGAGGCGATCGTGCTCGGGGACAGGGTGCTGGTGATGTCCGCCAGACCGGGGCGGATCATCGCCGAGCGACGCCCGCCGTTCGGCCGGCCGCGCACCGGCGAAGTCCGGTCGGCACCCGAGTTCACCGCGCTGAAGAGCGAGCTGTGGGAGCTCCTGCGCGGCGAGGTGCGCAGGGAGGCGGTCCCGGCATGACCGTCACCGTGAACGCCACGAAGCCCGACGACGGCGTCCTGATCCGCAGACCGGGCCCGCAGGAACTGCATCCGGTACGCACCCACCGCAGGCGCCGCACCCTGGAGATCGCGCTCGCCGTCGCCGTACCGCTGTTCCTCGTGCTGCTCTGGCAACTGGCCGCCGCGCAGTCCTGGATCGACGCCCGGGTCTACCCCGCCCCCTCCACCATCCTGGCGGACGGCCTGGACCGGGCGGGCGCCGGTGAACTGTGGCCGGACGTGTGGGCCACGCTCAAGCGGGTGCTGGGCGGCTATGCGATCGGCACCGTCGCGGGATACGCCCTCGGCCTGCTGATGGGCTCGCTCTCCCTCGTACGGGCGGCGCTGGAGCCGTTGCTCGACGCCCTGTACGTCGTACCGAAACTGGCCCTGCTGCCGGTCTTCCTCAACATGTTCGGCCTCGGCGAGGGACCGCAGATCGCCCTGGTCGCCGCGACCGTCTTCTTCTTCGTCTGGATCTCCACCATGGCGGCCGTGCTCGCCGTCCCGGTCGGCCACCGTGACGCCGGTCAGGTCTTCGGCGCCTCGCCCTGGCAGATGTTCCGCCATGTGCTGCTGCCCGCCTCGCTGCCCGCGGTCCTGGTCGGGGCACGGATCGCGGCCGGAGTGGCGGTACTCGTCATCGTCGCCTCCGAACAGATCGCCGCGGCCGACGGCCTGGGCCATCTGATCTTCGACTCCCGGGCGCTGTTCCAGAACGACGTGATGTTCGTCGGCATCGTGTGCGTGGCGGTCCTCGGCGTCGTCTTCTCCGAAGTGGTGCGGATCGCCGGACGGCTGCTCACGCCGTGGGCCCCGCGCGACCGCGGCCGCTCCTGAACGGCTCCCCCACGCCCCTCGACGGGCCGGCGCTGAACGGCTCTCTCCACGCTCCTCGTACGGAGGCACTGTGCATAGCCACACCCTTTTCACCCGCACCGCCATGCTCGTCACGGCAGCTCTGCTCGGCGCGGCAGGCTGTGCCGGGCCCGACTCCGAGTCCGGCGACGGCGCCGCCGCACCGCGCACCGTCCGGCCCGTAGCGGGCTGCGGCGCCGGCAGCTGGACCGACCCGGCCGAACTCGCCCCCGACCGGAAGGCGGCCCGCTGCGACAAGGGCGCCCCGGCGGCCCAGCCCCTGGCGAAGCGGCGGAAGATCACCGTGGCCACCGGCACCCTGAGCGCGGAGTACGTCGCTCCGCTCCAGGTCGCGGTGGCGAAGGGCGAGTTCGCGAAGGAGGGGCTGGACGTCGAACTGAAGGTGCTGCCCACCCCGGACGCCCTGCCGCTGCTCGCCAAGGGCGACGTGGACGCCCAGTGGGCGGCTCCCGAGGCAGCCGTGATGAACGGCATCAATGGCGGCTTCGACATCAAGTGGGTCGCCGGGAACTTCTCCCCCGACCCCACTTCCAAGAGCGGCCTGTGGGTGCGCCTCAAGGACGGCGAGAGCGCCGATCACGTCGAGATGGCGGGCCGGAAGCTCGGCACCATGATCGGCAAGGGCTCCGTCATCGCGTACCCGATGGACACCTCCCTGAAGAAGCACGGCGGCGGCCTCGACAAGATCAGCTTCCAGCAGCTCGGTTCCGCGGATGTGCTGACCGCACTGCAGAACGGCGGCGTGGACTCCGCCTGGCTGCTCGACCCGATCTGGCGCAAGGTGGACGGCGACACGAAGTACGCGTTCCTGGGCGGCCAGCCCGTCGGTGAGCCGCTCGGCGGCCTGCTCTTCGGCCCGACCCTGCTGAACAAGGACCCGGACGCGGGTGTCGCCTTTCTCCGCGCCTACATCCGGACGGTGAACACCTACTTCGCCGGGGACTACAAGTCCGACCCCGCGTTCGTCACCGAGCTGGCGAAGCTGATGAAGACCGACGAGGCCACGCTGCGGTCGACCCCGTCGATGCGGATGGACTGGGAGATACGGAAGGGCACGACGGACCGGCTGCAGGAGGCGTACGCCGATTCGGGCGTCTCGAAGGGCGACCCGGTGCCGGAGTCGAAGGCCGTCGACCGGGCGATGTACTCGGAGGCGGTGGGCCACAAACTCTGACGCGATACACAGAGGGCCGGATCCTCTGAAAGGATCCGGCCCTCTGTTTCAGTAGCGGGGACAGGATTTGAACCTGCGACCTCTGGGTTATGAGCCCAGCGAGCTACCGAGCTGCTCCACCCCGCGTCGTTGTGTTTAGAACTGTACGTCACCGCTGTCGACCAGCGCAAATCGATTCCGGGGCGCCGGAGGTGCCCCACCCCCGGCGCCCCGGCCTGCCTCCGCCCTACGCGGTCAGCTCCTGGTGCAGCGCCTCCAGCAGCCGGGCCGCCCGCTCGGCGACCTCCGCCGGGCCCAGCTCGACCGCCCGCGCGCACCAGCGCTGCCCCTCGGTCAGCTCGCCGCGGCGGGCGGCCAGCAGGGCGAGGCGCAGGGCGGCCCGCCCGTGCCCGTCGTTCGCGGCCCGGCTCCACCACAGCGCGGCCTCGCGCTCACTGCCCTCGCGGGCGAGCAGCAGCCCGAGGTTGAAGGCACCGTTGCGGCTGCCCGACTCGGCGGCCTCCCGGTACCAGCGGGCGGCGCTGTCCACGTCGCCCCGGGCCGCCGCGAGCATTCCGACCCGTACCTGGGCACGGCGGTGCCCCTGCTCGGCGGCCCGCTCGTACCACTCCTCGCACTCGGTCTTCTCCGGCATCGGCTCCCCGAGCGCGGGGGGTCCGGGCGGTGGCTGCCGCGAGTCCAGCACCCCGGCCAGCCGGAAGGCGGCCTCCGCGCTGCCGCCGCCCGCCGCGCAGCGCAGATGGCGCTCCGCCTCCTGCTCCTCGCCCTGATGCAGCAGGGCCATGCCGACCTGGAGGGCGGCCTCGGTGTGGCCGGCCGCCGCGGCGCGCTCGTACCAGACCAGTGCCGCCCGGTCCTCGTCGCGCCCGGCGTACAGGATGCCGAGGTTGAACGCCGCGTCGACGCTGCCCGCCTCGGCCGCCTTGGAGAACCAGGGCTCGGCGCCGGTCGCGTCGCCCGCCTGGAGCAGGAGCACGGCCAGGGCGTTGGCGGCCTCGCGGTGGCCCGCGTACGCGGCACGGCGGTACCACTGCTCGGCCTGCGGCGTACGGTCCTGGGCCGCGCAGAGCAGGCCGAGGTTGTAGGCGCCGTTGACGTCGCCCGCGTCCATCGCTGCGCGGTACCAGCGCTCGGCGGTCTGCTGTTCGCCACGGGCGGCGTGCAGGGCGCCCAGGGCATTGGCGGCGTTCCCGTCGCCGTCCTGGGCCGCACGAAGCCACCACACGGCGGCGCTCTCCTCGTCGCCCGCGTCACGCAGCAGGAAGCCGAGCGCGCAGGCGGCGCGCGCCTCGCCCGCCTTCGCGGAGATGAGGTACCAGCGGCCCGCCTCCTTGGGCTCGCCGCGCTGTTCGAGGATGGCGCCGAGGTGCAGAGCCGCACGCCGGTGACCGCGCGCGGCGGCCTGCCGGTACCACTGCTCGGCCTCGCCCACCCGCCCGGTCGCCGGACCCGCAACCGGGCCGTCGTCCCTGCGGGCCACGGGCCGGCCGGTCGCGCCGGGACGGTCACCGGCGCCGGGGCCGAGACCGGGGTGACCGAAGGCGTCGTGCGGGTCGTCGGCGGCGTTGCGGTCCAGCATGCGCGCGAGGCGGTACGCGGCCTCCCGGTGCCCCTGCTCGGCGGCGGCGCGCAGCCAGCGCTCCGCGCCGACGTCGCTGCGGTGTTCCAGCAGGTCGGCAAGGGCGTACGCGCCCAGCGCGTGGCCCTGCTCGGCGGACTGCCGCAGCCAGTACTCGGCGCCGGGCTCGTCGCCGCGCTCGCGGTAGTGGCGGCCCAGCGCGTGCGCGGCGGCGGCGGAGCCCGCGACGGCGGCGATGCGCCACCAGCCGGCCGCGTCGTCGACGTATCCGCGCTGGTGGAGCAGGACGCCCAGGTTGTTGGCTGCGGCCCGGTCGCCGTCCGCGGTGGCCCCACGCAGATAGGGCTCCGCGCCGTCCAGGTCGCCGCGGCGCAGCAGCAGGGCGCCCAGGACGCTCATCGACGCGGTGTCCCCGGCATCGGCGGCGCGACGGTGACGCGCCTCGCTCTCGGCGCTCTCCGGGCTCTCGGCACTGCCGGGAGCCTCCGTGGCCCCGACGGCCCCGGTGTCCCCGGCATCCCCTGTGCCCCCGGCGCTTCCCGTGTTCTCTGTGAACTCCGTGCTCTCGACGGTCGCGGCACACCCCGCAGTCTCGGCAGTCTCGGTCGCCTTGATGATCTCAGGTGTCTCGGGTGTCTCCGATGTGTCAGTGGTCTCGTTGCTCTCCGTGACGGAAACGCCAAAAGCCGCATTCTCTGACCGATGAACGCGATGCTGCACAAACCGCCCTGTCTCCAACAGAGTTGCCCTGTCCCCCATAAATACCATCGTCGCACCGCCTGCCACCCGCGTACACCTGGTATAGCGCGGCCAGTTAGGTCACTTCAGCGTTTTGTCGACATGCCCACAGAGAGATAAGTCAAACACGTCCGGGGTCAACTCGTGCCCCGCGAACCGCACTTCACGCACCCTGCACAAGAAAGTCGCCGCGACACGACGAAGGCCCGGATCCTCGAAAGGATCCGGGCCTTGGTCTTTCAGTAGCGGGGACAGGATTTGAACCTGCGACCTCTGGGTTATGAGCCCAGCGAGCTACCGAGCTGCTCCACCCCGCGTCGTTGTGGTGAAACCGTACCACGACGCGGGGGCGAGCCTTTACCGGGTTACTCAGCCACCGCTGTCAGCACCGGACGGCTTGTCTTCCTTGTCGGCACCGTCCGCCTTGTCCGACGGCTTGTCCGCACTGTTCGCGCTGCCCGACTTGGGCTGGGCGGCCGCCGCACGCTGGAGCGCGTCCTGCAGATCCGCCTGGGCCTTGCCGTAGGCGGTCCAGTCCTGCTCCTTGAGGGCCGCCTCGCCCTCCGCGTAGGCCTTCTGCGCGTCCGCGATCGCCTTCTTCAGCGCCGCGTCACCGGTGGCAGGCGGCTCCGTGGTGCCCGGGGGCCTGGTGGTGTCCGGCGGAGTGGTGCCGTGGTCCGTCACCCCGAAGACCGCGTTGAGCGCCTCCCCGAGGCTGTTCTCGAAGACGGTCTTCGACCCGTACGAGGCGGCGACCTTGCGCAGCAGCGGATAGTTCTGCGTGCCACCGCGCGTGTACACCGGCTCGATGTAGAGGAAGCCCCCCTCCAACGGCACGGTCAGCAGGTTGCCGTACTCGATGTCGGAGTCGGTTCCCTTCAGGTTCCTCACGAACTCGGCGACGTCGTCGTTGCCGTTGAGCTCGCTCTGTACCTGTCCTGGGCCCTTCACCGTGGTGGTGACTCTCAACAGCCTTATCGTGCCGTAGTCCTTGCTGGCCGCATCGGCGTCCACCGCCATGAACGCCCCGAGGTCGGGCCGCCCCTTCGGCGTGAAGGTCGTCGTCAGCGAGAACTTCTGAGCCGTCTGGTCCGGCATCTTTATGCTCAGGTAGTACGGCGGGACGGCACCGGACTCCTTGTTGGTCGGGTCGTCCGGGACCTGCCACGCGTCACTGCCGCTGTAGAACTGCGCGGGGTTCGTGACGTGGTAGCGGGTCAGCAGTTCGCGCTGCACCTTGAACAGGTCCTGCGGGTAGCGCAGGTGGTCCATGAGCTCCTGCGGGATGTCCGCCCTGGGCTCCACCGTCCCGGGGAACGCCTTGCGCCAGGTCTTGAGGACCGGGTCCTCGGTGTCCCACTCGTAGAGCTTGACCTTGCCGTCGTAGGCGTCGACGGTGGCCTTCACCGAGTTGCGGATGTAGTTGACCTGGTTCTGCTGGGCGACGACCGCACGCTGGTTGGTGGTCAGCGAGTCGGCCGTGGTGTCACCGAGCGTCGTACGGGAGGCGTACGGGTAGCCGTTGGTGGTGGTGTACGCGTCGACGACCCACTGGATGCGGCCGTTCACCACGGCCGGGTAGGCGTCGCCGTCGATGGTCAGCCACGGGGCGACCGCCTCGACGCGCTCCTTGGGCGTGCGGTTGTAGAGGATCCGCGAGCCCTCGCCGATGGCCCCCGAGTAGAGGATCTGCGGCTCACTGAACGAGACGGCGTACGCGGCACGGTTGAACGCGTTGGAGAGACTGACCCCGCTGTCGCCCTTGTAGCTGGTGGTCTTCTCGCCGTCCTCCTCGTAGTCGAGCTCCTTCTGGGGCCCGCCGACGATGGAGTACTGCTCGGTCTTCTCGCCGTAGTAGATCTGCTGCTCGTACGTGCCGAGCTCACCCGACGTCGGCAGACCGGACTCGGTGAAGTCCGGGGAACCCTTCGGGTTCTTGCCCGTCGTCGTGCCCCGGGCCGCGATGGCGCCGTAGCCGTGGGTGTAGGTGAAGTGGTCGTTGATCCAGTTGCGCTTGGGGATGCCGTCGAGGTTGAGCTCGCGCAGACCGATGACCGTGTCCTGGTCCTTGCCGGCGGCGTCCTTGTAGCGGTCGACGTCCAGCGTCTTGGGGAACTGGTAGTAGTTCCTCTTCTGCTGGAGCTGCTGGAAGGCCGGGGAGACGACGTTGGGGTCCATCACCCGGTAGCTGGCGGCCTGGTCCGCGCTGGCGCGCAGCTTGGCGTCGTCGTCCGTCGTGCTCTTGCCGGAGTAGTCGTCGACCTGCGCGTCGTCGATGTCGTAGGCGTCACGCGTCGCTTCGATGTTCTTCCGGATGAACGGGGCTTCCTTGGCCTGCTCGTTCGGCTGGACCTGGAACTTCTGCACGATCGCCGGGTACAGCCCGCCGATCAGGATCGCCGAGAGCACCATCAGGCCGAAGCCGATCACCGGGAGCTGCCAGGTGCGGCGCCAGAGCGTCGCGAAGAACAGCATGGCGCAGATCGCGGCGATGCAGAACAGGATGGTCTTCGCCGGCAGATAGGCGTTGGCGTCGACGTACCGCAGGCCCGTCCAGTTGTCCGTGGCCTTGAAGTCGCTGGACTTCACGGCCAGGCCGTACCGGTCGAGCCAGTACGCCACGGCCTTCAGCGAGACGAAGACGCCGAGCAGCACCGACAGATGGCCGGTGGCCGCGCCGGTCGCCCGTGCTCCGGGGCTGGTGATGCGCAGCCCGCCGTACAGGTAGTGGGTCATCGCGGCGGCGATCAGCGAAAGCACCGTGGCCGCGAAGCCGAAGCCCAGCAAGAAGCGGTACCAGGGCAGATCGAAGGCGTAGAAGGACACGTCCAGATGGAACTGGGGGTCCTTCTGTCCGAACGCCACGCCGTTCACATACATCAGCCAGGTCCGCCACTGGCCGGAGGCGGATGCTCCGGCGATCAGACCGACGAGCGCGGTGATCGCGAGCAGCACCCACTTCTTGTGCGGGGCGAGGCTCATCCGGTAGCGGTCCAGGCTCTGCTGTTCCAGCGACATCGCGCTCAGCGGCGGCCGGAGCCGGTGCGCGAGCCAGATGTTCAGGCCGACGGCGACAGCCATCAGCAGTCCGAAGACGAGGAACAGCCCGATCTTGGTCCACAGAGTGGTGGTGAAGACGGACGAATAATCGACCGACCGGTACCACAGCCAGTCAGTCCAGAACCCGGCGAACATGACGAACACCATGGCGAGAACCGCCAGGACGCCCAGTGTCATGAGCAGGGTACGGGCACGCCGGGACGGGCGGCCGACTCTGATCCGTGGCCCGGTCGGGCCTCCGCCGCGGTCCGGCATCTGGAAAGCCAACGTGCGCACCTCGAAGTTCGCGGGTCGTGTGGAGCGGGCCCAGCGATCGTAGAGCCCACCTATGCAACTTACTGAGGCTTTACCTAGTTCCCGTTCCCGGGGCGGAAGGAGGCAGGATATTGACCATGCCCAACGTTTCCCCCTCAGGCCCTCCGATGGCCGCCAGTCCACTCACCGTCGCCGTGCTCGAAATCGACGAGTACATCTCCGGCCTCGGCTGGGACCAGCCGGCCCGGCTCTTCGCCCTGGTCGACACCGCCAAGCTGCGGGTCCAGGAGCCTTCTCTCGCCGCCCAGCTCGGACTGGACAGCGCCGAATCCCCGACTTCCTCCCTGACCCCCATCGAGCAGGACGAGCTTCCTCCGGGCACCGCCCTGGACGAGTTCCTCGCCACGATCGCCTGGCCCGACGCGGTGATCGGATGCGCGATGACGGTGGAGCGGCTGATGCTGCCGCCGTCCGCCGAGTCCTCCGTGCCCGAGGGCCTGAGCGACGCGCAGCTGACCAAGTGGGTCGCCAAGCACCCGGAGCGTCAGGAGGTCCGGATGACCGTGGCGGTCCTGCGGGACGGTACGCGTGAGTCGGCCGTACGGCTGCGTGCGAAGGACACCCCGAGCGAGGTGCGGACCGGTGCCGGTCTGGTGCCCGGACTGGCCGACGCCCTGGCCGCGACCTTCGAGGCCTGACCCCGTCGCGTCCGCCCCGCAGGGGGCGCGGTCAGCCTGCCGAGCAGCTCGGCAGCCCGGCCGTGTCCCCCGCCTGGATCTTCTCCAGCGACTTCTTCGCGTCGTCGATCGTCTTCACCCTCACCAGCGTGAGTCCGCTGGGGGTGTCGGAGGCGGCGGCCCTGCAGTTCTCGTCCGGCGTCAGGAAGTACCTGGCGCCCGCGTCGCGCGCGCCGACCAGCTTCATGTTGATGCCGCCGATCGGGCCGACCTTGCCCTTGTCGTCGATCGTGCCGGTGCCCGCGATGAACTTGCCGCCCGTGAGCTTGCCGGGGGTCAGCTTGTCGATGATGCCCAGCGAGAACATCAGACCGGCGCTCGGGCCGCCGACATCGGCGAGCTTGATGTCGATCCGGAACGGGAACGTGTGGTCCGTCCCGGCCTGGATGCCGACGATCGCGCGGTCCTCCTTGGGCGCCTTCGCGGTGGTGATGACGATCTTCCGGCTGCCCTCGGGCTCCTTGCCGGCCTTCTCGGCCGCCTGTGCCGTCCGGGCCGGGATGATCGTGAAGGTGACCTTCTCGCCGGGGTCGTGGCGGGTGACGAGCTTCGCGACGTCCTCGGGCTGCTCGACGGGCGCGCCGTCGACCTGCTCGATCACGTCGCCCGCGTGCAGCTTGCCCTGGGCGGGGCTGCCCTTGACGACCGTGGAGACCACGACGCGCGACGCCACTGGGATCTTCAGCTCGGTCAGCGCGGCCACCTTGGCGCTCTCCTGGGACTGGCTGAACTCCTCGGCGTTCTCCTGCGTCGACTCCTGCTCGGTCTTGCCGTCGGGGTAGAGCGTGTCGTGCGGTACGACCACGCTGTCATGGGCCAGCCAGCCGTAGACGGACTCGACGAGATTCATGTTGTAGTCGGCACCGGTGACTCTGACCGTCGTCATATTGAGGTTGCCGGACGTCGGGTACGTCTTGTGCCCGGAAATCTGCAGGACGGGTTCGCCGCCGACCTCGCCGAGGGTGTTCACGGTCGGCCCGGGAGACATCTCCGAATACGGCACTTTGATCAGCACGCCTGCGCAGAGCAGCGCGATGAGGATCAGGGTGGAGGCGAGCATCGTCGCGGTGCGGCGTGGCATGGAACGACAGTACGGGAAGGGTCTGTCAGTGCACCGCCGGGGCCGGTCCGTACGGGGCGGGGCGCCGGGCGCGGACTGGGCCCAAGGGCGCCGGCAGTCGGAGCCTCGATGCGAATTGGCAACTGCGTACGTGCGACGAGATGTCAGGCGACATCGGAACCGGAAGGCGGCTTTTCCATCGCCTCGCGGAATCTGGCATAGCCGGCGAGTTCGGAGACATCGCCGGTCGTTCGATTACGGGCGGCCCAGCTTCCCCATATCGCAGCGCCGAGCGCAGCGAAAAGCGGAATCAGCAACCAGGCAAGTGCTGCCATTACGACCTCCCTACCCCGTGAGCGACCGCAACTGACCGATCAGCAGATTAACCGTCTGGACAACCAACGCTCACGGCAGGGGTGGGGTTACGCAAATCGGTCCGGACGGCCTCCTGGCCGGCTTGCGCTCAGCAGGCGCCGACCCATTCCTCGGTGCCGTCCGAGAAGCGCTGGTGCTTCCAGATCGGGACCTCGTGCTTGAGGTCGTCGATGAGCTGCCGGCAGGCCGCGAACGCCTCGGCGCGGTGCGGGCAGGAGACGGCGACGACCACCGCGAGGTCCCCCACTTGGAGGTCACCCACCCGGTGGACCGCGGCCAGCGCCCGGACCGGGAAGTTCGCGACGACCTTCTCGGCCACCCGGCGCATCTCGTCCTGCGCCGAGGGGTGGCAGGAGTACCCGAGCGCGCCGACGTCCTGACCGCCGTCGTGGTTGCGCACCGTGCCCACGAAGAGCGCCGTGCCGCCCGCGGCATCGTCCCCGACGGCCCGGAAGACCTCGTCGACCGAGAGCGGGGTGTCGCGGATCTCCAGCAGCCGGACGGGGTCGTCCGCCGTCCGCTCGCCGGGGTGGTCGTAGGTGGGAGCCATGGGACCCATGGTGCCGTACGGCGCCGACAAGGCGGAATAGCGTTTTCCACCGGCGGGCCGCCCCCGGCCTTGGAGCCTTCTACAGAAGCTCCCGCTCGGACGGGCTCCCGCCGGGCGGCCTCAGATGCGGCGGCGGGCCTTGCGGGCGCGGCGGACCAGGGCGGCGGTGCCGAGCAGCGCCACGGTCGCACCGGCGGCACCCGCGGCGGTGGCGTCCTTGCGGCCGAGCCGGCGTCCGGCGACGGTGTGCCTGCCCTCCACCTCTTCGAGGAGGGCGGCGAGCACCTCCTCGTTGGTCCAGCCCGGACGCCACCCCACGTCGTGCAGCCGGCTCACACTGACCACCCAGGGGTGCATCGTGTACGCCAGATCGCCCGCCGGGGACGGGGTGAGGCCGATCCGGTGCAGCCGGGCCGCGGCACCCAGGGCCACGGCGGAGGGCAGCTCCATCCGGCGGACGCCACTGAGCTCCTCGACCTCCTCCTGCTCCAGCCAGCCGTCGCAGCCGACCGCGAACTCGCCGTCGATCTTCTCCAGCGCGGCGTACTCCAGGGCCGTGACCAGGTCGTCGACATGGCAGAACTGCCAGGTCGGACGCGATCCCGCGACGACCAGGAGGCGCGGCGACTCGAAGTAGCGGGTCAGCGCGGTGTCCGTACCACCGACCAGGACGGTGGGCCGGACCACGGTCACGTTGAGTCCGGGGTGGGCACGCGGCGCGCGGCGGCCGAGCCGTTCGATCTCCAGGAGGTCACCGACGCCGGTGGCCTCGGCCGTGGCGCGCAGCTCGGCGTCCTCGGCGAGCGGGACGTCGTTGTCGGGCAGCGCCCCGTAGACCATGGCCGAGGTGCACAGCACGACCCGGTGCACGCCGACCGCGGCGGCGGCCGTCAGCACGGTCTGGGTGCCGCGCACGTTGTAGGCGGTGCGGGCGGCGGGGTCGGTCTCCAGGTCGAGATCGAGTGCGAGATGCACCACGACATCCGCGCCGCGCAGCTTCTCCGCGATGGCAGGGTCGCGTACGTCGAGGATGTGCCAGGTCGCCTCGGAGACCTCCCCACGGCGTTCGTCGATGGCGATGACCTGCTTGATCTCCTCGCAGGCCGCGAGGCGTGCGGTGAGCAGCTCGCCCACGCCGCTCGCCGCTCCGGTGACCGCGACAACGGGGCCACGGTTCCTTGAGCGGCTCTTTTCTGGTTTGTTCTCGGTCGAGGGGGTGGACAGGTTTCGCGCTGCGCGAACCTGAGGATCTGGGGAACTCACCGGGCGTCTCCAGCGGTTGTCTTCAGTACGTACCCGTATGACGCGTGCGTACCAGGTGGCGTCCATCCTGCCGCAGGCCGGGAGCCGGCGGAGCACTGAGGCCCTGCGCGGGGTTTTGGTGTCTACGCTGGATGGTGATGTCGGGCAGTCGCCGTCGGTTCGAGCCGGCGGCCCTACGAGCCGAGGAAACCCGTGAGTGACACCCCATTCGGATTCGGCCTTCCGCCGGAGGAGCCGGAGAACGGCGACGAGGGCAAGAAGAAGGACCCCACCGGAGGTGGGCAGGGCTCGGGCGGGCCGGCGAACCCGTTCGGCTTCGGCCCCGGCGCGGGCGGGGACAACCCGTTCGCGGCGATGTTCGGCTCGATGAACCCCAATGACCTGGGCGCCGCCTTCCAGCAGCTCGGCCAGATGCTGAGCTACGAGGGCGGTCCCGTGAACTGGGACATGGCCAAGCAGATCGCCCGCCAGACGGTCTCGCAGGGCACGCCGGACGGCACGAAGGACGCCAGCGTCGGCCCGTCCGAGCGGTCCGCGGTGGACGAGGCGCTGCGCCTGGCCGACCTCTGGCTGGACGGCGTGACGTCGCTGCCCTCCGGTTCGGTCTCGACCGTGGCGTGGAGCCGTGCGGAGTGGGTGGAGGCGTCCCTTCCGGCCTGGCAGAAGCTGGTCGACCCGGTGGCGGAGCGCGTCGGTCTCGCGATGGGCGACGTGCTGCCCGAGGAGATGCAGGCGATGGCCGGCCCGCTGATCGGCATGATGCGGTCGATGGGCGGCGCCATGTTCGGCCAGCAGATCGGGCAGGCCGTCGGCGTGCTGGCGGGCGAGGTGGTCGGTTCGACCGACATCGGCCTGCCACTGGGCCCGGCGGGCAAGGCCGCCCTGCTGCCGCTGAACGTGGAGCGGTTCGGCAAGGACCTCAGCGTGCCGCAGGACGAGGTGCGGCTGTATCTCGCCCTGCGCGAGGCCGCGCACCAGCGCCTCTTCGCCCACGTCCCGTGGCTGCGCTCGCATCTGTTCGGCGCCGTCGAGGGATACGCGCGCGGCATCAAGGTCGACACCAGCAAGCTGGAGGACGTGGTCGGCCAGTTCGACCCGTCGCAGCCCGAGCAGCTCCAGGACGCCCTTCAGCAGGGCATGTTCCAGCCGGAGGACACGCCGGAGCAGAAGGCCGCCCTGGCCCGTCTGGAGACGGCTCTCGCGCTGGTGGAGGGCTGGGTCGACGCCGTGGTCCACGAGGCCGCGAAGTCCCGTCTGACCTCGGCGGACGCGCTGCGCGAGACGATGCGCCGGCGCCGCGCGTCCGGCGGCCCCGCCGAGCAGACCTTCGCCACGCTCATCGGTCTGCAACTGCGCCCGCGACGGCTGCGTGACGCCTCGCGCCTGTGGGCCTCGCTCACCGACGCACGCGGTCTGGACGGGCGCGACGCCCTGTGGGCGCACCCCGACATGCTGCCCACGGCCCAGGACCTGGACGATCCGGACGGCTTCGTGCACCACGAGCAGCTGGACTTCTCCGAGCTGGACAAGATGCTCGGCGAGGCCGCGAAGGGCCCGCAGGGCCCCGCCACGGACGACAAGGACACGCCCGGCACCGACGGGACCGGGAGCCGCGAGGACGACGGCAAGGGCGACACCGACCAGTGAGCCTGTACGACGACGCCGTTCTCGTACTGAAGGGGTACGAGAACCCGGACCCGGTCCAGGGTGAGCTGCGCCAGGGCTATCTCGACCATCTGGCACAGCACCCCGACGGCATGTGGAAGGCCTGCGAGGCGGGCCACCTGACGGCCAGCGCGCTGGTCGTCGACCCGGCGCGCGGCCGGGTGCTGCTCACCCTCCACCGCAAGCTGCGGATGTGGCTCCAGATGGGCGGTCACTGCGAGCCGCAGGACGCGTCGCTCGCCGCGGCGGCGCTGCGGGAGGCGACCGAGGAGTCCGGCATCACCGGCCTGACCCTCCTCGCGGGCGGCCCGGTGACGCTGGACCGCCACCCGATCCCCGCGCCCTGCCACTGGCACCTGGACGTGCAGTACGCGGCGCTGGCGCCCGCGGGCGCGACGGAGCAGATCAGCGAGGAGTCGCTGGACCTGCGCTGGTTCCCCTACGACGAGGTCGCGTCGGTGGCCGACGCATCGGTCGTACGGCTGCTGGAGCGGACCCGCGCCGAGCTGGAGCGGCGCCGCTAGGCACCACCTGCGACACGGGTGAGGGGCGGTCTCCGCGGAGACCGCCCCTCACCCGTGTCGCGCGTGCCGGTGCGCGGTGGCTCAGTTCCAGGCGTTGTTCTGGTTCTGACCGTGGGCGCCCTGCTGGCCCATGCCGTACTGGGCCCGGACGCCCTGGCCGATCTCGTGGTTCTGCGGGGGCAGCACCTCGCTCGGCTGCACCAGGGCGAAGCCCTGGCCGAGGAAGCTGAGCTCCCAGCCCTCGCCGGTGTTCCCGCGCCGCCGCCAGACGCCCGAGGAGTGCGTCTGGGCCTGCATCTGCACCCGCAGCGAGCTGGACCAGGCGACGATCGCGTCGGCGTCGGCGTTGACGTACTTGTCCGGCGTGACCTGCATCATCAGCGGCTGGCCCGAGGTCATCAGCGCGACCTTGCCGGTGCCGGAGATGTTGAGCTGGTACTTCCCGGTGCCCGAGATGCCGTACTGGCTGTCCACCGCGATGACCTCGGTGTGCAGCGAGGAGTCCAGCGCCAGGACGTAGGCACTGTCCACCGTGATGCCGTCGTGGTCGACGTCCACGACGTGGATGTACTGCGCGAGGTTGGCGAGGTAGACGGTGCCCTGCCCGGAGCAGCGCATCAGGTCCAGGCCCTCACCGGTGTTCGCGCGGGCGCGGCGCTGTCCGTGCGACTGGTACTCGCCGTCGAACTCCATCAGGCCCTGGTACGCGACCATGGCGCCCTTGCGGGCGAGGACGTCGTCGTGGCCGGTCAGCGAGACCCGCAGGAGCTGCGGGTTCTGGATGGTGTACCGGTCCTGGGACTGCTGTTCCGTGTAGCTGAAAAGCGGACTCTGCATGGTGTGTTCTCCTCCCCCGTCAGTTCCGGATCCGCAGGCGGTCGGTACTGTCCTCGCTCGGCTGTACGACGACGATGCCCTGGCCGGAGAACGCCATCTGGTACGCCTCGCCGCTGCCCCGCCCGATGAGCGAGGAGGCCTTGAAGCTGCGCTTGCCCTTCACCTTGAGGTTCGGGGACCACGCCACGAGGGCGTCCGGGTCGACGTAGGTCTCGTCCTCGCCGCGTCCGCAGTCGACGACGATCGGTGTGCCGCGCGAGGTGATGGCGACCCAGCCGGTGCCCGAGATGCAGACGTTCCACAGGCCCTGGCCGGCGAACTTGGCGAGGCCCTTGACCCGCTCCACGCCCCAGGTGAGATGACCGTCGAAGGCGAGGACATTGGTGCCGTTGACCGAGAGGGAGTCGTTGTTGAGGTTGATGACGACCACGTCGGCGCCGTAGTCGGCGAGGTAGAGCAGTCCGTCGCCGGAGCACTTCATGATCGGTGCGCCCTCGCCGGTGACCCACTGGGAGGCGATCTGGCGGACGGCGGGCGGGTTGGGTTCGTACTGGATGAAGCCCTCGTACGCGACCATCGAGCCGGTACGTGCGTAGAGGTCCTGACCGGTGGCCATGGCGACCTTGAGCATCGTGCGGCCGTGGTTCTCCATACGGGCCGTGACGGGTGTCGGGGCGTAGCCCGCGAGCTGGTTCATGACGGGCTCCCTCAGACCTCGTAGGGCTGGACGACGATGAAGTTGCCGGGCGCGCCCCGGAACTGGAGGTTCACGGTCTCCCCGCTGTGTCCCGGGTACGCGTTGCGGCGCAGCCGGACCTGGCTGGAGAGGATCACCTGGGACGCTGCCGACCAGGCCACGACGGCGTTGCAGTCGGCGAAGGTGGTCGGCGTGACGGGCAGGACGACGGGGACTCCGTGGGTCTTGACGACGACCGTGCCGGTGCCCTGGAACTGCATGGTGAACAGGGCGCCGCCGGGGATGCCGTGGCCCTCGATCCTGCGGACCTCGTGCTGCAGCGACTCGTCGAAGGCGAGGACGTTCTCCGCCGAGACGCAGATGCCGTCGCCCGTGAGCTCGATGGCGTGCAGATGGGAGCCGTCCTCGGCGAGGAAGACCTGGCCGCGGCCGGTGCAGCGCATCAGCTGCATTTCCTGGCCGGTGGCGTTGCCCACCATGCGGCCGGCGAAACCGGCGCCCTTGTAGCCGAAGTCGACCTTGCCCTGGTACATCACCATGCTGCCCTGGCGGGCGAGCACGGGCGTACCGCCCATGGTGAGGTCGACCCGCATGAGCTGCTGGTTCTGCGGGGTCCAGCGCTGGCCGGTGGGCGCCTCCTTGTACGGCTGGAGCGCCGCCTGGAGACCGGCACCGGTCTGCGGAACGCCTTGCGGCACACCCTGGGGCATACCGGGCGGCTGCATCCCGGGCGGCTGCTGGCCGTACGGGGCCGGGGCCTGCTGGCCGTAAGGGGCGGCGGGCTGCTGGCCGTACGGAGCGGCGGGGGGAACCTGGCCGGGGATCTGCCCGAACTGCGGCTGCTGCGGCGGCTGCCCGTACGGAGCGGGGGCGGGGGCGGGCGGCGGCACCGTGCCGCCCAGCGGTGCCAGCGGCGCCGCCATGGTCGGCGCGGCGTGCATCTGCTGCTGCGGCGTGGGAGCCGGCGCCGGGGCCGGCGGGGCTCCGAAGGACGGGGCCGGCTGCGGCGCCTGGGGCGCGGCCGGGGCTCCGAAGGACGGGGCGGGGGCCGGTGCGGCGGCCTGGGCGGGCGGGGCGAACGACGGTGCCGCCGCCTGCGGCTGGGGCGCGGCGGGCTCCTCCTCGGCGACCTCGCCGCCGAAGTTCTTCAGCAGCGCTTCGAGGCCGCCGTCGAAGCCCTGGCCGACCGCGGCGAACCGCCACACGTCCTTCAGATAGAAGTCGCCCAGCATCACCGCACGCTCGGTGGTGAACTCCGAACCGTTGAAGGCGTACCTGACGACTTCCTCGCCACCCGCGACGATCCGGATGTATCCGGGGCCGATCTGGGACATCTGTCCGGCCCCGTCGACCGTCGCGGTGAACGACAGCTTGTGGATGTTCGCCGGAATGCGGTCCAGGGTGACGCGGAACGACTCGGTGTCACCGGCCTGGGCGCCGAGGAGCTGAATGGACTCCTCGGGCGATTTAGGCTGATTGAAGAAGATGAAATACCGGTCGTCGGAGAGCTGCTCATTGGCATCGAGGCCGAAGCAGCTGATGTCAAAGGTCAGTCCCTGACCGGCGATCTGCACACCTACGTACAGATCCGTCCCCGGCGTGAGATCGCTGATCTTGGCCTTGTGGCCGCGTTGGAATTCCCTGGCCATGCGTAACGACCGTCCCCCATCCCGAATGTGAATGCGTCGCGCCAGGCTAACCGCAAAGTCCGGCATCGGGCTAAGCCGGTACACACCCGGTACAGAATCGGTGGACGTCACTCACCACGCGCGGCGGGCAGATGGGGCAGCCGGTCGGCCGCCACCACACCCTCCAGGTAGCCGCGTGCCCGCTCGGTACGGGGATACGCCTCCAGCAGCCGCCAGAAGCGCGGACCGTGACCGGGCACGAGCAGATGGGCCAGCTCATGGACCAGTACGTAGTCGACGACGTACTCGGGCATGCCCTGCAAGCGGTGCGACAGACGGATGCTGCCCTCCGCCGGGGTGCAGGACCCCCAGCGGGTGTTCTGATTGGTCACCCACCGCACCGAGGCGGGCCTGGCCCGGCCCTCGAAGTACTGGGCGGACAACCGCTCGGCCCGCTCGGCGAGTTCGCTGTCGCCGAAGACGCGTCTGCTCTCCTGCGCCGCGAGCTTGTCGAGCATCACGTCCACCCAGCGCCGCTCCTCGGCCTCCGACATCCGGGCCGGGATGAGCACGATCGTGCGGTCGCCCTCCCGGTACGCGGAGACCGTTCTGCTGCGGCGATTGCTCCTGCGGACCTCGACCGCGCTCGTTGCCGAGGCGCGGGGCGGACGGTCCGCCGCGCTGCGCTGCTGGGTTCCGGCGCTGCGCGTGGGGGTCTCCCCGGCGATTCCGGGTGACGGGTCGGCGGGCACGCCACGACGTTACCCGGTGACAGCGGGGGAAGTCCCGCCTCCGGGACTGTTCACGCTTGATCCACTCCACGGCATGCACCATTTGAACGACTAATACCCCATGCCTGTGGATAACTTTCCGCACGCTTCGACGCCTGCCTGCATTCTGACAACGGATCTCGCGAAGATCCCGTGCGGCGGCCCGCGCACAGGGATCAAGGAACACAGACCGGGGGTAGTCGTGCATCCGATGTTGAAGCCCGCACTGCGCCGCGCGTGGCGCGGCCGGGGCACCGTGCAATTCGGCGTGACGCGCGCCCATGCCGTGAAGTTCGGCCCGCTGGATATCGCCACGGGCAGTTTTCTGGAACTGCTCGACGGAACACGCGGCCTGCCACTGCTGCGCGAGGAGGCCCGCACGCTGGATCTGTCGGAACATCAAGTGGACACCTTGGTCCGTCGATTGGCGAGCGCGGGACTGATCGACGATGTGCGCGCCGCCGGCCCGGAGGCCGATGCGTTACGGAACCGGCCCGGCGCCCTGGACCGGCACCGCCCGGATCTGGCGTCGCTCTCCGTCGTCCATCCCGAACCGGGAGGCGGGATGCGGCGGCTGGCGGCCCGTCGGGCGATGCGGGTCCAGGTGCGGGGTGCCGGGCGGGTCGGTGCCGCGATCGCGGCGGTGCTGTCCGGGTCCGGGGTCGGCCGGGTGGAGGTCCTGGACGGCGGGCACACCGAGCCGTGCGACGTGTCGCCCGGCGGGCTTCCGCCGGCGTCCGTCGGGGAGCGCAGGGACACCGCCGCCCGGCAGTTGGTGCGCAGATCCGCCGCGGGTCCGGCTCCCCGCACGGCGGAGACGGCGGGGTCCCCGGCCGGTGGCGAGCCGGGGCTGTCGCTGATCGTGGTGGCCCCTCGCGACGGTTTCTCGGCATACGTCCCCGACCCCCGTACGGCCGAGCCGTGGATCGCTTCGGGGACTCCGCATCTCTACGCCGGAGTGCTGGAGGCGACGGGGGTCGTCGGGCCCCTGGTCCTGCCCGGGGGCACAGCCTGCGCCGGGTGCCTGGCGCTGGACCGCGCGGATCGGGACACGGACTGGACCAGGATGCTGTCCCAGTGGCAGTCCGGACGACGCACCGCCGTTCAGGCCTGTGACCTGGGCCTGGCGACGGCGGTCGCGGGGCTCGCGGCCGCCCACGCACTGTCCTTCCTGGACGGGGAACTGCCCGCGAGCACGGGGACCCGCTGGGAGGCCGCGCTGCCGCTGTTGGACTGGCGGGCCGAGCGCTTGGGCGCGCACCTCGGCTGTTCCTGTGGAGCGGCTGGGCACACTGACCGGGAGGGCTCCTCCGGGACCGGAGCGATGCAGGACACAATGGCCGGGTAACCGCCGCACGCGGTACGGCAGTCTGGGATTTGGAGGGGCTCATGTCTGATCTACCCCGGAAAGCGGTCACCCGTACCGCCAAGTTGGCCGCCCTGCCCCTGGGCTTCGCCGGCCGTGCGACGTGGGGTCTGGGCAAGCGGATCGGCGGGAGATCGGCGGAGCTGGTCGCCCGGGAGGTGCAGCAGCGCACCGCGGACCAGTTGTTCAAGGTCCTGGGCGAGCTGAAGGGCGGGGCGATGAAACTGGGACAGGCCCTGTCCGTCTTCGAGTCGGCGCTGCCCGAGGAGGTCGCCGGACCATACCGGGCGGCGCTCACCAAGCTCCAGGAAGCCGCGCCGCCCATGCCCAGCGATACCGTCCACGCGGTGCTGGAGGAGCGGCTCGGAGAGGACTGGCGGGAGTTGTTCCTCGAATTCGAGGACAAGCCGTCGGCCGCCGCGTCGATCGGCCAGGTGCACCGGGCGGTGTGGCACGACGGACGGAACGTCGCGGTGAAGGTGCAGTATCCGGGCGCCGGTCAGGCGCTGCTCTCGGATCTGACCCAGCTCAGCCGATTCGCCCGCCTGCTCGGCCCGTTGGTTCCCGGGATGGACATCAAACCGCTCATCACCGAGCTGCGTGACCGGGTCTCGGAGGAGCTGGACTACGAACAGGAGGCGTGGTCGCAGCAGGACCACGCCGAGGAGTTCGCGGACGACCCGGATGTCGTGATCCCCGGTGTGGTGCACCAGTCGGACCAGGTGCTGGTGACGGAGTGGATGGACGGTGTTCCGCTGTCCGACGTGATCTCGGAGGGCACTTCGGAGCAGCGGGACCGGGCCGGCCAGTTGCTGGCCCGCTTCCTCTTCTCGGGGCCCGCGCGCACCGGTCTGCTGCACGCGGACCCGCACCCGGGCAACTTCCGGCTGCTGCCCCCGGACGAGGAGACCGGCGAGGACGGGCAGTGGCGGCTCGGAGTGCTGGACTTCGGGACGGTGGACCGGCTGCCGGGCGGTCTGCCGCAGACCATCGGGGACTCCCTGCGGCTGACGCTGGCGGGTGAGGCGGAGGCGGTGTACGAGCTGTTGCGCGAGGAGGGGTTCGTCAAGGACACGATCGACCTCGACCCGGACGCGGTGCTCGACTATCTCCTCCCGATCATCGAGCCGGCTCAGGTGGAGGAGTTCACGTTCACCCGGAGCTGGATGCGCAATCAGGCGGCGCGGATCGCGGATCCCCGCTCCCCCGCTCATCAGCTCGGCAAGCAGCTGAATCTGCCGCCCGCCTATCTGCTGATACACCGGGTGACGTTGAGCACGATCGGGGTGCTGTGCCAGCTGAATGCCACGGTACGGCTGCGCGACGAGCTCGAATCCTGGCTCCCGGGTTTCCTCCTGGAGGACGAGGAGGAGACCGAGGTGCAGGAGATCGAGGTGCAGGAGTTGGCGGGCGACGCGACCTTGGGGGCGTAGGCCGGGGCACCGCGGCTGAACGCGTTGGCGCCGGGCCGGTCACCACCAGGCCGAGTCCAGCCGGCTCTCGATCGCCCTGATGTTGGTGCGGGCGCACTCTTCGCAGAAGTACTGGCGCCTGCCGTTCTCCACGGAACAGATCCAGGTCGGCGGTGCGGTGTCACCGTCGGCGGAGTTACCGCACAGGGCGCAGGTGACGACCGCGGCGTCGCTCTCGTTCTGCGCGGGTCGCTGAATCCGGTGATGGGTCTCCTCGTCCACCTCGTGACGATAACTCCGCAGCCGCCGTGCCGCGCGGCACCACACAGCACCGCCGCACGGCACGACCACCGCGGCACGACCGCGGGGCCGGTCCGTTGCGGACCGGCCCCGCGGAAGGGGTACTGACTGTGGGTACTGGTTGCTGCCGGGCAGAGAGCGGCTGCTCGGCGGCGGATGCTGCAGGTGGTGCTGGTGGTGCGGCCCTGCTAGTGCATGACCGCCATGGCCAGCGCGCGGCGGGCGCGCATCGAAGCGCGCTCGGCCCGGCGCTGCATACGGCGTGCGTTGACCAGGCGTACCGCCTGACGCTCCGTATCGGCCTCTCTCATGCGGTCGTGCATATGAGCACGAGCCAGGGCTTCTGGGATGAGTTGCATTTCGCGGGTCCTGTTCTGACGCGAGTCGTTCGCGCCGATGATCGTGACGTTCGGTGTTGCGGAGCCGACGGGCTCGTTGGTGGGGACGGACATTGCTGCCTGATTTCGGGGATCGTGGGTGTGGGGACGGTCGATGGTGCCGATGCGCTTCATGGGCTTGGGGGCCGTGGCCCCCAGTCCGGCGATCACGCCGCGACCGGGTTCTTGCGCGGACGACCACGCGGCCGCTTGCGAGCGACGACGACGCCCTGGATGAAGAGCTCACCGCCCCAGACGCCCCACGGCTCCCGACGCTCCTTGGCGCCGGCGAGGCAGGCCTCGACGAGCGGGCAGGTGCGGCAGAGGGACTTGGCGTACTCGACGTCGGCGGGCGACTCCGCGAAGAAGACCTCCGGGTCATAGGAGCGGCACGGGACGGGCACGCCGAGGTTCTCGATGGCGTCGTCGAGCGCGGTGAGCGCGGTGAGGGGGAACAAGGTGGAGTCCTCCGTGAGGCCGGGCGGCGGGATCGTGTCGGAAGGCGGTACGGACGGGGCGTGCGCTTCGAGTTGCACGGTGGGTGGTGTCCTCGTCTGGTCGTTCCGGCCTGGTTGGCCGGGTGGCGGCTGGTACCGGGTGTTGCTTGTCCCGAGGCTCCTTCGCGCTGTCTCGTCCGTTCGGACAAAACAAAAGGGCCGCGGATCCCGAGTGGGGTTCCGCGGCCCTGAAGGCGCCGGCCTGATGGTGAATCAGGCTGGATCACTCCAGGGTTCAGGCCCACGGAAGGCCCACATCGTGTGGTGGTGCATCGTCTGCTTCTTGGCGCCGGATTCCGCTCCCGCACCGACGGCCGCAAAGGCATAGGCCTGGGCCTGTCCCTTCGCTACTGCTGCTGCCGGTGCCTGAGCCGGTCGCTCATTGCGCTCCCGCACGGGGAGGCTCGCAGGGGACAGCGGACGGGCGACAGAAATGCCGGACAGACCGGTGCCACGGAGCGAGGACTCGGAAGAGCAGGCGAGGCCGAGCGAGCAGGCGGAGACGACCGAAAGATCGGTCATTTTGTTGGTCTCGATGATGCTGATCACTTCAATCGCCTCCTCTCGGCGTCTCGGGCGGACCGGCGGGCCGGTCCTACGTATTCGGATAAGTACAGCACAGGGCCAGGGCTTCAGAGAAGTCGCTGTTCCCGTGGTTAAGAACCTATGGTGACGACTGGGGCGGGCGCAAACTATTTTTTCGACGAGTTTTTCTCAGCTCTCGCCGGCCGCCTGCCCGAGTACTTCTTCCACCGTCTCACCTGCGCAAATGGCCAGGACGGCGGTCCCGAACCGGCCCAACTTCCGCGCGCCGACACCGGAGATCACTGCCAGTTCGCCCTCGCTGCCCGGTACGGCCTCGGCGATGGCCATCAGTGTCTTGTCCGTGAACACACAGAACGCGGGCTGCCCGATCTCCTTCGCCCTGACCGCCCGCCAGTCGCGCAGCCGCTCGTACAGCGCCTCGTCCATGTCGGAGGGGCAGTCCTCGCAGCGCATCAGTTTCATCTCGCCGGCGTCGGTGAGTGTCTTGCCGCAGACCCGGCACCGGGCGGGGCCGCGACGGCCGCGCTTGGCGACCGGTCCCGCCGGGCCCCGCTCGATCCCGCCGCCACCGGCCGTGCCGCGCGTGCCGAGCGGCACCGAGCCCGGACGCAGGCCGTTGAGGAACCGGCTCGGGCGTCGTCCGGCGCGGCCGCCGGGCGAGCGGGAGAGCGACCACGACAGCGAGAGGTGGAGGCGGGCCCGGGTGACACCGACGTACAGCAGTCTGCGCTCCTCCTCGATCTGCTCGTCGGTCTTGGCGTAGGCGATCGGCATCATGCCCTCGGTCAGACCGACCAGGAACACGGCGTCCCACTCCAGGCCCTTCGCGGAGTGGAGCGAGGCGAGGGTGACCCCCTGGACCGTGGGGGCGTGCTGGGCGGCGGCCCGCTCGTCGAGCTCCGCCACCAGGTCGGAGAGGGTGGCGCCCGGCCTGGCCCGCTCGAAGTCCTCGGCGAGCCGGACCAGGGCTGCCAGCGACTCCCAGCGGTCGCGCACCGCTCCCGAACCCGCGGGGGGTTCCTGGGTCCATCCCTTGGTGGAGAGCACCGCGCGCACTTCGGCGGGCAGCCCCTCCGCGTCGTCGAGCAGGGAGTCGTTGCCCCCGGCGCGGGCGGCGCCGCGCAGGGCGACTCCGGCCTCCCGCACCTCCGCCCGTTCGAAGAACCGCTCCGCGCCCCGCAGCTGGTACGGCACCCCCGCGTCCGCCAGGGCCTGCTCGTAGACCTCGGACTGGGAGTTGACCCGGTAGAGCACGGCGATCTCGCCGGCCGGGACTCCCGCGACGATCAGATCGCGGATCCGGCGGGCGGTGCCCTCGGCCTCCGAGGGCTCGTCCGCGTACTCCGTGTAGGCGGGCTCGGGGCCGGGCTCGCGCTGCGAGACCAGTTCGAGCCGGTGCTCGGCGGCGCGGCCGCGGGCCTGGCTGAGCAGCCCGTTGGCCAGGTGGACGACCTGGGGGGTGGAACGGTAGTCCCGGACCAGCTTGACCACCGTCGCGTTGGGGTGGCGGGTGCGGAAGTTCAGCAGGTGGTCGGGGGTGGCTCCGGTGAAGGAGTAGATCGTCTGGCTGGCGTCACCGACGACGCACAGGGTGTCCCGGTCGCCGAGCCAGAGGTCCAGCAGCCGCTGCTGGAGCGGGCTGACGTCCTGGTACTCGTCGACGACGAAGTGCTGGTACTGGCGGCGGACGTGGTCGGCGATGTCGTGGCGGTCCTGGAGGATGGCGACGGTGAGGAGCAGCACGTCCTCGAAGTCGATCACCGAGCGGTCGCGCTTCAGCTCCTCGTACGTCGCGTAGATCTGGGAGATCTCGGCCGGATCGCGCGGGGCGTCGCGCTGGGTCTTCGCGACCACGGCCGGATAGTCGCCGGGCACGGTCTGGGTGACCTTGGACCACTCGATCTCGCTGGTGACGTCCCGCAGCTCGTTGCGGTCGAGCCGGATGCGGCAGCGGGCCGCGGCCTCGGCGACCAGCTGGACCTTCCGTTCCAGCAGCCGGGGAAGGTCGCCACCGACCGCTTTCGGCCAGAAGTACTGGAGCTGGCGCAGGGCGGCGGAGTGGAACGTCCGGGCCTGGACTCCTCCCGCGCCGAGCTGGCGCAGCCGTCCGCGCATCTCGCCGGCGGCTCTGTTGGTGAACGTGACGGCAAGCACACTCGTCGGCTGGAGTATCCCGGCGCGCACCCCGTAGGCGATGCGATGGGTGATCGCACGCGTCTTGCCCGTACCGGCTCCGGCCAGCACACACACCGGGCCGTGCAGGGCCGTGGCGACCTCGCGCTGCTCGGGGTCCAGGCCGTCGAGCACGGCGTCGGCCGACTCGGGGACCTGTGGGAAGAGGGAGGAATGCGTTGCTGATGTCACCCCGCCATGCTGCCAGGTCGGGAGAGGCGGACGCGGAGGTTGTCCACAGGGGAGCTGTATCCGTCGTACTAATGCGGTCCGGCTGGTCCGGATGGCGGGGACCGGTTGGCGGGGACCGGTTGGCGGGGACCGGTTGGCGGGGACCGGCCGAGGGGGACCGGTTGGCGGGGACCGGCCGAGGGGGACCGGTTGGCGGGGACCGGCCGAGGGGGACCGGTTGGTGGGGACCGGTTGATGCGCCCTGGCTGATACGGCCTGGCTGATACGGCCCGGCTGTGGGAATGGTGGTTGCCTCGCGTACGTTCCCTCTCCGTGCGGTGACGCACGGTCCAGCTTCTCCGCATGCGGGACATGACGGATGAGACAGACGAGACATGAGACAGACGAGACAGAGGAGCACCGAGGACATGTCGGGCACTGTGACGATGTACAGCACCACGTGGTGCGGCTACTGCCGCCGGCTCAAGAGCCAGATGGACCGTGAGGGCATCGCGTACACCGAGATCAACATCGAGCAGGACCCGCAGTCCGCGGCCTTCGTCGAGAAGGCCAACGGGGGCAACCAGACCGTTCCCACCGTCCTCGTGGTCGGTTCCACGGGTGCCGAGGCCGTCATGACGAACCCGTCCCTGGCCCAGGTGAAGCAGGCGCTCGCCGCCTGATCCCGCCTCTCCCGCAGTGCGAGGACGCCCCCTCCGGTCGAGCACCGGAGGGGGCGTTCCCGTACGGGTCCGGGGTCAGCCGACGCTGCCCGGCTTCGGGAGCGGCTTGCCGTACCAGAGTTCGATCAGGCGCGCCGCGATCGAGATGCCGAACGGGGGCAGGATCTCGCCCGATTCGAAGGCGGCCTTCAGGTCCTCGCGGGAGAACCAGCGGGCCTCCTCGATCTCCTCGCCGTCCACATCGATCTCGGACGAGGTGGCCCGTGCCATGAAACCGAGCATCAGGCTCGACGGGAACGGCCAGGGCTGGCTGGCGATGTACTCGACCTCGCCGACCGTGACCCCCGCCTCCTCGAACACCTCGCGCGCCACGGACTGCTCGATCGACTCCCCGGGCTCGACGAATCCCGCGAGCGTCGAGAAGCGGCCCTCGGGCCAGTGCACCTGGCGGCCCAGCAGGGCACGGTCCTGGTCGTCGGTCACCAGCATGATCACCGCGGGGTCGGTGCGCGGGTAGTGCTCGGCGCCGCAGGCCGGGCAGCGGCGGATGTGGCCGGCCGCCGCGATGACCGTGCGTTCGCCGCAGCGGGAGCAGAAGCGGTGCAGGCGCTGCCAGTTCTCCAGGGCCACCGCGTGCACCATCAGGCCCGCGTCGCGCGGGCCGAGCAGCAGACCGGCTTCACGCAGTCCGGCCGGGCGGGCCGGCTGGTCCATGCGGCCGGGCAGGGAGTCCTTCTGGAGCGCGAAGTAGCTGACGCCGTCCTCGTCGGTGCCCAGGAAGTAGCGGTGGGTCTCGGTGACCGGGGCCTCGAAGGCCGGGGTCATGACGATCTCGGTACCGCCGTCGGCGGTGTCGTCGATCAGCACCTGGCCGCCGGAGACGACGAACACGCGGGTGGTCGGGTGGCTCCACGCGGCGGACAGCCATGCCTCGTCGAGGCGGTGGTGCGCGGCGCGGTCGATGCCGCTGGGCGCGGTGAGACCGATGGGCCGGTCTGCGGTGGCGTTGTCGAAGGTGCTCACAGGTGCTTCCTACTCCCCCGGGATGGATCGGGTGTTCAGAGGATTCAGCGGGGTGCGGCGGCCAGCTCGCCCCAGAGGTGCGCGGTCGTCTCCACACCCTTGAACAGGAGGCCGAGCTCGACCTTCTCGTTGGGGGCGTGCCAGCCGTCGGACGGTACGGAGATGCCCAGGAAGAGGACGGGCGCGCCCAGCACGTCCTGGAGGTCGGCGGCGGGTCCCGAGCCCCCTTCGCGGGTGAAGAGGATCTTCTGACCGAAGGCCCGGCCCATGGCGCGGGCCACGGCCTGCAGGGCGGGGTGGTCCAGCGGTGTCAGGCAGGGGCGGGTGGCCGGGGCGAAGGTGATGCGGTGCCCGACACCGGCCGGGACCTGTGCCTCGGCCCAGGCCCGGACCACCTGCTGGATGCGGTCGGGGTCCTGGCCCGCGACCAGCCGGAAGCTGAGCTTCACCAGGGCGGAGGACGGGATGATGGTCTTGCTTCCGGCGCCCTGGTAGCCGCCGCCGATGCCGTTGACCTCGGCAGTGGGGCGGGCCCAGATGCGTTCGAGCGTGGAGTAGCCGGCCTCGCCCGACGCCGCGCCGGATCTGGCGGTGCGCAGCCAGGTGGCCTCGTCGAAGGGCAGCTCCGCGAAGAGCGCGCGCTCGGTGTCGGTGAGTTCGGCCACACCGTCGTAGAAACCGGGGATCGCGACCCGGCCGTCCGCGTCGTGCAGTGCGGCGACGAGCCGGGCGACGGCGGTCGCCGGGTTGGGGACCGCGCCGCCGAACGAGCCGGAGTGGATGTCCTGCTCGGGGCCGTACAGCTCGATCTCGCACTCGGCGAGGCCGCGCATGCCGGTGCAGACCGTGGGGGTCGACTCGTCCCACATGCCGGTGTCGGAGACGATCACCGCGTCGGCGGCGAGCCGCTCGGCCCGCTCCTCGACCAGGGCCCGGAAGTTCGGCGAGCCGGACTCCTCCTCCCCCTCGATCAGGAGCTTGAGGCCGACGGCGGGGGCGGTGCGGCCGGTGGCGGCGAGGTGGGCCCGGACGCCGAGGGTGTGGAAGAACACCTGCCCCTTGTCGTCGGCGGCGCCCCGCCCGTACATGCGGCCGTCGCGGATCACCGGCTCGAACGGGTCGGTGTCCCAGCCGTCCTCGCGGGCGGCGGGCTGCACGTCGTGGTGGCCGTAGACGAGGACGGTCGGGGCGTCCGGGTCCTCGGACGGCCAGTGGGCGTAGACCGCCGGGGCGCCGGGCGTCTCCCAGATCTCGGTGACCGGGAAGCCGGTCTCCTTGAGCTTGGCGGACAGCCACTCGGCGCTGCGCCGTACGTCTGCGTCGTGCTCCGGCTGGGCGGATACGGACGGGATGCGCAGCCAGGCGGCGAGGTCGTCCAGGAAGGCTGTGCGGTGCTGCTCGGTGTACGTACGGACGGCGCTGTCCGGGGTGTCGCTCATGGCCTTGAGCCTAATGCCTCGCCCAGCAGGGTCTTCCCGCCCGCGGTACGGGGCCCTCGCCCCGCGCTGTGCGGGGCCTCGCCCGTTCGAGCACCCGGCACGCGTGCCACCGACGTCCCGGGACACACATGCCTAGGGGCTCTCGTCCAGCAGGATCCGTTCCAGCTCCGCCCGGCCCGGGAGGCGGGTGGGGTGGACGGTCTCGCCGCTGCGCACGTACAGGAACGTGGCGGTGACGTCGGTGAGCGGCAGGTCGTGCAGTTCCGCCCAGGCCAGGCGGTAGATCGCGAGCTGGAGGGGGTCGGCGGTGTTGGTGCGGGTGGTCTTCCAGTCGACGATCTCGTAGGTGTCCCCGGTGCGGTACACCGCGTCGATGCGGCCCCGGACGATCCGGCCGGCCAGGGTGATCTGGAACGGCGTCTCGACGCGGTACGGGGTGCGGCGGGCGTACGGGGTGCGCTCGAAGGCCTCCTTGAGTGCGGCGAGGTCGCGCTCGTCGGCGATCTCGGCGTCGCTCTCGTCGCCGCCGGGCAGCTCGTCGGGGCCGAGCATGGGCAGCGGCAGCTCCTCGAAGCGGGACTCCACCCAGGCGTGGAAACGGGTGCCCCGGCGGGCCGCCGGCTGCGGTGGCCTCGGCATCGGGCGGGCCAGCTCCTGGGCGAAGCCGTCGGGGTCGTCGGCCAGGCGCAGCAGCTGGGTGGCGGAGAGCGACGCGGGTACGAGGACGTCGCGCACGGTGGCGCGGGCGCGGCGCAGCTCGCCGGCGAGGGCATCGAGGTCGCGGTCCCAGGAGGCGAGGGTGCGGGCTTCCTCGGGGGTGAGACGGTGCGCCCGGGGGTGGTGTTCCCCGGGAGGGTGCTCGTCGGGGTGGTGTTCCCCGGGGTGGTGTTCCCCGGGGGGCTCGGGGGTACGGGCGGCGGGGACGTGCGGGGCGGGGGCAGGGCGGGGGGCCTGGGGACGTTCCGTGGACAGTGCGTCCCAGTCGTCGGCCTCGTCGGGGACCGCCTCGTCGGGGAACAGCTCGTCGGGGAACGTCTCGTCGGGGAACACCTCGTCGTCGTACGGCTCCGGGGCGGCGGGCAGCGCCTCGTACGCGTCCGGCACGCCCCCTGCCGTGGCCAGGGCCTCCAGGTGCGCCATCACCGTGTCCGCGGCGGCCCTGCGGCGGGTCAGCGCGGTGTCGTCGAGGGGAAGCGGCCACGCCTGGTCGGCGGACTGCCCTTCGAGCGCCGGGTTCTCCTCGTCCTCGGCCGGTTCGTCGGCCCAGACCTCGATCTCGCCGTGTCCGGCCGCGCAGTGCTCGTACAGCGCGTGCAGGAAGCCGGACGGGCCGCGCGGCTTCTTCTGGGACGGGCCCCACCAGTGGCCGGAGCCGAGCAGCAGGGTGCGGGGTCTGGTGAAGGTGACGTATCCCAGGCGGAGCTCCTCGATGTGCTGGTGCTCCTTCATCTCCTCCTTGAACGCCTTGAGCCCCTTGGCATCCCAGGAGGGGACGTCGGGGAGGGTCGCCCGGTCCCCGCGCAGGGCGTGCGGGAGAACCTTCGGCTGGGCGGTCCAGGCGTCGCGGGACTGGCCGCTGGGGAACTGGCCGGCGACCAGGCCGGGCACGGCGACGACGTCCCACTCCAGGCCCTTGGACTTGTGGGCGGTGAGGACCTTGACGGTGTTCTCGCCGCCGGGCAGGGCGTTGTCCAGGCCCTTCTCGTACTGGACGGCGGTGCGCAGGAAGCCGAGGAAGGCGAGGAGGGTGGCATCGCCGTCGACGGCTGCGAAGCGGGCCGCGACATCGAGGAAATTGGCGAGGGTCTCGCGACGGCGGGCGGCCAGGGCCTGCGGCGAAGCGGAGAGCTCGACCTCCAGGCCGGTGGTGGCGAGGACCCGGTGCAGCACGTCCATCAGCGGGTCGGCCAGCGAGCGGCGCAGGTCGCGCAGTTCGGCGGCGAGGCGGGCGAAGCGGATCCGGGCCTCGGTGGAGAACGGCAGCCCGTCGTCCTCCTCGCCGCCCGATTCGAGGAAGGTGTCCAGGGCGTCGGCGAGCGAGATCACCTCGGCCGGGTCGATGCCCTCGACGGCCTCGGCGAGCCGCCGGTCGGGGTCGGAGTCCTCGTCGTCGCCGTGGGCCGCGCGGTGGACCAGGAGCCGGGCCCGGCGGCCGAGCAGGGCCAGGTCGCGGGGGCCGATCCGCCAGCGGGGGCCGGTGAGGAGCCGGACCAGGGAGGCGTTGGCGCCGGGGTCCTGGAGCACCTCGCAGACCGCGACGAGGTCGGCGACCTCGGGCAGGTGCAGCAGCCCGGACAGGCCGACGACCTCGACCGGGATGTCGCGGGCCACCAGCGCGGCCTGGATCTCCGGGAAGTCGCCCGCGGTGCGGCACAGGACGGCGATCTCGCCGGGCGCCTTGTCGTTGCGCACCAGGTGGGCGATCGAGTCGGCGAGCCAGTCCATCTCCTCGGCGTGGGTGCGCAGGAGCGCGCAGCGCACGATGCCGTCGCGCTCGGCGCCGGGGGCCGGGCGCAGCGCCTCGACGCCCTCGTGCATGGCGCGCAGGGGCGCGGCGAGGCCGTTGGCGAGGTGCAGGAGCCGGCCGCCGCTGCGGCGGTTCTCGCTGAGGGAGTAGCGGGTGGCGGGGGCGCCGTCGGCGTGCGGGAAGTGGAGCGGGAAGTCGTCGAGGTTGGCCACGGAGGCGCCGCGCCAGCCGTAGATCGCCTGGCAGGGGTCGCCGACGGCGGTGACGGCGTGCCCGGTCCGGCCCTCGGGGCCGCTGCCGAAGAGGGCGGAGAGCAGCAGGCGCTGGGCGACGGAGGTGTCCTGGTACTCGTCGAGCAGCACGACGCGGAACTCGTCGCGCAGGATCGCGCCGACCTCCGGCCGGGTGAGGGCCAGCTCGGCGGAGAGCGCGATCTGGTCACCGAAGTCGAGGAGGTCGCGGCTCTTCTTGGCCTCCCGGTAGCGCCGGGTCAGCTGGAGCAGCTCGCGGCGGGCCTCGGCGGTCTCGGGGATCTTGCGCAGCTCGGCGTTGCTGAGCCGGGCCGATTCGAGCGTGTGCAGGAGGCCGGTGTCGTACTCGGCGAGCTGTTCGGGGCGTACGAGGTGTTCGGCGAGCTCGGCGTCGAGCGCCAGCAGGTCGCTGACGAGGGTGGGGAACGACCTGGTCAGGGCCGGGTAGGGGCCGGGGGCCTCGCGCAGCACGCGGGCGGCGAGCTGGTAGCGGGTGGCGTCGGCGAGGAGGCGGGTGGTGGGTTCGAGTCCGATGCGCAGACCGTGCTCGGTCAGGAGCCGGCCGGCGAACGCGTGGTACGTGGAGATGCTGGGCTCGCCCGGGGGGTTGTCCGGGTCGATGGCGTCGGGATCGGTGACGCCGGCCGCGATCAGGGCCTTGCGGACGCGCTCGGCGAGCTCGCCGGCCGCCTTGTTGGTGAACGTGAGCCCGAGGACCTGCTCGGGGGCGACCTGGCCGGTGCCCACCAGCCACACCACGCGGGCCGCCATCACCGTGGTCTTCCCCGACCCGGCTCCGGCCACGATCACCTGCGGGGCGGGCGGCGCGGTGATGCAGGCCGTCTGCTCCGGGGTGAACGGGATCCCGAGGAGCTCCTTGAGCTGCTCGGGATCGGTGATACGGGAGGACACCCCAGAAAGGCTAACCGGACGCACCGACAACCGGCGGCGGCGAGGAACCTCCGCCCCCGCTCACTCACTCCAGGACGTGGCGGCCCTCCGGCTGGGCGCTGCACGAGGCCCGGAAGGCGCAGTGGGTGCAGTGCTGGCCGGTCGTGGGGGTGAAGCGTTCGTCCAGGACCCGGCCGGCGGCGGTGGCCAGCAGGCCGGAGACCCATTCACCGGCGAGCGGTTCCTGCGCCTGCACCTTGGGCAGCGCGTCACCGCCCTCCTTCTTGGGGGCGGGCTGGCGCAGCTGTACGAGTTCGGCGCCGCCGGGCTCGGGGCGCCGGCCGTCGAAGACCTCGTCGACCGCGCCTTCGCGGACGGCCAGCTGGTACACGGCGAGCTGGGGGTGGCGGGCCACCTCGTCCTTGGTCGGGGACTGCTTGCCGGTCTTGAAGTCGACGACGTAGGCCCGGCCCTCGGCGTCCTGCTCGACGCGGTCCATGGAGCCCCGGATGCGCACCTCGTACTCCCCCGCCCCCAGCGTCACGTCGAAATCGTGCTCGCTCGCGGCGGGGGTGCGGCCGGTGCGGTCCATGACGTGCCAGCGCAGGAAGCGTTCAAGGGCGGCCCGGGCCTGTTCCTTCTCCTGCCGGGACTTCCAGGGGGCGTCGAAGACGAGCCCGTCCCAGACCGAGTCCAGCCGCTCCATCAGGACGGCGAGGTCGGCGGGGGTATGTCCGGAGGCCACCTCGTCGGCGAGTACGTGGACCACGTTGCCGAAGCCCTGCGCCGCCGTCGCCGGGGCGTCCGCCTTCACCTCGCGGCCGAGGAACCACTGGAGCGCGCAGGTGTTGGCGAGCTGGTCGAGCGCGCTGCCGGAGAGGGCCACGGGCTGGTCCCGGTCGCGGAGCGGGACGGCGGAGCGGGTCGGTTCGTACAGGCCCCACCAGCGGTAGGGATGGGCCGCGGGTACGAGCGGCTGGCCCTCGTCGTCGGTGAGGGCGGCGAGTCGGGCGAGGCGATGGGCGGCCTCCTCGCGCAGGGCGTCGGAGGCTTCGGGGTCGACGGTGGTGGCGCGGAGTTCGGCGACCAGCGCGGCGACGGCGAGCGGGCGGCGCGGCCGGCCGGTGACATCGCGCGGCTCGGCGCCGAGCTCGGCGAGGAAGCGGGACGGCTGGTCGCCGTCGTCGGCGGGTGCCTTCACCGCGGTGACGACGAGGCGTTCGCGGGCACGGGTCGCCGCGACGTAGAAGAGCCGGCGTTCCTCGGCGAGGAGGGCGCCGGGGGTCAGCGGTTCGGCCAGGCCGTCGCGGCCGATCCGGTCCGCCTCCAGCAGCGAACCCCGGCGGCGCAGATCCGGCCAGAGCCCCTCCTGCACGCCCGCGACGACGACGAGGCGCCACTCCAGCCCCTTGGAGCGGTGCGCGGTCATCAGGCGTACGGCGTCGGGGCGCACCGCGCGCCTGGAGAGGGTGTCGGCGGCGATGTCCTGGGCGTCGACCTCCTCCAGGAAGTTGAGCGCCCCGCGCCCGCCGGTGCGTTCCTCGGCGCGGGCCGCGGTGTCGAAGAGGGCGCAGACGGCGTCGAGGTCGCGGTCGGCGTTGCGGCCGCCCGCGCCGCCGCGCAGCGCGGCGCGCTCCAGCCGGCCCGGCCACGGGGTACCGGACCACAGTGTCCACAGGGCCTCCTCGGCGGTGCCGCCGCCTTCGAGGAGCTCGCGGGCCTTGCGCAGCAGTGCGCCGAGGCGCTGGGCGCCGCGGGCGTACGCCGGATCGTGCGCGACGAGCCGTTCGGGCTCGGCGAGCGCTCGGGCCAGCAGGTCGCCGGAGGGCGCCGGTACGCGGTTCCCGGCGGCCCGCTCCTCGTCACGCAGGGCCCGGCCGAGTCGGCGCAGGTCGGCCGCGTCCATGGAGCCGAGGGGGGAGGCGAGGAGGGTCAGGGCGGTCTCGGTGTCCAGCCAGGAGGGCATCTCCGCCGCGGAGTCCTCGGCCGCAGGGTCCTCCGCGACTCCCGCGACTCCCGCGACCCCCTCGACTCTCGTGACTCCCGCGGCTTCCGTGACTCCCGCGGCTTCCGCGACTTCCCCCGGCGAAGCCTCCTCCGCGCCCGGCGCACTACCGCGCAGCGCCGCCGTGGCGACCGCGCGCAGGGCTGTCAGGAGCGGGGCCACCGCCGGTTCGTGGCGCAGGGGAAGGTCGTCCCCGTCGACCTCCAGGGGCACGCCCGCCGACGTGAGGGCCCGGCGCAGCAAGGGAAGCGTGCGGCCGCCGGCCCGTACGAGCACCGCCATCTCGTTCCACGGGACGCCGTCCTCCAGATGTGCCCGGCGCAGCAGATCGGCGATGTTCTCCAGTTCGGTGGAGGCGGTCGGGTAGGTGTACGCCTCCACGCTGCCGCCCTCGCGTACCGCGGTGAGCTCGCGGTGGGCGCGGACCTTCGCCGCGGGCAGCCGGGTCAGCGGCATCCGCCGGGTGAGCAGCCGGGTGGCGGCCAGCAGTTGTCCGCCGGAACGCCGCGAGGTGGTGAGCACGCCGACCGGGGCCGGGGCGCCGTCCGCCCTCCGGAACGTCTCCGGGAAGTCGAGGATGCCGTTCACGTCGGCGCCCCGGAACGCGTAGATCGACTGGTCCGGGTCGCCGAAGGCGATCAGGTCCCGGCCGCCCCCCGCGCCCGGGGCGCTCCCCCGGTTGCCGGCCAGCGCGTGCAGCAGCCGTACCTGCGCCGGGTCCGTGTCCTGGTACTCGTCGACGAACACCGCGTCGTACTCCCCCGCGAGCAGCGCCGACACCTCGGGGCGCTCCGCGAGCAGCACGGCCCGGTGCACCAGCTCCGCGTAGTCCAGCACCCCCTGCGCGTCCAGCACGTCCAGGTACTCGGCGAGGAACTCGGCGGCGGCGCCCCAGTCGGGCCGGCCGGTGCGGCGGGCGAAGGCGGCCAGCGCGTCCGGCCCCAGGCCCAGCTCGCGGCTGCGGGCCAGCACCGCTCGTACCTCGTCGGCGAAGCCACGGGTGGTCAGGCAGGCCCGCAGCTCGTCGGGCCAGCGGATGTGGGCGAAGCCGTCCCGCTCCAGTTCGAGCTGGCCGGCGAGCAGGTCGCGGACGGTGACGTCCTGCTCCGGCCCGGAGAGCAGCCGCATCGGTTCGGCGAAGAGGTCGGCGTCCTGGTGGGCGCGGACCAGCGCGTAACAGAAGGAGTGGAACGTGGTGGCCTGCGGGCCGCGGGCGGCGCCGAGGCGGGCGGCCATCCGGTCGCGCAGCTCCACGGCGGCCTTGCGGCTGAAGGTGAGCACCAGGACACGGGCCGGGTCGCCGCCCCGGGCGATGCGCGCGGCGACCGCCTCGACGAGCGTGGTCGTCTTGCCGGTGCCGGGTCCGGCGAGCACCAGGAGCGGACCGCCGGGGTGATCAACCACCGCGCGCTGTGCCGCGTCCAGGAGAGGAGGGTCCACGGAGCCCGGCGGCGTGCGTACCAGCCGGTACGCGCCTCCGGCCCGCTGCCGTGTCTGACGGTGCGGACTGTGCCGGGTGAAGGAGGAGGAGCTCACGTGGTTCGCCGGTCCTGGTGGGTGTACTGATGCCGAGGGTGCCGAGGGTGCCGAGGGTGCGGTGCGTGCCGGGGGTGCGGTGCGCGCCGCGAACTTACGAAGCTACGCCAGCGGGGGCGCTGTGCGGGGCGAGTGCGCTGCGTGCCTCATCACGTTCCGGGGCGCGGGCGCCGTCGCGTGCCGGGGCATCGGCGCCGTCGCACGCCCGGTCCGGCGTCCGGTCGTGCTTTTCGTCACTCCGCGCGGTCACGGTCCCGTCGCGTCACATGCCACAGGCCCTGCCGTCGGTCACATTTCGCGCACTCCCGATCACCGCCTGCGCACCCTGGGTCACTTCCCGGAAGTCGGGTACGTCGTACGGCCCCGGCGCCGCCCGCTGTGCCGCCGGATGGCGGAAGCTGTCAGGTGTGAGCACCTCCGCCCTCGTCCCGGTCCGCGCCCCCGTCCGCGGTGACGCCGTCCCACCGCGCCCGCTTCATGTCGAGGCGCGGCAGGTGGCCCTCCGCGCCGCGCGACGCCTCGCGCAGCGGGGTGCCCTCCGCGCGGTAGTGGTCCAGCGCCCGCAGCTCGTGGCCGGGGAGGAGTGCCCCGTCGGCGCGCACCACGCGCCACCACGGCACCGCGGACCCGTACAGCGACATGGCCCGGCCGACCTGGCGCGGCCCGCCCTCGCCCAGCCACTCGGCGACATCGCCGTACGTCATGACGCGGCCGGGCGGGATCAGCTCGGCGACGTCGAGCACGCGTTCCACGTACTCCGGCAGTGCGTGGAACGTGCGGTCGTCGCCCGTCCCGTCGCCACCCGTCCCGTCGCCGCTCGTGCGGTGTTGGCTCATCCGGCCCATCCTGCCGTACGCCACCGACATCCCGGCCCGGTCCGTGTGCGTCCGGTCACAGGGCCTGCGAGCGGTCGCGAAGGGGCGTATCTTGCGCTTCCCATGTCCGTTCCCGTGTCCGCTCCCAGGTCCGTGCTGTGCACCCTGATTTCCCCCTGCGTCACCGGGCCGTGCCACCATCGTGCGGGCGGTGACCGGTGATACGAGAACACGAAGACCAATCAGAGGCGACGAAGGAGCAGGGCGTGCAGCCACCGAAGGCGGCGGACGCCCCTGACGCCGAGCCGCGGCCGGACGCTTCGCGCGCACCCGCCGCGAAGCCCGGCACCCGGCCCACGGAGCCCGGCACCGAGCCCACGAAGTCCGGCCCCGAGTCCGGAGGGCCCGGCACCGAGCAGGCGGAGCCCACCGGGCGCCTGACCGGTTCGACGCTCTCGTCCGTCGCCGCCGAGGAGCAGGCCGAACGCGTCTTCGGCGACGAACCGCTGCTCCCCGCCCGAGTGCACCGCCCCTCCGATCTGATGCGGCTCCTCATCGGGGTCCTGGCGATCGTCGTCCTGTTCTCGATCGCCGCGTTCGCCCACGGCACGACCACCGGTCTCGAACAGGACATCAACAAGGGCACCGGTCAGGCGCCCGACGTCCTGATCAAGACGGCCGGTCTCGTCTCCAGCATCGCCGTGCTGCTCGTCCCGGTCGCCTTCGCCATCGAGCGGCTGATCAAACGCGACGGGCTGCGGATCGCCGACGGGGTGCTCGCCGCCGTACTGGCGCACGGTGTGACGCTCGCCACCGACCTCTGGGTCGCCGATTCGGCCCCTGGCACCATCAAGGACGCCCTGACCCAGCCGCAGCCCGGTGCCGCGCTCACCGATCCCGTACACGGCTATCTCGCGCCGGTGATCGCGTACATGACGGCGGTCGGCATGGCGAGACGGCCGCGCTGGCGGGTCGTGCTGTGGGTGGTGCTGCTGCTCGACGCGTTCGCGATGCTGGTCGGCGGCTACACGACCCCGTTCTCGATCGTCCTCACCGTGCTGATCGGCTGGACCGTCGCGTACGGCACGCTGTACGCGGTCGGCTCGCCGAACGTACGGCCGACCGGTCAGCACCTGATGGCCGGTCTGCGCCATGTCGGCTTCCGCCCGGTCCGCACGATGCGCGCCGACGACACCCCGGACTCGGGCGACCAGAACGACCGGGGGCGCCGCTACCTGGTCTCCCTGGAGGACGGGCCACCCCTCGACGTCACGGTCGTCGACCGCGAGCAGCAGGCCCAGGGCTTCTACTACCGGGTATGGCGCAGGCTCACCCTGCGCGGCATCACCCAGCGCCGCTCCATCCAGTCGCTGCGCCAGGCCCTGGAGCAGGAGGCGCTGCTCGCCTACGCGGCGATCGCCGCCGGGGCCAACGCGCCCAAGCTGATCGCCACGTCCGAGCTCGGACCCGACGCCGTGATGCTGGTGTACGAGCACATCGGCGGCCGTTCGCTGGACGCGCTGGAGGACTCGGAGATCACCGACGAGCTGCTGCACGGCGCCTGGCACCAGGTGAAGGCGCTCCAGTCGCGGCGGATCGCGCACCGCAGGCTCACCGGCGACGCCATCCTGGTGGATCGTTCCGGCAAGGTGTTCGTCACCGATCTGCGCGGCGGCGAGATCGCGGCCGGTGATCTGGTGCTGCGGATGGACGTCGCCCAGCTGCTGACGACGACCGGGCTGCGGGTGGGCGCCGAGCGGGCCGTCGCCGGTGCGCTGGAGGTGCTCGGTCCGGACGCCGTCGCCGACTGTCTGCCGCTGCTCCAGCCGATCGCGCTGAGCCGCTCCACCCGGGCGGCGCTGCGCCGGCTCGCCCGGGAGCGCTCGCAGCGGGAGCGCGAGGCGGTGCTGGAGGCGTCGGACGCGGCCAAGCGGGCCAGGGCGCACGAACACGGGGCGGCCGGCGCCGACCGCAAGGCCGACCGCAAGGCGCTGCGCAACCAGAAACAGGCCGAGAAGCGCGCCCTGGACGACGCCCTGGACGGGGCCCGCGAGGAGGACCTGCTCTCCCAGATGCGGCGGCAGGTGCTGCTGATCCGGCCGCAGGCCCCGGTCGAGCCGGTGCGGCTGGAACGCATCAAGGCCCGCACCCTGCTCAGCTGCATCGCCGGTGCGATCGCCGCGTACTTCCTGATCTCGCAGGTCACCCAGGCCAATTTCGGCACGGTCGTCGAGCAGGCGGAGTGGGGCTGGGTGGCGGCCGCGGTCGGCTTCTCGGCGCTCAGCTACGTGGCGGCGGCGATGAGCCTGCTGGGTTTCGTGCCCGAGCGGGTGCCGTTCGGCAAGACGGTGCTGGCCCAGGTCGCCGGCTCCTTCGTGAAGATCGTCGCCCCGGCCGCGGTCGGCGGTGTGGCGCTGAACACCCGCTTCCTCCAACGGGCCGGGGTACGTCCCGGGCTCGCCGTGGCGAGCGTCGGCGCCTCGCAGCTGTTCGGCCTCGGCTGCCACATCCTGCTGCTGGCGGCCTTCGGCTATCTGACCGGCACCGAGCGGACGCCGTCCTCGCTCACCCCGTCCAGGACGGTGATCGCCGGGCTGCTGACCGTCGCCGTGCTGGTGCTGGTGGTGACGGCGGTCCCGTTCCTGCGGAAGTTCGTGGTGACGCGGGTCCGCTCGCTGTTCGCCGGGGTCGTGCCGCGCATGCTCGACGTGGTGCAGCGGCCGCAGAAGCTGCTGACCGGCATCGGCGGGATGCTGCTGCTGACCGGCATGTTCGTGATGTGCCTGGACGCCTCGATCCGGGCGTTCAGCGGTCCGGACGCGCCGCACCTCAGCTACGCCAGCATCGCGGTCGTCTTCCTGGCGGGCAACGCGCTGGGGTCGGCGGCGCCCACACCGGGCGGCATGGGCGCGGTCGAGGGTGCGCTGACGCTGGGGCTGATCGCGGTCGGCCTGCCGAAGGAGGTCGCGGCACCCGCCGTGCTGCTGTTCCGGCTGCTGACGCTGTGGCTGCCGGTGCTTCCCGGCTGGCTCTGCTTCAACCATCTGACCCGCAAGGGCGAGCTCTGACACCCCTTCAGCCACCGGCCGGGGCAGCTCGCACGGCCGGTCGGGGGACGGCCCGGGTGGCTCGGAAGGCGAGTCGGGGGAGGGTCCGGGTGGCCCGCGAGGCCAGTCGGGGGACGGTCCGGTCGCCCGCCACCCGCTTGGACCGGTGTTCCGTGCAGTGACCGGGTTCCCGCCCCACCATGGGGCCATGAGGACCTCCCCTGCCCTGCGCGCCGCCGCACTGGCCGCCGCCGTGACCGTGCTCCTGCCCATCACCGCCTGCTCGAAGAGCGGCGACAAGGAAGGCCCGGACGGGCCGCAGAGCTCGCCGCTCGCGGCGAACGCCGCCGAGACGAGCGGATCCGGCGACCTCACCTCCCAGAAGCTGACGTGGAAGCCCTGCCCCGCCCCGTCCGCCGCGCAGGGCGGTGGGACGGCGCCGACCCCGCTGCCCGGCGGCACCCCCTGGGAGTGCTCGTTCATGCGGGCCCCGCTCGACTACGCGAAGCCCGAGGGCACGACGATCGAACTGGCCCTGATCCGGGCCAGGGCCAAGAACCAGGACAAGCGGATCGGTTCCCTCATCTTCAACTTCGGCGGCCCCGGCGCCTCCGGTGTCGCCACCCTGCCCGCCTTCGGCGCCGACTACGACAAGCTCCGCGCCGGCTACGACCTGGTGAGCTTCGATCCACGCGGCGTGGGCCGCAGCGACGGGGTGGAGTGCGAGACCGACAAGCAGCTCGACGCCCGTCTTGAGATCGACGGCACCCCGGACACCCCCGCGGAGGTGAACACCCTCGTCAAGAGCACCAAGACCTTCGCGGGGGCCTGCGAGAAGAACTCCGGCGAGCAGCTCCCGTACGTCGGCACCACCGACGCCGCCCGTGACATGGATCTGATGCGCAAGGTGCTCGGCGACCAGAAGCTGTACTACTTCGGCATCTCGTACGGAACCGAACTGGGCGGCGTCTACGCCCACTTGTTCCCGAAGAACGTCGGCAGGGCGGTGCTGGACGCGGTGGTCGACCCGACCCAGGACTCCGAGCAGTCCTCGCTCGGCCAGGCCCGGGGATTCCAGCTCGCGCTGGACAACTTCACCCAGGACTGCGTCGACCGCGGCGACGCGTGCAAGCTTCCCGGTGCCACCTCGAAGGAGGTCGAGCAGGGGATCTCCGGCCTTCTCACGGGCCTGGAGAAGAAGCCGATCCCGGGGCTCGGCGCGCGTCAGCTGACGGAGACCCTGGCGACGACCGGGATCGCGGCCGCCCTCTACTCCAAGCAGACCTGGCCGCTGCTGGAGCAGGGGATCGACGAGGCCGACGGTGGCAACGGCGCGCTGCTGCTCGCCCTCGCCGACTCGCTGAACGGCCGTTCCGAGAACGGCCAGTACGACAACTCGATGGCCGCCAACACCGCCATCAACTGCGCCGACTCCAAGCAGCGGTTCACCGCGGACCAGACCGAGGCCAAGCTCCCCGAGTTCCGGTCCGCCTCGAAGATCTTCGGCAACTATCTGGGCTGGTCCCTGATGGCCTGCACCGGCTGGCCGGTGCCGGGCGCCTGGAACACCCCGGACGTCAGCGCCCCGGGCGCGGCCCCCATCCTCGTCATCGGCAACACCGGCGACCCGGCGACGCCGTACGAGGGCGCGAAGGCGATGGCCGACGCGCTGGGCGAGGGCGTCGGCGTGGAGATGACGTACAAGGGCCAGGGACACGGCGCGTACAACAGCGGCAACGCCTGCGTGCAGAAGGAAGTGGGCGGCTACCTGCTGGACGGAAAGGTTCCGGCCGCCGGGACCGTCTGCAAGTAGCAGGCCCGCCAGGGATTACGGGACAGCCCTTAGCATGGGCGGACTTTCTGTACCTCGTGCCGTACGTCGTGAGTACAGGCGTCGAGTACAGGCAACATCGGGGAGGACGCACACGTGGTCGCACACGCACGCGCCGGGGCTCTGGCCGGCGCCGCACTTCTGCTGACGGGTCTGCTCGCGGGCTGCGGCGGGGGTACGGACGACAAGTCGGCCGACCGGACGGGCCGCGATCCCGGGTCGTCGGCCGACCACCCGTCCACCGCGCCGGAGGGGCAGCCGGGCACCCCCCGGGTGCCCGCCGCCCTCACCTCCCAGCGGCTGGACTGGAAGGGCTGCGAGGCCCGCGCGGGCGAGAGCGCCCCCGGATCCGACTGGCGCTGCTCGACGGTCCGGGTGCCGCTGGACTACGCGAAGCCCGACGGCGAGACGATCGGGATCGCGCTGATCCGCAAGAAGGCCCAGAACACCAGCCGGCGCCTCGGTTCGATGCTGTTCAACTTCGGCGGCCCCGGCGGCTCGGGCGTCTCGATACTGCCGCGCGCCGCCGGCTCGTACGAGAACCTCAACTCCCGCTACGACCTGGTGGGCTTCGACCCGCGCGGGGTGGCCGGCAGCGAAGGGGTGAGCTGCCGCACCGACAAGGAGCAGGAGACCGCGTACCGGAAGGTCGACATGACCCCGGACACGGCGGCCGAGGAGACGGCGTTCATGAAGGACGGCGCGGACTTCGGCGCCGGCTGCGAGCGCCGCTCCGGCAAGGTCCTGCCGCACGTCGGTACGACGAACGCCGCCCGGGACATGGACCTGATCCGTGCGGTGCTCGGCGACAAGAAGCTCACGTACTTCGGGATGTCGTACGGCACCGAGCTCGGCGGTACCTACGCGCACCTCTTCCCCTCGAACGTCGGACGCACCGTGCTGGACGCCGTCGTCGACCCGACCGCGGACACGATCGGGCACGCCCGCAATCAGGCGACCGGCTTCCAGCGGGCGCTGGAGAACTACCTCAAGGACCGCGGCCAGGACCCGAAGGCGGGCACGCAGCGGATCGCGAAGCTGCTGGAGCGGATCGACAGGAAGCCGTTGCCGACCCGTTCGGGCCGCGAGCTCAACGAGTCGCTGGCCATCACCGGCATCGTCACGCCGCTCTACTCCAAGAGCAACTGGCCGTTCCTGACGCAGGCGCTGGACGAGGCCGAGAAGAGCGGCACCGGCACCATGCTGCTCCAGCTGGCCGACTCGTACAACGGCCGTGACGAGAAGGGCCACTACGACACCCAGAACCACTCGCAGCGCGCCATCTCCTGCGCGGACAGCAAGCTGCGGCCCACGGCGGCCGAGGCCAGGGCGCTGCTGCCGGAGTTCCGGAAGCTGTCCCCGGTGTTCGGTCCGTTCCTGGCGTGGGACACGGCCGGCTGGTGCGCGCAGTGGCCGGTGGAGGGTGAGCACGACAACCCGGAGGCGAGCGCTCCGGGCGCCGGTCCGGTGCTGGTCGTCGGCACGACCGGTGACCCGGCGACGCCGTACGAGGGTGCCCGGAAGATGGCGGACGAGCTGGGCAAGGGCGTGGGCATCCTGCTCACCAACAAGGGCGAGGGGCACGGCGCGTACGGCCAGAACTCCTGCGTGACGTCGACGGTGGACGCGTACTTCCTCGACGGGATGGTCCCGGACGACGGGAAGACCTGCTCGTAGCGTCCTCGTGGCGCCGGTGCGGCGTACGACGAAGGGGCCGGTCCGCAGCTGCGGACCGGCCCCTTCGGGCGTTGGTACTAGTACACCGGCTTCTCGGGCTCGATCTGGTTGACCCAGCCGATCACGCCGCCGCCCACGTGCACCGCGTCGGCGAAGCCCGCCGACTTGAGGACCGCGAGGACCTCGGCGCTGCGGACGCCCGTCTTGCAGTGCAGGACGATGCGCTTGTCCTGCGGGAGGTCCTGGAGGGCGTTGCCCATCAGGAACTCGTTCTTCGGGATCAGCTTCGCGCCCGGGATCGAGACGATCTCGAACTCGTTCGGCTCACGGACATCGATGATCTCGATCTTCTCGTCCGCGTCGATCCACTCCTTGAGCTGCTTGGGAGTGATCGTGGAGCCGAGCGCCGCCTCCTGGGCCTCCTCGGACACGACGCCGCAGAAGGCCTCGTAGTCGATGAGCTCGGTGACGGTGGGGTTCTCGCCGCAGACCGCGCAGTCGGGGTCCTTGCGGACCTTGACCTGGCGGTACTGCATCTCCAGGGCGTCGTAGATCATCAGCCGGCCGACCAGCGGGTCACCGATGCCGGCGAGCAGCTTGATGGCCTCGTTGACCTGGATGGAACCGATGGACGCGCAGAGCACCCCGAGCACGCCGCCCTCGGCGCAGGAGGGGACCATGCCCGGCGGGGGCGGCTCCGGGTAGAGGCAGCGGTAGCAGGGGCCGTGCTCGGACCAGAAGACGGACGCCTGACCGTCGAACCGGTAGATCGAGCCCCAGATGTACGGCTTGTTCAGCAGTACGGCCGCGTCGTTGACCAGATAGCGGGTGGCGAAGTTGTCCGTGCCGTCCACGATCAGGTCGTACTGGGCGAAGATGTCCATCACGTTGTCGGCTTCGAGCCGCTCCTCGTGAAGGACCACGTTGACGTACGGGTTGATGCCCAGCACCGAGTCCTTGGCGGACTCGGCCTTGGAGCGCCCGATGTCGGACTGACTGTGGATGATCTGGCGCTGCAGGTTCGACTCGTCGACCTCGTCGAACTCCACGATGCCGAGCGTTCCGACACCGGCCGCGGCCAGGTACATCAGGGCCGGCGAACCGAGACCGCCGGCGCCGACACAGAGCACCTTCGCGTTCTTCAGCCGCTTCTGCCCGTCCATCCCGACATCCGGGATGATCAGGTGGCGGGAGTACCTGCGGACCTCGTCGACGGTGAGCTCAGCAGCTGGCTCGACCAGGGGTGGCAGCGACACAGGAACCTCAACAATGCAGGTGGTCGGTTTCTACGTACTTCATCTACGTACGGTTGTTCTTGCCGTAACACTGCCACGCTCCTTCTCATTCCGAGATACCAGGTCCGATCCGCGAGACGATTTCGTCCCAGTACCTGGGCAGCGCCGCGAATGGATCGGTTTGCCCTTGTTGACCGTCTCGGTCCGTGAAGAAGATCGTGCCCGCGCCCTGCCAGCGGGCGATGCGCATGGCCTCGTCGAGGTGGGTGCGCGGGACGCCGTGGACGAAGTGCGCGAACCGCTCCGGCGGGTAGGAGGCGGTCCACTCCGCCACCTGCGACCAGCGGTAGTCCGTCCACGGTCCGCAGAAGGTGACCAGCTGGTCGGCGGCCTCCGCGTAGCCGGGGTGCGGATGGGTGCCGAGACCGAGCACCAGTGGCCCGCTCCCCTCCCCGTACGGCGGGTCGCCGTGCTCCAGGAGCGTGGCGAGTGTGCTGGTGAGACGGCGCACCGCCGGGAGCTCGGCGCGCCCGGCCGGGCAGCGGCCGAGATAGAAGCCGTCGACGCGGTACCAGTCGAGGAACGACTGCGCGTCGGCGATCAGTTCGCCGAAGGGCCGGCGGCCGAAGGCCAGGTCGAGATGGCCGAGCAGCCGGCCGCCCGCCGCGCGGACCGAGTCGCGCGGGTCCTCGCCGTGCACGGCCCGCTCGCGCGCGTTGCGGAGCCGGCCCGCGGCCTCCAGGCAGTGCGGATCGGGGCGGGCGCCGGGGCCGTCGTCGATGTTGAGGACGGCCCAGTGCAGCGGGGTTCCCGGGCGGGCCAGTTCGGCCCACTCGGCCGGTGCGAGCAGCGGGTGCGCGTAGCCGGGCACGCCGAAGCCGAGCCGCTCGGCGCCGCCCGTCCGGCGGGCCGTTCCAGTACTGGTCAGATACGGCACGCCGCCTCCATCCAGATGTCCGCGAGGGACTCCTCCAGGTTGATCCGGGGGCGCCAGCCGAGCCGGTCCCTGGCGGTGCGGACGTCGGCCTGCTGCCAGGCACCGCAGCCGTCCGGGTAGGGGGACGGGGTCGCCGAGAGGTGCTCGATGACCGATTCGGTCGAGCTGCGCGGGGCGCCGATGGGCAGCCGGGGCGGGGGCGCGTCGAGCTCGTGGAGTGCGCCCGCGTACCCGGCGACCCTGGCGAGGACGGCGGCCGCGTCCCGCAGGCGCACGGCGCGGCCGGTGCCGATGTTGACGACGCCCTGGGCGGCGGAGAGCGAGGCGGCGTGCACGGCGCGGGCGACATCGCGTACGTCCACGAAGTCGCGCTGCACGCCGAGGCCGCTGAGCTTCAGCTCGCCGTCGCCGGACTGCATGGCCCGGCGCATCGCCTCGGCGAGCCTGCCGAGCGGGGAACCGGCCGGGGTGCCCGGACCGACCGGGGAGAAGACCCGCAGCACCACCGCGTCGAGGCCGGAGCCGAGGACGAGTTCGGTGGCGGCGAGCTTGCTGACGCCGTACGGGCCGCCGGGGCGCGGGATCGCGTCCTCGGCGGTGGAGGAGCCGGGCTGCGAGGGCCCGTACTCCGAGGAGCAGCCGACCTGGACGAGCCGGGCCGTGCAGCCGCTGCGTCGCATCGCCTCGCAGACCGTGGCGACGGCGACGGTGTTGTGGCGGGTGAGATCGCGGGCCCCGCCGCGGGTGGCGCCCGCGCAGTTGACGACCACTCCGGGGTGGACGGCGTCCAGGAAACGGGTCAGCGCGCCGGGGCTCCCGCTGGCGAGGTCGAACCGTACATCGGCGTCGTCGCCGCGGCCGAGCGCCGTGAGGTGCACGGCGGGGTCGGCGAGCAGGCGGTCGGCCACGAACCGTCCGAGGAATCCGTTGGCTCCGAGCAGTAGCACCCTCATCGCGCGCCCCCTCGGCGCCGACGGCGAGCTGCCGGTGAAGGGGATTGGGGGGTCATGTCCGGTGTCTCCTTGAGAAGTGAGGTGAGGTTGTGGGGGCAATGACCCGCGGCGTCGGCTCCGCGGGGCGTGCAAGGACAGTGGTGCGGCTTTGGTTACGCGGCGGCCGGGCCTTCGTCGACCGGCCGGGCGGTGGTGGTGGCGGTGGTGGTGTGGGCGGACGCCCGGGAGAGGACGACGGTGGCGGCGATCAGCAGTCCGAGCGCTGCTCCCCCGCACGCGAGGGCGGGTACGGCTCCGGTGCCGGACGTCATGACGAGGAGGTCGACGGGGCGGGCGAGGAAGTGCAGATGGGGCAGCCGCCCGGCCAGGACCAGCGCGGGAGCCAGCGCCTCGACCGCGCAGGCGCAGGCGAGTCCGCCGGCGGCGAGCCCGGGGAACCCGTGCACGGTCAGCAGCCGGGCCAGCAGGAGCAGCACCCCGAGAGCGGCCGCCCCGATGAACGCCCCGCCGCCCCCGCACCCCAGGTGCGCGAGGTACAGCAGACCGGCGACGGCGCACAGATGAAGTGCGACGGCCCCGAACAGCAGGGGGCGCACCCCCGCGGCGAACTCCTCCAGCGCACGGCTGCCGATGAGCCGGCGGTGCGCGTGCACGGCGAAGAGGTGGGCGCACCAGGTGGCCGGGGCGAGGGCGAGGGCCAGGCCCAGCAGCGGCGCGGGGGTGACCGCCCAGGGGCCTTCGGGGCCGCCGCTGAGCACTTCGTCGAGCAGCGGTTCGCCGTACAGGACGTAGCCGAGGAGCCAGCAGCCGTACGCGTTGGCCGGGCCCGAGGAGCGGCCTTCGGCGTGCAGGGGGCCGCTGCGCAGGCTGAGCGCGAGCCCGGTGAGCGCGAGGAGCGCCCCGGCGAGGGCGATCGCGAGCCGGGCCCGGCCGTCGAGCGCCCCCTCGGTGAGTCCGAGTGCGGCGACGGTCGCGAGGCAGGCGGCGCCCGGCAGCAGCGCGCGGAGCGACCAGGCGGCGCGCGTCGCGATGTCGCGCTCCGGCGCGTCGGGGCCGGTCGTGGCCCGTGCCGCCACGCCGGGCACCCGTGCGAACAGTTCCTCGGCGAGCGAGAAGACATCGCGGTGCCGGTAGCGGGCGGCGGCGCGGTCGGTGACGCCCTGGGCTTCGAGCCCGGCGGCGACCTCCAGCGGGTCGACGGCCCGTTCGCACAGCTCGCGATGGCGGTACATCAGCGATTTCACGGGGTCGGCGGGGCCACGGCGCGAGGCGTTCAGCCGGCGCGCGGGCACGGGGCGCGCGATCTCGGGGGCGCGGGCGCCGGGGGCTGCGGGGGCTGCGGGGGCTGCGGGGGCTGCGGGGGCTGCGAGATCCTCCGGGGCCTCGGAAGTCCCGGAAGTCCCGGGGGGCTCCGCGAGCGGTTCGGAGACCAGGGCCCGGGAGCGGAGGTCCCAGCTTCCGCCGGTGCTCGGTGCGGCGGGTGCGTCGGACACCTCGGTCGGGCGGCCCATGCTGATTCCTCCGTGATCGTCGCCGGCCGGGCCGGACCCCTGCGGTCCGCCCGGTCCCGGCCCGGCCGACTCCTGTCCCTGCCCCTGCCCCTGTTCCGGTCCCTGTTCCTGCGCACGTGGTTCACGTTCACGCATCGCCGCCACCCGCTCCCCGCGCTCCCGCGCAGACGGCCCGGGGCCCGGCGGCGGCCCAGCTGGGCGTGCGGCCGCCCGGGGCGGCGCCCGAGGCCGTCCACGGACCCGGCACCCGCGCCTCCGGCGGGGTGGCGAACGGGCGCGGTTCCCCGTCGGCGTCCACCGCCTCGGCCTCCCTGCGCACCGGGGCGTGCGAGATCAGCTCCAGGTAGATGCCGCGGAACGCCGCGAGGTTCTGGTCGACGGTGAAAAGTTCGAGTGCGCGGGCGCGCGCCGCCGCTCCGAGCCGTGCACGGCGCTCGGGGTCCCGCAGCAGCGCGAGGCAGGCGTCGGCGAGCGCCCTGGGGTTGCGCGGGGGCACCACGAGCCCGGTGCCGCCGATGACCTCGACGACCGCGCCGACATCCGTCGACACCGTGGCCCGGCCGCAGAACATCGCCTCGACGAGACCGGTCGGGAAGCCCTCCATCACGCTGGACAGGACGACGACCCCGCCCGCCGCGTACGCGTCCGTCAGCTCGGGCACCTCGGCCCCGCCGAGGTCCTCGAAGGAGACCGGGTTGTCCCCGATGGCATGCGCGTCCGTGGCCTCGTCGGGGAACAGCTGGGCGGCGAGCGCCCGGCAGTGCGCGAGATAGGCCGCGCCTTCAACGACATCCGTGCCCCCCGCGCCCCGGGCCGGGGCGCCGATGATCCTCAGCCGGGCGTCCGGCTCGGCCTTCCGCACCTCCGCGAAGGCGTGCAGCAGCGCGATCAGGTCCTTGGCGGGTTCGATCGGCCCGACCCAGACCAGGGTGTCGTCGGGGCCGCTGTCGCCGCTCTCCCCCAGCTCCGTGAAACGGTCGGACTCCATTCCGGGATGGACGGTGCGCAGCTTCTCCCGCTCGGCGCCGCACCGCTCCTGCCAGCGGCGGGCGTGGGTGTTGCCCGGGGTGACGATCGCGGCCTGCCGGTACACCTCGGTGGCCAGCCGCCCGTGCAGGTTGGCGAGCAGGGCGCGCACCGGCGCGTTCAGCGTGGTGTCGGTCGCCGCGAGGTAGTGCGCCCGCAGCCGCACGCCGTGCTCGGTGACCAGCAGCGGCACCCCGAAGAAGCGTTTGGCCAGTAGTCCTGGGAGTGCGCCGGCGCCACCGGACGTCGCGTGACAGAGGTCGACCGCGCCGAGGCCCTCCTCGTCGTACCAGTCGAGCGAGAGGGGGCGGAGCACCCGGTCGAGCTCCCGGACGAAGTCGAGGAGGTCGGGAACGGTGGCGGTCTGGACGGTGCGCCCGGTGCCCGGGGCGCGGCAGGCCGCTTCGAGTACCCGCACGGCGGTTTCGGAGCGGAGGGCCGTGGTGAGTCCGCCGTGTTCGCGGGCCAGTTCGGCGAGTCCGTACAGGCCGTCCGTGAACTGCGCGTCGGCGACGGACGTACGCCCTTCGCCACCCGGTTCCCCCGTACTCGCGGCACCGTCCCCGCCGCTCCCCGCACCCCCCGCGCAGACCGCGCAGACCGCGCAGATCGAGGCCGCGAGCGCCGCGAAGTGCGCCTCGAAGCGCCGCCGTTCGCGCCGTCCGTACGGGCGGGCGCCACCGCCCGTCACCATCCGGGCGAGCAGCCCCCTGGGGGCCCGGGTGCCCCGCGCGTCGTCGTCGGCCGTCCAGAGCGGTGCCGTGCGCACCCGGCCGACCTGCGCCGGGAGCGGGACCCAGCCGCGCTCCTCCTGTTCGACGGAGCGGCTGAGTGCGAAGAGATCGAACTCGTGCTGCGTGAGCCCGCGCACCAGGCGGTCGCACCAGAGTCCGGACTCACCGCCGGCATACGGGTAGCCACCGTCGGTGAGGAGTCCGATCCGCACGAGCACACCCCCGATCTCCCTTGTGGGCGGCCGCCGTTGGAATGGCGGCTCACAGCGGGACGACCGTAAGCGGATACGCCGGTGGTGCGGCGGACGGTTGTCCGTCGCACCACCGAAAGGGGTGAACCGTCGTAACTTTCCCGCCCCAGTGGCGTTCTGTCGCGCTATGGGAGCGAGCGGTCACTCAGGGTCAGGCGGCGGCCAGCTCCTTGCGGGCCGCGCGGCGCACCGTCGCGAGCGCCGGATCGAGCGCCGGAACGGCCGCCAGCAGCTGCTTGGTGTACGGGTCCCGGGGGTTCCCGTACACCTGGTCCACCGCACCCTCCTCGACGATCCGGCCCTGCCGCATGACGGCGACCCGGTCGCTGACCTGCCGTACGACGGCGAGGTCGTGGGCGATGAAGACCAGGGCGAGCCCCAGTTCCCGCTGGAGTTCCGCGAGCAGGGCGGTCACCTGGGCCTGGGTCGTCACATCGAGCGCGGAGACCGCCTCGTCGCAGACGATCAGCTCCGGCTCGGCGGCCAGTGCCCGTGCGATCCCGACGCGCTGGCGCTGCCCGCCGCTGAACTCGTGCGGGTAGCGGTCGTAGCCGTCCGGGTCGAGCCCGACCCGGGTCAGCAGGTCCCGCACCCGCGCCCTGATCGCGGCCTCGTCGCGCTGCCCGGAGGCCCGCAGCGGGTCGGCGACCGATTCGCCGACCGAGCGGCGCGGGTTGAGGGAGGAGACGGGGTCCTGGAAGACCATCTGCACCCGGGCGTCACGGGTGAGCCGCCCCGAGGTGGGCTCCAGCAGTCCGACGAGCATCCGCCCGAGGGTGGTCTTGCCGCTGCCGCTCTCCCCGACGATGCCGAGGGTCTCGCCGCGCCGGACGATGAGGGAGACCCCGTCGACGGCGGCGAGCGCGGTCTTCCCCCTGCCGAACACCTGCCGCACGCCGTCGGCCTCGACGAGCACCTCGCCGCCGTCCGCCGCCGCGCCGTCCGTCACCTCGCCGGACGCGGCGCGCGGCTCCGTCACCCGGGGCACCGCCGCCAGCAGCGCCTTCGTGTACGGCTCGCGCGGCGCCACGAGCACCTCGTCCACCGGGCCGCGTTCCACCGCCCGGCCCGACCGCATGACCAGCACCTCGTCGACCGACTCCGCCGCCACGCCCACGTCGTGCGTGACCAGCAGCAGCCCCATGCCCGTCTCGCGACGCAGGTCGTGGAGCAGGTCGAGGATCTGGGCCTGGACGGTGACGTCCAGGGCGGTCGTCGGCTCGTCGGCGATGAGCAGCTGGGGCTCGCAGGCCAGGGCCATCGCGATCAGCGCCCGCTGCCGCATCCCGCCGGAGAACTCGTGCGGCCTGGCCCGGGAGCGCCGTACCGCGTCGGGGATCCCGACCCGGTCCAGCACCTCCACCGCCCGCGCCCGCGCCGCCCGGCGGGAGGCCCGGTTGTGCACCCGGTACACCTCGGCGATCTGGTCGCCCACCGCGTAGTACGGGTCCAGCGAGGACAGCGGGTCCTGGAAGACCATCGCGGCCTTCGCGCCCCGCAGGGCCCGCAGTTCCGCGTCGTCCGCCGCCGTCACGTCCACCCCGGCGACCCGGATCGAGCCGCCGACCTTCGCGCCGGTCCCCCGGTGCAGTCCCAGCAGGGCGTACGCCGAGGCGCTCTTACCGGAGCCGGACTCCCCCACGACGCCGAGCGCGCCGCCGGCCTCCAGCGAGAACGACAGCCCGTCCACGGCGCGCACGTCGCCGAACGAGATCGAGAGATCGGAGACTTCGACCAGGCTCATGCCAGTACCACCCGTCGGTCGGCCATCGCCTGCAGGATGTCGGCGACGGCATTGGCGAGGACCACGAAGAATCCGGTGACGAGCACCAGACCGACGACCACCGGAAGGTCCACGTGCTTCACGGCGTCGACGAGTTCACGGCCGACCCCCGGAATCCCGAAGAGCGACTCGGTGAGGACGGCGCCGCCGAACATCGAGCCGATGTCGAGTGCGCCGAGCGCGATCACCGGCGCCAGCGCGCCGCGCAGCGCGTGCCGCCCCACGAGCGCCCGTTCGCCGACCCCGTACGCCCTGAAGGTGCGCACATGGTCCTCGGCCAGGGTCTCCAGCATCGAGGCCCGGGTCATCCGGGCGTACGGGGCCGCGGACACCAGGGCCAGGGAGATCCAGGGCAGCAGCAGGTTCCAGGCCCACTGCTCCGGGTCCTCGGTGAGCGGTACGTAGTCCGGGAACGGCAGGATCCGGAGCGCCGTGACCAGGATGATGATCAGCAGCAGTCCGATGACGAAGACCGGGGTGGCCATGCCCGCCAGGGTGATCCAGGTCAGGACGCGCTCGGTCGGCCGGCCGCGCCGCCACACCGAGAGCAGTCCGGTGCCGACGCCGAGCAGCATCCACAGCACGAAGGCGCCGACGGCGAGCGAGGCGGTGGCCGGGAGCTTGGCCAGGATCAGCTCGGTGACCTGCTGGTCGCTCTGGTACGAGAGCCCGAGGCAGGGCGCCTGGCAGTGCAGCACGCCGGTGCCGGTCGAGTAGTCGCGCCCGGCGAAGAGCCCCTGGAGGAAGTGCGCGTACTGCAGGTACAGCGGGTCGCCCAGGTGCAGCTGTTCGCTGACCTGCGCCACCTGTGCGGGCGAGCAGCGCGGACCGCAGGCGATCTGCGCGACGTTGCCGGGGGCCACGTAGAAGGCGGCGTAGACGACGACGCTGAGGGCGAGCAGTACGAAGAGCGCTCCGCCGATCCGTCTGAGCAGGAACCACTTCACGCGTCGGCCTCCTTCTTCCGTCCGGTGCCGATCCGCAGCCGGGACTCGGCGCGCGGGTCGAGCGCGGTGCGTACGCCCTCGCCGAGGACGGTCAGCGCCAGCACGGTGACGAAGAGCAGCAGGGCGGGGATCAGCAGATAGGTGGGTGCCGCCTGGTACCAGGTGTCGGCGTCGCTGAGCATCTGCCCCCAGGACGGCGTGGGCGGCTTGATGCCCACGCCGAGGAAGGACAGGGCCGCCTCGACGACGATGTTCGACGGGAAGAGCAGCACCGCGTAGGTGATGACGGGCGCGGCCAGTGCGGGCAGCAGTTCGCGCCGGGCGATCTGCCAGGAGCCCCAGCCGCTGAGCCGGGCGGCGGCGACGTGGTCGCGCGATTTCAGTGAGAGCGTCTGGGCGCGCACGATCTTCGAGGTCCCGGACCAGCCGACCAGGCCGATGATCACGGCGATCAGGACCGGGCGGGGGAAGCTCGCGGGTACGACGGCGAGCGCGCCGAGCGCGATCACCATGACGGGCAGCGCGACCACGACATCGGTGACCCGGCTGAGCGCCTGGTCGACGAAGCGGTTGCCGAGCCCGGCCGCGAGCCCGATGGAGACGCCGATGAGCACCTGGAGCAGGGTCGCGGCGAGCGCGACGCCGAGCGAGACCCGGGCCCCGTACACGACGCGGGCGAACAGGTCGCGTCCGGTGAGCGGTTCGACGCCGAGCCAGTGCTCGGCGCTGATCCCGCCGAAGGAGCCGGCCGGCACCCCGCCGGTGGCGGAGTCGACGAGGTCGGGGTGGTACGTGGTGGGGTCCTGGCCCTCGATGCCCGCGAGCAGCGGTGCGGCGAGCGCGGCCAGGACCAGCAGGGCGACGATCGCGGCCGCCACGAGGGCCGCGCGCCGGGCGCGCAGCCGCCGCCAGAACGGATTGGCCCCGGAGGCGGGGACCTTCGCGGTCCCCGCCTCCTCGGCCGGAGTTGCCTCTGCCATGACTACTTGACCGCGACCTGCGAGATGTCGAGCACGCCGGTCCAGTCGCTGATCACGACGTTCTTCACGGCCTCGCCGTACAGGCGCTTGTAGACCGGGTGGAACAGCGGCACGGTCAGCGCCTGCTCACCGACCTTCTTGTCGAGCTCGCCCCAGCGCTTCGCGGCGGCGCCCAGGTCGGTCAGCTCGTTGATCTCGTCGATCTCCTTGTTGACCGCGGGATCGTTCAGCTGGCCGGAGTTGAAGTTGTATCCCGACCTGACGATCTGGCGCCCGTCGAAGATCGGCGCGAAGAACGGGCCGCCGGACGGCCAGTCGGCGCCCCAGCCGCCGAGGAAGAAGCCGGGCTCGCTCTTCACGTTGTAGACGGTGTCGGAGTAGTCGTTGGACTCCAGGCCCTGGAGCTCGACGGTGATTCCGGCCTTCTTCAGCGCCTCCTGGAGCGCGGTGGCGATCTCCGGGCTCGTCGCGAAGTCCTTGTCGTTGGAGTGCGTGAGGGTGACGGTCAGCCCCTTGGGGTAGCCGGCCTCCTTGAGCAGCTCCCTGGCCTTGGCCGCGTTGCCGTTCTTCCCGGCCGGGAAGTGGTCGTACGGCGTGTGGCCGAAGGCCGCCTGGTCGGGCAGGAAGGTGGTGGCGGGCTCGGCGAGCGAGGAGCCGCCGGCCGCGTTGACCACGGAGGAGCGGTCGACGGCGTACGAGATCGCCTGACGCACCTTCGGGTTGTCGAACGGCTTCACCTTCGGGTTGAAGGCGATGTAGTTGGTGTAGCCGAAGTGGCCGGTGCCGACGCGGGCGGCGAGCTTCTTGTCGCCGGTGACCTTGGCGAGTTCGGCCGGGCCCAGGTTGGTGTCGGTGGTGACGGCGGCGGCGTCGGCGCCCTGCGAGGCGGACAGGCGCTGGTTGATGACGGCGGAGTCGAGTCCGGAGCGCACGTCGATCCGGTCGGGGTAGGCCTTGCGCTCCTCGTCGGTCGCCGCCGACCAGTGCGGGTTGCGCTCCAGGATCAGGCGCTCGCCGTCGCCCTCGTTCTTGACGACCTTGTACGGACCCGAGGAGACCGGGTGCTCCTCGTACTTGGTGCCCGTGTCCTTGGCCTTGGGCACCGGGGTGGTCTGGGTCTGCGTGGCCAGGAAGGGGAATTCGCCCTCCGGCTTGTCGAGGTGGAAGACGATGGTCTTCGCGTCGGGCGTCTCGATCGAGTCGAGGCCCTTCTTGTCCTTGTACGGGCCCTGGTAGTCGGCTCCGCCGATCAGCCAGTCGCGCAGGTAGGGCGCGCCGCCGGAGAGCTCGGCGGCGAAGGAGCGCTCGATGCCGTACTTGATGTCGGCACTGGTGATCGGGGTGCCGTCCTCGTACTTCAGGCCGTCCTTGAGGGTGTACGTCCACACGGTGGCGTTCTTGCTGGGCGTGCCCAGGTCGGTCGCGAGGTCGGGGACGACCTTCGCGCCGGCGGCGCCGTCCTCCCGGTTGCGGGTGGTGAGCGTACGGAAGACCAGGGACGGGACGTTGCCGCCGCCGGAGGTGTAGAGCCGCGCGGGGTCGAAGTCCTCCTGCGGCTTGCTGTTGAGGACGGTGAGCGTGCCGCCCTTCTGCGGCTTGCCCGCCGCACCGGAGCTGCCGTCGCCGCCCTCGTTGTCCTTGGGGCCGCAGGCCGCGGCACCCGCCGCCACGACGAGTACTGCGGTGGCCGCGGCCACGCGGCGCGATATGACGGACGGTTGACGCATCGGAAGATGACCTCTCGGATGTACTGCCTGAGCAAAACGGGACGTAAGGGTTCCGCGCAGGCAGCGACGAGAGCGAGTGCACACAGCCGGTCGGCGGCTGGAGATGCCGACCGGTGACAACGAACTGCCGCGCCTGCGGAGGGAATGCGCCGGGCGCGGCGGTCATGCGTGGCGGCCCGGCCCGTTCAGGGCTCGGACGGCGGGCGGACGCGCGCTCGGGCAGGCGTCAGCAACAGTCGATGTCGGCGACACTGTGCCCGGTCACACCGATGAGCGCCAGCTCTATGACTGCGCGATCGGGGAGGACGGGGCCGTGTGACATGCCGAGAAATATGGATCACCGCCCAGGGGATGTCAACGCGAATTGAGACAGCGATCTCATCATGCGGACAGAGTGTGGGCGGACGTACGCCGCATCCGCGTACGGCCACGGAACCGGGCATGCCGAAGGGGCGGGCCCGTCGCACGCGCGGACCCGCCCCTTTCCGGATCAACTGGGCGGATACACCCAGGCGTTGGGGCGGCACTTGATCCCGTCGATGTTCAGCGACTTGGTCTGCTGCTGCATCACGGGAGCGAGGGTTCCGGCCGTGCCGCAACTCACATGGTTGTGGCCCAGCCGATGACCGACCTCATGGTTGATCAGCATCTGGCGGTAGGCGAAGAGTTTGTCCGGACCGAAGGTCGACGACCCCTGCGCCCAGCGGTAGGCGTTGATCATCACGCGCTCGGTCGCCGCGGAGTCGCAACTGACGTTGTCCTCCGTGGTGTCCAGACCGGACTTCTTGCACCACTCGCCGGTGGTCCCGGGGCTGGCCAGGGTGATGACGAAGTCGGGATCACCGGTGGAGATCCGCTCGAAGGTCATCGCCCCGTCGTGCGCCCAGCTGCGGTCGTCGTTGAGCGTCTCCTGGACGGCCCTGGCGAAGAGCCCGGCGTCGAGACCGAGGCCCTTCTCCACGTCGATCCGGTACTGGTACTTGTGCCCCCGGCCCGGGGCCTTCGCCTTTCCCGGAACCGTCTCGAACTTCCCGGACGCCGTCAGCTCCGGCGCGAGCGGATAGGCCTTGGCCATCTTCTGCTCGTACGTGAGCGGCTTGACCCGCACCGGCTCCGGGGTCGCCCGGTCGTCGGAACGGGAGGTGCCGTCGAGGCCGTCCCGGTCGACGCCCGCGGGCTGCGCGGCGGTGGTCCCGCCGCCGCCGTCGTCCTGGGCGACCTGCCCGGCCACGACCACCGCGAGCACGGTGGTCACCGCGGCGGCCGCGATGCCGGTGAAGGTGCGCCCCTTGGAGCCCTTGCCGTCCTTGCTCTCCTTGCCGGCGGCCGGGTCGGCGGCGGCGCCCGGCGGCTGCTCGTCCCACTCGCCGACCGAGGCGTACGGATCGGCGGGGCGGGCCGGCGGGGCGGAGGGCCCGCGCGGTGCGGGCGGCGCGGGCGGAGCGTCGAACGCCTCGACGAACTCGCGCCGCGGTCCCGGTATCAGCGGCCGGGTGCCGGTCTGCGGCTGCTGCCGGGGCGCCGTCTGCGGCTGGGCCGAAGCCTGCCGCCCCATGGTCCGCTGATCCTCGGCCCGGAACCGGGGCTGGGGCCCGGTCCCCCAGCCGCCACCCGGTTCGCGCTGCTCGGGGTGGCCGCCGCGGACGTGCCCGGCCTGCTGGAACGGGGCGTGCCCGTCGGGGCCGGACGGTGCGTCGGCCGCCCTGCGGCGCCGGCCGGTGCCGGGGCCCGGGGGCCTGACGCCCTCCCGGTCGCCGCCCGCGGACGCTGCGGCGGCCTCGCTGTCGGACCCCGGGGGTTTGGGGCCCTTTCGACTATGTCGTCCCACGCCCCGGATCAGCTCCCGCCGCGTTCGTCGAGCAGTTCCCGGAAGGCCTGGGCGACCACCTCCGGGTACTCCATCATCGCCACGTGCCCCGCGTCGGGCAGCGTCAGCAGCCGTGCGTCACGGAAGGCCGCGGCCGCCCTGCGCGCCATCCGGTACGAGACCAGCTGGTCCCGTCCGCCGTACACGAGCTGGGTCGGTGCGAGCACCCGCTCGGCCTGGCGCCACAGTCCGTGCTGGCCGCCGAGCGTGTACGCATCGACAATGCCACGTGCCGAGCGCGACATCGCGTCCCAGAAGTACGGCAGCTCCATGCGGCGCTCCATTTCGGCCACCGCCGCGCGGAAGCCCGCCTCGGAGACGCGCCCCGGATCGCCGTAACAGAGCGCCATCACGCCACGGGTGCGGTCCTCCGCGGACCACTCCCTGGTCAGCCGGGCGAACAGGCCGGCCACACCGGGCACGGCGAGCAGCCCCGTCGGCATGGCGGACCGCTGCACCCTGATCTCGGGGAGCGCGGGCGAGATGAGCGTGAGGGTGCGCACCAGGTCGGGACGGACCGCGGCGACCCGGGTGGCCACGGCACCGCCGAGCGAATTGCCGAACAGGTGGACCGGCCCGCGCTCGCCGGCGTCGAGGAACCGGATCACGGCGCGGGCGTGCCCGGTGACCGAGTAGTTCCCGTCGTCCGGCGGCGGGGAGTCACCGAAGCCGGGCAGGTCGACGGCCTCGCCGTCCACCACGTCCTGGAGCAGCGGCATCAGCGCCGACCAGTTCTGCGAGGAGCCGCCGAGCCCGTGCACGTAGAGCGCGGGCGGCAGTCCGGCCATCTGCGGAGGCCGGGACCGGACGGTCAGCGTCAGCCCGGGGAGCGCGACGGAGCGCAGCTCCTCCCCCTCCGCGACCCCGACGGTGCCCACCGCGGGGGACACCGCGGCGGCGACGGCACGGACGCCCGGCAGCTCGGTCGAAGACATGCGGCAATGTTACGAGACGATCACACCCCGATTCATGTGTTCGCGGTCACAGACCGCGTAGCGGCCCGCCGGGGTAGCTCCTAGGCTCGAAGCGAGGAAGGGAGTCACCATGACGGTCGACCCCAGCGACCCGGAGACCTTCGAGGACATCCAGCCGGACGAACCGGACCAGGAGACGCCCCGGGCCGACGCCGCAGAGCAGCGGGCCGACCTCCAGCAGCGGCGCGACGAACCGCTCACGGAGATCGACCGGGACAGTGCCAACGAGGCGGATGCGGCGGAGCAGGCCCGCGTCGTCGCACAGGATGAAGACGAATACCGCTGATACAACCTGATTTGTCCTGGTGGCCGAGGAATCTGTGGCTACCGCAGCCGTCCGGTCCATGAAATTCTGCGTCCGCGCCGCGCATAGCCGGGTTACCCAAAAGTACGATGGCTGTACGGCGCAGCGTGCACGGAAAAGCTGTGTCCGATCACAATTTTGGGAGGCGGCGTGACAGCCATCGAGCAGACCGAGGCGGCGCGCCCGCGAGGCACTCGCCTGCCTCGCCGCGCCCGACGCAATCAGCTGCTGGGCGCCGCGCAGGAAGTCTTTGTGGCGCAGGGCTACCACTCCGCCGCGATGGACGACATCGCCGAGCGGGCCGGGGTCAGCAAGCCGGTGCTCTACCAGCACTTCCCCGGCAAGCTGGAGCTCTATCTGGCCCTTCTCGACCAGCACTGCGAATCGCTTCTGCAGGCGGTCCGTACGGCGCTGGCGTCGACCACCGACAACAAGCTGCGGGTCGCCGCGACGATGGACGCGTACTTCGCGTACGTCGAGGACGAGGGCGGCGCCTTCCGGCTGGTCTTCGAGTCCGACCTGACCAACGAGCCGGCGGTGCGCGAGCGCGTCGACCGGGTCTCGTTGCAGTGCGCGGAGGCGATCTCCGACGTCATCGCCGGTGACACGGGCCTGTCCAAGGACGAATCGATGCTGCTCGCGGTCGGCCTGGGCGGTGTCTCCCAGGTGGTGGCCCGCTACTGGCTCTCCAGCCAGTCGGCCATCCCGCGCGACACCGCGGTCCAGCTGCTCACGTCGCTGGCCTGGCGCGGCATCGCGGGATTCCCGCTGCACGGCATCGATCAGCACTGACGCCGGCCCCCCGGCGCGGCCGCGCCCGTGTTCGCTGCGGGCGTTGCCCACCGGCCACTGGCGGCCCCCCTCAGCGGGCTAATGTGTGCGGGGTACGGCGCGGCTCACCGCGCAGGGACTGACCGTCGGAGGGACATAGCCGTGGAGGTCAAGATCGGGGTGCAGCACACGCCCCGGGAGATCGTTCTGGAGAGCGGGCTTTCCGCCGAAGAGGTCGAGAGCACGGTCGCCGAGGCGCTCACCGGTAAGGCGCAGCTGCTCAGCCTCACGGACGACAAGGGCCGCAAGGTTCTGGTGCCGGCCGACCGGATCGCTTACGTGGAGATCGGCGAGCCCAGCACGCGGCGCGTGGGGTTCGGCGCGCTGTAGCCCGGCACGCTCTCAGCAGTGACCGTGGCGGCGGCCCGGTGGGACTTCCCACCGGGCCGCCGCCCGTTTCTGCCCGTGCCGCCCGTTCTCCGTGTGAAGCCTGTGCCCAGGAGGGTTGCGTTCCGCGCCTCACGGGTAGGACCGCTAACGACCGATTTACCCGCCCCGCAACTCGCGAGGTGATCATCTGTGATCCTGGAACCGCTCGGCTCCGTAGTGCTCGGACTCGCCCTCGCCTGGCTGGCGTTCCGCTCCCTGCCGGACCGGCTCCCGTCCCGCCGTGCCGTCCTCACCACCGGCGCCCTGGGAGCCCTGTTCGGCTCGTATCTCATGCACTCGGTGCTGGGTCCGGGCCATGTCGTGGCCACGCTGGTCGGCGCGGCACTGGTCGGGGCCGTGACGCTCTCGCTGCTGATCCGGCCGCGGAGCAACCGTCGGCTGAGCCGATCAGCGGCGGCCTGACGGCCGGCCCGGCGGGCCGGCCCCCGATGATCCGGTTACGCGGCCAGTCCCAGCGCCGCCATCCGCTTGGTGTGCGCCTCGGTGATCCGCGAGAACATCCGGCCGACCTCGGCGAGGTCGAAACCGTCCGCCACACCGCCGACGAGCATCGTCGACAGCGCGTCGCGGTCGGCCACCACGCGCTGGGCCTGGGAGAGTGCCTCGCCCATCAGCCGGCGCGCCCAGAGCGCGAGCCGGCCGCCGACGCGCGGGTCCGCCTCGATCGCGGCGCGCACCTTCTCGACGGCGAAGTTCCCGTGCCCGGTGTCGTCGAGCACGGCGAGGACGAGGGAGCGGGTGTCCGAGTCCAGGCGGACGGCGACCTCCCGGTAGAAGTCACTGGCGATCGAGTCGCCGACGTACGCCTTGACCAGGCCCTCCAGCCAGTCCGACGGAGCGGTCTGGCGGTGGAAGTCGTCGAGCGCCTTGGCGAAGGGCTCCATCGCGCCGGTCGGCTCCACTTCGATCGCGGTCAGCCGCTCGGTGAGCCGCTCGAAGTGATGGAATTCGGCGGAGGCCATCTTTGCCAGCTCCGCCTTGTCGGCCAGCGTCGGCGCGAGTTTGGCGTCCTCGGCGAGCCGCTCGAAGGCCGCCAGCTCCCCGTACGCGAGTGCTCCCAGCAGGTCCACGACCGCTGCCCGGTATTGCGGCTCCGCGGACGCGGTGGCCCAGTCCTGGGCGGCGATTCCGGTGGGTTCGGAGGTTTCAGTGGCGTTGTCAGGCGTCTCCATGAAGCGCAGAATAGCCCGCCCGGCGGGGTGCGGAAGGGCCTGGCCAACCAGTGACATCACACCGTTCCGATGAATTCGCCCAACACACATGCGCGAATCCGGGGTACAGTGGTATTGCGCCTACTGAGTATTTTGGACGTACCGGTGGCGTGAAAATGGTGAAAACGAATGAGGATGCCCGGTCGGTGGCCCGATCGGCTCCGACCCGACAGCCCTCCACGCGGGTCGTACGACACGTACGACCGCAGATGAGGGGCCCCCTCAGCGGCACGAGCGCTCGAGCGACGGCAGTGGTCCCGCGCCACCCGGCCCATCCACGGCCGGATGACCAACCCCGGCACGGTACGACCCCCAGCGTTCGCCTCGGACCGCGTCTCACAGAAGAGGCAGCACCCTGACTACGTTTCGTGAACTCGGGATTCTTCCCGAGACGGCCGAGGCCCTTGAGGCCGTCGGCATCGTGTCCCCGTTCCCCATCCAGGAGATGACGCTCCCCGTCGCGCTCTCCGGCTCCGATGTCATCGGCCAGGCCAAGACCGGCACGGGCAAGACCCTCGGTTTCGGTCTGCCGCTGCTGGAGCGCGTCACCGTCCCCGCGGACGTCGAGGCCGGCCGGGCCGCGCCCGAGGAGCTGACCGAGGCGCCGCAGGCGCTCGTCGTCGTCCCCACCCGTGAGCTCTGCCAGCAGGTGACCAACGACCTGCTGACCGCCGGCAAGGTGCGCAACGTCCGCGTCCTCGCGATCTACGGCGGCCGCGCGTACGAGCCGCAGGTCGAGGCCCTGAAGAAGGGCGTCGACGTGATCGTCGGCACCCCGGGCCGCCTGCTCGACCTGGCCGGACAGCGCAAGCTCGACCTCTCGCACGTCCGGGCGCTGGTGCTCGACGAGGCCGACGAGATGCTCGACCTGGGCTTCCTGCCCGACGTCGAGAAGATCATCACAATGCTTCCGGCGAAGCGCCAGACGATGCTGTTCTCGGCGACCATGCCGGGCGCCGTCATCGGTCTCGCGCGCCGCTACATGTCGCAGCCGACGCACATCCGCGCCACCTCGCCCGACGGCGAGGGCGCGACCGTCGCGAACATCTCGCAGCACGTCTTCCGGGCCCACTCGATGGACAAGCCGGAGATGGTCTCCCGCATCCTGCAGGCCAACGGCCGCGGGCTCGCGATGATCTTCTGCCGCACCAAGCGCACGGCGGCCGACATCGCCGAGCAGCTGGAGAAGCGCGGCTTCGCGTCCGGCGCGGTCCACGGCGACCTCGGCCAGGGCGCCCGCGAGCAGGCGCTGCGCGCGTTCCGCAACGGCAAGGTGGACGTGCTCGTCTGCACCGACGTCGCGGCGCGCGGCATCGATGTCGAGGGTGTGACCCACGTCATCAACTACCAGTCGCCCGAGGACGAGAAGACCTACCTGCACCGCATCGGCCGGACCGGCCGCGCGGGCGCCAAGGGCATCGCGATCACGCTGGTCGACTGGGACGACATCCCGCGCTGGCAGCTGATCAACAAGGCGCTGGACCTGAAGTTCAACGACCCGGTCGAGACCTACTCCACCTCGCCGCACCTCTTCGAGGAGCTCGACATCCCGGCCGGCACCAAGGGTGTCCTGCCGCGCGCCGAGCGGACCCGGGCGGGTCTGCGGGCCGAGGAGATCGAGGACCTCGGCGAGACGGGCGGCCGCGGCCGCAAGTCCGCCGCGGCTTCGGCGCCCGCCGTCCGCGAGGAGCGCGCACCGCGCACGCCGCGTCAGCGACGTCGCACCCGGGGCGGCTCCGCCGTCTCCGAGGCGGCGTCCACCGCCGCGGTGCCGGCCCCGTCCGCCGAGACCGCCGAGACCGGCGACGCCCCGGCACAGCCGCGTACGCCGCGCCGCCGTCGCCGTACCCGTGCGGGTGGAGCGGAGGCCGCTGCCGAGGCCGTGGTGAGCGCGGTGGAGGCCGTGGTCGAGGTCGTGGTGGAGCCGAAGGCCGCCAAGGCCGCCCCGGTCGAGCCCGTTGCCGAGGCCAAGCCGCGCCGCCGCCGCGCCCGCGTGGTCAAGCCGGCCGAGGACGAGGTCGACTTCCAGATCGCCCCGTTCTCCGAGCCCGTGGCCGAGACGAAGACGGTGACCAAGCCGCGTCGCCGCCCCCGTGTCGTCAAGCCGGCCGAGGACGAGGTCGACTTCCAGATCGCGCCGATCTCCGAGCCCGTGGCCGAGACCAAGCCGCGTCGCCGCACCCGTGCGGCCGCCAAGCCGAAGACGGAGACCGTGGCCGAGGCCCCGGCCGCCGAGGAGGGCGAGGCGAAGCCGCGCAGGCGCCGGGCGCCGCGCGCGGCCGCCGCCAAGACCGAAGGCTGAACCAAAGGCTGAGCAGCAGCCGACCTGCGCCGGACGGGCCCGAGGACATCCTCGGGCCCGTCCGGCGTTCGCGCGCCCGCGCACCGCCCCCGGGCCGGGCCGCGGCTCAGGCCCTACCCTCGTCCCATGAGCCGGCCGCACACCTTCACCCCGCCCCCCTGCGCCCACGCCCGCCAGCTGCGCACCTCGCGCGGCGACTTCGCCGTGCTGGACGCCTCGCCGCCCGGTGCCGTGCGCGGCACCGCCCTCCTGCTGCCCGGATACATGGGCAGCAAGGAGGACTTCATGGCGCTCCTGGAACCGCTCTCGTCCGCCGGGTACCGGATCGTCGCCGTGGACGGCCGCGGCCAGTACGAGAGCGACGGGACGGACCGTCAGGAGGATTACGCGCAGGGCGAGTTGGCCCGCGATGTACTCGCGCAGGCCACCACGCTCGGCGACGGGGGCGCGAGCACCGTGCATCTGCTGGGGCACTCGCTCGGCGGGCAGATCGCCCGCGCCGCCGTGCTGCTCGACGCCTCGCCGTTCCGTTCCCTGACGCTCATGTCGTCGGGGCCCGCCGAGGTCGTCGAGGCCCAGCAGCTCAAGGTGAAGGTGCTCAGCGACGCGCTCGCGACGCTGAGCATGGCCCGGGTGTGGGACGCGATGCGCGCCCTCGACCCGCCGGAGGAAGCGGCGACGGCGAACGGAGCGGCGCTGCGCCGGCGCTGGCTGCGCCACCGGCCCGCCCAGCTGATCGCCACCGGCCGCCAGCTGGTGACCGAGCCGGACCGGGTGGCCGAACTCGCCGCCCTGCCGCTGCCGGTCCATGTGCTCTCCGGCGAGCGCGACGACACCTGGCCGGTGCCGCTGCTCGACGAGATGGCGCGGCGGCTCGGTGCGCAGCGCACCCGGATCGCGGGGGCCGAGCACTCCCCCAACACGGACCGCCCGGAGCAGACGGCGGCCGCGCTGGCCGCGTTCTGGGACAGTCTGTAAGCAAGGCAATGCAGGGCCGCGGCGGCTCAGTACTGCGACTGGAGGTGCTGCCAGAAGCCGTCGCGCAGCGCCCGGCGCAGATGCGCGTGGCCGCGCAGCGAGTGCTGGAGCAGCCGTTCGGCCTCGACCAGCAGGTCCTGGTCGACGGAGCCCGGCAGATACGGGTGTCCGGGCAGCAGGTCGGCGAGGGACTCGCGGCCCCGGGCGGCCAGCCAGGCCGCGGCGATCTGCGCGCCGACGAAGCGCACGTCCTCGCGCGCGGGTGCGGGGGTGTCGTCCTCGTAGGTGGTGACGGGGCGTCTGGTGACGTAGGGACGGCAGAAGTCCAGGTCGAAGGTGCGCTGGCTGTCGACCTCCCAGAGCAGTGGTTCGGCCTGGTTGCGCCCCTCCCCCGCCTCGATGCCCCACAGGTGCACCCGGGCCCCGTACCCCTGCGCCGCCTCCACCGCGGAGACCAGGTCCTCGTCGCCGCCGACCAGGGCCGCGTCGCTGATGGCCCGGTGCCGGGCGAGCGATTCGAGGTCGGTGCGGATGAGTGAGTCGACGCCCTTCTGCTGGTTGTTGGCGTTGAGGTTGCCGAGCCGGACCTTGACGTCGGGGAGTTCGGCGATGGACTGCTGCTCGGTGGTGTGGATGCGCCGCCTGGCTCCGTCGTACCAGTACACGCGCAGCAGCCTGCTGTCCGCGAAGATCGTGCGGGCCTTGTCGATGAAGGCCTCGATCAGTCCTTCCGCGTCGAGGTCGAAGGAGCGGCGGTCCTCGGTGCCGGTGACGAGCAGTCCGGCCGCGGCGTACACATAGCCCGCGTCCACGAAGATCGCGTGGGTCGAGGGGGTCTTCGACACCTCGGCGAGCATGCGCTGGAGCAGCTCGTTGGTGCGGTCCAGGCGCTCGCGGATCTCTGCCTCGTTCATTCGGGCCTCGTCGTGGACCTCGTCGCCCGTGCGTACTCGATGACCTGCTGATACTTAGACATCCAAAAAATTTCCTTAGCGTAGGGAATGTTTGCAGGTAGCAAGCCGTTGTACATCTCGTGGAGCGCGGGACAGTGATGTCCGGTGCTCTCATCCTTGCGGACGGGACACCCGTCCTCCCAGTAGTTCTCCAGCAGGAGGATCAGACGAAGGGAAGCCCTATGCGCTTCGAGATCATGCGACTCGACGACGTCGACGGTACCGCCGTGGACAGCACCGTCGTGGACGCCGCCTCCGTCAACCGGATCGTGCAGCAGGCCGCAGCCGTGGGCCAGCGCATCTACATCCGCCCGGCCGAAACCTCGGCCTCGTAACGCACGCCGACGTACAAAGACGTGGCGCCCCCGTACGGAAGGTCCGTACGGGGGCGCTGTGGCGTCGGGAGAGCCGTCAGGCGCTCTGGATGACCTGGGTGACGCCGTTGATGATCTGCTGCACGGCGATGGCGGAGAGCATCATTCCGGCGAGCCTGGTCACCAGCACGACACCGCCGTCCTTGATGACCCGGATGATCAGCAGCGAGTAGCGCATGGTCAGCCAGAGCACGATGTGCATGGCCACGATCGCCGACCAGACCGAGATCTGACCGGCCACGCTGTCGGCGTGCTGCACCGCCAGGATCACCGACACGATCGCGCCGGGCCCGGCGAGCAGCGGCATGCCCAGCGGCACGAGCGCCACATTGACGTCCTTGGTCTGCGTCGGCTCGTCGGTCTTGCCGGTGAGCAGATCGAGTGCGATCAGCAGCAGGAGCAGTCCGCCCGCGATCATCAGGGCGGGTACGGAGACATGCAGGTAGTCGAGGATCTGCTGGCCGAGCACGCCGAAGACGGCGATCACGCCGAAGGCGACGGCGACCGCCTGCAACGCCATTCTGCGCTGCATCTTGGCGGGGCGGCCCGCGGTGAGCGCGAGGAAGATCGGGGTGATCCCGGGGGGATCCATAATCACAAAAAGCGTGAGAAAAAGGGATCCGAAGACAGCGACGTCGAACACAGTGAGCCTTGCGAGAAGAGAGAAACGGCCTGAAGGAGCGCACCCCGAAGCCATGACGGCGGCCCGACGGCCGGGTGCGCGGAAGTGGAACGTGAAGGTGGAGGGACGGCGGTACGCATACGGGTCCGTGCTCCGGCCCCGACGCGTGCGTCGTTAAGCGGGGCCCCGCCCGCCGGCGCCCGGCACCGGGAAGGCTCCCGTGGCGCGCCGGGTGATCTCGCCGTAGATCTCGGGGTCGGTGGTGTACTCACCGAGCCCGACGGTCTTGCGACTGCCGTGGTAGTCGCTGGACCCGGTCGTCAGCAGCCCCAGCTCGCCGGCGAGCCCGCGCAGCCTGGCCCGGGTCGGCTCGTCGTGGTCCATGTGGTCGACCTCGATGCCGTCGAGTCCCGCGGCGGCGAGGAGCGCGATGGAGGACTCGGGCACCACTTCGCCGCGCTTGACGGCGGCCGGGTGCGCGAAGACGGTGACGCCCCCGGCGGCCTTGACCAGCCGTATCGCGTCGAAGGGGTCGAGCTCGTGCTTCTCGGCGTAGGCACGTCCGCCGTCGGCGAGCCATTCGGGCGTGAAGGCGTCGGAGACGGTCCCGACGACGCCGAGCTCGACGAGCGCGGTGGCGATGTGCGGCCGGCCGACCGATCCGTCCCCGGCGATCCTGGCGACCTGCTCCCACTCGACGGGCACACCGAGCTCCTGGAGCTTGCGCACCATGGTCCGGGCGCGCGGCACCCGGTCGTCCCGTACGAGCTCGCGTTCGCGGGCGAACTCGGGCTCGTCGGGGTCGAAGAGGTACGCCAGCATGTGCAGGCCCACACCGTCGATCCGGCAGGAGAGCTCGGCGCCGGTGACGAGGGTGAGCCCCTCGGGAAGGGCTGCGGCCGCGGCGGCGTGGCCGCGCACGGTGTCGTGGTCGGTGAGCGCGACGACGTCCAGGCCCGCGGCGGCGGCGTTCGCCACCAGCTCGGCGGGGGTGTCCGTGCCGTCCGATGCGGTGGAGTGGGTGTGCAGGTCGATGCGCACGACGCGTACTCCAGTGCTCGGGGCCGGACAAGGGGACGTTCCAGGATAACCGCCGTTTCGTCCGGCGCCCGCCCCCCTCTCCGGGAGCCCTCAGCCGAGCAGGCGCGGGGTGAGCGCCCCGCAGGGCACGAGCTCCATCTCGCCCCCGGCCTCGCGCAGATCGGCGAGCACCAGCTCGTCGTACATCAGGAGCCCCGACTGCTCGGGCCAGACGATCGCCCAGAGCCAGAGCCCGCGCGCCTCGCCCGCGAAGACCGCCCGGTCCGCGGGGGCGCCCTTGACGTTCCACAGCGGGGTGGGGCGTCCGGCGGCGAGCATCTTGACGTCCGGCGGGCCGTCGACGTCCAGATGCGGGCCGGGGTCGGGGCCGTCGATCCCGGCGTAGCGCGCGCCCAGCCCGACTCCCAGGTCCTCGGTGACGAGCAGCAGTTCACCGATGCCGCCGACGGGGCCGGGGCCGGAGCAGGCGACGGCGGTGGCCCGGCCGCCGCTGCGGTCGTCGCCCGCGCTCGCCACTCCGGTGAACAGCCAGCCCACCGGGAGCGGCCAGGGCATCCACACCGGGACCTCGGCCCGGCGCACCACCACCCCCAGCGCTTCGACGCTGGGCGGGACGACCGGCTGGAGCGGTTGCACGCTGCCGTGCTCGGCACACTGCCAGGTGTCGGCGAACAGACCGGGCGCCCTGACCCGGCCTCCGCACTTCGGGCAACTGGGTTCGCCCCTCATAGCGACCAACGGTCCTCCAGGACCGTCGCCGCGTCAAGCAAGATCACCCTTCCGCGCCGCGGCTCCACCTGCGGAAATAGATGTAACTTGCACTCATTAGGTTCTCTAACTTATTCTATGTATATCGCAACTATCTAGCGGAGAGCGAGAAGACCCATGCAGGGAGAGGATCCGTTCGATCAGGGCGCGGGCAGCATCCTGCGCCAGCCGAAGGCCGTCTGGGCCACGGCGGGCGCCTCCGTCGTCGCGTTCATGGGAATCGGCCTGGTGGACCCGATTCTGCCGTCCATCGCCAAGGGCCTGGAGGCGACGCCCAGCCAGGTGTCGCTGCTCTTCACCTCGTACTTCCTGATCACCGCCGTGGCGATGCTCGTCACCGGTTTCGTGTCCAGCCGGATCGGCGGCCGCAAGACGCTGCTGGCCGGCCTCGCGCTCGTCGTCGTCTTCGCCGCGCTCTCCGGTACCTCGTCGTCCGTCGGCGAGCTCGTCGGCTTCCGGGCCGGCTGGGGGCTGGGCAACGCGCTCTTCGTGTCGACCGCACTGGCCGTGATCGTCGGCGCCGCGGCCGGCGGCAGCTCGGCGGCGATCCTGCTCTACGAGTCGGCGCTCGGCCTCGGCATGGCCTGCGGGCCGCTGGTCGGCGCCCTGCTCGGCGACGCCAGCTGGCGCTACCCGTTCTTCGGCACGGCCGCGCTGATGGCCATCGGCTTCATCTGCATCACGGCGTTCCTGAAGGAACAGCCCAGGCCGGCCAGGAAGACCTCGCTGCTCGACCCCATCAAGGCGCTCGGCCACGGCGGTCTGGCCTCGGTGGCGACCTCGGCGTTCTTCTACAACTACTCGTTCTTCACGATCCTGGCGTTCACCCCGTTCGTACTGAACATGACGCCGTACAAGTCGGGCGCGGTGTTCTTCGCCTGGGGCCTGCTGCTCGCGGTCTTCTCGGTGCTGGTCGCCCCGCGGCTCCAGGAGCGCTTCGGCTCGCTGAAGGTGCTCGGCGCCTCGCTGGTGCTGCTCGCCGCCGACCTCCTGGTCCTGGGCTACGGCAACCACACCACCGCCATCGTCTGCACGATCGTCTCCGGCGCCTTCATCGGCATGAACAACACCGTCTACACGGAGCTGGCGCTCGGCGTCTCCGACGCCCCGCGCCCGGTGGCGAGCGCCGGCTACAACTTCGTCCGCTGGTTCGCCGCGGCAGCCGCCCCGTACCTCGCGCCGAAGATCGAGGAGTGGAGCGACATCCACATCCCGTTCGTGGTCGCCGCGGTCACGGCCGTGGCCGGTGCGGTCGTCGTCTGGGTCCGGCGGTCGGCGCTGACCCACGAGGCGGTGGAGCTGGAGCCCGTCCACGCGACCGAGGACGGCGTCACGGTCTTCGCCGACTGACCCTCCCCCACCCCCGCACCGCCCCGCCCGCGGCTCCCCCTCCTGGCCGCGCGGCGGGGCCTTCCCGTGCCTCCGGCGGCGCGGGTCAGTCCAGGGGTACGGAGCCGCGCAGCGGATCGCGCAGGTCCGTGCCGCGGGAGAGCCACCGCTCCTGGAGCTCCTGCGCACCCCTGACCCGCTTCCACGCGGCCTCGTTGTGCGTCATCGGCAGCAGCGGCAGGAACCGCACCGGATCCATCGGCTCGTCCAGCTCCAGGTCCTCCACCAGGCCGCCCGGCTCCGCGACCAGCACCGAGCTGAACGGCGCCCCGGGCCACAGTGGTTCGCCGACCTCCAGCGAGGCACCCGGCGCCACGATCACCCCCTCGACCTGCGGGGAGGCGGCGAGCACGGCGAGCGGGCGGAGCACCTTGTCGGTGTCGGCGACCCCGGCGCGCACGGAGAGGACCAGTTCGGCGCGCGGCCCCTTCACCGGGTCCGCCAGCACCGCGGTCGGGTCGGCCATCGGCTGCGCGGACATGCCGAGCGTGGCGTAGCGCACCACATCGCCGTCGACGAAGCGGAGCACCTCGATGCGGTCCGTACCGAGGAACGTCACCGCCGCGCGCGCGTCCGGTTCACCGAGGGCCGTCCGCAGCCGGGCTTCGACCAGAGCAAGAATTTCTCCCATCCCGCGAGCATAGGACGCGTATGGAACGGGCAAAGTAAGGGATTGGCCGTCTGTCGGCTGATAGTCTTGGCCGCTGGTCGGGGCAGCACGCAGAAGCGTCGCTCTCAGCCCCGACGACACGTCATCCCCCAAGGGGGACCGGCTGGAGGAGGTGGGGCTGCAATGGATCGAAGTCGATCGTGCAGTACCAACCGCTCTTCCGCCCTCCACCTCTCTCGGTGATCTGAAGCCTCCCGAGCCTCCCGGCCGAGGCCCATGGCTTTGCGCACGACGGAAGAGCACTCCTTTCTTTGCCTGTCTGTAGCGAACGCCGTCATCGCGCCGCCGCGGTGCCGCCCGCTTTGCGGACGTGAGCACACGTCCCCATTCCGGGCTGTTCCACGTGCCCGACGACGGCCCTCCGTGAAGGAGCCAGCCATGTCGATGATCCGCGACCTGCGCGCCGTCGTGCGCCCGTCCCTGCGCAAGAGCACCGCCCTGCACAACGCCTACGACACCACCCGTGACCCCTCCGCCTCCAGCGCGGTCGTCGACTGCGCGGTCTACCGCGACGGCCGGCGCCTGGAGAGCGGCACCTGCCGCACGCCGCACGAGGCGATGCTCCAGGTGCGGGAGGAGGGCGGTTTCGCCTGGATCGGCCTGCACGAGCCGACCGAGGAGGAATTCGCCGGTATCGCCCGGGAGTTCGGGCTGCACCCGCTGGCCGTCGAGGACGCCGTCCACGCCCACCAGCGGCCGAAGCTGGAGCGGTACGACGACACGCTCTTCACCGTCTTCAAGACCATCCACTACGTCGAGCACACCGAACTCACCGCCACCAGCGAGGTGGTCGAGACCGGCGAGGTGATGTGCTTCACCGGCCGGGACTTCGTCATCACCGTGCGGCACGGCGGCCACGGCTCGCTGCGCGCGCTGCGGCACCGGCTGCAGGACGACCCCGAACTGCTCGCCAAAGGTCCGTCCGCGGTGCTGCACTCCATCGCCGACCACGTCGTCGACGGCTACATCGCGGTGGCCGGCGCCGTCCAGGACGACATCGACGAGGTGGAGATCGAGGTCTTCTCCACCCCGGCGAAGGGCAGCTCGCGCGGCTCGGAGGCGGGCCGGATCTACCAACTGAAGCGTGAGGTCCTGGAGTTCAAGCGGGCGGTGGCGCCGCTGCTGCGGCCGATGCAGCTGCTGAGCGAGCGGCCCATGCGGCTGATCGATCCCGACATCCAGAAGTACTTCCGTGACGTCGCCGACCACCTGGCGCGGGTGCACGAGGAGGTCGTCGGCTTCGACGAGCTGCTGAACTCGATCCTCCAGGCCAACCTGGCGCAGGCGACCGTCGCGCAGAACGAGGACATGCGCAAGATCACGTCCTGGGCGGCCATCGTCGCCGTACCGACGATGATCTGCGGCGTCTACGGCATGAACTTCAAGCACATGCCCGAGCTGGGCTGGCGGTACGGCTACCCGATGGTGCTGGGCGTCATCGGGGTGGTCTGCTTCTCCATCCACCGCACGCTCAAGCGCAACGGCTGGCTCTGATCCCGGCTCCGGTGCGCCTCCCATAGAGTTCGGGCATGACTGCTGCTGCACCTGAGGTGTCACTGGGCCGGGCCCTCGTCGAGGAGGCCACCAAGAAGTCGGGCCTGATCTGGGTACGGGGCACCGGCCCCGCACGGGCGCTGTGGCACGTATGGCACGAGGGCGCGGCGCATCTGGTCGGGGACGGCCCCGGCGAGCAGCCACTGCCGGCCGGGCTCGCCGACGGCTCCGCCGCCGAGGTGACCGTGCGCAGCAAGGACAAGGGCGGCCGGCTGGTCGCCTGGACGGCCGCCGTGACGGAGCTGGCCCCGCACTCCGAGGAGTGGGAGGCCGCGGTCGCCGAGCTCAAGGGCAAGCGGCTGAACGCACCGGACGCCGAGCGGATGACGGAGCGGTGGGCGCGCGAGTGCCGGGTACTGCGGCTGACGCCGGGCGGGTTCCGTACCGAGCTGCCGGACGGCTCACTGGCCGCGGCGCCGCTGCCGACGTCCGCGACCACGCGCCGGCCGGTGCCCGCGGGGCTGCCGCGGCTGCTGAAGCAGGGGCGCGGAAAGAAGGGCTGACCGCGGACGGGGCCGGGCGGCGCGGGTCCGCCGAGCAGCGCCGGTCCGTGCTCAGGACGAGGTCTTGGGCAGCTGCTTCCCGTAGTCGACCGTGTCCACCTGCGGCGGGGCCTGCAGGGCGAAGTCCTTGCCCCAGTCCGACAGGGTGACGGTGCCCCCGCCACCGCCGCGCGCGAAGCGCAGCGGATACGCCTTGCCCTCCAGCGAGACGTCGAGCGTGCCGCCCTCGCCCTTGCCGCCCATGATCTGGACGGTCCGGGTCGCGCCGACCTTCACGCGGTCCCCCTTGTTGAGGGTGCCGTGCAGCGTGAGCATCCCGTCGAGCAGGGTCTTCTTGTCCGTGAAGCCGCGCAGCTGCTTGTACGTGGGGTCGTCCTCGGGCACCTTCACGTACTTGTTCTGGAGCTTGTCCGCGGCCGCGCCGCCCGCCGCGCTGTCGGCGCCGGACTCCTCGTCGTGGTTCCAGAACCCGGAGTCCGCCTTCAGATAGAGCTCGTCACCGATCCGCAGCAGTTCGAAGGTGCTGTCCTTCGAGACGACGGAGCCGGTGCCGCCCTTCTCCTTGAGCTGCATGTTGAGCTTGTACGTGCCGCCCTTGCTGACCAGCGTCCCGGCGAGGCGCACCGCGTCGGCGGAGTCCGCCGCGCTCTGTGCCTTCTTCTCGATCTCCGTGGCGCTCAGCTTGCCGACGCCGTTGGTCCCCTCGTCCGGATCCTCGCCGCACGCCGTGAGGGCGGTGGCCAGCCCCGCACAGAGCAGAACGGCGAGAGCGGTCCGGCGTCGGGCCCGGACGGGCGGAACGGAAGAGGTCACGGGCGCACTGCCTCTCATCTGCATCGCGGGGTGGCAGACCGCAGCGTACCTGTGCCGTACGCGCCCTCCCGCAGGGAGCCGTACGGACGGCTCCACCGGGGCAACCCGGAGCGGTACGGGCTAGCCTGATCCCGTCATAACGGTTGATTGACTGCCAAACGGACCGGCCGGCTAAGTCGTACCCGGAAGAAGGAGGCGCACCATGGCGGCAGGCGCCCCCCGGGTGTTCGTCTCCCACCTCTCCGGTGTCCCGGTCTTCGACCCCAACGGCGACCAGGTGGGCCGCGTCCGCGATCTGGTGGCGATGCTCCGGGTCGGCGGCAGGCCGCCCCGGCTGCTCGGGCTCGTCGTCGAAGTGCTCAGCCGCCGCCGGATCTTCCTCCCGATGACCCGGGTCACCGGGATCGAGTCCGGCCAGGTCATCACCACCGGCGTGGTCAACATGCGGCGCTTCGAACAGCGGCCCACCGAACGCCTGGTGCTCGGCGAGTTCCTGGACCGGCGGGTCCGCCTGGTGGAGACCGGCGAGGAGGTCACCGTCCTCGACGTCTCCATCCAGCAGCTCCCGGCCCGCCGCGACTGGGAGATCGACAAGTACTTCGTGCGCAAGGGCAAGGGCGGGGCGCTGCGCCGCAAGGGCGAGACCCTGACGGTCGAGTGGTCGGCGGTCAGCGGGTTCTCGCTGGAGGAGGTCGGGCAGGGCGCCGAGACCCTGGTCGCCACGTTCGAGCGGCTGCGCCCGACGGACGTGGCGAACGCGCTGCACCATCTGTCGCCGAAGCGGCGGGCCGAGGTCGCCGCCGCGCTCGACGACGACCGGCTCGCCGACGTCCTGGAGGAGCTGCCCGAGGACGACCAGGTGGAGATCATCGGCAAGCTCCAGGAGGAACGCGCCGCCGACGTCCTGGAGGCGATGGACCCCGACGACGCGGCCGACCTGCTGTCCGAGCTGCCCGAGGAGGACAAGGAGCGGCTGCTGACGCTGATGCGGCCGGACGACGCGGCCGATGTGCGGCGCCTGATGTCGTACGAGGAGCGGACCGCGGGCGGGCTGATGACCACCGAGCCGATCATCCTGCGGCCGGACGCGACGGTGGCCGACGCCCTCGCCCGGGTCCGGCAGGCGGACCTGTCCCCGGCGCTCGCCGCCCAGGTGTACGTGTGCCGGTCGCCCGACGAGACGCCGACCGGCAAGTACCTGGGCACCGTGCACTTCCAGCGGCTGCTGCGGGATCCGCCGTACGCCCTGGTCAGCTCGATCGTCGACAGCGATCTCGTCCCCCTCACGCCGGACACCCCGCTGCCGGCCGTGACGAGCTATCTGGCCGCGTACAACCTGGTCTCGGTGCCCGTCGTGGACGAGAGCGGGTCGCTGCTCGGCGCGGTGACGGTCGACGACGTGCTCGACCACCTGCTGCCCGAGGACTGGCGGGAGACGGACTTCCACGGCGCGGAGGGGGTGGCCGATGGCCGCTGAGGACCGTTCGAAGGCCGCGCCGGTGGGGGCCTCGGGCATCGTGCGCCCGCCCCGTTCCCGGCTGGACCAGCCGAAGGACCCGCGCCGGCGGATGCTGCCCGACTACGACCCCGAGGCGTTCGGCCGGTTCTCCGAGCGGATCGCCCGCTTCCTGGGCACCGGGCGGTTCATCGTCTGGATGACGCTGGTCATCATCGTCTGGGTGGTGTGGAACGTCTTCGCGCCCGCGCACCTGCGGTTCGACCAGTACCCGTTCATCTTCCTGACGCTGATGCTGTCGCTCCAGGCCTCGTACGCGGCGCCGCTGATCCTGCTCGCCCAGAACCGGCAGGACGACCGCGACCGGGTCACCCACGAGCAGGACCGCAAGCAGAACGAGCGCTCCATCGCGGACACCGAGTACCTCACCCGGGAGATCGCGTCGCTGCGGATGGGGCTCGGCGAGGTCGCCACCCGCGACTGGATCCGCTCCGAACTGGAGGACCTCGCGAAGGACCTGGACGACCGGCGGGCCCTGTTCCCGGCCGAGAGCGACGAAGACCGCTGACGGGGGCTACTCACGCGTAGCGGCAGGCGCCGTGACGCCCTCCCGTCGCCCACCACCGCCCTCCAGGAGCGCTGCGCGCACCCGTACTATCGATGTATGGCTACGGAAGACGCGGTGCTTGAAGCACTGGCGACAGTGAACGACCCGGAGATCCACCGCCCGATCACCGAGCTCGGCATGGTGAAATCGGTCGAGATCGATGCTGACGGTGCGGTCGCTGTCACGGTCTATCTCACGGTCTCAGGCTGCCCCATGCGCGAGACGATCACCAAGAACGTGACGGACGCGGTCGCCCGCGTCGAGGGCGTCTCGCGGGTCGACGTCACGCTCGACGTGATGAGCGACGAACAGCGCAAGGAGCTCACGTCCTCGCTGCGCGGCGGCACGGCGGAGCGCGAGGTGCCGTTCGCCAAGCCCGGCTCGCTGACCCGGGTCTACGCGGTCGCGTCCGGCAAGGGCGGCGTCGGCAAGTCGTCGGTGACGGTGAACCTGGCGGCGGCGATGGCGGCCGACGGACTCAAGGTCGGCGTCGTGGACGCGGACATCTACGGGCACAGCGTGCCGCGGATGCTCGGCGCGGACGGCAAGCCGACCCAGGTCGAGAACATGATCATGCCGCCGTCCTCGCACGGCGTGAAGGTCATCTCCATCGGGATGTTCACCCCGGGCAACGCCCCGGTGGTGTGGCGCGGGCCGATGCTGCACCGCGCGCTCCAGCAGTTCCTCGCCGATGTGTACTGGGGCGACCTCGACGTCCTGCTGCTCGACCTGCCGCCGGGCACCGGCGACATCGCGATCTCGGTGGCGCAGCTCGTGCCGAACGCCGAGATCCTGGTCGTCACGACCCCGCAGCAGGCGGCGGCCGAGGTCGCCGAGCGGGCCGGTTCGATCGCCGTGCAGACCCACCAGAAGATCGTCGGTGTCGTCGAGAACATGTCGGGCATGCCGTGTCCGCACTGCGACGAGATGGTCGACGTGTTCGGTACCGGCGGTGGCGCGAAGGTCGCCGAGGGCCTGACGAAGACGGTCGGCGCGGAGGTTCCGGTGCTGGGCTCCATCCCGATCGACGTACGGCTGCGCGAGGGCGGCGACGAGGGCAAGCCGGTCGTCCTGTCCGACCCCGACTCCCCGGCCGGCAAGGCGCTGCGCACCATCGCGGACAAGCTGGGCGGCCGTCAGCGCGGCCTGTCGGGCATGTCGCTGGGCATCACCCCGCGCAACAAGTTCTGAAACGACGGAGCGGTGACCGGCCCCGGGCCGGTCACCGCTCCGTGCTTCGCGCACTTCCCCGTGCTACGCGTATGCCGTGATGTCGCCGATCACCGAGAAGCCCAGCCCGTACGCGCTCATCCCACGCCCGTACGCTCCGATGTGCAGCCCGCCGGGCGCCGATCCCGCCAGCACCCAGCCGAACTCGGACTCGCGGTAGTGGAACGGGACGGGGACGCCGTCCACCGGCAGTGACAGCGCCGACCAGGCGGGGCCGTCCAGGTCGTCGGCGAGTTCGAACGCCGTCTCCGTCTGCTGGTCCAGCCAGTCGTCGCGCAGCGCGTGGTCCATCTGCGGCGGCCAGGTGCAGGCGAGCAGACCGGACCCGGCCAGCCAGGCCGCGGAGGACACCGTGGTCGCGTCCAGCACTCCCGTGCCGTCGCCGCTGCGCCGCACCGGGCTGCTGGCCATCGACACGACGACGGCGAACCGTTGCTTCTCGGCACCGGCGTCGGCCCGGACCGACGGCTCGTCACCATGGCCGATGGAACCGTGCTGCACCGTGCCGTCCGCCGCGGTGCCCACCTGCATCAGCCGGCGCGGCCCGGTGAAGGCCTCGTCCAGTCCGTACCAGGGGAACGTGGCCGCCAGATAGCCGTCGACAGTACGCCGGGCCTCCGGCATCCCCTCTGCCGTGCCTGTGCTCGGCGCATCTTCCGCGCCCACCCGACTTGTCGTCTCCATCTGCCCGGCCGCCTCCTCGATCCGTTGGGTCCGGAGCGGCCCGCCCCCCAGCGGGCGTACTCACAACCGGACAGATGGAGAATAGCCATACCCTCCGGACGAGCCCGGATTGGCGGGGGGTCAGGTGGCGTCGGCGTCGAACGGCGGCCGGTCGTCCTTCGCGGGCCGGTCACTCTTCTTGAGCAGGTCCGGAGCGCCGGCGGAGCCATTGGCGGCGGTGATCGCGGCGCCGCTCGACACGCTGCTCCGGGAGTCCTCGGAGTCCGCTTCCTTGCTCTCCCGGCCGTTCACCGCGTCGGTGACCTCGGCCAGATCCTTGCGGAGGTCGAAGCTCTCGCGGATCTCCTTCAGCCCCAGGTCGTCCTTGCCGTCCATGAGCTGCTTGCGGACGAACGTCTTGGGGTTGAGGTCCTCGAACTCGAAGTCCTTGAACTCCGGGCCGAGCTCCGTACGGATGTCCTCCTTGGCGCTCTCCGAGAAATCACGGATCTTGCGGATGAAGCGCGAGGCGTCCTGGATAACCTTCGGCAGCTTGTCCGGGCCGAAGATCAGCACGCCCAGAACCGCGAGCGTCACCAGCTCGAGTGCGCCTATGTCATTGAACACCCTGTTGCCCTTCGTGTTCTCCGAGACCATGTCGGTCGAGGTCCGGACCCGGCCCACGGTACCCGCCGGAACTGTCCGCGCGGTAGCGTGCCGGGCCCGTCAGGTGCCGCTCGCGGAGCCGAGTGTCAAAGAGATGGACAGGTCTTTACCACCGCGGGTCAGCTTGAGGTCCAGACGGTCGCCCGGACGGTGCGCGCGGATCTTCACGATGAGTTCCTCGCCGCTGTGCACGCGCCGGCCGCCGACCTCGGTGATGACGTCCCCGGGCCTGATCCCGGCCTTGGCCCCGGGCCCGCCCGGCGTCACCGCGGGCTTTCCGGCCGCGCCCTTCTCCCCGACCCTGGCGCCGTCCCCGGCGTACTTCATGTCGAGGGTGACACCGATCACCGGGTGGGTGGCCCTGCCGGTGTTGATCAGCTCCTCGGCGACCCGCTTGCCCTGGTTGATCGGGATGGCGAAGCCGAGGCCGATGGAGCCCGCCTGCCCGCCCTCCTCGGACGCACCGCTGTCGGCGGCCCGGATGGCGCTGTTGATGCCTATGACATGGGCGTCGGTGTCGACCAGCGGACCGCCGGAGTTGCCGGGGTTGATCGGCGCGTCGGTCTGCAGCGCGTCGACGTAGCTGATGTCGCTGCCGTCGCCCTTCTCGCCGCCCGCGGTGATCGGCCGGTCCTTGGCGCTGATGATGCCGGAGGTCACGGTGTTGGACAGGTCGAAGGGGGCGCCGATGGCCACCACGGGGTCGCCGACCTGCACGTTGTCGGAGTTGCCCAGCGGCAGCGGCTTGAGGCCGGAGACACCGGTGACCTTGACCACGGCCAGGTCGTAGCCGCTGTCCTTGCCGACGACCTCGGCGCGCGCGGTCTCGCCGCCGCTGAACGTGACGGTGATCTCGCCGGCCTGGCCGGCCGGGGCGACGACGTGATTGTTGGTGAGGATGTGGCCGGAGCCGTCGAGGACGAAGCCGGTGCCGGTGCCGGACTCTCCGGCGCCGCTGACGTGGAGGGTGACCACGCTGGGCAGGGCGCTGGCGGCGATGCCCGCGACGCTGTCCGGGGCGCGGCCGCCGCTGCTGCGTCCTGCCTGCGGGAGCTCGACCTGGGTGAGGCCGCCGTTGCGCTCCATGTAGGACCCGATGCCACCGCCGATGCCGCCCGCCACCAGCGCGAGCAGTACCGCGCCGACCAGGAGCGAGCCGCGCCGGTTCTTCTTGCGGCCGGTGTCGGCGCCGAGCGGCGGGCCCGGGTTGGTGAGCGGCTGCCTGGGTGCGCCCCAGGGGTCGTACTGGAGCCACTGTGTCGTCCCGTGCGGCTGCTGGGACTGGGGCTGGGTCTGGGGCTGCTGAGGTGTGTGGGGCGGCGGGGGCGTGAAGCCCGCGGGAGCGGGTGAGGCCGGGGCCGGCGGTGCGGGGATGGGCGACGTGGGGATGCCCGCGCCGTTCGTCCCCGCGTACTGCGGGGGTACGGGGGTGCCGTGCGCCGGGGTCGGGACCGGCCGCTGGACGGGGGGTGCGGGCGCCCAGGGGCCGGGCCCGCCGTAGGGCGGAGTGCTGTACTCGTCGGGCTGGTGCAGCGGCGTCGCCGGCCGCGCGGCCGGCACGTCGGGAACCGGGGCCGGGGTCGGGGTCGGGGCCGGGACGTCGGCCGTATGCGTCCCGGGCTCCGCCGTGCGGTTCTCAGCCGCCGTCTCCACCGCTTCCGTCGCTTCCGTCGGGGCAGCCGCGGGAGCCGCGTCCGCTACGGGGGACGGCTCCTCCGGCGCTGTGCGGGGGGTGCGTCCCGGCGTCGGCCGGCTCCACCACTTCGCCTTCGGCCCGGTGGACTTCCCGTCTTCCATGCTCTCCCCGCAACTGCCGCAACTGGCCTCTGCACGCCCCGAGAGGGGCGTCCCTCCCGGAACTGCTCCCGGAATTCAACCAGGTTTGCGAATGCTTGCGCAGACCCCGGTCAGCGCCGGGCGGAAAGCGGCAGACCAAGATCGTCGGGGGTGGGGAGGGCCGAGGCCGACGACTGCGCCCAGGGCGGCGGTGACGACTGCGTCCCGGACGGTGGCGCGGAGGGCGTCGGGGACTGCGCGGCAAGCCGCCCGAACACCTGGGCGAAGAGCGGGGTGGTGCCGGTCGGGCGTATCAGCGGTGGCGCGGACATATTGGTCAGGACGGGGGTGGCGTAGGGATTCCCCGCGAGGCTCGCGGTGGAGAGCACCACGGGAGTGCCGGAGGGCGCCGCCGGTGCGACGCTCGCCGCGGTCGACGGGGCGACGGCGATCGGGCGCTCGCCCGATCCCCGCGTGGCGAGCGTGCCGTGGCCGCCGGTGGAACGCCGGCCGGCCGGGCTGCCGCTCTCGCCGCGCGAAGGCACGTCGAGCGGGGTCACCGCGTTTCCGCCGCCCGTGGCCCGGGCCGCGGTGCTGGGGCCCGGACCCGTCGGCAGGGCACCGCCGAGAGCGATGGCCGCCAGCGAGACGGCGCTGGCCGCCGCGAAGGCGAATCTCCGGCCCCGCCAGGGCGACCGCTCGCCCTCCCGGCCCACCTCATGGATCCGGAATCCGGAACGGGAGGACCCGCCCGGCAGCACGGCCGTCGAGCCGTGCGGGGTCGGGAGGAAGCCGAAGCCGCCGAACGGCCGGCTCCCCGGCGAATCCGGGCGGCTGCCGGACGGCTGGATCACGGGGAAGAGCCCGTCGCCGAAGCGCCCGGAGCCGCCGAATGGTCTGTCCGGGCCGTCGTCGTCACCCCCCGGCCCCCCGGGAAGGCCCTGCAGCCGGGCGAGGAACCCCTCGGACGGCGACGGCGGGGCGGACTGGGCGAAGACACTCTTCAGGCGCCGCTGCGCCGCGGCCTCGGCCTTGCACTTGGCGCAGGTCGCGAGGTGGGCGAGCACCCGCTCACGGGCGTCGTGTTTCAGCTCGCCGTCGACAAGCGCGGCAAGGCGGTCCCCCAGGTGTTGTTCCGCGGGGGTCGGACCTGTGCCGCTCACGCCGTTCCGCCCTCCCCCGCCAGGATCGCGCCCGCCAGCGAGCGCTGCTCGGCACGGGCCTCGGGCGAGCGGTGCTTCAGAGCCTTGCGCAGGTGCGAACGGCCGCGGTGGATACGGCTGCGCACGGTGCCGAGCTTCACGCCCAGCGTCGCGGCGATCTCCTCGTACGAAAGACCCTCGATGTCGCAGAGCACGACGGCGGCACGGAATTCGGGCGCGAGGGTGTCCAGCGCCTGCTGGACGTCCGCGTCGAAGTGGGTGTCGTTGAAGGCCTGCTGCGGGGACGGCTCACGGCTCGGCAGCCGCTCGGCGGCGTCGTCGCCGAGGGAGTCGAAGCGGATCCGCTGCTTACGACGGACCATGTCCAGGAACAGGTTGGTCGTGATGCGGTGCAGCCAGCCCTCGAAAGTGCCCGGCGTGTAGGTCGACAGCGACCGGAACACGCGGACGAAGACCTCCTGGGTGAGGTCCTCGGCATCGTGCTGGTTGCCCGTCAGCCGGTAGGCCAGGCGGTAGACCCGGCCGCTGTGCGTGCTGACGATCTCTTCCCATGAGGGCGGCGTCCACGCCTGGGAGTCCGCATCTGAGGCGAAGGTCGCGGTCGGAGCGGAGTCGTTGGAAGAACGGTCAGCAATGTAGGTCACGGATTTCGGCTCACCCGCCGACCTGAGAAAGCGCCGCAGCACTCCTCCCCGATCCACAGGCGCAGCCGCACCTCCCCTATCGGCTCTGGTGGTGTCCAGTGGAGTCCCTACCATAGCCACCTCGCCCGTTAGCTCCGGATAAGCCTTTTTCCTGCTGGGGCCGGGGATCGCCCCGGGAACCTCCGGCCCGTGGCTCCCGGACCCGATCCGCGGGCCGATTCCACAGGCTCTCCCCTGCCTCTCCATAACGCCCGGTCCCATCTGCGGGTTCCCGGGCGCAGCGGATACAGTCACCGTTGCGCCAACTACGGGGACAGGAGAGGGTCATTACCGCCAACCGGCAGACGAGCTGGGCGTTCGCCGACGCCTTTGTCGCCGAGGACGAAGCACTGCACTGGGCCAGGGACCGGGCCCGGGAGACGGGGCTTCGCTCGGTGTCGCCAGGTACCGGCGCCGCGCTGCGCCTGCTCGCTGCCACGACGGACGCGAAAGCGGTGGCCGAAATCGGTACCGGGACCGGCGTGTCCGGTCTCTATCTGCTGCACGGGATGCGGCCCGACGGCGTGCTGACCACGGTCGACCCGGAGCCCGAGCGCCAGCAGTTCGCCCGCGAGGCGTTCCGGGCCGCCGGGTTCGCCGCCAACCGTGCCCGCTTCATTCCCGGCCGCGCCCTGGACGTGCTGCCCCGGCTCGCGGACGGCGGATACGACCTCGTGTTCTGTGACGGCGACCGGCTGGAGAGCCTGGACTGTCTCGCTGAATCGTTGCGCCTGCTGCGCCCCGGTGGCCTGGTCTGCTTCGAGGGCGTCTTCGCGGACGGCCGTACGGTCGATTCCGCGGCCCAGCCCGCGGAGGTGCTACGGCTGCGGGAGCTGCTGCGCGCGGTGCGGGAGAGCCAGGAGCTGCAGTCGACGCTGCTGCCGGTGGGCGACGGGCTGCTGTGCGCGGTGCGCAGGGGCTGAGGCCCTCGCGGACGTGAACGGTCGTGGACGCAGCACTGCCCCGGCACGGACTCCGTGCCGGGGCAGTGCTGAAGTGTGGGCGCCTCTGCTCAGCCGACGACCTTCTTGAGGGCATCGCCGAGTGCATCGGCCTCGTCCGGAGTCAGCTCCACGACAAGCCGACCGCCGCCTTCGAGCGGAACGCGCATGACGATGCCCCGCCCCTCCTTTGTCACCTCGAGCGGGCCGTCGCCCGTCCGCGGCTTCATGGCCGCCATGCTCGTTCCCCTTCCTGAAACCAGCTCATCGCAACCGGCGGCCCCATGACAGGCGCTGTGTCACCGGCATCGAACACATTGCTTCCAGGCCATTATCCCGCATCACAGACCCCAATGACCAACATCGGTCTGCATCGCTTGCGCAACGCGCTCTCTCAAAACCACCCAATTCGGCGATCGGCCTGCGATACTCCGCCACCCGCACCCCCGCTTCGGAGCGCAATTGTTAGACGCAGGTCACATATCGGCTCCCGCCCGAGTCGGCCATGCTTGCCTGGACAGGCATTGCCCGAGGTGCGAAGGGGACAACGAAATGGCCGACCACATGGCGGACAGCGTGCTCTACGAAGTGAGCGACGGACTCGCGACGATCACGATCAACCGTCCCGACGCGATGAACGCCATGAACACCGCGGCCAAGGTGGCGCTCCGGGACGCGCTGCGGTCCGCGGCGGCCGACACCACCGTACGCGCCGTGCTGCTCACCGCGACCGGGCGGGCGTTCTGCGTCGGCCAGGATCTGAAGGAGCATGTGGCCACGCTCGAAAGCACCCGTGAGTCGGGCGGCGGCAACGCGCTGAGCACGGTGCGGGAGCACTACAACCCGATCGTGCGGGCCATCACCGAGATGCCCAAGCCGGTCGTCGCCGGGGTCAACGGCGTCGCCGCCGGTGCCGGTTTCGGCTTCGCGCTCGCCTGCGACTACCGGGTGGTCGCCGACACCGCCTCGTTCAACACCTCCTTCGCCGGCGTGGCCCTCACCGCCGACTCGGGCGTCTCGTGGACGCTGCCGCGCCTGATCGGGCAGAGCCGCGCCGCCGATCTGCTGCTCTTCCCGCGCTCGATCTCCGCGCAGGACGCCCATGAGCTGGGCATCGTGAACAAGCTGGTGCCCGCCGCCGACCTGGCCGCCGAGGCCGCCGCCGTGGCCCGCGCCCTGGCGTCCGGCCCCACGGTGGCGTACGCCGCGCTCAAGGAGTCCCTGGCCTACGGCGCCGGTCACACGCTGGGCGAGGCACTGGAGAAGGAGGACGAGCTCCAGACCCGGGCGGGCGCGTCCGAGGACCACACGATCGCGGTGCAGGCGTTCCTGAACAAGGACCGGCCGAAGTATCTCGGCCGCTGACTCCCGGGCTACGCCCCCGTACCGCGTGCCACGCAGTCGGCCAGGTGGTCGTCGACCAGGCCGCACGCCTGCATCAGCGCGTAGGCCGTGGTGGGCCCGACGAAGCGCAGGCCGCGCTTCTTGAGGTCCTTGGCCAGTGCGGTGGACTCCGGGGTGACCGCGGGGATGTCGTCCGTGGTGCGCGGGACCGGGCGGCCGGCCGGGTCGGGGGCGTGGGACCAGATCACCTCGTCCAGCTCGCCGTCCGCCCAGCCCGCCAGCACCTTGGCGTTGGCGAGGGTCGCCTCGATCTTCGCGCGGTTGCGGATGATGCCGGCGTCGGCGAGGAGGCGTTCCTTGTCGGCGTCGGTGAACTCCGCGACGGCGGGGATCTTGAACCCGGCGAAGGCGGAGCGGAAGCCCTCCCGGCGGCGCAGGATCGTCAGCCAGGACAGGCCCGACTGGAAGGCCTCCAGGCAGAGCCGTTCGAAGAGGGCGTCGTCGCCGTGGACGGGGCGGCCCCATTCGGTGTCGTGATACGCGAGGTAGTCCTCGGTGGAGAGCCCCCACGGGCAGCGCAGGCCGCCGTCCGGGGCCGCTTCGGCTCCGCTCATTCCCGCGGCTCCTCTCCGGGGTGCCCGGTCCGCCGCGGGTCCGGTCCCGGCGACTCCCACGGCGCTCTCGGGCGGTCCTCGGGCAGCTCCCACGCCTGCGGCGGCTGTTCCTTCGGCGGCTCGATCAGATCGGGACGGCCGACCGCGGTCGCCTGCGCACCGGCCAGCGCCGACTCCAGCTCCGCGATCCGCGCGTCCCGCTCGGCGAGCTCGGCACCGAGCCGGCTGAGCGCGACGTCGACGTCCACCATGCGGTAGCCGCGCACGACCACCGGCAGGCGCAGCGCGTCGACGTCCGCACGGCCGACCGGTCTCGTCTCGGGCAGCGGATCGGTCAGTCGCTCGGGAGCCACGTCCTGCAGGACGGCGCTCTTCCCCCCACCGACCACCGCTAGGGTGACCGCGGCCACGACCACGACCATCGTCACCAGCAAGAACCAGAACACGCGCATCTCCCCGGGAGCGGAAACCTGTCCGGGTCCGATCGTGCCATGCGCCACCGACAACCGGTGGCCACCCGGGCAGCCCTTAGGGTCGCAGGTGACTTACGTGACGATGCGGTCCAGCAAAGGAGAAACGCGGTATGCGAAGCGGTGCGCTCAGGCTGGGACGGCGCGAATTCGGTGCGCACGAGCCGGTGATCATGGCGATCGTGAACCGTACCCCGGACTCCTTCTACGACCAGGGTGCGACCTTCCGGGACGAACCGGCGCTCGCCCGGGTCGAGCAGGCGATCGCGGAGGGTGCGGCGATCGTCGACATCGGGGGCGTGAAGGCGGGTCCGGGCGAGGAGGTGACCGCCGAGGAGGAGGCGCGCCGCACGGTGGGGTTCGTCGCGGAGGTGCGCCGCCGCCACCCGGACGTGGTGATCAGCGTCGACACCTGGCGCCACGACGTGGGCGAGGCGGTCTGCGAGGCCGGCGCCGATGTGCTGAACGACGCGTGGGGCGGCGTCGACCCGAGGCTCGCGGAGGTCGCCGCGCGGTACGGCGCCGGTCTGGTGTGCACGCACGCGGGCGGCGCCGAGCCGCGCACCCGGCCGCACCGGATCGCGTACGAGGACGTGATGGCGGACATCCTGCGGGTGACGGTGGGGCTGGCCGAGCGGGCGGTGGAGCTCGGGGTGCGGCCCGACGGGATCATGATCGACCCCGGTCATGACTTCGGGAAGAACACCCGGCATTCCCTGGAGGCGACGCGGCGGCTCGGTGAGATGACGGAGACCGGCTGGCCGGTGCTCGTCTCGCTGTCCAACAAGGACTTCGTCGGCGAGACGCTCGACCGGCCGGTGAAGGAGCGGGTCATCGGGACGCTGGCGACCACGGCCGTCTCCGCGTGGCTGGGGGCGCAGGTGTACCGGGTGCACGAGGTGGCGGAGACCCGGCAGGTGCTGGACATGGTGGCGTCGATCGCGGGACACCGGGAGCCGGCCGTGGCACGGCGCGGACTGGCCTGAGCGGTGCGGGGCGGTACGGGGCGGTACGGGGCGGGGCCCTGCGACGGGCTCGCCCCGCACCCCGGACGGCTCCTACCGGCCGACCTCCTTCGTCACGAGGTCGACCGCCTCGTCCACGTCGTCGGTGACGTGGAACAGCAGCAGGTCGTGCTCGGACGCCTTGCCCTGCGCCACCACCGTGTCCCGCAGCCAGTCCACGAGACCGCTCCAGTACGCGGTGCCGAACAGCACGATCGGGAAGCGGGTGACCTTGCCCGTCTGGACGAGGGTGAGCGCCTCGAAGAGCTCGTCCAGGGTGCCGAGCCCGCCGGGCAGTACGACGAAGCCCTGCGCGTACTTCACGAACATCGTCTTGCGGACGAAGAAGTAGCGGAAGTTCACGCCGATGTCGACGTGCGGGTTGAGGCCGGACTCGAAGGGCAGCTCGATGCCGAGCCCGACCGAGACGCCCTTCGCCTCCCGCGCCCCCTTGTTGGCCGCCTCCATCGCGCCCGGCCCGCCTCCGGTGATCACCGCGAAGCCGGCCTCCACCAGGGCCTTGCCGATCCGTACGCCCGCCTCGTAGTCGGGCCCGCCGGCCGGGGTGCGGGCCGAACCGAAGACGCTGATCGCGCTCGGCAGTTCGGCCAGCGCGCCGAATCCCTCGACGAACTCCGACTGGATGCGCATCACCCGCCAGGGATCGGTGTGCACCCACTCGGAGTCGCCCTCGGTGTCCAGCAGCCGCTGGTCGGTGGTACCGGGCTGCACCTGTTCCCTGCGGCGCAGTACCGGCCCGAGCCGCTGCTCCTCGGGTACGCGTGCTCCCTCGGGGTTGCCCATGACCTGCTCCCTCCGACGACGATCGACGGCCATCTGCCGATGACCATCCGTTGTCAGCTCAGGGTAGATCGACGGAGGTTACGGACAGGGGAATGCCATGGGTCAGGAGGTGAGCCAGGAGCGGAGCCGCTCCTCGCACCGGGTGATCCGCTCGACCACCACGTGCTCGTCCCGCTTGTGGGCGAAGAGCGGGTCGCCCGGTCCGTAGTTCACCGCGGGGACGCCGAGGGAGCCGAAACGGGAGACGTCCGTCCAGCCGAACTTGGGCCGGGCGGTGCCGCCCACCGCCGCCATGAACGCCTTGGCCGCCGGGTGCGAGAGGCCGGGCATGGCCGCGCCCGAGTGGTCGTCCACGACGAATTCGGCGACGCCGCAGTCCGCGAAGACCTCGTGGACGTGGGCCAGCGCCTCCTCGGCGGTCCGGTCGGGCGCGTACCGGAAATTGACCACGACGGTGCAGGCGTCCGGGATGACGTTGTTGGCGACGCCCCCCTCGATCCGTACCGCGTTCAGGCCCTCGCGGTATTCGAGGCCCTCGATGACCGGGCGGCGCGGTTCGTACGCGGCGAGGCGGTCCAGGATCGGGGCGGCGGAGTGGATGGCGTTGGACCCCATCCAGCCGCGCGCGGAGTGGGCCCGCTCCCCCTCCGTACGGAGGAAGACCCGCAGGGTGCCCTGGCAGCCGCCCTCGACCTCGGCGTCGGTGCCCTCCAGCAGGATCGCGAAGTCGCCCGCCAGCCAGTCGGGGTGGGCGTCGGCGACGTGGCCGAGCCCGTTGAGGTGCGCGGCGACCTCCTCGTTGTCGTAGAAGACGAAGGTCAGGTCGCGGTTGGGCGCGGGCACGGTCGCGGCGATCCGCAACTGGACGGCGACGCCCGACTTCATGTCGGTGGTGCCGCAGCCCCACAGCACCCCGTTCCCGTCGAGCCGGGACGGCACGTTGTCGGCGATCGGGACGGTGTCGATGTGCCCGGCGAGCACCACCCGCTCGGCGCGGCCCAGGTTCGTCCTGGCCACGACGTTGTTTCCGTACCGGTCGACGGTCAGGTGCGGGAGGGTGCGCAGCGCCGACTCGATCGCGTCGGCGAGGTCCTTCTCCTGACCGCTGACCGACGGGAAGTCGACGAGCCGGGCGGTGAGCTCCGGGCCGTCCAGGGTGAGGTCAAGTGTGGTTTCGGGCATGGGACCGACCCTAAGGGACTGGGCCCTCGGCCCCGGTCGGGCACTCCAGTACGGTGGGCCCGTGCCCCGGACCGTCTCCCCCGCCCGCCGACACACCGGCCGCAGCCGCCCCTTGCGCATCGCGGCGGCCCTTGTCGTGCTCGCCGCGCTCGGCGGCTATCTGACCGTTCAGTACATCACCGGCAGCCAGGTCGTCGAAGGATGCGTCGTGCGGTCCGCGGACGGCTCGGACGGCAAGGGCCGTACGTACCGGATGAGCCCGGAACAGGCGGTCAACGCCGCGACGATCTCCGCGGTCGGCACCTCGCGCGGGATGCCGGAGCGCGCCGTGACGATCGCGCTGGCGACCGCGCTCCAGGAGTCCGGGCTGCGCAACATCGAGCACGGCGACCGGGATTCGCTGGGGCTGTTCCAGCAGCGCCCCTCGCAGGGCTGGGGCACCGAGGAGCAGATCCTGGACCCGGTCTACTCCGCCGGGCAGTTCTACCGGCATCTCGCCGAGGTCCCCGGTTACTCGCGGCTGCCGCTGACGGTCGCCGCGCAGCGGGTCCAGCGCAGCGGTTTCCCGCAGGCGTACGCGAAGCACGAGCCGGACGCGGCCCTGCTGGCGGCCGCGCTGACCGGTCGTACCCCCGCCGCGCTGAACTGCGCGCCGCCGCGGGCGACGGCGGCTAGTGCCGACGCGGCGAAGGTGCGGGCGGAACTGGTGCGCGCCTTCGGCAAGGACGTGCTGCCCGCGGCGCGGACGGCTCCCGGGGGCGCCGGCGGTGCGGCGGCGACGAGCACGGTCTCGGTGCCGGTGGCGAAGCCCCGGGCGTCCGAGGACGACGGCTCGGCCCGGCGGGGCTGGGAGCTGGCGCACTGGGCGGTCGCGCAGTCCGAGGCGCTCCGCCTGGGCGAGGTCTCGTACGCGGGCCGGGTGTGGGAGGCCGGGTCGGGCTGGCGGACGGAGCGTAAGGAATCGGGCACCACCGAGGTGCGGATCAAGCTCGCCCGCTAGTTCGCACGATCACCCGGAGGTGTCGTCCGAACCCTTCCAGGCATCTCCTCGGACAGCGGCTCCCCGCAGCCCCCTCCCCGCACCTCAATTCCCTTGGCATGGAAGAGAAGTGACGGTCACCGACGTTCCCGGGAATGCTGCGTTTGCCCGGATTCCTCCATTGCAGATCATGTGACGCATTGCCGACTCTTTACCTCGGCCCACCGCAACCTCTCCCGCCCTTCCGACGGTTGTCATTGCGTCCGATCAACGGACAGACCCATTTCTCATCCTGTCGAAGGAGCATCATGTCCCTCCCCCTGACCCGCCGGATCGCCCGTGCCGCGCTGCTGATCGCCGCGGGTGCCGCTCCCGTGGTCGGCGCGGCCGGAGCCGCGGGTGCCGCGGAGCTCCCGCAGGCCCCGGAGCTCGGCGGTCTGACCACCGTCGACGGCGCCGGTCTCGGCAAGACGGTCGACGGCGCCTCCCAGCAGGGCGCCCAGGTGGCGGGCGACACCGGCGGCAGGATCGTCGGGACGACCCTCCCGGCCGCGACCCGCACCGTGGGCAAGGCCGGCGCCGAGACCACCCCCACCGTGCAGAAGGCCGCGGGCGGCGCCGCGGGCAGCGCGGGCCAGCTCGTCGGCGAGGCCGCCGGTGCCGCGACCCAGGGCGGCCTGCCCACCCAGGGCCTGCCGATCGGCGGCTGATCCGTGCCGGCCGCCGGCCGGCACATCACATACGCGAGGGGCCTCGGGAGTGCGCACTCCCGAGGCCCCTCGCGTATGTGCCGCGGTGTCTCAGCCCAGCCGCTTGACCGCGGCCGCCACCCGCTCGTCCGTCGCCGTGAACGCCACCCGCACGAAGTGGTCGCCGGCCGGTCCGTAGAAGTCGCCCGGCGCCACCAGGATGCCGAGCTCCGCCAGGTACGCCACGGTCTCCCAGCACGGCTCGTCGCGCGTCGCCCACAGGTAGAGGCTCGCCTCGCTGTGCTCGATCCGGAAGCCGTGCGCCTCCAGCGCGGTGCGCAGGGCCGCGCGCCGCTGCGCGTAGCGGGTCCGCTGCTCGGCCACGTGCTCGTCGTCGCCGAGCGCCACGACCGTCGCCGCCTGGACCGGGGCCGGCGTCATCATGCCGCCGTGCTTGCGGATCAGCAGCAGCTCACCGAGGACCGCCGCGTCGCCCGCGACGAAGGCCGCGCGGTATCCGGCCAGGTTGGAGCGCTTGGAGAGCGAGTGGACGGCGACGATGCCCTCGTACGTACCGCCGCAGACGTCCGGGTGCAGCACGGAGACCGGCTCGGCCTCCCAGCCCAGCTCCAGGTAGCACTCGTCGCTGAAGACCAGCACGTCGTGCTCGCGGGCCCAGGCGACGATCCGGATCAGCTCGTCCTTGGCCAGGACGCGGCCGGTCGGGTTGGACGGCGAGTTGAGCCAGAGCAGCTTGAGCCCGGCCGGGTCCAGCTCCGTCGGGTCGTCGTAGACCACGGGCTCGGCGCCGCAGAGCCGGGCGCCCACCTCGTACGTCGGGTAGGCGAGGCGGGGGTAGGCCACCTTGTCGCCCGCGCCGAGACCCAGCTGGGTCGGCAGCCAGGCCACCAGCTCCTTGGAGCCGACGACCGGCAGGACGTTGTGGTGCGTCACCCCGACCGCGCCGAGCCGCCGCTCCACCCACCCGGTGATCGCGTCACGCAGCTCGGTGGTCCCCCACACCGTCGGATAGCCGGGGCTGTCCGCGGCGGCGACGAGCGCCTGCTGGACCAGCTCGGGCACCGGATCGACGGGCGTGCCGACGGACAGGTCCACGATGCCGTCGGGGTGGGCCCCGGCCGTCGACTTGTAGGGCGCGAGCTTGTCCCAGGGGAAGACCGGGAGGCGGGAGGAGACTGCGGACACGGGACTCTGCTTTCTCGTACGGGGGTCACGCGGGACACGCACGGGGCCGCGAGGGCCCCTCGGGCCGCTCGTCACCCGGGCGTGGAAACACCTCGGTCCCGCACGGTGACGAGCCGTACGGGACCGGGGCGGCGCACGTGCTGGCCGTCGGCTACTGGTTCTGCGGCGGCAGCGCGGCGATGAACGCGTGGTCGCGCTCGATCAGGCCCAGCTTGGAGGCACCACCGGGCGACCCGAGGTCGTCGAAGAACTCGACGTTCGCCTTGTAGTAGTCCTTCCACTCCTCCGGGGTGTCGTCCTCGTAGAAGATGGCCTCGACCGGGCACACCGGCTCACAGGCTCCACAGTCGACGCATTCGTCCGGGTGGATGTACAAGGACCGCTGGCCCTCGTAGATGCAGTCGACGGGGCACTCTTCGATGCAGGCCTTGTCCTTTACGTCGACACAAGGCTGCGCGATGACGTAGGTCACGCTGTCGTTCCTCCTCGGTAGGGCGTTGGCTCTCGCGCGGGAGCGCGGCGTCGTCGATGCCCGCCCCTAGTATCTCCGTTCCGGGGCACGAACCGAACAGGAGGGGCGTACAGAGCTGTGGAATTCACCATCGGCGGACAGCTCAAGGTCCGAATCACACCTGCTGACGTGGGCAAACGGGTATCAGTCCGGCGTGTGTGCGAGACGGCCCCACATGGAGCGACGTTCGCCGACACCGTAGGGGTTCTCACATCGTGGGACGACGGTGTGCTCTCGATCACACCGAAGAGCGGTGAATCCGTCCGTATCCCGGAATCGGTTCTGGTGGCGGGCAAGGTCGTGCCCGCCGCTCCGGCCCGGCGGCGCGGTCCGGCGGCCTCCTTCGAGGAGCTCGCTCCCGTCCTCGCCCGTGCCTGGCAGCCGGTGGAGAGCGAACCGCTGGGCGACTGGCGGCTGCGCGCCGCGCGGGGGTTCACCCGGCGCGCCAATTCCGTGCTGCCGCTCGGTGATCCGGGCGTCCCGCTCGACGAGGCGCTCGGGCACGTCCGGCAGTGGTACGGGGCGCGGGACCTGCCCGCGTACATCCAGACCTCCACCGGCGCCGAGGGCACCCAGGAGCTGCTCTGCGCGGAGCTGGAGGAGCGCGGCTGGCGCCGCGAGGTGACGGCGGAGGTACGCACCGCCGGGCTCGCTCCGATCGGCGATCTGGACGCGGACGTGTCCCGGGTGCGGCTGAGCCGGGATCTCGACGAGACCTGGCTCGCCCGCTACCAGCGCTTCGAGACCCCCGGCCCGCACGTCCTGGCGGTGCTGCGCGGCGGCCCCTCGGTGTGGTTCGCGTCGGTGCCCGGTGACGAGGAGGGCGCGGCGCCCGCCGCGATCGGGCGGTGCGTGGTGGACGGGCGCTGGGCCGGCTTCATGGCCGTCGAGGTCGATCCGGCGCACCGGCGCCGGGGGCTCGGCTCCGCCGTGATGACCGCGCTCGCCCGCAGGGCCCTGGAGGAGGGCGCCTCCGCCGCCTGGCTCCAGGTGGAGACGGACAACGAGGGGGCGCGGGCGATGTACGAGGGCATGGGGTTCGCGGTCCATCACCTCTACCACCACTTCCGGTCGGCGTGACGGGGACGGGCGTGACGGGGACGGACGTGACGGAGGCGGACGGACGTGGCGGAGGCGGACGGATCCGATGAACCCTGAACCCGCCGGGCGCCCGGACCCGGACGAGCTGCGCCGCCGGTTCGCCGAGGAGGCGCGCGCCGAACGGCCGGACCTCGCGCTGCTCTGCCTGCTGCTGGGCGCGGTGGCCGATCCGGCGCTGGACGTGAACGGGATCGACGCGGCGCAGATCGAGCTGGACGAGCTGGCGGGCCGGCTTCCGTACGGGGTGCGGGGCGGCCGGGCGTGGGCCTCGGCGCTGGCCGAGCTGCTCGGGGAACGGTACGGCTTCGCGGGCTCGTCGGCGGACTACCAGCGGCTGGAGTCGTCGCTGCTGCACGAGGTGCTGCGCAGGCGTCGCGGGCTGCCGATCCTGCTGTCGGTGGTGTGGATCGAGGTCGCCCGGCGGGCGGGCGCCCCGGTGTACGGGGTGGCGCTGCCCGGTCATTTCGTCGTCGGCTTCGGCGATCCGGCCGAGCGGGTGCTCGCCGATCCGTTCGACGGCGGCCGGCCGATGACCGGGCAGGACGCGGAGCTGCTGGTGGCCGGGGCCACCGGGGAGCCGCTGGAGGAGTCGATGCTGGTGCCCGCCCGGCCGCTGGAGATCGTGCTGCGGATCCTGAACAACATCAGGGCCTGGGCGGCGGCCCGTCCGGAGCGCACGGACGTGGCGCTGTGGGCGGTGGACCTGTCGCTGCTGCTCCCCTCGCACCCCGCCAGGCTCCGGTACGAGCGCGCCCAGCTGCTCGTACAGAGCGGGCAGTTCCTGCGCGGGGCGGCGGAGATGGAGGAGTACGCGGACGTGGTCGACGAGGTGGAGCCCGCGGCCGCGGAGGCGATCCGCCGCCGGGCACGGGCCGCCCGGTCGCTGCTGAACTGAGCGCGGTCCGCAGGCGCGGCGGGGCGTCCGGCGGATGGACCACCGCGTGCCCCGCCGCCCTGCGGCCGGGCTCGTCCCACCGGCGTCGATATGCGCCAGAATTCCCGGATTCAGCGTATGCATGAAACTCCACGTCCTCAAGACCGGTGGTAATTCTCGCCTGAATGAACATGCGAGTTCCTCGCACGACCCGCTCTTTCGCCAATCGATTTCCGTGGGTGAGCACAGCAGGGGCCCCGGACCCCGGACAACCGATTCAGCGCTCGAAGGCAAGCAGGTCGATGTGACGGCGCGTCGCCGGATTCGGATCCTCGGCGACGCGGATCCAGGGGTGCACGCACGGAAACCCAGCAGGTCACGGAAGTCGCACCGCCCGACCGGCGCACTGTTCACACGTTTTCAACTCACCGACTCATAGACTTTGTTGACGGCAATTCGAGGGATAAAAAAGGAAGCGGACGGCGGGCGGCTCCACCTCGCATCAGGGTCGGCAAACGAGTGGAACCCCGTCACCCAAACCTCACGTGCCACTGCGTGCAGTCCAACGGGTGATTATCGGCCGCACTCCACCCGAAGAGCCCACGGCATAGCTCCAATGCCGCGTTTTGCATTGGCGCGAATTCACATTCCGGCTGACGGTGGATCACGTCGCCACTGCGCCACATTGAGTCGACACCCAGTCGCTCTTCGCAGTTGCGTCCGGAAGGAATGTGTTCAGATGCGCTCTGCCCGCACACTGTTCGCTTCGGCCGCTGTCACAGCGGTCCTCGCCATCACCGGCCCGTCCGCCTACGCCATGGCCGCGTCGGACGACTCGGGCCACGACAACGGTTACTCGTCCTCGCACGGCGACGACCACGGAAAGTCCGACCGCGGTGAGGGCCGCGGCGGAGACCGCGGTGGAGACCGCGGCGGCTACGGCGGTGGAGACCGCGGTGGTTACGGCGGTGGAGACCGCGGCGGCCGCGGAGGCGACGGCCCCCGTGGCGGCGTCCACGCCGGCGGCGGCTTCATGGCCTCCGTGATCGCCAGTGACGACGAGGGCGGTCGCGGTGGCCGCGGCGGCGACGAAGGCGGCCGTGGTGGCCGCGGCGGCGACGAAGGCGGCCGTGGTGGAGACGAAGGCGGCCGCGGTGGAGACCGTGGCGGCGACGAGGGCGGCCGTGGCGGCTACGGCGGCCGCGGCGGCGACGAGGGCGGTCGCGGCGGCGGCTACGGCGGTCGCGGCGGCGACAGCCCCCGTGGCGGCGTCCACGCCGGCGGCGGCTTCATGGCCTCCGTGATCGCCAGTGACGACGAAGGCGGCCGCAGCGGCCGCGGCGGCGACGAAGGCGGCCGTGGTGGAGACGAAGGCGGCCGCGGCGGCGACCGCGGTGGAGACCGTGGCGGCGACGAGGGCGGCCGTGGCGGCTACGGCGGCCGTGGCGGCGACGAGGGCGGTCGCGGTGGCGGCTACGGCGGTCGCGGCGGCGACAGCCCCCGTGGCGGCGTCCACGCCGGCGGCGGCTTCATGGCCTCCGTGATCGCCAGTGACGACGAGGGCGGCCGTGGTGGCCGCGGCGGCGACGAGGGCGGTCGTGGCGGCGACGAGGGCGGTCGCGGTGGCGGCTACGGCGGTCGCGGCGGCGACGAGGGTGGCCGTGACGGCGGCTACGGCGGCCGGGGCGGCGACGAGGGCGGCTACGGCGGTCGCGGCGGCGACCGGCCCCGTGGCGGCGTCCACGCCGGCGGCGGCGGCATGGCGATGACCGGTGGCAGCCTGGCCGCCGGCTCGGCGCTGCTGCTCGGCGGTGTCGGCGTCGGCGCGTACAAGCTGCGCCGTCGCCAGTCGACCGGTGGCGCGATGGCCTGACCGGGCCAACCCTCCAGCCGGTAGTTCGGTTGTCGCGGTCGCTGCCCTTCGGGGTGGCGGCCGCGGCGCCTTCATTTCCCCCCTGATAAGCCCCGGATAAACCCGGACCACGCTCCCCTCCGTCCCCTCCCTGTCCCTGCTCCCGCCTCAACACCGCACGACCGAAAGGCACGTTCCCATGGCCGCCCCGCAGTCGACCGGCTCCACCCCCACCCGGACTGCCCCCCGAACCACACTGGGCCGTGCCCTGATGTGGCCCGCCGTGACAGCCGGGCTCGGCATGGTCCTCATCTACAACTCCTTCGGCACCTCGGTCGACGACAAGCCGCCGGCCCCGCCCGCAGCCGTCGCGTCCGCCGTCCCCGAGGTCCCCGAAGTCCTCGGCTCCCACGCCGCACCCGCCCCCGTCACCTCGTCCAAGGCCACCGTCGGCCCGGCGATGTCGGCTTCCGTCCCGAAGCGGCTGCGGATCGCGACCATCGGCGTCGACGCGCCGTTCACCGAGCTGTCCCTCGGCCCCACCGGCCAGCTGAACGCGCCGCCCCCCAACGACAAGAACCTGGTCGGCTGGTACAAGGACGGCATCACCCCCGGCGAGCGCGGTGCCGCGATCGTGGCGGGCCACGTGGACACGACGACCGGCCCGGCCGTCTTCCTCCAGCTCCGGTACCTCAAGCCCGGCGCCAAGGTCGACATCACCCGCGCCGACGGCTCGGTGGCCACCTTCAAGGTCGACTCCGTCGAGCAGTTCAGCAAGGCGGAGTTCCCGGACGACCGGGTCTACGCCGGCACCGATTCCGCCCAGCTCCGGCTGATCACCTGTGGCGGCACGTACGACAAGACCGCGAAGGACTACGAGGACAACGTGGTGGCCTTCGCCCACCTGGACACCTTCGAGCAGGGCTGACCACCGGCGCTCATCGGTGGCGCGGCACAACCATCCGCCGGGCCACGAGGTCGTACGGGGCGGTGCGGAAGCGGATTCCGTACCGCCCCGACTCACGTACCGAACACCGGAGTTGATCGACTTGCCCATCCTCTCCCCACGCAGTCGGCTGGCGATCGCGACCGGAATCGCCCTGGTCGCCGGAGCCGTGGCCGCTCCCGTCGGCCACGCCGCCGCACGGTCGTCCGCCCCGGCCGCGCAGCCGCCCGCCCAGGCGGCGAGCGCGCCGAGCAGCAAGCGGCTGCGCGACGACTTCAACGGCGACGGCTACCCGGACGTGGCCGTGGGCGCCCCCATGGCCACCGTCGGCGGCTCGGAGGGCGCGGGCGCCGTGAGCGTCCTCTTCGGCGGCCCCGACGGCCTGTCCTCGGCTCGAAAGCAGGTGCTGACCTGGCCGGACCGCTCGGGCATCAGCAACCCGGGTGACGCGCGCTACGGCACGAACCTGCGCAGCGCCGATCTGGACAACGACGGTTACGCGGATCTCGTCAGCCGCCCCTGGGCGTACCGGGCCAGCGGTGAAGAGGGCACGGTGCTGACCGTCAACTGGGGCGGCCCGTCCGGCCTTTCGAAGAACGCCATGCTCCTGAAGCCCATCCCCGGTGACCAGGCCTATGGCTTCGGCGACCTGAGCGTGGGCGACGTCGACGGTGACGGCATCGCCGACATCGCGGTGGACGACGCACGGCTCGGTGGCCACATCCTGCACGGCCCGGTCGACCGCACCGGCAAGTGGAGCAGGATCAGTTCGTTCTCGGTCGAGGGCACCGAACTGCTCGACGTCTCGAAGACCGCCGTCGGCGACGTGACCGGCGACGGCGTGGGCGATCTGGCGGTCCTCGGTTTCGGCCCCGACGACCCGTGGCAGCAGCACACGTACCTGCTGAAGGGCGGCCGCTCCGGTTTCGCCGCCCCGGTCGAGATCAAGGACGCGGACGGTGCGGGCGTCGGCGGCACCGCCGTGGGCATCGCCGACCTGGACAAGGACGGCCACGGGGACATCGTCGTCGGACGCGGCGACGAGTGGGCGAACGAGGACACCCCGGTGAAGAAGGGCGGCGCGCTCTTCGTCTCGTACGGCGGCCCGGCGGGGCAGAGCACCGGCCGCAAGCCCGTCTGGATCAACCAGGACACCGAGGGCGTCTCGGGCACGGCCGAGTACCACGACCGGATGGGGTACAGCCTGGCGCTGGGCGACACGAACAGCGACGGCTACCCCGACATCGCCGTGGGCCTGCCGAACGAGAAGATCAACGGCATCGCCGACGCCGGCCGGGTCCTGGTGCTCAAGGGCGGCCCGAACGGCGTGGGCACCGCCGGCTCCAAGGAGTTCGGCCAGTACACGGCCGGGGTTCCAGGGGTGGCCGAGGCGGGCGACCAGTTCGGCGCGGCCCTCGCGCTGGGCGACTACGACGGCAGGGGCCGCGCGGAGATGGTGGTCGGCGCCCCGACGGAGAACAGCGGCAGGGGCGCCCTGTGGATCTTCGGTACGGATGCCTCCGGCATCATCGCGAAGGGTTCCGTCTCGTTCGGCGCGGCCACGATCGGCGCCCCGACCGGCCCCTCCCGCTTCAGCGAGACGCTGACGCACTGAGGGACTGCGCGGAATGGTGGTGGGGGGGCGGCGCCCCCGCACCCCGTCACACCAGCCGGTCGCCCTTGGGAAGGGCCTTCAGGAGCACGAGGTCGGCATGGGGTGCCGGGCCACAGATGCCGGCGCACCGTGATCACGGCGCGCTACAGCCAGCCCTTCTCGCGGGCGATGCGGACGCCCTCCGCGCGGTTGCGGGCCGCCATTTTCTGGATGGCCATGGAGAGGTAGTTGCGGACCGTCCCCTGCGAGAGATGGAGAGCGGCGGCGATCTCCGCGTTGGTGGAGCCGTCGGCCGCCGTGCGCAGTACGTCGCGTTCGCGGTCGGTGAGGGGGCTCGCCCCGTCGGCGAGGGCCGCCGCCGCGAGGGTGGGGTCGATGACGCGTTCGCCGGCGAGCACCTTCCGTACCGCCTCGGCCAGTTGGGCGGCCGGGGCGTCCTTGACCAGGAAGGCGTGGGCGCCCGACTCCATCGCCCGGCGCAGATAGCCGGGGCGGCCGAAGGTGGTGACGACGACGACCTTCACGGCCGGGAGTTCGCGGTGCAGGGCGGCCGCCGCGTCGATGCCCGTCATGCCCGGCATCTCGATGTCCAGGAGCGCCACGTCGATGTCGTGTTCGTGGGCGGCGGCCAGCACCTCGTCCCCGCGGGCGACCTGGGCCACCACCTCGATGTCGGGTTCCAGGCCGAGCAGCGCCGCGAGGGCCTCGCGCACCATGGACTGGTCCTCGGCCAGGAGGAGTCTGATCATGCTCATTCCGTGGATCCTAGGCCGGAATCGAGCGGAACACTCAGGGTCAGGGTGAAGCCTTTACCGGAACCGGGGACGGCGTCGCCGGCCGAGGTACGCAGCGTGCCGTCGACCGTGGCGAGGCGTTCACCGATGCCGGTGAGGCCGTTGCCGGGCTTGCTGCCCGAGGGGCCGACTCCGTCGTCGCGGACGGTGAGTTCGAGGAGCCTGCCGTCCAGGGTCTGGCGCGGGACGAGGGTGACCGCGCAGCGGCGGGCCCCGCTGTGCCGTACGACGTTGGTGACGGCTTCCCGCAGCGCCCAGGCGAGCACCTCCTCCGGCTTCTCGGGGAGGTCGTCGGGGGCCTCGGCCGGGACGTCGGCGACGATGCCCGCGGCGGCCAAGGCCGTGCGGGCGCCCGCGAGTTCGCCGGGGAGGGTCGGGCGGCGGTAGCCGGTGACCGCGCCGCGTACGTCGATCAGGGCCTGGCGGCTGACCTGTTCGATGTCCGCGACCTGGGCGGCCGCCTGTTCCGGGTGGTCGGGGAGCATCCGGCCGGCGAGCTCGCTCTTGAGCGTGATCAGGGAGAGCGAGTGGCCGAGCAGATCGTGCAGATCGCGGGCGAGCCTGAGCCGTTCCTCGTTGGCGGCGAGCTGGGCGACGGTGGCGCGGGCCTCGCGCAGCTCGATCGTCGTACGGATCAGCTGCCGTACGCCGGTCATCGAGAATCCGCCGAGCAGCGCGGGGAAGACGAGTGCGGTGATGACCTCGCGGGGGTGGTCGCCGGTCAGGCCGACGGCGACCAGGACGGCCGTGACGGCGGGGATGAGCCAACGGGCCGTCCGCAGCGGCAGGGTGGCGCCGACGGAGACCGACACGTACACGAAGAGGACCAGCCACGAGGTGCCGAGCGTCAGGGTGAGGACGAGGGCGAGGGCTCCGAGGAAGGCGATCGCACAGTGGACGAGGCGGCGGTCCAGGGGCTTGGACGTGTGCCGGAAGACCAGGAGCAGGTACGCCCCGACGAAGGTCAGCAGGCCGAGCGAGCCGAGCGCCGTCGCCCAGGGGGTGTGGTCGCCGTCGGCCAGGTCCTTGACCGGGGCGCTCATGAACGCGAGCCAGATGCCGATCCACAGCAGTTTGATCCAGAACTGCTTGCGGTGGGTGGGCGGGCGCCCGATGCCCATGGACGTCTCGTCGTCGTTCACGCCTTCAGGGTGTCCTTCCGGTAGAGCCAGGCCGCGCCGCCGGCGAAGACCAGGAAGTAGGCGCAGAGGATGGCGACGTCCTTGGCGTGCGGCGATCCGCCCATCTCGATCGCCTGGCCGAGAGAAGCGTACGCGTGTGTGGGCAGCCACTCGGAGATGTTCTGGAGCCACTGCGGGAAGGTCGCGCTGGGCATCCACAGGCCGCCGAGGATGGAGAGCCCGAAGTAGATGATCATGGTGAGCGGGCGGACCGCGTCCCCGCCGGCGAGGTAGCCGATGGCGACGCCGAGCGCCGCGAAGACCAGCGAACCGGCCCAGATGACTCCGGCCAGCGCGAACCACTGCCAGGTCTCGACCCGTACGTGCTTGACGGCGGCGGCGACCAGGAAGACCACGACGATGCAGGGCAGGGTGACCACCGCCGCGCCGGCGATCTTCGCCAGGACGTAGCCGCGGCTGGGCAGCGCGGTCAGCCGCAACTGGCGGACCCAGCCCTTCTCGCGCTCCTTGGCGATGCGTTCGCTGTTGCCCATGAGGACGGCGGTCAGCGCCCCGAAGGAGGCCATCGAGACCATGAAGAAGGCCTGGAAGGTGAGCTCGGTGTGCGGGATCCGGTCGCTGGTGTTCTGGGTGCCGGAGATGAGGAGGTAGATCACCGAGGGGTAGATGACCGAGAAGAACATGAACTTCTTGTTCCGCAGGGTGCGGGTGACTTCGAGCCTGATCAACGTGTTCACGCGGTCCTGGCCTCCTCGGCCTCGGTGAGGGCGACGAAGGCCTGCTCCAGGCCGAGTCCGGCGACTTCGAGCCGGCGCGGGTACAGGCCGAGTCCGTACACGGCGTGGACGGTCGCGTCCGCGTCGTGCGACTGGATCCGGACCCGGTTGCCGGTGATGTCGAGCGCGGCGAGGAACGGCAGGCCGCGCAGGGCCGCCTCGTCGGCCGGGCCCTCCAGTTCGAAGGAGATCCGGCGGGCCCCGGCCTTCGCCTTGATCTCGGCGGCGGTGCCGTCGGCGAGCAGCCGGCCCTTGTGGAGAACGAGGACGCGGTCGGCGATCGCGTCGGCCTCTTCGAGGTAATGGGTGGCGAACAGGACGGTACGGCCCTGCTCGGCCTGCTCGCGCATGGTGGCCCAGAAGGCCTGCCGGGCGGTGACGTCCATGCCGGTGGTCGGCTCGTCGAGGACGATCAGGTCGTTGGCGCCGGCGGTGGCGAGCGCGAAGCGGACGCGCTGTTCCTGGCCGCCGGAGAGCTTGTTGACCATCCGGTCGGCGATCTGCGCGACACCGGCGCGGGACAGCACCTCCGCCACCGGGAACGACTTGGGGTGCAGGTCGCAGGCGAGGCCGACCAGTTCCTCGACCGTGACGTCCTCCATCAGGCCGCCGGTCTGGAGCATCGCGCCGACCCGGCCCGCGGCGATGGCGTCCTGCGGGGTCGTGCCGAACACCCGGACCGAACCGGAGTCGGCGGTGCGCAGGCCCAGCAGCAGATCCAGGGTGGAGGACTTCCCGGCGCCGTTGGGGCCGAGGAGCGCCACGGTCTCGCCGGGGTGCAGGTCGAGGGTGAGCCCGTCGACGGCGCGTACCGCTCCGTACGCCTTGCTGACCTGATCGAAGCGGACCGCGGCGGTCTTCGCCCCGGTGGCCTCGGCGGTTGTCGTTGTCATGCGTCAAGCGTGGCCGAGGAAGGGTGGCCGCGGCAGGGCCGCCGGTCGTGGAAACGGGATGACAGATGTCATGCGGTGCGCATGACTCCGCTGCCGGCGGCATGGTCCGGACACGGCGCCGCCCCCGGCCGGAGGTCCGGTCGGGGGCGGGCGTGCGGTGCGGTTCGGCGGGTCCCGCGGTCAGCCGTTGCCGCCGAGGTCGATGACCACGGTCCGCTCGGCAGGGGTCTTGCCGAGCAGTGCGCTCTGCATGGCGTGTGCCACGTCGTCCGCGCTGAGCTGGTGCTTCTTGCCGTCGCCCTTGGTGATCATGATGCCGTCGAAGACGCCGTCACAGAGGGTGTCGATGGCCTTCTTGTCGTAGTGCGGGACCAGCTTGCCCTCGATTGGCACCATCGTCAGGATCTGCGGCAGCGACCTGGCCGGGCCGAACTGGATCTCCTTGGCGCCGGCCTTGATGGTGATCAGACCGGACATCGCGGGCTTCGCGAACTCCTTCATCGCCCGGTCCAGTTCGGCCTGGGTGATGGTGGGTTCGCTGGTGGTGACGGGCAGTTGGACGACCTTCGTCCGGCCGGTCTGCACCTGGGCGCGGTACGCGTCGCGCACCGAGGTCATCGACTGGTTGACGTCCAGCGTCTTGCCCGGCTTCCCGGGTACGGCGACGGCCTTGCCCGGTTCGAACTTGATCGTGCCGTCGTTGGACGAGCCCGAGACGCCCGCCAGGTCCGTCAGCGCGACGCCGAGCTTCTCCTTGTCGACCGGGATCACCGGGTCGACGGCACGCTTGCCGCCGAAGAGCGAGCCGATGACGGAGACCGGGTTGTAGTCGCTGCCCGCGGCCGCGCGCACGGTCTCCTGGCTGTCCAGGGCGAGCCCGGCCTTGTCCGGCGCGAGCTCGGTCTTCTTGCCGTCCACCGAGAGCTGGAGCGGGGTCGCGGCACGCTTGCCGAGGGCGGCGTCCAGCTTGGTGACGCCCTCCTCCTTCGTGCCGCCGCCGATGTCGACGCCGAGGACGGTGGTGCCCTTGGGCACGTCGGAGTGGTTCATCAGCAGCCCGGCGCCGTACGCGACACCGAGCAGCACGACGACACCGGCGCCGAGGAGGGCCAGCTTGGAGCGGCCCTGCTTCTTCGCGGGCGCGGGCGCCGGTTCGGGACGCGGGGCGGGAGCCGGCGACGCGGCGGCGGGGCCGCCGGGACCGGCCGGTCCGGTGCCCATCGGGTCGCCCGGACCGCGGGGCGCCGATTCGGGGCCGTCCGCACCGGGCGTGCCCGGGAACAGGGACGGCGCCCGGAACTCCGGCGGAACGACGGGGATGCCGCTGGTGAGCGTGTCACCGGAGACGTTGCCGCCGGGGCCGGACGATGCCGGGGCCGGGGCCGGGGCCGCGAACTGCGGCGTCAGCACCGCGGTGTCGTCGGACATCCGCGGCGCGCCGGCGGGGCCGGAACCCATGGCCCCGGAACCGGAGCCCATGGGGCCCTGGCCGCCCGGTCCGCCGAGGTTCGGCGTGAGGGACGAAGTCCCGGTGACCGGGCCCGTGGTGGGTCCGGCGGGGCCGGGGGTGCGCACGCCGAGGTTCGGCGTCGGACGCGAGCCACCGGACGCGGGGCCACCGGTCCCGAAGTCGTCGGGGCGGGGGGCGCCCTGGTCGCCGCCGCGCTGCGGACCGTCCGAGAAGTACGGCAGATCGGCACGGGGCGGAGTGGGCGCGGCACCCCCGACGCCTCCGATGCCTTCCGCACCGCCGGCCGTGCCGCCACCGGCCGAACCGCCGCCGGGCGCACCGCCACCGGCGACCGAGGTGTTCGTGGGGGCCTTGCGCGGGGCGAACCAGTCGCTGCCGCTCTTCTCCTTGGCCGACTTGTCGGCAGCCGGTTCCGCGCTCGCGGAATCGGTCCGGGCCTCGGCGGCGGACGGGGCGTCGGACGCGCCCGGCGCACCGTCCGCCGCGGGCGAACCGGGGCGCGGAATGCTGCCGGTGCGCTCGGCGTCGGCGCTGTCGGTGTCGCCCACGGGCGTACGCATGACGACGGGCGGGATGGGGCGCGAGCCCGGAATGTTGATCCGGATACGCGTCGTCAGCGTCGTCTCGGTCCTCGGCTCCTCGGACTGGGCCGGGTCCGCAGGCTCCGGGGCCCCCGCCGGGGCATCCTGCGAGGGGTGCAGCGACGGATACTGGCGGGATCCGTACGGCGGCGTCCCCGAGGGGTACGCGGCTCCCCCGCGCCCCTGGGGCCCGGAGGACGAACTGTCAGTTTCACGACTCAAAGCAGGTTCTCCCGATTGGCTCCGCCGCCCGTACTTCCCCCATGCCGCAGGCCAGGGGACGGCTCGGCGCGCGAACCACCATACTGGGCGCGGCCGGCGCACACCCCGCGACCGGGGGAAACGGCCGCGCGGACACCGGACGGACAAGGGGCATTACGGGATCGGACGTGGCACTTTACTTGCCAGGTCGGCCGCTGTCGGCGCCCTGTTGGGGCGACCGCGACATGGTGGCACAGATCACAGCGACAGCCATCCCGCCCAGCATGAAAAGGGTCAGGCCCAGTTCGTCACCGAAGACATAGTCGCCTTCCGGGCGCCCACCCAGCAGAACGACGATCGAAATCAGCCATCCCGCGGCGGGTGCCAGGGCGCCGAGCTGGGTGCCGAAGAGGCGGCGTCCGCCGTGGAAGAGCCCGGCGGCGGCCAGCAGCGCGAGCAGCAATCCGGCGGGGAACCAGGCGGCTTGGACGAGCGCCCCGGCGAGCCCGACGAGCGCGCCCAGCACGGCGAGGCCCACGTAGGCGGCGATCCGCTTGGGGTCGAGGGGCGCGGCGAGACCGGTGGGCGCGCCGCTCCCGGCGGCGTTCGAGGGGCGCGGTGCGCGCTGCTTGCCGCCGCTCATCGCTCCGCTCCCGCCACACCCGCGAACAGGTCGTCCTCCCGGGCCCCCCGGGGGGCTCCGGAGTCGCCGCGCACCAACTCGTAGTACTCGGTGGTGAAGAGGGGCTGGCCGAGGTCGTTGGAGAGGGCGAAGAAGGGGCCGTCCACGGCGATCTGGGTGGCGTGGGCCCGCATCGCGGCGCTCTTGGCGGCGGCGTGGGCCGTGCCGTCGATCCGCGCGGTGATCCTGGAGTCGTCGACCACGCCCGGTACGTCGTCGATGGCGGCGATGGCGGGGAAGGCGTCCGGCGCCGTCTCCCGGAGGCGGGCGAAGCCCTCCTCGGCGACCGTGCGGGGCACCCGGTTCCAGTAGATCTTGGCGATGGTGTGCGGGGCGCCGGACCCGGTGCGGTACCCGGGATCGGCGGCGAGCTCGGCTGCGCGCATCGCGACGCGGTGGGCCTGGATGTGGTCGGGGTGTCCGTAGCCGCCGTCGGGGTCGTAGGTGACCAGGACCTGCGGGCGCACGGAGCGGATCACCTCCACCAGGTGCCCGGCGGCTTCGTCCACCTCGGCGGCCCAGAAGGCGCCGGCGCGGTGGTTCTGCTCGGCGCCCATCATTCCGGAGTCGCGGAAGCGTCCGGGCCCGCCCAGGAGCCGGTGGTCGGTGACCCCCAGCTCCTTCATCGCCGCGTCGAGCTCGCCCTGTCGGTAGGGGCCCAGGGCGTCGTCCCGGTCGGCCGCGAGATGGGCGAGGGAGGGCGGGATGACCTCGCCCTCCTCGCCGAGCGTGCAGGTCACCAGGGTGACCTGGGCACCCTCGGCCGCGTACTTGGCCATGGTGGCGCCGTTGTTGATCGACTCGTCGTCGGGGTGCGCGTGCACCAGGAGGAGGCGCCGGGCGGGATGGTCCGTCATGGGGACCACCCTACGAGCCGGGCGCACCGATCTCCGCCCGCGTCACCACCGCACACCGCGCTCCGACCACCACGCACCGACCGCCGACGGGCCGGGCCTCAGAACTTGAGGCTTCCGATCATGCCCGCCACATTCGTGGTCAGGTTCGAGATGCTCGGCGCGATCGACGAGCTGGCGAGATAGAAACCGAGCAGTGCGCAGACCACCGCATGTCCGCCCTTCAGTCCGGATTTCCGGATCAGCAGGAAGACGACGATCGCCAGCAGCACCACCGCCGAAATCGAGAGTGCCACGGCGGTTCACCTCCATCAGTACGGTCGGGACGGGCAGCACACATGGAGCCAGCAGGTTCATACCCACCGAGCGCTACGGATCATAACTATCCGTCGTAACGCATTGATCGGGGCACAGCAGCACGAGGGGCGCACGACCGGGCGGTCGGGGGCTAGGTTCGGTGCATGACCTCGCAGAAGATCACCTTTCCCCGTCAGCACGCCAGGACGATGCGATTCACCCTCGGCGCCCCTCGGTCGTTCACCGTTTCACCCGACGGGGAGCGGGTGATCTTCCTGCGCTCGGGCTCCGGGACGGACCGTTCGGGCCAGTTGTGGGTGCTCGACCTGCCGAAGGACGGGGCGCCCCGGGAGCGCGTGGTCGCCGATCCCCAGGCCCTGCTGGGGGGTTCGGCGGAGCGGCTGTCGGCGCAGGAGCGGGCCCGGCGCGAGCGCAGCCGCGAGGGGTCGTCGGGGATCGTCGGCTACGCGGTCGACGCGGCGGCGGAGTTGGCCGCCTTCGCGCTCTCCGGGAAGGTGTACGTCGCCGAACTGCGGGCGGGTACGGCCCGCGCGCTGCCGGTGCCGGGCCCGGTGATCGACCCCCGGCCGTCACCGGACGGACGACACATCGCATATGTGTCCAAGGGTGCACTGCGGGTCGTCGACGCGGAGGGCGACGGCGACCGGGCGCTCGCCGAGCCGGACGGGGACGATGTCTCGTACGGCCTGGCGGAGTTCATCGCGGCCGAGGAGATGAAGCGCTCGCGCGGCTTCTGGTGGTCGCCGGATTCGGACCGGCTGCTGGTCGCCCGGGTCGACAACGCCCCTGTGCGGCGGTGGTGGATCGCGGATCCCGCGCACCCGGACCGCAGGCCCGCCGAGGTCGCCTACCCGGCGGCCGGGACGCCCAACGCCGATGTGCGGCTCTTCGTGCTGGGCCTGGACGGCGCCCGCACCGAAGTGGTCTGGGACCGGGCGCGCCACCCCTATCTGGCGCAGGTGCACTGGTCGTCGCAGGGGGCGCCGCTGCTGCTGGTGCAGTCCCGCGACCAGCGGAGTCAGCTCTTCCTCGCGGTGGACCCGGAGACCGGTTCGACGCGGACGGTGCATGCCGACGAGGACCCGGTCTGGCTGGAAATCTTCCCCGGGGTGCCCGCCTGGACGCCGGACGGCCGGCTGGTGCGGATCGCGGACGAGGGCGGGGCGCGGGTGCTCGCGGTCGGCGACCGGCTGCTGACCGGGGCGCAGTTGCAGCTCCAGGCGGTACTGGACATCGGCGAGTCGGACATCCTGATCTCGGCCACGGCCGGTGAGGAGGCGGCCGAGCCGGAGCTCGGCGAGACCCACGTCTACCGGGTCAACGAACTGGGCGTGGAACGGGTGTCCGAAGGGGCCGGTCTGCACTCGGCGGTCCGCGCGGGCGGGGTGACGGTGCTGGTCGGTCACTCCCTGGACCGGCCGGGCGCCCTGGTGGAGGTGGTCCGGGACGGCAAGCGGATCGCGACCGTGACGAGCCATGCGCAGGAGCCGGTGCTCTCCGCCCGGGTCCACCTCACCGAGGGGGGCGCACGGCGAATTCCGTGCGCCGTGCTGCTCCCCGAGGGGTACAAGGAATCGGATGGTCCGCTTCCGGTACTGATGGATCCGTACGGCGGACCGCACGGCCGCCGGGTGGTCGCCGCGCATAATCCGCACCTGACGTCGCAGTGGTTCGCGAACCAGGGCTTCGCGGTCGTCGTCGCGGACGGCCGGGGCACACCGGGGCGCACGCCCGGCTGGGAGAAGGCGGTCAAGAACAACCTGGTGCTCTCCATGGACGACCAGGTCGAGGCCCTGCACGCCCTCGCGGACCGGTTCCCGCTGGACCTCGGCAAGGTCGCGATCCGCGGCTGGTCGTTCGGCGGATATCTGGCGGCCCTGGCCGTGACCCGCCGTCCCGACGTCTTCCACGCGGCGGTGGTCGGCGCCCCGGTGACCGACCAGCGGCTGTACGACACCCACTACACCGAGCGTTATCTCGGCGACCCGGCGAAGCAGCCCGAGGTGTACGCGCACAACTCGGTGATCACCGACGAGGGGCTCTCGGAGGCTGCCGAGCAGGTGCGGCCGATGATGATCGTCCACGGCCTCGCGGACGACAACGTGGTCGTCGCGCACTCGCTCAGGCTCTCGTCGGCGCTGCTCTCGGCCGGGCGCCCGCACGAGGTGCTGCCGCTCAGCGGGGTGACGCACATGACCCCGCAGGAGCAGGTGGCGGAGAATCTGCTGCTGCTCCAGGTCGACTTCCTGAAGCGGTCGTTGGGGCTGACGGGCTGAGCCGTCGCCCTCCCCGTCACCAGCCGGGCGGCGGCTGGGACGGGGGCGGCGGCCCGAAGACGCCGGGGCGCGGATAGCCGTACCCCTGCCCGTAGCCCGGGTCGGGCAGCGGCGGGGGTACGGCCGGGCCCGGCCGGGCCAGCGCCAGCAGCACCACCACGCCGACGAACACCTCGAAGAACCCGGTCGCCACGGTGAGCTGGGCCTCGACCGGCAGATCGGCGAAGTGCTCCAGCAGCTCTTCGTGCACCGACCGGGCCACGCCCACCCCACCGCCGCCCAGCAGCAGCGCGGCGGCGATCAGGCCGAACGGGCGGGCGTGCACGGCGCGCGGCAGCCCGCTCACCCCCGCGAACAGGCAGAGCAGCGCCAGGACGGCCGTGAACCAGCCGGGCGGCGGGTCGGTCAGCCCCTGGAAGACCTTGTCCCCGCCCAGGAACCAGTCGGGGTAGATGTACGGGATCCGCACCGCCTGGCGGATCTCCCAGGCGATCGTGACCGCTCCCGCCGCGCCGAGGCAGAGGAAGGCGACCACCCCCGCGCCCTGTCCGGGCCGGGCCGGGGCGCTTTCGGAGAAGTCGTGCGGTGCCCGGCGGCCGGCCGCCGCGGTGATGATCAGCGCGATGCCCGCCGCGAGCGACGCGAAGGCACAGAGCAGGGCGCGGGTGCGCAGGTCGTCGACGAACCGGCCGTCCATCCGGGGCTCGCCGATGTTCCAGAGTCCGGGCAGCCGGACCACGATCGTGAGCACTCCGGTGGCGACCAGCGCGGGACCGGCCACCGAGGACCGCAGCGACGCGACGGCCGCGGCGACGTACACCACGAACAGCACCACGTCGTACGGCGAAGTGGCCGGACTCAGCGTCATCTGCGCGTCGCGATACGCGGCCCAGTAGTGCCACAACCGCTCGATGCCGTCGGCCGCCCTGACGTCCCGCACGACCCAGCCCGCGACGATCGACGCGAGCGCGGCGCAGAGAACGGCACCTGTGACCCTTGCCCCCCGAGTGAGTATCACCCGAGCGATACTTCACCGTCCCCGCCCGCCGGACAAGGGGTTCGTCGGCGTGGTGCGCCAACGGGCAACCGGCCGGGAGGACTTGACGGCCTCCCGGCCGGTACACGGCACCCGCACGGCCGTACCCGGACATGCTGGCCGGTCCGTATATCGGACGTGAGACGCCCGGGTTGCCCACGCGTTAACGCGCCCGCGTCAGCCGCCCCGGACGGAACCGGACGGAGCCGACCCGTTCTCCCCGTCCGAACCCTCCGAACCCTCCGCCCCGTCCGCACCTTGCGAACCCTCCGAACCTTGCGAACCCTCCGCGCCCTCCGCGCCCTCCGCGCCCTCCGCGCCCTCCGGCGGACCGTCCCCCTCCGCCGTTTCCTCCGCCGTCTCCCCCGGAACCTCCCCCGGCGTCTCCAGCAGCCCCTCCGGCGGCACCACCTGCTTCTCCTCCGCGAAGTGGCAGGCCGAGTCGTGCCCGGCCGGGGTGTCCGCCAGCCGGAAGACGGCCGGGACCGCCAGCAGCGGCACCTCCAGTTCGCACCGCTCCTGCGCCTTCCAGCACCGGGTGCGGAAGCGGCAGCCGGAGGGCGGGTTGGCGGGCGACGGGACGTCGCCGTGCAGGATGATCCGCTCCCGGTGTTCCCGGGCCGCCGGGTCCGGCACCGGGACGGCGGAGAGCAGCGCCTGGGTGTACGGGTGCGTGGGGTGGTCGTAGATCTGCTCGTCGGAGCCGATCTCGACGATCCGGCCCAGATACATCACCCCGACCCGGTCGGAGATGTGCCGGACGATCGACAGGTCGTGCGCGATGAAGACGTACGCGAGCCCGAACTCCGCCTGGAGCCGGTCCAGCAGGTTGACGACCTGCGCCTGTACGGAGACGTCGAGGGCGGAGACGGGTTCGTCGGCGACGATGATCTCGGGGTTCAGGGCCAGGCCGCGGGCGATGCCGATGCGCTGACGCTGGCCGCCGGAGAACTGGTGCGGGTAGCGGTTGATGTACTCCGGGTTGAGGCCGACGACGTCCAGCAGGTCCTGCACCTTGCGGCGGCGCTCCCCCTTCGGGGCCACCTCGGGGTGGATCTCGTACGGCTCCCCGATGATGTCGCCGACCGTCATGCGCGGGTTCAGCGAGGTGTACGGGTCCTGGAACACCATCTGGATGTTGCGGCGTACGGCCTTCAGGGCACGGCCGGACAGCTTGGTGATGTCCTCGCCCTTGTACTTGATCGCGCCGGCCGTCGGCTGTTCCAGATGGACCAGCATCTTCGCCACGGTCGACTTGCCGCAGCCGGACTCCCCCACGATGCCGAGCGTCTCGCCCGCCGCGAGGTCGAAGGAGACCCCGTCGACCGCCTTGACGGCGCCGATCTGCTTCTTGATCAGGATGCCCTGGGTCAGCGGGTAGTGCTTGACCAGATCGCGGACCTCCAGGATGGGCTCGCCGCCTTCGCGCGTCTCAGCGTGCATCGAGCGTCTCCTTCCAGAAGTAGCAGGCGCTCTCGCGGTGCTCGGCCACCTCGAACAGCGGCGGCACCTCGCCCCGGCAGATCGCCTGGGCCATCGGGCAGCGCGGGTTGAAGGCGCAGCCGGGCGGGATGTGCAGCAAGTTGGGCGGCAGGCCCTTGATCGCGTACAGCTCCCGGCCCTTCTGGTCCAGCCGCGGGATCGACCGGAGCAGGCCCTTGGTGTACGGGTGGGCGGGCGCCCGGTAGATCTCGTGGACGGGGGCGGACTCGACGATCCGGCCCGCGTACATGACGGCGATCTTGTCGGCGACGTCCGCGACCACGCCCAGGTCGTGGGTGATCAGGATCAGGCCCATGTTCAGCTCGCGCTGGAGCTCGGCGAGCAGGTCCATCACCTGGGCCTGGACGGTCACGTCGAGGGCGGTGGTGGGTTCGTCCGCGATGATCAGCGACGGTTCCAGCGCCATCGCCATGGCGATCATGATGCGTTGTCGCATGCCGCCGGAGAACTGGTGCGGGAAGTTCCCGACGCGTTCCTTCGCCGCCGGGATGCGGACCCGGTCCATCAGTTCGACGGCCTTCAGCTTGGCGTCCTTGTGGGACATCCCCCGGTGCACGACGAACATCTCGCCGAGCTGTTCCCCGACACTGAGCACGGGGTTGAGGGAGGAGAGCGCGTCCTGGAAGATCATGGCCATCTCCTGGCCGCGGATCTTCCGGCGTTCGTCCTTCTTCATCTTCAGCAGGTCGCGGTCCTTGAAGAGGATCTCGCCGCCGCTGATCTTTCCCGGGGGCATGTCGAGGATGCCCATGATGGCCTGGGCGGTGACCGACTTGCCGGAGCCGGACTCGCCGAGGACGGCCAGCGTCTCGCCCTCGGCCACCGAGTAGTTGACCCCGTTGACGGCCTTGGCCACTCCGTCGCGGGTGTGGAACTCCACGTGCAGATCGCGCACTTCGAGCAACATGGCAGCGGGCTCCTCAGCGCAGCTTGGGGTCGAGGGCGTCGCGCACCGCGTCGCCGAGCATGATGAAGGCGAGCACGGTGACCGCCAGGGCTCCGGCGGGCCAGAGCAGCATGTGCGGGGCGTTGCGGATGTACTGGGACGCGGCGGAGATGTCGATGCCCCAGGAGACGGCGGGCGGTTTCAGGCCGACGCCGAGGAACGAGAGCGTCGCCTCCAGCGAGATGTACGTACCGAGCGCGATGGTCGCGACGACGATGACCGGCGCGATGGCGTTCGGGGTGATGTGGCGCAGCATCATCCGCGAGTTGGAGGCGCCGAGCGCCCGTGCCGCCTGTACGTAGTCGTTCTGTTTGGCGGTGATCACGGAGCCGCGGGCGATACGGGCGATCTGCGGCCAGCCCAGCAGCACGATGAAGCCGATCACCGGCCAGACGGTGGAGCTGGTGACCACGGAGAGGAAGACCAGGCCGCCGAGGACCACGGGGATGCCGAAGAAGACGTCGGTGAGGCGGGAGAGGACCGAGTCCCACCAGCCGCCGAAGAACCCGGCCAGGGCGCCGAGGACACCCCCGAGCAGGGTGACGCCGAGGGTGGAGCAGACGCCCACGGTCACCGAGTTCCTGGCCCCGTAGACGGTACGGGTGTACACGTCGCAGCCCTGTCCGTCGAAGCCGAAGGGGTGTCCGGGCTGGGAGCCCTGCTGGGCCTTGGCCAGGTCGCAGTTCAGGGGGTCCTGGTCGGCGATCAGCGACGGCCAGATCGAGATGATCACCAGGAAGAGGATGATCAGGGCGGAGATGATGAAGACCGGGTTGCGGCGCAGGTCCCGCCAGGCGTCGGACCACAGGCTGCGCGGCTTCTCGGCGGGGCCGGTGCCCTCCGGGCCGCCGGGTGTCTTTTCGAGGGTCGTGCCCTCTTCCAGGGCGAGGTCCATCACGCCTCCCGCTCCGGCCGGTGAGATCGCCTCGTCCGGTGTCTGCTCAGGCATAGCGGATCCTCGGGTCGAGTACGGCGTACAACAGGTCGACGATCAGGTTCGCCGCCAGGAAGACGAGGACGAGGATGGTGACGAAGCCGACGACGGTCTGGGAGTTCTGGCGCAGGATGCCCTGGTAGAGCTGGAAGCCGACGCCGTGGATGTTGAAGATCCGCTCCGTGACGATCGCCCCGCCCATCAGCGCGCCCACGTCGGTGCCGATGAAGGTGACGACCGGGATCAGTGAGTTGCGCAGCAGGTGCCGGATGACGACGCGGCGCCGGGGCAACCCCTTGGCGACGGCGGTGCGGACGTAGTCGGCGCGGGCGTTCTCCGCGATGGAGGTCCGGGTGAGCCGGGTGACGTAGGCCAGGGAGACCGAGGCGAGGACGAGGCCGGGTACGAGCAGCTCGTTGAAGGGGGCCTCCGGCGAGACGGAGGGTTTGATGATGCCCCACTCGACTCCCAGGAGGAGCTGGAGCAGCAGGCCGGTGACGAAGGTCGGGATGGAGATGACGACCAGGGTCAGGATGAGCACGGTGGTGTCGACGGGGCGGCCGCGGCGCAGGCCGGTGACGACGCCGAGGCTGATGCCGATGACGATCTCGAAGACGATCGCGACGATGGTGAGCCGGATCGTGATGGGGAAGGCGGTGGCCATCAGCTCGGTGACCTTCTGCCCGTTGAACGCGGTGCCGAAGTCGCCGGTGAAGACATTGCCCATGTACGTGAGGTATTGCTGCCAGACGGGCTTGTCGAGGCCGAACTCGGCGCGGAGTTGGGCCTCGGTCGCGGGGTCGCACGCGCGGTCGCCGCAGAGACCCGCGATGGGGTCGCCCATCACGTTCACCATGAGGAAGATCAACAGCGTGGTGCCGAAGAAGACCGGGATCATCTGCAGCAGCCGCCGGATCACATAACGTCCCATGCAGGGCTCCGGGGGTCGCGGGGGTCAGGGGCTCGGGGCTGGGGAGTGACGCGTCGCGGGGACGGGCAGGCCGGGTGGCCGGTGCCAGGAGCGCACCGGCCACCCGGCCTCAACGGGTCACTTGACCTTGATCTGCTCGTAGACCGGGACGCTGAACTGGTTCAGCGACACGTTGGAGATCCGGTCCGAGTAGCCGGCGCTGCCGTTCTGGTACCAGAGCGGGATGACGGGCATCTGGGCGACCAGGACCTTCTCCGCGTCCTGGAAGGTCGTCACGGCCTTCGCCCGGTCGGACTCGGCGTTGGCCTTGTCGACGAGCCCGTCGAACTCCTTGTTGCTCCACTTGCCGTCGTTGGACGAGGCGTCGGTGTAGTACAGGGGCTGGAGGAAGTTCTGGATGAGCGGGTAGTCCATCTGCCAGCCGGCCCGCCAGGCACCGGTCAGCTTCTGCTGGGTGACCTGGTTGCGGAAGTCGGCGAAGGTGCCGACCGGGGCGCCGACGCACGCCTTGTTGTTGCCCATCACCTTGTTGATGCTGTTGCAGACGGCGTCGACCCACTCCTTGTGGGAGCCGGTGTCACCGTTGTACGAGATCTTGAGCTGGCCGCCGGGGATGCCGCCGCCCTCCTGGATCAGCTTCTTGGCGTTCGCCGCGTTGTACTCGCAGGGCGCGCCGCACAGCCCCTCCTTGAAGCCGCCGTCCACTCCGAGGACCGGGGAGGTCCAGTCGGAGGCGGGGGTGCGGGTCTTCTGGAAGATCTGATCGGTGATCTGCTGGCGGTTGATCGCCATCGACAGGCCCTGCCGGACCTTGGCGCCGTTCGGGGTGTCCCACTTCTTGTCGTAGAAGGGGAAGGCGAGGGTCTGGATGATGCCGGCCGGGGTGTTGATGTACCGGTCGCCGAGGTCCGCCTTGACGTTCTTCAGCTGCGAGGCGGGCACGTCGTCGACGAGGTCGAGGTTGCCGGCCGTCAGGTCCGTGTAGGCGGTGTTGTTGTCGGTGTAGACCTTGAGGTCGATGCCGCCGTTCTGCGCCTTGTCGTCCCCGGGGTACTTGTCCCACTTTCGCAGGCTCATCGACGAGCCCTTGGAGTACTTGTCGACGGTGTACGGCCCGTTGCCGATCGGCTTGGCCACCCAGGCGGCGTGGTCGGTGAAGAACGCCTGGGGCAGCGGGGCGAAGGCCGGGTAGCCGAGGGTGTCCGGCCAGAGGGAGAACTTCTGCGACAGCTTGACGGTGAACGTCTTGTCGTCGACGACCTTGAGGCCGGAGAGCGTGTTCGCGGTGGCGCTGCCGGTGTCCGGGTGGACGTCCCGGTAGCCCTCGATGTAGCCGAAGAAGTAGGCGTTCTTCTGGTTGTTCTTCAGCAGGGCCCCGTAGTTCCAGGCGTCCACGAACGACTTGGCGGTGACCTTCTCGCCGTTGCTGAAGGTCCAGCCGTCCTTCAGGGTGATCGTGAAGTTCTGGTTGTCCTTGGTGTCGATCTTCTCGGCGAGCATGTTGTCGGCCGCGCCGGTCTTCGGGTCGTACCGCTTGAGCCCGCGGAAGATCATGTCGAGGACCTTGCCGCCCTGCACCTCGTTGGTGTTCGCGGGTTCCAGCGGGTTCTGCGGGTCGCCCCACGAAGAGCTCACGATTCCGTTCGCCCCACCGCCGCCGCCACTGCTGCTGCCCCCGCCGCCACATGCCGTCGCCGCCAGGGCGACGACGACCGCACATGCGGCCCACCTGGCCTGTGTGGCTCCGCGCATGGAGTGCCTCCTCGTAGTGCTCCGTCATACGTACGGTCAAATATCACCGCATCATGGACATCACGCACATTTACTCCACCCATTCGGGCGCGCCGGAGCCCACCCGAGTGGCACCTCGCGACCGAAGGAGCTCCGGGCGCGACCCCCGGCAGACGGCGGAGCGATAACGACCACGCATCGAATGCGCATCGACCGCGACCCCGGGCGACCGGCCGTACGAATTCCGAGACATCCGCGCCCGCATATCGGATTCATTGCCGGACTTCACCCGTTAAGTCGCCAATGCGTCTTCGCTATAGCTAAGCGGAAGCAAAGACACCCCCTCATTTAGGTCATGAATTGCTCAAATTTCCAAAGAGCGTGCCAAGGGCGTCGGACATTCATTGACCCTGCATGAATTGCGTTGAAAAAGTCCGGGTAGCCCGTAGGTGTTGCCCTGCGGAGTCCTTCGACCCTCCGGGCCAGGAGCACCATGACAAGTCCAACCACGCACACAGCCACGACAGTTGAAGCGGTGGACGCGAAGTCGCAGATACCGGGCGCTTCGACACCCAAGGGCGCCGAAGGGCGCTCGCCGGGAAAGCTGGCCTGGCGGCGCTTCAAGCGCGACCGCACCGGCGTGATCTCGGCCTATGTGGTCGTTCTCTTCTTCCTGTTGGCCATCTGCGCACCACTGATCGCCAAGCTCTACGGCAAGGATCCGTACACGACGTACGGCCAGGACAACCCGGAACTGCTCAACGGCTTCGGCTATCCGGCCCTGCCCAACGGCGGTATCAGCGGCGAGTTCTGGTTCGGCATCGAGCCCCAACTGGGCCGGGACGTCTTCACGTTCCTGCTGTACGGGATCCGCACCTCGCTGCTCCTCGCGGCGGCGGCCACCATCCTCGTCACGGTCATCGGCGTGGCCGTCGGCATCACCGCGGGCTACCTGGGCGGCAAGACGGACTACTTCATCGGCCGGGTCATCGACATCCTGCTGTCGTTCCCGTCGACGCTCTTCTTCATCGCCTTCATGCCGGTCGTCTACGGGCTGTTCGTCTCGCCGGACGACGAGATCCCGACGTCGCTGCGGGCCATCTGTCTGATCCTCGCCCTCACCGCCTTCGGCTGGGCCTCGATGGCCCGGCTGCTGCGCGGCCAGGTACTGGCCCTGCGTGAGCGGGAGTTCATCGAAGCCGCGAAGGTGACCGGGGCCTCGCCCGCCCGGATCATCTTCAAGGAACTGCTGCCGAACCTCTGGACGCCGATCCTGATCCAGTCCACCCTCGCCCTGCCGGCCTTCGTGACGGCCGAGGCGGGACTCGCCTTCCTCGGTGTCGGCATCATCGACCCGACTCCCGACTGGGGCGTGATGATCCAGCGCGGAGCGTCGTTCTACACGGACGACATCACCTTCATGCTCTTCCCGGGCATCTCGATGATCATCTTCGTGCTCGCCTTCAACCTGCTCGGCGACTCCGTACGCGACGCGCTCGACCCGAAGTCCAAGGGCTGAGCCTTCGTTCCGCACAGCCCGGCCCCCGTGGTCCGGCCTGTCGTTCCTGCTTCGTCCACCGACCTCAAGGACCGATACGCATGTCTTTCTCCCGCAGAAACTTCCTCATCGCCACCGGTGTGGCGGCCGCGAGTTCCACCGTACTGACCGCATGCAGCAGCGGTGACGCGGGCGGCGGCAAGGGCAGCGGCGACGGCCCCAAGAAGGTCACCGGCAACAAGGGCGCCGAGATCCTGGTCGGCAGCAAGGCCGACTCCACCGGTCCCGCCCCCGAGGTCCCGGGCGCGGTCAAGGGCGGCACGCTCTACACGATGGAGACGATGGACTGCGACCACCTGGACCCGGCACAGATCTGGTCGTCGTACGAGAGTCTCCTCACCCCGCTGTTCATGCGCGGCCTGGTCGGCTACAAGGTGGCCAACGACGGCACCACCACCCTCGTGGGCGACCTCGCCACCGACGCCGGCACCACCAAGGACGGCGGCAAGACCTGGTCCTTCACCCTGAAGGAGGGCGGGAAGTGGGAGGACGGCTCGGACATCACGATGGAGGACGTCCGCCACACCTTCGAGCGGCTCTTCGCCAAGTTCGTGACGTTCGGCCCGCGTTACCCGCAGCAGTGGCTCATCGGCGGCGACAAGTACAAGGGCCCGTACGAGGGCAAGCACCTGGACTCCATCGAGATCGACGGCAGGACCGTCGTCTTCCATCTCAAGGAGGCCCGCGCCGACTTCAACTTCACGCTGGGCATGCGTTCCTTCTCCCTGGTGCCGAAGAAGCACGACAACAAGGAGGACTACGACAAGAAGCCGTTCTCCTGCGGCCCGTACAAGATCGACGCCCGCCAGGTCGGCAAGTCGATGTCGCTGTCGCGCAACCCGCACTGGGACCCGAAGACGGACCCGATCCGCAACGCGTACCCGGACAAGTTCGAGATGCAGTTCGGCTTCCAGTGGCTGGCCTCCACGGACCGGTACATGGCGGACCAGGGCAACGACCAGCACACGGTGTCGATCTTCAACGAGGTCGCGGCCGAGCGCATCCAGAAGGCCCTCGGTGACCCGGCGCTGAAGAAGCGCATCATGACGCACCTCGACGCGGCGACGTACTACTACGCGATCAACACCAAGCGGATCCCCGACGTGAAGGTCCGTCAGGCGCTCAACTACGCCTGGCCCGCGCAGCAGACGCAGCTGATCCGTGGCGGCGCCTCCTCCTCCGAGATCGCGACCACGATCATCAGCCCGCTCACCCCGGGCCACATCGACTTCGACCTCTACGGCAAGAAGAAGAAGCCCGCCGGCGACCCGGTCAAGGCCAAGGAGCTGCTGAAGGAGGCCGGCAAGGAGGGCCAGAAGATCGTCATCGCCTTCCAGCAGTCCGACAACGCGGTCAAGCAGGCCGTCGCCATCAAGAACGCGCTCACCAAGGCGGGCTTCGACGTGGTGACGAAGCAGGTCGACAAGACCTCCTTCTACAGCCAGATCGCCCTGATCGACAACCACTACGACATGTTCGCGGCCGGCTGGTCCGCCGACTGGCCGGGCGGCTACACGGCCCTCCAGCCGACCTTCGACGGCCGGGTGATCGCCGACGGCGCGTCCAACTGGCCCCAGCTGAACGACGCGGGCGTCAACAAGGCCATCGACGCGGCGGCCAAGATCACCGACACGGAGGAGGCCAACAAGGCCTGGGGCGCGATCGACCGGCAGATCATGGAGCTGGCCGCGTGCGTGCCGGACTACTGGCCGATCCGCAACTGGCTGTACGGCTCCAAGGTCGGCGGCGTGGTCTACGACGGCGGAAACAACGGCATCGCGATCACCAAGCTCTACGCCAAGGCGTGATCCCGAGGGGACGGCCTGCCGGACCGGCAGGCCGTCCCCGGTCCCGGTCATTCACCCGCTCACCGCCCCTCGGCGACGGCGCCGCACCCGGAAAGTCACGACCCCATGTTTCGATTTCTTCTCCGCCGCGTGACCGGCGCTCTCGTCATTCTGTTGATCATCAGCGCCATCACCTTCTATCTCTTCTACGCGATCCCCCGTGACCCCGCACGCCTGGCCTGCGGCAAGGTCTGCACACCCGAGCTCCTCACGCAGATCAAGCAGAACCTGGGTATCGCCGACCCCATGCCCGTCCAGTACTGGAACTGGCTGTCGGGCATCTTCGTCGGGCGCGACTACGGCAACTACGGCCACTGCCCGGCGCCCTGCCTCGGCTACTCGTTCACCAACCGCCAGCCGGTGTTCGGCACGATCATGGACCGGCTGCCGCTGACGCTCTCGCTCTCGCTGGGCGCGGCCTTCTTCTTCCTTCTCCTCGGTGTCGGCGCGGGCATGCTCGCCGCGGTCAAGCAGGGCAAGGCGCTCGACAAGATCGCCAGCTCCGCCTCGCTGCTCGGCTCCTCGCTGCAGATCTACTTCATCGGCTACATCGCGATGTTCCTCCTGGTGCAGCAGATGGGCCTGCTCGAACAGCCCTCGTACACACCGTTCACCGAGAACCCCGGCAAGTGGGCCGGCGGCCTGCTGCTGCCCTGGCTGGTGCTGTCGATCATCTTCACCGCCAACTACACCCGTATGACCCGCTCCCAGCTGGTGGAACAGCTCAGTGAGGACTACGTCCGCACCGCGCGTGCCAAGGGGCTGTCCCGCAGCTCGGTCTTCTTCCGCTTCGCCTGGCGCGGGGCCATGGGTCCGATCGTCACGATCTTCGGCATCGACCTGGGAACGCTGATCGGCGGCGCCATCATCACCGAGAGGACCTTCAGCCTCCAGGGCCTCGGTCAGCTCTCCCTCCACGCCGTCGACACCAGCGACCTGCCCATGCTGCTCGGCGTCACCATCGTCGCGGCGGGCGCGATCGTCCTCGCCAATATCGTCGTGGACACCGTGTACGGCCTCATCGACCCACGGATCCGGCTCGCCTGACCGCACCCCCGTTCCGGCCCACCTCTTCTCCCGCAACATCCTCCTGGAGCGTCCCCGTGACGAGCACCGATCAGCAGCCACTCCTCTCCGTCAGGGATCTGCACGTCCACTTCTCGACCGAGGACGGCGTCGTCAAGGCCGTCGACGGCCTCTCCTTCGACGTGGAGAAGGGCAAGACCCTCGGCATCGTCGGTGAGTCCGGCTCCGGCAAGTCCGTCACCAACCTGACGATCCTGGGGCTGCACCACCCCGACCACACCGAGATCGACGGCGAGATCCTCCTCGACGGGCAGGATCTGCTCGCCGCCTCGGAACGGCAGCTGGAACGGCTGCGCGGCAACAAGATGGCCATGATCTTCCAGGACGCCCTGGCCTCGCTCTCGCCGTACCACACCGTCGGCAGGCAGATCGGCGAGGCGTACCGCAAGCACACCGGGGCCTCCAAGCGGGAGGCCAGGGCACGGGCCGTGGAGATGCTCACCAAGGTGGGCATCCCGCAGCCCGACATGCGGGTGGACGACTACCCGCACCAGTTCTCCGGCGGCATGCGCCAGCGCGCCATGATCGCCATGGCGCTGGTCTGCGACCCGCAACTGCTGATCGCGGACGAGCCGACCACCGCGCTGGACGTCACCGTGCAGGCCCAGATCATGGACCTGCTCAAGGACCTCCAGCAGGAGACCGGCACCTCGATCATCTTCATCACCCACGACCTCGGTGTCATCGCCGACATCGCGGACGACGTGCTGGTGATGTACGGCGGGCGCTGTGTCGAGCGCGGTACGAAGAAGGAGGTGCTGCGGGCGCCCCAGCACCCGTACACCTGGGGCCTGCTGGGCTCCATGCCGAGCCTCGAAGGGCCCGTCGACGTACCGCTGTCGCCGATCCCCGGCTCCCCGCCGAGCCTTCTCAACCCGCCGACCGGCTGCCGCTTCCACCCCCGGTGCACGTTCACCGAGCAGGTCGGCGGCAAGCGCTGCGCCACCGACCAGCCGCCGCTGGAACTCACCGCCGGGCGCGGCGCCGCCTGCCACCTCACCGCGGAGCAGCGCGCCGAGTTCTTCGCGGACTTCGCCGGCACTCGGCCCAACTGACGTACAAGAGACGGGACTTCCCCACCAATGAGCAGCAAAGATCCTCTCCTGGACGTCTCCGGACTCACCAAGCACTTCCCGATCAAGGCGGGCTTCCCGATCCGGCGGACGGTGGGTGCGGTCCAGGCCGTCGACGGGCTGGACTTCAGCGTCGCCGAGGGCGAGAGCCTGGGCCTGGTCGGCGAGTCCGGCTGCGGCAAGTCGACCACGGGCCGGCTGATCACCCGGCTGCTGGAGCCGACGGCCGGCCGGATCTCCTACCGCGGGCAGGACATCACCCACGCCTCGCGCAAGCAACTGGCCCCGGTCCGCTCCGAGATCCAGATGATCTTCCAGGACCCGTACGCCTCGCTGAACCCGCGACAGACCGTAGGCAAGATCATCACCGCGCCGATGGAGATCAACGGCATCGACCCGGCGGGCGGCCGCGAAGCTCGCGCCCGGGAGCTGCTGGAGACCGTCGGGCTCAACCCGGAGCACTACAACCGCTTCCCGCACGAGTTCTCCGGCGGCCAGCGCCAGCGCATCGGGGTGGCCCGCGCGCTCGCCATGGAGCCGAAGCTGATCGTGGCCGACGAGCCGGTCTCGGCGCTGGACGTGTCGATCCAGGCCCAGGTGGTGAACCTGCTGCAGAAGCTGCAGAAGGATCTCGGCATCGCGTTCCTGTTCATCGCCCACGACCTGGCCATCGTGCGCCACTTCTCGCAGCGCGTGGCGGTCATGTACCTCGGCCGGATCGTGGAGATCGCCGACCGCGAGGACCTGTACGGCAACCCGCGCCACCCGTACACCAGGGCACTGCTGTCGGCCGTGCCCGAGGCGAGCGCCGACGACACCCCGTCCCGCGAACGCATCCTGCTCACCGGCGACGTGCCCTCCCCGGTCAACCCGCCGTCGGGCTGCCGCTTCCGCACGCGCTGCTGGAAGGCGACGGACAAGTGCGCGAGCGAGGCCCCGCCGCTGGTACGGGTGGAGGGCAGCCGGGAAGGCCATCTGACGGCCTGCCACTACCCGGAGGACACCCGGACCGTGTCGGCCGTCCCGAAGGCCCGTGACGGGGCCGCGGTGGCGTTCACCAAGGAGAAGGGCAAGGACCCCGAGGCCGAGGACTGACCCTCCTCGCCCCTGACCGGAGAACCGAGCACGTCGGCGCCCATTGACCCGAGCAACCGGCGAGCCCGGTTGCCGGGTACACGGGAAAGGACGCCCGGAACCGACTGGTTCCGGGCGTCTCAATGGCCCCTGCCGGGCACGACACGAAGCGCCCGGAACCGACAAGGGTTCCGGGCGCTTTCGCGTCATTCCGGCTGTACTGCTGAGCCGCTTCGGGCCGTCCTACGAGGCCGCGCCGACGACGTCCTTCTCCTCGGCGAAGTGGCACGCCGAGTCGTGCGCCGCGAGGGTGTCCGAGCCCTGGAAGCGCTCGGGGACGGCCAGCAGCGGCACCTCCGTGGAGCACTTGTCCTGGGCCTTCCAGCACCGCGTACGGAAGCTGCAGCCCGACGGCGGGTTCGCCGGCGACGGGACGTCGCCGGTCAGGATGATCCGCTCGCCGCGCTCGCGGGCCTCGGGGTCAGGGACCGGGACCGCCGACAGCAGCGCCTGGGTGTAGGGGTGCGTCGGGTGGTCGTAGATCTCCGTGTCCGTACCGATCTCGGCCATCTTGCCGAGGTACATCACACCGACCCGGTCCGAGATGTGCCGGACGATCGACAGGTCGTGCGCGATGAAGAGGTAGGAGAGGTTGAACTCGTCCTGGAGCTTCTCCATCAGGTTGATGACCTGCGCCTGCACCGACACGTCGAGCGCGGAGACCGGCTCGTCGCAGACGATGATCTCCGGGTTGAGCGCGAGGCCGCGGGCGATGCCGATGCGCTGGCGCTGGCCGCCGGAGAACTGGTGCGGGTAGCGGTTGATGTACTCCGGGTTGAGGCCGACGACGTCCAGCAGCTCCTGGACCTTGGCCCGCCGACTGCCCTTCGGGGCCACCTCGGGGTGGATGTCGAAGGGCTCGCCGATGATGTCGCCGACCGTCATGCGCGGGTTCAGCGAGGTGTACGGGTCCTGGAACACCATCTGAATGTTCCGGCGGACCGCCTTCAGCGCGCGGCCGGACAGCTTGGTGATGTCCTGGCCCTTGTAGAAGACCTGGCCCGCAGTGGCCGTCTCCAGCATCATCAGCAGCTTGGCGACCGTGGACTTGCCACAGCCCGACTCGCCGACGATGCCGAGCGTCTCGCCCTGGTAGAGGTCGAAGGAGACCCCGTCCACGGCCTTGACCGCACCGACCTGGCGCTTGAACAGGATGCCCTGGCTCAGCGGGAAGTGCTTGACCAGATTGCGCACCTGGAGAATCGGCTCACCGCGCTCCACCGGGGCTTCGATGGCCGCGACCGCCGCCGACTCGTCGACGGCGCCGACCGCCTTGACCTCGGTGACGTTCGGGGTGGCGTCCATGGAACCGTCCGTCTTGTCGAGCTCAGCCATGGATCGTCTCCTTCCAGAAGTGGCAGGCGCTGCCGCGTCCGGGCAGCTCGCTGCCGTCCTGCTCGGAGACCGGCACCAGGGCCGGGATCTCCGTGCGGCAGATGTCCTCCGCCTTGGGGCAGCGGGGGTTGAAGGCGCAGCCGGACGGGATCTTGAGCAGGTTGGGCGGCAGGCCCTTGATCGCGTAGAGCTCCTGGCCCTTCTGGTCGAGCCGCGGGATCGAGTCGAGCAGGCCGCGGGTGTACGGGTGCGCGGGCCGCTTGTACAGCTCGTGCACCGGTGCCGTCTCGACGATCCGGCCCGCGTACATGACCGCGATCTTGTCCGCGACGTCGGCGACCACGCCGAGGTCGTGGGTGATCAGGATCAGGCCCATGTTGAACTCCGTCTGGAGCTCCTTGAGCAGGTCCATGACCTGGGCCTGGACCGTCACGTCGAGCGCGGTGGTCGGCTCATCGGCGATGATCAGGTCCGGCTCCAGCGCCAGTGCCATGGCGATCATGATGCGCTGGCGCATACCGCCGGAGAACTGGTGCGGGTAGTCGCTGACCCGCTGCTTGGCGGCGGGGATCTTGACCCGCTCCATCAGCTCGATGGCCTTGAGCTTGGCCTGCTTCTTGGAGAGTCCCTGGTGGACCCGGAACATCTCGCCGAGCTGGTAGCCGACCGAGAGCACGGGGTTGAGCGAGGAGAGCGCGTCCTGGAAGATCATCGCGATCTTCTGGCCACGGATCTTCCGCCGCTCCTCGTAGCTCATGGTGAGCATGTCCTGGCCGCGGTACAGGATCTGGCCCTGCGGGATCTTGCCGGGCGGCATGTCGAGAATGCCCATGATCGCCTGAGCGGTCACGGACTTGCCGGAACCGGACTCACCGAGCACGGCCAGGGTCTCGCCCGAGTCGACGCTGTAGTTCACACCGTTGACTGCCTTGGCGACGCCGTCACGCGTGTGGAACTCCACGTGCAGGTCGCGCACTTCAAGGAGTCGGGCGTCGTCCGGCCCGCCGGAGCGGGGCGCCGGGATGTCTGCTGTCTTGTCCATGATGGTCACGTCGTACGCCCTCCTCAGCGCAGCTTCGGGTCGAGGGCGTCGCGGACCGCGTCGCCGAGCATGATGAACGCGAAGACCGTGAGGCTGAGCATTCCTGCCGGGAACAGCAGCGCGTGCGGGTTGTCGCGGATGGCCTGGCTGCCCTCCGCGATGTCGATGCCCCACGAGATCGTCGGGTCCGCGAGCCCGAGCCCGAGGAACGAGAGCGTCGCCTCGGCCGAGATGTACCCGCCGAGCGCGATGGTGGCCACGACGATGGTCGGGGCGAGCGCGTTGGGAAGGACGTGCCGGAAGAGGATCCGCGAGGTGCCGGCGCCGAGTGCGCGCGCCGCCGTCACGTAGTCCGCCTGCTTCGCGGTGATCACCGAGGCACGCATGACACGGCAGATCGAGGTCCAGCCCAGGAAGGCCAGGGCCAGGATCACCACGTACACCTTGCGGTCGGTGAAGGCGTTCAGGACGACCATCGCACCGAGCAGGAAGGGGATGCCGAAGAAGATGTCGGTGACCCGGGAGATGATCGAGTCGAGCCAGCCGCCGAAGTAACCGGCGAGCATGCCCAGCAGGCCGCCGACCACGGTGACCGCGGCGGTGACGCCGACGCCGACCAGGATCGAGGCGCGGGTGCCGTAGATGACACGCGCGTAGATCGAGCGTCCCTGACCGTCGTAACCGAACCAGTCGGGCTGGAAGAAGTGCCCCAGCTCCGGCTTGGTCAGGAAGTGGTTGGTCAGGTCGCCGTCGCGCGGGTCCGCGCCGGTGAACAGCCCGGGGAACGCGGCGACGATCAGCAGGATGAGCAGCAGGATCGAGGAGATCCAGAACATCGGGCGGTGGCGCAGGTCGAACCAGGCGTCGCCCCAGAGGCTGCGCGGCTTGTCCTGGGTCTTGCCCTTGCCGTCCGCGGCCGCGGGCGCGGCAGCCGCGTCCACCGCCGCTTCGGTCTTGGTCTCGGTGACGTCAGGCATACCGGATCCTCGGGTCCAGGACCGCGTACAGCAGGTCGACGAGCAGGTTGATCACAAGGATGACGAGGACGAAGACCGTGACGACGCCGACGATCGTCGAGCCCTCGCGCTGCTGCAGCGCCTTGAAGAGCAGGTTTCCGACACCCTGGACGTTGAAGATGCCCTCGGTCACGACCGCGCCGCCGATGAAGCCGCCGACGTCCGTACCGAGGAAGGTGACGACCGGGATCAGCGAGTTGCGCAGCAGGTGGACACCGACGATGCGGCGTCGCGGCAGGCCCTTGGCCATGGCGGTACGCATGTAGTCGGCGCGCAGGTTCTCCGCGAAGGTGGTGCGGGTCAGCCGTGCCACGTACGCCATGGAGAGCATGGCGAGCACGAAGCCCGGCAGGAACAACTGAGCGTAGTCCGTGGAGTCCTGGACGTTCGGTGCCACCCAGCCGAGCTGGTCCGCGAGGACGAAGCGGGCGAGGAAGCCGAGCACGAACACCGGGATCGAGATGACGATCAGGGTGAAGATCAGGACGCCGGTGTCGGCGGCCTTGCCGGCCCGCAGACCCGCCCAGGCGCCGAGCCCGATGCCGACGATGATCTCGATGAGCATCGCCACGGCGGTCAGCCGCAGTGTCACCGGGAAGGATTCGGACATCTCGTCGATGACTTCGCGGCCACCGAAGGTCCTGCCGAAGTCGCCCTGGAAGAGATTGCCCATGTAGTCGACGTACTGCTTCCACAGGGGCTGGTCGAGTCCGAACTCATGGCGCAGCGACGCGACCTGTGCGGGGTCTGCCGCCTTGTCTCCCCACATCGCCCGGATTGGGTCACCGGGAAGGATGTGGACCATGAGGAAAATAATCAGAGTGGTCCCGATGAATACCGGGATCATCTGGAGCAGTCGCCTTGCGACGTAACGCCCCATCATGCCTCCATGCCGTGAGGGGTCGGCGATGGCCTTGTCACAGTCTTCTCCGCCGCGGGGGTGTGGGGGGAGAGCCCAGGGGCCTACGCCTACGGGCCGGTTCCGCCGCCCCCGAAGAGGGACGGCGAAACCGGCCTTCGGATCCCGATGATTACTTCTTGGCCTTCACCTGGACGTCGGTGAAGATCGGGTCACCGTCCTGGCCGTAAGGAATCTTGCCGAAGACGTTGACCGACTGGCCCGAGTTGTTCTTGTAGAACCACAGCGGGATGGCCGGCATGTCGTTCTTCAGGAGCTGCTCGGCGTCCTGGTACATCTTGACGGTCTCGTCGAGCGTCTTCGCCTTGTCGGCCTTCGCCGCGAGCTCGTCGAACTCCTTGTTGGAGTAGCCCGAGGTGTTACCGGCGGCGGTGGTGCCGTACAGGTCGCGCATGAAGTTCGAGTTGACCGGGTAGTCGAGCACCCAGCCACCGCGGTACATGGACTTGACCTGCTTGTTGTCGCGGGCGTTCAGGTCCGCCTGGAAGTCCGGCTTGGAGTCACCGACGCACTCGACGTTGACGGCCTTGCGGATGCTGTTGCAGACCGCGTCGACCCACGGCTTGTGGGACTGGTCGGCGTTGAACTGGATCGAGATCTTGTTGCCCGGGACGCCGCCACCCTCCTCGATGAGCTTCTTCGCCTGGGCGGGGTCGTACTTCGTGACGTCACCGAGGGCGCCGGCCTTGTAGCCGAGCACACCGCGGGCGACGAACGAGTCGGCCGGGGTACGGGTGCCGTGCAGCACGGTCTTGGTGATCGTGTCACGGTCGATGGCCATGGACAGACCCTGGATGACCTTGGGGTCGATGTCCTTGAACTGCTTGGTGTAGAACGCCGGGACGATCGACTGCACCGCGGAGTACTCGGCGTCGATGGCACGGTCGCCGAGGTCCTGCTTGTAGCTGGTCAGCGAGGTGACCGGAATGGCCTCGATCCAGTCGAGGTTGTTCGACCGCAGGTCCGAGTAGGCGGCGTCGGCGGTGGTGTAGTTCTTGAAGTCGATGCCACCGTTCTTGGCCTTGTTCGGGCCCTGGTAGTCGTCGAACTTCCGGACCTTGATCAGCTTCTTGTGGTCCCACGAGACGAACTTGTAGGGGCCGTTGCCGATCGGCTTCTGGCCGGCGGCGGCCGGGTCCTTGAAGAAGGACTCGGGCAGCGGCGCCCAGACGTCGTAGCCGAGCTTGTACGCGAAGTACGAGACCGAGCCGGTCAGGCTGATCGTGAAGGTGTTTTCGTCGACGATCTTCAGACCGGACATCTTGTCGGCCTTCGGAGCACCCTTCTCGGGGTGGACGTCCTCGTAGCCCTTGATGTCCTGGAACCAGCTGGAGTTGGTCTGGTTGTTCTTGACGTTGGCCGACCAGTTCCAGGAGTCCACGAAGGACTTGGAGGTGACCGTGGTGCCGTCGTGGAACTTCCAGCCCGGCTTGAGCTTGACGGTCCACACGGACGAGTCCGCGTTGGGCGTCACGGACTCGGCGTTGATGTACTCGAGCTTGCCGGTGCCGGGCTCGTAGTCGACCAGGCCGGAGAAGATCGTGCGCAGGACACGGCTGCCCTGGCTCTCCTTGGCGTTCGCCGGCTGGAGCGGGTTCTGCGGCTCGCTCAGCTGGGCGGTCAGGATCCCGTTCGGGTCCGCCTTGCCCGAGCTCATGCTGTCGTCGCTACCGCTGTCGCTACCACCACAGGCGGTCGCGGCCAGGGCGATGATGGCCGCTCCCGCGACCCACTTGGCGCTCTTGGCACCACGCATGGGTTTCCTCCTCATGAGTCCACTTTTGACTACAAGAAGGGCACTGGAGTTGATACACCGACACCCCTGACGGTGATCGTTTCAGTGCCCCTAGTGTGCTCGTGAGTCGGCACTCCCCACAGTGCGTGACCCATTGACCCGAGCTCAACGGAGCCAACTATTAAGTACGTCCGGGCTGTAAACCACACTTAAGGGGTCTCGTTTTGACAACATCAAGGAATCGCGAATGACCGAAATCCGGACAAAGGGATCCCAGACAGACACGCTCGAAACGGACCGTTAACGCAGCTTTCGGAGAGCGACGATCGATATGCGGACGGATGGCCGAGGAAAACCACTGGACAACGGCGTGATGGGCCTACCCGAAAGTATCTTTCCGCTTCCGGCTGGTTGCTGATGCACACGGATACGCCAGGACGCCCCGTCGGGCCATCGCACAACAGGGCCCGGCCCCCGTCAACTGACGGAAGGCCGGGCCCCGTTGTACTCACCGGCGCGCCCGGCGCCGGTGTCGGATCAGCGCTTGGCGCGCGACGCGGCGCGGCCGCGCTCCTTCTGGTCGAGGACGACCTTGCGGATACGGACCGTCTCCGGGGTCACCTCGATGCACTCGTCCTCGCGGCAGAACTCCAGGGACTGCTCCAGCGAGAGCTTGCGGGCCGGCACCACGTTCTCCGTGGTGTCGGCGGAAGCCGCACGCATGTTGGTGAGCTTCTTCTCCTTGGTGATGTTCACGTCCATGTCGTCGGCGCGGGAGTTCTCGCCGATGATCATGCCCTCGTAGACCTCGGTGCCGGCCTCGGTGAAGATGACACCGCGCTCCTGGAGGTTGACCATGGCGAACGGCGTCACGGAGCCCGCGCGGTCGGCGACCAGCGAGCCGTTGTGACGGGTGCGCAGCTCGCCGAACCACGGCTCGTGGCCCTCGAAGATGGAGTGCGCGATGCCCGTGCCGCGGGTCTGCGTCAGGAACTCCGTACGGAAGCCGATGAGGCCGCGGGACGGAACGATCCACTCCATGCGGACCCAGCCCGAACCGTGGTTCGTCATCGTCTCCATGCGGCCCTTGCGGGTCGCCATCAGCTGGGTGATCGCGCCGAGGTGCTCCTCGGGGGAGTCGATCGTCATGCGCTCGATCGGCTCGTGCGTCTTGCCGTCGATCTGCTTGGTGACGACCTCCGGCTTGCCGACCGTGAGCTCGAAGCCCTCACGGCGCATCTGCTCGACGAGGATGGCCAGCGCGAGCTCACCGCGGCCCTGGACCTCCCAGGCGTCGGGGCGCTCGGTGTCCAGGACGCGGAGCGAGACGTTACCGATCAGCTCGCGGTCCAGGCGGTCCTTCACCTGGCGGGCGGTGACCTTGTGGCCCTTGCCGCCCTTGCCGACCAGCGGCGAGGTGTTGGTACCGATGGTCATCGAGATGGCCGGCTCGTCGACCGTGATCAGCGGCAGCGCGATCGGGTTCTCGGGGTCGGCCAGGGTCTCGCCGATCATGATGTCCGGGATACCGGCGATGGCGCAGATGTCACCGGGGCCCGCCACCTCGGCCGGCTTGCGGGTGAGCGCCTCGGTCATCAGGAGCTCGGTGATGCGGACGTTGGACATCGTGCCGTCGCGCTTGATCCAGGTGACGGTCTGGCCCTTGCGCAGCTCGCCCTGCTCGACGCGGCAGAGCGCGATACGGCCGAGGAAGTTGTCGGCGTCCAGGTTGGTGACGTGGGCCTGGAGGGGGGCGTCCTCGTCGTACTCCGGGGCCGGGACGTGCGCCAGGATCGTGGAGAAGAACGGCTCCAGGTTGTCGCTGTCCGCCGGGACGGTGCCGTCCTCCGGCTTGGTCAGCGAGGCGACGCCGTCACGGGCGCAGGCGTAGACGATCGGGAACTCGATCTGGTCCTCGTCCGCGTCCAGGTCCAGGAACAGGTCGTACGTCTCGTCGACGACCTCGGCGATCCGGGAGTCCGGACGGTCGGTCTTGTTGATGCAGAGGATGACCGGCATCTTCGCGGAGAGCGCCTTGCGCAGCACGAAGCGGGTCTGCGGGAGCGGGCCCTCGGAGGCGTCGACCAGCAGCACGACCGCGTCGACCATCGACAGGCCGCGCTCGACCTCGCCGCCGAAGTCGGCGTGGCCGGGGGTGTCGATGATGTTGATCGTGATCGGGTCCCCGCCGTCCTTGGGGTGATACTTCACCGCCGTGTTCTTGGCGAGGATCGTGATGCCCTTCTCACGCTCCAGGTCGTTCGAGTCCATCATGCGTTCGTCGAGGTTCTCGGCGGCGTGCGCGGCGAAGGCGCCGGCCTGCCTGAGCATGGCGTCGACCAGCGTGGTCTTGCCGTGGTCGACGTGGGCGACGATGGCTACGTTACGGATGTCGTGGCGCGTGGGCATGGGTGGCTTGCGCTTCTCTCGGATCGTGGGATCAGGCGTCTAAGTCGGTCTCAAGTCCTCGTACGCCCGCCGGGCGGACACGCCACGGCTCGTCCAATGGTACGGGGCTGGCGCCGCCGCGGCTTCCCGGGCGAGTGCCACCGGCCCCGGAACAGGCCGGAACCCGGTCCGCCGGGCAGCTGTGGACGGCGGACGCACCGCGTGGGAACGCGCACGTCAGGGGACGGTCCTTGCGGGGGCGAAGGCCCGCGTCCGCCTCGCGTTCGCGTCTCCGCGGCCGGGTCTTCCGGAGGATTTCACCGGGTGGTCACGACCACGGTCCCGCGGGCGGGGACGGCGGAGGCGGAGACGACGGAGGCGGACGCGGGACCTGCGCGGCTTCGGAGGTGGGGCTCCGAAGCGGAATCTCCGAGAGGCCGGAGTAGGGGCTCCGGGGTGGGGGGTCTCAGAGGTGGGGGGATCGAGCGGCCACCCGGGTCAACGGGTAGCGACGACCTTGCCCGCCGGGCAGGCCGGCGGGCAAGGGATTTGAGCCAGTTCTGAGCTTCGTGCCCTCTTCTGACCTGCTACTTCTTCTTGTTCGCCGGGGCTCCGGCGGCCTGCGGCTTCTTGAAACCGATGTCCTGGTAGTGGGGCGCCCCGAAGCCGAAGGCGCCGACGTTCGCCAGTTTCCTGTCCGTCGCCACCAGCTGCGGGCGCTGGTAGAGCGGAATCGATCCGGCGGCGGCCCAGATCCGGGCGTCGGCCTGCTTCATCAGGTCCTGGGCGGTGTCTTCGTCCAGCTCCGAGAGCGCCCGGTCGAAGAGCTGGTCGATGTGGTCGGTGCCGACCCGGGTGTAGTTCTGCTCGACCAGCAGCGAGCCGTCGGTGGCGGGCACCGGCTTGGCGAAGATCGGGCGGTCGTCGGTGGCCGGGTAGGCGGTCGCGGGCCAGGAGTACAGGGCCAGGTCGTACGCGCCGGAGGCGACGTGGTCCTTGAAGTAGTTCTCGTCGGGAACCTTGGTGATCTCCGTACGGATACCGACGGCTTCGAGCATCGCCGAGATCTTGTCCCCGACGCTGCGCAGCGGCTCCGACCCGGGACCGGACGGCAGGACGAAGCGCAGCGTGAGCGGCTTGCCGTCCTTGCCGAGCGGGCCGCGGCGCCCGTCGGGCACCTGGGCGGGGGCCGCGGTGCCCGCGGGGGCGTACGCGCCGGCGGCGCCGCCCGGCCGCTTGTCCTGGGCGGCGACCCTGGAGGGGACGTCCTCGGAGGTGCCGGACCCGGAGAGGTAGCCGGCCTGGCGCAGCAGCGCGGAGCTGTGGAACGCGGCGGTGGGAGCGGGCGCGAGTACGTGGGTGGCGGCGCCCGCCGGGCCGCTGTCGCCGGGCTTGTTGTCGTCGCCGACGATGTAGAGGCCGTCGTCGGCACCGGGCTCGCGCTCGCCGGCGCCGTCGCCGGTCTTGCCGTCCGCGGCGCCCGCCTTCGTCCCCTTCTTCTCCGCTTCCTTCCTTTCTGCGTCCTTCTTCTCTGCGTCCTTCTTCTCCGCGTCCTTCTTCCCGGCCTCCTTCTTCCCCGCCTCGCTGCCCGCCTTGGTGCCGTCCGACTTCTTGACCGCGCCCTCCGGCGTCCAGCCCGCGTCGGCCAGCAGCGCCTGTGCCTCCTCGGTGTCGTGGCCGCCGAGTGCGCCGCTGCTGTCCTTGTACGCCGGCTGCCCGGCCAGCGCCAGGTGGCTGCCGAGCGGCTGCGCGGGCAGGCCGAGCGGCCCCAGCACGGTGTCGACGAGCTCCTGGCGGTTCAGCGCGCGGGCCACCGCCCGCCGCACCCGGTCGTCGGCGAGCGGCCCGGACTCACCGTTCAGCGCGAGCTGGGTGTAGGCGGGCTCCAGCGACTTGCGCACCGCATAGGCGCGCAGCCCGGACTGCTCGGTGGCGTACGCCTCGGCGGCGGCCCGGTTCTTCTCCCTGGCGGCCAGTGCGGCGGCCGCCGCCTTGGCGTCCGAGCCGTGCACGACGGCCCAGGAGCGCAGGGCCGCGGCCGGGCCCTCCTGGACGCCGGGCCCCTGGGCGCCGGGCCCCTGGGCGAGTGGCTTCCCGTCGGCCCCCTTGCCACCGGCCGCCTGCGCGATCCGGTGGGCCGCCGCCGCGTCGATGTCGGCCACGTCGACCTTGCCCGCGATCAGGGCCTCGGTCCGGTTCTGCGGGGCCACGGCCCGGAAGACCAGCGAGTCGAGCTTGGCCGGGCTCCCCCACCAGCGCGGGTTGCGGACCAGTGTGACCTCGCCGGTCTTCTTGTCCACACCGCGCAGCCGGAACGGCCCCGAGGTGGCCTTGAGGGTGGTCCGGGCCCCGTCGTTGAAGGCGTCCGGGGAGCCGGTCACCTCCTTCGGGTAGAGCGGGGAGAACAGCGAGCGCCAGTCCGCGTACGGCTTGGCGAAGGTGACCCGTACCTCCAGGTCGTCGGCGCCCCGCTCGATCTTCTCGATGCGTTCGTACCCGGCGTTGCGGGCGGTCCAGAACGCCGTGTCCTTGCCGCTCAGCGCCCGCCACTGGGCGACGAAGTCGGCGGCCCCGATCTCCCGGCCGTCGCTCCACACCGCCTGCTGATTGAGCCGGTAGAGCACCACCTGCCTGGGCTCGCTCTCGACCACCTTCGCGGACTCCAGATAGTCCGGGTTCAGCCGCGGCCTGCCCTGGGCGTCGAGCGGGAAGAGCGTCGGCAGCAGCGCGCCGGTGATCCGGGTGGTGGTGCTGTCGGCATCCGCCTGGAAGGCGTTGAGGGTGGTGGGCAGGGCGTCGACGGCCCAGTTGACCGTCCCGCCCTCGGCGACCAGGTTTCGGGCGGCGACCGCGATGTCCTGGGGGGCCGTCGTACCGCTCGCGCCGCTGTCGCCGGAACTGCAGCCGGCCAGCACGGGGAGCGTCAGCACACCGGTCGTGAGGAGCGCGAGGGAGCGGCGCTTTCGTGCCGTCCCCCGCGGGACGCCGACGTGGGACATGGCTGATACCTCCGGGGCCGGCCCGACCCACCCATCCGCGGGTGTGCCGGATTGTGCGTTTCTGGTGGCATATGCAGTTGATCACACCGATAACGTCCACCCACTGAAAGCGCCCTCGCGCGGGAGGCGGCGCAGACACGGCGTGCAGGCCCGAAACCTCACCCGTGCGGCGGAGTGCCCCGGCTGCCGCGCCGCACGGGGCCGGCCGGCCCCGGGAAACAAGAAACCGGCCGGCCCCGGGGGAATCGGGGGACCGACCGGTCGCGGTGATCAGCCGAGCAGCTCGATGATCGCCTCCGTCGTGTCCGTCTCGCCCAGGCGCGGGAAGATCCTTCCGACGCTGTTGCGGTGGGCGTCGGCGTCCAGGTCGGTGACCGCGTCCGTGGCGATCGTGACGTGGTAGCCGTGCTCGTGGGCCGCGCGGGCGGTGGATTCGACGCCGATGCTGGTCGCGATGCCGGTGAGGACGAGCTGGGTGACGCCTGCCCGGCGCAGCCGGAGGTCGAGGTCGGTGCCGTGGAAGGCGCCCCAGGTGCGCTTGGTCACCACGATGTCGCCCTCGTGCGGGCCGAGCTCGGGCACGATGTCAGCCCAGTCGGTGGGCAGCTGTCCGCCTGACGCCATGGGGGCCTCGTTGCGGCCGGGGGCACCGTCGACGACGTGGACCAGGACGACCGGGAGGCCCTTGGCCCGGAAGGCGTCGGCGAGGGCGGCGGAGTTGGCGACGACGTCGGCGGCGGGGTGGGCGGTGTCCAGGCCGAGGATGCCCTTCTGAAGATCGACGACGACCAGGGCGGTCCTCGGGTCCAGGGTGGTGGCGGTCATGGTGGCGCTCCTGGGTGGTGTGGGCGGACGGTTCGGTTCCGATGGGCACGGGTGGGGGTGCGGGGGCGGGCGTGCCGGTCGCGGCCGGCGCCGGCCGTCAGTGCCCGGTCAGCCGGCCGATCAGCTCGACGGCCTCGGCCACGGTGCGGCGCTCGACGCCGTCGAGTTCGGCCTCCATGGCCCTGGCGAGCCAGTCGTGCTTGGCGGCCCGGACCTCGGCGAGCGTCGTGGCCCCGGACTCCGTGAGCGACATCACCGACTTGCGGCCGTCCGCCGGATCGGGGGCCCGCTCGACGAGCCCCTGGCTCTCCAGCGCGCCGAGAGTCAGCCGCATGGACTGCGGACGCACGTACTCCGCGCGGGCCAGCGCGGCCGTGGTGGCCGGCCCGTCGAGGTCCAGCCTGGCGAGCACCGAACGCTGCGTCGGCGTGAGCCGATCTCCCGTGGACATACTGCGCAGCCGCCGCACCAACCGGCCGACCACGGCGGTGAGCTCTGTCGCCAGCTGCTGGGCGTCCGGCTCGGTGGACGGGGCGGCGCGACGCCCGGCGGGGGTGGTTCCAGTCGGTTCCGGCATGCCCTCAACCTAAACAATACGCAGGCAACCTTGCAAGGTTGCCTGTCATTCTTCTTGACGGTCTTGCCCGCCGCACGGCCCGCGATCTAGGGTGAATGCGCTTTCAGAAGAGGGTCGGTACATGCAACAGCAGGTGCTTCGGTACGGAACAAGAAGCGGACGGTCGGTCGAGTGAGCGCCCCCACGGTGTACGACGTCGCCGAGCGGTCGGGCGTCTCCATTGCCACGGTCTCGCGGGTCTACCGCACCCCCGATTCGGTACGCGCCCAGACCCGTGAGCGGGTCCTCGAAGCCGCCCGCCAGCTCGGTTACGTACCCAGCGGGAACGCCCGCGGCCTGGCCAGCCGGACCACCGGGGTGCTGGGCCTCTGCTTCCCCGACTACGCCGACCCGGACGCCGAGGCCGACGCGGAGGCGGACAACGACGCCGACGACGCGGTGATGCTCTACTCCGACCAGATCATCCGCGGCATGGAGCGGGCGGCGCGGCGGCACGGTTACGCGCTGCTGATCGCCGCCTCGCTGGAGGGCGGGCCGGAGAGCCTCGTCGCGAAGGTCGCGGGGCGGGTCGACGGTTTCGCCGTGCTGGCACAGACCGTGCCGACCGAGGACCTGGAAGTGATATCGCGCCGGCTTCCGGTGGTGATGATCGCCGGCCCCCGCGAGATCGACCATCTCGACCACATCGTCGTCGCGAACGCCGACGGCGAGCGCGAACTGGCCCGCCACCTGATCGAGGACCACGGGCTGCGCAGGCTCGCCTTCGTCGGCGGCGAGGCCGAGTCGCCCGACGCCGAGGCGCGGTTCCTCGGCTTCCGGCAGGCGTGCCGCGACGCCGGGCTGCCGGTGCCGGACGAGCCCGATCTGCGGGCCGAGATGATGACGCAGGCCGAGGGCGCGCGGGCGGCGGAGGCGCTGCTCGACCGGCCGGGCGAACGGCCGCAAGGGGTGCTCTTCGCCAACGACCAGATGGCGGTGGGCGCGCTGCGGGCGCTGGAGCGGCGCGGGGTGCGGGTGCCCGAGGACATCGCGGTGACCGGCTTCGACGGGATTCCGCTGAGCCGGATCGTCCGGCCGCCGCTGACGACCGTACGCCAGCCGATCCGTCAACTCGGCGAGCAGGCGGTCGAGTTGCTGGTCCAGCGACTGGGCAACAGCGGCAGCGAGCCGGTGTCGCTGATGCTCCCGGTGTCGCTGATCCGCCGCGCCAGCTGCGGCTGCGGCTGACGAAGGCCGGCCCGGACGGGCCGGCCCTCGTACCGGCTACCGGGTCCCGCCCAGCCACTCCCCGAAGAACCGCTGCCGGGCCGCCCTGAGCTCCGCAGCCTCGGCCGCCGTGCCCTCGTACTCGAAGTGCCCCGCGTCCAGCACGTGCAGCTCGTGCTCGCCGGCCAGCGCGTTGTGCACGGCGAACTGCCCCGGCGGCGGCACCGAGGGGTCGAAGAGCGCCGCGGCCACCAGCGTGGGCAGCTCCAGCCGCGTCGCGGCCGTGGCCGCGTCGAAGTACCGCAGCACCTCGGTGACCTCGGGGTGCTCCCGGTGGTGGGCCCGCACCGACTCGCCGCTGCCGGTGCACTGCAGGGTGAGCCGCAAGGGGTGGTTGCCGAAGGTCGGCACCGTCAGCTGCCCGGCCGCGAACCGGTCGTCCCAGGGCAGCGCGAGCGCGCCCAGCCCGCCGCCGAAGCTCTCCCCGAGGTAGCCGAGGCCGGAGCCGCCCTCCCCCGGCGCCAGCTCCGGCACCAGCTCGTGCAGCGCCGACGCCGCGCACCACAGGTCCGCCACGCAGTCGCCGATGACGTATGTGTCGCGCGAGGCGATGCCGTGCAGCACGTGCGCGCTGGACACGCCCGGGATCCCCGGGTGCTCACCGCGCGTCGCCATGCCCCGTACGCACGGCAGGATCGCCGCGGCCCGGGGCAGCGGCAGCGGCACGTCGGGGCCCGGCCGGTCACGGCCGCCGTAGCCGTGTCCGATCACGAATCCGTGCTCCGCGGCCCCCTCGGCCGGCAGCGCCACCCAGCCACCGATCCGCACCCCGCCCACCGAGGTGAATGTCACGCCGTGGATCCGTACCCCGTCGCGCTCCTCCTCCACAGGACCGAGCTCCGGCTCCGTGGCGACCTTGCGGGCCTCCTGGTACCGGTCGCGCCAGAAGGCGTCGAAATCGTCCGGGGCGGCGGGAGCGGGGACGCGCAGGAGGTCCTGGAGCGTCTGGCCGTGTGCCGGATCGAAGGGGAAGTCATGTGCGAACGAAGCCATGACCACGACCGTAACGGGCCCGGCCCCGGCGGCACAGTCCTTGATCACTATCCGGGCAGCCGAGCCTGCCCCGTAGCGAAATCGGTCACATCACCCCCATTTTCGCAATTGGCATACTTACCGTGCAAGTTGAACATTCAGATGTCCAGCACGTTGCACGAGTGTGACCTAGCACCCTCTTGCGGATTCCCGAATGTCTGCCGCAGAGTGATGTATGCGCTTACAGGCAGCGCATACATCAGGATTGCTCAAGGAGGAGCCCTCCATGCCCCGCACCGCCAGAAACGCCTCGATCGGTATCGCTGTCGCCGGCGCGCTCACGTTCGGCCTGACCGCTTGCGGCAGCTCCGGCGACGACGTCGCCGCGGACAAGAAGCAGACGCTCACCGTCTGGGCCATGGGGGCCGAGGGCGAGAAGCTCGCGGATGTGGCCAAGGTCTACGAGAAGGCCAACCCGAACATCACCGTCAAGGTGACCCCGGTCGGCTGGGACGTCGCCCACCAGAAGCTGGTCTCCGCGGCCGCCGCCGGCACCCTGCCGGACGTGGCGCAGATGGGCGGCAGCTACATGGGCGAGTTCGCCGAGCTCGGTGTGCTGGAGCCGGTCGACACCAAGACCTTCGACGAGAAGGACTTCTTCCAGTCCGGCTGGGAGCAGGGCGAGGTGGACGGCCAGGCGTACGGCGTGCCGTGGTACGTCGACACCCGCGTGCTCTACTACCGCACCGACCTGGCCGAGAAGGCCGGCGTCACCAAGGCTCCGAGCAACTGGAAGGAGATGCAGGACCTCGCCTCGGCCTACCAGAAGAAGGCCGGGACCAAGTGGGGCCTGTCCATCCAGCCCAGCGGCCTGGACACGGTGCAGAACTTCTACTCCTTCCTGTACTCGGCCGGCGGCGAGATCGTCAACGACAAGGGCGAGGCCGTCATCGACAGCCCCGAGGCCGTCAAGGCGCTCAAGGAGTACGGCTCGTACTTCGACAAGGGGCTCTCGAACAAGTCCGTGCAGCCCGGCTACGACGTCGTGAAGGACTTCGGCAACGGCCGCGTCCCGATGTTCTTCGGCGGCCCCTGGCACGTCACCCTGCTGAACGAGGGCCAGCCGCAGATCAAGGGCAAGTGGGCGGTGGCCAACGTGCCCGCCGACAAGACCTCCGCCTCCATGGCCGGCGGCTCCTCCCTGGTGATCTCCAAGGACAGCGAGCACAAGGCCGCTGCCACCGAGTTCATCAAGTACCTGACGGACACCAAGGGCCAGGCCGACTGGTACAAGCGCACCAAGGACCTGCCGGCCAACACCTCCGCCTGGACCTCCGGCGACCTGGCCGACGACACCAACCTCCAGGTGTTCAAGAAGCAGATGGACACCGCCAAGTCGTCCCCGTCGCTGTCCAACTGGACGGAGATCACCGACAAGGTCGACCAGGCCATCGCCAAGGTCACCCAGGGCAAGGCGTCCGCCGAGGACGCGCTCAAGACGGCCCAGTCCCAAATCGAAGGCCTTCTGAAGTAATCGAAGGCCGGACGAAGTAGGAGTCATGCGCACCATGACCGCAAAGGCCGAGCAGTCGGCCAAGGCGCAGGCCGGGCCGGGGGCCTCCGGGTCCCCGGCCTCCGGGCCCGCAGGTCGCCGGGGCGGCAAGAAGTCGATGGGCGTGCAGAACCTGGCCGGCTGGCTGTTCTCCACCCCCTTCCTCGTCCTCTTCCTCGTCTTCATGGCGTTCCCGATCCTCGCCACGCTGGCGATGAGCTTCACCGACTTCGGGCTGCGCAATGTCACGCACCCGCTGGACGCGAACTTCATCGGCTTCGAGAACTACGTCAACCTGTTCAGCGACGAGAAGTTCCTCAAGTCGCTGTTCAACACGGCGTACTTCGTGGTGGTCGGCGTACCGCTGACGATCTTCCTCGGACTGGTCGTCGCCGTACTGCTGAACAACGGCATCGACCGGGCACGGACCTTCTTCCGCGTCGGCTTCTACGCCCCGGTGGTCACCACCATCGTCGCGGTCGCCGTGGTCTGGCGGTTCGTGCTCGACCCGAGCGACGGGCTCGTCGCTGGGCTCTTCTCCGAAGTGGGCCTCACCTCGCCCGACTTCCTGGGCTCCGAGACGCTCGCCATGCCGTCGATGATCGCGATGGCGGTCTGGCGCAACCTCGGCACGGTCATGGTGCTCTTCATCGCCGGTCTGCAGGCCATCCCCACCGAGGTGCGGGAGGCGGCGCGGCTGGACGGCGCCGGTGCCTGGCAGGAGTTCAAGGGCATCACCGTGCCACTGCTGCGGCCGACGCTGCTCTACGCCACGGTGATCACGACCATCGGTTACCTCAACGTCTTCGAGGAGCCGTTCGTGATGACCCAGGGCGGTCCCTCGGACTCCACGCTCACGGTCTCGCTGAACATGTACCGCGAGGGCTTCAACTTCTTCCACATGGGCTATGCGAGCGCCATGGCGTATGTCCTCTTCGTGGTGATCATGGGCATCACGGTGCTCCAGCTCCGACTGCTGAAGGACAACACGAAATGAGCGCCACCAGTGCACCGGGCGCCGTCTCGACGGCGCCGTCGAAGCAGCCCGGCAACACGCCGCCGTCCAGGGTGAAGAAGGCCCGCAACCCCAAGCGCGTCCTCGTCTACGTCCTGCTGTCGATCGGCCTGCTGATCATGTCGGCGCCGTTCCTGTGGATGGCCCTCTCGGCCTTCAAGACACCACAGGAACTGACGGCCAGCCCGCCCGTGTGGATCCCGACCGAGTGGACCCTGGAGAACTTCCGGGACCTGCTCGACAAGCTGGATCTGCCGCTGTACTTCATGAACTCGGTGATCGTGGCGGTGCTGGTCACCGTCTCGAACCTGGTGTTCTGCTCGATGCTCGGGTACGCCCTGGCCAAGCTGAACTTCGCCGGCCGCAACAAGATCTTCGGCCTGGTTCTCGGCGCCCTGATGGTGCCCGGCAACCTGATGCTGCTGCCGCTGTTCGTGCTGATGAGCAAGCTGCATCTGATCGACTCGTACGCCGGTCTGGTGCTGCCGTTCGCCGCCGGGGCCTTCGGGGTCTTCCTGATGCGGCAGTTCATGCAGTCGATCCCGGACGAGCTGCTGGAAGCGGCCCGGATGGACGGCGCCGGTGAGTGGTACATCTTCTGGCGCATCGTGATGCCGCTGGTGAAGCCCGCACTGGCGACGCTCTCGATCTTCACGTTCCTGGGCTCCTGGAACAACTTCGTCTGGCCGCTCATCGCGACCAACGACCCCGACAAGTACACCCTGCCGGTCGCCCTGGCCACCTTCGCCACCGACCCCAACAAGGCGGGCGGCTCCAACGGCATGCTGATGGCCGGCTCCCTGCTGGTCGTCCTGCCCGTCGTGATCCTGTTCATCGCGCTCCAGCGGCACTTCACCCAGGGCATCGCCACGGCCGGCATGAAGTAGGGCCGGTCCCGGCAGCCCCACCGAAACGTACGAGGCCACGGCCCCACACCCCGTCGGCCACACCCCTTCATCACCAGAGAGACAGTTTGCGATGACGCACACCCAGGTCCCGTTCCCGGAAAACTTCCTGTGGGGCGCCTCCACGGCCGCCCACCAGATCGAGGGCAACAACACCAACAGCGACTGGTGGGTCAAGGAGCACGCCGCGGGCACCCACATCCAGGAGCCCAGCCTGGACGCCTGCGACAGCTACCACCGCTGGCACGAGGACATGGACGTGCTGGCCGGTCTGGGCTTCACCGACTACCGGTTCTCCATCGAGTGGGCGCGCATCGAGCCGGCCGAGGGCCGGTTCTCCCGGGCCGAACTCGCCCACTACCGCCGCATGGTCGAGGGCGCCATCGAGCGCGGCCTGCGCCCGATGATCACCCTGCACCACTTCACCGTGCCGCAGTGGTTCGAGGCGCGCGGCGGCTGGACCGCCGAGGGCGCGACCGAGCTCTTCGCGCGTTACGTCGCGGCCTGCGCGCCGGTGATCGCCGAGGGCGTCGGCCACGTCTGCACCATCAACGAGCCGAACATGATCGCCGTCATGGCCGGCCAGGCCAAGCGGGGCGACAACAGCTTCCCGCCGGCCGGGCTGCCGACCCCCGACGACGAGACCACCGAGGCCGTCATCGCCGCGCACCACGCGGCCGTCAAGGAGGTCCGGGCGATCAACCCGGACATCCAGGTCGGCTGGACCATCGCCAACCAGGTCTACCAGGCCCTGCCCGGCGCCGAGGAGGTCACCGCGGCCTACCGGCACCCCCGCGAGGACGTCTTCATCGAGGCCGCCCGCGGCGACGACTGGATCGGTGTGCAGTCCTACACCCGGACCAGGATCGGCACCGACGGCCCGATACCCACCGCCGAGGGCGCCGAGCGCACCCTCACGCAGTGGGAGTACTACCCGTCCGCCGTCGGCTACGCGCTGCGCCACACCGCCGAGGTCCTGGGCAACGGCATCCCGCTGATCGTCACCGAGAACGGCATTGCCACCGACGACGACAGCCGCCGCGTCGACTACTACACCGGCGCCCTGAACGAGGTCGCCTCCGCGATCCAGGACGGCCTGAACATCCAGGGCTACCTGGCCTGGAGCGCGCTCGACAACTACGAGTGGGGCTCCTACAAGCCCACCTTCGGCCTGATCGGCTGGGACCCGGAGACCTTCGAGCGGCTGCCCAAGCCGTCCGCGCTCTGGCTGGGCGAGATGGGCCGCACCCGCGCCCTGCCGCGCATCGCCGGCTGACGCCGGCCACCCGGGCCGACCCACCTCGGCCCCGAGCCGACCGATGTCGGCTCCTCCCGACCGGGAGCCACCTGACGGCTCCCGCCCGTACGGGAACCGGCGGCACCTGACGGACGCCGGTTCCCGTACAGCAGGGCCTTTCGGGCCCTGTGCCCGCGTACGGCGCCGCTCGTGTTCTGCCCTGCTCACGAGCGGCGGCGCACGCCGATGCCGTACGAGGCACGGCGCCCCGCGCCCGCAGATTCACGACCGACGAACGAAATCCGCCCACCGCCCACAGTCGGTGGCTCTTCTTCGAGGGGTTCTGATGAACCGTCGTACGTTTCTCACCGCAGCGGGAACAGGGGCCGCCGCCCTGTCGCTGGGAGCCGTGGCCGCTCCCCCGGCGGGCGCCGCCGCCCGGCCGGCGCGCGGCTCGCACGCACCGCTGCTGCTGCGCTGGTTCCGCGACACGTACCGGTCGATCGAGGCCATGACGACCGACTTCGGTCTCGCCGTCGACAAGATCGACGTCAGCGGGCCCGGCGCCCCCGTCCAGTCGCGTCAGACCTCCCCCACCAACATCGGCTGCGGCCTCTGGTCGACGGTGGCCGCCGCCGGGCTCGGGGTGATCGACGACGACACGATGCGCCGACGGCTGGAGCACACCGTGCGGGCCGTCGAGAAGCTGGAACGCCACCACGGCTTCTGGCTCAACTGGTATGACGCGCACGACGGTTCGGTCCTCACCGAGTGGCCCGGCACCGGCGACCCGGTCCGCCCGTTCCTCTCCTCCGTCGACAACGCCTGGCTGGTCACCGGACTGCGCATCGCCGCCGACGCCGCGCCCGCGCTGCGCCCCCGCGTCGCCCGCATCCTGGCCACCGCCGACTGGTCGTACTACTACACGCCGTACGACCCGGCCGACCCGGTCGCCGGCCCCGGCCAGCTGCGCGGCGGGTTCTGGCCCGACACCGAGGAGCCCACCGGGCACCACTACGGCGCGCTCAACACCGAGCCCCGGATGGCCAGTTACCTCGGCATCGCGGACGGCTCGCTGCCCGCCGACCACTACTGGCACCTGCTGCGCACGATGCTGCCCGAGCACGGCCAGGAGCAGTACCCGCAGGGCAGTTACGTCGCCATGGACGGCGTACGGGTCTGGCAGGGGCACTACACCCATCGCGGCCGGAAGATCGTGCCCACCTGGGGCGGGTCGATGTTCGAGGCCCTGATGGTGCCGCTGTTCGTGCCGGAGGCGGAGTGGTCGCCGAGGTCCTGGGGCCTCAACCACCGCCGCTACGTCCGCAGCCAGATCGAGCACGGGATGCAGGAGGCGGGGTACGGGTACTGGGGCTTCTCCCCCGCCAACATCCCCGAGGGCGGCTACCAGGAGTACGGCGTCGACGCGATCGGCATGCAGGTCGACGGCTACGCCTCCAACACCGACCGCACGTACACCAAGGACGGCGAACCGCTGCCGCCCGCCTCGGCGTTCACCAACGGCGTGGTCACCCCGCACGCCTCCTTCCTCGCGCTGCCCTACGCGCCGGACGAAGCGATCGCCAACCTGCGCGCGCTCGACCGCGACTTCGGCGCCTACCACCCCGGGTACGGCTTCCGGGACTCCGTCAACGTCGGCACCGGCCGGGTCAGCGACTACCTGCTCGCGCTCGACCAGGGCATGATCGCCGCGGCGCTGGCCCAGGCGATCCGCCCCGGCCTGCTGCAACGGCCGTTCCGCACCGGCGGGTTCCAGTCGAAGGTGCGGCCGCTGCTCGCCAAGGAGCGGTTCTCCATCTGAGCCGTCCGAGCTGTCAGAGCTGTCAGAGCTGTCAGAGCTGTCCGAACCACCTGAAACGTGGCGGCGTACCGGTCCGGGGCGGAGCGCTCGGGGCCCGGCCCCGGCCCGGTACGCCGTCGCTCGGCCCGATTCCGCTCAGTTCCAGCCCGCGCGGTACGCCGTCCAGTCGCCCTCCCGCGCGGCGAAGTCGACGTAGAGCGCGACCCCGAACCGTTCGCGGCCGCGGTCGGTGCGCCCCAGGCCCAGCCGGGTGCCCCGGACCGCGGCCGCGACCGTCTCGGCCGACTCGTGGTGTCCGAGGTCGTCCTCGTGGAAGAACGGCAGCCCCATCAGCAGATCGGTGTCCTTCGGCGTGACTTCGAGGGCGAGCGCCGTCTGCTGGGCGACATAGCCGCCGAACAACCCCTCCAGGGGCATCCAGGTGTCGTACGACATGACGGCGATCTGGTCGACCCGGCGCGCGACCTGGCCGAAGAACTTCTGCGACCACCACTTCTCGCTGCCCCCGCTGCCCACGCCGAGCACCCGGTGCGCCGAGGGCAGCGGGTCGATCTGGTGGGCGGCGACCGACAGCTGTGCCTTGCGCGGCTTCGTGAGCGTGCGCAGGTCGTCCAGGAGCGAGAGGTAGTGGCGGTCGTCGGAGTGCAGCGGCTCCAGGTCGAAGTGGACGCCGTCGAACCCGGCTTCCAGGATCTGCCGGGCCGACGCGACCACGGCGATGCGTGACGCGGCCCGCTCCAGGCGCAGCCCGTTCGGCCCCTCGGTGGCCAGCACGTCGCCCAGCCAGGCCTGGACCCGGATGCCGGGCAGGGTGCGGTGCACGGCGTCGATCAGCCACCGGGCCCGGGGGTAGCGGTCGGCGGGCAGGGTGCCGTCGTGCTCCAGCGGCCCGGCGTGGACGTAGAGGTCCTTGATCCCCGTCCCCTCGATCCGGTCGGCGAACGCGGCGAGGTTGGCGTCGTCCTTGCGCCCGTCGACCCAGGCATGGCCGAGCCAGATGGCGTCCCGGCCCCGGGTGCGGGTGTCGTCGCCCGGGTCGCCGGAGTAGTTGAGCCGCAGGGCGATGCCCGCGGTGAGGACCGGCACCACGATCACCAGGACCGCCCCCAGCACCATCCTTCTGGGCCAGGTCCAGCGGAACCGGGCCGCCCGTTCGCGTATCCGCCCGGCCCCGCGTTTGATTCCCGTGAGCACGTCCGTCTCCCCCTGTGTGTCGGTGTGCCGTCGCTGCAGGAGGGCATCATGACGCACCGCCCGGACACCGATGGCGGGCCGGGTCGCCGGGTCGCGGGTGACTCAGGGTGGACATAGCCTCACAAATGTGACGCCGCCCGTGAGTCGTACCCGGATATCCATACCGGGCCGGGCCCTGCTCACCGCGCTGATGACGGTGTGCGGGCCGGCCCTCCCCGCAGTACCGGCCGTTGCCGCAGCACCGGCCCTTCCCGCAGCACCGGCCGCGCGCGCCGACGATCCCGTCACGCTGTCCCGGGACGGCCAGATCACCGACAAGGTGGGGGCGCTCGGGGACCGCAGGGACCAGGTGCGGGCCGCACTCGACCGGCTGTACGCGGACCGCCGCGTACAGCTCTTCGTCGTGTATGTACGGGACTTCTCCGGGTGGTCCGCGCAGAACTGGGCCGATGCCACGGCCGACCGCAACGGCCTCGGCCGCGACGACGTCCTGCTCGCCGTCGCCACCCACGACCGGCAGTACGCGTACACCGTCGAACAGGGCTCCCGCCTCACCGACGCCCAGCTCCAGGACGTGGCGGGCACCGCGATCGAGCCCGCGCTCAGGGAGCACGACTGGGCCGGCGCGGCGATCGGCGCGGCGGACGGGTACTCCGCCGTACTGGCCGGGAAGCCCGTGCCCACCCCGGCCATCACCCCCGGTGCCGCCGACCCCGGAACCGGTGAATCCACCGGCACCAGCACCGCGGACCTGATCCTCCCGGGGGTCGTCGTCGCCGGGGCGGCGGCGCTGGCCGGCTACGCGTACACCCGGCGCAGGCGGCGCGCCACGACCCGCACCACGCCCGGCGCGAAGGGCTGGGGCCCCGCCTCCGCCGCACCGGACGGGTCGCCGCAGCCGCTGCCGGAGCTGGACGCCCGCGCGAAGGAGGCGCTGGTGGACACCGACGACGCGGTCCGCACCAGCGAGGAGGAACTGGGGTTCGCCACCGCCCAGTTCGGCGAGGAGGCGGCAGCCCCGTTCACCGAGGCCGTCGACCATGCCAAGGGCGAGCTGACGGCGGCGTTCCGGCTGCGTCAGCAACTGGACGACGCCGTTCCAGAGGACGAGGCGGCCAGGCGCCGGATGCTGGACGAGATCATCGGCCGCTGCGCGGACGCGGGCGCCCGGCTGGACGCCGTGTCCGCGGACTTCGACCGGCTGCGCGCCCTGGAACGCGACGCCCCGCAGGCCCTGGCCACGGCCGAGGCCGCGTTCCGGGCACTCGCCGGCCGGGTCGCGGCGGCCGAGGCCACCTTGAACACGATGCGCGAGGAGTACCCGGAGCCGGCCTTCGCCGCCGTCGCCGGCGACATCGAGCAGGCCAAGGACCGGCTCGTCTTCGCCACGTCGAGCCTCAACCGGGGCCGGCAGTCGGTGGACAGCACCAACAACTCCGCGGCGGCGGTGTACATCCGGGCCACCGAGGGCGCCGTCGACCAGGCGACCACCCTCGTCGACGCGGTGGAGCGGCGGAGCCGGGAGCTCGCGGAGGCGGCGGGGCGGCTGCCCGCCGCCCTCACCGAGACGGAGACCGATCTCGCCGAGGCGGGCGGACTGCTCGAAGGCGCCGGGGACGGTGCGCCGATGGCCGGTCTGCGGGGCCGGATCGCCCGCGCGAAGTCGGTGCTCGGCGATGTGCGGGCCCAGATGCTGGCCGGGCCGTACGACCCGATCGACGCGCTGCGCAGGGTGGAGGAGGCGGACGCGGCGCTCGACGCGGCGCTGGCCGGGGTCCGCGAACGGGATCAGGGCGACCGGCGGGCCCTCGCCCTGCTGGACGGGGCGGTGCTCACGGCGCGTTCGGCGATCGCGGCGGCGGCCGACTTCATCACCACGAACCGGGGAGCGGTGGGCAGCCAGGCCCGGACCCGGCTGGCGGAGGCCCAGCGGCGTCTCGACCGGTCGCGGGAGCTGGCCGGGTCGAAGGATCCGCAGGGGGCGCTGACCGAGGCGCAGCAGGCGGATGCGCTGGCCGGGCAGGCCCGGAGCCTGGCCGAACAGGACGTGCGGGCGTACGGGAACCGGACCGGTCCGGGCGGTGCGCGGGGGACGGGCGGCGGGGTCGGCGGCGCGGTGCTCGGCGGCATCATCCTCGGCGGCCTCCTGGGCGGCGGGGGCGGGCGCGGCGGCGGCGTCCACGGCGGAGGGTTCGGCGGCGGGGGGCACGGCGGGGCCGCCGGGCCGGGCAGCTTCGGCGGCGGGGGGACACGGGGCCGGCGCGGTGGCGGCGGCCGGTTCTGAGCAGGCCACGGGGCCCGCCGCGGGGCCCGCTCCAGGACCTCGTCCGAGGTCTTCATCCGCAGTTCCGCTTCCCCGCACAGGGCTCCCCGGTCGTCTCCGGGGCCCCGGAGAGACCCACGCGCACAAGGACACAAGGGCACAAGGAGAGAGCTCATGACCAAGCAGACCATTCTCGGCCGCGTCACCCAGCTGGCGAAGGCCAACATCAACGCGTTGCTCGATCAGGCGGAGGACCCGCAGAAGATGCTGGACCAGCTGATCCGCGAGTACACGGCCAACATCTCGGAGGCCGAGCAGGCGGTCGCCACGACCATCGGCAATCTGCGGCTGCTGGAACAGGACCACCAGGAGGATGTGGACGCGGCGAAGGAGTGGGGCGGCAAGGCGCTCGCCGCGAGCCGCAAGGCCGACGAACTGCGGGCGGCCGGGTCCGGGGCGGAGGCGGACAAGTTCGACAACCTGGCCAAGGTGGCGCTCGGCCGGCAGCTCCGGTCGGAGAAGGAGGCGCGGACGGCGGAGCCGGTCATCGCCACGCAGACCGAGGTGGTGGACAGGCTGAAGTCGGGCCTGGACCAGATGAGGACCAAGCTGTCGGAGCTGAAGGCCAAGCGGGACGAGTTGGTGGCCCGTGCCAAGTCCGCAGAGGCGCAGAACCGGATGATGGACTCCGTCAAGAGCATCGATGTGCTCGACCCGACCAGTGAGCTGAGCCGGTTCGAGGACAAGGTGCGGCGCGAGGAGGCGAAGGCGCTGGGCAAGCAGGAGCTGGCCGCCTCGTCCCTGGATGCCCAGTTCGAGCAGCTGGACAGCCTGGGCGACAGCGCCGAGATCGATGCCCGGCTGGCCGCGCTGAAGGCCGCCTGACCCTGTCGGCCTGAGCCGGCCCGCCCGGCGGCCGGCTCAGTACATGCTCAGCAGCTGCTCCACGGAGAGCTCGGCGGCCGGCGCCCCGTCGGGCAGGGCCAGCTCGAACCAGACGGTCTTGCCGCGCGGGGTCCGCCTGGACCCCCAGGCCACGCTCAGCAGCCCGACCAGCTGGAGCCCGCGCCCGCCTTCGTCGGTGTCGCGGGCCCGCCGCCGCCGGGGCTGGACGAGTCCGGCGTCCCACACCTCGCAGACAAGGGTACGGTCGCGCAGCAGTCTGAGCCTTGTCTCGCCCTCCCCGTACCGCAGGGCGTTGGTGACCAGCTCGCTGACCAGTAGTTCGGTGGTGTCCACCAGCTCGTCCAGGCCCCAGTCGAGCAGCCGGCCGCGGGCCAGTTCGCGGGCCCGGCCGACGGAGCGGGGTTCGCGGGGCAGCCGCCAGTCGCCGACCGCGTCGTCCGGCAGCCCTTGGATACGGGCCACCAGCAGGGCGATGTCGTCCTCGCCGTGCCCGGTGTCCAGGGTGCTCAGCACGTGGTCGCAGACGTCCTCGATCGGCCGTTCCGGCTCGACGAGCGCGGTGCGCAGGGCTTCGAGGCCCTCGTCGAGCGGCTGGTCGCGGGACTCGACGAGCCCGTCCGTGTAGAGGGCGAGCAGCGAGCCCTCCTTCAGTTCGACCTCGACCTCCTCGAAGGGTTCGCCGCCGACGCCGAGCGGCATGCCGGGCGGCACGTCGAGCAGCAGGGCGGCCTCGCCGGGTTCGACGACGGCGGGCGGGAGGTGGCCCGCGTTGGCGAAGGTGCAGCGCCGGGTGACCGGGTCGTAGACCGCGTACACGCAGGTCGCCAGGTAGACCTCGGAGAGGTCCGCCTCCCGGGACTTGTGGGAGGCCCGCGAGGGCCACTGGGAGCCGCCGCCCCCGCCGCCGGGGGTGCCGAGTCCGCGGGCGACCTCGTCGAGAGCGGAGAGCACCTCGGCGGGTTCCAGGTCCAGCAGGGCCAGGGTCCGTACGGCGGTGCGCAGTTCGCCCATGGCGACGGCGGCCCGCAGTCCGCGGCCCATGACGTCGCCGACGACGAGGGCGGTGCGGTGGCCGGGGAGCTCGATCACGTCGAACCAGTCGCCGCCGACCTCGGTGGCCGTGTTGCCGGGCAGGTAGCGGCAGGCGATGTCGAGGCCGGCGGCGACCGGGTCGCCGGGCGGCAGGAGGCTGCGCTGGAGGATCAGGGCGCGTTCGTGCTCGCGCCGGTAGAGGCGGGCGTTGTCGATGCAGACCGCGGCGCGGGCGGCGAGTTCGGTGGCCAGGCCCCGGTCCCGCTCGCCGAAGGGCTCGCTGCCCTTGGTGCGGGAGAACTGCACGAGACCGACCACCGTGTCGTGGGCGACCATCGGCACGGCGAGCGTGGACTGGACGAAGCCCCGGTCGTCGCCGGGCACGTCCTCGACATGGCCGGTGCGCAGGGCGATGGCGCACGGCGAGTTGAACGAGAAGCGGTGCACGGAGCCGAGTTCGGGCGAGCCGGTCTCCGCGGCGGTGTCGGGCAGGACGTCCGCCACCGCGCTGGCCTGGGCGACGCGGCGCAGTTCGGCGGAGCCGCCGACGGATTCCTGGCGGAGCGAATCCCAGCTGCCGGGCGGTGCGTCGTCGCCGGTGAGCAGCCCCTGGTAGAGGTCGACGGAGGCGAGGTCGCAGAAGCCGGGGACGGCGACGTCGAGGAGTTCGCGGGCGGTGGTCTCCAGGTCGAGGGAGTTGCCGATCCGGGCGCTGGCTTCGTTGAGCAGGGCGAGGTTGCGGCGGGCGCTGGCGGCCTCGCGGGCGGCGATGTGCCTGCGGGTGACGTCGGTGGCCAGTCCGGCGACGCCGATGGGGCGGCCGGATCCGCTGTGCACGCGGTAGAGGTTCATCGACCAGTGGCGGTTGCCGGCGCCGGGGGCGGTGCCGACGATCTGGAGATCGGTGACGGACGCTCCGGTCTCCAGTACGCGCTGGATGGTGACGGTGAGCCGGTCGGCCTCGGTGCCGGAGAGATAGTCGTCGACCGTGCGGCCGCGGTGGTCCTCGGCCCGGCCGCCGAAGACGGTGGCGAAGCGCTGGTTGGCGCGGATCACCGAGAGGTCCGTACCGAACAGCACGAAGCCGAAGGGTGACTGACCGAATATCGCCTGGGAGGCGGCAAGGTCCGTCTCGATGTGGCGCAGTGCCCGGACGTCCACGACGATGCAGAGCGCGGCCCGTTCCCCGCTCTCCGTCTCGCTCGGCATCACATAGATCTCGGCGAGCCCGTGCACGGCCTCCTCGCCCGGCATCCGGAAGGGGACCAGGCCCGTCCACTCCCGGCCGTCGAGGATCTCACCGACCCTGCGGCGGCCGTCCGGGCGCAGTTCGGCGGGCATGAATGCCTCGACCGGATCCATGCCGACCGCCCTGTCCGCGGCAATGCCGAAGAGGCCGGCGGCCCGGCGGCTCCACTGCTCGATCAGGCCATCGGGGCCGATCGAGAAGGAGGCGACCCTGATGTAGTCGTAGATCGAGCCAGGCGGGCTGCTCTGCCACACGATGCCGCCCGCTGTCCCAGGTATTTCGCTCACGCGACCGTCCCCTCCAGCTCACACACCGGACCGGTCATGCCCGCAGTATTCAGCACTCCGGCCCCAACCGACACGGCGTTCACGATCACAGCACGGTCTCAGTCCCTTTCAGCCAGGTTCTGGCCGACCTCTGGTGATCGCTGTCCGTCCCACCCCACTCCTAACCAGGCAGGGCCAGCTCGAACCACACGGTCTTGCCGGTCTTTCCCCGCCGGGTCCCCCAGCGGCGGGCGGAACACGCCACCAGCTGCAGTCCCCGGCCCCCTTCGTCCTCCGGTCCCGCCATACGTTCGGTGGGCGGATCCGGAAGCGGATCGGAGACTTCCACGAGCAGTCCCGGATGGGCGGAGGGGGCGTCACCGTTGGGATGAGGGCGTACCAGGCGGACGCCGATGGGCCCCGATGTATAGCGCATCGAGTTGGTGACCAACTCGCTGACCAGCAGAACTGTCAGATCCCCGACGGCGGCATCGAGCCCCCAGGCGGTCAACGCCCCATGGACCGCGTGCCGTGCGGATCGCACGGCGCCCGGCTCAGCCGGAAAGGTCCACTCGGCACAGTCGCCTTCACTGTCGATCACGCCGATCACTTCCCAAGACCAGCAGCGGAGAACGCCCTGTTTGCAAGGACTATTCAGCACATACCCGATATTTGGGGTGAACTATCGCCGGGGCCGACACGTGGGGCGTACGGGTGTACGGCCGTGCGCACGAACAGATGTACCCGGGAAGAAGGGGCGCACGAGGCGGCGGGCACGCGCTGCCGCCTTGGCGTCTGCCTCGGTCGACCGCCTCCGGCGCCCCCGCACACCGGCGCCGGGAGCCCGGCCGCACGGGTCAACTCCGCTGGCGCCCGCGCCCTGTTCAGGCCAGCGCGCCCGAGGCCTTGAGGTCGTCGAAGAGCAGTTGGTCGACCGGCGGGACGAGCGGCCGGTCGGCGTAGGAGAACCAGGCCATCTCCTCGATCTCACTGCTGACGGTCAGCGTGCCCTGATACTCGCCGGCGTAACAGCTCATGCGCACGACCACACCGTCGGGATGACCGTGCGCCTGCGCCTCGTACGTGCCCATGTGGGACACGGTCGCGGGCAGGATGGCCACGGCGAGCTCCTCCTCGACCTCGCGCAGCAGGGTCTGCAGGTCGGTCTCCTGACCCTCCCGCTTGCCGCCGGGGATGTAGAAGACGTCCTTCCCCCGTGGTCGGGCGCAGAGAATCCTGCCGTTCTCCACCCGCACCCATGCCACCGTGTCGATCAGGACCGACATCACTCCGCCTTCGCTCTCGTGCAACCCCGTCGGACAGGACCCTAAGGGCTGCCCCGCAGGCCCTGCGCGACGGGCGGGCGAACGCGGGCGCGGTCATGCGCCGGAGCACGATCGCCCACCCCGCCGCACTCCTCGCGACCCCGCGAGCCCGGCATGACCCGAAAGACAGGCCCTAGGGCCGGGCGCTCTGCTCTGCGCGCTCCACCCAGTAGAGCTGCTTGTGGCCGTGCTCATCGAGCTTGTCGGCGATCCGCTGGGCCTCGCCCTGCGTGGCGTACCTGCCGACGCGATAGCGATTGCCGTTGTCGTCCTGCCTTATCACCAGCCACGGGAGCACGGCACCGCTGTCGCTCATCGTGTCCCTCCCGAGCATTGCGCCCCTCCCTCGAACGGCGTGCACGTCAGTAAAGATCCCCAGGAAACCGCAGTACGCATATGCCCGAGCCTACGCCTGACCTTCACTCAACGGATACGTAATTACACAAAGAGATACCGTTCCGGTCAGCGAGCGGGGGGCGCACCCGGTCGAATGCGCCCCCTGAGCCACCGGCTCCGCCGCCGCCCTCCCCCGCTATCCCGCCTCCGGCGCCGTCGCGCGCACCGTCGGCACCGGCATCAGGACGGGGCCGGCCGACGGCTGCTTGCGGCAGACGTCCCCGCACTTGGCGTCCAGCGAGCAGCACAGCGAACAGATCGGCCCGGACCGCACGGGGCAGTCGGCGATGTCCGGCAGCTCGTAGGCGGTCTCGCAGACCGCACAGGTGTGGGTGGCGGTGATGTCCGCGACCTCGACGCCCGGACCGTTCACCGGGTTGGGCCGCGCCAGGTAGTACTTCCCCTTCGTGGCCCAGGCGATCAACGGGCAGAGCGTCGAGGCCAGTCCGGCCGCGATGAAGGTCGAGAAGGCTTCGGCGTAACGGCCGAAGAGCCCGAAGAAGGCCAGGATCGAGACGGTCGAGGCGATCACCATCGCGCCGAATCCGGCCGGGTTCACCGCGTACAGATAGGCCCGTTTGAACTCGATGTACCGCGGGCTCAGCCCGATCCGCTTGTTGACGACCAGATCGGTGGCGACGGCGGCGATCCAGGCGATGCCCACGTTCGAGTAGAAGCCCAGCAGCTTGTTGAGGGCGGCGAACATGTTCATCTCCATCAGCGTGAGCGCGATGGAGAGGTTGAGGAAGATGTACCAGACCCGGCCCGGATGCCGGTGGGTGATCCGGGAGAAGAAGTTCGACCAGGACAGCGAACCGCTGTAGGCGTTGGTCACATTGATCTTGATCTGCGAGACGATCACGAAGACCGCCGCCGCGGGCAGCGCGAACGAGCCGAGCCACGGCCGCAGCGCCTCGATCTGCGGCGCGATCGGCTCCAGCGCGTGCGTCTTGCCGACGGCCTCCAGCGCGACGAAGGCGAGCAGCGCGCCGCCGATCTGCTTCGCGGCCCCGATGACGACCCAGCCGGGCCCCGCGGCGAGCACCGCGAGGTTCCAGCGCCGCTTGTTGGCCTCCGTCCGCGCCGGCATGAAGCGCAGGTAGTCGGCCTGCTCACCGATCTGGGCGATGAGCGAGAGCGCGACGCCCGTGCCCAGCCCGAAGCCGATCCAGGAGAACCCGGACCCCGCGCCCTCCGTGCCGCCGAAGGAGCCGAACGTGCCCCAGGCGTCGGGGGCTTCGAAGGCGAGCACGACGAACGGCAGCACCATGCCGACGATCCAGACCGGCTGGGTCCACGCCTGCACCTTGGCGAGCGCCCCCATGCCCCGGAAGACGATCGGGATGACGATGAGCGTGGTGAGCAGATAGCCGGCCTCGACCGGGAGCCCGACGGCCTGGTGCATGGCCTGCGCCATGATCGAGCCTTCGAGGGCGAAGAAGATGAAGGTGAAGGACGCGTAGATCAGCGAGGTGAGCGTCGAGCCGAAGTACCCGAAGCCCGCGCCGCGGGTGACCAGGTCCATGTCCAGGCCGTACTTCGCGCAGGCCCGCGCGATCGGTACGCCGGTGAGGAAGATGATCGTCGCGGCGGCGAGGATCGAGGCGAGTCCGCTGGTGAAGCCGTAGGTGAAGACGATCGAGGCGCCGATCGCGAAGTCGGCGAGGTAGGCGATCCCGCCCAGGGCGGTGCCCGCCACCGTGGCCGGTGACCAGCGCCGGAAGGAGTGCGGCGCGTAGCGGAGGGAGTAGTCCTCGCGGCTCTCGTCGGCGGCGAGCTTCGCGTAGCTGCGGGCCGGGGCGTCCCGGGCCGGGGTGTCGGCCCCGGCCGGGATGTCCTCGGCCGCTTTCGGTGTGGCTGTGTCCGTCATCGGTGACTTCCCGTCCGTCGTCCGGTGTGCGGGTACGGACCGGACGGTAAGAGCGGGACATGACAACTTTATGCAGCCGGTGATTGCCCGCCGGTTACGGGAGGCGTCCGGGCGTTAACGTGTCGTCACCGAAGCCGGACAGCGGTCCCCGCCCACCGGTCACCTGACCGGAAGGTGGTAGGCGACCCGGTAGCGATCGGCGGGCACCACCACGTCCGCCGTCTCGACCGGGCGGCCCGACGCGTAGTACGTCCGCTCGATCACCATCACCACGTGTCCGGGCACACCGCCGAGCGCCAGGAGCTCCTCCGCCAGCCCCGGACGCGCACCGACCTGCTCGGCCACGTTGTCCACGACGACATCGATCGCGGCCATCCGCTCGACCACCCCGCAGCCGCCCAGCGGACCCTCCTCCGGCAGCATCACCGGCGTACGCCCCGTCACGGCGAGCGGCTCCCAGGAGGTGGAGAGCATCATCGGCTCCCCGGCCTCGCGGAAGGTGTACCTCGTCCGCATCACCCGGTCGCCCGGCTCGATGCCCAGACGCCCGGCGATCTCGACGCTCGCCCCCTCCTGTTCGCTGCGGGACTCCCACGTCCCGTGCACCCCCTCCGCCGTCTGCTCCTGGCGGAACGGGCTGGCACCGGACGCGGACCGGTAGCCGGAGCGGGCGATCCGCCGCGGGACCGGGCGCTCGCGCACATAGGTGCCGGAACCGGAACGCCCCTCCACCAGACCCTCGGCCATCAACACCTTCCGCGCCTCCAGCGCGACGGTGTCCGAGACTCCGTACTCCTCGCGGATACGGGCCTGCGAAGGCAGGCGCGTATGCGGCGGCAGCGAACCGTTGACGATCTTCTCTCGCAGATCGCTTGCAACGCGCAGATACGCGGGCTGCTCACCGAAAGTCACAGGCCACTCCCAACAGGTTGACAGTCTGCAACAGCCTGACAACCGTGGGTTGTGAACCGCAAGTACAGGCCAAAGATTCACTCGATGTGATGATTCGCCAGGTCCTTGCGCATATCCGGCCATCGACCACCAGAGGGTTCTCAGCTCTTCTCACGCCTCCTCCCCTCCCCCGGTTCACCCCAATCGCGTTCCTTCTCGCACGGAAGTGGGGCGGCTGCCGAAGCAACCGCCCCACGAGTACGACGCGTCAGGACGTCAGAGCCCCGTGGCCGTCAGAACTGCAGAGCCCAGGAGTTGATCTTCCCGGTGTCCGCCGCCGCGTTGTCGGCGACCCGCAGCTTCCAGGTGCCGTTGGCCACCTCCGACGAGGCGTTCACGGTGTAGGTGGTGATCACGTTGTCCGTGCTGCCACCGGTCCCGAAGGCCTTCAGGTTGTAGACCGAACCGTCGGGCGCGACGAGGTCGATCTTCAGGTCGCCGCTGTAGGTGTGCGTGATGTTGACGGGCACGCTCAGCGTGGCCGGCGCGTTGCCGGTGACACCGGTGACGGTGATCGGCGACTCGACGGTGGAGTTGTCGGCGATGGTGTAGCTCGTCGTGCTCTCGAACTTCTTGCCGCCCGGCGGGGTGGTGGAGCCGCTGCCGACGTTCAGCAGCCGGTTCGGCGAGCCCGTACCCGGGCTGGTCACCACTCCGGTGCTGGCCGCGGCGACCAGTCCGGCGGAGACCTGCGCCGGGCTCTCGCTCGGGTGGTCGGCCAGGTAGAGGGCCGCGGCACCCGCGACGTGCGGCGTCGCCATCGACGTGCCGGAGATCGTGTTGGTGGCGCTGTCTCCGGTGTTCCAGGCCGAGGTGATCGACGAGCCGGGGCCGAAGATGTCCAGCACGCTGCCGTAGTTGGAGAAGCTGGAGCGGGCGTCGGTGCTGGTGGTGGAGCCGACCGTGATGGCCTCGGTGACCCGTGCCGGGGACTTCGTGGAGGCGTCGGTCGACTCGTTGCCCGCGGCGACCGCGTACGTGACGCCGGACGCGATGGACTTGCGCACGGCGGCGTCGAGCACCGAGTCCGCCCCGCCGCCCAGGCTCATGTTGGCGACCGCGGGCTTGACGGCGTTCGCCGTCACCCAGTCGATGCCCGCGACGACCTGCTCGGTCGTGCCGGAGCCGCTGTCGTCGAGGACCCGGACGGAGACGATCTTCGCCTTCTTGGCGACGCCGTACGACGACCCGGCGACGGTGCCCGCCACATGGGTGCCGTGGCCGTAGCCGTCGTCCGCGGTGTTGTCGTCGTCGATGGCGTCGTAGCCGTACGAGGCCCGGCCGCCGAAGTCGGTGTGGGTGATCCGCACACCGGTGTCGATGATGTACGCGGTGACACCCTGGCCCCCGTTGTCGGGGTAGGTGTAACTCTGGTTCAGCGGGAGGGACTTCTGGTCGATCCGGTCGAGGCCCCAGGAGGGCGGCGAGGGCTGGGTGCCGGTGACGTGGAAGGTCCGGTTCTGCACGACGGACTCGACGGCCGGGTCGGCGGCGAACTTCTTCGCCTGGCTCTCCGAGAGCTCCACCGCGTAGCCGTTGACGGCGGTGCGGTAGGTCCTCTTGATCTCGGCGCCGTACTCCTTGGCGAGCGCCCGGCCCTCCGCGGAACCCGCGTCGGCCGCCGATTCGTCGAGCGTGACGATGTAGCTGCCGCTGATGGTGCCCGGGGCACCCGCGTTCTGGATCAGACCTTCGGGCGCCGGCTGGGACGCCGAGGCGGGGAACGCCGCGGCGCCGGAGAGCACGAGGGCCGCACCGGCCATGACACTCGCCGCGGCGAGTCTTCGGCGCGCGTGGGGGGTGTGACGCGTCACTGACATGTGGGGGGTCCTCCTCGATCGAGGTGCACTGGTGGGGGGTTCGCCTGCTGCCGGACGGGGCGACAACTGGGCAGCATGGGCATGACAAACATCTGTTGCCGATGCCGCGCCGCCCAAGTCCCCGCCGACAGCGAAAGATTGACCGATTCTTGGGAATCGCACAAGGGTGCGCAGGGCTCTGCAATACCTTCGCCATCGGGCCGCCACGCGCCTGACATGCTGACCGGCATGCCCGCATACATCTGCCCGCAGGACGGCACCCGCGCCGACACCACCGCTCTCACCTGGTGCTGCCCGGTCTGCCGCGGCCCCTGGGACCTCGAATTCGAAGCCGCCGGCACACTCTCGGTCAACTCCCTGACCGGGCGCGTCAATTCACTGTGGCGTTACGAAGAGGTGCTGCCGCTCTCCTCGCCCACGACCACGCTCGGCGAGGGCCGCACCCCGCTCGTGCCGCTCACCGGCACGGTCTCGGCCAAGCTCGACTTCCTGATGCCGACGCTCTCCTTCAAGGACCGCGGCGCGGTGATGCTCGCCGAACTGGCCCGCCGGCTGTCGCCCGAACGCGTCGTCGCGGACAGCAGCGGCAACGCCGGGACGGCCGTCGCCGCCTACTGCGCCCGTGCCGCGCTCCCCTGCACGGTGTACGTCCCCGAGGGCACGTCCCCGAAGAAGACCGAGCAGATCCGGGCCCACGGCGCCCGCCTGGAGATCGTCCCCGGCGACCGCGAGGCCACCGCGGCCGCCGCCCGTGCCGCCGCCGACGTCCCCGGCACCTTCTACGCCTCGCACGTCTTCAACCCGTACTTCCTGCACGGCACGAAGACGTACGTGTACGAGCTGTGGGAGGACCTCGGCGGCCGTCTCCCGGACGCCATCGCCGTACCCGTCGGCAACGGCACCCTTCTCCTCGGCGCGGCCCTGGCCACCGCCGAGCTCCACGCCCGGGGGCTGATCGACCGGCGCCCGGCGCTGATCGCCGTACAGGCCGAAGCCGTCTCGCCGCTGGCCGACGCCTTCCGCGCGGGCGCCGAGGACCTGCTTCCCGACACCCTGCCCGCCGCCGCCACCCTCGCCGAGGGCATCGCCATCCCGCGCCCGCCGCGCGCACGGGCCATCCTGGCCGCGGTCAGGGAATCGGGCGGCACCTTCCTCACGGTGACCGAGGACCAGATCCGCGCCGCGCAACTGGACCTGGCGGCACGCGGCTTCTACGTGGAGATGACGGGCGTCGCCTGCTGGGCCGCGGTCGGCGACCGGACGGACCTGAGCATCGTCGTCCCGCTGTGCGGCGCGGGCCTCAAGACCGGCCTCGCGGGCTGAGGGAGCGGGCCCGCCGGGCAGGGCGGGGCGGACGGCCGGGGCGGGCACGGACCGGCCCGTCGCGGCACCGGCGCCCGCCGCTCCGTCAGCCGTTCACCCCGCGTGCCGCGCACCGCCGCGCGGCACACGCTTCCCTACCTTCGTACGGTGAGCCTCTCGCGCCTCGTTCTCCTCACGTCCCTCGTTTCCCTGGTCACGGGCGCACTGCTCGCGCCTGCGGCCCCCGTCCCGTACCCCGCGCCTCCCGCCACGGCGGCGCCTCCCGCCGCGGCTGCCACCGCCTGCGGCCGGGACACCGATCCCGCCTGGGCGCCGACATCCACCCGGTTCGGCGAGGCAGCCGGCTACGACCCCTACACCGGCAACGGGTACCTGGGCCACCGGGTGCCCGCGGCGGGCACCGGATACGCGGCGTCGGGCGAGAAGACCGGCTGGCCGCTGTTCACCCCGCGCTACGACGGCGCGTTCGTCTCCGGCCTGTTCGGGCGCGAGAAGGACCTCGCCGCCGGCCGCGAGGTGATCGCCGCACTGCCGAGCTGGACCGACCTCGACGTGCGCGTCGGCACCGAGACCTACGGCTCCCGCACGCCGCCCGGCCGGATCTCGCACTACCGCCAGACGCTCTTCCTGCGCTGCGGACTGGTGCGCACGTCACTGCGGTGGACCACGGCCGACGGCCGCGCGACCGATCTGACGTACGAGGTGCTCGCCGACCGGTCCGATGTGCACACGGGTGCCGTACGCCTGCGCGTGAAGCCGCACTGGAACGGCACCGCGACCGTCACCGGCCGGCTCGACCCGAGGGGCGCGCGCCGGATCGCCCTCGCCGCCGACGGCACGTTCCGCACCCTCGGTACCGGAACCAGGGGCGCGATCGCGCAGACGCTGCGCACCGGCGGACCGGGGGCCGGAGCGCCGGTCGCGGCGCGCAGCACGCACCGGGTGCGCTCGGGGCACACGTACACCTTCGAGAAGTACGTCGGCGTCGACACCGCGCTCACCTCCGCCGCCCCGCGCGCCGCCGCCCGCGAGGCCGCCCGGCGCGCGGGGCGGCGCGGCTGGTCCGGGGTGCTCACGGCGAACGCGGCCGCCTGGCGGCGGGCCTGGGCGGCCGACATCCTGGTACCGGGCAGTCCCGACCTCCAGAAGTGGCTGCGGGCGGCACAGTACGGGCTGCTGGCCGCCACCCGGACCGGGTCCCGCGACAGCATCGCGCCGGCCGGCCTGACCAGCGACAACTACGCCGGCCTGGTGTTCTGGGACGCCGAGACCTGGATGTACCCGGGGCTGCTCGTCACCCGCCCCGAGCTGGCCCGCCCGGTCGTCGAGTACCGCTACCGCACCCGCGGCGTGGCCCGCGCCAACGCCCGGAAGCTGGGGTTCCAGGGCCTGTTCTATTCGTGGACGAGCGCGAGCAGGGGCGAGCTGTGGTCCGAGTGCCAGAGCTGGAACCCCCCGCACTGCGTCACCCAGAACCACCTGCAGGGCGATGTCTCGCTGGCCGTCTGGCAGTACTACCTGGCGACCGGGGACCGTAACTGGCTGGCCGGGCACGGCTGGCCCCTGCTCGCCGGGATCGCCGACTTCTGGGCCTCGCGGGCCACCGCGAACGACGACGGCAGCTACTCGGTGAAGGAGGTCGCGGGCCCCGACGAGTACAGCAACGGCGTCACCGACGGGGTCTTCACCAACGCGGTCGCCGCCACCGCCCTGCGCAACGCCACCCGCGCGGCGCACCTGCTCGGCCGCACCGCACCGGCCCGGTGGAAGCGGGTGGCGGACGGCCTGCGCATCCCGTACGACCCGGCGCGGAGGCTGTTCCTCCAGTACGCGGGGTACAACGGCTCGACGATCAAGCAGGCCGACACGGTGCTGCTGATCCACCCGCTGGAGTGGCCGATGGAGCCGGGAGCCGCCGCCACCACGCTCGACTACTACGCGGAGCGCACCGACCCGGACGGCCCGGCCATGACCGACTCGGTCCACGCGATCGACGCGGCCACGATCGGGGAGCCCGGCTGTGCGACGTACACCTATCTCCAGCGCGCCGTACGCCCGTTCATACGCGGTCCGTACGCCCTGTTCAGCGAGGCCCGGGGCGCGAAGGCGGGCGCCCAGGACCCGCTGTCGGGCTCCCCCGCCGAGGACTTCCTCACCGGGAAGGGCGGGTTCCTCCAGGTCTTCACGCATGGTCTGACGGGGTTGCGGCTGCGGGAGGACGGGGTGCGTCTGGATCCGATGCTGCCGCCGCAGCTGGGCAGCGGTGTCACGCTGACGGGCCTGCGCCACCGGGGCCGTACGTACGACCTCGCGATCGGCCCCTGGACGACGACGGTCCGGCTGACCGCCGGCGCCCCCTTCACCGTCGACACCCCCGCCGGCCCCCGCACGCTGAGCGGCACGCTATCTCTCCCCACCCGCCGCCCGGACCTCGCCGCGACCACCGACGCGGCCCGCTGCCGCCCGGTGACGGCTTCCTCGGAATCCCCCGGCCTGTACGCGGTGGCCGCGGTGGACGGCAGTCCGGCCACCGCCTGGTCCCCGGACGGCGCGAAGGGCGCGCTGACGGTGGACCTGGGGCGGGCGGGCGCGGTGACATCGGCCGTACCGGAGTGGGCGGACGTGCGGCCGCTCTCGTACCGCCTGGAGACTTCGTCCGACGGCACGCACTGGCAGCCGTACCGGGCGGGCGCGGTGGCCCGGTGGGTACGGCTGACGGTGGAGTCCGAGGACCCGCAGAAGCCCGCGGGTGTACGGGAGTTGAGGGTGACCCAGCCGTGACCGCGCGGCCTTGCGGGGGTCAGCCGCGGGCGCGGAGCCTGCTGCCGAAGCCGTAGTAGAGGCCGAGCAGCACACCGCCCACCGCCGCGACGATCCCCGTCGCCCGGCCCGAGCCGAGGGCCCCGGTGAGGACGACGGCCGCCGCGTACACGCTGGGCAGCCACCAGTTGAAGCCGGATCTCGCGGCCGGACGGCGTTCCATGTTTCCCCCTGATCGGCATCGGCATGCCGCACGAGGTGCGGCGGAGCGCTGCCGATCATGCCATCCGGACCCGGCCCGCGGAACGGCCTGCGGCAAAGCCACGGCCACGGACTCAGCGGGCGGCGTCGTGGCGAGGGCTGTTCAGGTTCGCGGCGAAGCGGATGCCGGAGGGCGAGAGCGGTGACGCCCCGCCCTGGAGGCTCGCGGCAAGGGTGCGGATGGCGGGGAGCCGCGCGAGCAGCGCCTGGCCGGGGCAGTTGGTGGCGAAGCCGTCGCGGTGGCCGGAGATGGCGTCGAACTCGGCCGAAGTGCCCTTGGCGTAACGGCTCTTGCCGTTGGTGGAGGTGAGCCGCACCTTGCCCGCGGCGTCGACGCCGCCCAGGCCGAGCTTCCAGGCCGCCAGCGCCGCGATCGCGTGCTCCATGGCCGCCGGTACCGGCGTCCCCGGCCCGAAGGTGCCGATGGCCGCGATCCCCGTGGTGCCCTGGTTGAACCCGAGGGTGTGGGAGCCGACGACGGGGCGGTCGGCGCCGCCTGCGCGGCCTTCGTAGATGGTGCCGCACGTGTCGACGAGGAAGTTGTAGCCGAGGTCGCCCCAACTCCGGTCACGGGTCTGGCCCGTGTACAGATTGCGCAGGGTGCGGGGGACGTCGGCGCAGTCGTAGCCGTTGGGGGTGTCGGTGTGATGGATGAAGACCGCTTTGACCCCTGCCGCGTAGTGCGCATGACGGTCGCGCCTGGTCTCGTCGGCCCGCCACCGCGCACGCGACACGATGGCCGGCCGGGGCACCAGGCGGGGCGGGGCCATCGACGCCGCCCCGAGGGCCGGGAACGGGCGCCCGATGCCGGCGACCGGCCCGGCGGTCGTTCCGGGCCGCCACACGGACGGGGCCCCTTCCGGAGCCGGGTCGTGAACGGCTCGGGCCTTCGTCACCCCGGCGGGTGCCACGAGGAGGGGAAGCACCATCGGAACGGTGACCCACAGTGCTATTCGGTGCAGACGCATTCGGTACGGACGCACGGGAGAGAACCTTCTCTTCGTCTTTCGCCGGGATGCCGACGGGAGCGCGTATGTCCCACAGCTTCGCGGCGCCCGGTCCGCCGCGCGCGGCGGGTTAGTGCAGACAGGCGAGCGGCGCGACTCCCCGGCCGACGGCTACGGCGAGTGACGAAAAAGAGGGAGAGCCGGCGGCAGCAGCGGCTGCCGCCGGCTCTTCGGCGGATCTCACGAATCTCCTGCGACCCGGTGATTCATCGCGGAAGCGGATCGGTTTCCGGGACCCTCGCATCAGCGTCCGCAGGGCCCGCGGGCCCTGCGATGGTCACCCGTCGTTCAACAGCCGGGCGGTGCGCGCATCGAGTTCCTCGCGGCGGATCCGGGCGTGTTCGGCACGGGCCTTGAAGCGGGCGTGCCCCATGCGGGCCTTCTCCTCCTCGGCCCACAACTCGGTGCGGTAGCGCTGGACCTCGTGCTCGATGGTGGCGCACTGGCGCAGCACGTCCTGGTCCTCCAGGTGGATCCGCTGGTTGGCCTCGCGCCGTTCGGCGAGCCTGCGGTCGTACTCGGACGGGCCGCTCATCAGCTTGGCGAGCACCGGCATGGCGTCGACCAGCAGCAGCACCGCGTGCAGCAGGAACATCATGAAGAGCGCGAAACCGTCGGACCAGGCCACCGTCGACAGGGCGTCGGCGCGCAGCAGCAGCCCGTCGTGCTGCTGCTCGCGCTGCCGCTGCGCCACCTTGGTGTCGATGGCCTTCTTGATGTCGACGCGGTAGGCGGTGCCGGTGCTGGTCAGCCGGTCGGAGAGGGTGTTGCCCCGGGCGACGAGCTCGGCGCGCTTCTCCTCGTACTCGGCGATCTTGCTGGTCTTCCGGTACGCGCTGGTGTCGGCACGGGCCCGCTCGCAGGTCTCGGTGACGTCCCATCCGTTGCCCCGCCAGATCCACCGGTCGCGGCCGCACTCCCGCCGCTCGGCGGCGTTCTTGGCGTCCAGGGTGTTGTTGGCGGTCCTGATCTGCCGGTCGAGGCGGGCAAGGGCGGCGGTGTTGTCGTCGATGTCCGACCTGATCGCGGCCGGTGCGCCCTTCACGGTGAGCTGGTGGTCGACGCATCCGGGGCGGGCGGTGGTGTCCTTGCCGTCGAGCGGGTTGCAGGCGGTGAGCCGTCCCCGGAAGTCGGCCAGGTCACGTTCCCGGGTGACGGCCATCTCCTGGCGTATTTCCCGGTCGAAGATCTGGAAGAGCAGGGGTTCGGCGATGGTGAGGCCGAGCACCACGGAGAGCAGCAGCCGGGGAAGCAGGAGGCGGACCGCGCGGCCGCCCGTGTATCCGTGGGTGCTGGAGACCAGCCAGCTGTCCAGGGCCAGCACGATCCACGCCCAGACCATTCCGACGACGACGGCCACCACGACGGGGGTGCCCTCGCGGATGGTGGAGAGCGCCAGGGCCATGGATGCCCCGCCGAGCAGGGCGGTGTTGAGGACGATGGCCCCGTACCAGGTGTAGCGGGCACGCTCGGCGGACTCGCGCTCCAGTACCTCCTCGCGGATGCCGATCAGGCGGCGCAGTCGGGCGGCGGGGCCCCGGGCGGGCCGGCGCACGGTCCGGGAGCCGGGGGCGGGTTCGGGCCACGCGTCGTGGCTGCCCTCCGGCGACCATACCGGGGTGTCAGCGGCCACGTTCCTCCCTCCCTGCTTCGCCGAGGTCGCCGTCCGCGTACTTCGGGCCCGGTTCCGGTTCGTCGTTCCCCTGGTAGACGGCCCGGTCCTCGACCGGCCCGGACCGCTCGGGTGACACGGCTTCGCGGGCGGCCGGCGTCGCGACCGCCCCGGAGCCGTCGTCCACCGGTGCCGCGTCGTCCGTCTCCCGCCGTGTCCGGCTGCCGTGTCGCTCCCGACCGGGTCCTTCGGCCGGGTCGTACGCCTGTTCCTCGCCGTGTCCGGTGTCGTACCCGCCGTCGCGGCGGCCGTCCTGCTCGTACGGCTCGCCCCGGTACGGCCCGGCGGCCGCGTCCTCGGCGCTCGCGTCCGCGCTCTTCGTCCCGTCACCGCCCTTCTCCAGCTGCGGGACCTCGCTGTCCGCCAACTCGCGGATCGGCAGGCCCTGTTCCTCGATGCCCTGGTCGGAGCCGAGGCGTTCGATGAGGGCTCGGGCGTCGAGCGGTACGTTGTCGAGGAGTCCGCGGTTGACGGCCTGGATGGTGAACTCCTGGTTCATTCTGGCGCGCTGGTCGGCCCGGTGCCGCCGTTCGGCGCGGGCCGCCAGTTCGTCCTCGCGCCGTTCGGCGTGCTGCCGCTGTTGTTCCTCCCGCTCGGAACGCCACTTCTCGCGCTTCTCCTCGCGGTCCGCCGCCAGCTCGGCGCGCCGGTCCTGGCGGCCGACTTCCTGGCGCCGGTCCTGGCGTTCCAGGCGGACGCGGAGCTCGTCCTGCTCGGCTCTGCGCAGCCGCTCGGCGTGCTCCCTGCGGTGTTCCTCCTCCTGGCGCTGCTGCTCCTGCCGGTGCCGTGCGTCGTCGCGCTGCCGTGCGGCCAGGTCGGAGTAGCTGATCTCCCCGTTGCGCAGGGCGAGGATGTCGGTCTTCTCCGCGTCGGTGCCGAATTCCGCGAGGTCCTTCAGGGCCTCGATACGGTGGAACTCGTTGTCGCGTTGCCGGCGGGTGTGCGTGTGGAGCTGATCCTCGGCGCTGCTCTCGTACGTGTACAGCCGCTTGAGGTCTTCCAGGTCCTGCGCGTGCCGCAGTTCCATGGCACGCATCTCGCTGTCCATCTGTTCCTGCTCCCGCTTGCGCAGATGCTCCATCCTGGCGCGTTCGCGGGCCACTTCCTCCTTCACCCGGTCCTGCTCCCGGGCCCGCCGTTCCTCGTCGGCGACGCGCCGCTGGGCGGCGAACTCGTCCGGGGTGAGCACCTCCAGATACGGATCGGTCACGGTCATCCCGGCGATCCGCGGCGGTTCCATCTCCAGGTACGCGGTCAGGCGCGCGGTCAGCAGCCTGGTCACCTCCTTGCCGGCGTCCAGCGGCCATTCCTGGGTGACATCGGTGAGTCCCGGCAGCGCCCGCAGATAGCCGACCAGCCGGGATTCCACGTCGGTGACGCCCTCGCGGACCACCGCCACCGGGTCGGTGACCGTGCAGTGGAAGGCGACCTGCACGGTGAAGCCGTCGGTCTCGGCGGACGGCACGTTCGTGCCGGCCATGACGGGCACCGCGACACTGCAGTCGACGACCGTGACCGAGGCGGCGCCGGTCACGACGTCGTCCTGCGGGCCGCGAACACCGTGGTCGGTGATGTACTGGTCGCCGTGCCGGTAGACGAGCACCTGGTGGGCGGAGACCCGGGGAATCTCGTCGTGGGCGCGGCGCGTCCGGTTCCAGAACTTCCGGCCGGTGTGCTGCACAGGGGTCAGTACTCGTTCCTCGACCAGAGGATAGGTCTTGCGGTTCGTGTTCATTGCGGGTGACTGTCCTTCGCACGGTTCAGGGCGCCGAGCAGGATCGCGACGCAGTCGGGGTCGGTGGGACGCGCCTGGCGGGCGGCCGCGAGGCGACTGAACTCGCTGGTGAACAAGGGGAGTTCGACGGGCGGGAGCGCGTCGACGAGTGCGCGGCCGAGCCGCTCGGCCGCCGAAGTGGGATCGGAGGTGACGGCGGGCAGTGCGCGCGCCGCGCCGAGCAGTGCGGTCAGGGCCTCCCGGCGCAGCGGCCGGTGGCAGATCACCGCCGCCCACAACTGGGCGGCGAGCGCTGCTTCCCCGGGCCGGTCGGCGGTGTAGCGGGCGATGGCGGAGCGCCCGGAGAGCGGCTCCCGGACGGTGAGGACCCGCAGGCAGGCGCCGAGCACCAGGACGCCGATCGGCGAGTAGGCGGCGGACCGGGTCCGCTGTTCCCTGCCGATCCGGTAAGCCAGGGCCTCCAGCACGATCCCGGCGTCCTGCCGGCAGTCGGCCAGGACGAGGAACAGGCGCGCCCAGGCGTCCATCGCCTCGCGTGCCGCGTACTCGGTGTGGAGGCTGCGCTGGAGCAGCACCCAGAGCCATCTCACCGCGTCGGTGGGGAAACTGATGCCGAGCTGTCCGCCGAACGCGCCGAGTGCGGTGCTCCGCAGCCTGGGGTCGGCGGACTGTGCCCAGGTACGGGCCAGAGTGAGCGCCGCGGCCGCCGGGGCCTCCTCCAGGCACATGTACCACAGCACGTACAGGGCGGTGTCGTGCCCGCTCTCCCCGCCCTCGCCCCGCGCCCAGGGGCTCAGATAGCACTCCATGACCTCGTCGAAGGCGACGTGTCCGAGCAGCGCCAGACCGGAGGCGATGGAGAGCTGGAGGTCCGGACCGGGCCCGGCGTCGATGACGGTGGCCAGCCAGTCGCGGACCGCGTCCCAGTACTCGGTGGGGTATCCGCGCCACAGCTCCTGCAGCACCCAGCGGCGCAGCTCGGGGTCGGCGAAGACCATGACCTCGCGAGTGGTCGAGCCGTAGAGCTGCATCTCGGTGGTGACCAGCGCGTTACGGGCCAGCGAGCGGCGCCGGTCGGCGGGGCGGGCACGGCGGTGGGACGGGGCGGGGCGGGCCTCCCGGGGCTCCGTGCCCTGCGCGTCAGGGCCCGGCACGGCGGTGCCGGCCTCAGCGGCCAGAGACGGTTCGGGCGTGAAGTACACGGGTTCCAGGTGCTGTTCGAGGTTCTCCTGGAGTGATTCGAAGTCGCGCCGCCCGACGCCCGGCGCGAAGGCGAGGGTGGTCACCTCGGCGATCTCGTGCAGTGTGCGTTCCCCCTCGACGCCGAACCAGTCCAGCACGGCCCGGGGCGCGCTGCCGGTGTGTTCCTTCCACACCTGGCCGGGGTCGTCCCCCGCCGCGATCCGGTCCGCCGCCTCGGCGGCGACCGCGACCGGGCAGCGGGCCGGGATGCCCTCCATCGCCCGCGCGAGGGTCTCCTGCGGGACGCGGCCCTGGACGAGCCGGGCCCGTACCACCTTCTCCAGCGCGGGGGGCTGCCACGGCAGATGGCGCACGGCCTCCGGTGGCGGCCCGTCCAGCCCGTGCACCGTGGTGATCACCAGATGGGCGCGGTGCCGTCGGACCTGGTCACGCACGCGTCGCCAGTCGAAGTCGGTGGAGCGGCCGGGGGCGTCGCCGCCCGCCGTGCGGTCCAGGACCACATAGCCGACCCCGGAGTCGAAGCTCCGCTCGGCGAGCTGATCGAGGCCGATGTCGGGCGAGAGCACCACGTAGTCGGCGGACGGGCCGACGACCTCGCGCAGCAGGGCGACCGCGGCTGACCTCTTCCCGGTGCCCCGGGAACCCGACAGGACGACGACACCGGTGCGTGTCAGCTCCTGGGCCGCGTCGTCGAAGCAGCCGGGCCGTACGTAGGACCGCAGCAGCGCGTCGATCTCGTCGGCCTCCAGCAGACCGGTCGCCCTGGTGTGACCGCCCTTCCCCGCGCCGGCGCCGATGCCGAAGTGGGCCCGGCCGTGGTACTGGGGGCCGTAGAAGTTGTTGTAGACGTGCTGCCCGCCGTCCGGTCCGGGCCCGGACGCGGGACCCGTCGTGGTTGTGGACGCCGGGGCGGGCGTGGGGGGCGGGGCCGGGGCCGTCGTGGTGGCCGGTCCGGGCCGGCCGTTGTCCTGATCGTCCGAGCACTGTCCGGGATCGCCGTCTCCCGCGCCGTCCGGCATTCCGCCTCCCTCACCCTCGCTACCGTTCCCGTTGCTGTCCGTCGGCTGGTCCGTCGGCCTCACTCGCGCACCTTGTTCCCCTCGGCCCGCCCTCAGTCGGAGAAGCCGAAGACGATGTTCCCGTCCGTGTGCAGGGGGGCGTGAATGTGGTTGTTCACGATCTTGTTGGTCACCGGAGCCCCTCCGGTGACGGGGGCGTCCGGGGTACTCGCGGGCTTCGCGGGCTCAGCGGCCTCATCGGGATCAACGCGGCGGCCGGCGGGCTCCGCAGCCGAACGGCCACCGTCCCGCCCGTGCTCACCGAGGTCCAGCCGGTGGACGTCGTACCCCGGCACCCACAGCCAGGCCCGGCCCCGGTACTCCTTCTTCTCGACGAGGACCTCGCGGAACTCCTCCGGCCGGAAGTTGGTGTACCCCTGGGCCACCAGCTCCGTGAAGACCGGCGCCGTCAGAGCGACCACCAGCCCGGCATCCGGCGCGGCGGCCAGCGCCCGGTGCAGCGGTTCGCCCTCCAGGATCCGGGACACCTCGACCGGCCCCGGGCCCACGAATCCGCTGGGTGCTTCGGACGCCGGTCCGAAGTGCACCGCCACGCGCAGCGCGAGCCGCGCTTCGGGCACCCGGTCCCGGTTGTGGGCCCGCAGTCCCGCGTCCAGCCTCCGCATGAACGGCTCGACCAGCGCCTGCTCGTCGGACCCGGTCGGCAGCACCGCGAACTCCGAGTCCCCGCCCGGCTGTCGCGCCCAGGTTCCGCGGTCCAGCCCGGCCGCCTCGGCCGCGTCGGCCAGCAGACGTGGCAGCTCCGTCTGGATGACCCGTTGCCGCGCGGTGTCGGCACTGCCATATCCTCGCGCGTCGACAGCGAGCAGCAGCCGCCTGTTGAACACGCCCATCGCACCTACGGACATCCAGTCCTCCTCGTCCGTCACACGGGGATGACAACATGCCGCACCGTCAACTCACTTGCAAATCAAGGCTGTTACTAGGCGCAGAAGCGATACGGCATGCCGTTCCCGGGCCGGTGCCCACCCCCGTGGGGCACCGGCCACCCTGCCAGTCGTACACCTGGAGTCCTCTTGCGCACCCGGTGGAAATACGGGATCTCCCGCCTCACAGGTCGATTGCGCCCCGCACCGGCGAATCCCGTACAAGTGCCTGGTCCGCCCCCACCGGAGACCACCCAATGGAGTGAGTCAGCGCACAGGTCCACAACACGCCTGCGCCCGAGCCCCACTGGAGTCCCGATGCCCCTGCCGTCCCCGCCACCGCCGCCGGCCCCTTCCCCCTCCCCCTCGCCGTCCCCCGCTCCCCCCAGAGTGCCGTCCGGCCGCGCCTCGCACGCGATGCTGCCCGCGCTGCAGACCGCACACCAGCACGCCGACTCCAAGGCCGGCATCCTCTCCGCGGTGCAGGCGGCGCTGGTGGGAACGGCCGGCACCTGGAGCGGAGCCGCTCTGGACGGCTGGCGGAGCGGTGGAGCGGCCGGCTGGACCGCGGGGCTGCTGCTCATGCTCTTCGTCGGCGGGCTGCTCGGCGGGGCCGTGTCGCTGGCACTGGCACTGCGCCCCCGGGTGTGGCGCCCCGGTGTCCCCAACGACTACAGCTTCGTCCATCTGGCCTCGGCCTCGGAGCCGCCCCCGTCCGCCGCGACCGCCCCGCCTGCGCCCACCTCGGCCGACGAGGACGACCGGCAGCTGCGCGCGATGATCCGCTTCCTGTCCGGGGTGGCGGTACGGAAGTACCGCTGCGTCACCGCCGCGGTGGTGTGCACCGCGGTGATGGCCACCGCCGCCGGCCTGTGCCTGCTGCTGAAGCCGGTCCTCGGCTGATCCGCCCCGGCCGGGCGGCGGACCGGTACCCGGTCCCACCACCTCGGGTCCACCCCACCGGCTTCACCGCTCCCGCCACCCCGCGGACTCGTCCGGCTCGGCCAGTTCGGCCACCCGGGCAAGCCGGGAAAGGTCGTGCAACGTGGTCGTGCGGTACCCGGTGCCGAGCAAGCCGTCGTCCCTCAGCTGGCGCAGCCCCTTGTGCACGGTGGTCTCGGCGGCTCCGGTCAGCGCGGCCAACTCGGGCTGGGTGAGCTGGAATCCGATCACCCGGCCACCGCCGCGCTCCTGCCGTCCGTACGCCACGGCCAGTTCCAGCAGGAGCCGGGCCAGCCGTATCTTGACCGAATAACCCCGGAACTCCAGGCGCCTGCGGTTGGCCCAACGAAGCCGGTCGGCGACGATCCGCGTCAGCGCCATCGCCACCTCGGGCCGCCGCATCATCAGACCGTGCAGCGCACCGGGGCTGATCACCCGCGCCCGCAACGGCCCGCAGGCCACCACCCCGGCCGAGCGCGGCGCTCCGTCCAGTGCGGCCATCTCCCCCACGCAGTCGCCGCCGACACGCACCGCGAGCAGTGACTCCTGCCCGTTCTCCGCAGTGGCGGTGACCTTGGCGAACCCGCTGAGAATCACATAGAGATGCCGGTCAAAGGCCCCTTCCGTGAGCAGCACTTCCCCGGACCCGAGAGTCAACTCCGCCCCCAGGGACAGCAGTTCCTCACGTGCCGGCTCGGAAAGCACCGCCAGCAGACTCCGGTCCGGCCAACTGCGGTCCGGTCGGCTCCACCCCTGGTTCCCGCCCTCACCCCGCACAGCGCGCTCCCCTTCGGTTCCCCGGCTCCGATCCACCCGACAAGACCGGCGACCCCGGGCGGCCAGGCTAGCGCCAGACCGTTGGTCCCGCGCGGGTCAGCGGCGACCGGTCCGCCGCGCGCGCCGGGTCGGCGCATTCGGGCGAGCACGGCGACACGCTGCGAAGCGGGCCTCCGGCCTGCAGATTTCAGCCATGATCGGTCGATGTGGGGGACGGTCGGAGCGGACGGATGGAGGCACGGTCGTGGGCACGGACGAACGGCTCGGCGGGGACGCGGAACGGTTGCACTGCCTGGTCACCGGGGCGTCCGGGTACATCGGCGGGCGTCTCGTCCCGGAACTGCTGCGGGCGGGCCACCGGGTGCGGTGCCTGGCCCGCACCCCCCGCAAGCTCCGTGACCACCCTTGGGCGGGGGACGCCGAGACGGTGCGGGGCGACGTGACGGACGCGGACTCGGTGGCCGCGGCCATGCGGGGGATCGATGTGGCGTACTACCTGGTGCACGCCCTCGGCACCGGTTCCGCCTTCGAGGAAACCGACCGCCGGGCGGCCCGTGTCTTCGCCGAGCAGGCGCACGCGGCCGGCGTACGGCGGATCGTCTATCTGGGCGGGCTCACCCCACCGGGCGTACCGACCGGGTCGCTCTCCCCGCATCTGCGCTCCCGGGCCGAGGTCGGCCGGATCCTCCTCGACGCACCGGTGCCCGCCACCGTGCTGCGGGCGGCGGTCGTCATCGGTTCGGGATCGGCGTCCTTCGAAATGCTGCGGTATCTGACCGAGCGGCTGCCCGTCATGGTCACCCCCAGCTGGGTGCACACCCGTACCCAGCCCATCGGGGTACGCGATGTGCTGCGCTATCTCGTCGGCTCGGCCACCATGCCGGACGACGTCGACCGGGCGTTCGACATCGGCGGGCCCGACGTCCTCACGTACCGGGAGATGATGTGCCGTTACGCCGCCGTCGCCGGACTGCCCCGGCGGCTCATCGTTCCGGTTCCGGTCCTCACCCCGCGGCTGTCCAGCCACTGGGTCGGTCTCGTCACCCCGGTACCCGCCTCCCTGGCCCGGCCGCTGACGGAGTCCCTGCGCAATGAGGTCGTCTGCCAGGAGCACGACATCGCCCGCTACGTGCCCGACCCGCCGGGCCTGCCGCTGCCGTTCGACGAGGCACTGGCGCTGGCACTGCGCCGGGTGCGTGAGGCCCAGGTCGCCACCCGCTGGTCCTCCGCGGCCCTGCCGGGAGCGCCCAGCGATCCGCTGCCCACGGACCCGGACTGGGCCGGGGGCAGCCTCTACCAGGACGAACGACAACTGCCCGTCGACGCGGACCGGGCGGCCCTGTGGCGGGTGATCGAGGGCATCGGCGGCGACAACGGCTGGTACTCCTTTCCGCTCGCCTGGGCGGTCAGGGGGTGGCTGGACCGGTTCGTCGGCGGGGTGGGGCTGCGCCGCGGACGACGCGACGCCGAGCACCTGCGCGTCGGGGACTCGCTGGACTTCTGGCGGGTCGAGGAGATCGAGCCCGGACGGCTGCTGCGGCTGCGCGCGGAGATGCGGCTGCCCGGCCTCGCCTGGCTGGAGATGTACGCCGAGACCGGCCCCGACGGCCGCACCCGCTACCGGCAACGGGCGCTGTTCCACCCGCACGGCCTGCTGGGCCACGCCTACTGGTGGTCGGTCTCCCCCTTCCACGCCGTGGTCTTCGGCGGCATGGCCCGCAACATCACCCAGGCGGCCGCCAAGGGACTGAGCGCACACCGGCGTTCCTCGCCCGCCGACCGTGCCCGGGGGCCCCGCCCCGGGCGATGAGCCTCACCCGCCCGACGAGGAGAGCGACGAAGGCGCACCGGGGGCCGCGGCGGCCCGCAGGCGGAGCAGAGCGGTGCCGATGACCTTGTCCTCGGGGCAGTAGCCGCACTGCTTGGAGTCCCGTGAGCCCGGTTTCTCGCCCAGGAGGACGAGCATGCCCGGCGGCACGTGCGTACCGGGGCAGCGGACGGCCCAGTGCGGTACGGGCTCTCCGGCGACGGCGACGACGCGTTTGACGTACCACGAGTCGGGCGTGGTGTCCGCGGGGCCGTGCCAGCCGTGCTCGGGGTGGGGTGCCACGACGACGGCCACCCGGCCGGTGGCGACGCGGCGGGTGCCGCGGAGCACGAGGAGCCGGTCACCGGGCATGAGCGTCGGCGACATGCTGTACCCGCGGACGGTCACGGCCAGCAGCCGCCGACGCGCCAGCGACAGGGCCGCGGCGAGGACGAGGAGCGCCCCGAGGACGAGGAGCACCGGGACGGCGGCGCTCACCGGACGGTCTCCTCGTAGCCCTCGGCCTGCGTGGTGAAGAGCTCGGCGTACGCGCCGCGGGCGGTCATGAGCTGTTCGTGGGTGCCTGCCTCGCGCACGGTTCCGTCGGCGATGACGACGATGGTGTCCGCGGCGCGGACCGTGTTGAGGCGGTGGGAGACGAGAATGCTCGTCGCGCCCTCGCGCAGTGCGGCGAGCCGGTCGTGCACATGGCGTTCGGCCACCGCGTCGAGGCCGGTGCTGGGTTCGTCGAGGATCATGAGGTCCCGTTCGGAACGCATCAGGGCGCGGGCGAGCGCGAGGCGTTGCCACTGACCGCCCGACAACTGGACCCCGGAGTCGGTCTCTTCGGTGTCGTCGGGGAAGAACATCCGGCTGAGCATGGTGTCGTAGCCCTGCGGGAGGCCGGCGAGTGCGGTGTGGATGTCGGCGTCGGCGGCGGCCGCGTGAATGCGTCCGTGGTCGTGGAGGGCGCCGAGGTCGCCGAGGCCGATGTTCTCCCCGGCGGTCAGGTCGTACTCCATCGGGTCCTGGAAGACCACACTGACACGCCTGCGCAGCTGGTCCGCGGGGAAGTCCTTGAGGTCGGTGCCGTCCCAGTGGATGCTGCCGCGCTGCGGGTCGTAGAGGCGGCACAGCAGTTTGACGAGGGTGCTCTTGCCGGCCCCGTTGAGTCCGACGACGGCCAGGCTGGTGCCGTGCGGAATGGTCAGGCTGACCCCGCGCAGGATCCAGGGTCCGTCATCGGAGTAGCGGAACCAGACGTCCCGGAGTTCGATGCCCTCGCTCAGGGGCGGCGGGGCGATCGGGGCGGCCGGGGCGGGGAGGTCGTCCCCGACCTGGGTGACATGCAGGTAGTGGCCGAACAGCAGGGCCGTCTGGTGGCTCTGGGCGATCGACCCGACCAGGCCGACGAGGGCCGTCTGCAGCCCGGCGAGGGCCGCGACGAGAAGGGACACGTCACCGGCGGTGAGGGTGTGGGTGGCGGCCTGGTGCACGCCCCAGACGAGTGCGCCGGTGGAGATGACCGCGCCGAGGGCGGCCAGGGCCGTCTCGTAGACGGCCAGGCGGCGGTCGAGGTGTTCCTCCTGCTGGTTGATGCTGTCGAGATCGGTACGCAGGCGCTGCGCGAAGTAGTCGCCGAGGCCGTAGAGGCGGATCTCCTTCGCCGCCTGGGTGTCGGTGAGGAGCCCCCGGTAGAAGATCTGGCGGCGGGCGAGGCTGCTGGTGCGCCAGAACATGTCGGCACGGTGGCGGCTGTTGGCCAGGTGGGCGAAGAGGGCCGGCACGGCCGCGGCGACGAGTATCGCGGCCAGGGTGGGGCTGATGAGCAGGACGCTTCCCAGGAAGCCCACCAGGGTGAGGATCCCCTGGGCGCCCTGGAGCACCGCACCGACGAGTCGTTCGGCGCCCTGGGCGCTCTGGATGGCGAGTTGGACCCGGTCGTGGAAGGCGGGCTGTTCGAGCCTGGACAGCCCGCTGAGCCGGTTGACGGCCGTGAGCAGGTCGCTCTGGGCCCGGGTGGAGGTGGCGCGGCGGATGCGGCCGTCGGCGTAGGAGGAGACGGCCGAGGCGGCGGCGAGCAGGACGGTGAGCAGGCCGATGCCGATCGCGGCCCGGTCGAGGTCCGCGGCGCGGAACCCGTCCGTGGTGAGGCTGTCGACCACGTACTTGAGCAGCCAGGAGGCGGCCACGGGGGCGGTACCCGCGATGACGACGGCGGTGACCCGGACGGCGAGGGCCCCGGGGCAGGACCGCAGTGTGAGGGCGAGTACGGCGGTGAGCCCCCGCAGGAAGTCGGCCGGGCGGGCGGCGGGCTGCCCGCTCATGCGTCGAGGAGGTCGAGCTCGGGCAGCGACCCCTGGCCGACGCCTGCCCCGGTGACGGTCCCGTCGGCGTCGAGGAGGACGAAGCTGGGGTGGTGGCGTACGCCGAAGGCGCGGGCGACGGGGCCGTTCGGCGGTTCGGTGGCGGTGAGTCCGGTGAGCGGTCCGACCGCTTCGAGCAGGGGGCCCGCGTCGGCGGGCTGCCCGTTGACGACGGCGACGAGACGCGCGCCCGAAGGGGTGTTCTCCTCGGCCCACCGCTGGATCCCGGCAAGGCTGTCCCGGGTGGGCCCGCAGTCGGGGCGGAGGAAGCAGATGAGGGCGGGGTGGCCGGCCAGGGTGGCTTCGCCGACTTCGCCCCGGTCGGTGTGCAGGGTGAAGGCGGGGATGCGGTCGCCTTCGCGTACGGCGAGTTCCGGCGGGCCCGACGGCGCGGCGGCCGGGGCGGGGGCGGTCATCGCGGCCCGCCAGCGCTTGGTGACGGCGACGGTGAGGAGGGCGTTGACGAGGGTGGCCGCGGCGAGAAGGGCGAGGCCGGCGATGGCGTGGTTCACTGCGTGATCGTCCTTTCGGCGGCCGGGCGGGCGGCGAAGAAGGCGGCGAGGTCGTCGGTGAAGACGGCGAACACGGTGAGGTGGATGGCGACCGCCCCGGCGAGCACCAGTGCGGGGGTGCTGAGCGGGCCGGCCGTGCCATGGGTAAGGGCGATGGTGCCGCCGAGGAGGGCGAGCGCGGTGAGCGTGAGGTTGCGGGCGACATGCCAGGGGCCCATGGGCACCGTGGTCCTGCTGCCGAAGCAGGGGCAGCCGGCGGAGCTGCCGCGCCGCATGGTGGTGACGGCGACGGCGCTGAATCCCGCGCACAGGGCGGCGGAGACGGCCAGGCCCGCGGTGAGCGTCCGGGGCAGGGCGAGGAGCACGGCGGCGAGGAGCTCGGCCGCGGGCACCAGGACGGCGAGGGCCGGCCGGGCGGCGGCCGGCAGGTAGGGGAGTTCGCCCAGTGCCGTGGCGAACCGGCGGCGGTCGCGCAGCTTGGCGAGGCCGGCCACGGCGAGCACACAGATCAGGGTCAGACGGCAGACGAGCAGCAGGTCGGACAAGGATGACTCCGGGGGAATGGGTCCTGGGCCGGCGGACACGGGGCAGGCCGCGCACGGCCCGCCCCGTGGTGAATCAGCAGTAGCTCCAGGCCCCACAGCTGACCGTGCACGTGGTGCCCTTGTAGCAGCAGCGGCGGCACCGCTGGGCGCTGGTGCTCCACTCGGTGTAGCAGTCCGGCGGGCAGGCTGCCTGGGCCTCGGCCTTGGGCAGGATCCGCTCGATCAGACGGCCGGCTCCGGTCTTGAGTGTGCGCATGGTTCTCCTATTCCTGTGTGGATGGGATGTGCGTACTCCACGGTGCGGCGGCGGTCCGGGGACCGTGCCCGCACCGGGGTTCAGGAGGCCGCCGGTACCGGTTCGCGGTCGGCGGCGGGAGCGGCGACAACGCCGTCCTGGTAACTGAGGAACGTGGGGAAGCCGGGGACGCGCAGCGCGCGGAAGAGCGGTGAGGCCGCGGGCCCCGGCAGCACCTCGTCGGCCGTTCCGGCGAGTTGGGTGGTCAGGCTGCTCCCGACTGCCTCGTCCCCGATCACCAGGGCCAGCACCCGCCCGCCCGCTGCCCGGGCCCGGTCGGCCTGTTCGGCGAAGTCGGGAAGGCTGTCGGTGCAGGACGGGCAGTCGTGCGAGAAGACCCCCAGCAGCAGCTCCCCGGAACGGAAGCCGTCCTGGTCCACGGTCCGGCCGCTGAGCGCGGTGGCGGTGAACTCCGGGAGCCCGTCCCCGGGTTGCGGCCCTTCGGCGGCGAAGTCTCGGCGTCGGCGTACGGCTTCGAGCTCCTGCCAGCGGCGCAGGATGACCATGAGCAGGACGAGGTTGAGCAGGGTGACGGCTCCGACGAGCACCAGACCGACAATGACGTAAGGCAAGTTCGACCCCCTGGCGCGGTTGCACGAGTGAGCAGTGTGATACGTGGGGCCTGTCGGGAGGATGCCAAGACCTTGCCAGGAGCATGACGGGCTGAGCATGATTGCCGCCATGCTTGCCACGGGGTCGCGTTTTCGAGTGCTGGGCAGAGTTGAATGGACCGTCGACGGACGTCCCAAGGCCATCGGTCGGCGCCGTGAGCGTCTGCTGCTGGGCTTACTTCTGATGGAGATGGGCCGGCCGCTCCCGATGGACCGGCTGATCGACCTTCTGTCGGACGAGGACGAACGGCCGCGGTCCCGGACCGATCTCTACGTGGACGTCTGCCGACTGCGGGCAAGCCTTCGCCGGGGCGGGTGCGACGGGGCGGTGGGGCTGGTACGGAGCGGCTCGACGTACACCCTTACCGGCGATCCGCAATGGGTGGACCTGCACCGTTTCACCCAGCTGGTCAACCGGGCCCAGCGGAGCACCGAGCCGCAGGAGATCTCCCGGCTCACCTCGGCCGCCCTGGCCGAATGGCGGGGCGCGCTGCTGGAGGACGTCGCATCCGAGCGGACCCGCCAGGGCATCGGCGCCGCTTTCGACGAGCTGCTGATATCGGCGCAACTGCTGCACGTGGCAGCGGAGTTCAAACTGCGCAACTATTGGTCGCTGGCCGCGGAGCTCGCGCGCCTCACCCAGGAGTACCCGGAACACGAGATGCTCCTGGCCTTCCGCGCGGCCACACTCTACGAATGCGGCCGCCGCGCGGACGCACTGCGCGTGCTGTCCTCGGCACGGGCCCAGATGACCGCCCGGCTGGGCCTGGACCTGAGCCGCGAACTCCAGGACCTGCGCCAGGCGATCCTGCGGGACGGCCCGGTGGACCTCCGCATCTTCCGGGGCGGCGCCCTGGACGTCGTGTGACGCCGCGTGACGTCGCGGCGCCGGGTCGCGGCGGGCCGGGAACCCGCCGCGACCGGGCAGTGGACCATGCGTCCCGCGTGGTTCAGTCGGCGACACCGAAGCGCGCGTGCAGCCGGCGCAGCGGCGTGGGGGCCACCAGTTGCCGCGTCCGGCGAGCCGCCTTGGCGGGGAGCAGCAGGGAGCCGGTCTGCGCGGCGCCCTCGCCGCCGGGGGCCTGCCGAGGGCGAGCCCCCGCAGCTCGTGTGGACCGCGGGCGGCTATCGCCTGGACACCGGCGACGCGGTCACCGATCTCCATGAGTACGAACGCCTCGCCGCCACCGGCACCACCCTGGCCCTCACCGGCCACCTGGACGAGGCCGCGCAGCACCTCGACGGCGCCCGCATCCTGGTGACCGGCCCCCTCGCGGAGGGTCTGGAGGCCCCGGTCCTGGACCGCGAACGCGTGTACCGCGACGAGCGTTTCCTCGCCGACATGGAGCTCCGCGCCGAGGTGGAACTCGACCTGGGCCGCCACCGCAACGCCGTCCCGTATCTCTGCTTCGTCCTCCACCGCCACCCGCTGAGCGAGCGCTTCACCTGGCTCCTGATGCTCGCCCTCTTCCGGGCCGACCGCGGCGCCGAGGCCCTCACCGTCTACGACACCTACCGCCGCCGGGTCGCCGCGGAACTCGGCACCGACCCCGGCCGCGCCCTGAAGGAGCTGCAGGGCCGCGTCCTCGCCCAGGACCCGGAACTGGCGGCCGTCACCGCGGTACCGCGACGGCCTTCCCCGTGAACCGCGGGTGGGTGAAGTCCGCCCACGCTCAGGACGAGAGGCCGGGCCGGTCCCATCGCGCGACGAGGTCGGCACCCACCACGAGAAGGGCCCCCTCCGTGAAGGCGATCTCATGCGAGACGCCTTGCGGATGCGGGAGCACTTCGTCCAATTGGAGATCGCCCAACCGGGGCGGCCATTCGGCGCGCCCGGCGAATCCGGCCGCTCCCCCGAGTTCGAAACCCGCGACGCCCTCGACGCCCTCGACACCTTCGAAACCCTCGGTGTCATCGGTTTTCACCCGGAAATCCCTTACACCCGAGTACCGGATACGCAGACCGCCGTCATGCTTCCATTCATTCGGCCCCAGCGACAACTCAAGCGACACGCGTCCGTGCTCGTCGACGAGCTCGACCCGGTCCAGCGTCAGATCCTTCACACAGCGCGAACTGCCGAAGTCGTAGTGGTCGGGATCCGAGGCGAATTCCGCCGCACCGGCGGGAAGACCGGGCAGCAGCCCCGGCAGGGCACGGAGGTATGCCTGCGGGTCCAGATGAAATCCGTACAGATCCTGCAGTGGTCGAACCTGGACGTACTTCATCAGCAGCCACCGGTGATCCGGTCGCGCTTCCAGCTGTCGCCCTTGATGTTCTCCGTGCCCTTGGGCCCGATGCGGCCTTCGCGCCTCATCTCGCCCACCGCCAGCCCCTTCAGAAGGTTGTAGGTTTCACGGGGCACCTTCACATCCGCGCTCTTTCCGTGCTTGGCGAACCATCCGTCACTGCCGAAGATCCCGATTTCCCTGCCGTTCTTGTAGACATGGATCTCGAAATCCGTCGTACCGCCGATCTCGAACCGGTCGAGCCGGCCAGTGTAATTGCCCCCGAAGTTCAGCGGATCCTTCTTGCCCGCCACCACACGTTCGGCCTGCGGCCCCGTCTCCGTACGCAACTGCCGCACTTCACCACGCGATGAGGCATCCGGCGCAAGGAACCCGGAGCGGGAGTCACGCGTGGCGGAGCACGGCCCGGCACCCTTGCGCTCCTTGCCGACCTTCTCCACGAGCCGCTCGACCTCGACCGTGGCCAGCGCTCGCGCCGTGATCAGGGAGTTGGCCCGCAGCGGAATCGTGTACTGCACGGGCCGGCCGCCGTTGGCGCGCGAACGGGCGCGGGCCTCGGCCTTCTTCTGCCCCTCCACCGAGGCGAAGGTGCCGCCCGCCCCCGGGTTGGAGCAGGTGAGACTGCCGGACACACCGCTGCCGGAGACCGGGAACGTGGTCGCCGGGCTGGTGCAACTCCCGGCGGAGCGCCCGTCGATGGTGAAACCGGACGTCATGACCGCCGTGACCTGACCACCGGTCAGGCGTGACCTGGCGTCCGCGGTGATCTGGCCCGAGAAGTTCCCCGTGGCGGTGCAGCCGCCGGCACTGCAGCTCACCGACCCGTCACCCCGCAGGGACAGCGAGATACCGCTGTCCCCCGCCTGACTCAGGGCCTTGGTCTGCTTCTCCAGAGTGTCGTACATCGCGGGGGCCGCTTCGGGGGTGACCGGCTCAAGGTCCAGCGCCGAGGTGTCCTTGCCGTCGAACGGCCCCTCCCCCTCGGTCCACGCCCCGGCCCCGGCCGTGACGGCATGGGCCACGGTCCGTACCGCACCGGCCCGCGCGCCGCCCGACGCCGAATCGGCGGGCGGCTCCAGCCGCAGCAGCCGGTAGGGCTCGTGGGCAGTGACGACCATGCGCCCGGCAGAAGTTTCCAGCGCCTGGGCGGGGACACCACCGACGTCGCGCCGCCGGGAGGCGTATCCGTCGCTGCCGGGACCGGTCTCCAGATCGGCCAGGGCCTGCAGCAGCGACGCGGCGAGTTCCGGCGGGGCCGGCCGGTGCCCGGCCAGTTCGTCGGTGATCCCCTCGCCCCGGCCCGCTCCGGCGTCCCACCTGCTCGGCTTCTTCTCACCGTCCTTCGCCGCAGGGTCCAGCCGCCATCGGACGAACGTCTTCCCTCCGACGCCCAGGAACTCACGGTCGAGCTCCTCGCGGCCGAATCCGGTACTGCCGAAGCGGCTCCCGGCGGAGGTGACGGTGACCTCGCGTTCCATCAGACCGCCCGGCGAGTCGTCCTTGTAGCGCAGTCCCGGAGCGGTGACGAGGTCGGCCAGCGCGAGACGGTAGGGCGCGAGCAGCCGGGAGTCGGCCTTCGCCGCCCGCTTGCCGTCGGCCTCCGACCGGCCGGGATCACCACCACCGAGAAGAACAACCCCCGCAACGAGCGCGAGTACGAGAACACCCACAACCCCGGTAAGAATCAGCACCGCACGCCTGCCCGCCGGACGCCGCGGCCCCTGCCCCCCACCGGGCGGACCGGGCGGATACGGCGGCAACGGCGGCACCCCACCGGGCGGTCCGAACGCCCCGGGCGGCGGACCGGGCACGCCCTGCCCCGCCCCCCACGGCCCGCTCAGCGGCGGACCGAACACACCCTGGCCCTCGCGGCCCTCGTTCTGCTCCGGCGCTGCCATCCGCTCCCCCGACCTCACTGCCGGCCCCAGCGGTGCAGCCACTGGCGAACACCGCGGGCCCAGCCCCTGCCGCCTTGAACGGTCGTATTGTCCAGGAAGCCGAAGTAACCGACGACCCCCTTTCGCGCCATATGCACCACCTGGCAAAGAAATCCATGGCACACCGGCGGGACCTGCAACGAGACTGCGCGGGTGAGCAACTCCCACCCCTGCCCCTGCTGCGGGCACCGCGTACTGGGCGCGATGCCCGGCTCGTACGAGATCTGCCCCGTTGTCGCCCCCGCTTGGATCGACCGTGCCGACCTGTACCCGGAGAGGTGACCGATGCCGTTCCAGCACCCCGAGGAGATCGGCTACGGCTACGTGATCGAGCGCTACGTGACGAGGAAGGACTCGGACCGCCCGCGCTACCGCGACCTGAAGAGCGGTCGCGCCCTGCAGCCTGGGTGGCCGCACGCCGAACGCTTCGCCCGCCACCTCATCGACGACGCCGCCACGATCACCGACGCCGAGCTGGAGGCCCTCCTCGGCTACGAGTGGCGCTCACGCCTCACCGCCGGCTGGCTGATCGGCGTGGGCCGACGCGCCACGTTCCGCGAACGCATCGGCGACCTGCTCCTGGCCAGCGAGTTCTGCTTCTCCGGCGGCGCCTACTGCTTCGCCCTGGCCCGCTTCGGCACGCACGCGGACGCCGAGATCCTCACCGCCTACCTCGACCACTACCTCCCCCGCACCGACCTCCGCTACGACCAGCCCGCAGCCCTCGGCGCCCTCCTCCACCTCGACGCCCGCCTCGACACCCACCACGCCGACCGCTTCACGGAGCCCGACGGCCTCTGGGAGCAGTGGGTCAACGCCCTGGACCACCTCCGCGGCTGTCCCGGCTACACCCCTGCCGAGCAGCGCCGCGGGACCGACCTCCGCTGTGCCTTCGCCAACAACTGGACCCAGCCGTAGCCTCATCCGTCGCCGGGCGACCACCTGGGGCGCGTGCGGATCGCGCGAGGGAAGGCGACACCGGAGGCGCTGTACCGGCAGCACCGGCAGCCGCGCGGAATGATCGCGGCCGTAACCTGCATCAGGGACATGCACTACTCCCCCAAGCCCTGCCCACCCATCGGAATGACAGGCCCCATGAAGAGCGTCGATCACCCTTACTTCGGGCACCTTGAGGTTCCATCGGTGGACGAGACGGAAGTCATCTGGGAAGGCACAGCCGCGCTGGCAAGCAGCGAGGTCGAAGTCCAGCTGTGGGCCGCCCCTGACTCCGGGCTGGATGCGGAAGAACTGGATGCGTTCGCGACGCACCTGGCCGATCTGCCGGCCCTGGACACCGCAGCTCGCGCGGCGATCCGCGAGAACCTGCGGCAGGATCGCTACTTCATCGACCACCACGCCGACGAACTCGACGACATCGAAGTGATCAAGCGCCTCACCGAGGAAGCGAACGGCGAAGCGATCGGTGTCGACGCGTTCACTGCGGCCATGCACCCCGCCGGGATCGGGCTGTGGCACCTGATCGGCGAGCCCGGGACCCGGATCGTCATGGACTACACGATCGACGCCGCGACCAGTGACGAACTCCTCGCCGTCAAGGTGGCCCGCGACGGTGCCGTGGTATCCGTCGACTGGGAAAGCTGACGGCATCAGCCCTGGCGTCCCGATCGAGGACGTGCGAGGGAGACGCCGGCGCAAAGTGAGTGACTGCCGCACAGTGTTCCGACCCGAGGCCCAGGCCGAGCTTCGCAAGATCCCTCGCGATATGGCGCTTCGCATCCTGGCCGAACTGACAGAACTGGAGAGCGACGCTTTGGGCTTCGACACCACCGCACTTGTATCCCAACCTGAGCGCCGACACCTACGAATCGGCGACGATCGCGTCGTCTACACCATTCACAACGGGGAACTGGTGGAGTGGGCCGCACACGTCGGACACCGTTCCACGGTCCACGAAACGCAGCCGCTCCAGGTTCTGCGGACTGCTGCCGGCAGCACAACGGCCTGACCTGTCTTCTCACAGGTCAGGCCGTTAGTGACGTTCAATCAGACGTTGAAGCGGAAAGTCCACGATGGAGCTCCCACCTGCGAACATACGACCTTCCGGGGCTCATCCCAGCACAGCCCCAGCACGGGCGCTCCCCCCAGCATCACACAGCTCGGACGCCCCGCTAGTCACTCCCTACATGGATTCAGTAGTCGTCGTTCTGGCGATGCACACCGGAGGGTCTGACGGGCGATGAGCTGACGGTGTTGAGCCAATGCTCCGCGAATCGCCCCCGGCTTCGACTCCGGAGCCCGGCAGCTCTCCCCCCTCACCGAAAAGGCCGCGACCGCCATCGAGAGCTCCTACTCGAACAACTATCTCGCACCGCTCTTCAAGAACACCACGAAGTGTCGCGACCTGGTCGCCCAGGTTGAGGCCAAGTTGAGTTCCGACTGACGGGCAACACTCGGCGGATGGGCTCTCCGCCGGGCTCTCAGCGTACTCAACGGCTCAACGCGTCCACAGCAAGCCAGTAGGTACACGGCTCCCTGACTACTACCCGGCAGCGCCTCCAATGTCAGCGCGCGCCGCACGGGCCACGTCTCACAAGGAGGCACCCTCACCTGCTGCCCAATGGACCAAGGCTCTTTGTCAGTAGTGGTAACGAGCCGCAAGGATGATAATTTCCTTGCCTGTGACCAGATAGACGAGACGATGCTCGTCATCAATCCGTCTCGACCAGGCGCCGGGCAAGTGGTATTTGAGCGGCTCGGGCTTACCAATGCCCGTGAAGGGGTCGCGCTTGACGTCCTCGATCAGCTTGTTGATCCGAGCGAGCATCTTGCGGTCGTTCTTGAGCCAGGACGTGTAGTCCTCCCAGCCCTGATCTTCGAAGACGAGCCTCACGTAGCGCCCTCACGTGCCGCATCCGGCGAGTCGGGGGCGATCAGTTCCCGCGCGGACACGTTGACGTTGGCCAGAGCGTTCTCGTACGCCTTGAGCAAGCGACGAGCGTTCGCCGGAGAGCGCAGCAGGTACGAGCCTTCGCGCAGCGCTGCATAGTCCTCGGCCGAGACGAGTACGGCATTGCCATGCTTGGAAACGATCTCGATGGCCTCGTGATCGTCGTTGACCTTCTTGATCAGCGGAAAAAGAGCCTTGCGGGCTTCGCTCGCGGTTATGGACATGACCTGACCCCTTCCATCAAGTGGTACCTAATAACGTACCACTCCTGATGTCCTCAAGGCGGGCCAAACTACTGACGGGTGATTGGGCTTCTGGGCACCATCCCAGCACGGGAATACACAAAGGGCCGACTCCCGGAGGAGCCGACCCTTTCTGACCTGCATGTTTGTCAGATCAGCGACGTGGTGGAGTTCCGCTACACGTTGAAGCGGAACTCCACCACGTCCCCGTCCTGCATCACGTAGTCCTTGCCCTCCATGCGGGCCTTGCCCTTGGCGCGGGCCTCGGCGACGGAGCCGGTTTCGACCAGGTCCTCGAAGGAGACGATCTCCGCCTTGATGAAGCCCTTCTGGAAGTCGGTGTGGATCACACCGGCCGCCTCGGGGGCCGTGGCGCCCTTCTTGATCGTCCAGGCCCGGGCTTCCTTCGGGCCCGCCGTGAGGTAGGTCTGGAGGCCCAGGGTGTCGAAGCCGACGCGGCCGAGGGTGGCCAGGCCGGGCTCTTCCTGGCCCATGGACTGGAGGAGCTCCAGGGCCTCGTCGTCGTCGAGCTCGATCAGCTCGGACTCGATCTTGGCGTTGAGGAAGATCGCCTCGGCGGGGGCGACCAGGGCGCGCTGTTCGTTCTTGAAGTCCTCGTCGACCAGCTCGTCCTCGTCGACGTTGAAGACGTAGAGGAAGGGCTTGGTGGTCAGGAGGTGCAGCTCGTGGAGGAGCTTGCCCTTCTCGGTGCCGGCGGTGATGCCGGCGGCGAAGAGGGTCTGGCCCGACTCCAGGATCTTCTGGGCCTCCTCGACCGCGGCGAGGACCGCGACCTTCTCCTTCTGGAGGCGGGACTCCTTGGTGAGGCGCGGGACGGCCTTCTCGACGGACTGGAGGTCGGCGAGGATCAGCTCGGTGTTGATCGTCTCGATGTCGTCCTTGGGCGAGACCTTGCCGTCGACGTGGACGACGTTCTCGTCCTTGAAGGCGCGGATGACCTGGCAGATCGCGTCGGACTCGCGGATGTTCGCGAGGAACTTGTTGCCCAGACCCTCGCCCTCCGAGGCGCCGCGGACGATGCCGGCGATGTCGACGAAGTCGACCGTCGCGGGGAGCAGCCGCTGGGAGCCGAAGATCTCCGCCAGCTTGTTCAGCCGGGCGTCCGGGACGCCGACGACGCCGACGTTCGGCTCGATCGTGGCGAACGGGTAGTTGGCCGCCAGCACGTCGTTCTTGGTCAGGGCGTTGAACAGGGTCGACTTGCCGACATTCGGCAGGCCGACGATTCCGATCGTGAGCGACACGTTGGCGACTTCCTGAGGAGTGAGGTGGGTGGAGGAGGACCGCGGACCGGGTGGGCCGATTCTCCAGTTTACGGGCGGGGGCGACCAGGTCCCCACGGGTCCGGTCGGGTGCCGATCCGGTTCCCGTTCGGCCGTGTGGCATCGAACTCATCCCCTAGGTCGCGCAAAGGGCGTGTCCCGTACCTGATTCCTGCCGCCCGGCGACCTACGTTGTCCCGGTGGAGCAGCACAGGACACGTCCCCCGCAGCGCAGGCAGTCTCGCCAGGCCCCGCTGTCCCCGCAGGGCACCATCGAGGAGAGGGCGACCGTCTACCGGGTGGTGAGCGCGCCGGAGGGCCGTACGCGTCGGGTGCCGCCCGTCGTCCTCGCGCTGCGCAGGCTGCCGAACCTGCGGCTGACCGGGATCGGGGCCGGGCTCTTCGCCGCTGCCACCATGTTCGTACTGGCCTGTCTCGACCTGCTGGTCCTCGACGGTTCGTCGGTGGTGTTCGGTGTGCTGTTCCTGCCGGTCTGCGCGCTGACCGCGCTGTGGGTGCGGCCCGCGGACCTGGTGACCGCGCCGATCATCGTGCCGATCGCGTTCGCCGTCGGCGTCGTACCGATCGCCGGCGGCACGGGCGGCTTCGGCGGCCAGACCATGGCGGTCGTCACCGCGCTCGCCGTGCACGCCGGCTGGCTGTACGGCGGAACGCTCATCGCCGGGCTCATCGCGACCGTACGGAAGGTACGGCTGATGCGTCAGCGGCAGCGCCGCATGCTGCTCGCCGCGGAGACGGCCCGGCCCTCCTCGCAGGGACCGCGCCGCCCTCGGCGGTGAGCGGTGAGCGGTGAGCGGCACCGCAAAGCTCTAGTTGCCCCTGGCCGCCATCGCCGCGCCGACGATGCCGGCGTTGTTCTGGAGCTCCGCGGGCACCATCTCGGCCCGTACGTGCTCGATCAGGGGCAGGAACTTGTCGGCCTTGCGGCTGACCCCGCCGCCGATGATGAAGAGCTCGGGCGAGAACAGCATCTCCACATGGGCCAGGTACTTCTGCAGCCGGTGCGCCCAGTGGTGCCAGCTCAGGTCCTCGTCCTCCTTGGCCTTGGTGGAGGCGTGCTTCTCCGCGTCGTGGCCGTTCAGCTCCAGGTGGCCCAGCTCGGTGTTGGGCACGAGCCGGCCGTCGGTGAAGAGGGCGCTGCCGATCCCCGTACCGAGCGTCAGGACGATCACGGTTCCCTTGCGGCCCCGGCCCGCGCCGAACGTCATCTCCGCGACACCGGCCGCGTCCGCGTCGTTCAGCACGGTGACGGGGAGGCCGAGCCGGTCGCCGAGCAGTCCGCGGGCGTCCGCGTCGATCCAGCCCTTGTCGACATTGGCCGCGGTACGGGTGACCCCGCCGGTGACCACGCCCGGGAAGGTGACGCCCACCGGGCCCGACCACTCGAAATGGCCGACGACCTCGGCCACGCACTCGACCACGTCCTTGGGCGTGGCCGGGTGCGGTGTCAGCACTTTGTGGCGCTCCTGCGCCAGGTCTCCGCGGTCCAGGTCCACGGGAGCGCCCTTGATCCCGGATCCGCCGATGTCCACGCCGAAGATCTGCATGCAGTCCACGGTACGGGCAGGCTGCCCGGCTCACTTCCCGAAAGCCGGACAGCGTGCGCCGGGTGTCACTTCTCCGGGTGTCACTTCTCCGAGAGTGCGGCGGCCTCGGCGCGCAGGTCGCGGCGGAGTTCCTTGGGCAGCGAGAAGGTGATGGACTCCTCGGCCGCCTTCACGATCTCCACGTCCTCGAAACCGCGCTCGGACAGCCAGGCCAGGACTCCGTCGACCAGCACCTCGGGGACCGACGCACCGGAGGTGACGCCGACCGTGGAGACTCCGTCCAGCCAGGCCTCGTCGATCTCCTCGGCGAAGTCGACCAGGTGGGCGTCGTTCGCACCGGCGCCGAGGGCGACCTCGACCAGGCGGACCGAGTTGGAGGAGTTCTTCGAGCCGACGACGATCACGAGGTCGGCGTCCGCGCCCATCTGCTTCACCGCGATCTGCCGGTTCTGCGTGGCGTAGCAGATGTCGTCGCTGGGCGGCGAGATCAGGAGCGGGAACTTCTCCTTGAGCGCACCGACCGTCTCCATCGTCTCGTCGACGGAGAGCGTGGTCTGGGAGAGCCAGACGACCTTCGAGGGGTCGCGCACCTCGACACCCGCGACGTCCTCGGGGCCGTCGACCAGCGTGATGTGGTCGGGGGCCTCGCCGGAGGTGCCGATGACCTCCTCGTGGCCCTCATGGCCGATCAGGAGGATGTCGAAGTCGTCCTGTGCGAAGCGGACGGCTTCCTTATGGACCTTGGTGACCAGGGGGCAGGTCGCGTCGATCGTGGCGAGCTTCCGCTCGGCCGCCTCCTCGTGCACGGTCGGGGCGACGCCGTGCGCGGAGAACATCACGATCGAGCCCTCGGGGACCTCCGCCGTCTCCTCGACGAAGATCGCGCCCTTCTTCTCCAGGGTCTGTACGACGTACTTGTTGTGAACGATCTCGTGGCGCACGTACACCGGGGAGCCGTATTGCTCCAGGGCCTTCTCCACGGCGATCACGGCACGGTCCACCCCCGCGCAGTAGCCACGGGGAGCGGCGAGCAGGACGCGGCGAGGTGTCGTAGCAGTCATGCGACCCATCGTAAGGCCGAGTCGAACGCGCGGAAGATCAGCCCGGTGGCGAGACTGGCGGAACCGGCAGGACCGACGGGGCCGGCAGGACTGGCAGGACTGGCAGGACCGACGGGGCTGAAACCGTACGTGACTCTGGGAGGGCTCATGCCGGACACCGGCAGCGGCGGGACTACTGGGGTGGCGGGGGCGCATCAGGAGAGCGGGAGGCTGCGGCGGACGCTCGGGTTCCGGGATCTGGTGGTCTACGGGCTCCTGTTCATCGCGCCGATGGCTCCCGTCGGGGTGTTCGGCACGCTGGACGCGAAGTCCGACGGTGCCGTGGCGCTGGTCTACGTCGCGGCGACGGTGGTGATGGCGTTGACGGCGTTCAGTTACGCCCAGATGGTGCGGGTCGCCCCGCTGGCGGGTTCGGTCTTCGCGTACGCGCGCAAGGGGCTCGGGGAAGGGCCCGGGTTCATCGCCGGGTGGATGGCGATGCTCGACTACCTGCTGATCCCGGCGGTCGCCTATCTCTTCTCCGGGATCGCGCTGAACGCGCTGGTGCCGTCGGTGTCGCGGTGGGTGTGGACGGCGCTCGCCGTCGTCGTCACCACCCTGCTCAACCTCTGGGGTGTGCGGGCCGCCGCCCGGGTCGGCTTCGCGGTGCTGGCGATGGAGATCGTGGTGCTGCTGGTGTTCCTGGTGTCGGCGGTGGTGGTGCTCGTACGGGACGGGGCGCAGCGGGGCTGGCTGACTCCGCTCACCGGTGATTCGGGCTTCTCCGCCCCGGCGGTGCTGGGGGCGGTGTCGGTGGCGGTGCTGTCGTATCTGGGCTTCGACGCGATCGCCACGTTCGCGGAGGAGGTGACCGGGGGCTCGGCGAAGGTGGCGCGGGCGCTGCTGTTCTGTCTGGTGCTGGCGGGTGTGCTGTTCGTGGCGCAGGCGTATCTGGCGGCGCTGCTCGAACCGATGACGTCGGCGGAGCTGGCCGCCGATCCGGCCGCGCAGGGGTCGGCCTTCTACGACACGGTGGACGCGGCGGTCGGCGGCTGGCTGCACGATCTGGTGGCCGTCAGCAAGGCGATCGGTGCGGCGTTCGCGGCCCTGGCCGGGCAGGCGGCCGCGGGACGGCTGCTCTTCGCGATGGCCAGGGAGCGTCGGCTGCCCTCGGTGCTCGCCAAGGTCGACCCGGGGTCCGGGGTGCCGCGGGCCGCGATCCTGCTGGCCGCGACGGTGACGCTGATCGCCGCGGTGTGGGCGGCCCGGCGCGCCGACGGGCTGGACCATCTGGTGTCGGTCGTCGACATCGGTGCGCTGACGGCCTTCGTGCTGCTGCACGCGTCGGTGGTCGGCTGGTTCGCCGTGCGCCGGATGGCGGGGCCGCCGAGCTGGTGGCGGCATGTGCTGGTGCCGGTGGTGGGCGCGGGGGTGCTGGTCGTGGTGATCGTGGAGGCGACCCCGAGCGCTCAGGTGGTGGGGGTGTGCTGGTTCGCGGTGGGGCTGGTGGTGCTGGCCTTGCAGTGGGGGCGCGGCGTAGGGCCCGGGGCGGCGGGGTGACGAGGTGCACCGGGTGTTCCTGGGACCCGGGGTCCTGACGCTCCCCGGAACCCGGCGTTCCTGGGATCTGGCGTTCCTGACGCTCCCTGGGCCCCGGTGGTCCTGGCACTCCCCGGGACCCGGTGGTCCTGACACCCCCGGGACTCCGTGGTCCTGTCGTGCGCGCCCGATTGTCGGTGGGGGCGGTTACGCTCGCTCGCATGGCTCTCCAGACGTCCGCGGAAGCTCCGCTGCCCGTAGGTGATGTGTCGCGGCTCATCGGCGGCTGGATCGACCGGCTCGGGGCGGTCTGGGTCGAGGGACAGATCACGCAGCTGTCCCGGCGGCCGGGCGCCGGGGTGGTGTTCCTGACGCTGCGCGACCCGTCGCAGGACATCTCGGTGAGCGTGACGTGCTTCCGGCAGGTCTTCGACCGGATCGCTGATGTGGTGACGGAGGGGGCGCGGGTCGTCGTCCTGGCCAAGCCGGAGTGGTACGCGCCGCGCGGCCAGCTGTCCCTGCGGGCCACGGAGATACGGCCGGTCGGCATCGGTGAGCTGTTGGTCCGGCTGGAGCAGCTGAAGAAGTCGCTGGCCTCGGAGGGGCTCTTCGCACTCGACCGGAAGAAGCCGCTGCCGTTCCTGCCGCAGCTGATCGGCCTGGTCTGCGGACGGGCGTCGGCGGCCGAGCGCGATGTGCTGGAGAACGCCCGGCGGCGGTGGCCCGCGGTCCGCTTCGAGGTGCGCAACGCGGCGGTGCAGGGTGTGCACGCGGTGAATCAGGTGGTCCAGGCGGTGAAGGAGCTGGACGACCTGCCGGAGGTCGACGTGATCGTCGTGGCGCGGGGCGGCGGCAGCGTGGAGGACCTGCTGCCGTTCTCGGACGAGCAGCTGATCCGGACGGTGGCCGCGTGCCGTACGCCGGTGGTGTCGGCGATCGGTCATGAGCCGGACTCGCCGCTGCTCGACCTGGTCGCGGACCTGCGCGCCTCCACGCCGACCGACGCGGCGAAGAAGATCGTGCCGGACGTGGGCGAGGAGCTGGACCGCGTACGGCAGCTGCGTGACCGTGCGCTGCGGACGGTACGGGGGCTGCTGGACCGGGAGGAGCGCGGGCTGGCGCACGCCCTGGGCCGGCCGTCGATGGAGCGCCCCCAGCGGATGGTGGACGAGCGCGCGGCGGAGATCGACGCGCTGGTCGGGCGGAGCCGGCGGGTGCTGGGCCATCTGCTGGACCGGGCGGACTCGGAGCTCGCCCACACCCGGGCGCGGGTCGTCGCGCTGTCGCCCGCGGCGACGCTGGAGCGCGGTTACGCGGTGCTGCAGCGGGCCGACGGCCACGTCGTACGGGATCCGGCGGACGCGGGCGCGCCGGGCGAGGTGCTCCGGGCGCGGGTTTCCGGGGGCGAGTTCGCGGTGCGGGTGAGCGAGTGAACGGGGTCGAGATGACGGACGCGGTCGAGGTGGTGGACCGGGTCGGGGTCCCGGACCGGGTCGAAATCATGGACCGGGTCGAAATCACGGACGTACGAGGTCACGGGCCCCTGGTGGGCCGGAACGTAGGGTGGGGCGCATGACGGACGACGCGACTACGGCGGCGGGTGCCACGGGCACGCTCGGCTACGAGCAGGCCCGTGACGAGCTGATCGAGGTGGTGCGCCGCCTGGAGGCCGGCGGTACGACGCTGGAGGAGTCCCTCGCGCTCTGGGAGCGGGGCGAGGAGCTCGCGAAGGTGTGCCGGCACTGGCTGGAAGGCGCACGCGCCCGGCTGGACGCGGCCCTTGCGGGGCCTGCCGACGCCCGGGAGAACGGCGGCACGGCAACGGCCGACAACGGCTGAGGCATCCCAGGGCTGCCGCCGGGCCGGGCGGGGGCGCTGTGGCCGGCCGAGGCTGCTCGTGGAACCGGTGGAGCGCTGTGGAACGGATCACCTCGCCCAGTTTTAGTTGAAAGTTAACCTACTTTCGGGCTAACGTGGTCCCGGTCAGTCGACCCATCTGAACGTCCGGAAGGCAATACGCACGATGTCCCTCGCCCTTGACGCCGCCGCCCAGGATCTCCTCTTCCGTGAGGCCCGCACCGCCAACACCTTCACCGACGAGCCGGTGACCGACGAGCAGGTCCAGGCGATCTACGACCTGGTCAAGTACGGGCCGACCGCGTTCAACCAGTCGCCGCTGCGCGTCGTCCTGGTCCGCTCCGACGACGCCCGCGCGCGTCTCGTGAAGCACATGGCCGAGGGCAACCAGCCGAAGACCTCGACCGCCCCGCTGGTCGCGATCCTGGCCACCGACAACGAGTTCCACGAGGAGCTCCCCGCCCTGCTGCCGCACTTCCCGCAGGCCAAGGACGCGTTCTTCTCCGAGCGCCCGGTCCGCGAGTCGGCCGCCGCGCTGAACGGCGCGCTGCAGGCCGCGTACTTCATCATCGGCGTCCGCGCCGCCGGCCTGGCCGCCGGCCCGATGACCGGCTACGACGCCGCGGGCATCGAGAAGGAGTTCCTGGACGGCGACCACAGCGTGCTGATGGTCGTCAACATCGGCAAGCCGGGCGAGGACGCCTGGTTCCCGCGTCTGCCGCGTCTCGCCTACGACGAGGTCATCAAGACCGTCTGAGCCGGACCGCCCGGCCGGACCGTCACCGCGGCGTCACAGCCGTACGGAAGAAGGCCCTGGAGCACCGAGTGCTCCAGGGCCTTCTTCCGTACGCCGCACGCTTACGCGCGACGGTGTCAGGACGTCTACGCGCGACGGTGTCAGGACGTCTTGAGCGCGGCGGCCATCTCCGCCAGCCGCTCCGACGAGGCGGAACCCGTCACCACGGTGGTCGAACCCTTGTCGTGGCGCACCAGGGCGTCGTACTTCGAGCCCTTCCAGTGCTGCCAGGTCTCGCCCGCGACCTGCTGCGTACGCCCGGTGTTCCTGGCGTCCTGGCTGACCTCGGTGACGTACTTCTTCGCCGGGGACGTGGACTGCTCCACCGCGACGTACTTGCCCTCCGGGTCGAGGAAGCCCAGGTGCCAGCTGTTGCCCGCCTTGCGGTCGTAGCTGACCGAGGTCGGCTTCCACTTCTCGGTCAGCCCGTCCGGGGCGGCCACGGGGTACGGCGCCGCGCGGCGGGCCGTCAGGAGCTCCACCCGGTAGTCGACCGCCTCGACCGGGTTGGCGTTCTCGTCGTGCGGAACGAAGATGTAAACAACCCCTGCCGCGGCGGAGACGACCGCCATCGACAGGAACATGTCCCGCACCGTCTGCTTGCCTCGCTTGCTAGCCACGGGTCCATGGTCGCATTAGCCCCGACGGGCCCGACCCGGGGGCAGCTGCTCATAAGTGACCCGGTCTGCTCATTTTGTCGACCTGACGATAGAGTCGCAGCACCCTCTTCCGGTCGTCGCCGTACAGAAAGGTGCGCTCCGATGTCCGAGCATCATCTGCCGTCCCAGCTAGAGGTCTCCCCCGAGGCCCCCGACCGCAACCTCGCCCTGGAGCTGGTCCGGGTCACCGAGGCCGCCGCCATGGCGGCGGGGCGCTGGGTGGGCCGCGGCGACAAGATCGGCGCCGACGGCGCCGCCGTGAAGGCCATGCGGACCCTCGTCTCCACCGTCTCGATGAACGGCGTCGTCGTCATCGGCGAGGGGGAGAAGGACGAGGCCCCCATGCTGTTCAACGGCGAACGCGTCGGCGACGGCACCGGCCCCGAGGTCGACATCGCCGTGGACCCGATCGACGGCACGACCCTGAACGCCAAGGGCATGCCGAACGCGATCGCCGTCCTGGCAGCCGCGGACCGCGGCGCCATGTTCGACCCGTCGGCCGTCTTCTACATGGACAAGCTGGTCACCGGCCCGGAGGCCGCCGACTTCGTCGACATCAACGCCCCCGTCTCGGTGAACATCCGCCGGGTCGCGAAGGCGAAGAACTCCGCCCCCGAGGACGTCACCGTCGTCGTGCTCGACCGCCCGCGTCACGAGGGCATCGTGAAGGAGATCCGCGAGACCGGCGCCCGGATCAAGTTCATCTCCGACGGCGATGTCGCCGGCTCGATCATGGCCGCCCGCGAGGGGACCGGCGTCGACCTGCTGATGGGCATCGGCGGCACCCCCGAGGGCATCATCTCGGCCTGCGCCATAAAGTGCCTCGGCGGTGTCATCCAGGGCAAGCTCTGGCCCAAGGACGAGGCCGAGCGCCAGCGCGCGCTGGACGCCGGGCACGACCTGGACCGGGTGCTGTCCACCGACGACCTGGTCAGCGGCGACAACGTGTTCTTCGTCGCGACCGGCATCACGGACGGCGAGCTGATGCGCGGCGTGCGGTACCGCGCGGAGACGGCGACCACCGAGTCGATCGTCATGCGGTCCAAGTCCGGCACCATCCGGAAGATCGACTCCACGCACCGGCTCTCGAAGCTGCGCGCCTACAGCGCGATCGACTTCGACCGCGCGAAGTAGACCCGGTCCCGTCCCGGAGGTCTCCGGAAGCACCACGCGAAGAGGCGCCCCCCATGTGCGGTGGGGGCGCCTCTTCGCGTGGTGCGCGCGGACACGGGACCATGCGGACGCAGGCTCGCGGACACGGGACCGTACGGGCGCAGGCTCGCGGACACGAGACCGTACGGACACGGGGCCATACGGACACGGAACCGTACGGGCCGAATCGGCCGGGTCCGGTCCGGTCCAGTCCGGGTCCGGTCCAGTCCAGTCCAGTCCAGTCCGGGTCCGAGTCCCGGCCGGTCAGCCAGCCGCCGCGATCCGGCCCGTCGCCCCGGAGGAAACGGCGGCGGCCTTGCGCTCCATCTCGCGGCGTCTGCGACGGGCGAGCACCACACGGCGCTCGGCGGCGGTGAGGCCGCCCCACACCCCGTACGGCTCCGGCTGTATGAGCGCGTGTTCCTGGCATTCGATCATCACCGGGCAGCGCGCGCAGACCCGCTTCGCGGACTCCTCGCGCGCGAGTCTGGCAGCAGTCGGCTCCTTCGACGGGGCGAAGAACAGCCCGGCTTCGTCCCGGCGGCACACCGCCTCCGAATGCCAGGGGCCGGCCTGGTCCTCCCGCGCGGGGGTGCGCTGGGGAGGGACGGCGGCGACCTGCAGGGGCTGATGCGGCAGTTGCAGCACGGTCTACTCCTGACGACGGCTTCGCGAGCGAGAGACGATGCAGCATTCCCTACCCGCTGTGCGCACGCCTATGCACTGAGTGGCACTCGGTCCGGGCTGCGAAATAGCGGCCGGCCAGGAAATTGGCTTGTTCTCGAAGGCGAATCGAGGGAGTCCGAGGGAGTTCCCGATGAGTTCGGGCAGTGACTATCCGAGGTATTTGCGCAGCCGGTCCTGGAGATCCGCGATGAACTTCCCCCGCTTGGGCTTCGCCTCCACGCTGCCGAACACGGAATAGCCGTTCACGACGACCACCGGCGCTTCGGGGTCCGCGGATTCCAGGGTGGCGACTTCGAAATTTCCGAAGACGCCCGTGCCGCTGCCGCGCAGCGAGATGTTCTCGGGGACCTTGACGTCCACACTCCCGAAGATGGAAGTCGCGTTGATGACCGTGAGTCTCTGACCGAAAAGCGCCTCGGTCAGATCGACCTCCACGCTACCGAAGAGCGCGAAGGCGTTCGTACGACTGCCGACCCGCCAGCGGCCCTTGCGGGTCGAACTGCTGAAGATCGCCACCAGGTTGTCGGCGGGACCCGTGGGGCCCTCGTGACCGTGGAAGCCGGGAGCGGCGGCCGTACGGGCGGCGCCCGCCGGGGCGGGCAGGTCCCGTACCAGTGGTTCCAGCTCGCCGACGGTCTTGGCGCGATAGACCGCGTCGACCCGCTCGGCGTGCTCGTCGGCGGTGAGCCGGCCCTCGGCCATGGCTTCCCGCAGGATGTCCGCGATCCGGTCCCGGTCCGCGTCGGAGGCGCGGATGCCGGCCGGCTCCACCGGGGCCACTGGCTGCTGGGGCTGCTTTTCGAGGTCCACCGGCCCAGCGTACCCAAACGCGATAGATCGCGACTAGCCCCCGTCCCGCCCCCGCGGTGTCGCGCCCCGCCCACGAACGGCCGCCCGGGAGCGGCCGAACTGAGCCTTACCTCACAGCTTCGGCACTCCTGTGGCGTTCTACCCTGGTGGGTGCGCTGCCCAAGGGAGGTCAGCCGCCGTCTGCCGAGTGAGGAATGGCCGTAATGCCAGAGTTTGCGTACTCCGATCTGCTCCCTCTGGGAGAGGACACCACGCCGTACCGTCTGGTGACCTCCGAGGGTGTCTCCACCTTCGAGGCCGACGGTCGTACGTTCCTCAAGGTCGCGCCGGAGGCGCTGCGCACCCTGGCCGCCGAGGCCATGCACGACATCTCGCACTATCTGCGCCCCGCCCACCTGGCGCAGCTGCGGCGGATCGTGGACGACCCCGAGGCGTCGTCCAACGACAAGTTCGTCGCGCTCGACCTGCTGAAGAACGCGAACATCGCGGCGGCCGGCGTGCTGCCGATGTGCCAGGACACCGGCACCGCGATCGTCATGGGCAAGCGCGGGCAGAACGTCCTCACCGAGGGCGGTGACGAGGAGGCGCTGTCGCACGGCATCTTCGACGCGTACACCAAGCTCAACCTGCGCTATTCGCAGATGGCTCCGCTCACCATGTGGGAGGAGAAGAACACCGGCTCGAACCTCCCCGCCCAGATCGAGCTGTACGCCACCGACGGCGGCGCGTACAAGTTCCTCTTCATGGCGAAGGGCGGCGGCTCGGCCAACAAGTCGTTCCTCTTCCAGGAGACGAAGGCGGTGCTGAACGAGACCTCCATGATGAAGTTCCTGGAGGAGAAGATCCGTTCGCTGGGCACGGCCGCCTGCCCGCCGTACCACCTGGCGATCGTCGTCGGCGGTACGTCGGCCGAGTTCGCGCTCAAGACCGCGAAGTACGCCTCCGCGCACTACCTGGACGAGCTGCCCGCCGAGGGCTCCCCCACCGGCCACGGCTTCCGGGACAAGGAGCTGGAGGAGAAGGTCTTCGAGCTGACGCAGAAGATCGGCATCGGCGCCCAGTTCGGCGGCAAGTACTTCTGCCACGACGTGCGTGTCGTGCGCCTTCCCCGGCACGGCGCCTCGCTGCCCGTGGCGATCGCCGTGTCCTGCTCGGCGGACCGCCAGGCCACCGCGAAGATCACCGCCGAGGGTGTCTTCCTGGAGCAGCTGGAGAAGGACCCGGCCCGCTTCCTGCCGGACACCACCGACGAGCACCTCGACGAGGCGGGTGACGTCGTGAAGATCGACCTCAACCGCCCGATGGACGACGTCCTCGCCGAGCTGACCAAGTACCCGGTCAAGACCCGGCTCTCGCTGACCGGCCCGCTGGTCGTGGCCCGCGACATCGCGCACGCCAAGATCAAGGAGCGGCTGGACGCGGGCGAGGAGATGCCGCAGTACCTGAAGGACCACCCGGTCTACTACGCGGGTCCGGCGAAGACGCCCGAGGGGTACGCCTCCGGCTCCTTCGGCCCGACGACGGCCGGCCGCATGGACAGCTACGTCGCGCAGTTCCAGGCGGCGGGCGGCTCGAAGGTGATGCTCGCCAAGGGCAACCGGTCCAAGCAGGTCACCGACGCGTGCGACGCGCATGGCGGTTTCTACCTCGGCTCGATCGGCGGCCCGGCGGCCCGCCTCGCGCAGGACTGCATCAAGAAGGTCGAGGTCGTCGAGTACGAGGAGCTCGGCATGGAAGCGGTCTGGCGGATCGAGGTCGAGGACTTCCCCGCGTTCATCGTCGTCGACGACAAGGGCAACGACTTCTTCACCGAGCCCGCCCCGGCGCCGACGTTCACCAGCATTCCGGTGCGGGGCCCGGGTCTCGCCTGATCCGACGGTACGGAGCACGGCCTCGCGGAGCGCTCCGCGAGGCCGTGCTCACGCCTCCTCCAGCAGGCCCGATGTGGCGACCAGATAGCCGAGTTGGGCCCGGCTGTTGCTGCCCAGTTGCTCGGAGACCCTCCGCACGTGCTCCGCGACGCTGCGGCGGCTCATGCCGAGCCGGCGGGCGATCGACTCGTCCGTCTCGCCGCCCACGACCGCCTGCAGGATGGTCCGTTGCAGGTCGGAGGTGACGACGGGGGTACGCAGCGGCACCCGTTCGGGGCGGACCGGGACCGAACGGGCCCAGGCCTCGTCGAAGTGCCGGGCCAGGAAACGGACCAGGGACGGGTGCTGGATGCGCAGGGCGCTGTGCGGTTCGTCGGAGAACGGGATGAACGCGAGGTTCCGGTCGAAGACGATGATCCGGTCGGCGACCTCGGCGAGCGTTCTGACCTCGGCACCCTCGGTCGTCACCCGCTCGATGTAGGCGAGCGTCGTACGGTCCGAGCGGACGGTGTGCTGGTAGATGGTCCGCTGCCGGATGCCGCGGCGCAGATTACGGATGTCCCTGGGCAGCGACTCCTCCAGCACGTGCACGGGGCGGCCGCCGCCCGGGTGGGCGGTGCGGACCTCCTCGCGGCAGCCCGCGACGCCCGCTTCGAGCGCCTTGCCGATGACGGCCTCGCCGGAGAGCCGGGTGAGCGCGGACGGTTCGAGCCGGTGCGCTTCGGCGTACAGGCCCTCGAACACGGTCAGGGCGGCGCGGGTCGAACGCAGGGTGCGCCGCTGCCGGGCGATCGCCGCCTCGATGGGGCCGAGCACGTCGAACGAGGCGGTCTCGGGCGGTACGGGGACGAGCCGTCCCGGTGCGTGGCGGTCCACCACCATCAGACGCAGGGCGCTCAGGCAGCCGGGCACGTCGCCCGCCGGAAGGCTTCCGTCCGTGAGCGCTCGCCGATAGGCCGCGAGGGCCGGGTCGCAGACACGGTCCGGCGACGATTCGCGGCAATCACACGCCCGTGGGCCGGAATGCTCGTCCTTCACAAGCATGCAGATTACATTCATGCAATCGCGCGCCCAGGGCTGAACGCGACCGCTCGGTGAGTATGGGCCGGGTGACGCGCGACATCGGACAGGCGAAGGACCGGCCGGACCGTGCACCGGACGGCGAGGACGGCGACGCGGCCGGTTCCGCGCGCGGGGAGCGCCGCTACCGGTTCCTCGTCGCCGGGTACTCCCTGTCCTCCTACGGCACCTTCCTGAACATGGTGGCGCTCAACTTGTTCGTCTACGAGACGACCGGGCGGGCGCTCGCGATGGGCCTGTTCATGGCCGTACGCCTGGCGTCCGGCTTTGTCGCCGGGCTGATCTCCGGTGGTCTGCTCGACCGGTTCGCCGCCAAGCGCGTCATGCTGTGGACGAATGTGGCGCAGGCGGCGGTGATGCTGCTGCTGGTCCTCGCGCCCGAAGGAATGCGGACGGCCTCCCTGATGGCCGTTTCCGTGGTGGTCGGCGGCTGCGGAACGCTTTTCATGGTGTCGTTGCGCAGTTCCATTCCCGAGATGGTCGGCGACGACCGGCGGTCCTGGGCGAACTCCCTTTCCATCACCGGGCGTTCGCTGGCGATGGTGGCCGGTTTCGCCTCCGCGGGCGTGGTGGTCTCGCTGGTCGGTTACACCGCCGCTTTCGTGGTGGACATGGCCACCTTTGTGATCTGCGCCGTCACGGTGGCGCTGCTGCCGATCCCGGGCGGGGGCCGGGGAGAGAACGCCCGGCCGGAATCGGAGGGGGATTCGGGCGGGGACGGGAAGCCGGAGCGGACCGGTGGCCGGGGGAGGCCGGGGAGGTGGCGGCGGCCGGGCGCGTCGCTCGCGTCGGCGGCCGCGCCGGGGCTCGGTCTGATGGTGGTGCTGCGGAGTGTCGACGCCTTCGGCTCGTCCTCCCACAACGCCGCGCTGCCGGTCCACTCCGCCGCGCTCGACGCCGGCCACCCGGCCGTTTTCGTCAGCGCGTTCTGGTGTCTGTGGGCGGTCGGGAACGTCGTCGCGCAGCAGGTGATCCAGCGGTACGTCGCACGCACCGGGCGCACGGTGGGGGCGCCGGGCTTCGGGTACGGCACCTGTCTGATGTCCGGGGCGTTCATCCTGGCGTTCGCCGGGTTCCCCTGGGCCGCGACCGTCGTGATCGCGCTGGCGGCGGGGGCGGCCGACGGGCTGACGGAGGTCTCGTACACCTCCCATCTGCAGACGCTCCCCGCCGGTCCGCGCGCTCACGCGTTCGGGCTCTCCGCGACCCTGGAGAACCTCGGCTTCGGCGTCGGCATGATCCTGGTCGCCGCGGCCCTCGACCGGTTCAGCCCGCTGGCCGTCGTCGGCTGGTCGCACGGGGCGGCCGTCGTGGTCGCCGTGGTGTTCCTGATCAGGGTGTCCTGGGCGCGCGGGCGGGCCGCGATCCCCGCGCCCCGTTCCGGCGCCGACCGTGCCGGAACGGAGCGATGAGGAATCCCGTACGGCGTTATTCGGCCATTCTCGGGAGGCTCGGCAAGGGGCCGGGCTCCCGTCGTGGTGTCGCGCACGCTCCCGGTGCCTGCCCCGGCACGCCGCCGCCCGCCGCGGGGGCCGCCGTCGCCGCGACCGGTCGGACACCGCCGCTTTCACGCAGCGGGCCGCGCCGCGGACTTGCGCCGTACCGGCCCGCTTTGGTGGGTTGTCGAACGTTCCCGCCCCTAAGGGCTGTCCCGTAGTCCCTGGTGGATCAGTGTGCGGCGTCGGACGCGGTGCATCGCAAGGCGGAGGGACGCCCGAATACTGGATGTATTCGGGCGTTCCGACAACGCGGCGAGGTGCCGTGGCCGTCGTCGCACGCCCGCCAGGGATTACGGGGCAGCCCTTAGGACGTACCCCCACCGGATCGCCCGGGTGCCCGGGGACCGGCCCCCTTCTCGTACACCCCGTACCGCGCCGCACCCAGCGGCCCGGCGCGGGTTCCTCCACCCTCACCGTCGAACTCCGGAAAGGCGGACGCCCGATGACGCCGCTTCCCCACCGCAGCCACACCGACGACCTGCTGTCCTTCATCAGCGCCAGCCCTTCCCCGTACCACGCGGTGGCCAGTGCCGCCGAGCGCCTGGAGAAGGCGGGCTTCCGTGAACTGCGGGGCACCGACGACTGGACGGGCACGACCGGCGGGAGCTTCGTCGCCCGCGCCGGTGCGCTGATCGCCTGGTACGTCCCCGAGGGGGCCCCGGCGCACACCCCCTTCCGGATCGTCGGCGCCCACACCGATTCCCCGAACCTGCGGGTCAAGCCCGCCCCCGACACCTCGTCGGCGGGCTGGCGGCAGATCGGTGTGGAGATCTACGGCGGCGTTCCACTGAACACCTGGCTCGACCGCGACCTCGGCATCTCCGGGCGCCTCGCGGTACGCGCCCCGGGCGGCGGGGCCGCCTCCCGGCTCGTCCGGATCGACGAACCCCTGTTGCGGGTGCCCCAGCTGGCCATCCACCTGGACCGTACGGTCAACGAGGCGCTCGCGCTCGACCCGCAGCGCCACGTCGCTCCGCTCTGGGCGCTCGGACCACGCGCGGAGGGTGCGCTGCTGCGCCGGGTCGCGGCGGCCGCCGAGGCGGACCCGGACGAGGTGCTCGGCTGGGACCTGATGCTCCATGACGTCCAGCCGCCCGGATACCTGGGCGCGGACCGGGAGTTCGTGGTGTCGGCGCGGCTGGACAACCTGGTCTCGGTGCACGCGGGCGTCACGGCCCTGGCGGCCGCGGCGACCGCTGCCGACGAGCCGGCGTACGTCCCCGTCCTGGCCGCCTTCGACCACGAGGAGGTCGGCAGCGGTTCGGCGACGGGTGCGCAGGGTCCGCTGCTCGAACGGGTCCTGAGCCGCTCGGTCACCGCCCGCGGCGGCAGCCCGGAGGACTGGTCGCGGGCCCTGTCCGGGGCGTTCTGCGTCTCCGCCGACATGGCCCACGCGGTCCACCCCAACTACGCGGAGCGGCACGACCCGGACCATCGTCCGCTGCCCAACGGCGGCCCCGCGCTCAAGGTCAACGTCAACCAGCGGTACGCCACCGACAGCACCGGCATGGCGGTGTTCGCGGCGGCGTGCGAGCGGGCGGGCGTGCCGTGGCAGCCGTTCGTGTCCAACAACGCGATGCCGTGCGGTACGTCGATCGGCCCGCTCACCGCTGCCCGGCTGGGCGTGGAGACGGTCGACGTGGGGGTGCCGGGGCTGTCCATGCACTCGGCGCGCGAGCTGTGCGGGGTCGAGGACCCCGGCCATCTGGCCGCCGCGCTCGGCGCGTTCATGACGTCCGGCTGATCCGCGCCGGACGTCGCGGAGAGGCCGGTCCGCACCGGACGGCCCGAAGGGGCGGCGCGGCACCGGCCGCCCCGCCCCTTCGTCACGTACACGTCAAGCTGTTCTCGCTGTGCGAGTCCTGCTACACGAACCGCTGCTGCGCGCTGCCGTCGCAGGCCTGGAGCCTCAGCGGGTCCTTCGCCGCCGCCAGCGTCAGGCACAGTCCGGTGGAGGCCGCCGGGCGCAAGGTGCCCGACTGCTTCACGAACTGCTGGTTGGCCGCGCCCGAGCAGTTGTACAGGATGGCCGTGGCGCCCGCCTTGTAGTCGGCGCCCGGGATGTCCAGGCACCGGTCGTGGCTCAGCTCCGTGTGGAGGTTCTTCGTGCTGGAGTCGTACCACCAGCCCTGGTTGCGGCCGCCGTGGCAGTCCCAGCCGCCGATCTTGGTGTCATTGCGGGTCACCGAGCCGGGGACGTCCACGCAGGTGCCCGTCGCCTCGTTCTTCAGGGGCTTGAAGGCGTCGTCCCACACTCCGGCCTGCAGAACCGGCTTTCCGGTGCTCGCCGGGTCGGCGCAGCTCGCCTGGCGCAGGTTGGAGTTGTAGATCTGGGTCAGGCAGGACGCGAAGGCACCGTGGCCGCTCGCGTTCGGGTGGTAGGACTGCCGCGTCGAGTTGGAGTCCGGCGGGAAGTGTCCGAGGTCGATGTAGAGACCGCGGGCCCAGGTGGACTCGCTGCACACCTCGTGGCCGTGGAAGAGCCGGGAGTTGTCGAGGTAGACGGCACCGGTGTCGTCGGCGACCTTGCGCATCCCGCGCTCGAAGGCGGGGACGGCCACGTTGCGGCCCCAGGCCGCGTCGGAGTCGTACCCGGCGCAGCCGCCGGGAAGCTTTCCGGGGAAGCTCGGGTTGTCGTAGAAGTCAGGGCCGATGGGGCTCGGGTAGCCCATGACCACGAGCTTGTAGTCGTTGTCGGCGTAGCCGGCGCCGGTCATGACGGTCTTCAGGTCGCGCACCGTCTTCTCGACTTTGGGGACGAGTCCGTCGACGCGCGCCTGCCAGCCGCCCTCGTACTTGGGCTGGCAGGTGCCCTGGGAGAACACCCAGCGCTCGACGCAGTCCGTCATGACCGGGCCGAACTGGAGGTCGTCGTTGGCACCCGCCACCAGCAGGATCATCTTGATGCGGGTGTTGCGGGCCTTGATGGCGAGGTTGTCGCTCTGCACCAGCTCGTCGGCGTACTGCTTCGAACCGCCGATCACGATGTTGCCGGTGTACGCGCCGGAGCAGGCGACGTTGTACGTGACGTCCGCCGGGATGCCGGTGCGGTGGATGGCGGAGTCGGGCGAGCGGTGGCACCAGTTGTCGGGGCCGTTGGTGCCGGCCTCGTACGTGCCGACGCCCTCGCCCGAGATCTCGCTGTCGCCGAGCGAGATCAGCCCGGTCTTGCGTTGTGCGAGCGGGCGCTCGGCCGGGTCGCCGTACAGCTTGGTGGCCTCCGCGGCGCGGATGGCCTCCAGTTCGGGCGACAGGGGGGTGGATGCGGTGGTGCTGGAACCGGACCGGTCCGTCGCGCCGGCCGTACCGGCGGCCACGGTCATGCCGCCGACCGCGGCCGCCATGGCCGCGGCGGCCGCGACCGTACAGCGGAATCTGTGCCTCATGCGCCTCATTGCGCCTCCCCGGGTTGTGGTTACCCCCGGTATTTACTGGTCGGTAGGCGTCTTGGGAATAGAAAGAACAAGACAAGTGCTCAACTTTTTCAGGAGGTTGAACGAGATGGACGAGTCACAGGCCGGCGAGCGGTCCCCCGCGAGCGGTGGAAATTTCCGCATCGAGCACGATTCGATGGGCGAGGTGAGAGTGCCCGCCGAGGCCAAGTGGCGGGCCCAGACGCAGCGCGCGGTGGAGAACTTCCCGGTCTCCGGCCAGCGCCTGGAGCGGGCCCACATCGAGGCCCTGGCCAGGATCAAGGCGGCCGCGGCCAAGGTGAACGCCGAGCTGAAGGTGGTCGACCCGGACATCGCCGCGGCCATCCAGGAGGCCGCCGCCGAGGTCGCCGAGGGGCGCTGGGACGACCAGTTCCCGGTCGACGTCTTCCAGACCGGGTCGGGCACCTCGTCCAACATGAACACCAATGAAGTGCTGGCCACCCTGGCCACCGAGCGGCTGGGCCGCGAGGTCCACCCCAACGACCATGTCAACGCCTCGCAGTCGTCCAACGATGTCTTCCCGTCCTCCATCCACATCGCCGCGACGGCGGCCGTCACCGGCGACCTGATCCCCGCGCTGGACCGGCTGGCGACCGCCCTGGAGCGCAAGGCCGCCGAGTTCGCGGCGGTCGTGAAGTCGGGGCGTACGCATCTGATGGACGCCACCCCCGTCACCCTCGGCCAGGAGTTCGGCGGCTACGCGGCGCAGGTCAGGTACGGCATCGAGCGGCTGCGCGCCTCGCTCCCCCGTCTCGCCGAACTGCCGCTGGGCGGCACGGCCGTGGGCACGGGCATCAACACTCCGCCCGGCTTCTCCGCCGCCGTCATCGCCGAGGTCGCCGCCGCCACCGGGCTGCCGCTGGCGGAGGCCCGGGACCACTTCGAGGCGCAGGGCGCGCGGGACGGGCTCGTGGAGACCTCGGGCCAGCTCCGCACCATCGCCGTCTCGCTCACCAAGATCTCCAACGATCTGCGCTGGATGGCTTCGGGGCCGCGCACCGGACTCGCCGAGATCAACCTCCCCGACCTCCAGCCGGGCTCGTCGATCATGCCCGGAAAGGTGAACCCGGTCATCCCCGAGGCCGTGCTGATGGTGGCCGCCCAGGTGACGGGGAACGACACGGCGGTCGCCGTGGCGGGCGCGGCGGGCAACTTCGAGCTGAACGTGATGCTCCCGGTCATCGCGAAGAACCTGCTGGAGTCGGTACGGCTGCTGGCCAACGCCTCCCGTCTGCTCGCCGACCGCACGGTCGACGGGATCACCGCCAACGTCGAGCGGGCCAGGGAGTACGCCGAGTCCTCGCCGTCCGTCGTCACCCCGCTGAACAAGTACATCGGCTACGAGGAGGCGGCGAAGGTCGCCAAGATGTCCCTCGCGCAGCGCCGGACCATCCGCGAGGTCGTACTGGACTCGGGCTACGTCGAGCGGGGCGACCTCACCGTGGAGCAGCTCGACGAGGCACTCGACGTGCTGCGTATGACCCACCCGTGACCTGCGTCGCGGCTGGGCCCTGTCGTCGGACTGCCGTCGTCCGGACGACGACAGGGCCCAGGGGGTTTCCGGTCCCTCTAAGATCCGTCCATGGCAGGTACCGGAGACATCGAGCACTGGGCGCCGGGTGATCAGATCCTGTGGCGCTACCGCCGCAACGGCGCACCGGCGGGGTCCGGGGCGCCGGAGCGGACCCCGGACCCGTTCCACATCTGCCGCCCCGTCACCGTCGTCCAGGACACCGGCGAACTGCTCGCGGTATGGGTGGCGCCCGGCACCGAGTGCGTGAAGCCGGTGCTGGCGAACGGCCGGGACGTGCACGCCGAGCCACTCGCCACCCGCTATACCGCCCCGCGCACCACCGCCCGCTCCCCCTGGCTGGGGAACGGTGTGCTGAAGCTCGCCCGGCCCGGTGAGCCGTGGTCGGTCTGGCTGTTCTGGGAGCCGGTCTGGCAGTTCCGCAGCTGGTACGTGAATCTGGAGGAACCGCACACCCGCTGGCAGGGCGGCGTCGACTCCGAGGATCACTTTCTCGACATCTCCGTGTACCCGGACCGCAGCTGGATCTGGCGCGACGAGGACGAGTTCGCCATGGCGCAGCGGGCCGGTCTGATGACCCCGCGGACCGCGCGGCGGGTGCGGGAGGCGGGCCGGGCCGCCGTCGGGCTGATCGAGGAGTGGGGCGCTCCGTTCCGGGACGGCTGGGAGGACTGGCGGCCCGATCCACAATGGCGGGTTCCCGCGCTTCCGGATGACTGGGACCGCACCCCCTCGTATACGCCGTCGTGAGACCCTTGATGCACCCCAGGGGGACAAACGTAGGATCGTCCTCCGGGCTGCCGCTCCGCTCCAACCGGGAGGCGCGGCACCCGACCTGACCACAAGTCACCGCACGAGCACCGCGTACTGCATGAGCTGTATGAGCCACATCAGTCGTATGAATCGTATGAACCACTACGAGGGGGTGGAGACGTGCTCGCTGTTGCCCGCCCCGTCGCCGGAAACGTTGTCACCGGCCAACCCCGCAAGCATCCGGTTTCAGCCCCTCGTTCCGGGGCATCCGGTGACAGCCGTTGTTATCGCCGCTCTTGCCGGGGCACAGTAACGCCCCACGAGGTGATTGCCTCATACAACCGGCCCGGACGGACGGAACCCCACGCGTGACGGAGCACCCCACCTCCCACGAAGGCCGGCAGCCTCTCGCCGCCCGGTCGCAGGAACGCACCCGGCCGCGGCAGCAGGACGCCGCGCCGGCCGCCTCCCCTGCCACCGCCGCGATCCCCGGCCCGGCCGCGGCTCCGGGGCCGGCGGCCGGCCCCCCAGGACTCGACCCGCAGGCCGCATCCCGTCGCGAGGGCGACCGGCTGCGTTTCGTCGGGGCCGCCACCCGGCGGATCGCCCGCGGCATAGACCTGGACGAGATCGTGCTGGGCCTGTGCCGGGCCAGTGTGCCGACGTTCTCCGACGCCATACTGGTCTACCTCCGCGACCCGCTCCCGGTCGGTGACGAGCGGCCGGTCTCCCCCTTCGTGCTGCGGCTGCGCCGGTCCGACCGGCTGCGGCTGAGCGAGGAGGAGACGGACATCTCGTCGGAGACCGAGCGGCTGCGGCTGCCCGTCATCGATCCGCACGGCGATCTGACGCCCGCGGCCGAGCTGTGCGAGGTCCGCTCCGGCGGCGCGCTGGCCGAGGTCCTGCGCGGGGTGCGGCCGGTCTTCGGGGACTCGGCGGCGGCCCGTGCCGCGCTGCCCGAGCTGCTCGGCGCCGGCCGGACCGTACCCACCGGGCACCGTGCGATCCTCGCCCCGCTGCGCGGCCGGCGGCGGGTGATCGGCGCCGCCGTCTTCCTGCGCGGTACGGAGCGGCCGCCCTTCGAGTCCAACGACCTGCTGGTCGCGGCCCAGCTGGCGACGCACACCGCGCTCGGCATCGACAAGGCCGTGCTGTACGGGCGCGAGGCGTACATCGCCGACGAGCTCCAGCGCACCATGCTGCCCGACTCGCTGCCGCAGCCGACCGGCGTCCGGCTCGCCTCCCGCTATCTCCCGGCCGCCGAGACGGCCCGGGTCGGCGGCGACTGGTACGACGCGATCCCGCTGCCCGGGAGCCGGGTCGCCCTGGTCGTCGGCGACGTCATGGGCCACTCCATGACGTCCGCGGCGATCATGGGCCAGCTGCGCACCACCGCGCAGACCCTGGCCCAGCTCGACCTGCCGCCGCAGGAGGTGCTGCACCACCTCGACGAGCAGGCCCAGCGGCTCGGCAGCGACCGGATGGCGACCTGCCTGTACGCGGTGTACGACCCGGTCGCGCACCGGATCACGATCGCCAACGCCGGGCATCCGCCGCCCGTCCTGCTCCATCTGGGCGGCCGTGCGGAGGTGCTGCGGGTGCCGCCGGGCGCCCCGATCGGCGTGGGCGGGGTGGACTTCGAGGCCGTCGAGCTGGACGCGCCCGCGGGCGGCACGCTGCTGCTGTACACCGACGGCCTGGTGGAGTCCCGGCTGCGGGACGTCTGGACCGGGATCGAGCAGCTGCGCGAACGGCTCGCCGCCACCGCCCGGCTGACCGGCCCGGACCACTCGCCGCCGCTGGAGGCGCTCTGCGACGACGTGCTGGACATGCTCGGTCCGGGCGACCGGGACGACGACATCGCGCTGCTCGCCGCCCGGTTCGACGGGATCGCGCCGAGCGATGTCGCGTACTGGCACCTCGAACCGGAGGAGACGGCGCCGGGCCGGGCCCGCAGGCTGGCCCGCCGCGCGCTCAGCCGCTGGGGTCTCGACGATCTCTCCGACTCGGTGGAGCTGCTGATCAGCGAGGTGGTGACCAATGCGGTGCGTTACGCGGAGCGACCGGTGACACTGCGGCTGCTGCGCACCGACGTGCTGCGCTGCGAGGTCGGCGACGACTCCCCGCAGCTGCCCCGGCAGCGCCGGGCGCGTGACATGGACGAGGGCGGGCGCGGCCTGTTCCTGGTGAACCGGCTGGCCAGGCGGTGGGGGGCGACCCGCCTCTCGACCGGCAAGGTGGTCTGGTTCGAGATGCCGTCCCGGGGCCAGTAGCCGGACCGGTGAAGGCGCCGCGAAGGAGCGGCACACGGGCGTGGAACGGGCACGGGGCAGAGCCCTGTACGCACGGTAGCGAAATGTTGCCGACCTCCTGTCGGCGGGTTTGACTTCAGTCGTGAACGAGACGGCCTGACCGAAACCCCCACCGACGGGAGGACGCTCGTGTCCGAGGAATCGCATACCCCAAAGACTCAGAACACCCCGTACACCACGAACAATGCCGGAATCCCGGTGGAGAGCGATGAACACTCGCTCACTGTCGGATCCGATGGACCGATCCTGCTCCAGGACCACTACCTCATCGAGAAGATGGCCCAGTTCAACCGTGAACGGGTCCCCGAACGAGTGGTTCACGCCAAGGGATCCGGCGCGTACGGCACCTTCAAGGTGACCAATGACGTCAGCCAGTTCACCAAGGCCGACCTGTTCCAGCCGGGCAAGCAGACCGCCATGCTCGCCCGCTTCTCCACGGTCGCCGGGGAGCAGGGCTCCCCCGACACCTGGCGGGACCCCCGTGGATTCGCCCTGAAGTTCTACACCGAGCAGGGCAACTACGACATGGTCGGCAACAACACGCCGGTCTTCTTCGTGCGTGACCCGATGAAGTTCCAGGACTTCATCCGCTCGCAGAAGCGCCGCCCGGACAGCGCGGTGCGCGACCACGACATGCAGTGGGACTTCTGGACCCTGTCCCCCGAGTCCGCGCACATGGTGACGTGGCTGATGGGCGACCGGGGCATCCCGAAGACGTACCGCCATATGAACGGCTACAGCTCGCACACCTACATGTGGGTCAACGCCGGCGGCGAGCGGTTCTGGGTGAAGTACCGCTTCAAGACCGACCAGGGCATCGACTTCTACACGCAGGACGAGGCCGACCGGATGGCCGGTGTGGACGGCGACGTCCACCGCCGCGACCTGTTCGAGGCGATCAAGCGCGGTGACCACCCGAGCTGGACGCTGTACGTCCAGGTCATGCCGTTCGACGACGCCCCGGACTACCGGTTCAACCCGTTCGACCTCACGAAGGTGTGGCCGCACGGCGACTACCCGGAGATCGAAGTCGGCCGGATGACGCTGAACGAGAACCCGGAGGACTTCTTCGTCCATATCGAGCAGGCGTCCTTCGAGCCGTCGAACCTGGTGCCCGGCATCGGTCCGTCGCCCGACAAGATGCTCCTCGGCCGGCTCTTCTCGTACCCGGACACCCACCGGTACCGGATCGGCCCGAACTACGCGCAGCTGCCCCCGAACCGTCCGCGGTTCGGCCGGAACTCCTACGCGAAGGACGGCCCGATGCGGTACGAGCCGAGCCGTACCGGAGCGGTGTACGCGCCGAACTCCTACGGCGGCCCGGCGGCGGACACCGCGCGCTACGGCGACCCGGCGGGCTGGGCGACGGCGGGCGAGATGGTCCACGAGGCGTACAAGCTGCACAGCGAGGACGACGACTGGGGCCAGGCGGGCACGATGGTGCGCAAAGTGCTCGACGACGCGGCCCGCGAGCGGCTGGTAGGGAACATTTCCGGCCATCTGCTGGACGGTGTGAGCGCCCCGGTCCTGGAGCGCGCGCTGCAGTACTGGCGCAACGTGGACAAGGACCTCGGCGACCGGATCGCCAAGAAGGTCAACGGCGGCTGACCCACGGGAAGACCCGCGGGAAAAGGATCAGGGGCGGTGCCGGCCGGCACCGCCCCTGACTCATGTGTTCATCGTCGGCTCAGGCTCGGGCACTCACCGCGCGGGAGGAGCGTTGTTCTCGCTGCCGTCGGCAGGCTTGCCGGGGACCCCGCCGCCGCCCGGCGGCTCCGGGGACTGGGTCGGCGGCACTTCCGGCGACTGGCTCGGCGGCGGCACGTCCGGCGACTGGCTCGGCGGCACCTCGGGCGACTGGCTCGGGCTCTGCGAGGGCACGTCCGGCGACTGCGACGGGGTCGTGTCGGTGCTCGGCGACTGCGAGGGGGTCGTCGACGGCGAGGACGGGACGGTGGACTGTCCGCGCTCGACGTCCTCCAGGTCGAACTGGGCACTGGAGCCGCCGCCCAGCGCGCCGAGCGTGTAGTCCGCCCAGATCTGCGCCGGGAAGCCACCGCCGTTGGCCCGGCCGGAGTTGGCCGTGCCGGTCAGGCTGACCTGGCCGCCGCCGTCCTTGGGCGATTCGCCGAAGAGCGCGACGACGGTGGTGAGCTCGGGGGTGTAGCCGGCGAACCAGGCCGACTTGTTGTTCTCCGACGTACCCGTCTTGCCCGCCGCCTCGTACGCCGAGGTGTTGGCCGCCTGGCCGGAGCCGCTGTCCACCACGCCGGTCAGCACGGAGGTCACGGTGTCGGCGGACTTGCGGCTGATCACCTGGCTGCCGATGCCCTCGACCGGCTCGACCGTCCGCTCACGGTGCTCGGCCGACTTCACGATGTGCGGGGTGACCTTCTTACCGTGGTTGTCGAGCGTGGCGTACGCGCCGGCCATGTCCCACGTCGAGGCGTTCATGGTGCCGAGCGTGATGGCGGGGCGCTCGGGGAAGTTCTTGTCCGGTACGCCGAGGGCCAGCGCGGTCTTCTTCACCGCGGGCGGGCCGACGTCGACGACCATCTGCGCGAAAGCCGAGTTGATCGACGCGTTCATCGCCTTCTGCACGGTGACGTCGCCGTAGCTCCGGTCGTCCTCGTTCTCCGGGGCGAACGGGGTGTCGCTGCCCACGACGGGCCGCTTGCTGGTGCCGTCGTAGCGGGTGTTGACGCCGATCAGGTCGCCGTCCTGGGTCTTGGCCTCGTTCTCCAGCGCCGAGGCGAACACCAGCGGCTTGAAGGTGGAGGCGGGCTGGTAGTCCTGGCGGGTGGCGTTGGAGATGTAGTGCTCGGTGTAGCCCGTGCCGCCGTACATCGCGACGACGGCGCCGGTCTTCGGGTCGACGGAGGTGGCGCCCGCCTGGACGGTCGCGTCGACCTTGTTGCCCTTGCGGTCCAGCTTGGACTCCAGCTGGCGGTCGACGGACTGCTCCAGCTGCTTCTGCCGCTTCTTGTCGATGTTGAGCGTGAAGGTCCAGCCGCCGGCCTGCCGCATCTCCGCGGTGATGCCCTGCTTCTCCAGCTCCTTGTTGGCCGCCTCGACGAGGTAACCGGTCTGGCCCTCCATGCCCTTGGCGGGCTTGGCCTTGCCCGGGACCGGGAATTCGAGCTTGTCGCGCTCGGCCTTGTCGAGCCAGTGCATCTCGACCATGTTGTCGAGGGTGTAGCCCCAGCGGTCCTTGACCAGCTTCCTGCCGGTCTCCGACGCGGTCTGCCAGTCGTACTGGCTGGGGGCCTGGAGCACCGAGGCCAGGTAGGCGCCCTGGGAGACGTTGAGGTCCTTGGCGTCGACTCCGTAGTAGGCCTGCGCGGCGGCCTGGATGCCGCTCGCGCCGCGCCCGTAGTACGCGGTGTTGATGTACCCGGCGAGGATGTATTCCTTGCTCTTCTTGCTGTCGACCTTGAGCGAGATCACCAGTTCCTTGAGCTTCCGGCTGATCGTCGGGTCCTGCGTCAGGTAGTAGTTCTTCACGTACTGCTGGGTGATGGTCGAGCCACCCTGCTTGCCCTTGCCGCTGAGGGTGTTGAGAAGCCCGCGCGCGGTGCCCTTCAGGTCGACGCCCTTGTCGTCGTAGAAGGACTTGTTCTCGGCGGCGACGAAGGTGTGCTGCACCTTCAGGGGCACCTCGGCCAGATCCACGATCTGGCGGTTGACCCCCTGGCCGGTCCGGGTCAGCACCGACCCGTCGCTGTACTGGTAGACGTTGCTCTGCCGCTCGGCCAGGGCGTTGGCCTTCGGGACGTCCACGTACATGTAGAGCGCGACGAAGGCGCCCATGGCCAGCAGGCAGAACCCGAAGAAGGTGCCCAGCATCTTCTTCCACGTGAAGAGTCTGCGTATGCCGCCGCTCTTCGCGGCCCGCCGCGCTCCGCGCTGCTGGGCTCGTCGCGCATCCGCTCGACCCATCGCTGTGTTGCTCCCGTTTCTCTGCTCGACCAGATCCGCTCAGCCGAACCAGCTAACACCGTCGGCAAGGACAAAAAGCGAGCGATGCGGTCTTTTACGGACGTGACAATCAGCACCCGCTCTCAAGGGAACCGACTCATGAAGGGTGCCCAAGGTTGCGAGCACAGGTAATGTGTAATCACATTGCTAGCACCGAGCCGGCCTTTCGAAACGGGGGATCCCATGACCGATCACGACAATCCGCACGCCACGCCCACCCTTGCCACCGACCTCACTCCCGACACGCCCCAGATGCCCGAACCGCAGGTGAGAGAGGTGACGGCGCACAGCATCCCCGGCGGTCTCGGCCTGCTGCTGACCGTGGTCGGCGTGATCGCGGGCATCGGTCTCGCCATCGTCGGCGGCGTCGTCGGCTCGAACGGCAACAACGGCCTGGGCGTCCCGGTCTGCATCTTCGGGGTGCTGCTCGTCATCGTCTCGTTCTTCTGCATGACGGGTGTGAAGATGGTCGCACCCGGCGAGGCCCGTGTGATCCAGCTCTTCGGCCGCTACGTCGGCACCATCCGCGCCGACGGGCTCCGCTGGATCAACCCGCTCACCAGCAGCCGGAAGATCTCCACCCGGGTCCGCAACCACGAGACCGCGGTCCTGAAGGTCAACGACGCCTACGGCAACCCCATCGAGCTCGCCGCGATCGTCGTCTGGAAGGTCGAGGACACCGCGCAGGCGCTCTTCGAGGTCGACGACTTCCTGGAGTTCGTCGCCACCCAGACCGAGGCCGCCGTCCGGCACATCGCGATCGAGTACCCGTACGACGCCCACGACGAGGGCGGCCTCTCGCTGCGCGGCAACGCGGAGGAGATCACCGAGAAGCTGGCCGTGGAGCTCACCGCCCGGGTGCAGGCCGCCGGCGTACGGATCATCGAGTCGCGCTTCAGCCACCTCGCGTACGCCCCCGAGATCGCCTCCGCGATGCTCCAGCGCCAGCAGGCCGGCGCGGTGGTCGCGGCCCGGCAGCAGATCGTCGAGGGTGCGGTCGGCATGGTCGAGATGGCGCTCACCCGGATCGCCGAGCAGGACATCGTCGAGCTCGACTCGGAGCGCAAGGCGGCCATGGTCAGCAATCTGATGGTGGTGCTGTGCGGTGACCGTGCGGCCCAGCCGGTCCTGAACACGGGCACTCTTTACCAGTGACCGAACAGACCCCGCCGGCCCGCAGGACCCCGCCGCAGCGCAAGCAGATGCTGCTGCGGCTGGATCCCGCGGTGCATGACGCGCTGGCCCGCTGGGCCTCGGACGAACTGCGCAGCGCGAACGCCCAGATCGAGTTCCTGCTGCGCAGGGCGCTGGCGGAGGCGGGCCGTCTGCCGGGCACGGCACGGCCGATCCCCCGCCGGGGGCGACCCCCGAAGGAGGCCCCGGAGCCGCCCGGAGCCTGAGCTCCGAGCGGGTCCGGAAGCCGGGGTTCCGGGACCGGAACCCCGGTATACACCAGAGGTATACACGCCGTGTACAGTGCTCGGCATGTCAATCGGTCACACCCTGCTCGGACTCCTGGAGTCCGGCCCCCGCCACGGCTACGACCTCAAGCGGACGTTCGACGAGAAGTTCGGCCACGACCGCCCCCTGCACTACGGCCAGGTCTACTCGACCATGTCCCGGCTGCTCAAGAACGGCCTCGTCGAGGTCGACGGCGTGGAGAGCGGCGGCGGCCCGGAACGCAAGCGGTACGCCATCACCGAGGCCGGGATCACCGATGTCAGCTCCTGGCTCGCACAGCCGGAGAAGCCCGAGCCGTACCTCCAGTCGACGCTCTACACCAAGGTCGTCCTGGCCCTGCTCACCGGCCGCAGCGCCGAGGCCCTGCTGGACACCCAGCGCACCGAGCACCTGCGCCTGATGCGGATACTCACCGACCGCAAGCGCAAGGGCGACCTCGCCGATCAGCTGATCTGCGACCACGCCCTCTTCCACCTCGAAGCCGATCTGCGCTGGCTGGAACTGACCGCCGCCCGGCTCGACCGGCTCGCCGCGGAGGTGGCCGCGTGATCCCCGCCGGCTCCCTGCTCAGCGCCGACGGCCTGCACAAGGCGTACGGCCACACGCCCGCGCTCGACGGCGCGTCGTTCTCCATCCACCCGGGCGAGGTCGTCGCCGTGATGGGCCCCTCCGGCTCCGGCAAGTCGACCCTGCTGCACTGCCTCGCCGGCATCGTCACCCCCGACCGGGGAACGGTCACCTACGCGGGCCGCGAGCTCTCCGCGATGTCGGACGCCGAACGCAGCGCCCTGCGCCGTACCGAGTTCGGCTTCGTCTTCCAGTTCGGCCAGCTCGTCCCGGAGCTGACCTGTGTGGAGAACGTCGCCCTGCCGCTCCGGCTGAACGGCGCCAGGCGCAAGGAGGCCGAGCGCACCGCCCGCCACTGGCTGGAGCGCCTGGAGGTCGACACCGTCGGCGGCAAGCGTCCCGGCGAGGTCTCCGGCGGGCAGGGGCAGCGCGTCGCCGTGGCCCGCGCGCTGGCCGCCTCGCCCAAGGTGATCTTCGCCGACGAGCCGACCGGCGCCCTGGACTCCCTCAACGGCGAACGGGTCATGGAGCTGCTCACCGAGGCCGCCCGGTCGGCCAACGTCGCCGTGGTCCTGGTGACCCACGAGGCCCGGGTCGCCGCGTACTCCGACCGCGACATCACCGTGCGCGACGGCCGGACCCGCGACCTGGAGCACTCCGTATGACGCTGCTCGACCGGAAGAACGCGCCGGCCGCGACACCGCCGGCACCCACCCCGCCCACTGCGCCCACCGGTGTCGCCGCCTGGTTCCGGGACCTCGGCCTCGGCATCCGGTTCGCCTCCGGCGGCGGGCGCGAGGGCTGGGTCCGCACCGCGCTGACCGCCGTCGGCGTCGGCCTCGGGGTGGCACTGCTGCTGACCGCCGCCTCCGCACCGCATCTGCTCCAGGAGCGCTCCGCGCGCAGCGAGGCCCGCGCCGAGAGCGCCGTTCCCGGCGGGCCCGACGCCCAGGCCGAGAAGACCGACTCCTCGGTGCTGCGGATCGACGCGGAGACCGAGTACCGCAGCCGCACCGTCGAGGGCTGGCTGATGCGCCCGGACGGTACGCACCCGGTCGTCCCGCCGGGCGTCGCACGCTTCCCCGGCGCGGATGAGATGGTGGTCTCCCCCGCGCTGAAGGAGCTGCTGGGCTCCCCGGAGGGCAGCCTCCTCAAGGAGCGGCTGCCGTACCGGATCACCGGCACGATCGCCGACTCCGGCCTGGTGTCGCCGCGCGACCTGGTCTACTACGCGGGCAGCGACACCCTGACGCCCGCCAACGGCGGCCACCGGATCGCCGGTTACGGCGATCCGGGGCAGGGCGAGGAGATGCCGCCCGTCCTCATCGTGCTGATCATCATGATCTGCGTGGTGCTGCTGGTGCCGGTCGCGATCTTCATCGCGACGGCGGTGCGGTTCGGCGGCGACCGCCGCGACCGCCGGCTCGCCGCACTGCGCCTGGTCGGTACGGACATCCGGACGACCCGTCGGATCGCGGCCGGCGAGGCCCTGTTCGGGGCGCTGCTGGGCGTGCTGACCGGGGCGGTGCTCTTCCTGGTGGGGCGCCGGTTCGTCGGTCGCATCGAGGTGTGGAACGTCAGCGTCTTCCCGTCCGACCTGGTGCCCGACCCCGCGCTGACGGCGCTGGTCGTCGTCTCCGTCCCGGTGGCGGCGGTACTGGTCACGCTGGTCGCGATGCGCTCGGTGGTGATCGAACCGCTCGGCGTCGTACGGGGCGGCGGCAACCGCGGGCGCCGGCTCTGGTGGCGGCTGCCGATGCCGGTCGCGGGCCTGGCGGTGCTCGGGCTGACCGGCAAGGTCGACGAGTTCACCCCGGTCGACCCGTATCCGATCGCGGGCGGTGCCGTGCTGGTCCTGGTCGGGCTCGCGCTGCTGCTGCCCTGGCTGGTCGAGGCGTGCGTGAACCGGCTGCACGGCGGCCCGGTGTCCTGGCAGCTCGCCACCCGCAGGCTCCAGCTGAGCAGCGGGGCCGCCTCCCGCGCGGTCAGCGGCATCACGGTCGCGGTCGCGGGAGCGGTGGCGCTGCAGATGCTGTTCGCCGCGGTGGGCGACGAGTTCAGCAGGCAGACCGGGCAGGACCCGTCGCGGGCCCAGTTCTACACGTACTCCGAGCAGGTCGAACCCGGGGCGGCCACCCGGACCATCGAGAAGTTCAAGGCCACCAAGGGCGTGGAGGCCGTCATCGGGAAGGTCGAGACGTACGCCACCCGGCCCGGCAAGTACACGAAGTCCGATGTCCAGCCGACCACCAGTCTCATCGTCGGCGACTGCGCGACCCTGCGCGAGCTCGCCCGGATCGGCTCCTGCACGGACGGCGACACCTTCGTGGCCCACCCCAGGAACGACAAGGAGATGTCCGACTGGGTCGATGTGACGGCCCGCAAGGGCAAGAAGGTCCTGATCGGCTCGGGCTACGGGCAGAAGCCGATGCCGTGGATCCTGCCCGCCGACTCCCGCACGGTCCAGGCCCGCCACGATCCGCTGGGCGAGGACTCCTGGGGCATCATGGCCACCATCGGCGCGCTCGACCCGAGCAAGCTGCCGGGCGCGACGACCCAGACGCAGATCCGGATCGACGAGGGCGTCGAGGACGCCGCCGAGTACGTACGGAACACGGCGGCCCGGATCGACCCCGCGATGCGGGTCGCGTCCCTCACGTCGAAGACCCGTGACGAGAAGTACGCCAGTGTGCAGCGCGGCCTCCAGGTCGGCGCGACCGCGACGCTGCTGCTGATCGCCGCCGCGATGCTGGTCTCACAGCTGGAGCAGCTGCGCGAACGCAAGCGCCTGCTGTCGGTCCTGGTCGCCTTCGGCACCCGGCGCTCCACCCTCGCCTGGTCGGTGCTCTGGCAGACCGCCGTGCCCGTGGTCATCGGGCTGACGGTCGCCGTGGCGGGCGGGCTCGGCCTGGGCGCGGCGCTGATCACCATGATCGACAAGCAGATCACCGACTGGTGGCTGTTCCTGCCGATGACCGGCGCGGGCGCGGCGCTGATCCTGCTGGTCACGCTGGTGTCCCTGCCCTCGCTGTGGCGCATGATGCGACCGGAGGGCCTGCGCACGGAGTGACGGCGCGGTAGTGAACGACGGGGGTGCGGTCCTGCGGGACCGCCACCCCCGTCGTTCGTTTCAGTCGTTCTGCGGGCCGCCCGTCACCCGTACCGGCAGCCCCCGCATCGCTTCCCGCAGCGCCGCCGCGAACTCCTCGAACTCCTCGTGCCGCGCCGCCCCGGTCCGCATCCCCAGCGCCACCCGCCTCGACGGTGCCGGCTCCGCGAAGTAGCCGGTGGCCAGCGCCTCGTTGCGGCCGGTCTCGACCGTCACCGCGGTCCGCGGCAGCAGCGTCACCCCGAGCCCGCCGGCCACCAGCTGGACCAGCGTGGAGAGCCCGGCCGCGGTCGTGGTGACCGGCGCGCCCTCCGTGCGTCCGGCCTCCCGGCAGATGTCCAGGGCCTGGTCGCGCAGGCAGTGCCCCTCGTCGAGCAGCAGCAGCGGCAGCTCGCGCAGCGCCTCGCGCGGAATGTCGCAGCGCCCGCCCAGCCAGTGGTCCTGCTCCATCACCAGTACGAAGTCCTCGTCGAAGAGCGGGAGTTCGGTGACGCTCGGCACCCCGAGCGGAACGGCGAGCAGCAGCAGATCGAGCCTTCCCGCGGCCAGCCCCTCCAGCAGCGAGGAGGTCTGCTCCTCGTGGACCTGGAGGTCGAGCTCCGGGTACTGCTCGTGGACCAGCCGCAGCACCGTCGGCAGCAGGTACGGGGCAACGGTCGGGATCACTCCGAGCCTGAGCACCCCGGTGAACGGTGCCCGGACCGCCTCGGCCTCCTCCATCAGCTCGCCGACGGCCTCCAGCACCGCGCGGGCCCGCACCGCGAGCCGCTCCCCGGCCGGCGACAGCAGGACCTTGCGCGTCGTACGCTCGATGAGCTGGACACCCAGTGCCTCTTCCAGTGCCGACACGGCCCCGGACAGCGCAGGCTGACTCATCCCGATTGCTGCCGCCGCGTCCCTGAAGTGCAGATATTCCGCGACGGCCACGAAGGCGCGCAGCTGCGACAGGCTGGGTTGTTTGGGCCTGCTGCCCTGATTTCCCTGAGCCACTGATAGGCACCTCCGATCATCACGGCCGAGTGTAGCTATTTCCGCGATCAATGCACTCTGTGCCAAGGTGGATCCCGTCCAACCCTCAGGAAGTCCCCCAAAAGGGAATTCCAACGCTACAAGGAGAGCGCGTGCTCACTGTCGGTGACAAGTTCCCCGAGTTCGACCTGACTGCTTGTGTTTCGCTGGAGAGCGGCAAGGAGTTCGAGCAGATCAACCACAAGACCTACGAGGGCAAGTGGAAGATCATCTTCGCGTGGCCGAAGGACTTCACCTTCGTGTGCCCCACCGAGATCGCCGCCTTCGGCAAGCTGAACGACGAGTTCGCCGACCGTGACGCCCAGATCCTCGGCTTCTCCGGCGACTCCGAGTTCGTGCACCACGCCTGGCGCAAGGACCACCCGGACCTGACCGACCTGCCGTTCCCGATGATGGCCGACTCGAAGCACGAGCTCATGCGTGACCTCGGCATCGAGGGCGAGGACGGCTTCGCCCAGCGCGCCGTCTTCATCGTCGACCAGAACAACGAGATCCAGTTCACGATGGTGACCGCCGGTTCCGTGGGCCGTAACCCCAAGGAGGTCCTGCGGGTCCTGGACGCCCTGCAGACCGACGAGCTGTGCCCGTGCAACTGGACCAAGGGCGAGAACACCCTCGACCCGGTCGCCCTCCTCTCGGGCGAGTGAGCTGACAGCGACATGGCACTCGACGAACTGAAGGCCGCCGTTCCGGACTTCGCCAAGGACCTGAAGCTGAACCTCGGCTCGGTCATCGGCAACAGCGAGCTCCCGCAGCAGCAGCTGTGGGGCACCGTCCTCGCCTGCGCGATCGCCTCGCGCTCGCCGAAGGTGCTGCGCGAGCTGGAGCCGGAGGCGAAGGCCAACCTCTCCGCGGAGGCGTACACCGCCGCGAAGTCGGCCGCCGCCATCATGGCGATGAACAACGTCTTCTACCGGACCCGGCACCTGCTGTCGGACCCCGAGTACGGGACGCTCCGCGCGGGTCTGCGGATGAACGTCATCGGCAAGCCGGGCGTGGAGAAGATCGACTTCGAGCTGTGGTCGCTCGCCGTCTCCGCGATCAACGGCTGCGGCCAGTGCCTGGACTCCCACGAGCAGGTGCTGCGCAAGGCCGGCGTGGACCGTGAGACCATTCAGGAAGCCGTCAAGATCGCCTCGGTGATCCAGGCGGTCGGCGTGACCCTCGATGCCGAGGCCGTGCTCGCCGAGTAGGGCCAAGGCCCTGGCAGTACCCCTTGTACGAGAAGGGCCCCGTGGACGACCGACCGTCCCGGGGCCCTTCTCTCTTGTGCCGGTGTCCCGTGCGCCCGCGGGACCTACTTGCCGGGCCCGGCCTTCGTTCCGCCGCCGTCGCCGTCCTCGTCGGCGTGGCCACCGGTGCGCTCGGGAAGCGAACCCGGTGCGGGGGTCGGGGCGACGTCGACCGCGGTCGCCCCGCGCGGGGACGGCGCGTATCTCAGGGCCTGTTCCTGCCCGTACGTCCGCAGATAGCCGACCACCGTGTTGGTGACCGCGACCAGCGGCACCGCGACCACCGCACCGCCGATGCCCGCGATCATGCCGCCCGCCGCGACCGAGAGGACGACGGCGAGCGGATGCACCCGCACCGCGCGTCCCAGGATGAACGGCTGGAGCACATGGCCCTCGATCTGCTGCACGGCGAGCACCACCGCCAGCACCATCAGGGCGGTGAACACGCCCTGGGTGACCAGCGCGACGACCACCGCCAGTGCCCCGGAGACCACGGCACCGACCAGCGGGATGAAGGCGAAGAGGAAGATGAAGACGGCCAGCGGCACCGCCATCGGCACGTCGAGGAAGAAGATTCCGAGCCCGATGAAGATCGCGTCGATCAGGGCCACTATGACGGTGCCCCGCACATAGGCGGTCAGCGTCCGCCAGGCGCGCGGCCCGGCGCCCGCGACCCCCGGCCGGGCCTGGGCCGGCACCAGCTTCAGCACCCAGTGCCAGATGCGCCTTCCGTCGTAGAGCAGGAAGAGCGTCGAGAACATCGCCAGCAGTATCCCGGTGAGGACCTCCACCATCACGGTGACGCCCTCCAGCCCCGCGGAGGTGATCTGCTCGGTGTTGGTGCCGATGGTGTCGCTGAGGTTCTTCGCGATGTCGTTGATCTGCTGCTCGGTGACGTGGAAGGGGCTGTCGAGCAGCCAGCGCTTCAACTCGTCGATGCCGTCCCGCACCTTCTCCGAGAGGGTGTCGAGGTTGTCCATGACCTGCCAGACCACGAACCAGCCGACCAGACCCATGACGACGAAGCCCAGGATCGCCGTGACGGCGGTGGCCAGACCGCGCGGCAGCCCGTGGCGGCGCAGCCGGGCGACGGTCGGCTGGAGCATCGCGGTGACGAGCAGCGCGGCGACGAACGCCAGAACCACCAGCTGCACGGCGCTGATGACCTTCATCAGCACCCAGAGGGTGCCGGCCAGGACGAGCAGCCGCCAGCCCGCCTCGGCCGCGACGCGCATCCCCCAGGGGATCGCCGCGACCGGATCGGGCCGGGCGGCGACCGACGGGGCGTACGAGGGCGGCGGCGGGACACGGTCGTCCGCGTCCCGTGCCGCTTCAGCCGGAACGTCCGCGGCGGGCACGGCAGGGGCGGGCACGGCAGAGGCGGTCACGTCCCCGGCGGACCCCGGCAGCTCGGCCCGCCCGGACCCCTGGCCCACGACCTCGTCCCTGCGCTGCTCCAGCCGGTCGCCCAGCTCGGTCAGTTCGGCCCCCAGCCGGCCGAGCCAGCCCGGAAGTTTCGACATGATCGTTCCTCTTCCCCCGTTTACTCTCCCCACCGCTCCCCCACTGGACGGTTCGGACCGACCGTACACGCGCGAAGCCCCCCACCGTAGGACGGTGAGGGGCTTCGTACGAGAGGAACGCGAACCTCGGAAGGTTCCGGGTCCTAGTACCAGTGGTTGGCCTGCCAGAACGACCAGGCACCGCACGGGCTGCCGTAGCGGCTGTCCATGTAGTTGAGGCCCCACTTGATCTGGGTGGCCGGGTTGGTCTGCCAGTCGGCACCGGCGGACGCCATCTTGGAGCCGGGCAGCGCCTGGACGAGGCCGTAGGCGCCGGAAGACGGGTTGCTCGCCCGATAGTTCCAGGTCGACTCGTGGTTCACGATGTTGCTGAAGCACTGGAACTGGTCGCCAGGAACCATCTGACGGGCCATCGCCTGGACCTCGGCGACGGTGTACGAGCTCTGCGTGGCGAACGCGGAGGCGCTGCGGACCGAGGAGCGGCTGGCGCGCTCGGCCGCTTCCTTCTTCTCCTTGCGCTCCTGCTCCAGCCTGTCCTCGGCCGCCGCCTTCTTCGACTTGGCGTCCTTGGCGGCCTGGATGCGGGCCGCTTCCTCCACGGACTTCTTCGCGGCTGCGTCGGCCGCGGAGGCCTGGGCGTCGGCCTGCTGTGTCAGCGAGGCGGTCTGCACCTGGGCCTGCTGGCCCGCGGGGATGTCTGCGAGCAGCGTGGTGTCGGCTGCGGTCGCCTCGAAGTTGTTGTCGTCGACAGCAGGGGTGCTGCCCGATGCAACGCCTACGACGGCGCCAACGGTGGTCACGGCAGTGGCGGATGCCACGGCGAACCCCCGGACCGAGATCCGGCTCACACGGTGTCCTTCCAGCATCGCCCGCTTAGGTGACCTCGCGGACGCAATCGTGCCCCTGGCGCTGGCCTCCCTACTGCTTGGGTCACGGGAGGCACGGGCCCGGTGGGCGACTCCCCGGAGGAAGCGCCGCGTGGTGCTCGCGGGCGGCATACGGACGGCGTTTGTTGAGTTGTGTGGTGCGTGGCACCTGTGGAGGTGCGGGTGTGCCGTATGCGGGGCCTGACGGAAGCAAGACTCTGCCGGAACGGCACACCGGGAAGCAATTCTCTGTTGCGTGTGAAAGCTCACACCTCGTTTGGCGCAAGTGATTTACGGAAATGGTGCCGCAGCACGGTGCCGCCCGGCTAGGCTACTTCGCCCGCCGGGCGGCACCAACTGTCGCATCCCGTATCAGATCTGGCCTTCCTCCAGCATTTCGGTCACCAGCGCGGCGATCTGCGAGCGCTCGGAGCGGCTGAGGGTGACGTGCGCGAAGAGCGGATGGCCCTTCAGCTTCTCGACCACGGCGACGACTCCGTCGTACCGGCCGACCCTGAGGTTGTCCCGCTGGGCCACGTCGTGCGTGAGCACCACCCGGGAATTCGCCCCGATCCGGGACAGCACGGTCAGCAGCACGTTCCGTTCGAGGGACTGCGCCTCGTCGACGATCACGAAGGCGTCGTGGAGCGAGCGGCCCCGGATGTGGGTGAGCGGCAGGATCTCCAGCATCCCGCGCCCCAGCACCTCTTCGATGACCTCGCGTCCGGCCACCGCCGAGAGCGTGTCGAAGACGGCCTGCGCCCAGGGGCTCATCTTCTCGGCCTCGGTGCCGGGGAGATAGCCCAGTTCCTGCCCGCCGACCGCGTACAGCGGGCGGAAGACCATCACCTTCTGGTGCTGCCTGCGCTCCAGGACGGCTTCGAGACCGGCGCAGAGCGCCAGCGCCGACTTCCCGGTGCCGGCCCGGCCGCCCAGCGAGACGATGCCGACGTCCTGGTCGAGGAGCAGATCCAGGGCGATGCGCTGTTCGGCGCTGCGGCCGTGGATGCCGAAGGCCTCCCGGTCGCCGCGGACCAGGCGCACATTGCCCTCGGCGGTGACCCGGCCGAGCGCCTTGCCGCGTTCGGACTGGAGGACCAGTCCGGTGTGCACGGGAAGTTCGGCGACCTCGGGGACGTACAGCGTCTCCTCCCCGTAGAGCAGGTCGACCTGCTCGCCGGAGAGCGGGACCTCCGACATGCCGGTCCAGCCGGAGTCGGTGATGGCGAGTTCGGCGCGGTACTCCTCGGCGAGGAGGCCGACCGAGGACGCCTTGATGCGCAGGGGCAGGTCCTTGGAGACGACGGTGACGTCGTACCCCTCGGCCTGGAGGTTGCGCGCGACCGCGAGGATCCGTGAGTCGTTGTCCCCCAACCGGTAGCCGGCTGGCAGTACGCCGGGGTCGGAATGGTTGAGTTCGACGCGCAGCGTCCCGCCCAGATCCCCGAGCGGGATCGGGGCGTCCAGCCGGCCGTAGCGGACCCGGAAGTCGTCCAGCAGGCGCAGGGCCTGCCGGGCGAAGTAGCCGAGTTCCGGATGGTGCCGTTTGGCCTCCAGTTCCGTGACCACGACGATCGGGAGCACCACTTCGTGCTCGTCGAACCGGGCCATGGCGTTGGGATCGGCCAGCAGGACGCTGGTGTCGAGAACATAGGTGCGCCTGTCGGGCATGCGGCGCTTTGTGCTGGTCACCACGGAAGGACGTACCCCCTCGGAAGAGGTTGGGGTGCGACGGTGTCGCGGAGCATCCCAATGGGAGAGGACGGACCGGGTTCGGGCCCCGAAGCACGGGCCGGAAACCGGCCCTCCGCGTCGGCCGCGTTGGTCGTACGGTCCTTCGTGTGCAAAGGGCCTCCCGGGCGAGCGGACTCCATGCCGCTCACTGGACACGACGTCCGCCTGGTTTCTGACCGGACGTCGACCTGTCAGGGGTATTCCCTCGAACACGCGAAGCCATGCCGCCCGGAGCGGGCGGGTGAGCTGGGATTTGTGCCCCGGGGCACGTGGGTTCGGGCGCACCGCCCGCGCGGCCGCGTCCGCGGACGCCGGACGGGCCGGGAGCGGTCGCCGCGGAGCCTGCCGGGGGAAGTCAGCCGCCGAAGCGGCGGCCGCGGGCCGCGTAGTCGCGCAGGGCGCGCAGGAAGTCGACCTTGCGGAAGGCCGGCCAGAAGACCTCGCAGAAGTAGTACTCGGAGTGCGCGGTCTGCCAGAGCATGAAACCGGACAGCCGCTGCTCGCCGCTGGTGCGGATGACGAGGTCCGGGTCGGGCTGGCCCCGGGTGTAGAGGTGCTCGGAGATCATGTCGGTGGAGACGATCTCCGCCAGGTCCTCGAACGAGGTCCCCTTGGCGGAGTGGTCCAGCAGCAGCGAGCGGACCGCGTCGGCGATCTCCTGGCGCCCGCCGTAGCCGACGGCGACATTGACCAGTATTCCGTCGACGTCGACCGTGGCCTGCTCGGCCTCCTTGAGCACCGTCTGGGTGTGGGCGGGCAGCAGGTCGAGCGTGCCGACGTGGTGGACCCGCCAGCGGCCGTCGGCCGCGAGGTCGCGCACGGTGTTCTCGATGATCCCGAGGAGCGGCTTCAGCTCGGACTCGGGCCGGTCGAAGTTGTCCGTGGAGAGCAGCCAGAGCGTGACGACTTCCACATCCGTCTCGCTGCACCAGCCGAGAAGTTCCTTGATCTTGTCCGCGCCGGCCTGGTGCCCCTGCGCGGCCGTGCCGCCGGACGCCTTCGCCCAGCGCCGGTTGCCGTCGAGGATGACACCGATGTGCTTGGGCACCTGGGTGTGGTCGAGGCGGGCCTCCACCCGGCGCGCGTAGAGCCCGTACACCAGGTCGCGCAAGTTCACTGAGTCCACCTCTCGGTTCCGTGCGGGGCCCACCCGCCCCCTCTGCCCGGGGTCCGGGGTCGTCCCCCTGGGGATCGCCGCACAGGTCCACAGAGTCCGTCGCCCCGCCGTGCCGTGGCAGTCCCCGAAGCCGCCACATTACTGCGCAGGCGGCGTACCGGCCCAACCCGGCCTGTCACAAGTCCGTGATAAGGAGAGAAACGTGACTGATTCTCCTCTCCACTACCAAGCCGCCGCTTCGCGATACGACTCCATGGAGTACCGCCGCACCGGCCGCAGCGGTCTCAAGCTGCCCGCCGTCTCCCTCGGCCTCTGGCACAACTTCGGCGACGACCGCACACTGGACTCCCAGCGGGCGATCCTGCGCCGCGCCTTCGATCTCGGTGTGACCCACTTCGACCTGGCCAACAACTACGGACCGCCGCCCGGCTCCGCCGAGCTCAACTTCGGCAAGCTGTTCCGGCAGGACTTCGCCCCGTACCGGGACGAGCTGATCATCTCCACCAAGGCCGGTTACGAGATGCACCCCGGCCCCTACGGCGAATGGGGTTCCCGCAAGTACCTGCTGTCCTCGCTCGACGCCTCGCTGAAGCGGATGGGGCTGGACTACGTCGACATCTTCTACTCCCACCGCTTCGACCCGGAGACCCCGCTGGAGGAGACGATGGGGGCCCTGGCCTCCGCCGTCCAGCAGGGCAAGGCGCTGTACGCGGGGGTGTCCTCGTACAACGCGGAGCAGACCGCCGAGGCCGCCGGGCTGCTCAGGGAGATGGGCGTACCGGCGCTGATCCACCAGCCGTCCTACTCGATGATCAACCGCTGGATCGAGGACGACGACCTGCTCGACACCCTGGAGACGGCCGGCATGGGCTGCATCTCCTTCGTGCCGCTCGCGCAGGGGCTGCTCACCGGGAAGTACCTGGCAGGCATCCCGGAGGGCTCCCGCGCCACCCAGGGCAAGTCCCTGGACCCCGGTCTGCTCTCGGACGAGGTGGTGCGCCGGCTGAACGGGCTGAACGACATCGCCCGGCGGCGCGGTCAGTCGCTCGCCCAGCTGGCGCTGTGCTGGGTGCTGCGCGACAGCCGGATGACGTCCGCGCTGATCGGCGCGTCGAGCGTGAAGCAGCTGGAGGAGAACGTCGCGGCGCTCGCCGGACAGCCGCTGACCGCCGAGGAGTTGCAGGAGATCGACACCTTCGCCGTGGACACCGCGGGCACCAACATCTGGGCCGGACGGGGCTGACGGGGCTCACGGGGCGAGCGGTCTTGCGGGGCGCTTTCGCGTAGGCGGTACGCGCCCGGCGCCGCGGCCCGACAAAAAACGGGCCGGTCCGTGGGGGGGGATACGGACCGGCCCGAGGGGGGGTTTCCACCATAACCCTTCGTAAGTGATGGTGGGCGCCACGCCACTCCACAATCACTCTCCGGATTCACCGGACTCCGTTGCGCGCATCACCGGGTTGACGTCTCAGTGCCCGCCGACCGGCTTCACGCAGCCGGTTCCTTCGAGGTATCTGCCGTGCGCCTCGGCCGTGACCAGGCCGTTGACCATGCCGTCCAGCGCGCCCTCGACGCAGATGGTGCCGAGGTCGAGCAGGAAGGTGGTGCGGTGAGGGCCGAAGGTGCCGGTGGTGATCGCTCCGGAGCTGTAGCCCAGTCCGGTGAGGGCCGCCCTGACCTTGGGCTCGGTGGTCCTGCGACCCTCCGCGATCCCGGCCAGACCGGCCTTGACCTTCTCCACCTCGGCATCGCCCCGGGTCCGGTCGGCCGGGGACAGCTCGGCGGTGGACTGGAAGGCGTGGTTCTCCCGGTACTTCGAGGCGTCGCTGCCGTCGACGGGCCCGTCGACGCCGTCGAGCGGTGCCGCGCGGGGCGGGGTCCCCTCGGCCCCCGGCCCGGACCCGGCCCGCTCGGTGCCGCAGGCGGCGAGGGCGGGGAGGAGGGCGAGCGCCGCCGCTGCGGCGAGTATCCGGGCCGTACGTCTCGCGGAGGTCATGGGCCGAGTATGGGACAGGACCTGACCGGATGGGCCGATAGTTTCACCGTCATGACGAGCCGAACCGCAAACGTGACCTGGACCGCCGCGAATGCCCGCCGGATGGCGCGCCAGGGGCTCGCGTCCTCCGGCCGCCTCGGCCCCGCCGAAGTGGTCGCCACGCTGCCGGCCGCGCATGCCCAGGTGCTGTCGGCCGCCGAGCTCTCCGTCGGGCTGCGGACCACGGACGTGACCCGTACCGATGTGCGCGCCGCGCTGTGGAAGGACCGCACGCTGGTCAAGACGTTCGGGCCGCGGGGCACCGTCCATCTGCTGCCGATGGCCGAACTCCCGCTGTGGACGGGTGCGTTGTCCGCGCTGCCGACCGGGCGCAATCCGTTCGCCAAGGATGCCCGGATGACCCCGGAGCAGGTCGAGGCGGTGCTCGCCGCGATCGCGGACGCGCTGACCGGGGCCGAGCTGACCATCGACGAGCTGTCCGACGCGGTGGTGGAGCGGGCCGGTGCGTGGGCGGGGGATCTCGTGATGCCCGCGTTCCAGGGCATGTGGCCGCGCTGGCGGCAGGTGCTGCATCTGGCGGGCCACCGCGGGGTGCTGTGCTTCGCGCCGGATCGCGGCCGCAAGGTGACCTACACCCGTCCCGGCGTCGCACCGCTCGACGGGCCCGGGGCGCTCGCCGGTCTCGTACGCCGCTATCTGCACGCGTACGGTCCCGCGACGCCCGCGCACTTCGCGAAGTGGCTGGCGGCGCCTTCCGGTTGGGCCGGGGAGCTGTTCGCGGGGACGGCCGCGCGCGGGGAGATCGAGCAGGTGACGTACGAGGGCGGCCCGGCCTGGGTGGTGGCGGGTGACACCGGCTTCTCGGCGGAGCCGGTCCGCGGGGTGCGGCTGCTCCCCTACTTCGACGCCTTCCTCATCGCGTCCCAGCCGCGCGAGCTGCTCTTCCCGGGCGCGGCGTACACGCGTGCGCTGGCGGGCGGCCAGGCGGGGAACTTCCCGGTGCTGCTGGTCGACGGCGTGGCCGCCGGGGTGTGGCACCAGCGGCGTTCGGGCCGCCGGATCGCGGTGACCGTGGAACCGCTGACGCCCCTGACGGCCGGGCAGCTGCGGGAGCTGGAGGCGGAGGTGGCGCGGGTGGGGGCGGTGCTGGAGGGGAACGCGGAGCTGACGGTGGGCGAGGTGACGGTGGGGGCGCACGCGTAGGGCGGATGCGGGGGCACGCGGAGAGCGGGGGCGGGGGCACGCGCAGGGGGCTCGCTCAGGTGGTGGCCGGGGCGCCCCGGTGGCCCCGGGTGAAGCGGATCGCCACGGTGTCGCCGCCGATGACCACGAAGCTGCCGCCCTCGCAGCGGATGACGACCTCGCGCACCTGCCCGTTCTCGTCCCCGCGTTCCTCGGTGCGGGTGACCGTCCAGCCGCCGTCGGGCGGCTCCGGCAGGCTGGACACGGTGGCGAACTCCCACTGCCCCGACGGTACGCACCAGTCGGGCAGTCGCGGCCAGGCACCGGGGCCGACGCGCAGCGTCCAGTCGGACGCACAGGTCAGGAGCACCGACTGGCCGTCGGCCAGCAGGAATTCGACGGCCTCCGGCTCCCCCAGCCGTCCTTCCGGCCGGTAGAACACCCCGACCACCGCGATGATCCGCTCGCCCCGGAGCCAGTCGGCCCGTCCCTGCCGCGGGACCCGCGGCGCTTCTTCTTCGTTCCCCACCCTCATGTGCCAGATCCTTCCCCAGGAGTTCACCGACCAGGGTCGCATCATCCGGCCGTGCACGGCGGTTACTGCTCGGTCAGGGCCGGTCCGGTTTGCGTGCCTCGATCAGGAATCGGGTGGTGTGGGCCACGAACGGCCCCTTGTTCTCGATCAGTTGGTGCAGTTCGGCCAGGCGCGGCCGGTACTGCTCGACGGTGAAGCCCGGCACCATCCAGATCACCTTGCGCAGGAAGTAGACGACGGCGCCGATGTCGAGGAACTCGGTGCGCAGTCGCTCCGCCCGCAGATCGACGACCTCCAGCCCGGCCGCCTCGGCGGCCGCGCGTGCCTGCTCGGGGTCGCGGGCGCCGCGCACCTCGGGCGGCTGCGGGCCGAGGAAGTACTCGACGAGCTCGAAGACGCTGGCCGGGCCGACCTGTTGCGAGAAGTACGTGCCGCCGGGGGCGAGCACCCGCGCGATCTCCGCCCACCAGGTGGTCACCGGGTGCCGGCTGACCACCAGGTCGAAGGCGTCGTCGCCGAACGGCAGCGGCGGTTCGTCCGCGTCGGCGACCACGGCCGCGCCGAGCGGGTGCAGGAGCGCGGTGGCACGGGCGACGTTCGGCGGCCAGGACTCGGTGGCGACGGTGAGCGGCGGCAGCTTCGGTACGGAGGCGAGGACCTCGCCGCCGCCGGTCTGGATGTCGAGCGCGGCCCCGGCCCGCCCCATCCGGTCCGCCATGGCGCGGGCGTAGCCCCAGGAGGGGCGTTCTTCGGTGGCCCGGCCGTCGAGCCAGGAGAAGTCCCAGCCGTCCACGGAGACGGTGGCCGCCTCCGAGACGAGGGCTTCGAAGCGGGCGCGCTCCGCTTCGGTGGGCGTCTCTTCGGGTGTTCCGGACATACGGGAATGGTGTCAGCCGGGTGCGGGGCGGCGCGACCGGATTGCGGCGGGGCCGGATTGCGGCGGGGCAGGGGCGGCGGGGTCAGGCGGCCAGGGCGCCGAGCAGCAGGCCCAGCAGCGCACCCGTGATCATGAACGGGCCGAACGGGATGCCGGTCTTGCGCCCGGCCTTCCTCATGACCATCAGCCCGAACCCGTAGACCGCTCCGAGCAGGAACCCGGCGAAGCCTCCGGCGAACACCACCGCCCAGCCGTACCAGCCGAGGGCCATGCCCAGCGAGAGGGCGAGCTTGACGTCCCCGAAGCCCATTCCGTTCGGGTTGATGAGGAAGAGCAGGAAGTAGAAGCCGCCGAGCGCGGCGCCGCCGAGCAGGGCGGACAGCCAGGATCCGGCGTGCTCGGGGAGCAGGGCGGCGGCGCCCAGGAGTACGGCGACGGCCCCGGCGGCGGGCAGCGTCAGCCGGTCGGGCAGCCGGTGGACGCGGCGGTCGATGGTCGCCAGGAGTACGGCGACGGGTGCCATGAGCAGCCAGACGGCCAGTTCGGGGCGGAGCCCGGTGGCCGCCGCGAGGACGGCGCAGGACAGCGCGGTGACGACGGGGACGAGGACGCCGGGGGCGTAGCGCGTGGCGGGCGGCGTGCGGTCCGGCCCGCCGTCCGGCCCGGCGCCCCCGGCGGGTACCGGCACGGCCGCGCACCGGGCGCACCGGGTGGAGCCGAGCCAGCCGCGGGCGGCCCCGGTGAGGGTGTGGCCCTCGGGGCAGGTGTCGCGCCAGGGGTCCTCCGGTTCGACGGAGAACCGGTAGGCGGCGCGCGGGACCAGCAGTCCGGCCGCTGCGCCCCAGAGTGCGGCGAGCACTGTCAGCATGGCGTCCACGGAGCGACCCTAAGCGGGCGCCGGGCACCGGTCATGGGTCCTGGGGCCCACTGCGTACCGTTCCGGACCCAGCGGCGGTCACCTGGCGCTACCTTCATGGCCATGGCTCAATGGCGCAATGGCAACGGCACGTTGACGGTCACCGACGCACAGGGTGGGCAGGGCGAGGAGATCCCGCTGCGGATCGCGGCCTCGTACCGGGCCCGGAGTCGCGGGCTGCTCGGGCAGGACGGGATCGACGGCGCTCTCCTGATCACCCCGTGCGGGAGTGTGCACAGCTTCCGGATGCGGTTCACCATCGATGTGGCTTACCTGGACCGGAAGTTCAAGGTCGTGGCGGTCCACACGATGAAGCCCGGCCGGCTGGGGATGCCCCGGCTGCGGGCCCGGCATGTGGTCGAGGCGGAGGCGGGGGCGATGGAGAAGTGGGGGATACGGCCGGGGGTCCGGGTGGCGATCGTCCAGAGCGGGACCGACCGGAAGTGAACGGCGGCCGGAAGTAGGAAGCAGGGAGCAGACACCCCCAGGGATTACGGGGCAGCCCTCAGGGCCGGAGCTTCGTGCGGGACAGCGGCAGGGCCGGGGCGATCGACCAGAGGACCTCGGCCTCCTCCTCGCCGGGGTTGTCCCAGGCGTGCGCGGCCCGCGCCGAGAACGTCGTCGAGTCACCGGCCTCCAGGAACCTGGGCTCACCGTCCACGCTCAGCCGCAGCGTGCCGCGGACCATGTACGCGAAGACCGTCTCGGCCTCCAGGCTGTACGCACCGCCGGAGCCGCCGCCGGGCCGCAGGATCGTCCGCATGACCTGGACGTGCCGTTCCTCGGCGGGCGTCAGGAGGAACTCCTCGATGCCGTGGCCGCCCATCTCCAGCTTGGCGCCCTCGCCGCCCTTGACGACGTCCTGGTCCGGATAGTCGAAGAGCGTCGCGATGCCGGTGCCCAGGGCCTCGCAGATGCGGATCAGGGTCGGGACGGAGACCGAGGTCTTGCCGCGCTCGGCCAGGCTCACGAAGCCCTTGGTCACACCGGCCGCTTCCGCGACCTGGGCGAGTGTCAGGCCCTGCGCCAGGCGGAGCTCACGCAGCCTCGGGCCGATCGTGGACATGTGACTGTCAGGGGCTTCGGACATGGCGGACACGCTACCCGTCGGGGACGTCACCGTTGGTGGCCGGGGGAACGCGCAGGTCACAAGGGTTACCGGAAGGGTCTTTACCCATCGAGTTTAGTGCTGTAAAACTTGACGAAAGTTTAATGGCGCTAAACAAGGCGTCCCGGCGGGCCGCTGTGCCGCCCGCCTCCGAGCGCCGGCCGTGCCGCGCTCCCCCGCCCCTTCCGCACCACCCGAGGAGTAAGCCGATGAGCTCCCCGTCCTTCCAAGAGAGCACCGCGCGCACCGTGCGCGGCGTCGTCCTGCGCTCCCCGGGCCAGGAGGTGGCCGTCGCCGACATCACCCTGGACCCGCCGGGCCCCGGTGAGGTCGAGGTCGCCGTGACCGCGGCCGGCGTCTGCCACTCCGACCTCCACGTCCTGCGCGGCGAGTGGGACCACCCCACCCCGGTCGTGATGGGGCACGAGGGCTCCGGCGTGGTCACCGCGCTCGGCGCGGGCGTCACCGGGCTGGCGGTCGGCGACCACGTCGTGCTCTCCTGGGTCCCCTCCTGCGGCACCTGCCGCTTCTGCCTCGCCGGACGGCCCGCCGCGTGCAGCCTGGTCGCCGAGGTCGTGGCGCCCGGCGGGGTGCTGTACGACGGCACCAGCCGGCTCTCGGTCGACGGCCGGAAGGCCCACCACTACCTGGGCGTCTCCTCGTTCGCCGAGCGCGTCGTGGTCCCCGCCTCCGGCGCGATCAAGGTGCGCGAGGACGCGCCCCTCGACGTCATCGCCCTGGTCGGCTGCGCCATCGCCACCGGTGTCGGCGCGGTCCGCAACACGGCGGGCGTCGAGGCCGGGGCCACCGTCGCCGTCATCGGCTGCGGCGGCGTGGGCCTGTCCTGCGTACAGGGCGCCCGGCTGGCCGAGGCCGGCCGCGTCGTCGCCGTCGACGTGGTCCCGGAGAAGCTGGAGCTGGCCCGCAGGCTCGGCGCCACGGACACGGTCGACGCCCGCGAGGGCGATGTCGTCGAGGCGCTGCGCACCCTGGTCCCGGAGGGCCTGGACTACGTGTTCGACGCCATCGGCAAGATCGAGACCACCGAGCAGTCCATCGCGGCGCTCGGCCAGGGCGGCGCCGCCGTCATCGTCGGCCTCCCGCCGACCGGCCGCACCGCACGTTTCGACCCGCTGGCGCTCGCCGAGGCCGACCAGCGCATCCTCGGCTCCAACTACGGCTCGGTCGACGCCGCCCGGGACATCCCGGCACTGGTGGACCTCGTGGTGTCGGGCGAGCTCGACGTGGAATCGATGATCTCGGCACGGCGTCCGCTGGACGAGGCGGGCGACGCGCTGGCCGACCTCGCCTCCGGCCACGCCCTGCGCCAGCTGCTGATGATGGAGGACCGGACATGAGCACCGCCGGAAAGCAGTCCACCGCCGCGAAGCCGGCCGACGGCCTGGCCCACCGCTCCGTCTCCACCTTCGAGGTCGGCGCGCAGAGCGTCGCCAACGTCGCGCCCAGCGCCGTCATCGCCTTCGCCCCCGCCAGCATGGCGGCGTCCGCGGGCAACGGCGCCTGGTTCTCCTTCTTCCTGGCCATGGCGGCCGTGCTCGCCATCGCGTACTGCATCTGCGTCTTCGCCCGCAGGCGCGCCGGGGTCGGTTCGCTGTACGCCTTCTCCCGGCTCTCGCTCGGGGCGCCCGGCTCCTTCGTGACCGGGTGGGCGCTGCTCATCGGGGCGGTGTGCATCGGCTCGGGTTCGCTGGCCGGGGCCGGTTACTACACGGCGCGCGCCCTCGACCAGATCGGCATCGGGATCTTCACCGGGATCACCGGTCAGATCCTGCTGGACGTGCTGCTGGCCGCCGTGGCGATGCGGCTGACGATCGCCAGTGTGCGGACGGCCGCCCGGGTCGCCTCGGTGCTGGAGGTCGTGTCGATCGTCCTGATCGTGGTCGTCCTGCTCCCCGCCTTCTTCAAGAGCGGGAACATCATCGACACCGACCAGCTGAGCCTCAGCGGCTCCACCCTCGACGGCATCGTCTTCGCCGTGGTGCTGGGCGTGCTCGGCTTCGTCGGCTTCGAGGGCGCCGCGTCGCTCGGGGCCGAGGCCACCGACCCGTACAAGGCGATCCCCCGCTCGGTGATGGGCAGTGCGGTGCTGGCCGGTGTGCTCTACATGTTCGCCACGTACGCGCAGGTCGCCGGGTTCGGCGGGGCGGACGCGCTGGGCAGGAGCTCCGACCCGATGGACGAGCTGGCGGAGATGTCCGGTCTCGGCTTCCTGAAGTTCTTCCTGCACGCGGGCTTCGCGGCATCGTTCGTGGCCGTGGTGATGGCCTGCATCACCGTCGCCGCCCGGCTGCTGTTCGGCATGGCGAAGGAGGGTGTGATGCCGGCCCGGCTCGGTGTCGCCCACCCCCGCCACCGCACCCCGTCCGCCGCGATCTGGACCATCACCCCGTTCGTCGTCGTCCCCGCGGTGCTCGTGGTCGGCGCCGGAACCGCGCCGCTGAACGCGACGTCGTACATCGACACCATCGGTGTCTTCGGCTACATGCTCAGCTACACCCTGGTGTGTCTGGCCGCGCCGCTGTTCGTACGCCGGATCGGGGCCCGCGGCCTGCTCGTCACCTGGGGCCTGGGGCTGATCGGCGCCGCCGCGATGATCTACGTCTTCTACCGCAACCTGTGGCCGGTTCCCGCCTGGCCGCTGAACGTGCTGCCGTACGTGTTCGTCGGCGCGCTGGTCGTGGGCATCGTCGGCTTCGCCGTACTGCGGGTGCGCAGACCCGAGGTCGCCGAGCGTGCGGGAACGTTCGCGGACGACCTGGACTGACCCGGCCGTACCTCCTTCCCCTCCCCTCCCCCCTCCCCTCCCCTGATGCCCCGTCCCTCCGCTTCCCGCGGCAGGGCGGGGCATCGGCCGTTGGGCCCGAGTTTGGGGCCAAGGGCCCAGGTCACCCGGCTCGTACACCCGTACGCTCACGTCGACCCGAATGCGAACTGCGGGCACAGGCATGGCAAGTGGGCGTCGGAGAGGAAGAACCGTGACTGGTGGCGGGGGCTGGGGAAGCGGAGGCGCGGGCCACATACCGCCCGGGAGCGGGCGTGGCGGATCCGGTGCGAGCGGCGGCGTGTTCTTCGCGCTGACCCGCAGCTGGGCCGCCGGCGCGCTGGTCTACATCGCCGCCGGGTATCTGGTCTCGCGCGGGCTCGTCGAACTGCTGGCCAGCGACGAGCGGCTGGCCGGATTCGGCTGGCGCCTGGCGCTGATCCACGTACCCGCCGTCATCACGACCGTCCTCACGGTCCTGGCCTCCGCGCGCGTCCTGCCCGACGAGTACCGCGAGTCCCGCCTGCTGACGCTCCTCGCCGCCCTCACCGTCCCGCTGGCCGCGCTCGTCTACGGGCTGGCCGTGTCCTGGCATCTCGTGGACGTCGAGGGCACGTTGATGCCGCTCGTCTCGCTGGCCACCGGCGCGGCGGCGGGCCTGGCCGTCGACCGGCTCCTGGACGACCGCGCGGACCGGCCGGAGCCCGCCCCGTACCAGCCGTACTCCTGGCGGGACGGCGGTGCCACCGCCATGGAGTACCTCGGGGTGGTCGTCCTCGTCGTGACGCTGATCGGCGCGATGGCCATGGCCGGCGTCGGCGGGGACATCGGTGAGCGCATCCGCTGCGCGATCAGCTCCATGGGCGGCGGCGGTGGCGGCTGTTCCACCGGCGGCGGGGAAACCACCGCCAAGCCGAAGACGGACGCCGACTACGAGCCCAAGATGTGCCAGGTCTCCAGCATCTCCGACACCGTCGGCGACAAGGTCAAGATCGGCTGGTTCGAGTGGGGCAACGAGTACGGCTTCCAGCAGAAGGTCAGCCAGGCCAAGACCGATGTGAACGAGGACGGCAAGGTCGACGAGAACGACAAGCTGGTCTACATGACGTTCACGGACGCCGCCTCGGCCGGAGCCACCGCCAGCACACCCGGCGTCAAGCTCGGCAAGCTGGGCAAGGCCGATGTGGACGTCGGCGGCGGCATCAAGATCACCAACGGTGACACCTGGGTCTTCAAGAGCGAGGAGGAGGCCCAGAAGATGAGGGACGACATCGAAGAGATGAAGATGTGGGAGACCTCCACCAAGTACAGCGGCGGCTACGGCGGCGGCTGGTACTCCGGGATGAAGTGGGCCGACAAGAAGAAGGACGTCGAGAGCAAGATCGGCGACAAGAAGATCTCGTACTCGACCATCGGTCTCAACGCGTACGCGGACGGCGGCCTCTCCATCAGCGCGGGCGACGAGTCCAAGCTCGGCGCGAAGCTCGGCGGCAAGGCGAAGTTCTCCCCCGAGGTGACCATCACCAAGGACGACGTCAACGGCAACGAGTCGTACACGTACACCGCCAAGCTCGAACTGGAGGGCAAGGTCAGCGGTTCGGCCGGCTCGCTGGGCGGTGCGGCCTCCGCGAAGGACAGCCGGACCGGGGCGGTCACCGTCACCCGTGACCAGAAGACCGGCAAGATCGTCCGGATCGACATGACCCAGACCATCGAGAACGGCTCGACGACCGACAAGGGCGACATCAGCGGCGACAACGGCGAGAAGGGCAAGGACAAGCGCGGCGGCAAGGTCAGCGGTTCCGACTCCTCCGGCGACACCGGCATCGAGGTCCGGACGAACTCGATCGTCTTCGGCAAGGACACCGACCAGGCCACCGAGGACAAGCGCGCCATCGCCGAGCAGTGGCTGGACGGCTCCGGCAACAACACTGCCCCGTTCGAGTACATGTTCGGCGATCATTCGCTGGAGCAGAAGCCGACCGGAACCGACCCCTTCGACCAGCTGATGTACGAGGACGGCCTGTCCAGCAAGATGAAGTACAACGGTCAGACGGACGCCCAGGAGTTCGGCTTCGAGGTCTCGCTCGGCATGAGTCTGGGATTCTCCATCTCCGACGAGCACAAGAAGGAGACACTGGCGGACGCGGAGTTCCTCGGCGCTCCGCAGGGCGACAAGCGCTCGTACCTTCCGTACAGCTACTGCGCGAAGTAGCTGTACGGGAAGCACCGACGAAGAGGCGATAGGCGACAGGCGATGACGACGACCAAGAAGACGTACCGGACCATCGGCGCGACCGCGGCCGCCGCCATCGGCCTCGCCCTGCTCACCGGCTGCGGCGGGGAGAGCGCCGCGCTCCCGCAGGGCTGGGACAAGCTCGACACCAGGAGCCTCTCCGTCGGCTACCCCGGGGACAAGGGCTACAAGGAGCAGCCAGCGGCCGACCGGGCGAAGACCAACGCGGCGGTGGCGCTCAAGGAGGAGGGCGGGCTGCGCACCGGCATGGTCTCGGTGCAGCTCGACTTCGCCACGGGCGTGGACAGTGCCGCCGAGGCGGCGTCCGCGGCGGGCGCCGGCATCGGTCTCGGGGCGACCCGCAAGGAGACCGAGGAGGTGCGGCTCGCGGGTGCGGAGAGCGCCCGTGAGGCGCGTCGGATCGACTACGAGTTCACGTCGAGCGGCGAGGACCGGACGCCGGCGCAGGGCACCCGGATGACGGGGGTCGTGGTGGCGGGCGTCGATTCGAAGGATGTGCCGTTCGCGGTCCGGATCAACGCGGTGAAGGGCTCGCTGAGCGCGCAGGACCTCGACGCGTTCGTCGACTCGATCACGGTCAAGTAGCGGACCGGGAGCGCCCGTTCATGCAGATCCTGCCCGGTGGCACGGCCACGTTCCTGCTGCTGTCCGCCCTGTTCCTGGGTGCGTTCGCGCTCCGGTCCGCGCTGCGGCTGAACCGGGTGCTGCGGCTGGTGCGGCACGGCGAGCGCGCCGAGGGCCGGTGCTCGGACCGCCGGACGGTCGACCGGGGGCCGGGCTCGGAGCGTGGTTACGCCACCGAGTACGTCTTCGCGTTCCGCACCCGCGAGGGCCGCGACATCGAGTTCACCGACCACGCCCCGGGCCCGTTCGGCTTCGAGGTCGGGGCTCCGGTCCGGGTCAGCTACGACCCGGCCGACCCGGCGAAGCGCGCCACGGTGGCCGGGCCGGGGGCGTGGGGTCCGGTGCTGATGCCCGCGGTGTTCTCGCTCGTGCTCGGGGCGCTCGCGGTGGGGCTGCTGCTGGGGTTCGCGGCGATGCGGGGATGGCTCTGAGGGCTGCCCGCGTGCGGCGGCGAGCAGTGCGGCGGCAGGGCCTTTCGTGCCGGTCAAGCCGCGGGTCAGAACCTGTCGCGGTCGAAGGGCTCCGGGAGCGGCGTCAGCGCCCCGGCCGCCCGCAGTCGCGTGTTCGCCTCGACGACCGTCTCGATGGACGGGGACTGCGTACCGCCACGGGTGAGGTCGATGACCAGTCCGCCGTGCGCGGTGCGGACGTACGTTCCGGGCAGGTCGTCGGGGGCGAGGGTGGCGCGGCCGGCGGAGAGGAAGACCGCACGGCCGCAGCGCGGGTCGCTGTTGGCCAGACCGAACCGTTCGGCCACCGCCCGGTACTGGGGCTTTCCGTACACCTGCCCGGCGTCGGTCTCCCAGTGCTCCGCCAGGACGCGCAGGATCTCCGGGGCGCGCCGGATCACTTCGGCGGATTCGTCGACCTCGCGCGACCGGAAGGTGAGGGAGACGGAATGCGGCGCGTGGAGCGACGTGCCGCCCGCGTGGATCGCGAGAGACACGTGCGCCGCTGCGGGATTCCGCGCCCACAACGACGACGTGTAGCCCACCACGTCGAGGTCGGGGCCCGTGTTCGTCCGTTCGATGTACTCCACCAGTGCGGGAACCGAGGGCTCCAGCAAGGGGTCGGAGGCGAGACCTTCCCCGGACTCGTGCCATACGTCGAAGGTCGGGCCGTCGATGTCCCTGAGCGCGGTGAGCGTGCCGGACCAGCGCTCGGCGATGTCCGGCACGGTTTCCCCGCGCGGGCCCCAGAGACCATTGACGACGACGTACAGCACGACACGCTCTCCTCGGGTTCCGGTCCTGCGTTCCGCTGCCCGACCGGCGTTCAGCCCTCCAGGTCGTCAGGGGTGTTGATGACCTTAACGTTGATGCCCCGTTCCTCGAACATCTCGCGCGCCGCTTCGGCGACGTTCGGGTCGGAGAGGTGCCACTCGACCGGTCTGCCGCGCGCCGCGTCGACCTGCCGGGTCGCCTGGGTGGCCCACCGGTCGGCGAGGTCCGGGGCGAGCGTTCCGGTCTCGGCGTTGTAGAACTTCGAGTTCGTGTACCCGTACTTCGCCTCCAGGTAGGTGCCCCGCGAAGCGTCCCAGCCGTCGAAGTCGACCGCCTTGCCCGTGAGCTTGTCCAGCGGCACCTGGTACTCCTTGCCGCGGCCCACCTTGGAGATCTGTTCCTGGTAGCGGGCGCCCATCTCGGTCGGGTAGCTGAAGACGCCCGGCTTGACCTCCGCCCAGTTCCCGTCGCCACCGTCCTTGGCCCCGGTCGGCGGGTCCTTCAGGTCCTTGTACCAGGCCGGCTTGGGCTTGTTCTGGGCCGCTTGCAGCCCCTGCCTCCGCTTGGCCGCGGCGGCGGCCTTCTTCGCCTCGTCGGCCAGTCGCTGGGCCTCTTCGGCGGCGGCCTTGTCCTCCGGGGTGACGTCGTCGCAGTCCTTCGCGAGGAACCCGACGGGTACGGAGACGGGCGGCGCGGCGATGGTGCCGGTGCCCGAGCCGGGCAGTCCGACGCCCGCACCGCTGCCGTACGGGACCCGGACACGACCGCCCATCCCGATGGTGCAGCCCTTGAGGCCGGCCTTCTCGGCGGCGTCGTCGGCGTGCCGCTGCGCTTCCTGCGCGGCCCGCTCCGCGCCGTCGACATCGCCCGCCTTGGCGGCCTTCTTCGCCTTGTTCGCGGCATCGGAGGCCTTCTCGGCGACCTCGCCCAGCTTGCCGAGTTTCCCGAGCTTGCCCAGCTTCCCGAACTTGCCGATGAGCTTGGCCTCGCCGTAGCCCGGGATGAACAGCGAGCCGATGTTCCAGAGGCCGGTGCCGATCGCCTGGCCCTCGTCGCCGTTCTTCCACATGTCACGGACTTCGTCGCCGATGAACATGTCGTCGAGGACCTTGAGGCCGGTGCCGCCGGACGCCTTGGTCCAGTCCCAGATCGCCCCGAGGTAGTCGCCGTCGTCCCACTTGCCCCCGGCGTCCTTGGAGTCCTCGCTCCACTTGTCGCCGAGGCCCTTGCCGTAGTCCATCAGGCCGTTCCACGCATCGACCGGGTGGATGATCGTGCCGATCGTGCCGGTGATGTCGCCCCACAGGCCGTCGCCGATCAGGCCCTCGAAGAAGCCGCCGGTCTGGTGCGCGGCGCAGGAGAAGAACGCGCCGACGCCCGAGGTGCAGCTCTCGTCGGACTTCCCGTCGTCGCCGTCGCCGGAGTCGTCCTGGTCGTCGTCGCCGCCGTTCGGCTCCCCGGAGGTGTCCACGTCGTCGCCGCCGTCGTCGACCTGGACGGCGGGGTCGCCCCCGTTGGAGCCCGCGGAGCTTCCGGCGGCGCCGGAGTCGCCCGGACCGCCGGAGCCGCCCGAGTCGGATCCCGAGCCGCCCGATGCGCCCGATGCGCCCGATGCGCCCGAGGTGCTGGTTCCACCGGCTGTGTCGGTTCCGCCGGCCGTGTTGGAGCCCCCGGCCGTGTCCGACCCGCCGGAGTCCGTGCCGCCGGAGGTGGCCGTACCGCCCGAGTCCGTGCCACCGGAGGCGGTCGTACCGCCGGAGTCCTTGCCGGGCCCCGCCTCCACGTTGCTGCCGGGCGCGGGGCAGGCGCTCCCGGTGAGCCGGCAGATCGCGTCCTGCATGCCGCCGGTCAGCTGGGCGGCGATGCCCGTGACGACGAGCCCGCCGATGAGGGCCACGACCACCAGGATCATGCCCAGGTATTCCATCGCGGTCTGACCTGCGTCGTCCCGACGCCACTTGATCATGCGCGCGATGCTGAACCGCCGGTGTGGCAGCCGCTGTTCGAGGGGCAGGTCGAACCATTCGCGTGAACTCGGCCGGAACAGCAGGACGATGACGGCAATCGGCATCACCAGCTGGGTGACTGCGCGCCCACCGCTGTCCCCGCCGAGGTTCGCCAGTGCGCCGAAGGTGAGCCAGACGTGTACGGCCAGCAGTCCGCGCCAGATCCAGACGCCGCCGGTGCGCGCGTACAGCGAGAGCACGAAGGCGATCACGCTCGGCAGCGCCGCGTACAGCAGCAGCCCGAAGAGCTGGCCGTCGACCTCGTCGACCGCCGACGCCACCGTCAGCACACCGATGCCGCCCAGGGCCGCGGCGGCGAAGAGGAACCGTACGAGGATCAGCACCGCCTGCAACGGGCGCGGCAGGGACTGCCTGCCCTGCCGGCCCACGGCGACGCTCCCGCCCCCGCCCCCGCTACCCGAAACCGCAAATCCGCCTATGCCAGACACGACGAGTCCCCCACCTTGCCGGTGTACGGCCACAGTTCAGCCACTCCACGCATCCGACCACACCGGCACCCATCGGGGCATGGGCCTCAGGACCCAATGCAAGGCTCAAAGTCGGCCCTACTGGACGGGAACTCACTACCGGACGGGAATTCACTGACGGACGGGAACTCACTGACGGACGGGAAGTCGCTACCGGACGGGGACCTCGCTCCCGAAGAGCATCCAGGGCGACTGGTCGTACGAGGCCACCCCGGCGAGCTGCGGCTGCATCGCGGCTATCTCGTGCCGCACGGCCAGCGTGTCGGGCCAACTGTCGAAGAACGTGGTGCCGTTGATGACGACTCCGCTCCAGTCCGTCGCCACGGAGGCACCCTCGCGGTCGACGACGAAGCCGATGCAGAGCACGGAAGCCCGCCCTATCGCCTCCCTGATCGCCCTCGCGGCCACCTCCTGTTCGTCCCGGGCCAGCCGGCCGAACCCGAATTCCAGCGCGACCACCCCGTCCCGCATCCGGCGGATGCGTGCGGGCACTTCGGTTCCGCTGTCCACCCACAGCACGAAGTCGACACTGTCGAGCCGCTGGAGTCCGGCGAGGAGCACGAGCTGCTCCCTGGTCACCCACGACGGAGTGCCGTGCGGGCCGGGCCCCGGGCCGAGCAGTGTGACCCGTCGGGTGACCGGGTGGCTGAGCCGCAGCCCCGCCGCTTCGAGATCGTTGAAGAGCGACTCGGAGTCCGGGCGGCTCCAGCCGAGGTGGTACGAGTAGAAGAAACCGTCACTCATCGACACATCACCCCATGAATGTGTGGAGACAGAGATGGAGACAGATGGAGATAGACAGAGACAGGCCAAGAACAGGTGCAAGCAGTTGCAAGCAAGTGCAAGCAGGTGCAAACAAGTGGCGCGTGCAGCTCCGGGTGTCTGCGGGCACGCCGGACAGGCGCTCGTCCCGGGCGCCGGCGGTTGGCTCACAGTTGGTCGTGCACGAGCGTAATGAGGCCGGATCGCCGGGGCGTGGGCCCACGGACCCAGCGACGGGCCCCATTGGACAATGCGGTGGACAGGGGGCGGCCCATCGCACATCGTGTACGGCGATGACACGCACCGATTCGCCTCCCGCATGGGACGAGCGCACCCAGTTGGCCACCTTCCTCGACTATGTCCGCGCCACCGCGCGCGCGAAGTGCGAGGGCGTCTCGCCGGAGGACGCCCGCAGGGCCCCGCTGCCCGGATCGCCCCTGATGACGATCGCCGGGCTGATCAACCACCTGAGCTGGGTGGAGTACTACTGGTTCGAGGTGGCCTTCCTCGGTGGTCCGGACGAGGGGCCGTGGACCGACGAGGACCCCGACCGCGAAATGCGCATCGCGGTGGACATGCCACTCGCCGACGTGCTTTCGCTCTACGAGGAACGAACCACCCGTTACCGCGAGTTGGTGGCATCCACCAGCCTGGACACACCGGCCAAGCAGCCGCGGCGCGACGGCAGGCACCCCGATCTGCGCTGGATCGTCATGCATCTGATCGAGGAGACCGCCCGGCACAACGGCCACCTCGACGTGATCCGGGAGATCGTCGACGGCACCACGGGCGCGTAGACCCGTCCTGGTGCGACGCGGGAGCGCATCGCCCCTCGCCCCCGCCGCCGGCTATCCGATCCCGGCGACGGCGGGTGCGATGCGCTCCGCGATCTGGTGGGTGAAACTGACCGGGTGCCGGTCGGGCAGCACCTGGATCTCGCTGATGCCCAGGTCCGCGTACGCCTCCGCGTCGGCGAGGAACGCGGCCGGCTTCTCCAGCACCGGGCCGCCGTACATCACGGTCTTCGTGATGGCGTCGTAGTCGCGGTCCTCCGCCTCGCAGTGCGCCCGCAGCACATCGAGTTTGTGGGCCACTTCCTCCTGGTCGGTGGCGAAGAGGTTGCACGCGTCCCCGTAGCGGGCGACCAGGAGCAGGGTCTTCTTCTCGCCCCCGCCGCCGATCATGATCGGCGGGTGCCCGCCGATCGGTTCGGGCACGCACAGCGTCTCGGCGAGCCGGTAATGACGGCCCCGGAACGGGCCGTTGTCGTCGCTCCACATCTGGAGGCAGATGCGGAGCGTCTCCTCCAGCCGTTCGAACCGCTCGGCGACCGGGACCACCGGCACGCCGAGCCCGTACTGCTCGCGCTCGTACCAGGAGGCGCCGATGCCCAGCCTCGCCCTGCCGCCCGACAGCACGTCCAGGCTGGTGACGATCTTCGCCAGCAGGCCGGGGTGCCGGTACATCACCCCCGTGACCATCAGGCCGAGCGTCATCCGTTCGCTCACCGCCGCCACGTAGCCGAGGGTGGTGTACCCCTCCAGCATCGGTTCGTCGGCGACGCTCCGCCCGGTCTCCATCTGGAAGTAGTGGTCCATCACGCTGAAGGACGCGATCCCGGCCTGCTCGGCGACCCGCACCGACTCCGCGAGCGTGGGCGCGATGAGTGCCGGGTCGGCCGGTGTCGAGTAGTTCCAGTAGTGCAGACCGAGCTTCATGTCCGCCCTCCGAAGGCCGAGGGGGCTCGGGCGCGGAACTGCGGCGCCTCGCGGCCGGGGTTTGTCACGCTACGCGAGGCGACACTCATCGGCATGTCGAGCGGAGAGCGGAGAGCAGAGAGCAGAGAGCAGAGAGCAGAGCTTAGTACGATTCCAAAATATCCGAATCCGTATCAACGCTTCCATGCTGGGACCATGGAGACCACGCGCGATCCGGCCCACGTGACCGGGAAGGGGTCCGACGCCTGGTCGGCCACGATCGGCGAGCAGATGGAGACGGAGCGCGCGCTCCTGGCCCCGCTGAGCGAGGAGGAGCGGGAGCAGCTCGTGGTCCTGCTGCGCAAGATCGCCTCGGCGGCGGAGTCCGACGGCCCGCCGCTCATGCCGCCCCCGACTGAGCCCCGCACCGCGTACCGCGTGCCGCGCGCCGCGCGCCCGCACACGCACACGTACACCGATCGTTCACGGCAACCGGGCACCACGGCTTGGATACCTCAACTATCTTGCTCCCGTGGAACAGTTGACCGCCGAAGATCCCCAGCACATCGGCCCCTACCGTCTGATAGCCCGGCTGGGCGCGGGCGGCATGGGCCTGGTGTACCTCGGACGCTCCGAAGCCGGACGGACCGTGGCCGTGAAGGTGGTGCAGGCCGAACACGCCCAGCACCCCGAATTCCGCAAGCGGTTCACGCGTGAGGTGGCCGCCGCCCGCCTGGTGGGTGGGACCTGGACGGCGGCCGTGCTCGACGCCGACACCGAGGCCCGGGTGCCCTGGGTGGCGACCCAGTACATCCCCGGGCCCGACCTGACCACCGTGGTCGCCAAGGACTTCGGACCGCTGCCCGAGCACTCGGTCCGCACCCTCGCCAACCGCCTGGCCACCGCCCTGCAGTCGGTGCACGGCGCGGGCCTGATCCACCGCGACCTGAAGCCCTCCAACGTGCTGGTGACGGTGGACGGGCCACGGGTGATCGACTTCGGGATCGCGCGGGCCATGGACAGCCTCGCCGGGGACAGCCTGCACACCCGTACCGGAATGCTGATCGGCTCCCCCGGCTTCATGTCGCCCGAGCAGGTGCGCGGCCTCGAACTCACCGCGGCCAGCGACGTGTTCTGCCTGGGCGCGGTGCTGGTCTACGCCGCCACCGGCCGCCTCCTGTTCGGTGCCACGGAGACCGGTCTGAACGCGCACCTGTTCCGCATCGCGGAGGAGGAAGCGGACCTGACCGGCGTACCGGAGTCACTCGTCGACCTCGTACGCGCCTGTCTGCACAAGGACCCGGCACAGCGGCCCACACCCGCCGACGTGGTCGCCCGCACGGCCGGTGACCAGGGCGGCGAATGGCTGCCGGGCTCGGTGCTCGCCCAACTCGGGCGGCATGCCGCCCAATTGCTGGACTTCGCCCCGGAGACGAGGAGCGCTCAGCCGGACCCGCGCGTCCCGGCCCAGCCGCAGTACGCCGACCGGCCCCAGCCACTCCCCCCGCATCCCGCGTACGCCCCGACGGCACCGGCGGACCGCCACCCGTCACCGGGGTTCGGGCCGTCCCTGAGCAAGGCGCCCGGTGGCCTGCCGACGGTCCCAGTCCCGCCCGGAGCCCCGGCTCCGCACCCCATGCGGTGGTGGGGGCTGGGGATGGCCGCGCTGGCCCAGCTGCTGGTGCTGATCGGCATGTCGATCACGAACACCGCCCTGCCGGCCATCTACATCGATCTGGGCGCCTCGATCGACGGCCTACGCCTGTACTCCACCGCCTACACGCTGGCCTTCGGCTTGCTGCTGCTGCTCGGCGGGCACCTCTGCGATCTCCTGGGCCGCAAAAAGGTGTTCGTCATCGGCTCGGCCGGTCTCGCCCTGGCCTTCGTGATCAGCGGACTGGCCCCCAACGCCGACCTGCTCATCGTCGCCAGCGCACTCCAGGGCATGTCCGCCGCGCTGCTCTCGTCGTCCGCGCTGGCCCTGGTCTCCGCCGGATTCAGCGACCCGAAGGAACGCGGCAGGGCCTTCGGCATCTACGCCGCGGTCGCCGGCGGCGGACTGGCGTTCGGTCTGTTCGCGAGCGCCACGCTGATCGACAGCCTGGCATGGCGCATGTGCATGTACGCCATCGCCGGGATCGCGCTGGTCATCGCGGTCTGCGCGGCCCCCCTGGTGCACGACCCGCACCCGGTCCGCACCCCCGCCCGTCTCGACGCACCGGGCCTGGCGATCGGCTCCGTCGCGCTCATCGCCCTCGCCTTCGGCTTCGACAGGGCCCAGGCGACGGGCTGGACCTCCCTTCTGACCCTGATCCCCCTCATGGGCGGCGCCCTGTTGCTCCTGGCCTTCGGGTGGCAGCAGACCAGTTCTCCCAACCCGCTCGTCCCGGTGCACGTGCTCAGGGACCGTAGCCGTGCGGGCTCTCTCCTCACCCTGTTCTTCCTGGGCCTGAGCCTGTTCGCCGCGTTCCTGATCCTGAACAGGTACATCCAGGGCGTCATCGGATTCCCCCCGAGCGGCGCCGGTACGGCCCTGCTGCCCATGGCCGGCGCGGCCGTCCTCGCCGCCACCCAGGTCGCCGCCCGGCTGTGCCACCGGGTGGCGCCCCGCAACCTGATCGTGCCGGGCCTGCTGCTGACGGCGGTCGGCCTGGCGGTCCTGACCGGGATCGACGCCGACAGCACGTTCACCGCCCAGGTGCTGCCGGGCACACTGCTCATCGGCTTCGGCTCCGGACTGGCCCTCACCCCGCTGTTCACCACCGTGACCGGCCAAGTCGCCGCGCAGGACTCCGGCGGGACCTCGGCAGCGGTCCTCGCCGCCCAGAACCTGGGCAGCTGGGCCGCCTGGCCCCTGTTCGTCAGCGTCCTCGCCTCGGCGATCTCCGCCCGGCTGACCAATTCGCCGGACGTTCCCACCGCTCTGGTCGATGCGGCCAAGACCGGCTTCCCGATCAGCCGGTCGAACCTTCCGGACACGCTTTCCCGCACCGTAGACCGGATCAACGCGGCGGTGGTGGAGGGGTACTCCGTAGCCCTCTGGTGGACGGTCGGCCTCACCCTGCTGGCGGCCGTGCTCGCCGGTCTGCTGATCACGGCCAGGGCCCCCAAGGAGTGACCCGGGCGAACAGCCCCAACGATCAACCCTGAGGCCCGCGTTGCGCGTCAGTGGCACCGAGGGGGCGACACCTCGCCCCCTCGGTGACCTGGAGGCAAGACGCATGAGGCAACGAACCGCACGGATCTCCTCGCTCGCCCTGGCGGTCGCCGCGACCGCGGGAGCTGCCGCGCTCGACCCTTCCGCACAAGCGGCACCCGCGCCCACCGCGGCCGCACCCGCACCCGCACCCGCGTACGAGGCGCAGTCGCCGCGCGGCCACGAGGCGACCCGGGCCGCGCTGCGCGCCGTGGTCGAGCAGGGCGAACTGCCCGGAGTCGCCGCCATGGCACGGGACAGCAGGGGAAGTTGGTACGGATCGGCCGGACACGCCGACACCGCGACCGGCCGCGAGCGCTCGCCCGGCGACCACTTCCGCGGGGCCAGCATCACCAAGACGTTCATCGCGACCGTCCTGCTCCAGCTGGAGGCCGAGGGGAAGCTGAGCCTCGACGACCCGGTCGAGCACTGGCTGCCCGGCCTGGTGCGGGGCAACGGGTACGACGGCAGCCGGATCACGCTGCGCAGCCTCCTCAACCACACCAGCGGCATCGCCGACCACACCTCGGACCCCGCGTTCGCGCACGACGCCGCCGGCCCCGGCTTCCCGGAGCACCGCTACGACACCCACACCCCCGAGGAACTGGTGGCGGTCGCGCTGAAGTACCCGCCGGTACCCGACCCGGAGAAGACGCCGCTGTACTCGAACACCAACTACGTCATGGCCGGGATGGTCATCGAGAAGGCGACGGGCCGTTCGTACGCGCAGGAGACCACCCGCCGCATCATCCGGCCGCTGAAGCTGCGCGGGACGTCGTTCCCCGGCACGGCACCGCAGATGCCGGACCCGCACCCCGTCGGCTACTCCCGCTTCCACCAGGAGACCCCCGACGCGGAGATCCACGACGCCACCGAGCAGAACATGACCTGGCTGGGCGCGTCCGGCGACATCATCTCCACCGGCGGCGACCTCAACCGCTTCCAACGCTCGCTGATGGCCGGTGAGTTGCTGCCACCCACGCAGATGAAGGAGATGCTCGACGAGGTGCCGCTGGGCGACGGGACCGGGTACGGACTCGGCGTCGAGTTCGCGGAGCTGTCCTGCGGTGTGAAGGTGGTGGGCAAGAGCGGCCGCACGAACGGTTCCCTGTCCGCGATGGTCGGCACACCGGACGGGAAGCACCAGCTGACGTTCAACATCAACGGAGACTGGCTGCTGGACGGGGCGGTCTACGTCGACGTGATCGAGGCGGAGTTCTGCAACAAGGCCCCGGGCGGCCCGGCCGGGGCCCGATCCCTCACTGGACCTGTGGGACGTCCTTGACGAACACGATGCCGTCGCTGTCCGCCAGGTGGGCCGGGTCGAACGGGGCGTAGCCGAACCAAGGGGATACCCGGGGGCCGGGCCGTGTGTCCCCGAGGACGGTGGCCAGCCGGCCGGCGTCGATGACGCAGCGGTCCTCGGGGAGCGCGTACAGGAGTCCTTCGACGGTGTCCGGCGGCGGGGTGCCCACACCCCGGTGCCGGATCGTGCCGAGGGCCGTCGCCACGAAGGCGTACTCCTCGCCGAGCCCGGCGTCCACCAGCGCACCGGCGCTCCACCACTCCAGCGGCATCCCGCCCATCCGCATCGAGCTCTTCTCCCGCTGGAGGTGGGAGTTGTGGGCGTGGACGAGCACGGGGCCCCGCTCGGCGAGGGCGAGGATGTTGTGGGCCATCATCTGGTCCCGCAGCCCCGCCAGTCGGCTCAGGCGGACCGGTGAGGCGTCGGCCATCCAGTGGTGGTAGCGCAGCAGCCCGATCGCGGTCCGCCCGTGCAGCCGCGCCCGGTCCCGGTCCTCCGGCTGCCCCGCCGCGATCAGGTGCGGCGTCTGCGCGTCGAGCAGCGCCACCAGGTCGTCGGCGAGCAGCCGCAGTCGACCGGCGTCGGCCGACTGCCCCACGGACCGGGACGGGTCCCTCATCGCGGCGGGCTCGGTCCACCGGTCGTCGGCGCCGAGCAGGCGGTCGAGCGTCTGCGCGGTGCAGGGGAGCAGGTCCACGTCCACCCGGTCCGCGAGGTAGCCGTGAAGCGCGGTGAGGGACTGCCGGGGGCTCGCGGCGGCGGTGATCTCCAGCGGGCCGTCGAAGCCGGCGAAGCGGACCCGCTCGGGCGCGGGCCTGCCGTCGTTGTGGGCGCGCATCCAGCGCACGAGCTCGCGGTTGGCCGCGGAGGCGCCCCAGCCGTGGCTGAAGCCGTGCTCCATGACCTCGTCGAGGGTGCCCGTGCCCGAGGTGACGTAGTCGTCCACGGCCAGGCCGGCCAGGCAGTCGCTCTCGATCGTGATCGTCCGGTAGCCCTCCTCCTCGACGAGCTGCCGGAAGAGCTCGTTGCGCAGGTCGAGCAGGGTGTCCTCGCCGTGGGTGGGCTCGCCCAGGGCGAGCACCCGGGGCCGGGCCGGGAGCAGCCTCATGACGGCGGCAGCATCGACGGCTCGGGCGGTGTCCTTGATGTCGGTAGCCATGCCTTCAACGCTATCGTTGAACCTTCGGTTGAAACTTTCCCGCGATATCGGCAGGACCATGGGTCAAAACCTTCAAACCGGTGATCGGCTCCGACCGATCGACCTGGCACGCGCGCACGGTCTGTCCACCCAGGCGGTCAGGAACTACGAGGAGGCCGGCATCCTCCCCGCCGCCGGTCGCACCCCCCACGGCTACCGCACCTACACCTCGCTGCACGCGGGGGCCCTGCGCGCGTTCCTCGCCCTGGTCCCCGGCCACGGTCACCCCACGGCGACGGCGATCATGCGGGCGGTGAACGAGGGCGCGGTCGACGAGGCGTTGCACCTCGTCGACGAGAGCCACGCCCAGCTCCTGGACGACCGGCAGACGCTGCGGGCCGTGGAACGTGCCCTCCGCGACCTGGACCCCACGGCGGCGCCCGCCCCGGACACGGCACCCGGTTCCGGTTCCGGTTCTGATTCCGGCGGGACCTTCATCGGGCCGCTGGCGGGGAAGCTCGGCATCCGGCCCGCGACGCTGCGCAAATGGGAGCGCGCCGGACTGGTGCAGCCGCGCCGCGACCCACGGACCGGTTACCGCGTCTACGGCGAGGGCGACGTACGAGACGCCCGGATGGCCCACCAACTACGGCGGGGCGGCTACCTGTTGGAGCAGATCGCCCCGCTGATCGCCCAGGTCCGCGCGGCGGGCGGCCCGGAGCCTCTGGCAGCCACCCTGCGCAACTGGCACGACCGGCTGACCGCCCGAGGACGCGCGATGCTGGCCGGGGCCGCTGAGCTGGAGGCGCATCTGCGCGAACGCGGATGAGACAGCCGCACACACGATCGACGGGGACCGATGAGTTTCCCGTAAATCCGGAGTCTGCAGTCTGTAAGTAAGTGAGCAATAGTTCGGTGCGGCGCAGCCCGCTGCCGCACCACCCACGCGAAACCAGGAGTCCTCAGATGCGCACCCTGATCAGCACCGCCTTCGTCTCGCTCGACGGCGTCGTGGAGGCCCCGGGCGGCGAGCCCGGCTACCGGAACTCGGGGTGGACGTTCAAGGACATGGAGTTCGTCCCGGAGGCGTTCGAGATCAAGGGCCGGGAGCAGCAGGAAGCCGCCGCGATGATGATGGGCCGGGTCAGCTACGAGGCGTTCAGCCCGGTGTGGCCGGACATGGCGGACTTCGCCGACTACAAGCGGATGCCGAAGTACGTCGTCTCCACCACCCTCACCGAGGGCGACCTGGTCTCCAACTGGGGCGAAACCACGATCCTGCACTCGCTCGACGACGTCGCCGCGCTGAAGGAGACCGAGGGCGGCCCGATCATCATCCACGGCAGCGCCACCCTCAACCGGAACCTCTCGGACGCCGGCCTGATCGACCGCTACCACCTCCTCGTCTTCCCCCTGCTGCTCGGCGCGGGCAAGCGCCTGTTCAGCGGCACGGACAAGGACACCCAGAAGCTGAAGCTCGTCGAGCACGAGGCGTACTCCAACGGCCTGCAGAAGAACGTCTTCGACGTCATCCACTGACACCACCACCGCCGCGCCCGCGCCCGCGCTCCAACCGGCTCACACCACCCGATAGCCGGCTGCGTAACACCGCACCGAATCAGGGTCGGGGGAGCTGAACGCACCCGCGGCAGGATCAGCAGCCGTCGGCTACGACGCTGCCGAGACGGCCGTCACCGCGGAAGCGATACGCCTCTCGACGTACCGCTTCCGCTGACGTCAAGGCCAGGGCGTCAGCCGTGGTTTACCCAGAACAGTGCGCCCATGAGCAAGAGGATTCCGCAGCCGAAGACCGCACCGATCCCAGGATTTCTGCGCAGAGCGACGGCCCGACCGAGCATCCCCAGAGCGGGGATCCAGCCGACCGCGTAGATGATCCAGGCAACCCTCTGCATCGATGCGCCGGTATCCGCTTTGAACAGCACCCACGCCACCAGCACGAAGAGCGCCGGTGCGGCCCACAGATTGCGTTCGATGGCCTGCTGGCGTTCCGACAACGAAATCCCCCTGAGTCAAGTGAAGACGCGGCCCCAGCCCTCCGCCGCGACGGCAACCAATTGCCCGGCCCACCACGGCGAGCCTCTCACCTTCGCCGAGCAAGCGCACTCTCGCCACGCTCCCGCCAACGCCCCAGCAACGCACGGGAGTTGCTGTCCCTCACCGTTGATCGACTGGTGCGCTGCGAGTGTAGAGATGCCCGGCATCCTTCACGCCGGGTGGCGCTCCGTCTCCGATCACGGCCCTCCCGCCCGCCGACGGCCAGGCCACATGTCGTCGTACGCCGCGTCGAAGAACTCCGCCTGCGGCCCGCGCAGCGCGGACCCCTCAGATACCCCGCCCCTGACCGCCTCCGCGAGGCGCGCTGCAAATCGATGGGCAGCCCCTCGCATGGGCTCGCTCCTGGCTGCCAAGTCGATCTCCGCGTGCGCCAGCCACAGATCACCGATGGGCTGATCGAGTTCGGCATCGGCCGCGGCGCCACCGCTGCCCGAGCGCGCAAGCGCCGCCATCGACCACTCACGCTTCTTGGTTCACCTTCTCAACGGGGCAGCTCGACCCAGGATTTGATGCCGCGTCGGGGCAGGTTGGCTTCGGCAGCACCCCACTCGCCACCCCAGTCGTCCACAACGGCCGCCAGCATCCAGAGCGCCCGTCGGCGCCGGGCCTCGCACAGGGCGGCCGTGTCCGGTGCGGGGTGGTGCGGGTGCTGGTCCCAGACAAGGAGACGTACGGCATCGTCGCGGTGGCGCAGTGATACGTAGAAGTCCTTGCCCGGACTCATCCGTACGGTGACGGCAACGAGTTCGTCCACGACGTGCGTGGCCGGCCAGACATATGGAGCAAGGCCGTGCGCTTCCAGGGCGGCGGCCACCACGGTCCGGCCGATGAACGCGCTCCGGAGGTCCCCAGGCAGCGTGAAACTCAACGAGAGCCCGCGCCCGGAGTGGCCCTTGGAGCGCAGGTGGGGCCGGGGATGCACCTGCGAGGGGTCGGAGCGGAGGGCGAGGTGGGGGTGCGGGGTGGCCTGCGGACTCGTCTCGGCGGTGGCGGTCGGACAGAGCGCGGTGAAGGTGGATACGTACATGACGGACTCCCCTTGTGCGGGTGACTTGTTGGCGGTTTCTCTCTTTCGCGTGGGCGCGCACGAATGGCTCACGTTGTTGCGTTGTGGACGAGCAGTGGCCTGTCTCCCTGACACGGGACCGCCCCTCCCAGGGCAGGAGGTCGCGGGCGGGACCGCGTGATGCACTTCCGGCTCGTCGGCGCTGTGTGAGCGGTGCACCACCTAACGTAGCGTCACGAGGGTAAAATTACCCCACTCCTCTGGGAAATGAACCCTTTCGTGGCAGCAGGACGCGCACACGCGGCAAACTGCCGGTGACCGCACGCGGAAAGGAACGGCATGGCAGCAAGGACGTCCCCTACCGAACGTCAGAAGCGGCTCGGAGCCGAGCTGCGGAAGATGCGCACTTCGGCCGACGTATCCGCAGAGTTCGCGGCTGGCCTGCTCTCCGTGGACCGGGGCAAGATCTCGAACATCGAGGCCGGTACGCGTCCCATCAGCCCGGAACGCCTGCGCACACTGGCCTGCAACTGCGCCTGTACCGACGACAAGTACGTTGAGGCCCTGACAGAGATGGCCCAGCCGAGCGGGCGCGGATGGTGGGAGAGATACAGGGGACAACTACCCCAAGGACTTCTCGACATCGCCGAGTTGGAGATGCACTCAGTACGCATGCGAGCTGCGTACTCCATGCACATTCCTGGCCTGCTACAGACCTCGGACCACGCGCTGGCTCTCTTCCGAGTGGTGATCCCCCGGCTTCCGGAGCGGGAGATCGCGCTGCGACTGGCACATCGCGTGGAACGCCAGGAGGTTCTGGACGGGGGCACACCGACGCCGTACACAGGAATCGTGCACGAGGCAGCACTCCGCATGCAGTTCGGCGGCCGCACCGTGGCGCGCGCTCAACTCGAACACTTGCTGAAGAAGTCCGAGCAGTCGAACATCACGCTACTGGTCATCCCGTTCGAAGCAGGAGCCTTCCCGGGCGCCGGGCAGACCGTCCTCTATGCGGAGGGGCCGGTGCCTCAGCTGGACACCGTACAGATCGACAACTCCCACGGTCCTGTGTTCCTCCACTCGGAAGCTCAGCTGACCAAATACCGGGCCCACCTGGACTGGATGGAAGAGATCGCCCTGTCGCCGGACAAGTCGCGGGCCTTCATCCACGCCATCGCACGCCAACTCTGAGGAGATGACAGATGCCGGAAGTCACGTGGGAAGACGCGTTCTGCGGCGAAGGGAACTCCTGCTACCGGATAGGGACCGATGAGGCAGGCAACAGCTACATCTCCGTCAGCGGCGCGGAGGAGCACTTCCTCACCGACAGCCGCGAAGCGCTCCAGCAGATGATCCGCGACATCAAGGCCGGCAAGGCCGACCACCTGCTGTAGCCGAACAAGCAGAAGGCACCCGGCACCGCGACGCGCTCGCCGTGCCGGGCGCTGGGTCAGATGGAGCCGCGCTGAATTCGCGTCGTGTCCCAGAGGAGGCCACGCCGACCGTCCTCCGTCTGCGCGATCAGGGCCTGCCCGTGCTGACCGACCGCGAGATACCAAGCCCCTGGGAACAGCTCGGCCTCCACTCGCGGGGACAAATCCTCCGCAACAAGCTGACGGGGCTCAGGCACCGCGAACCAGAACGCCGAGAACCCGCCGTCCGGCTGCCCAACCTGCTGAGCACCCCCGGACGAACCATCCTTCGCCGAAGCACTGCGCCCTTCCCCTTGTGCACGCGAAGACGGAACGCTCACTGGGCGGTTTGAGCCGTCACCCAGGCGTTGAATGCGCTGCGTGTCCCAGAGGAGCCCACGCCGACCGTCGTACAGCTGCGCGATCAGAGCCTGCCCACGCTGACCCACCGCGAGATACGGCGTGCCTGGCAGCAGATCGGTCACCACCCGGGGAGACAAGTCCTCCGCGACGAGCTGACGGCGCTCGGGCACGGTGAACCAGTATGTGGAGCTCTCACCCTCCGGCTGCCTCACGCGCGCTGCCGCCCGGGGAGGGCTCTGTCGCACCGACACCGCCCACATCACCAGGTCCGCATCGTGGTCAGGATTCGACCTGTATCTCTCGGAACTCAGATCGAGCCGAGATCGGAGTGCGGCGACAACGAGCGGAATCTCGTTGGCCGGTCGACCACTGCCCGCCGCCGTCAAGATCTCGTCCGCGTCACTGTCACGTGCGGCGGAGCGGAGAGCTGTCACGAGTGCCGCGAGGCCCGCGGGAGGCTGGTGGCGTCCGGCATATCGAAGCAAGTCGTCGGCCATCGCGGGGCGTTCACCCTCCCGGAGCCCTTGGACCGCGTCCATCACGTCCATTGCCGAGAGCATCTTCGCCGCTTGGACGAGGGACCGGTGTGCCGTGTCCCTGTGCCCGGCGTTCCACAGATCAAGCAGCGCGGGAACCAGCCTGCCGACCGGCAGTCCCTGAATCAGCGCCGGCGGATCCGGGGCGACGGCGACAGGTTCCGCGGCGGGCATCGTGCCGGTGCCGGGACCGGCCGGGGGCGGCACCGTGGTCCCGGCCGCCACGGCCTCCGCCACAACGGCCTCGACACGACGGCCTGCCGGGACAGGGTCGGGCACACCGGGGCGAGGCACTCCTGCCCGACCCGCCGCTACGGGGCTTGTACGCGTCGTCATCTGGTCGAAGAGAGGGGCCGAAGGCGGCGTTCGCGTGCCGGGGGCTTCCTCGGGGCCGGTCACCGGACCATTGACGATCGCGGAAAGTGCCTCCGCGGCCTCTTCGACCGTTGCCCGCCCATCGGGCTCTTTGACGAGCAGGCGCAGGAGAAGGGGTTCGAGATCACCTGCCCAACGCATCTGCTCGGGCTCCCTGCCACAGATCGCCGCGATCAACGTGGCGTAGGTGTCCCCTCGGAACGGCGGCCGTCCTTCGACCATCTCGTACAGCGTCGCGCCGAACGACCAGATGTCGGAGGCCGCGTCGCCACGAGCGTGCTGGAGCTGTTCCGGAGACGCGTACTGCAAGGTCACGGGGGCGCCCCCGTCCCTGGTCATGGTGGTCGCGTCAGAGATCAGCGCGATCCCGAAGTCCGCGATGAACACCCTTTGACCGGAGAGCAGGATGTTGGCCGGCTTCAGATCCCGGTGCACGACGCCGGAGCGGTGCGCCTCTGCCAGGGACTCCAGAACAGCCAGCCCGATCTCCGCCACCCGGCGCACCGGCAGCCGGCCCTCGTCGTCGAGCAGCTCCCTGAGGGACGGCCCCTCCACGTGCTCCATGACGATCACGGGCGGATCGATCCGCGAGAGGATGTCGAACACTGTGACGATGCCGGGATGCCGGCTGAGCCGGGCCAGCGCCTTGGCCTCCCGCCGAAAGCGCTCCAGCTGACGGCTTCGTTCCTCCTCGCCGTCGGCGAACCCGTAAAGGATCTCCTTGAGGGCGACGTTCCGGTCGAGCTCCTCGTCATGAGCGAGCCAGACGCGGCCCATGCCGCCCTTTCCGATGGCCCTGATCAGTCGGAACCGGCCATCGACCAGCTCACCTTGCTGCCCCATGACCTCTACTTTAATGGCGCATCAAACATGCTGTGAGCATCCGTCAGAAGCATGCACACGCAGCCGAAAGGCCCGTGGGCCGCGATGCGATCGCGGCCCACGGGCCCTTGCTGTGGCGCGGTTCCTCAGGAAGACGTGCCGCGCGGGAAGGAGACCTCCACGCGCCGGTTCTTCTTCCGGCCCTCTTCCGTGCTGTTGTCGGCGATCGGGTACTGCTCGCCGTAGCCACGGATCTCGAAGGTGACGGTCGACCCGAGATCCTTCACCAGGACCGACTGCACGGCGTTGGCGCGCTGCTTGGACAGCACGTCACCGTGGGCCGAAGAGCCGAGGTCGTCAGTGAAGCCGAAGACGCGCACCTTGGTGGCGTTCTGCTTCTTGATTTCCGCCACGATGGCTGCGATACGGGAGTTGGCCGCGGAACTCAGTTTCGCACTGTCCTTGCCGAACAGAACCTCGGCCTGGAGCGCGAACTTGATGTTCGCGTTGCTGTCCTCGCGACGCTCTTCGCCGCCCATGTCCTCGACCACCTGGACGATGTCGAGAACCTTGGCGGGGGCAAGCGTGCCCCCCTCGGGCATCTTCAGGTCTGGGTCATTGGGATCGAGCTTCACTGGCGGCACAGACGTTGCCTCGGTCCCTGGAGGCACGCTCGGGCCATCGTCGGCGAGGGCCGACGACGCCCCGAGCAATGTTGCAGCGGCCGCCACCACGACAGACAGTCCAGCGACGCTGAATGGCTTCAGCCGTGTTCGGTTGCAGGTCATGTCGGCCGTCACCCTGAAATCTTCAGAGAAGCCGTCGCGAACGTCGGCAACGTGAAGTCGACTTCAGTCGTCGTGCTGGGAGGCGCCGGGAACTGCATGAAGATGGAAGTCGACTCCCCAGCCGACAGCGGAGGAATGCCAGTGGTGCATAGGCAACGGCTTTCCGTGTCGCGAAGAACGTAGTACCGCTTCTTGCCCGTTTTATCCACCAGCGTCGCGCCAGCAACAGAGTTTGCGTTGGCGTTGACGACCGCAGATTCCGCACCCGCCCACGAGCTGGAGTTCTGCGTCCTGTCACTCACGTTCTTGATCGTTCCCTGAACCGTGACGAATCCTCCAGAGTCACGCTTCACCTGATTGATGACGAGAGTGAGTCCACTTCCCCTGACCTCGGCCAGCTTGGCGTTCGGGTCCACGTTGTCCTCGGCAGCCGTGCCCTCCGGCCCCTTCTTGTCCTCGTCCGAGGACTTGGAAGGCGCGGAGGAGGGCGACGAGCCAGCACCATTGGACTTGTCACCGGCGTCGTCGGTGCCGCAGCCGACTACGGCCAGGGCCATCGCCGCTGCCAACGAGACAGCCGCCACGGCCCTTCGAGACCTGGTGGAGCGCCGAATGCTCATGGATTCTGGTTCCTTTACTCGTCGTTCGCCATCAATTGTCGACCAAGTGCACGTCGTAGAGGATCTTGCTCACCTGAGACCAGGGCGGAGGGCTGCCCGGACTGATCTCGAGAAAGTCCTTGCCACACGTGAAGAAGAAGATGTCCCGAATGCTGTCGTCGTTGAGGTCGACGGACGTCCAGCTGCAGCGGAACTTGATGACAGCGGTAGCCGTGGCCTTCGCCTTCTTATTCTCCGTGCCGGGAATAACCGACGAGTCCACAGGCTTGAGACCCTCGACATCGACCTTGATCCGGTCCTCGCGGCCACCCGGAATCGGGATGCAGCTTTCGACCTTCGCCTGATTTTCGGCGGCCAGACCGGCGGCTGCGGAGCATCCACCCACGGGGTGGGCCTGGAGGTACTCACCGAGCAGGTCCTCGGGAAGTGAAGCAAGGAATCCGGCCTGGAATTCATCGCGAGCCTGCCGCGCTGCGGCCAGAGCAGCTGCATCAGCCGCCCCCTGGGCTCCGTTGCGCAAGGCCGCTGCTTTGCCGACGGCAAAGAATGCGAACACGAGGAAGAGCAGGCCCGCCACCATCACTACGTAGATGGGGAAGGCCTGCCCTGCATCGATACGGTTGCGACGCCGCATTACTTGGCTGTGATGGAGCTCACAAGGCCGTCGATCCGCTTCGAGATGTTGCCACCGATGCCCGTCGCCATGATCGCGCCGATGATCGCCACGACCACCAGGATGATGCCCAGGTACTCGAACGCCGTCTGGCCCCGGTCCTTGGCCTCGTAGCGCTTCTGGATGGCGCTGACGGCGGTGTTGGCCCAGCCGTTGACGCGAACGGCGGTCTTCAGGGTGATGTTCGACATGGTGTTCCCCTCCGGGTTCGGCCGACCGGTAGCCGGCCGACTCGCAAGTTTCCTGGGTGTCGCCCGCGGTACCGGCTTCCTCCTGGCCGGTGCCGCTGGCGACATGAGAAACATACGGCGGCACGCCCCGCTCGCCGGAGGGTCCCAGGGCCCATTCCCGGGCCCAAAACGTCAGTTGGGTCTTCGACTTCGTCGCGTGCTGTCGGGCCCCACGCCCCGCACGCACTGTCCTGGATCCGCTCCCGGCCTGCCGCTCAGCCACGGTGACCACCTGCCTCGCGAGCTCCGCGTCCCGCCGAGGGGGCCGTGCCGAGCCAGCGGGCAATGGCCTCGCTGCGGCTCGCACTGTGCAGCTTGGTGAAGATGCGGTTGATGTGGTTCTTGACCGTCTTCTCGCTGATGAAGCAGGTGGCGGCGATCTGCTGATTGCTCATGCCGGAAGCGATCAGCTCCATGACCTCCACCTCCCGTGAACTCAGCCCGTATTGCTGCCTGTTGAGCTTCGCGTCCGGTTCCCCGGCCATGGAAGACTGTGCCACAACTGGTTGCAGATGCGAAAGACCCTGCGGTGTGCGGACAGGTCGCGGCGCAGGTGGAGACGGTTCAGGCTTGGGTACATGTGCAGGCGCACCCTGTTGCTGAACGGAACTCGGGGCGTGGCCGTCGTATCCGGGCCCCTGGTAGGGAACACCTGTGGTCAGAGCCGTCCCGAGCCCTTCCGGAAGCGGTCGTGACTGTGCCCCTGGGCCCTGACGCATGTGGGCGAGGAGTGCGTTGGCCGCGGTGGCCGTGAAGTGGGCACGGCCGTCCCTCGTGTCGCGCACGGCCTGTACCAATTGGTCCGCCGTGAACTCACCGTGAACCAGATAGCCGCTCGCGCCCAGGCGCAGCGCCTCGTGGACGATCTCGTTCTCGCGGCTGTAGGTCAGCATCATGACGGGCGCGACCTGCACGAGGTGCGGCAGCGCGGAAATGCCGTCGACGCCGGGCATCCGGACGTCCAGCAGGACGACGTCCGGACGGTGCTGGACGGCCATGTCGTAGGCCTGGCGGCCGTCCGCGGCCTCCGCGACGACCTCGATGTCGTCACGGCCGGAGAGCAGGACGCCGAGGCCGGCCCGGACCACGGGGTTGTCGTCGGCCACGACGACCCGCAGGGCGCTGGGAACAGCCATGGGCGTCGCTGCGGGGAAGGGAGGCATGGGCCCGGATGCCGCGGACTGCTGTGGGACGGGGAACGCGTGGGAGCTGGGCTCCGAGTTGAGCGGGGTGACGTGCGAGGACGTGTGCTGGGACGCGTGGTTCTGTGCGGCCCAGTTCTGGCCCGAAGCACGGGAGACGTCGTCCGGCATCTGCGACCTCCTCTCAAGGGTCTATGGGGGGTGACGGTGAAAACGGAGCGGTTCATTCGGGCTGCTCCGCGCCGGCAGCGGCGAGGAGAGCTGCGATCGGGAGTTCCAGGCGGACCTCGGTACCCTTGGTCTCCTTCCCCTTTCCGATGCGGATGCGGGCACCGATGGACGCGGCACGCTCGACCATTCCGACCAGGCCGAAGTGGCCGGCGTGCCGAAGGTCGTCGAGCGTCGTCCCCGGGGGGAGGCCACGCCCGTCGTCGTACACGCTGACGCGCAGGACGTCGCCCTTCACGCCTGCGAGCACGACGAGGTAGGTGGGTTGTGCATGGCGGTGGGCGTTCTCCATCGCCTCGGAGGCGATGGTGAGCAGCTGGCGGGCGACGACCTGGGGGACGTGCGGGATCGGTGCTTCGCTGAGAAGTCGGAAGGTCGCGGTGAGACCGTGGCGTCGAGTGAAGTCTTCGGCACGGGCTCGGAGTTCGCGTACGACGTCGACGCCGCCGTCCAGCCCCGACTCACGGCGCAGGTCCGAGAGGAGTTCGCGGGATTCTGCCGCGGCGCGTCGGGCGGCGCGAGCGACCAGTTCCGCCTGGTGTTTGACGGTCAGCGGGTCCATCCGGTCGGACGAACCGGCCAGGCCGTCGGCTGCCAGGGCCAGACCGTGCAGGGTCTTGGCGACCGAGTCGTGCATCTCCCGGGCGAGGCGAGTGCGTTCGCCCTCCACGGCCTCGTTGACGGCGAGACGTGCCCGGGTCTCGGTGAGCGCCTGGCTGGCCGTCCCGAAGCGGAGAAGCAGGTTGCGAAGCGTGACGCCGACGGCGCCCGCGATGACGCAGAAGCCGGGGAGGAGGAATGCCGTGGCGTCCGCGGGCTGGAGTTTCGGGTCGGTGGCGTACACACCGAGCACGATGACGATCTGGAGTGCGGCGAAGACCGCCGCACCCCGCCAGCCCGAGACGAGACCGGCCAGCAGCGGGGTGCACGCGGTGACGTACGCGAGCGTGGATTCTGGCGTGGCCGTGACCAGCAACAGGGCACCGAAGAAGGCATCGATGCCCAGCAGCCAGGGGTGGCGCAGAAGGACGGGGCCGAATCGTTCCCAGTCGCGGAACAACGCGTATGAACCCATGAAGGTGACAAGGATGGCCGAGCCGATCAGCCAGGAGGCCAGGCCCGACGCGGTGTGATTGATCGCGAACGGCGTGGCTATGGCGATCATGGCGAGCCGGAAGCCAAAGACCTGCCTGCACATCGCTTGGAGCGCGTTCAGCTGGATGGCGAACGCCGGGCGGGAACCCGGATCGGCTATCGCGCTGCGCACCTCCGCGTCCAGTCCGGTCTGGGTCCCACCGAGTTGGAACGACATGAGCCTGTCACCTCCCCTGCCCCGTTTCCTCTGCCGCCCGCGTCGTCCACATCAGCCGCCCGAAAGGAAGCCCAGGTCGATGTCGGCTCCGTAGACGAAGCCGACTGTCAGCAGCACCAACGTTCCGGGGAGCAGAAAGGTGGTGACCGCGAAGGTCGCCTTGGGAACGGCCCTGGCCGCCTTCCGCCGGGCGTTCTGGGCGTCGGTGCGCCGCATGTCGTTGGCGATCTGGATCAGCGTCTCGACGATCGGGGCACCGAGCTCCTCGCCCTGCTGGAGCGTCGTCACGAACATCGCGACCTGCTCCGAGTCGTTGCGCTTGCGCAGCTGCTCAAACGCTTCGCGGCGGCTGACGCCCATGTCCATCTGGCGCAAGGTGATGCGGAGCTCGTCCGCCCAGGGACCCTCGTACTTCTCGGCGACACGTCCCAAAGCCTGGCGGAAGCCGAGCCCCGCCGATACGACGACTGCGAGGACGTCGAGGAAGTCCGGGAGCGTCCGGTCGATGTGCTCACGGCGGACGCGTACCGCCGACCAGAGCCCGACTTCGACCCAGAACATTCCGAAGGCGACCAGAAGCAGGGCAAAGAAGATCTGGCCACGCAGGAGCATCGTGAAGGCGCCGAGCATGCCGAGTCCGCCGTAGACGGCGCGACGTGCTGCGTAGCGGTCGATCGTCAGACCGCCAGGGTTGCCCGCCAGGTCGATCTGGCGGCGCTTCTTGTTGACGGCCTTGGGGCCCATCATCCGCAGTACCGCGGGGGCCCAGCGCATGCCGAGACGGTCGATGCCGGAGCCGACCGCGCTGGTGCGGGTGGCGCCGACCTCCAGCGCGATCGCGAGGTCACCGGGGAGCTTCGCGTCACGCCGGTACATGCGGATGCCGGCGATGACGCCGTACACCGCGAGTCCCATGATGCCTGCGAGCAGCAGGTCCACGTTCGCCCCGCTCATCAGACGTCGATCCGGGACATGCGACGGATCACGATGAATCCGATCGCGTACAGAGCGATGGAGATGACCACCGCGACCTGGCCGAAGAAGGCGCCGGTCATCCGGTCGAGTGCGCCGGGCATGACCGTGTCCATCAGGAGCATGGCGCCCAGGCCGAACATCGGGACGGCGTAGGCGGTGACGGTGACCTGGGAGAGCTGGGTCTTGACCTCTCGCCGGGTCTCCTTGCGCTCCTCCAGCGTCTCGGTGAGGTTGCGCAGCGAGCTGACGACCGTACCGCCGGCCCGGTTGGAGAGGACCAAGGTGGTGACGAGGACGACGAGTTCGCGGGAGGGAAGCCGGTCGGTCAGCTCGCTCAACGCGTCGTCGAGGGGTTCACCGACGGCGAGGCGGCGCGAGACCCGGGACAGTTCCTCGCCGGCCGGGTTGTCCATCTCGTCGGCCGCCATGCTGATGGACGTACGCAGTGCGAGGCCGGCCTGGGTGGCGTTGGCGAGGATGCGGGCGAGCTCGGGAAGCTGGTTGATGAAGCGCTCGGTGCGCTTGGTCCGCTGCCAGTTCAGGAAGGCGTTGGTGCTCCAGAGTCCGATGAGGGCGGCGACCGGGCCGAAGAAGCTGGCGAGTATCGACGAGGCGATCATCCACAGTGCGGCCATGGCGGCGAGCGCGTAGACGAAGAACTCGCCGGGAGTGACGTCCAGGCCGGTGGCGGCCAGTTTGAGTTCGAGCTTCCGGCCCAGGCCGGTCTTGCGCAGCCTGCTGTCGAGGCCCCGGAAGCGGCGGTGGCGCCCCGCCTCCGGGATGTGACCGGTGTGCGAGAGCCGGTCCACCAGGGCGTCCCGGTCGGCCTTGCCGCCACTGTAGGCGTGCAGACCCACTACGCCCGTGACACCGGCGAGCAGCGTCACGCCGATGGTGAGAAGAGGAAGATTCGTCATGGCACGGTACCTAGTTGGCCTCTCGGGTGGCGAGCTGTTCGGCGGATGCGGCGACCCCGAAGGCCTGCGGGACGGGCTGGCTGGCCATGTAGAGGCGCTCGGCGATCTTGCGCGGGAGCGGGAGGTAGTTGAACTCGCCGTTGATCCGTCCGTCGGCGTCCATCGGCTGGGCGTCGAATTTGGCGACGGTCACGATGCGGTAAGGATCACGCCCGTGCGAGTCGAGGACGGCGATCTCGGTGATCTTTCGGGAACCGTCGGCGTGACGGGTGAGCTGGACGATCACGTCGACTGCGCTGTTGATCTGGTCGTGCAGCGCCTCGAACGGGATCTTGATCTCGGACATCGAGGCCAGGGTCTGCAGACGCATGAGCGCGTCCTCGGCATTGTTGGCGTGGACCGTGGCGAGTGAGCCGTCGTGACCGGTCGACATCGCCTGGAGCATGTCGAGCGACTCCCCGCCACGGACCTCACCGACGACGATGCGGTCGGGTCGCATACGCAGGGAGTTGCGGACCAGGTCACGGATGGTGATCTGCCCCTTGCCCTCGACGTTCGCCGGCCGGGACTCCAGCCGGATGACGTGGCTCTGCTGGAGCTGGAGCTCGGCGGAGTCCTCGATGGTGACGATGCGCTCGCGGTCGGGGATCAAACCGGAAAGCGCGTTGAGGAGTGTCGTCTTTCCGGTACCGGTGGCGCCGGAGACGATGATGTTGAGCTTGGCCTGGACGAGACCGGCCAGCAGGATCAGCATCTGATCGTCGAGCGAGCCGACATTGATCATTTCCTGGAGCGTGAAGGCCCTCGGGAACCGTCGGATGGTGAGCGTCGCCCCGGTCAGCGACAGCGGCGGGATGATCACGTTGACACGCTCACCACTGGGTAGACGCGCGTCAACCATGGGGTTCTGCTCGTCCACACGGCGGTTGACCGTCGACACGATGCGCTCGATGGTCTGCATCAGCTGCTCGTGCGAACTGAAGCGCATCGGCAGCTTCTCGACCTTGCCGGAACGCTCGACGAAGATCTGGTCCGGTCCGTTCACCATGATTTCGGTGATCGACGCGTCTTCGAGGAGCGGCTCCAGAATGCCGAGTCCGAGGGCCTCGTCGACGACCCGGCGGATGAGCTGGGTGCGTTCGACCGTCGAGAGGACCGGGCCCTCGCGGCTGATGATGTGGCTGAGTACGCGCTCCAGCCGCGCTCGCCGGTCTGCGGCGGCGAGCGAGGACATCTCCGCCAGGTCGATCTCTTCGAGCAGCTTGGCGCGGTAGGTGGCCACCATGTGGCTGTCCTCCCGCGCCCCGCCGTTCTTCTCGGGGGCGCTCATGCGTGCCCGCAGACTCATTGCGTAACTCCTCGTTCCGACTTGCTTGTTGAGCCGCTGGAGAGGCCGTGGTTCGACGCGCCGCAGGCGTCAGGTGCGAGGCATCGTGGAGCTTCGTTCCGCCGTGCTCCAGATGTTGACGCCCGGAAGGATGTCGGGCACCTTGACGCGGGTCGTGCAGGTGATGTCCTCGCCGGAACCGCTCGTCCTGATGCGGGCCCGCTCGGCGGTCCAGTCGCTCATCGCGTCCTTGCCGGCCTGCACATCGCAGCCGCCGAAGGCCGACATGCTGCCCGAACGCGCTGCCGCGCGGGCCCCCGTTCCCGCCTGGTTGGCGGCGTACGCGGCGAGCCCGGCCTGGATCGCAAGAAGCCCGCACAGGAGCAGCAGGGGGAGGAAGCCCAGATACTCGATGGCGACCTGGCCGCGATCACGACGGAGGGATGTGGTGCCCAAGGCGGGTACGGTGCCGATGGTGGGTGTGTGCTCGTTCATCGGTCAGCCTCCACCGGGTATGCGGCGTTGCCGTTGACGCGAAACGGCCAGTTGAGAATGCCGGGCACCAAAACAGGTACCTGGAGCTTGACCTCGGCCTTGTAGGCGCCGCCCGAGGTGCGGCACGACGTCCGCTTCATCGAGTCCCGCCAGGCCTTTGGCAGTTGTTCCTCGGCCGCGTCGCGGCACGCCTGCCCACGCATGCTCTGGGCGATCGCCCCTTGATGTGCTGCCTTGTCCGCCGAGTTCCCCGCCAGGGAGAACGTGTAGCCGATCAGCGCACACTGCCAGAGCGCGAGGAACAGCACGATGATCCACGGCGTGACGCCCAGGAACTCGATCGCGGTCTGGCCGCGGTCGCGTCCCCGGCCGAAGAAACGGGCACGCATCCCGCCCCTCACCGGGACAGCGTCACCGCAACGCCTTCCCCGTATCTCCGTGTCTCTCGTCTCGGTAAGTGCCATTGGTCAACTTGCCCCCTAGGTCGTCTGCCGGTTCCGGGAGTCGCCGTCGCGGTCGCGCCGGCGACCGATCGAGCCTCGGTCGTTCTTGAACTTCGCGATGGTCTTCGCGCCGCTCTTTTCCGCCTTCTCAGGAACCTTGACGATGCCGAGCTCGCCCGCAAGGGCCCAGAGGGCCTGTTTGACCGTGCTCTTGGAGTCGAGTTCGTGCAGCCTGCCCGCGTCGACGACGCTCTGGAGCTCCTTGAAGTTCGCGGGAACGGCGGTGTTGGCCGTCGTGGTTCCGGTGATCTTCTCGATCAGCTGCGGCTGGATCTCGGTGTTGCGGATGAACCGGTTGACGACGGTGACCGTCTCCTCGGCCTTGCGGATCTGGAGCCGTTCCCACATCCGTACGACCCGCTTCGCACCGCGCACCGCGATCACATCGGGCGTGGTGACCAACAGCGCCGTGTCGGCCATCTCGATGGCCGCCGCGCTGGCCCCCTGGAGCTGGCTGCCGCAGTCGATCACCACGACCTCGTGGCGCGAGCGCAGGGCGCTGACGACCTGCCGGGCCGAGCGGTCGCTGACCTCCTCGGCGCTCTCCCCCTCGTTGGGGGCCAGCAGCAGCGCCAGGCCGGTGCTGTGGCTGAACACGGCGTCGGACAGGACGCGTGGCGATATGTCGGTGATCGTCGACAGGTCGACGATGGACCGCCGGAACTGCACATCGAGGTACGAGCCGATGTCGCCGGTCTGGAGGTCCAGGTCGACCAGGGCCACGTTGCGCCCGGATGCCTGCGCCGCCAGGGCAAGCTGTACGGCCGTAATGGTGGCGCCCACCCCTCCCTTGGCACCGCTGACGGTGATGACCGTACCGCCGGGACCGGTGAAGACATCGGTCCCGGTGGTCAGGTGGCGGCGGACTCCGACGGACCATTGGGCCGCGGATTGAACCCTGTTGGCCAATTCCTCGTAGCTGAGGGGGAGGGTGACGACACCACGTGCACCCGACTCCATCGCGGACGAGAACAGACCAGGGGTGACATCGGCGGTGATCAGCACGACCCCGATGGCGGGGAAGCGCAGGGAGACCTCCCGGATCAGTTCCAGTGCCGGCACCGGACCGATCCGCTCGTGGACCAGCACGACCTCGGGCAGATCGTCGAGCGACTCGCCCGCGAGGCGGGCGAGGGTGTCGATGAGCTGGGTCGAATCGCTGACCGGAGCGGCCGGCTCCGCCTCGGGGAGCTGGCTGAGCAGGGTGGTGACGGATCTGGCCGCGTCGACATCACCTACGGCCGGGAGGATCCTCGTGGTCATTCGATCCTCACTTGTCCTTGTCGAGCGTGTAGGTGCGGTCGCCCGGACGGATGGTGCTGTCGCTGCCGGAGGCGAGGAGCGCGAGGCGCACGTGCTCCGCGAAGGACTCGGCGTAGGCGATGCGCTGGGTGTCGAGCGTGTTGAGCGCGAAGGTGATCGGGACGGCCTCGGTGCCCATGCTGGACTTGCCGTCGTTGCTGGGCTCCAGGGCGGTCAGCTTGCCGACGTCCAGGACCTTGGCATTGGAGACGATGACCTTGGACTGGGATGCCTCTCCCTTGTTCTCGCCGGAGAAGGTGGCGTAGATGTTGACTGTGGCACCAGGGGTGATCTTGCCGGCGACGCCCGTCGCCGCGTCGATCATGATGGCGATCTCCTGCTCCCCGGGCTGCAGCTCGGGACGGCGCTGCATCATGTCGGACTGGAGCAGCGAGCCCTTGCGCAGCTGGGTGACGGCGATCTTGCCGTTGACCTCGGAGAGGTCCGTCACCGCGTTGGTGGAGAGCCAGCGCTTGGGCATCGAGATCTTCTCGAACTGCCCGGAGGACAGGGCGGTATAGGGAGCGACATCGGACTTCAGCTGGTAGGCCGAGACCTCCGGCCCGACCTTGGAGTTGACGTCGCTGATCACCGAGAGCACGCCGGCGAAGGCGCCGAAGGCGCACAGAACCGACAAAAGCAGGAGTATCACGCCGCGGCGCTGACGGGAGTTCATGGGCCGGACAACCTCGTTCAATTCGGATGCGTGGGGCAGCGGACGGAAGGGCGTCTACGGAGGAAAGCGGAAGCGCTGGGACTGCGGTCGTTCTAGGACTGCGGTGGTGCGAGCGCTCCATGGCTGAGGACACCGGCTGGGTGCTTTCGGTTCTCCGCTGCGGGTAGCGGGGAGGAGCAGAACCCGCAGCGGTCACCGATGAGTTCCATTCCGCACCAGTGGCAGTTCTCCCGGCGCACCGAGGACACCAGCTGGTACAGGACGGAGATGTCTGGCAGATAGGCGGCGAATTCCACCAGTTTCCCGGTTCCCCACCATGCGGGGGAACCGGACGGGAGTGCGGCCTCGTGAATGGCCTGGACCTTCCACGCGGGCGCGAGGGCCTCCTTCACCCACTCGGACTGGGACTGCCCCTTGGCGGTCATCAGATGAGTGGCGAATTCGGGGCCGGTCGGGAGTTCCGCCTTCGGACCGACCTTGACGAGCTGTGGTTCGGGTCCCGCGACCACGGCGAACTGCGAGCCGGGCACCCAGGACTTGGCATGGGTCCTGAGGTCGACCGGGACCCGGTCGAACTTGGTGACGGAGTGGAGCAGGGCACCCGCGTGGATGTAGTGCGCCAGCAGCCGGGCGGCGGAGGCTACCACTCCGGGGCTGAAGTCACAGATGGACAACTGGCGCAGCTGCCGTACGAGTACGGCCACGCCGAGCGGCGGCAGGTCCGCCTTCACCAGAGCGATGCGATCGCTCTCCAGGACCGAGCGGACGGAGTGGAGCCGGCGCTCGTGGGCGGGCGAGATGCCGGTCGGGTAGACGGCGACGACATAGCCGTGCTGTTCGAGCAGCACGTGCATGTCACCGATGGCCATCTCCAGAGCCTGGGCATCCGGAGCCTGCAACAGGGCGGCTGTCGGTGTCTGCTGATCGGTCGGAGGTAGTACCAAGTCAGCACTGGTCACTGCTATTGCGGTCGGCACGCTGTTCCCCGTTTCGGCTCCGGCCGGACGCCGGTCATGACGTCGGCCGCAATCGCTCCTGCTCCGCGGTTCTGCTTCAGCACTTTATCCACGTCTTACCTGGCAGAGAACACTTTTCGGAGGCCAGTCCGACAACGTGTGCGAGGCGCCCGCGTAACGCCCCGGTGCTAAATCGGACCAAATCGAAAATCGTCAACTTCTGTACAACTGCGGAGGGTTACCGATACACCTTCCGGTTACCCCGACCCCGAATTCATCGCCGCACGTCAGCGCGGATGCGGAACCTGCCGCACCCGCCCCCGCGAAGGCCGGACGGTCACTGTCCGAGCACTCCCTGCACTTCACCCGCACGGGGTGCGACACGGCCCGACGAGGTCAACAAAACGTCAATTCACAGGGAAGCCGAGGCCGGTTCGGAGCCCAAGCGGAGGCACTCGCGAGCCCCTGATGGACCCGTTCGGAAGCGGTCGGACGGACAGGGTCGCCGCAGGTCCCGTTGCCAGAGGTCTTGACAACTCGATTGGTCTGGACCAGTTTTGTCGGCCAGCGGTGGCCACCGTTCCTCAACTCCACATCTCCTTCTTCTGCCCGTCACCCGCCGGACGGCCCGAGTACCGCCGGTCCACCCCGCCGGCTCCTCGCCGAGCACCCCGGCAGGCATCCCCGACTCCCCCACGGAGGCTGCAAGTGGAACCTTCCCCCGCCAACGGCCACAGAATCCGCAGACGTTACAGCCGTCCCCTCGCCGGCGCCGCCGCGGCCGTCCTCGCAGCCGGCGCGCTGACCGCCACGGGCCTCGCCGGAAACGCCCAGGCCGCCGATATCAACGTCGCCAAGAACGCGGGCTTCGAATCCGGGCTCGCCAACTGGACCTGTTCCGGCGGCAGCGGCACCACCGTCTCCTCCCCCGTGCACGGCGGCACCGCGGCCCTCAAGGCCACCCCGGCCGGTCAGGACACCGCACGGTGCACCCAGACCGTGGCCGTGAAGCCCGACTCGACGTACACGCTCAGCTCCTGGGTGCAGGGCGGGTACGCGTACCTCGGCGCGAGCGGCACCGGGACCACCGACGTGTCGACCTGGTCCCCCGGCTCCGGCGACTGGACGCAGCTCACCACCAGCTTCAAGACCGGTCCCGGCACCACCTCGGTCCAGGTCTACACGCACGGCTGGTACGGGCAGGCCGCCTATCTGGTGGACGACGTGTCGGTCAACGGCCCCGACGGCGGGGGCGGCACCGACCCGGAGCCGACCATCCCGTCCGCCCCGGCCGGCCTGACGGTCGGCACGGCCACCTCCTCCTCCGTGGCCTTGTCCTGGAACGCGGTCTCCGGCGCGACCGGCTACACCGTCTACCGGGACGGCGCGAAGGCCACCACGACCACCGGGAACTCGGCGACCGTCACGGGGCTGGCCGCCGACACCGCGTACCAGTTCGCGGTGACCGCCACCAACGCGGCCGGTGAGTCCGTCAAGTCCTCGACGGTCAGCGGCCGTACGGCCAAGGAGGGCGGCGGCAACCCCAACCCCGGCACCTCCGTCCCCAAGCACGCGGTGACCGGCTACTGGCAGAACTTCAACAACGGCGCGACCGTGCAGAAGCTCAGCGACGTGCCCGCCGACTACGACATCATCGCGGTCTCCTTCGCCGACGCCACGACCACGCCGGGCGCCGTCACCTTCAACCTGGACACGGCGGGCCTGAACGGCTACACCGTCGACCAGTTCAAGGCCGACATCAAGGCGAAGCAGGCGGCCGGGAAGAACGTCATCATCTCGGTCGGCGGCGAGAAGGGCTCCATCTCGGTCAACAGCGACGCCTCCGCGACCAACTTCGCGAACTCGGTCTACTCGCTCATCCAGGAGTACGGCTTCAACGGCGTCGACATCGACCTGGAGAACGGACTCAACTCCACGTACATGACGAAGGCGCTGCGCTCGCTGTCGCAGAAGGCGGGCTCGGGCCTCGTCATCACGATGGCGCCGCAGACCATCGACATGCAGTCCACGTCCGGTGAGTACTTCAAGACGGCGCTCGGCATCAAGGACATCCTGACCGTCGTCAACACGCAGTACTACAACAGTGGTTCGATGCTGGGCTGCGACGGCAAGGTCTACTCGCAGGGTTCGGTGGACTTCCTCACCGCGCTCGCCTGCATCCAGCTGGAGGGCGGCCTCGATCCGTCCCAGGTCGGCCTCGGTGTGCCGGCCTCCACGCGCGGCGCGGGCAGCGGCTACGTGGCGCCCTCGGTCGTGAACGCGGCGCTGGACTGCCTGGCCAAGGGCACCGGCTGCGGTTCCTTCAAGCCCTCGAAGACCTACCCGGGGCTGCGCGGGGCGATGACCTGGTCGACCAACTGGGACGCCACGGCGGGCAACGCCTGGTCGAACGCGGTGGGCCCGCACGTGCACGGCCTGCCGTAACCAACAGCTGACACCCACGCGTGCACGGCCTGCCGTAACCATCGGCCGGCATCAGTGACCAGCAGCGCCGCCGCTCCCCCGGCGGCGCTGCTGCACGTTCCGGGGACGGGGACGGGGCCGGGGCCGGGGCCGTTCCCGGGGCGGTTACCAGGACCGTTGCCGCGTCCCGTTGCCGCGTCCCGTTCCCGGGGCCGTCCCAGCCCTGTCCCGGGCCGGCAACAGAGTGTCCGGGACTTCCCGCATTCCATGGCTGTTCGGACGCGTACATGGCACCGTTGTTGGGCTCGACGGGCTCGACGGTGATGCGACAGGGGGCGGGACATGGCCGGGGCGCGGGTGCAGGCACTGGGCGCGGACGATCCGGCGACGCTCGGACCGTACCGGCTGATCGGACGGCTGGCGTCCGGCGGCATGGGGCGGATCTATCTGGCCCGCAGCGGTGAGCGCGGTGGCGAGCGCAGCGGTGAGCGCGGCGGCGGTCGGGGCGGCGGTCGGGGGCTGGTCGCAGTCAAGACGCTGCTGGCCGAGGGGAACGTCAGCGAGACCGACCGGCGGCGGTTCGCCCGCGAGGTGTCGCTCGCACAGCGGGTCGACAGCGCGTACACGGCGCGGGTACGGGACGCGGACCCGGACGCCGAGCGGCCGTGGATGGCCATCGACTACATCGCCGCACCGCCGCTCTCCGAACTCGTCCGCAGCTGCGGGGTACTGCCCGCGTCGGCAGTGCGGTGGATCGCCGCCGGGACCGCGGAGGCGCTGGTCACCCTGCACGGGGTGGGCATCGTGCACCGTGATGTGAAGCCGCAGAACGTGCTGCTGCCGCTGGAGGGCCCCCGGGTCATCGACTTCGGCATCTCGCACGCCGCCGACCTCACCCGCACCAGCCTGACCCTGGGCACCATCGCCTTCACCTCCCCCGAACAAGCACGCGGCGAAGCATCCACAGCAGCCTCCGACGTGTACTCCCTCGGCGCCACCCTCTTCATGCTCGCCACCGGACGACCCCCCTACGCCGCCGACGGCGACACCCTCCGACTCCTCGCCCGCGTCCAACGCGGCGAACTCGACCTCGACGGACTACCCAAAGAACTCGTCCCCACCATCCGCCCCTGCCTCGCCACCAACCCCACCCAACGCCCCGAACCCGCCGAACTACTCGCCCGCTTCCACCGCGACCAAGCCGGAATGCCCGCCACACAGAGCGGGAGCCGCTGGCTGCCACCGCGGTGGACGGAACTGATCGGCGCGTACGCGACCCAGGGCCTGGAACTCGCGAACGGCCGCGGCGCGGCCCCGGCGGCGCCGACCGCCGACGGGCGTACGAACGCGGTGCCGCCACCCCGCCCGACGATGGTGTACACGGAGGAGCGCAGGGCCCGCGCCGCCCGCGACCGGGCCCGCCGCGACCGTACCCGGCAGGAGCTGGCGGCCCTCGCAGGACTGGCGGAGCGGCAGCGGGCGGAGCAGGCCGAGCGGGAGCGGGCGGAGCGCGAACAGGCCGAGCGCGCCGCGCGGGAGCGGGCGGAGCGCGAACGCGCGGGAGCCGCCAGGCAGGAGGCGCAGCGCGTCGAGCGCGAACGCGCGGAAGCCGCCCGGCAGGAGGCCGCCCGTGCCGAGCGGCGGCGGGCCGCGCAGAACCAGGCCCGGCGGGAAGCGGCCGCGCAGGACCGTGCCAGGCGGGAGCGTGCCGAGAGGGAGCGCGCGGAGGAGGCCGCCCGTGCCGCGCAGGCGATCCGAACCGCGCGGGCGCGGGCGGCCGCGCCCGCCAACGCCTCGCCCGCAGGCGGCACGACGCGCCCGCCGGGAACCACCTCGGGCAGCTCCTCGAACTGGGGCTGGCTGATCGCCGTCGCCGTCGTCGTCGCCCTGGTGATCTGGCAGCCCTGGGAGACCTCGGGGAAGGCGAGCGACAGCGGCGGCTCCTCCGCCGGCACCACCGCTTCCGGTGCCGTCACGTCCGGCAGCAGTCTCGACACCCACTCCGACGACGAGACCACCGGCACCGACGACAACGACAGCAGCAGTAGCGACGATTCCGGAGGTGCCTCGGACGATTCGGGCAGCATCGACGACGAGCCGTCACCGACCCCGACACCCACGCCCACACCGACGCCCACACCCGACGCCACCGATCTGGCGTTCCGCGCCGTGAACGCCGGTGACTGCCTCAATGTGTACGGCGACGGGCACGGCAAGATGAGCACCACGACCCCGGTCCGGGTCAACTGCCGGGCCTGGAACGCCTATATGCACGTCAACCGCGTCACCTCCCGGCCCGGGGAGTCCAGCTCCTGCGACACGGGGCAGGGGTTCACCTGGTGGCACAAGTCCGGTGAGGACGGGATCGAGCGCACGCTCTGCCTCGACCGGGTGTACCAGGTGGGCCAGTGCTTCCCCGCGAACGTCCAGAGTTCCGTCAGCGCCGATCTGACGGTGGTGCTGTCCTGCAACTCGTCGACCGTCCCCCAGGCCGACCAGTCGATCCTGCGGATAACCGGGTACTACCGGGCGCCCTCGGCCGGCACCAAGTGGACCTGCCCGGCCGGGCAGGGGGAGCGGTTCTGGTACTGGCAGGTGAACAACGGCCGGAGCATCATCTGCGCCTCGGCGGCCTGACCGGACGCGGCACAACTCCCCCATGCACCCCGTGCACCTCCCCCTTGTCTGTCCCGGACCGGCCGCGCGCTGTCCGGGACAGGCCGGTCCGTAGCCCCGGACGAGGTCGCGTGCCACCTTGATGGAGGTGCGGTTGTGCGACAGGGGGAATGACATGGCCGGGGCGCGGATTCAGGCGCTGAGCGGGGACGATCCGACAGTTCTCGGGCGGTACCGGCTGATCAAACGGCTGGCGTCCGGCGGCATGGGGCGGATCTATCTGGCCGTGGGCGACGCACGGGGCAGCGGCGGGCAGGACGCCGGAGAACTCGTCGCGGTGAAGACGCTGCTCGCCGAAGGTGCGGTCAGCGAGGTCGACCGGCGGCGGTTCGCCCGCGAGGTGAAGCTCGCACAGCGGATCGACAGCGTGCACACGGCGCGGGTACGGGACGCGGACCCGGACGCCGAACGGCCGTGGATGGCCATCGACTACATCGCCGCACCGCCGCTCTCCGAACTCGTCCGCAGCTGCGGCGTGCTGCCCGCGTCGGCAGTGCGATGGGTGGCGGCCGGCACGGCGGAAGCGCTGGTCACCCTCCACCGCGAAGGCATCGTGCACCGCGACGTGAAGCCGCAGAACGTGCTGCTGCCGCTCGACGGGCCACGGCTGATCGACTTCGGCATCTCGCACGCCGCCGACCTCACCCGCACCAGCCTGACCCTGGGCACCATCGCCTTCACCTCCCCCGAACAAGCACGCGGCGAAGCATCCACAGCAGCCTCCGACGTGTACTCCCTCGGCGCCACCCTCTTCATGCTCGCCACCGGACGACCCCCCTACGCCGCCGACGGCGACACCCTCCGACTCCTCGCCCGCGTCCAACGCGGCGAACTCGACCTCGACGGACTACCCAAAGAACTCGTCCCCACCATCCGCCCCTGCCTCGCCACCAACCCCACCCAACGCCCCGAACCCGCCGAACTACTCGCCCGCTTCCACCGCGACCAAGCCGGAATGCCCGCCACACAGAGCGGGAGCCGCTGGCTGCCACCGCGGTGGACGGAACTGATCGGCGCGTACGCGGCCCAGGGCCGGGAGCTCAGCCGCGCGGGCCTGATCGACCCGGACGCCCTGACCATGGACCAGCGCACGAGCAGGGACCAGCGCACGAGCGCGGTTCCGCCGCCGGGGCCGACACGGATGTACACGGCGGAGCGCGAGGCGCAGCTGCGGGAGCGCAAGCGAGCCGCGCGGGAGCGGGAACGCGCCGCGAAGGAGCACGAGCGCGCGGAGCGCGAGCGGGCGGACAAGCGAGCCGCGCGGGAGCGGGCGGAGCGGGAAAAGGCCGCGCAGCGGGCGCGGGCGCGTGCCTCTTCGGCGCGCCCGGACTCGTCCGGGTCCCCGTCGAGACCGCGCCCCACCCCCACCCCCACCCCCACGCCCACACCTCTGGCACCGCCGAAGAAGTCGTCCCCCTCCGCGAGCTGGCTGCTCGTGCCGCTCATCGTCCTGGTACTCCTGATCTACCGGCCCTGGGAGACGCCGGGCACGCAGAGCACCAGCGGCAGCAGCTACGGCACCAACGCGATGCGGACCCCGACGCCCACGCCCACGCCCACCCCGACCGCCGATGCCGTCGACCGGGCCTTCCGGTACGTGACCAGCGGCCAGTGCCTCAACGTCTACGACGACGGGTACGGGAACTGGAGCTCCGAGGTGCCGCAGCAGGTCGCCTGCGACTCCACCAACGCGTACGTCTATGTCACCCGCGCCTACTCGACCGGCGGCACCCCCGACCCCTGCCCCTCGGAGAACGGCAGCGGCACCTGGTACCACGCCGCGAAGGACGACATGAACACGACGCTGTGTCTGACCCGTCAGTTCCGCAAGGGCCAGTGCTTCCCCGCCGATCTGGACGGCAACGGCAACGCCCGTCTGCTCGTGGTCTGGAGCTGCAACGCCGACAAGGTGCCCGTCGCAGGCCAGTCGATCGCGCAGATCACCGGCTACTACCGGGCACCCAAGTCGTACAGCGGCCAGATCTGTCCGGCGAACGCCGGGCAGCGCTACTGGTACTGGAAGGTGGACAAGGGCAAGAACATCATCTGCGTCAGCCAGGCCTGAGCCGGTCGAGTCGGTCCGAGCCATGCCTGAGCCCCTGCCCGAGCCGGACGAAAGGACAAAGAACCTAGATCACCAGGCTCAGCAGCGCCGCCACCGCGAATCCCGCGACCGACAGGACGGTCTCCAGGACCGTCCAGGACTTCAGGGTGTCGCGCTCGGAGATGCCGAAGTACTTCGACACCATCCAGAAGCCGCCGTCGTTCACATGGGAGGCGAAGATCGAGCCGGCCGAGATCGCCATGATGATCAGGGCCAGGTGGGCCTGCGAGAGGTCCTGGCCCTCGACCAGGGGGACGACGATGCCGGCGGTGGTGACGATGGCCACGGTCGCCGAGCCCTGGGCGACGCGCAGGACCACGGAGATCAGCCAGGCGAGCAGGATGACCGGCAGGCCGACGTCGTTGAAGGTCTTGGCGAGGGCGTCCGCGATGCCGCTGGCCTTGAGGACGGCGCCGAACACACCGCCCGCGCCGACCACCAGCAGGATGTTGCCGACCGGCTTCAGGGATGAGGTGGACACCGATTCCAGGGACTTGCGGGACCAGCCGCGGCGGATGCCCAGCAGGTAGTACGCCAGCACCAGCGCGATCGTCAGGGCGACGAAGGGGTTGCCGAAGAACTCGATGACCGAGCGCGGGGTGGAGGGGTCCAGCGCGATCGAGGAGAACGTCGCGGCGAGGATCAGCACCAGCGGGGTGCCGATGATCGTGAGTACGGTGGAGAGCGCGACCGGCTCCTCGCGCGGGGTGACCCCGGCGGCCCGCTGCTCGGCGACGACCGCCGCCTTGGCCTCCTCGGCGGCCTCGACCATGTCCTGCGGGACCGCGACGAAGATCCGCTTCCCGATCCAGGCAGCGTAGCCCCAGGCGGCGAGGACGGACGGGATACCGACGACGGCGCCCATCAGGATGACCCAGCCGAGGGAGACGTGGAAGAGTCCGGCGGCGGCGACCGGGCCGGGGTGCGGCGGCAGGAAGGCGTGGGTCATCGAGAGGCCCGCCAGCAGCGGCATGGAGTAGAGCAGGATCGACTTGCCGGAGCGCTTGGCGGCGGCGTACACGATCGGTGCGAGGACGAAGATGCCGACGTCGAAGAAGACCGGGATGCCGAAGATCAGGCCGGTGAGGCCCATGGCGAGCGGGGCGCGCTTCTCGCCGAAGAGGTTGAGCAGGCGGGTGCTCAACACCTCGGCTCCGCCGGAGACTTCGAGGATCGAGCCGAGCATCGTGCCGAGGCCGATGATGATCGCCACATGGCCGAGGATGCCGCCCATGCCGGATTCGATGACGGAGACGGCGGCGGACCTCTGGACCGTACCGAAGAGCTCGGTGACGGAGAGCCCGGCGCCCAGGCCGACGGCTATGGAAACGGCGAGCAGCGCGACGAACGGCTGCAGCCTGACCTTGATGATCAGGAAGAGGAGGAGCGCGATCCCGAGGGCGGCGACGGTCAGCAGACCACCGGTGCCGTCGATGAGCGGGAGGATTCCGCCGGTGTGGGGCGGTGTCTCGGCCGGTGGTGGGGTTGCGGCGAGCAGCATGCGTGACTCCGTTGGGGGCGACGGATTTCGGGTGTGGGGGAGCGCGGCACGGCGCCCCCGTGGGGCGGGGCGCCGTGCCGTGCGCGGTGGGGCGTCGGTGCGGTTGCGACAAGTGGATCAGCCGGTTCGACCGGTTCGATCAGCTCGACCGGTTCAATCAGTTCGGCCGGGTCATTCAGTTTGGCCGGCTCAATCAGTTCGGCCGGCTCAGCTGGTGAAGCCGGCTCAGGCGGTGAAGCCGGATCAGCCGAGGACCGCGAGCGCGTCGATCTCGATCAGGAGGCCCTTGGGGAGGCCGACGTAGACCGTCGTACGGGCGGCGGGGGCGGCCTTGAGGTTCTGCTCGCCGAAGTAGGCGTTGTAGATCTCGTTCATCTCGGCGAAGTGGTCCACGTCCGTGAGGTAGACGCGCATCATCATCACGTCGTCCCAGCTCGCGCCGCCCTCCTCCAGGATCGCCTTGACGTTGGCGAAGGTCTGCAGGGTCTGCTCGCGCAGCGTGGGCCCGGCGGGGGTCGGGGCCTGGCCCTCGACGGCGGGCAGGAATCCGACCTGGCCGGCGACCTGGAGGATGTTCCCCTTCTTCACCCCGTGCGAGAACTTCGCGGGGGGCGTGGTGTGGGTGCTCGGGGTGAGGGCGATCTTCTCGGTCATGGCTGTTCAGGCTTTCTTGGGTCGGGTGGTGCCGGAGTACTCCCGGCTGATGGAGTCGGCGGTGCGGCGCACCAGCGGGAGCAGGGTGAGGAGTTCCTCGGCCGTGACGACGACATTGGGCGCGGAGACCGACATCGCTGCGACGACCCGCCCGTCCGCCCCCCGGATGGGGGCGCCGACGCAGTTGATGGACTCCTCGTGGCCGCCGAGGTCGGTGGCCCAGCCCTGTTCGCGGACGACGGTGAGCTCCTTGAGGAAGGCACCGGCGTTCGGGGTCGAACGGGACGTGTACATGGGGTAGTCGAGCTTCTCGGCGATGGCGCGCCGCTCGGGCTCGGTGAGGTCGGCCAGAAGCAGCTTCGCGACGGCGGCGACGGTGATCGCGACGGGCTTGCCGATCCGCGAGTACATCCTGACCGGGTAGCGGCTCTCGACCTTGTCGATGTAGAGGACCTCCTGCTCCTCGTACACCGCGAGATGCACGGTGTGGCCGCAGCTCTCGTTGAGTTCGACGAGGTGGGGGTGGGCGATCTCCCGTACGTCGAGGTTCTCGACGGCCTCCTGCGCAAGGGCGAAGAGGCGGGCGCCGAGCCGGTAGCGCTGGTCCTGCTGGCGGTAGACGAGGCCGTGCTCGTGGAGCGTACGGAGCAGGCGCAGCGCCGTGGACTTGTGGACGCCGAGCCGCTCGGCGACCTGGCCGAGGTCGGCGGGTCCCTGGGCGAGCAGCGGCAGGATGCTCAGCGCCCGGTCGACGGTCTGACTCATGTCGTACGTACCTCCTGGTCGTCCCCCGTCCACCCGGGGCCGAGACGAAGTCTCCCCCAGGCCTCGTCGTCCAGTGCGGCAAGGCCGTCGGCGTGCGCGCGGGCCGGCGGGGCGGTGAGGTCGCCGGGGACGGTGAGGACGGCGGCGGCCATGAGGTGGCCGTGCCGGACGCGGTCGCGTACGGGCAGGTCGCGCAGGGTGGCGGACAGGAACCCGGCGGCGAAGGCGTCGCCCGCGCCGACGGGCGCGACGACGTCCACGCGCAGGGCGGGGACGGTGGTGACCGCACCTGCCCCCGAGGCGTCGCCGGCGCCATCGGCAGCACCGCTGCCCGAGAAGACCGTCGCGCCCTCCGCGCCCCGCTTCACGACCAGCGTCGCCGGTTCCGGCAGCGCCGCGCGGATCGCCTCCGCGCCGGTCACCCCCCACGCCTCGGCCGCCTCGTCCTCGCCGACGAAGACCAGGTCGCTGCGGCGGGCCAGGTCGAGGAGCACCTCGGGGGAGGCGTCGGCGTCGCGCCACAGGCCGGGCCGGTGGTTGACGTCGAAGGAGATCAGCGGGCGGCCGGGGCGGGGCCCGGTCAGGTCGTGGAGCAGGGCCAGGCAGTCGGCGGAGAGCGCCGCGGTGATGCCGGACAGGTGCAGGACCCGGGTCGTGGGCAGTGTCACGTACGGGATGTTGCGGGGTGACATCGCGGAGGCGGCGGAGCCGGCCCGGTAGTAGGCGACCTCGTGCACGTCGGTGGCGCGGTCGGTCGCGGTGCGGAAGTAGATCCCGGTGGGCCGCGAGGGGTCGCGCCGCACGCCGGAGGTGTCGACCCCGTAGCCGGCGATCGCCTCGACGAGGTGGTCGCCGAAGCCGTCCGCGCCGACCCGGCTGACCCAGGCCGTCCGGTGCCCGGCGGCGGCCAGCGCGCAGGCGACGTTGGACTCGGCGCCGCCGATGCCGCGGCCGAAGGAGGGTACGTCGGCGAGGCGTCCGGGCTGCGACGGCAGGAACGTCACCATGGACTCGCCGAGGCACACGACTTCGGCGGCCGTGGCGGCGTCGGCGGTCCTGACCGGGGTTCCGGACACTCGGGGCTCCTCGCGGGTTCGGTGATGCGGGTTCGGGGCGCGGCGGGGTTGCACGCCATTGACCCGGCGTCGGCTCGGATGTTAGACAGCGTTAAGCGATATACGCAATGGGTGTTGCATATGATGCAACGACGACTTCGATCGAGGAGACTCCCTTGGGTGCCGACCGTCCTGTGTCCGGACTCGCCGACGAGCTGGTCGACCACCGCTTCAAGGCGCTCCCGCCCGACGCGGAGGGCCTGACCGTCGGCGCCCTCGCCGCCGAGCGTCGCAACCTCTTCACGGGCGGCTTCACCACCCCGGTGCTCGCCCTGTCCGCCGAGTCGGTCGAGCACAACCTCGCCCTCCTGGAAACGTACGCGGAGCGCCACGGACTCGCCTTCGCCCCGCACGGCAAGACCTCCATGTCCCCGCAGCTCTTCGCCCGCCAGCTGGAGTACGGCGCCTGGGGCATCACCGCCGCCGTGCCGCACCAGGCGCGGGTCTACCGGGCGTACGGGATCCGGCGGATCTTCCTCGCCAACGAGCTCGTCGACGCCGTGGCCCTGCGCTGGCTCGCCGCCGAGCTGGACTCCGACCCGGAGTTCCGCTTCGTCTGCTACGTCGACTCGGTGCGCGGCGTGGAGCTGATGGACGAGGCGCTGCGTGCGGCGGGCGCCTCGCGCCCCGTCGACGTCGTGGTGGAACTGGGCGCGGGCGAGGGTGCGCGCACCGGGGTCCGCACCGAGGCCGAGTGCGCGGCGGTGGCCGACGCGGTGGCGGCGGCCGGGACCCTGCGCCTGGTGGGCGTGGCCGGTTACGAGGGCGAGGTGCCGCAGGCGTCCGCCGAGCGGGTACGGGACTGGGTGGACCGGCTCGTCGCGCTGGCCGTCGGCTTCGACCGCGCGGGGCGCTTCGCGTCCGGCGAGGAGATCGTGATCAGTGCGGGCGGCAGCGCGTGGTTCGACGCGGTGGCGGATGCGTTCGCGCAGATCCCGGAGCTGTCGGCGCCGGTGCTGAAGCTGCTGCGCTCGGGGGCGTACGTCTCGCACGACGACGGCCACTACCGCCATCTGACCCCGTTCAACCGGGTGCCGGAGGAGGGGGAACTGCAGCCCGCCTTCCGGCTGTGGGCGCAGGTCGTGTCGCGCCCGTCGGCCGAGCAGGCGTTCCTCAACGCGGGCAAGCGGGACGCGGCGTACGACCTCGACCTGCCCGAGGCGCAGGTCGTGCGGTCCGGCCGGGACGGCGCGGTCCGGCCCGCGACGGGCATCTCGGTCACCGGGCTGTCGGACCAGCACGCGTGGGTGCGTACGGATCCGGGTGCGGAGCTGGAGGTGGGCGACTGGGTGGGGATGGGCCTGTCGCATCCGTGCACCAGCTTCGACAAGTGGCAGTTGATTCCGCTGGTCGCGGCGGACGGCACGGTCACGGACTACATCCGCACGTTCTTCTGATCCGCCCGTTCTTCTGATCCGCACGATCCTCTGATCCCCACGCCCTGCCGCTGCGGGAGGGGGAGCTGCCCTGCGGGGCGGTTCCCCTGCCCCGCCCGCCCCTTCCCGTAACCGGGGGCTCCGCCCCCGGACCCCTGCTCCTCAATCGCCGGAGGGGCTTGAAATGCTCCTCGGCCACCGGAGGGGCTGAAGCGCTCCCCCGTTCGCCGGAGGGGCTTGATCTGGGAGCCCCCATGGACCTCGTCATCCGTAACGCCCACGTCGTCGACGGCACCGGCGCCCCCCGCCGCCGCGCCGATGTGGCCATCGCCGACGGCCGGATCGCCGGGATCCACCCCGAGGGCTCCTCCGGCCCGCGCCCCTCCGCCCGCCGCACGCTCGACGCCGACGGGCTCGTCCTGGCGCCCGGCTTCATCGACATGCACGCGCACAGCGATCTCGCGCTGCTCCGCGACCCGGACCACAGCGCCAAGGCCGCGCAGGGCGTCACCCTCGAAGTACTCGGCCAGGACGGCCTGTCGTACGCCCCGGTCGACGACCGGACGCTCGCCGAGGTCCGCTCCACCATCACCGGCTGGAACGGCTGTGCGCCCGGGGACACGAGCATCGACTTCGACTGGCGCACGGTCGGCGAGTACCTGGACCGGCTGGACCGCAACTTCGACGGCCGGGGCATCGCCGTCAACGCCGCCTACCTCGTCCCGCAGGGCACGGTCCGGATGTACGCGGTGGGCTGGGAGGACCGCCCCGCCACCGATGCCGAACTGACCCGGATGAAGGAACTCGTCGCCCAGGGCATGGCGGAAGGCGCGGTCGGCATGTCCTCCGGCCTCACGTACACCCCCGGCATGTACGCGAACGACGCCGAACTCACCGAGCTGTGCCGGGTGGTGGCCCAGTACGGCGGCTACTACTGCCCGCACCACCGCTCGTACGGAGCGGGCGCGCTCGGCGCGTACGAGGAGATGGTGCAGCTCACCAGGAACGCGGGCTGCGCCCTCCATCTCGCCCACGCCACCATGAACTTCGGCGTGAACAAGGGCAGGGCGCCCGAGCTGATCGCGCTGCTCGACGACGCCCTGGACGCGGGCGCCGACATCTCCCTCGACACCTACCCGTACACCCCCGGCTCCACGACCCTCGTCGCGATGCTGCCGAGCTGGGCGAGCGAGGGCGGGCCCGAGTCGGTGCTCGCCCGCCTCGCCGACGACGCCACGGCGGAACGCATCCGGCACCACCTGGAGGTACTCGGCTCGGACGGCTGCCACGGCGTGCCGATCGAGTGGGACACCATCGAGATCTCGGGGGTCGGCGTCCCCGCCCTCGCCGGCCACGTGGGCCGCACGGTGGCCGAGTCGGCGCGGCTGCGCGGCGAGGCGCCCTGGACGACCGCGCGCCGGCTGCTCGTCGAGGACCGGCTCGGCCCGACGATCCTCCAGCACGTGGGCCACGAGGAGAACGTGCGGCAGATCATGCGCCACCGGGTGCACACCGGGGGGAGCGACGGCATCCTCCAGGGCGACAAGCCGCACCCGCGCGCCTACGGCACGTTCCCGCAGTATCTCGGCCGGTACGTGCGGGAGTTGGGCATCCTTTCGCTGGAGGAGTGCGTCGCCCACCTCACCTCGCGCCCGGCCCGGCGGCTGCGCCTGGCCGACCGGGGGTACGTCCGCGAGGGCTACCGCGCCGACCTGGTGCTCTTCGATCCGGCGACGGTGGCGGCGGGCTCCACGTTCGAGGAGCCGCGCACCCTGCCGGCCGGCATCCCGCACGTGCTGATCGACGGCCGCTTCGTCATCGAGGACGGCCGCCGCACCCAGACACTGGCAGGCCGGGCCGTCCGGGGAGCGGGACGCACCACCGCGTAGCGCGCCCGGCCCTCACTCCCCCGCCCTCGCCCCCCTGCCCGCTCCCTGATCACTCCTCCGCCTGCTCCTTCGCCCAGGCCAGGTCCTCCTCGGTCGGGGCGTCGTCCTGGGTGAGGCTGCGCCGCCAGTAGCCGCTGAACTGCACGGCCGCCCGGGGCAGCCCGCGCTCCTCGACCAGGTGACGGCGCAGGGTCCGCACCGCCCCCGCCTCACCGGCCAGCCACGCGGCTCCGGTCCCGGCGGGCAGCGGCGCCGTCCGCACCGCGTCCACCAGCGACCCGCCCCGGTCCCGGTGCACCCAGTGGACGTCCACGTCGCCGGCCGAGCCGAGCGGCCGCTCCTCCGTCGCGTCGGCGACCTCGGCCCGGACGAGCGCCCGCGCCCCGGCGGGCAGCGACTCCAGCAGCGTCGCGATCGCGGGGAGCGCCGACTCGTCGCCGGCCAGCAGCAGCCAGTCGGCGGCGGGCAGCGGCCGGGCGTACAGCGACGACGGGCCGACCATGCCGAGCACATCGCCCGGCCGCGCGTCCCGGCCCCAGCGGGCGGCGGGCCCGTCGTCGCCATGGAGCACGAAGTCGACCGTCATCACGTCACGCCCCCGGTCGTACGCGCGAACGGTGAAGCTCCGCAGCAGCGGTCGCTCGGGCTCGGGAATCGCGAGGTACGCCTCGTACCACCGCATGCCGTACGTGTCGTCGGCCTCCGGCTCCGGCAGCCGGGGCACCCCTTGCCCCTCCCTCGGGAAGCAGAGCTTCATCTGCTGGTCGGGCCGGTCCTCCATGAGCCCCGCCAGCGCCTCCCCGGTGAAGGTGACGCGCGCCGTACGCGGAGTGATCCGCTCCACGCCGACGACCCGTACGTACGACACGGTCAAAGCCTGCCCCATCGCGGCTTCCACCCTCTCCGACTGATAGTTTATGCCGTAAGGAATTACTCGGCGAAGTTACTTTATGACGTAAGGAGTCGCAAGTGGTGGTCTTTGCCGGACAGGGCGACGCCCGCCGTTCGATGTCCCTGTTGTGGCGCGCCGACGGACCTCGGGAGCAGGGCCGGCGGCCCGGTCCCGGCCCCAGGCCGGGGCTGAGCGTCGATGCGATCGTGACCGCCGCGATCGCCGTCGCGGACGAGGACGGCATGGCCGCGCTGTCGATGCGCGCGGTGGGCGAGCGGCTCGGCCGCACCGCCATGGCGCTCTACACCTACGTCCCCGGCAAGAGCGAGCTGCTGGACCTGATGTACGACGCGGTCCACGCCGAGCTGCCCGCGCGGTACGAGGAGACCGGCGACTGGCGCGCGGGGCTGACCGCGTGGGCGCGGGACAGGCTCGAATTCCACCTCCGCCACCCCTGGGTGCTCCAGGTCTCCCAGGCCCGCCCGGTGCTCGGCCCGCACGAATACGCGGGGCTGGACACGCTCGTGCGGCTGCTGAACACGACCGGGCTCGAAGCACGTCTGCTGCGGCAGCTGGTCGGCACGCTCTCCCACTTCGTGCGCGGCTGCGCCGGGACGGTCGCCGAGGCGCGGCAGGCCGCGGCGGCGACGGGCGAGTCGGACGAGGAGTGGTGGTTCGCCCGCTCGGCGCTGCTGGGCGAGGTGGCGCCCGACTTCGCGGAGCGCTATCCGAACCTGATGGCGATGGAGACCGCTTCCACCCCGCAACCGCAGGCTCCCGGCGAGGAGTCGGTGCCGTACCTGGAGCGCGAGGCGAGGGAGACGTTCGACGTGGGGCTCGGGGTGCTGCTCGACGGGATCGGGGCGGCGATCGCAGGTACGGCGAAGCCGTGAACGCGCGTCGCCGCCGCGGCACCCGGTGACGGGCGTCGCGGCGGCGAGGTGACTCACGGGGCCACGGTCACGGCCTCGGTCATGGTCACGGTCACGGCTTGGGCAGGGCACACCCTGCACGGTCGAGGTCGAACTGGTTGCCGGCACCGATGCACGGCACGATGCCGTACGTCTCCTGGGCGTAGTTGATGCCCTCGCGCACCGTCACGTTGCCGTTCTCGTCGACCTCGCACGGATTGTTGTCCGTGCACTCCTGGCCGTCCTCGTTGCCGGTGTTGTTGACGGCGACGACCTTGCCGGTTGCGTTGTCGATCACCGGGGAGCCCGACGTACCGCCGATGGTCTGACAGGCGGAGGTGTAGCGGACCGAGTCCTTCCAGGTCCACTCCCCTTCCTTGAGGCGGTAGACGAAGCCGTCGACGTTGCAGGCGTACGTACGCTTCCAGTAGCCGGACACGACGGTGATCGCGGTGCCCTGGACCGGGTGCGCGGTGTTGAGCTCCAGCGCCTTGATGCCGTAGGTGCTCTCGATCTGGGCGTAGGTGCGGGTGAGCTGGTACACCGATATGTCGGTGTCCGTCATCGTCCCGTACGCGATCTTGCTGGCGCGCAGGGTGCCGACGCCGCTGCCCGAGGCGTTCAGCAGGGTGAAGCTGCGGGTGGACGGCTGGTTGAACACGACTTCGCCGGGGCCGGGGAATCCGGTCTCCATGCAGTGCCCGTTGGAGAGCACCAGCGCGGGGTCACCGGGCTGGGAGTCCGGGGTACGGACGACGGAGCCGGAACAGTTGCTGAGCGCCACGGTCCCGGCGAAGTTGACCGCCTTGGGCCTGACCTTCTCCTTGACCGCGACCGGCGACGACGCGTCGTGGCCGGTTGCGGCGGTTGCGGCGGTTGCGGGCGCGACGCCGGCCCCGAGGAGCAGGACAGCGAACAGCGCACCGACGAGAGGCTTCTTCATGTGGGGGTCCCCTCAAGTGACCTGGGCAGGGTCCTGTTGGCCCCCACCCACCGAAGTCTCCTTCGGATTTGACATGCGCATGTTGGCGCACTGAAGGGGCCCCCACAAGGGGCGGTTTCCAGCCGTCGATCTCAGCCGTTGTCCGGCTCCACCGGGATCCAGAGCTCCGCCTCGCCCCGCGCACCGTCCTGCGAGAGCCGGACGCGCAGGATCTCGGGCCCCGGCCTGCTCCGGTACGGATTGGACGGGAACCACTGGGTGAACACGTCCCGCCACAGGTACTGGAGCGCCTGGGGGAAGGGCCCGGTGTTCTCGAAGACGGCCCAGGCACCGGCCGGGACCACCAGTACGTCCAGATCCTCGGGCACTTCCTGCCTACTCGTCACTACGGCGTGGTAGTAGTCGAGTTCGGTCCCCTCCGCGCGGCTCTGGGCGAGGTTGTCACTGACCTGGACGATGCCCTCCGGCTGCTGGTCGGACAGGGCCGCGATGCGCTCCACGGTCTCCTTGCCGATGCCCCGGACGAACTCGGCGATGGCCGGGTTGACCCCCTCGTGCACCAGGGGGACCCGCGCCTTCCTGCCCACCACCCGGAACTCGTCCTTCGTCACGATCCGGTACTCCATGCTGCTGCTCCCTTCGACCACGAGACGGAAGGACATCCGGGGCTGGGACCGCAGAACCGCACCGACCCGACGGGCCTCGCCCGGACCGACGCCGTGCATGGCCCGGAACGCCCGCGCGAACGCCTCGCCCGAGGAGTAGCCGTGGCGCACGGCGACCTCCAGCAACGTCCGTTCCCCGGCGAGCACTTCGGCGCCCGCGAGCGTCAGCCGCCTGCGCCGTACGTACTCCGAGAGCGGCATCCCGGCCAGCGCGGAGAACATCCGCCGGAAGTGGTACTCCGACGTCATGGCGATCCGGGCCAGCTCGGCCGCCTCGATCTCCTGACCGAGCCGGCTCTCGATGTACTCCATGGCCTGGTTCAGCTTCTCCAGCACCCCGGTCTCCTTCCCTTACGGACCCTCACGCTAGGAGCCGCGCACCCCCGCGGGCCCGACATCCTGTGCCCGTTGCGGTCGGGTGGCCGCCCGCCGGGCCGGCGCCCCCCGCTGATCAGCGGCCGGAGGCCGGGTCGCCGGTCCTCGCCGCCTTCAGGACGTCGTAGCCGACGAAGTCGAACATCCGCTGCCCCGGGACGAGTTCGCTTCGCTCACCGGCGAAGCGGTGCGCGTCGACGAAGCGGTGCGCGCCGACGCCGTACCCCGCGTCCGGTTCCGACAGCCACAGCAGCTCGAAGCCGCGCTCCTCGAACCAGTCGCAGACCAGCGGCACCCGGTCGGGTGCGGCGCGGTTGCGGGTCCAGACGACGGTGCCGCCGGGCGCGCACAGCCGGGTGCAGGTGTCGATGGTGCGCTCGATGTCGGCATCGACGACATTGCCGAACACCCCGCAGACCAGCACGAGATCGGCCGGCGCAAGACCGAGGCAGTGATCGGTGAGCGAGGCGTCGCCCGTCACCACCTCCACCCGCGTCAGCCCGGCCCTGCGGGCCGACTCCCGGGCCAGTGCGGTGTTCCCCGGATCCAGCTCCACCAGCCGGGCCCGCACGTCGTCGCGCCGGGGGTGGCCCGCCAGTACGTCGATGAGGTCGCGGCCCTGCCCGGCGCAGACGCTGATCACGCGCAGCGGGCCGGGCGGTGCGGTGTCCAGGGCGTCCCGGATCCGGTCCTGGACGGCCCTCAGCCGCCGCGTCAGCCAGGAGTCGGGGTCGTCGTACGCATCGTGCCATGCCTGCCAGTCCATGGCGGGACCCTACGGCGGGGCGCCGGGCACGTCCTGCGAATTCCGCCGGGCCGTCGTGCCCGTACGACGGACCGGCCCCGCACACCCGCACACCTACGCGGCCTCCGTCGCGGCCGCCTCCCTCGACAGCTGCACCGCCTGGCGCAGGCTCAGGCCCGGCTCGGCCTTGCGGAGCGCCTTGACCGCCGCGACCGCGTCGAGCGGGCCCTGGTGGCCGCCCGCCCTGATCCGGCTCCCCGCCCAGCGGCCCCGCAGCTCCGTGTCCGGTGTGCCGGCCGCTTCGGCGACCACGGCGAGGGCCCGCTCCAGGCCGGGGCGCTCCTCCGCGCCCGCGGTCTCCAGCGCCTGCCGGAGCGCCGCACCGATGGCTTCCGCGTCGCGCACCACGACCACGGCCAGATCCTGCTTCCCGTTTCCGATCATGTGGTCATCCTCACCGGCAAGAGGCGCGCTCCCACCCGAGTTGAGCCACATCTGAGGTACGGAGGAGGCGCCCGGCGACCGGGGTCCCGGGAACCGGGCCGCCTCCGTCCCGGGCCGGAGGCGGCCGGCCGCTGGAACCCTTCGAGGCGCCGGACTACGAGGTGATCGACCGGCGCATCGCGACCAACCCGCGCTCCCCGTTCTCGCACCGGGTGTACGCCCAGCGCACCACCTCGGACACCCCTCTCTCACTGACCGGCCGCACCCTCACGGTCACCGCGCGGAACGGCACCCGCGAGGAACGCGAACTCGCGGACGGCGACGAGGTGCTGCGCGTACTGGCGGCCGACTTCGACATCGGCCTGCCCCCGGGCACCCGGCTGCCGGAACAGGAGGGAGCGGGGGAGGAAGGGGGACGTCGTGGCGCATCTCACCCGTCCGCGTCCGTCACGCCCGGATTCCACCGCATTCGAAGCCCCGCCCCCGGCCCCGCCCGGCGTTCCCACGGTCACGGACGGTGGGCGCATGGGGATGGAAGACGGGGCGGGGCGGGGGAAATACCCGGGTGGGGCAACCGGGAGGGAAAGGCCGAGCAGGGCGCGGGGCGCGGTCGTAAGCTCCCAGACATGCAGGTCATCCAGTCCACGAAGCTCGCCAACGTCTGTTACGAAATCCGGGGCCCCGTGCTGGAGGAGGCGATGCGGCTGGAAGCGGCCGGTCACCGCATCCTCAAGCTGAACACCGGCAACCCTGCCGCGTTCGGGTTCGAGTGCCCGCCCGAGATTCTTGAGGACATACTGCGCAACCTCTCCGGGGCGCACGGCTACGGCGACGCGAAGGGGCTGCTGTCCGCGCGGCGGGCGGTGATGCAGCACTACCAGACCAAGGGGATCGACCTCGACGTCGAGGACATCTACCTGGGCAACGGCGTCTCCGAGCTGATCCAGATGTCGATGCAGGCGCTGCTCGACGACGGCGACGAGGTCCTCGTACCGGCTCCGGACTATCCGCTGTGGACCGCTTCGGTCTCGCTGGCCGGCGGCACGGCCGTGCACTACCGGTGCGACGAGCAGTCCGACTGGATGCCGGACCTCGCCGACATCGAGCGGCGGATCACCGACCGCACCAAGGCGCTCGTGATCATCAACCCGAACAACCCGACGGGCGCGGTGTACGACGACGAGATGCTGCGCGGGCTGACGGAGATCGCCCGGCGCCACAACCTGGTCGTCTGCTCCGACGAGATCTACGACCGGATCCTGTACGACGGGGCGACCCACACCCCGACCGCGACGATCGCGCCCGATCTGATGGTGCTCACCTTCAACGGGCTCTCCAAGAACTACCGGGTGGCCGGCTACCGGTCCGGGTGGCTGGCGGTCTGCGGTCCGAAGGCGCACGCCTCCTCGTACATCGAGGGGCTGACGATCCTCGCCAACATGCGGCTGTGCGCCAACATGCCCTCGCAGCACGCCGTGGCCACCGCGCTGGGCGGCCGGCAGTCGATCGACGACCTGGTGCTGCCGGGCGGGCGGATCCTGGAGCAGCGCGATGCGGCGTACGACCTGCTGACGCAGATCCCGGGCGTGACCTGCGTGAAGCCCAAGGGGGCGCTGTATCTCTTCCCGCGCCTGGACCCCAAGGTCTACAAGATCAAGGACGACCGGCAGATGGTGCTCGATCTGCTGCGGGCCGAGAAGATCATGGTCGTGCACGGCACCGGGTTCAACTGGCCCGAACCCGATCACTTCCGGGTGGTGACGTTGCCGTCGACCGAGGATCTGACGGACGCGGTGACCCGGATCGCGCACTTCCTGGACGGCTACGGCCAGCCGTAGCGGCCGGCCGCCGAGGATTCCGCGGGAGCCGGGAATCGATCGCAGACAACTTTAGACTTAATCCAAGGTAGGATGGTCCCACTGCAACACCAGGAGGCCATCCATGTACGAACCGATCCGCACCAAATCGGTCCACACACCGGCCGACCACGCCGACGACTTCCCGCACCGCTCCCGTGAGGAAGAGCTGGACATCCAGCTCGCCGGGCACCTGGCCGCGCTCCTCGCGGTCACCGACGAGCTGGGCATCGGCGAGGCGGGCGACCGCATCGCCGCACAGGTCGCCAGGCTGCGCGGTGCGCCGCCCGCCCGGCACGCCGGCCGGACCGACGCACCCGCACCGGCACTGCACCGCCGCGCCCACGCCCTCGCGGGCCGGGCACTGGTGGTGGCCGCGTCCCGCGCCGACACGGCCGTCGCGATCCTCGCGGCCGAGCGGATGGACGCCCACACCGCGGCGCTCGCCGCCCCCGCCGCCGCCTCGACCCGGCTGGTCGGCGCCCACTGACGGCCCCGGCCCACGTGCCGTCGAGGCGCGTGGGCCGGGTGCCACCCGATGCCACCCCATGGCCGCACACGACCGCCCGCGCGGCTCCGGGCCCGGCCCCGCTCCGGTCCTGCGGCGGCTCCGGTCAGGCGTTCACGAGTTCCCTCGAACCCAGCTTCTGCCGGGCGAATTCAAGGTTGCCGACCACCCGGTCGCGATGCTCGGGAGGCACCTTGCCGCTCGTGAGGAGGCGTTGGCCGCAGCGCTCCGACTCCTCATAGTTTCCGGTCCAGTAAGCGGCTACGGCGAGTTCGTCGAGCGAGCACCAGTCGTACCACTCGAACTCGACGAACAGAATGTCTTCCGGGTGCGGGATCTGCGCCGCTTGCTGCGCGAACATGTGCGCAAGTGGCCAGCGTTGGCCGTTCGTGCGGCAGTAGCGCGCGAGTTCACCGAGCGCTTCGGCGCGAGAAGGACGGCTTTCGTGCGCGCGGAGGTAGCGGTCGATCACCTCGGTCGGCCGCTTGCCGAGCTCTGCCGCAAGCCGTGCGGCGTAGAGGTGGGAACAGAAGACTTCCTCCGCGAAGCCTCCCATGCCTGCCCGGCGGTCGTAGGCGGCCAGCGACCTCTTCGGCTCTCCGGCATCCCGCCAACTCTGGGCGAGGTAGAAGACATAGCGGGAGTTGTCGGGTTCCTTGATCAGACCCTGTTGAAGGACCTTGGCGTCGCGCAGGTATTTCTTCCGTACTCCCTCATCTCTCAGGCGTGCGCCACCACCCACCGAGAGGATGTTGGCGCCTTCGAATGTCCCGAGGGTGTACGACGTTCCGCAGTCGATGTACTCGTGCAGGACGCCGACATAGCGCCAGGGCAACCGGGTCGAGACCAGAGCGGGGCGCCAGTGGATGATGGGGCCGTCGTGCAGTGCGACCCGGTAGGCGTCGTGGGTCAGCTCCGGCATGCGGAAGCCGGGCTCCACCTCCATCTCGTCGTCGGCGTCGATGAACAGCAGATAGTCCGCTTCGGCGCGCGCCAGGTCGATCGCCTCGCTGCGGCTCCCGTCGTATCCCTTCCATGGACTTTCGTGCAGGGCGCCGGGCAGATCGCTGAAGACGTCACGGATGACGTCCTGGGTGCCGTCGGTCGAGCCCGTGTCCAGGATGACCCACGTGTCGATCAAGGGGCGCACGGATTCGAGGCATCGTCTGATGACCGGGGCCTCGTTCTTGACGATCATGTTCAGGCAGACCGTTGATTTCACGGGTCACCTCCAAATCGGTGAGGTAGAAGACCGACGACGTGACGTCAGCTCGGACGCTTGAGCAGTACGAAGCCCTGTTCATTGCTCACGGTGAGATACCCCTGTGCCCGCGCAGCGCCCAGTGCCTGCTGCTCCTGAAGGACGTTCAGCGGCCACCGCTGACTGAACGGCACCTTGGTGTCCACCATGATCCACTGAGGATTGGGGCGGCTGTCGGACCAGCCGTGGAGGCTGACACTCGTACGGTTCGTGAGCTGGGGCACGAGCTGATTGGATGCCTGCACCGTGGCGCCGTCGGGGATCCGGTCCATCAGACGGTGGGCGGCGGCAATGCGGGGGTCGTCCCGCCAGGTGGCCGGCTGGACCAGCTGCCAGAACGGAAAGTGCGGCAGGAGCATGAGTGTGATCGCAGCGGAGCCGGCGAGGTACCGGCGCACGCTGCTCCTGCTCGGGTTCCGTCGGCTCAAGGCGTCGATGAAGGCCGCGAAGACGATCGGCATCAGAGTGAGCGAATAGTGGTAGACGGTGCCCCAGTGGATACTGAGCTCCGAGGCAGCCCGCCACATCAGGGTCGGCACCGCGATCCACATCAACGGGGACCGCAGGGCCAGGAACAGGGTCGGGACCAGCACGAACAGGAGCGTCGTGACCTTGACCTCGGGGGTGATGAGACCGATCGTGCTCCTGTACAGCAGATGCGTCAGCCCGCCCGCACTGCCTTCCGAGCCGTTCAGGAAGCCCCAGTAGTCGTAGGACCCGCTCGGGCTGAAGGCCGGCAGAATGACCGTCGTCGCCAGCAGTGCCCCGGCCAGGCCGACTGCGGCGGTGGTGATCCCGAGCTTGCGGTCGCCACGCCAGGCGACGACGAGGCCGATCACGACCACGGTGAGCCCGAGGTCCTCCTTCACCAGCAGCAGGGGCAGCGCCCAGCAGACCGCGGCACGCATCCGGCCCGTCGCGAGAGCGGTGAGTGAGCACGCGAGAAGGGGAACGGCGAAGGCCCATTCATGGAAGTCGGAGCCGACCCCGCTCGCGAGACCCCAGGAGAGGCCGTAGCAGACCCCGATGACCGCGGCGGCGGGGGAGCCCAGCACTCGGCGCGCCCAGAAGGTCAGGGGCAGAACGCTCGCGGCGATCAGCGCCGCCTGCACCGTGAGCAGGGCCATCGCCGAAGGCCACAGCCAGTAGACGGGTACCACCAGGGCCAGAATGGGAGAGAAGTGGTCTCCCAGGATGGGAAAGTCCGGCCCCTTGATCTCGGAGACGGGCAGGTGCCCATGCGCGTAGGAGCGGACGACCTGTTCGAAGATTCCCAGGTCGAAACCGTGGGAGAGCATGCGCTGATGGATGCTCAAGGACAACGTCGCGTACGTGAAGAACAGCGCCGCCGCCAGGGCCCAGATCCACCACGGGCTGTCGAAGCGGCTCCCCCGAGACGGCTCGACCGCCGAACCTTCATCCACAGTTGATTTTTGTTGTACCGGGAGCGTGGCACTGTCGGTGGGTGGGGCTTGCATGACTTATTCCTTCCGGGAAACCGACCCTGAGGACCTCAAGATGCCAGCAGCCTTCAAGGCCGGGCTCTGAGCCGCCATGTGCGCGCGCAGAATACTCCGAACAGCGGCACACCTGGGGCGTGGTGGAGTCACCCGCGCTTCTCGCGAGGGGCATTGACCGATGCCTGTCGCACCGTTACCGACTTGATGACGACAGTCTTCTTCGGTCTTCCGTCGGAGGATCCGTCCTGCGTTCCGTTGCCGGCGATCTCCTTCAGCACATCCATTCCGCTCACGACTTTCCCGAAGGGAGTCCACTCGGACGACATGGGGATGTCAGGATCGGCATAACTGATGAAGAACTGACTGCCGTTCCTGCCGGGAGCCGCCTTGGACATCGCCAAGGTGCCGGCCAAATATTCTGCTCCATCCAGATTTTCATCCTGGAAGAAATATCCCGGATCCGCCGCGCCTTTCTCCTCTGAGGCACCGCAGTCCAATACGTAAAGCCTTCGGGTCGTGACGCGGTGACACGTGCTGCCGTCGTAGTACCCCTTCCGCGCCAGGAAGGAGAAGGAGTTGGTGGTGCAGGGCGCCTTGTCGGTCAGGGCCTCGAAGGTGACGGTTCCCCGGTTGGTCACGATTTCTGCCGTGTATGGCCGAGCAGCGGCCGATGCATCGAAAGCGGGAACTCCCACGGGCTTTGCGCCACCGGTGAGTTTGTATGAGCACGTGACCGGAGGCTTCGCGTCGACGCTGTATCCCGTCAGGGAAACCGCCGCCCATGTCAGCCCTGAACACGTCGCGGATACGGCGAGCGCGACCGCCGCCACCTTGACCACGCGTTTCCTGGCCCTGGTGAAGAAATTCATCTTTCCTTGAAAATCCCTGACGGACATTCGAGCCTCAATTTGACAAGTGGGAGCCGATAAAGCACGCAGAGCGTATCCATCCGTCCGCGCTTCGACCGCACCGACACTCACTCGGAACTGAAACCACTACGGGGCTGCATGGCCCAACTCTTCGGGGCTCATACTCTTTCGGCCCCCTTCCGCATTCTGCCGATCGCCTGAACGTCTGGTGCGCCTCGCCCACTTTCTTGCATATGCACCCGAGTGTTGCGTCAGAGGCTCCGCATGCCTCATCAGACCACTCCGTTCGGTTCCCCAAGGAGCAAACTCATGAGTCCTGAGAACAGGACCCCCTCACGTCTGGGCCCGGTGCCCCGCGGTCACCGGTGGCTGGCAGGCGGTGCGATGGCAACGCTGAGCCTCGTCGTGCTGGGCTTCGCCAGCCCCGTGATGGCGTCCGCCCAGAACACCTTCTCTCCGAGCGAGACGAACCGGCCTGTACTCATGGGCGGTGACAAGTGCGAGCACCACAAGCACAAGCACGACAGGGACGAGTGCAGGAAGAAGGAGAAGGACAAGGAGAAGGGCAAGCGCGGCCCCACCGGGCCCACCGGGCCGACGGGTCCGCGCGGTGCCACGGGACCGACCGGACCGACCGGACCCACCGGACCGACCGGCCCGACCGGCCAGAACGGTGAGAACGGCGCCACCGGAGCAACGGGACCGACCGGACCCACCGGACCGACCGGCCCGACCGGCCCGACCGGCCAGAACGGTGAGAACGGCGCCACCGGTGCAACGGGACCGACCGGACCCACCGGACCGACCGGCCCGACCGGTCACACCGGTGCGACCGGCGCCACCGGTGCGGCTGGGCCGTGCGTCAATGTCGACTCGGTGCGGCCCAACGGCGAGGAGCAGTTCCTCGGCGCGCTCTTCAACGGGGTGCCGTTCTACGGCAAGCGCGACACCAGGCCGGCGGCCGGCGGCCCGAACAATGGAAACATCACCCACGGGTCGATGAACACCCCGGGCTGGGGAGACCTGAGCACAATCACCGGTTTCCCCTCGAACAAGACCGTCTGCGGCATCTCGGTCGACGGTGCCCAGGGGGCTGACGCCTTCTACAAGATCATCACCACCGATGGTGACGTCTTCACCCTGCACTGCGCCGCCAACGGGCAAACCCTTGTGTGCCCCGCCGAAGGGTCGCAGTGGGTGGAAGTAACGGATCTGCCGAACTCTCCGGGCTTCAGCGCCGCCGCGCCGCCGTTCAGGAACGAAGCGCCGCTGAGCCCGAGCGAGCAGTCCAGCCTGATGGACGAGCTGATCAACAGCCTCACCGGCAACAGGGCGACGAAGCCGGTCGTGGACGCAACCGAGAAGGGACTCTCGAAGAGCTAGAAGCGGCCCTGACCTCGCCCGGACCCCTCTGAAGTGTGCCGTGCCCCGGATGATCGGGGCACGGCACACGTGCGTGTCGGAACGCCTCTCGTCAGACGCGCACCCGCACCGTCGCCGATGCCGTCGATCCGCTGTGCAGGGCGTCACCGGCGTAGCCGACCTCGTACGTCACCGAACCGGTGGCGCGGGGCAGGTCGTTGATGGTGAACGTGCCGTCGGCGGCGACGGCGGCCGAGGTCAGGGTGCCGGTCCCCTTCCGGTCGGTGCGCACCACGGACAGGGTGATCCCGGCGGGCAGCGGCCGCCCCTGGCCGGTCAGGGTGCCGGTGATCGTCAGCCCGGCGCTCTTCGTCGCCTCCGCCGGAGCGGTGAGGGCGATGGTGGTCGGGGCCTTGTCGACCGTGACGGCGAGCGTGGCGTCCTCGGCCGGACGGTGGGTGACGTCACCGGTGAACGAGACGGTGTAGGTGGCCTCGCCGACCAGCGACGGCACGTCGAGGACGGTGAACGATCCGTCGGCGTCGACCTCGACGGGGGCGAGCTTGCGGTCGCCGTTCGCGTCGTGCCGTACCGCCGACACCCTGACCGGTTCGGCGGGCGCGGGTCCGTCCAGCTCCAGCCGGCCCCTGATCCCGACCGGCTCGCCGACGACGGGCCGGCCCGGGGTGGTGGAGAGCGCGCCGGTGAAGCGGGAGTCGTACTGGGCGGCCGGGGGCTGGATGACATGCAGCCAGTACTCGTTGCCGTAGGTGTTGGTGGTGACGGCGAACAGCCGTGAGCCGTCCTTCGACCAGCCGAGCCCGCGCGGTGCGATCCGGTCCCCGTCGAGCGCACCCTCGTAGGCGAACTCCAGCGGGGCCGTACCGGCCGCCGGGTCGGCCGCCTGCACGAGCAGGTCGGCCGTGCTCCCGGTCGCGGCGGCGCCCCGGGCGATGTGGGTGCCGTCGCCGCTGAAGGCCACGGCGGACGCCACGGCCCCCTCGGGCAGCGGCTGGTACCCGGCCGGCGCGTCGGACAGGTCGGCGGCGTCCAGCAGCCGGGTGCCGTACGCGGCGTCGGCGACGGCGATCCGCCGCCCGTCGGGCGACTGCGCCGTGTCCCGCACATCGAGCGCGCCCCGGCCCTCGGCGTCCGCGAACCGGCGCTCCGGGCCGCGCACGAGCGTGTCGCCGCTCGCGTCGAGGGTGGTCAGGAACGGGTCGGCCTCGCCGGGGCTGCGGGTCTGCGCCATCACGATGCGGTCCGGGACCTCGGGGCCGCTGGTCAGCCGCAGCCGGCCCGCGCCGTTCCATCCGGTGTTCGTCGGCTGGGTCCCGCTCGTGCCGTACAGCCAGGTGGTGCGGGTGTCGCAGTCGGAGTAGTACGGCGTCTCGGTGTGCCACTCCTTGCCGCCCGCGAAGGCGACATCGCGCGGGCAGCCCACGTCGTATGCGGTGAACGTGAAGCCGGTGCGCTGCTGCGTCACGGTGTCGAACACGAGGATGCCCGAGGACTGCGAGACGTAGAGCGTGCCGCCGTCGGCGCTCAGGGCCATCCCGGACGGTGCGGTGCCGGTGGGCAGCGAACCGACCTTCTGGCCCTGGAAGTTGTAGACATGGACCTGGTTCGCCACCCGGTCCCGGCGGTCGTCGGTGATGTAGACCCGCTCGTGCGCCGAGTCGACGACCATGGCCGAGTACGACGAGATCGGCAGCTTGGCCACGGTGTCACCGGCCACCGGGCCGTCGGCCGCGAGGGCGGCGGACGGCGCGAGGGCGGTGAGCCCCGCGGTGCCGAGCGTCAGCGCGGCAAGCGTCGCCGCGATGCGTATGCGGTGCTGATTCCTTCTCAACTGAGTCCCCCACAGGCTCTGCTGGTCCCCGGCCGACCAAGCCGGGGACATGTGAAGGAATATCGAATCTTGTGGAGGTGCCGTGCGCAAGATCAAGGCGATGCCCGGTGGTTCTCCACAAGGGGCACAAGGGGGCAGGAAAGCCATGAAAAGGGGCGGCCCCCGGAATCGTGAGGGGATTCCGGGGGCCGGCCGGACCGCGGCGGGCTGTTGACCCCACAGGTCAGGGCGGACGTCCGAGGCCCGGCCGCGGGGGTGTGCGGGGCGCACCCCGCGCGGGGTGCGCCCGGGGGCATCAGCCCAGGCGCTCGACCAGCGCGCGGTACTCGTCCCACAGCTCCTTCGGAGTGTGGTCGCCGAAGGTGTTGAGGTGCTCGGGGACCAGCGCCGCCTCCTCGCGCCAGACCTCCTTGTCGACGTTGAGCAGGAAGTCCAGGTCGGACTCGGAGAGGTCCAGGCCGTCGGTGTCGAGGGAGCCCTTGGCCGGCAGGATGCCGATCGGGGACTCGACGCCCTCGGCCTTGCCGTCGAGGCGCTCGACGATCCACTTCAGGACGCGGCTGTTCTCACCGAAGCCGGGCCACACGAACTTGCCCGCGTCGTTCTTGCGGAACCAGTTCACGTAGTAGATCTTCGGGAGCTTGGACTGGTCCTTGTCGGCACCGACCTTGATCCAGTGGTTCATGTAGTCGCCCATGTTGTAGCCGCAGAACGGCAGCATGGCGAACGGGTCGCGGCGCAGCTCGCCGACCTTGCCCTCGGCGGCGGCGGTCTTCTCGGAGGCCACGTTGGCCCCGAGGAAGACGCCGTGCTGCCAGGTGAAGGACTCGGTGACCAGCGGGACGGCCGAGGCGCGGCGGCCGCCGAAGAGGATCGCCGAAATCGGCACGCCCTTCGGGTCCTCCCACTCGGGCGCGATGATCGGGCACTGGCCGGCCGGGACGGTGAAGCGGGCGTTGGGGTGGGCGGCCGGGGTGTCGGACGCGGGCGTCCAGTCGTTGCCCTTCCAGTCGGTGAGGTGGGCCGGAGCGGTCTCCGTCATGCCCTCCCACCACACGTCGCCGTCGTCGGTGAGCGCGACGTTGGTGAAGACGGAGTTGCCCCACATCGTCTTCATGGCGTTGGCGTTGGTGTGCTCACCGGTGCCGGGCGCGACGCCGAAGAAGCCCGCCTCCGGGTTGATCGCGTACAGCTGGCCGTCCTCGCCGAAGCGCATCCAGGCGATGTCGTCGCCGATGGTCTCCACGGTCCAGCCGGGGATCGTCGGCTCCAGCATGGCGAGGTTGGTCTTGCCGCAGGCCGACGGGAACGCGGCCGCAATGTACTTGGGGGCCTCGGCCTCGCCCTGCGGCGGGGTGAGCTTGAGGATCAGCATGTGCTCGGCGAGCCAGCCCTCGTCACGCGCCATGACGGAGGCGATGCGCAGCGCGTAGCACTTCTTGCCGAGCAGGGCGTTGCCGCCGTAGCCGGAGCCGTAGGACCAGATCTCGCGGTCCTCGGGGAAGTGCGAGATGTACTTGGTGGAGTTGCACGGCCACGGGACGTCCTCCTGGCCCTCCTCCAGGGGCGCGCCCAGCGTGTGGACGGCCTTGACGAAGAAGCCGTCGGTGCCGAGCTCGTCCAGGACGGCCTGCCCCATGCGCGTCATGGTGCGCATCGAGACGGCGACGTACGCGGAGTCGGTGATCTCGACGCCGATCGCGGAGAGCGGGGAGCCGACGGGGCCCATGCAGAACGGGACGACGTACATCGTGCGACCGCGCATCGAGCCGCGGAAGACACCCTTCTCGCCCGTGAAGCTGTTTCCCTCTTCCCCGGTGAAGATGGCCCGCATCTCGGCGGGGGCCTTCCAGTGGTTCGTCGGGCCGGCGTCCTCCTCCTTCTCGGAGCAGATGAACGTACGGTCCTCGACGCGGGCGACATCGCTCGGGTCGGACGCCGCGTAGTACGAGTTCGGGCGCTTGGTCTCGTCGAGCTTGGTGAACGTGCCCTTGGCCACGAGCTCCCCGCACAGGCGCTCGTACTCGGCCTCGGAGCCGTCGCACCAGACCACCCGGTCCGGCTCCGTTATCGCTGCGATCTCGTTCACCCAGGTAATGAGGGCCTGGTGCTCGGTGGGGACGGTGAGGGGAGCCGCGATGTCGCGCGCCACGATCGCTCCTTGTTGAGGGTGTCTGTTTGGTAGTTGCCCCGTGGGGGCTGCGACCCGGATGCTTCTACCCCTTCGAATCCCGTTGGCGCTCATCCGGTGCCGACCGCACTCATTTGATCATCCGACCGTTTCGCCCATATGTCCAGGGGGGCGCACACGTGAGCATTGCCACTCGTATCGGTTACCTACGGTCGCGTAGGTACGATGCGGGAATGACTGCTGCCGCCGCCGCGCCCGCGCCCGCCGGGCTGGAACCAGCCGAGTCCGACCCCGTCCCGGTCAAGCCGCGGCTGCGCGGCTGGCTGCACGCCGGGATGTTCCCCGCAGTGATCGTCGCGGGGGTGGTGCTGATCGCGTTCACGGACAGCGCCGTCGGCCGGATCGCCTGCGGCATCTACACCCTGACCGCGTGCCTGCTGTTCGGTGTGAGCGCGCTCTACCACCGGGGCACCTGGGGCCCGCGCGGCGAGGCGGTGCTCCGCCGGCTCGACCACGCCAACATCTTCCTGATCATCGCGGGCACGTACACCCCGCTGACCCTGCTGCTGCTCCCCGAGTCCACCGGGACGCCGCTGCTGTGGGCGGTCTGGGCGGCCGCCGCCGCGGGGATCGCCTTCCGGGTGTTCTGGGTCGGCGCGCCGCGCTGGCTCTACACGCCCTGCTACCTGGCGATGGGCTGGGCCGCGGTCTTCTTCCTGCCGGACTTCATGCGCACCGGCGGGATCGCCGTGCTGGTGCTGGTCGTCGTCGGCGGGCTGCTCTACAGCGTCGGCGGCGTCATCTACGGCATCAAGCGCCCCAACCCCTCGCCGCGCTGGTTCGGCTTCCACGAGGTGTTCCACTCGCTGACCCTGGCGGCCTTCGTGGTGCACTACGTCGGCATCTCGCTGGTGGCCTACAACCACCACTGAGCGGCGTCCAACCACCACTGAGCGGCGTCCCGACCGGTGCCGGCGCCCCGCCGATGCCGGACAATGACGGCCATGGCCGCCACCTCCCGTACCCCTTCCGTTCCGGCTCCGGTCGCGGAGCCGCGGCCGGGGCTGCGCGAGCGGAAGAAGCTCAGGACCCGGATCGCGATCCGGCAGGCCGCGTACCGGCTGATCGCCGAGCAGGGGTACGACGCGACGACGGTGGAGCAGATCGCGGCGGCCGCCGAGGTGTCGCCCAGCACCGTCTTCCGGTACTTCCCGGCCAAGGAGGACATCGTCCTCACCGACGAGTACGACCTGGTCCTGGAGACCGCCCTGCGCCGCCGCCCGGCCGGTGAGCCGCCCCTGGAGTCGCTCCGGCACGTCCTGACCGGCACGCTCGCGGCGTTCCTGGCGACCGGGGAGGAGGAGCTCCGGCAGCGCACCCGGCTGATGGTGGAGGTGCCGTCGGTCCGGGGCCGGATGGCGGAGAGCATGTCGGGCACCGCCGAGGTGCTGGCCGGCGCGCTCGCCGCCCGCAGCGGCCGTGCGCCCGGCGACCTGGCGGTCCGGGTGTGCGTCGCGGCGGTGCTGAGCACGCTGCGCGAGGTGACGCTGTACTGGGGCGAGCACGGCCAGGAGGACGACCTCGTCGCGCTGATCGGCCAGGCCCTGGACACCCTGGAGCACGGCCTGCGGCTGTGACGGCCGGGGCGGGGAACGGCCCCCGGCCGGCCGCCGGTCCTCAGCGGCCGCCGAGGCTCCGCGCCAGCTCCCCCGCGTCCGTCGTCGGCGCATCGCACACGAAGTGCCTGCACACGTACGCCGTCGGCGCCCCGTCCACCATCGGCCGGTCCGCCAGCAGCGGGAACTCGGCCCCGCCCGTCTCCCCGGCCGCCACCACCGCGCCCGGCGCCGTGCCGAGCAGCGCCGTACGGTGCAGCTCGCCGCCGACCGGTCCGGCGACGGCCACCTCGCGCGGCCCGTCGAGCAGGGCCTCCGCGACCGCGAGCCCCCAGCCGGTGAACCGGGGAGCGCGCGGCCCGAGCGCCTTGATCACGCCGAGCGCGCCCTCCGCGGCGGTGCGGTGGGCCTCGGAGCCGGTGTGCGCGGCGTACGAGAGCAGCGCCCCGGCCGCCGCCGTCCAGCCGGCCGGGGTCGCGTTGTCGGTGGGATCCTGCGGGCGGCGGATGAGCTGCTCGGCGTCGTCCGCCGCGTCGTACAGCTGACCGCCCTCGCCGGTGAAGTGCTGGAGCACGATGTCGAGCAGGAAGCCGGCGAACTCCAGCCAGGCACCCTCGCCGGTGACCGAGGCCAGCGCGAGGAAGCCCTCGGCCACGTCGCCGTAGTCCTCCAGGACCCCGGCGTGTCCGCCGGACCGCCCGTCCCTGGACGTACGGTCCAGCCGGGCGACGTCGCCCATGTGCACCCGTACCAGCAGGTCGGCGGCCTCGGTGGCGCGCTCGACGAGGTCGGGCCGGTCGAAGTACGCCCCCGTCTCGGCGAGCGCGGCGATCGCCAGACCGTTCCAGGCGGCGACCACCTTGTCGTCCCGGCCGGGGCGCGGGCGCGGCTCCCGGGCGGCCAGCAGCGTGGCCCGCACCCGGGCGACCCGGTCCGGGTCCGCCCCGGCGCCCTCCGGCGCGAGCTGGAGCACCGAGGATCCCTCCTCGAACGTGCCCTCCCGCGTCACCCCGTAGTACTCCGCGGCGAAGGCCGCGTCCTCCTCCCCCAGGACCTCCCGCAACTGCTCGGGCGTCCACACGTAGTACGCGCCCTCGACGTGCCGCCCGTCGCCGGCCGCGCCGTCCTCGCTGTCCGCGTCGAGCGCGGAGGCGAAACCGCCCTCGGCGGTGCGCAGTTCGCGCACCATGAAGTCGGCGGTCTCCAGGGCGATCCGGCGGGCCTGCTCCGAGCCGGTGGCCCGCCACAGGTGCGCGTAGACCCGGCAGAGCAGCGCGTTGTCGTAGAGCATCTTCTCGAAGTGCGGCACGAGCGCGCCCCCGGGCCGCTGGCGCAGCACGTACCGGTGGAAGCCCCCGCCCAGCTGGTCGAAGAGGCTCGACCGCGCCATGGCGCCGCACAGCCCCTCGGCCATCTCCAGCGCCCCTTCGGACTCCGTCCGGGCGTGGTGCCGCAGCAGGAACTCGATCACCATGCTCGGCGGGAACCTGGTGTCACCGGAGCCGAGCCAGCCGCTCTCCGGGTCGTACTCCCGGCTGACGCCCAGCAGCGCCCGCGCGAGCTCCGCCTCACCGGGGAGCCCGCCGGCCCCGTGGTCCAGCTGCCGCCCCGCCAGGTCGCGGGTGATCTTCTCGGCGACCTCCCCGACCTCCGCGCGCCGGCCGGTCCAGGCGCTGTGCACGCCTTCGAGCACCTGCCGGAAGGACGGCATGCCGTGGCGGGCCTCGGGCGGGAAGTAGGTGCCGAAGTAGAACGGCTCGCCGTCCGGCGTCATGAACACCGACATGGGCCAGCCGCCCTGCCCCGTGGCGGCCTGCACCGCCTCCATGTAGACGGCGTCCACATCGGGCCGCTCCTCGCGGTCCACCTTGACGGACACGAAGTGCTCGTTCATGTACGCGGCGGCATCGTCGTCCTCGAAGGACTCGTGCGCCATGACGTGACACCAGTGGCAGGCGCTGTAACCGACGCTCAGGAACACGGGGACATCGCGCCGTTTTGCTTCCTCGAAGGCTTCGGGTCCCCACGGCCACCAATCGACCGGATTGTCAGCATGCTGAAGCAGATACGGCGAGGTCACACCAGCCAACCGGTTCATACGGACCAGCCTCTCACAGCGCCTGGCACGACCGATGAAACCCTCGCGAGCCCGCCTCGCTCGGCTGAATTGCACTTGTGAGCCATCACGTGGTGGGCGGCTCCTCCCCCTCGGGGTCGGCGTCGGCCTCTTCCCGGCGTTCGTCCGAGTCGGGGCGGTCCGACACCCCGGAACAGTAGGTTGAGCGCAGCAGCGCTGGACCTGCCGAGGCTCCTCGAAGGAGGTGCACCATGACCGCTGAGATGGTGGCGCCCGCGTGGATGCATACGCAGATCAGCGCGGATCAGTACGACTCCTGGTCCGAGGAGCAGTGCGCCGGCATCGAGATCGTGGACGGGATGGTCGTCGTGAGCCCGAGCGCCCCCAAACGGCACAACCGGCTGGCTCGGGTCCTGGCCAATGCCCTGGACGCCGCTGCGGGCCCGGACTGGAGCGCCGACACGGACTTCGATGTCCGCCTGCAGGACGTTCCGCTCACCAACCACCGTCCGGACGTCATCGTCTACCGCGCGGAGACCATCGACCTCACGCCCACCCGCCCCGAGCACGTACTCCTGGTCGTCGAAGTCGTGTCGCCCGGATCGGAGACCACTAACCGGATCGTGAAGGTGGACCAGTACGCCAAGGCCGGCATCCCCTTCTACTGGCGGGTCGAGCAGGCCGCCACCGGCGTCCCGATCATCTACACCTACGTTCTCGACCACGCCACCAAGGTCTATAGGGACGGTGAGATGTTCACCGGCGTGATCAAGGCCGCCGCACCCTTCCCCGTCACTGTCGACCTGGGAACCATCTGACAGAAACGGGGCAGGGGCGTGCCAGACCCCGCTCCCCGATCCGGCCCGATCCGGACGGAAGGCCCTAAGCCCGACCGGTCCTGGCCCGGAGGACTTCGCCCATGGACTCGGCGCGCCACCGCTCCAGGAGTTCGTGGAAGGCGACGGCCCCGTGCGGGTAGGCGGTCGGGCCGTTGGGCCGGCCCCTTCCCTCGCGGTTGTAGTAGCCGGGGGTGCACTCGGCGTGGAACCACTCGTGGTCGGGGGCGCCCTCGGCCAGGACGGCTGTCCAGGCGTCCTCGGTCTCGGGGGACGGTTCGATGAGGGCGCCCTCGGCTTCGGCGGCCGCGACGAGGGCGGCGGCGTGGACGGCCTGCTCGTCCAGGATGTGGGTGAAGTTGACGCTGCTGGCGTTCTGGAGGGAGCCCATCTGGATCAGGTTCGGGAAGCCGTTGCTGGTGAAGCCGTGGAGCGTGCGCGGGCCCCGCTGCGCCCACCTGTCCAGCAGCCGGACGCCGCCCCGGCCGTGGACGGGGAGCTTGCCCGAGTGGATTCCGGAGGTCCCGACGTTGAATCCGGTGGCGAAGATCAGGCAGTCGAGTCCGTACGTGGTGGCGCCGACCGTGACGCCGTGTTCGGTGACGCGCTCGATGCCGTGGGTGTCGGCGGTGTCGACCAGGGTGACGTCGTCGCGGTTGAACGCCGGGTAGTACAGGTCGGAGAAGGTGGGGCGTTTGCAGGCGTAGCGGTACCAGGGCTGGAGCTTTTGTGCCGTCTCCGGGTCGGTCACGGTCTGCTCGACACGGGCGCGGAGCTCGTCCATCTTGGCGGCGTCGGCGGCCTCGTAGGCGGCTTCGAAAGCCCTTCGGTCGCCCTGGCGCCGAAAGCTCGGCAGGAGCTTCTCCAGCAGGCCCGCCGAAGCGGTCCACCGGTCCGCCACGAGATCCTCGTCGGCGTGCTCGCCGGAGACTATGCGGAGGTAGTTCGCGCGTCGTTCCCGGGCCCAGCCCTCGCGGTCGGCGCCGACGTCCTGGGCGGTGGTGCGGCGGTTGGCCCGTACGTCCACGGTGGAGGGGGTGCGCTGGAAGACGTAGAGGTGCGCGGCGTCCTCGGCCAGCATCGGGATGACCTGGACGCCGGTGGCGCCGGTGCCGACGATGCCCACCCGCTTGTCCGCGAGGCCGGTCATGCCGCCCTCCGGGGTGCCGCCGGTGTAGGAGTAGTCCCACCGCGAGGTGTGGAACGTGTGGCCCTTGAAGTCCTCGATCCCGGGGATCCCCGGGAGCTTCGGGTCGGTGAGGGTGCCGGTGGCGTTGATGACGTACGTGGCGCGGAAGGTGTCACCGCGGTCCGTGGCCACGATCCATGTCTCACCGGCCTCGTCCCAGGTCAGAGCGGTGACCGCGGTGGAGAAGAGCGCGTCCGCGTAGAGGCCGGACTTCCGTGCGATCCGTACCGCGTGGCGGCGGATCTCGTCGCCGGGGGCGTACTTCCACTCCGGTACGTAACCGGTCTCGTCGAGCATCGGCAGGTACACGTGGGACTCGATGTCGCAGTGGACGCCCGGGTAGCGGTTCCAGTACCAGGTGCCCCCGAAGTCGCCGCCCTTCTCGACGATCCGGACACGCTCCACGCCGTGGCGCCGCAGATGTGCCCCGGCGAGGATGCCGCCGAATCCACCGCCGATCACGGCGACGTCCACGGCGTCGTGGAGCGGCTCGCGCTCGCCCGTCCCCACCGTGTACGGATCGGCGGCGTAATAGCCGAACTCGGCGTCGGCATCACGGTATTGACCGACACCGTCGGGCCGGACGCGCCGCTCGCGTTCGAGGCGGTAGCGCTGTCGCAGCTCCGCGAGCACGTCGGGAGCCGAACTTTGATGGGTCGTCATGTCGGGCCTCGATCCTTGGCGTTGGAACCGCCCCGGACGAGCGGCGGTCCGCTACCGTAGCAAGTACCGGACAGCAGTGTCCGGTTGGAGTCCGGTGGCACGGCGACATTCGGCCAGGTGGCTTTCGCACCTCCGGCGCGCCGCTTGTCCCCGGCCTGCGCACCCCCGCAGCGGACAGGAAGAGTGATCCCCCATGCAGCGACTTTCGGCCCGGTCCTTCGCCGTGCTCGCCACGATCGGCACCCTGGTCCTCACCGGATGCGGCACTCAGAGCGGCGATCCCAGGACGCAGGAGGCGGCGTCCGCGACCGAGGGCAGGACCATCCGCGCGCAGAAGGTCATGCAACTGACCCAGGTGCACGCCGAGACCGGGATGACCTTGCTGGAGGGGCCCACGTTCGGCGAGGACGGCGGCCTGTTCGTCGTCGATGTCACCGCGCCCGGGGGCAAGCCCAAGGTCATGCGCGTCGACGTCGGGAAGAAGACGTCCCGTGCGGTCCACACCGACGGCCGCGGGGCCTACACCTCGGCGCAGTTCAGCCCGTACGACGGACGGCTCTACCTCAGCGACTTCGCCCACGGCGAGGTCGTGAGCCTGGCCCCCGGCGGCGGCGATCCGCGGACCTTCTTCTCCGGCGAGGTCGACGGGGCGCGGATGAACCCCGACGACATCGCCTTCGACCAGAAGGGCGATCTGTACATCAGCGACTCACGCGGTCTGTCCGAGGGCCGGGCGCACGGGCGTGTGGTGCGGATCGACCGCGAGGGGAAGAAGGCCACCGTGCTGGCCGAGGACCTGGCCGCACCGAACGGGATCTCGTTCGACGCGGACCACCGCGGCCTGTGGTTCAGCGAGCTCACCGAGAACCGGATCTCCTACCTGCGCCTCGACGGCGAGGGCGAGGTGACATCCCGGCACACCGCCATCCGCGTGGACGGCGGAATCGCGCAGACCGACTCGATCGCCGTGGACGCGGACGGCAACCTCTACCAGGGCCTGCACGGCCGGGCGGCCATGGCCGTGTACGACCGGCACGGTGAGCGGCTGGCGACGGTCGAGCTCCCCGCGCGGACCGAAGGTCTGGAGTCGGCGACGAACGTGGCCATCACGCCCGGCGGGACCAAGGCGTACATGACCGTCAGCGGCCCCGCCGGAGGATATCTGTACACCTTCGACGCGCTCGCGGAAGGCATCCGGCAGTCCAACGGCGGCTGACGCCCGCCCCGGCTCAACCGTCGAAGGCCCGTACCGGCCCCACCTCGACGCCGAGCAGCCGCCAGGCGGCCAGCGCCCGGTGTTCCCGCTCCTCGCGGGTGGGGCCGGTCACGGCGGCCGAGACCATGACGACCGCGAGCACGAGGTCGTTCGCGGCACTCAGCCGATGACCGCCGGGCAGCCGTGTCCGCAAGGCGCGCTCCACGCGTCCGGACAGGCCCAGGGCATGTGTGCGGATCTCGGAGCGACCGGCCGCCCGGTCGGCGTGCAGGAGACCGATGAAGGCCGCCGACTCGGTCAGATGCCAGGTCAGCACACCGAGAACACCGGCGAAGGTCGCGCTCTCGGCCTCGGCCGCCTGCTCGATCTGCCGCACATTGCCTTCCAGAACGGCGGCCACCGCGGCGGTCCGGTCCGGGAAGTGCCGGTAGAGAACGCCCTGCCCTACCCCGGCCCTGCGCGCGATCGCGGACAGCGGCGCCTCCAGACCGTGTTCCGCGAAGATCTCCCGGGCGGCGGTGACCAGAGCGGCCCGGTTACGGGCGGCCGCCTTCGGCCCGTCGTTCGCGGGACGCCTCCCGTCCTGCCCGGTGTGCTCCGTCACCCCGGCAGCGTACCGGCCGGGCGGACGCGGCTCCCCCGTCCGCCCGGCCGGGACGGCGGGCAGGCGCGCGTACCCGCGTCAGGGATGCGCCGCGGCCCGGTCGGACTCGCTGCGCAGGACGCAGAACTCGTTGCCCTCGGGGTCGGCGAGGACCGCCCAGCCGGAGCCGTCGGGACTGCGGTGATCGGCGACGAAGGCGGCGCCGAGGCCCAGCAGCCGTTCCACCTCCTGCTCGCGCGTGGTCCCGGGGCGCAGACACAGGTGGATCCGGTTCTTGATCTTCTTGGGCTCGGGCACCTGGTTGAAATACAGCACCGGGCCCTGCTCCAGCATCACCTGGGTCTCCCGGTCCCCCGGGCCGGCCTCCGGATGCAGTGGACAACCGGTCACCCCGCTCCAGAACCGGGCCAGCCCATAAGCATCCGCACAGTCGATCGCCACGTTCTGCACTACCGAAACCATGCGCGCGAGCCTTCCGCATTTCCGCCGCGTACGCCACCGGGCCGGCCCGCGCCGCGCAGCGCAGGGCGTCACTCCCTCGCGCCGACGCGCCGCGAGCGGGAGACTGGGCTGCGATCCCGGCCGAGGCAGGGCCGACCGTCGTATCCGGAGGGGGACACACATGCGGGACAGCCACCGGGCCGAAGCCGAAGGGCTGTTGGTGCGCGCCGTGGAGGAAGAGGTACGGCGCTCGGGCGGCCGGGCGGACGCCGCCACGCTGACGGCGCGCGGGCGGGCGGCGCTGGATTCGCTGGCGGCCGCGGCGGACGACGAGTACGCCGCTTACCTCCAGGCGCTGGACGCCGCGGAGGCCGGGACGCGGCCGCTGTCGCAGCGGTTCAGCCGGGCCACGCTGGGAACTCCCCTGCTGGTCACCGGAGTTGCCGCGGTCGCCGCCGTCGGCGCGGATGTCGCGTTCGGTACGGCGGCCGGGCCGGCCCTCGGCGCGGGCGCCGTCGTCGCGGTCGCGGGGGCCACCGCCACCGTCGCCAAGGTCACCGCCTCGCACTGGCCCGCCGCCCACCGCCGGGCCGGGGCGCTCGGACAGCCCGGCGGTGCCGAACAGTTGCGGCTGCAGTGGCTGGCAGCGCTGGAGGTACGGGGCATCCGCCCCTTCATCGACCAGCAGCGGATGCTCACCGCCTCGTCCCGCACCCCGACGAAGAAGGTCCCCTCGCAGTCGCGGACCAGCCAGTCGCCGCGCCGCACGGACCGCAGCGCGGCGGCCCGTACCCGCGCGGTCCTGGAGCAGTCGTTCGGCCATCTGCCCGCCGAGGACGGGCCGTTCGCCGGGCGGCGTACCGAACTGGCGCAGATCGCCCAGTGGGTGCGGGAGGCCCGCGCGTCGACCGAGACCAAGCCCACCGTCGTCGTCCTGCACGGCACGCCCGGCTCGGGGCGCACCACGCTCGCGGTGCGGGCGGCGCACAGCCTGAAGGACCTGTTCCGCGGCGCCTGCGTGGTCGATCTGCGCGGCGACGTGACCGGTGAGGCCCCGCTGCCGACCCGCGACGCGCTGCTGCACCTGCTGAACCGGCTGGGCGCGCCCCGTGAGCAGCTGCTGTTCCGGGACGGGGCGGCGCCCGGCGGCGGGGCGGACCCGTCGGCCCGGGGCCGGGCGTCGGCCGAGCAGCAGGTGCGGCGGCTGAGCGAGCTGTACCACCAGCATCTGACCGGCACCCCCGTGGCGGTCGTCCTCGACGACGCGGGCGACGCGGCGCAGGTGCGCACCCTGATCCCCGAGCGTTCCGACAGCCTCGTCCTGGTCACCGCCCGCGAGCCCCTCCAGCTGCCGGCCGACGTCCCGGCCCGGGTCCATCAGCTGCCGGTCGGCGCCCTCGACGCGGCCGGTGCGGAGGAGCTGCTGCGCGAGGCGGCCGAGACCCGGGAGGAGGGGCCGTACGACTCCCGGGCGACGGACACCGTCACCGAGCTGTGCGGCGGGCTGCCGCTCGCTCTGCGCGTCGCGGGCTCCTCGCTCGGGGCCCGCACCCGCGACGCCCTCGCCGCCTCGCTCGCCGCGTACGGTCCGGTCGAGCCGGTCGAGCGGGCGCTGTGGCTGCGCTACACCGACCAGTCCGAGCAGGCGCGGCGGCTGCTTCGCCGGCTCGCGCTGGCCGGGCGGGCGAGCCTGGGGGCGGCCGCTGCGGCGGCGCTGCTGTCCGCCGACGAACAGGAGGCCGAGCGGCTGCTGAAGGCGCTGGCCGGGGCCGGGCTGCTGACCCATGTCCGGGGCTCGCGCTACCGGCTGCACGACCTCGTACGGGGCTTCGCGCTGGACCGGCTGCGGGACGAGGAGGAGGCGTCGGACCGTACCGCCGCGCAGGAGCGGCTGATCCGCAACTACGCGGACCTGGCCGGTGCGGTGATCCGGATGGTGGACGGCAAGATGTCCACCCGGGCCGGCCAGTTCGGCTCGCACGGCTTCGGTTCGCTGGACGCGGCGCTGCGCTGGCTGGACGACGAGTCGAGCTTCATCACCTCCGCGCTGCGGCACGCCGAGGGCGTCGACCAGGGTGCCGTGCTGGACCTGCTGGGCGCGCTGTGCGACTACTGCCTGCTGCGCGGCGACCTCTACCGGCTGGGCGAGATCAGCGAGTTGACGCAGGCGGTGGACAAGGGACTGCTTGAGCGGTCCGTGCAGTGGCGCACCGGCATCGCGGCCCGGCAGCTCGGCGAGCTGGACAAGGCCCGCACCACCCTGTCGTCGGTGGTCGGCCTCTACCGGGAGGCGCAGAACGGGGCGGGTACGGCGCTGGCGCTCTGCTCGCTCGGCATCACCCTGCACCACCAGGGCAATCTGACCGAGGCGTCGGCGCGGCTGCGCGAGGCGATCGAGCTCCAGTCCTCCGAGGAGCAGGCGGAGGACCGGGCCTGGTCGATGCACGCCCTGGCGGCCGTCGAGCGCGACCGGGCCCGGCTCGCTGAGGCGCTGACCCTGCTGGACACCGCGCTGACCCTGCACCGGGAAGGCGAGTCGCTGCACGGCGAGGCGTGGACGCGGTTCCAGCTCGGCCAGACCCTGCTGCGGATGGGCGCCGTGGAGCGGGCCGAGGAGGCGCTGCGCACGGCCCTGGACCTGTACGGCCGTACCCGTGACGAGCGGGGCGAGGCGTGGGCGCTGACCCAGCTGGCCCGCGCCCGGCTCCTGGACGGCGACCCGGCCCCGGCGGTGGAGCAGCTGAACCTGGCGCTGGAGCGGCACCGGGACAACGAGGACGCGCGCGGCGAGGCGTGGACGCTGTTCTACCTGGGCCAGGCCCTGGAGGAGAGCGGCGACACGGACCGGGCGGTGCGGCAGCTGGAGCGGGCCCGCACGATGTTCTCCCGGATGCGGGACGTGTACGGGCTGGCGTGCGCCCGCCACCACTCGGGCCGGGTCACCCGTGACCAGCGGGCGGCCCAGACCGGGAACCTGCGCAACTCCGGCTTCGCCCGCCAGCTCCTGATGGACGCCCGCGCCGACTTCCGGCGCATCGGGGTCGCCCACGGCGAGGCGTGGACGTGCCTGGAGCTGGCGCTGATCGACGCGGGCAACAACCGTTCCCCGCAGGCGCTGGAGCTGTGCGGCGAGGCGGTGGAGCTGTTCGACTCGTACGGCGACGCGCGGGGCGCGGACTGGGCCCGCTTCCTGCGCTGCACGCTGCTGCCCTACGCCTCGCCGGGCGGCAGCGAGGTGGGTACGGCGGTGGCCCAGGAGGAGCTGGCCGAGCTGCTGCGGGCCGGGCACCCGGCGCGCGACGGCAAGCTGGAGGACTGCGCAGCGGCGTTCACGGTGGTGCTGAACCGTGGCGTGGACCTGGAGGACGGGTGGCAGGCGTGGCGCCTGGGCATGACACCGACACGTCATGCCCGGGAGGTCATGGGCGTGCCGGTGCCGGCCGCGTACGGCCCGCCCGGCGACTGAGGCCGGCCCCGGGCCGAGGACAGCCCTGAGTCCGGCCGGTCACCGACCGGCCGGACTCGTGCCGGGGCGGCTCCGGAACGCCGGAACCGCCCCCGTCGGCCGCCCCCGTCGACCGCCTCCGGCTGCTTCCGGCTACTTCCGCTTCGCGGAACCGGCCGCCACGGGCGCTTCGGCCTCCGCGTCCGGGTCCGGGGCCTCCTCGAAGTCGACCTTGCCCATGTGCCGGTTCATGGACTTCATCAGCAGCCACACGCCCACGGCGAGCGCCGCGAAGACGATGAAGCCGAGAACGCCTGGGGTCACCTTGTTCTTGTCGAGCTCTTCAGCAAGCGGAACGAGGTCGGTCAGTGCCTGGGTCGCGTACATATCAGGCATTGTCGCGGATGCCCGCGAAGAGGTCGCTCTCGGGGAGGGAGGTATCGACGAGAGACTTCGCCAGCTCGTACTCCTCGGTGGGCCAGACCTCCTTCTGGATGTCCATCGGGACGCGGAACCAGCCGCCGTCCGGATCGATCTGCGTGGCGTGCGCGATCAGCGCCTTGTCACGGATCTCGAAGAAGTCCGCACACGGAACGTGCGTGGTCAGCGTGCGCTCGTCGCGCTCGAACTCCTTCCAGCGCTTCAGCCAGTCGCCGTACGGCGACTCCAGACCACGGGCCAGCAGCGCCTCGTGCAGCGCCACCGTGCGCGGCCGGTTGAAGCCCTGGTTGTAGTAGAGCTTCTGCGGCTGCCAGACCGGGCCGAACTCCGACTCCGGGAACTGCTCGGCGTCCGCCGCACCGTCGAAGGCGATCATCGTGATCTTGTGGGTCATGATGTGGTCGGGGTGCGGGTACCCGCCGTTCTCGTCGTACGTCGTGACGACCTGCGGCCGGAACGCACGGATGCTGCGGACGAGCCGGCTCGCGGCCTTCTCCTCGTCCTCCAGCGCGAAGCAGCCCTCGGGCAGCGGGGGCAGCGGGTCGCCCTCGGGCAGACCCGAGTCGACGAAGCCCAGCCACTCCTGGTCGACGCCCAGGATCTCCCGGGCCTCGTCCATCTCCTTCTTGCGCACCTCGTGGATGTTCTCCTCGATGTACGCGTCGCCCTGGAGCTTCGGATTGAGGATGGAGCCGCGCTCGCCTCCCGTGCAGGTCACCACCAGCACGTCCACCCCCTCGGACACATACTTGGCCATGGTGGCCGCGCCCTTGCTCGACTCGTCGTCGGGGTGGGCGTGGACGGCCATCAGTCGCAGCTGCTCGGTCAAGACTCGATCCTCAGTGATTCGGCATGTAGGCAGGCTTCTATAGTGACCGAAACCGGGGGGTGGAAAATTCCTCGATCCCCGGCACGGGAGGAACGATCATGACGGCGGTGCGCGAAGCGCTTCCGGAGAACCGCTACGGCCGCTCCGCGGACCAGCGCGCGGACCGCAAGCTCAAGATCATCGGCTCGGTGCTGGGTGTCGTGCTCCTCGGTGTGGTCGGCTGGATCGGCTACGACTACATCACCGGCCAGGGCATCAGCGCCGAGGTGATCAAGCGCCAGGTCGTCTCGGACCAGCGGGTCGACATCCACCTCGAAGTGCGCAAGGACAAGGACGCCAAGGGCTACTGCACCCTGCGCGCGCAGCACGAGGACGGCAGCGACGTGGCCCGCAAGGACTTCCGCTTCGACGAGCGCACCGACCGGATCGACCGCGTCGTCTCGCTGCGTACGACGTCCAGGGCCACCAGCGTCGAGCTGATGGGCTGCACCACCGACGACGGCGCCTCCCATTGACCGGCGCACGCCGGCCCTGACCCGCCCCGTCCGGGCCTGACCTGCGTCTACGCGGTCCTGATGTTTTACCTTCTCCCCCTTTTCCTGCGGAATTGTTAGGCTCGTGGTTTCGCCCACCCGTGGAAGCACATGCTTACGGGTAGGGCGATGCTTTGTATTCCCAGTACCGACGAGGAGCACCCTGTGACCCAGACCAGCGAAAACGTCACCTGGCTCACGCAGGAGGCGTACAACCAGCTCAAGGCCGAGCTGGAGTACCTGTCTGGTCCCGCGCGCACGGAAATCGCCGTAAAGATCGCGGCGGCCCGTGAGGAGGGCGACCTGCGCGAGAACGGCGGGTACCACGCCGCCAAGGAGGAGCAGGGCAAGATGGAGCTCCGGGTTCGCCAGCTGACCCAGCTCCTGGAGCACGCGAAGGTCGGCGAGGCGCCTGCCGACGACGGCGTGGTCGAGCCCGGCATGGTCGTGACGATCGCCTTCGACGGCGACCCGGACGACACGATGACCTTCCTGCTCGCCTCCCGCGAGTACGCGAGCTCGGACATCGAGACCTACTCCCCGCAGTCGCCGCTCGGCACCGGCGTGAACGGCAAGCGGATGGGCGACGACGCCGAGTACGAGCTGCCGAACGGCAAGACGGCCACCGTGAAGATCCTCGCGGCGAAGCCGTACACCGGCTGATCCTGCAGACCGACGCCAGGAGCCCCCGGCCCGTCGGGCCGGGGGCTCCTGGCGTGCGCGGCGGTGCTCAGACCGCCACCTGCCGGTACTTGCGCACCGCCAGGGTGCGGAAGACCACCAGGATCAGCAGCGACCAGATCAGCGACGCCCAGACCGGGTGCACCATCGGCCAGGCGTCCGACGGCGACACGCCCGGGTTGCCGAAGAGCACCCGGCACGCCTGGACGGTGGCGCTGAACGGATTCCATTCGGCGATCGGCTGGAGCCAGCTCGCCATGTTCTCGGTGGGCACGAAGGCGTTCGAGATGAACGTCACCGGGAAGAGCCAGATCAGCCCGCCGGAGGTGGCCGCCTCGGGGGTACGGACCGAGAGGCCGATCAGCGCCCCGATCCAGGAGAAGGCGTACCCCAGCAGGAGCAGCAGCGCGAAGCCGCCGAGCACCTTGCCGATGTTCTCGTGGGTGCGCCAGCCGACCAGCAGCGCGACGACGGCGAGGACCAGCAGGGTCAGCGTCGTCTGGACGAGGTCGGCGAGCGTACGGCCGGTGAGCACCGCGCCGCGCGCCATGGGCAGCGAGCGGAACCGGTCGATGAGGCCCTTGTGCATGTCGTCGGCGATGCCCGCGCCGGCCCCGGCGGTGGCGAAGGTGACGGTCTGCGCGAAGATGCCGGCCATCAGGAAGTTCCGGTACTCGACGGGGCTGGTGGAGCCGCCGATCATCATCGAGCCGCCGAACACGTAGCTGAACAGCACGACGAACATGATCGGCTGGATGAGCCCGAAGATGATCATCTCGGGTATCCGGGCCATCCGGATGAGGTTGCGGCGGGCGATGACGAGCGAGTCGCGCATCGACTGCCCGATCCCGCCGCCCGTCCTGGGAGCGGCGGGGGTCAGGGGCGTTCCGGATATCGCGCTCACTTGACCGCCTCCGTTCCCGCCAGGAAGCCATCGGCCCGGTCGGCCCCGGCCCCGGTCGTGGCGCCGTTCCCGTCCCCGTTCCCGTCCTCGTTCCCGTTCCCCTCGCCGTTCTGCGTGCCCGCCGTGTGGCCGGTCAGCGAGAGGAAGACGTCGTCGAGGGTGGGGCGGCGCAGCCCGATGTCGTCGATCTCCACGCCACGGGCGTCGAGGTCGCGGATGACCTCGGCCAGCAGCTTGGCTCCGCCGAGGACCGGGACGGTCAGCTTGCGCATGTGCTCGGCGATGGTGACCTCGCCCTTGCCGAGGTGGGCGAGGACGGCGCGGGCCGGTTCGATCTGGTCGCGCTGGTGGACCACGACCTCGACGCGTTCGCCGCCGGTGCGGGCCTTGAGCTCGTCGGAGGTGCCGCGGGCGATGACCAGGCCGTGGTCGATCACGCAGATCTCATGGGCGAGGTGGTCGGCCTCCTCCAGGTACTGCGTGGTGAGCAGCAGCGTGGTGCCGCCCGCGACGAGTTCCTCGATGACCTCCCAGAGCTGCTGCCGGTTGCGCGGGTCGAGGCCGGTGGTCGGCTCGTCCATGAACATGACCGGCGGGGAGACGACGAGCGCCGCGGCCAGGTCGAGGCGGCGGCGCATGCCTCCGGAGTACGTCTTGGCCGTGCGGTCGGCGGCGTCGGCGAGGTTGAACCGCTCCAGCAGCTCCCCCGCCCGGGCCTTCGCGTCGCGTGCGGTCATCTGGTAGAGCTGGCCGACCATCTGGAGGTTCTCACGGCCGGTCAGATACTCGTCGACCGCGGCGAACTGGCCGGAGAGGCCGATCGACCTGCGCACCTCGTTGGGCTTCTTCAGTACGTCGATGCCCGCGACGACGGCCCTGCCGCTGTCGGGTCTGAGCAGCGTGGTGAGGACGCGCACGGCGGTCGTCTTGCCTGCGCCGTTGGGGCCGAGAAGTCCGAGGACGGTGCCTTCCGGCACATCGAGATCGACACCGCCTAGTGCTCGTACATCGCCGAAGGTCTTCACCAGGCCTTCGGCATGGATGGCGCCTGGCATACGGGATTCCCCCAGTGCGTTCGGGTGACTTCCTCAACAGATCCTAGGTTTGACGGTCTTTCCGCGCCTGGCGAGCAGCTGCGGGCGGCCATGCCCGCCCCACCCCGGCGACCACAGCAACGTAACGCGATACATCGCGACAGGCAAGGGTTCGGTACGACGCCGTACGGGTCGGTCCGTCACCGGGCGGCCCGCGCCTCAGTCCATCACCAGATAACCCGCGTCCCGCAGTGCCGCCGAGACCTCCGCGCAGTGCTCCGGGCCCTTCGTCTCCAGCTGGAGCTCCACCTCGACCTCGGTGAGCCCGAGCCGGGGATCGGTCCGCACATGACCGATGTCGAGCACATTGGCGTCGACCACCGAGAGCACGCCCAGCAGCGTGGCCAGCGCGCCGGGGCGGTCGGCAAGCCGCAGCCGCAGGCTCAGGTACCGGCCGGCCGCCACCATGCCGTGGGTCAGGACGCGCTGCATCAGCAGCGGGTCCACGTTGCCGCCCGAAAGGAGCGCGACCACCGGTCCGTGGAACGACTTCGGGTCGCTCAGCAGCGCCGCGACCGGGCTCGCCCCGGCCGGTTCCACCACCAGTTTCGCCCGCTCCAGGCAGAGCAGCAGCGCACTGGACAGCTCGTCCTCGGAGACCGTACGGACCTCGTCGACCCACTCCCTGACCAGCTCGAACGGCACATCGCCGGGGCGCCCCACCTTGATGCCGTCCGCCATCGTGGTCGGCGAATCGATCGACACCGGATGGCCGACCGCCAGCGACGGCGGGTAGCAGGCCGCGCCCGCCGCCTGCACCCCGACGATCCGTACGTCGGGCCGGACCGCCTTGACCGCCACCGCGATGCCCGCCGCGAGCCCGCCGCCGCCCATCCCCACGACGATGGTCCGCACCTCGGGGCACTGTTCGAGGATCTCCAGGCCCACCGTGCCCTGCCCGGCGATGATGTCCGGGTGGTCGAAGGGGTGGATGAAGACCGCACCGGTCTCCTGTGCGTACTCCTGCGCGGCGGCCAGCGTCTCGTCGACGACATGTCCGTGCAGCCGGACCTCGGCCCCGTACTGGCGGGTGGCGGCCACCTTCGGCAGCGGCGCCCCGACCGGCATGAAGACCGTCGACCGTACGCCGAGCAGCGCAGACGCGAGTGCGACACCCTGCGCATGGTTTCCGGCGCTCGCGGCGACGACCCCGGCCGCCCGCTCCACCGGCGACAGCCCCGCGATGCGTACATACGCACCACGCAGTTTGAACGAGCCGGTCCGCTGCAGGTTCTCGCACTTGAGGTGGACCGGCGCGCCCACCAGGTCGGTCAGATGGCGGCTGCCTTCCATGGCGGTCATCCTGGCCACACCGGAGAGCATCTTCTGCGCTCCGCGGACGTCGTCGAGGATCAGCGGGGGAAAGTGGCCGGTCGCGCGGAAGTTCATACGGTAAGTCTTGCAGCTCGGCAGGGCACCGGCCGCCGCGTCCCGTCCCCTCCTGGGCCGTTGTCCACGGGTTTGCGCAGCGCTGGTACGCGTTGCCCCGTGGCCGCGTACTCTGTCCCCCACCCATCCGACACCGCACGAAGAGAGCCCCCGGCCATGCCCCCTCAGGACATGACGACAGCTGCGTCTCCTTCCGGGGGCGCCGCCCCCGAACCCACGGGTTCCGACCACGTCCTCGACGCCCTGCAGCACCAGGTCGCGGTATTCGCCCGCCGTGCCGAGCAGACCCGCCTCGGCGGTGTCGGCCAGGTGCGCAATTCCATGGACCGGGCCGCCTACCTCCTGCTCAACCGGCTGGACCGGGAAGGGCCGATGGGCGTCAAGGCGCTCGCCGCGGGCATGGGGATCGACTCCTCGACCGTGACCCGGCAGGTCGCCCCGCTCGTCGACACCGGACTGGTCAAGCGCACCTCGCACCCCGAGGACGGCCGGGCCGTCGTGCTCCAGCTGTCGCCGCGCGGCCAGGCCCGGCTGGACGAGGTCCGCGGCTCCCGCCGCGAGCTCATGACGCAGGTGACGGACGGTTGGACGACCGAGGAGCGCGAGACGTTCTGCGCGCTGCTCACCCGGTTCAACGCGTCGCTGGCCGCCCGCCAGACCTCGCACCAGGCGCCACCGGCCGGCTGAGGGCGTCCCGGCCCCGGGCCGACCTGCTGCACGCCTCTTGACCAGGAGCCCGCGAAGGGGCTCGGATGTGGACTGTGCGAGAGCGCCAGACGGGCCGGGAGCGGCGCCGCGCCCAGGAGTTCGAGACCTTCGTCGCGGGCGCGGCCGGCCGCCTGCTGCACACCGCCACGCTGCTCACCGCCGAGCCGATGCGGCCGCCGGGAGCCAATCCCCGGGCCCAGCGGCTGCTGACGGCCGCGCTGGCGTGCACATACGCGCAGTGGGACCGGCTGCGCGGCGAGGATCCGTACGACCGCACCCGGCGCGAGCTCGCCGTCCGGTTCGCCGAAGAGGTCTGGCACCATCACCGGCCGCGCGGCGGTCTGCTGGACCCGCTGACACCGCAGGAGCGTCTCGTCCTCGTACTGCGGCTGTACGAGGGGGTCGCGGAGGAGCAGACCGCGGCGCTGCTCGGTCTGCCGGTGGACCGGGTGCGGGCGCTCTGCAACCGCTCGGTGGCCACGATGCGCGGCACCCGCCGTCCCACGGCGCGGCGGGGTCCGGCGGGCCCGCTGGGGGTCGCGCGGTGAGCCGCAGCGGCGACCGGGAGGACGAGGTCCGGCGGATGCTGGACGGCCCGCATCCACAGGTGCCCGCCGATCTGGCGCGGCGGGCGGCGCAGCGCGGCGGGCGGCTGCTGCGCCGGCGGCTGTTCGTCCGTCGGCTGATGCTGGTGGTGGCGTGCGTCGCGGTGGTGGCCTTCGCGGTCTGGGCGATGGCGGTACACCCCTGGCAGGTACCACCGGCCGAGACGACGCCGCTGGACGGTTGGTGAGCGGTGATGACCGCCGAACTATCCTGGTATGTGCGGGATTGCGTGACGGTCCCCGGGAGGCTGCCATGACCAGGAAGATCGCCGACTGCCGCAAGCATCCGAGTGTCGCACTGCTCGCTCACCATCTCCGGTGAGGAGGAGGAAGTCGTACGGGCCGCAACGGAACACGCGGTCTCCGTCCATGAACACACCGACAGCCCGGAACTGCGCGAACAGATCCGGGCGATGCTGGAGGACGAGCAGGCCGACGCCTGAGAAGGCCCCGGACGGCCGGGCGGACTCGAAGCGTTCGAGCCCGCCCGGATTCCCGCCGGGTTTCCTGATTGGCCGGCTCTAGCCGAGCGCCTGCGTCAGGTCGGCCAGCAGGTCGTCGGCGTTCTCGATGCCGACGGAGACGCGGACCAGGTCGGCCGGCACCTCCAGCGGGGAGCCCGCCGCCGAGGCGTGCGTCATCCGGCCCGGGTGCTCCACGAGCGACTCGACGCCGCCCAGCGACTCACCGAGGGTGAACAGCTTCGCCCGGTTGCAGACCTGGACCGCCGCCTCCTCGCCGCCCTGGACGCGGAAGGACACCATGCCGCCGAAGGCCTTCATCTGCTTGGCGGCGACCTCGTGACCGGGGTGCTCGGGCAGTCCCGGGTAGAGGACCTGGGTCACCTTGGGGTGCCGGGTGAGCAGCTCGGTGACCTTGGTGGCGTTCTCGCAGTGCCGGTCCATGCGGACCGCGAGGGTCTTGATGCCGCGCAGCACCAGCCAGGCGTCGAACGGCCCGGCGACCGCACCCATCGCGTTCTGGTGGTACGCCAACTCATCGGCGAGTTCGGGGTCGTTGACGATCAGCGCACCGCCGACGACGTCCGAGTGACCGCCCATGTACTTCGTGGTGGAGTGGACCACCACATCGGCGCCCAGGGCGAGGGGCTGCTGGAGGTAGGGGCTGGCGAAGGTGTTGTCGACGACCAGACGGGCGCCCGCGGCGCGGGCCACACCGGCGATCGCCGCGATGTCGGTGATGCCGAGCAGCGGGTTGGACGGGGTCTCCACCCAGATCGCCTTGGTGCGCGGGGTGATCGCCGCCCGTACCGCCGCCACGTCCGAGGTGTCGGCGACGGAGAACTCGACGCCCCACCGCGAGACGACCTTCGCGAACAGCCGGAACGTGCCGCCGTAGGCGTCGTTCGGGATGACCACGTGGTCGCCGGGGGTCAGCAGCGTACGGAGCAGGCAGTCCTCGGCGGCGAGGCCGGAGGCGAAGGCGAGCCCGCGGCGGCCGCCCTCCAGGGCCGCGAGGTTCTCTTCCAGGGCGGTACGGGTCGGGTTGGCGCTGCGGCTGTACTCGTAGCCGCCGCGCAGTCCGCCCACGCCGTCCTGCTTGTACGTGGACACCTGGTAGATGGGCGGAACAACGGCGCCGGTGAGGGGATCGGCGGTGTTTCCCGCGTGGATCGCGAGGGTCTCGAAGCTGTGCTGGTCGCTCATGGGGCCCGAGCGTAGTTCGTCACGAGGGCGCCCACCGGACTACCGGGCCGTCCGGTGACAATGGGGGCATGGAGATTCTCTGGTTCCTGATCGCCCTGTGCATGCTCGCGGCCGTCATCGGCCCCTTCGTGCTGCGCCGCCGGGGCGGGATCCGCCTGGTCGCGCCGGGTTCCCCGGACGCCGCGGACCCGGACGCGTACGGCTTCGTGCGCCAGGAGGAGCTGGACATCCGGCTGCCGGGCCCGGACCAGGACCTCCTGGACGTGCTCGACGTCGTGCAGCGTTCCCAGGACTGGCGGGCCGCCTCGCAGCTGCTGGCCGGTACGCCCAAGGAGGGCGAGGTGCGGTGGCAGCGGGTGCAGGCCTTCGCCGGGGCCGCCTCGCTGGAGCTGGCGCAGCAGCCCGGGGTCGGTGGTGCGTGGCTGCGCGCATGGCGGGCCGAGGCGCCGAAGGACGCGGGCGGCGCGGCGGTGCACGCGGAGTTCCTGGTGCAGCAGGCGTGGCGTTCGTCGACCGCCGGGACGGACGACTTCCGGATCATCCTGGAGGAGGCCCGTACGGTCTGCGGCGAGGCGGCTCTGCTGGCGCCGGGCGACCCCGTTCCGTACCTCACCGAACTGGCCGTCTCCCGCGGACTGGGTTACTCCCACGAGGAGTTCGACCAGCTCTGGGCGAAGGTGATGGACCGGGCCCCGGCCCACATGGGCGCGCACATCGCCGCGCTGCACTTCTGGTGCGAGAAGTGGCACGGTTCGCGCGAGGAGGCCGACCGCTTCGCCACCGCGGCCGCCGCCCGCGCCCCGCAGGGCTCGCTGCTGGCCGCGCTGCCGCTCTTCGCGGTGTACGAGCACCTGCCCGAGGTCAATCTGGTGCAGGGCTTCTACCGCAGCGCGGTGGTGACCAAGGCGGTCGAGGGCGCCCTGTTCGCGGTGCACGCGGCCCGCCCCGACGACCCGATGCTCGCCCACGTCCGCCACCTCCTGGTCCTCTTCCTGGTCCGGATGGAACGCTGGTCGGAGGCGATGGCCCAGCTCGTCCACATCGACGGCCACGTCGGCGCGCTGCCGTGGACACAGGGCCCCGACCCGGCCGCCGAGTACACGGTCTACCGGGCGCTGGCGGTGGCCGGCTACGAGGCGAACGGCGGCACCCCGGCGACCCTGCCGCACTGACGGCACGCGCGTGGGGCCGGGCGGAATCCATGACACCCCCACCGCGTTGTACGCACTGCACACTCACCCCAGGAGGAGCCCCCGCATGTTCCTGCAACGCCGTACCCCCCAGCTCCCCACCCCGGAGGAGGCCCTGAAGGGCCGCCCCACCCCCGAATTCACCGTCCCCACCCACCACACGGTCCTCGGCAACCCCCTGGTGGGCCCGTACCCGGAGGGCCTGGAGGTCGCGGACTTCGCGCTGGGCTGTTTCTGGGGCGCCGAGCGCAAGTTCTGGCAGACGGAGGGCGTCTGGACGACGCTCGTCGGCTACCAGGGCGGCTACACCGAGAACCCCGCGTACGAAGAGGTCTGCTCGGGCCTGACCGGCCACACGGAGGCGGTCCGCGTCGTCTTCGACCCGGAGACCGTCTCGTACCCCGAGCTGCTGAAGCTCTTCTGGGAGTCCCACGACCCGACCCAGGGCTTCCGCCAGGGCAACGACGTGGGCACCCAGTACCGCTCGGCGATCTACACCCACTCCCCCGCCCAGGAGGCGGCGGTGACTGCCTCCCGCGAGGCCTACCAGAAGGTCCTCACAGCCGCTGGGCACGGCGCGATCACCACGGAGATCCTCCCGGCGCAGGGCCGCACCTTCTGGCCCGCGGAGGGCTACCACCAGCAGTACCTCGACAAGAACCCGGCGGGCTACTGCGGCATCGGCGGCACGGGCGTCTCCTGCCCGATCGGGGTCGCTCCGGCTGGGGAGTGACAGACCAACTGGGGCCGGTGAGTGCCCGCCCGCTTTGGGCCGGCGGGCACCTTCCTGCTGATGAGGGCGCAATTTTCGAGGTCCGCTCCGGGGTCCAGTGCCGAGCCAGCAGGGGGCGCGACTCGTGGGAAGGCTTGTCCCCGGAAGCTTCGAGCGCCCCCTTCGAGGGTGATTTGCCCCTTCTGCCCTTCCTGGATGCCCTGATGAAACGGGACGATTCGACTGTTCCGATTCAAAACGACGGCCGTGAGCACGGGTGTTCCGTCGCAGGTGAAAGGGGTACGAATGCGCGTCAAGTTCGGAAAGGTCGCTTGGGGGGCGGTAGCCGCTGCTGCGGTGGCGGCGACTCTCGTCCCGGTGGCAGCCATGCCGCAAGCCGCTGCGGCAGCCACGTCATCACATGCTCAGCAGTCGAAGGCCGCTGTCCCGGTCCGTGACATCAGGACGTTCGCGGACAAGTGCCTGACCGTCGCCAACCGCAACCCCAACAACGGTGCCGACATCGTCCAGTACCAGTGCGAAGGCGACTTCGCCCAACGCTTCAGCCTCGTCCCGGTCGGTGGCGGACAGTACGAGATCAGGACGTTCGCGGACAAGTGCCTGACCGTCGCCAACCGCAACCCCAACAACGGTGCCAGGATCGTCCAGTACCAGTGCGAAGGCGACTTCGCCCAACGCTTCGACCTCGTCCCGGTCGGCGGCGGACAGTACGAGATCAGGACGTTCGCGGACAAGTGCCTGACCGTCGCCAACCGCGACCCCAACAACGGTGCCGGCATCGTCCAGTACCAGTGCGAAGGCGACTTCGCCCAGCGCTTCGCGATCCACCCGTCCCACTGAGCACCTCACCCGCCGTCGACCACAGGTGGTACCGCTGCGAAAGGATCTCCAGGGACCCGCTCCGCGCAGAAGGAATCGGGCCTTCGGGCAAGGCTCCAGGTCCGAACCATGGTCGCCGCTGCGCGGAGGTCACGCCCTGCGTCGTCGGCGATCGCGCCGGGCTCCACCAGAAAGGCCCGCGTGGCTGTCGATGGGTGACGTGCAGCGGATGCAAGCTCGGCAAGTTCTCGGCGGGGGTGTCGCCCGCGTCCGCCGACACGCGGAAGCATGCCGCTGCTTGTGATCGCTGATCAGCCACTCGGTGCCCGCCTGCCTGTTTTGGCCGGCGGGCACCTTCCTGCTGGTCAGGGGCGGCGTTTCGGGGTGCGGGCAGTGGCCGTTCGGCCGGAGTCGGCGGAACGCCGCAGGCGCGCCCTTGAGCAAGCAGAGAAGAGTTGGACCGATCCGGCCTTGCGCCTGGCGGCGGGGGCCTCACCCGGGGCGACGCGGAAGGCGAACGGCCCGTGCGCGGCAGAGATTCGCGGGTGACGGCGCCTATGACGCGGGTACGTCCTGGCCGAGTGTGCCGAGCACATCTCCGAGGAGGTCCTCGGAGGCGAACTCCGAGACCCAGTCGCCGAACCGCCGGGTGTACTCGGCCCGGATCTCCCTGTCGATGACCCCCGCGTCGTCGAGCGGCGTGAGCGGGAAGTTCTGTTGCAGCCACACGTGATACCTCTGGCGTGGGGCGGCGAGGCGGGCGCGGTCCTCGGCGTCGTCCGGCTCGACGGCGAGCAGAAAGAAGAGTTCGCGCAGGTTGCAGGCCTCGACACAGACGTCGCCCTCGTCACCGAAGAAGATGACGGGCAGGGTGGCGAGGTCGGTGCGGTCGTCGCAGCGCCACAGGGCGTAGTACGAGCCGGAGGACGTCGCGTACGCGAACGGGATCAGCCGGTCCAGGTATGCGTCGGGTGCGTCGCCGCAGAACCAGTCCAGGCCCTTGTCGTACTCGAACAGCTCGAATCCGGGTGCGAAGAACTGCCCTTCGAGGCTGTCCTGGAACTCCTTGAGCAAGTTCAGTTCGGGGACGGGAGAGTACGCGTCGCTCAAGAGGGCTCCTTGGACGGGGTGTTGACCGGTGGCGAGGACGCTATCCGCTGGGTCTGACACCGCGCGTTCGGGAGGGTGATGTCGCGTCGTTGCTGTGACCGGCCTGGCCGTCGGCCCGGTCACAGCATCACGATCTCAACCTCGGCAACCTGCCGGAGCGACCGCCGGGGCGACGGTCAGCGGGCGCCAGGTCCCGCCTTCACATCAGCGATGAACGCTGACCAGCTGCGACCGCTGAAGGCGACAACGGGTCCGGAGGCGTCCTTGCTGTCCCGCACCGGCACGAGGCCGGCAGCACCGTCCGCCACCTCCACGCAGGCTGACTGCTGGTTGCTGTAGCTGGACTTGAACCACACCAAACCGGTTGAACTATTGCTTTTCATAACTCCCTGACACTTCAGAGATCAGACGCCGCGAGGCCTGTTCGTCGCTTGCCTTGGTACAGATGTCGGCGAAGGCCGCGTTGTAGCGAGCCACTTCGGCGGGCTTGTCCAGGTAGAGGTCTCCAGTGAAGCCGTCGGCGTACACCGTGGGCGGCTCGCTCTCGCTTCCGTCGCGGTTGCGCGGGAACCGCAAGACGCCGAACGCGCCGGACAATACCCCCAGGTGAAAGCCTGCCGCGAACGGGACGTCCTGGCGGCAGCTGAGGCCTGGCCAGGTGGTGTTCGACCGGGTCAAGGAGATGCCCTGCATGGTGCTTCACGCCAGGGGTGCCTGCGCCGTCGTCGTACGGCCTGGCGGCCGGCCGTGGGAAGTGCAGCTGCGAGGGCTCTCGCCAAGCACTGACTACCACTGCCGACAGCTCGATGCACTGGCAAGCCATGTCGCCCACCAGCGGCGTGGCGGAGAGCATCCACGCTGAATCCAGGGCGTGGGAAGGATGGTCCAGCTCAAGGCCGCCCTGCCCGCCGCGCAGTGCGACGCGGCGGGCGGGGCCACTGCCGGGGTGTGCCGCCGCCCTCGTGCGAGATCGCCGATTTCCTGCGCTCCCGGCGCGCCGCGCTTACCCCCGGACCGGGCCGGACTGCCCGACGACCGGCGCGCTCGCCGTGTACCCGGGCTGCGCCGTGACGAGGTCACCCGCCCTGGCCGGCGTCAGCATCGAGTGCTGCTCCCGCCTTGAGCAGGGCCGCGCACAGAACCCCTCGCTCAGCTCGCCCTGCCACCGGCCTCCTGCACCGGGGCGCATAGTGAAAGAAGCGGCGGATTCGGGTACCCCCGGCGTACTGATGCGCCCGCCCTCGTACCATCGTCCGTTCAGGTGGTCGCCCGTCATGGCACTTGTGTCATATTCCAGTTGTATGGGTCACTTGCGTAACCGAACCGGTGGGCCGCCCATCCCTCTCCGGGGGACGCGGAACCGTTCTGTTCGCCGACCGTCCACGCATGATGGGCCTCGGCATCTTTTGCTCCGGATGGCCGCGATGGGCACCCCTGTAGAGGACTTGGATCCGACCAGTCGTCCCTGCCGAACAGCAGCAGGGGCTGATGCGGCAGCCTCCGGCCTCTGCAAGTGAGCGGTGCGCGATCCATGCGCGCACACCGAACACCTCGTCATCGGGGCCACGAGAGCGACCGGCCGGCCACGGCCTGCGGGGTCGGCCGGCGCGACTCGGCTCATCACGGCTCCGAGTGCCCTGCTCGGCGTACAGCCAATGACGGCGCGGTTCCCCACGACAGGCGTCCTTCGGAAGGTTCCCCGGGCTCGCCCAGCGGCGTCCCCGGGGACCGGTCGAGCGGGAGGTGAGCGCGGACGGCCGGGGCCGGACAGCGTCCCGGTGGTCCAAGCCGCGGCCATGGGCCCCGCTCCGGGCCCGTCTCGAAGTCAACTTCGGCATTCGAGAGGTCAGTTCAGGGAACACGGAGGACGATCATGCCAATCAGTCCCAACCAGGGCTCCACCGGTGGCGGTACCACCGTCACCATCACGGGCACCAACCTCACGGGCACCACCGCGGTGCTCTTCGGCGCCAAGCCGGCGACCGGTGTCACCAACGTCTCGCCCACCCAGGTCACCGCTGTCTCACCGTCCGGTTCCGGCACGGTCGGCGTGACGGTGACCACCCCGGGCGGAACCAGCAATCCGATCCCGTTCTTCTACGTCGGCGCCCCGTTCAAGTCCGGTCTGAGCGTGAGCTCGGGCCCCACCGCGGGCGGCAACACCGTCGTCATCAGCGGCACCGGTCTGTCCACCGCGACGGGGGTGTCCTTCGGCGCCAATACCGCCACACCGACGGTGCTGTCGGACAGCCAGATCAGCGTCGTCGTGCCCGCGGGTGCGGCAGCCGGGCCGGTGGGCGTCAGTGTGACGACCGCCGGAGGGTCCAACAACGGTCTGTCGTACACGTACATCGACGTCCCGACCATCACCGGGATCGCTCCGGCCTCCGGACCGACGTCCGGCGGAACGGCGGTGACGATCACGGGCACCAACCTGACCTCGACGAGTCAGGTCACGTTCGACTCGGTGCCGGCACCGTTCACGGTCGTCAACGCGACGACAGTGTCCGCCGTCACCCCGGCCGGTACCGTCGGTGCGGTCGACGTGGGTCTCTCCAACCCCGCGGGCACGGCCACGGACGTCGGCGCCTTCACCTATGTGGCGGGCCCCGGTATCTGATCCGCCACGGCGGTGGCACCGGCCGTCGGCGCGGAACAGCGCCCGGCGCCGGTACCGCTTGCGGTGCATGATGCCCGCCCCGGTCGGCGCTCTCGGCACCCGGCCGGGCGGGTACCCACTCGGCACCACTCGCTCGCGCCGCCCGGCCAGGAGGTCCGGGCGGCGCCCGACCTTCACATTCCGGTCCCCTCGTCCCGTCCCATCCCATCCACAACACCCCCCGTCCATGACGTCCTGTCCACAACACCCCGATCACACCACCCGACAGGAGAACGGCAGTGGAGCACTCCGCAGGCTCAATGCCCCACGCCGCGCAGCCGTCGACGGCTGCGGCGGCCCACGCGATCACGACGAGCAGCAGTCAATTCCCGGCAGCCGCCGCAGCGGTCGCGGCGCCCACGATCAGCTCCCTCACCCCCACCCAGGGGCCGGTCGAGGGCAGGAACACGGTCACGCTGACCGGGACCGGCCTCACCGGCGCCACCTCGGTCCGCTTCGGCACCACGGCCGCCGCGTTCATCACCGTCTCCGACGCGCAGGTCACCGCGATCGCCCCCGCCGCACCCGCCGGCCCGCTGAGTGTCACGATCACCACCGCGGGCGGCACCAGCGCCGGTATCTCCTACACGTATGTCGCCGCTCCGGTTCTGAACAGTGTGGCTCCTGCCCAGGGACCGCTCGCGGGCCAGAACACCGTCACCCTGTCCGGAACCGGCTTCACCGGTACGACCTCTGTTCGTTTCGGCGTGAACGCGGCAATTTCGTTCACCTTCGTCTCGGCGACCCAGCTGACCGCGGTGGTCCCCACCGGCGGCCCCGGACCGGTCGCCGTCACGGTCACCACGCCCGGCGGTACCAGCACTCAAGCCGTCTCCTACTACTACCTCGGCGCACCGGTCCTCAACAGCGTCACCCCCGGCGCCGGTCAGGTGAGCGGTAACAACGCCGTGACGTTGACCGGGGCGAATCTCCTCCAGGCCAGTACGGTTCGCTTCGGCCCGACGGCGGCCGCCCCCTCCGCCATTGTCTCGGCCACGGAGATCAGAGCGACGGTGCCGCCCGGTGTCAGCGGCACCGTACCGGTCAGCATCACCACGCCCGGCGGCACGAGCAACGCCGTCACCTACCTGTATCTGGGCGTCCCGGTGATCGCCGGTCTGGTACCCGACCAGGGACCGCCGGCAGGCGGGAACACCGTGACCGTCACCGGCTCCGGACTGACCTATGCCACCGCGGTGCTGTTCGGGAGCGTGCCCGCCGGCTTCACCGTGGTCTCCGACACCCAGTTGACGACCACGGCGCCGCCCGGCGTGCTGGGCGCGGTCACCGTCAGGGTCGTCACCCCGGGTGGCACCAGCATCGGCGTTCCCTACACCCGAGTCGGCTCACCCGCCGTCTGAGCGGTCGGGCGGCTCGGCGGACATTCCCGCCCCAGGCCGGCTCAGGGTTCGATCCGGCTCAGCTCGGCAGCCCGCCGTCGGCGTTGACAGGATCTTCGCCTCCTTGCTGGACTGCGGGGTCCGGCCACCCCGGTCGACCCCCGTACGAAGAGGAGTTCCCGTTGACTACGAACGAAGGCCACGGCACTCCTGCCACCCCGGCCGGTCCGGCCTGGTTCATGGCCAATGAACTGCTGGCGTTCGTCGTCGAGGTGGCGGCACTGGCCGCTCTGGCCTGGTGGGGTTTCGTCACCGGGAAGGGTGTGGCTGCCCGGTTGCTGCTGGGGATCGGGGCGCCCGCTGCCGCCGCTCTGGTCTGGGGGATGTTCGCCGCGCCTCGTGCCCGTTTCCGACCGCCGCTCGCGGGGGTTCTGCTGGTCAAGGCGGTGGTGCTCGGTGGTGGTGTGTACGCAGTGCATGCCGTGGGGCATTCGGTGGCCGCGGTGTTCTTCGGGGTGGTGGTGGTCGTGAACACGGGGGTGGCGGAGACCTTCCGGCGGCGGCTGAACGGTGCCGCGGCCGGCTGAGGTGACCGTGGTGTCCGGGGCCGGGGCGGCGGAGTTCAGGCGCCGTTTCGGTCCTGGGCGGCCATGACCTCGTCGCCGTGCTCGAAGGCCCAGGCGCCGAATGCTTCGATCGGGCCGAGCAAGGTCCGGCCCAGAGCGGTCAGTTCGTACTCGACGCGGGGTGGCGACTCGGCGTAGGCGTGGCGTTCCACCAGGCCGTTGAACTCCAGCCGCCGCAGCGTCTCGGTCAAGACCTTGGGGCTGATGCCGCCGATGCGCTCGCGGAGTTCGCCGGGGCGGGCGGGGCCGTCCCGCAGGACCCAGATCACCACGGCGTTCCAGGTGTTGGAGAGCAGGTCGAAGGCGAGGCGGGCGCGGCAGTCGGCGAGGTAGGCGTCGGTCGTCACGTACCAAATGGTGCCTGACGGGTTTCCTAGTGTCGTCCCGGAATTGGTTGGAGCGAGCCGGAAGGGGACGGATCGATGAAGATCGGTGTGCTGGGAACGGGGAACATGGCGGATGCGCTGGCCACGCACTGGGGGCGGGCCGGGCACGAGGTGTTCGTCGGAGGACGGGACGGCCAAAAGGCCCAGCGGCTCGCGGCGCGCATCGGCGGCGGTGCGGGGTACGGGAGTCTGCGCGCGGCGGCGGAGTTCGGCGAGGTGGTCCTGGCCGCGCTGCCGTACGGCGCGGGGGCGGACGTCGTCGGGGAGATCCGGGCGGCGCTGGACGGGAAGGTCCTGCTCGACTGCGCCAATCCGGTCGGGCCCGGCTTCCGGCTGCTGACCGGGGGCGGCCCCTCGGCGGCGGGGCGGCTCGCCGCCGCCGCACCGGGTGCGCGGGTCGTCAAGGCGTTCAACCTCTGTCACGAGGACGTGTGGCGGATGAACCCGCCGGTCTTCGACGGTCAGCCGCTCGCGGTCCCGGTCTGCGGGGGCGACGAGGCGGCGGTCGCGCTGGTGCACGGGCTGGTGCGGGACGCGGGCTGCGTACCGGTGGCCGCCGGCGGGCTGGAACGCGCCGGACTGCTGGAGGCGACCGCGGCGCTGTACATCGGACTGTGGGTGCAGGAGCAGGCGGACGTACGGGCGATCGCGCCGCCCCTGGCCTACGCGACGGGGCCGGGGGCCGAGCAGCAGTAGCCCCGTCCTGGCCGTGTCGGCCCGGCCGGCTGCCGCCTGCTGCCGGCTGCCCCGCACGGCCGTGGCCCGGCTGCTCCGTGCGGAGCTGCCGGGCCACGGTCACGTGTCAGGGGTGCCGGATCAGATCAGGCCCTGGGCCAGCATCGCGTCCGCGACCAGTTCGAAGCCGGCGATGTTGGCGCCGACCACGTAGTTGCCGGGGCTGCCGTAGCGCTCCGCGGTGGTGTAGCAGGAGTCGTGGATGTGGCGCATGATCTCCGCGAGGCGCTCCTCGGTGTGGGAGAAGGTCCAGGAGTCGCGGGATGCGTTCTGCTGCATCTCCAGGGCGCTGGTGGCCACGCCGCCCGCATTGGCGGCCTTGCCGGGGGCGAAGGCCACGCCGGCCTCCTGGAGGACGCGTACGGCCTCCGGTGTGGTGGGCATGTTGGCGCCCTCGGCGACCGCCTTCACGCCGTTGCGCACCAGGGCCACCGCGTCGGCCTCGTGGAGCTCGTTCTGGGTGGCGCAGGGCAGGGCCACGTCGCAGGGGACGTTCCAGACACCGGTGCCGGGGACGTACTTGACGTGCTCGCCGCGGCGTTCCGCGTACTCGGAGACGCGGCCCCGGCCGGCCTCCTTGATCTCCTTGAGGAGGGCGAGGTCGATGCCCTTCTCGTCCACGACGTAGCCGGTGGAGTCGGAGCAGGTCACCACGGTCGCGCCGAGCTGCTGGGCCTTCTCGATCGCGTAGATCGCGACGTTGCCCGAGCCGGAGACGACGATGCGCTGGCCGTCGAGGGACTCGCCCCGGCTGCGCAGCATCTCGGCGGTGAACATGACACAGCCGTAGCCGGTCGCCTCGGTGCGCGCCTGGGCGCCGCCCCAGCCGAGGCCCTTTCCGGTGAGCACGCCGGACTCGTAACGGTTGGTGATCCGCTTGTACTGGCCGAACAGGTAGCCGATCTCGCGTCCGCCGACGCCGATGTCACCGGCGGGGACATCGGTGTACTCACCGAGGTGGCGGTGGAGTTCGGTCATGAACGACTGGCAGAACCGCATGATCTCGGCGTCGGAACGGCCCTTGGGGTCGAAGTCCGCGCCGCCCTTGCCGCCGCCGATGGGCATGCCGGTGAGCGCGTTCTTGAAGATCTGCTCGAAGCCGAGGAATTTCACGATGCCGAGGTTGACCGAGGGGTGGAAGCGCAGCCCGCCCTTGTACGGACCCAGCGAGCTGCTGAACTCGACCCGGAAGCCGCGGTTGACGTGGATGTCGCCGGAGTCGTCCGACCACGGCACCCGGAAGATGAGCTGGCGCTCGGGCTCGCAGACGCGCTCGATGATCCTGGCGTCCACGAACTCCGGTCGCTTCGCGAGGACCGGGCCGAGGGTCTCCAGGACCTCCCGTACCGCCTGGTGGAATTCCTTCTCGCCCTGGTTGCGCCGGAGGATCTCGGCGTACAGCGGCTCGATGATGCTGCTCTCGTGCGGGGTTACGGAATCAGGGGTGGCCTGCATCAGGTCAAGACCTTCCGTCGGTGGGCATGCGCGCGAAAACGCCCCCCGTCCGGGCGCGTCGGCGGTCCCCCTCGCCATTGAGGGCGTCGCCCAGACTTCGCACGCTATGCGGCTCACGAAAGCGACGTACAGAACCGTTGTGGCCCACCCATTGTCCCAGTCTCCCCGGTGGTTCTTTCAAGGGGACCCGGGCAAGGGGGACGTTCCCTACGCCCGCGCCTCGCGTCGCAGCATCCACAGCCCCGCTCCGGACGCGATGACGACCAGCCCCGAGACCACGCTCAGCACGATGTGGAGGGCGTTGTTCTCCATCAGGTTGAGCGCGAGGTTCGCGGCGAGGGCGGCGCAGAGCACGAGCCAGAGCAGTGCCTTCATGGGTTCCTCCGTGTGGGTGGTGGTGGCCGGGGTGATGCCGGGCGGGTGAGTGGCCGGGTGATGTCGTGCGGCCGGGTGATGTCTCCATTCTGTTGGCGGGAGGCGGTCGCCACGAGGGGCCGGCCCCCCGGCTTCATGGTGTAGCCGGCTACACCACGAGGGGTCGGGGAACGCGGAGGCCGCGTCCCGGTCCGGATTGTTTTATTAGGGTTTGCCGCGTGGGGATCACCGAGAGCACCGGGCCGCGCGAGAAGGAAAGCGACCGGAAGGCCGGGCGGAAGGTCGGGCGGGAAACCGGGCGGGAAACCGGGCGGGAACCCGGGCGGGCCTTGCCCGGTGCGGCCGGGGATCCCGCGCTGTGGTGGGTGCCGGGGATCGCGGTGCTCGTCGTCGTGCCGCTGTACCTGCTGTGGGCGCTGGTGCTGGCCACCGGCGGCGGTGATCTGGCCGCGCAGCTCGCCTGGGCCGGCTTCGCCTCCCGGCATCCGGGGTCCGCGTACAACCTCTCCTGGTACGGAGGGACGCACCCCGCCAACTACAGCCTGCTGACGCCGCCGCTCATGGCGGCGTTCGGGGTGCGGACGGTGACCGTCGCCGCCGGGCTGTCCGGGTCGTGGGCGCTGGGGCGGCTCTGTGTACGGAGCGGGGTGCGGTGGCCGGGGGCGGTCGCGGTGCTGGGTTCGCTGGCGCTCTGGTGCAATGTCGCGTCCGGGCGCACCACGTTCGCGCTGGGCGTCGCGATCGGGCTGGTCGCGCTGGTGTGCGTACGGCGCCGCCGCACGGGCCCTGCGGCGGGCTGCGCGGCGCTGGCCACGGCGGCGAGTCCGGTGGCGGGGCTGTTCCTGGTGGTGGCGGGCGCGGCGTACGGGCTGGACCGGCGGTGGCGGCGGGCGGCCGGGCTCGCCGTACCGCCGCTCGTGGTGGTGGCCGCGACGACACTGGTCTTCCCGTTCACGGGTGAGCAGCCGATGGCGGCGGGCAAGCTGTGGATGCCGTTGGCGGTCTGCGCGGCGCTGTGGCTCGCGGCGCCGCGCGAGGGCGGCTGGCGGGTGGTCCGGTTCGCGGGCGCGGTGTACGCGGTCGGCGTCGTGCTGACCTTCCTGATCGCCTCGCCCATCGGGACGAACGTGGAGCGGCTGGTGGGGCTGGCCGGTCCGCCCGTGCTGCTGGCGGCGCTGGCGGCCGTCCGGACGGAAGACCCCAGGGGCCCCGGGGGCCCCTGGTGGGCGCGGTGCGGCGCGGCCGTGCTGCTGGCCGGGATGCTGGCGTACAACACGGCCTGGCTGGCCGGCAAGACCGATGACGACCTGCGGGTCTCCGGCTCCGTGCCCGGCTGGGCGGCGCACCCCGACGGCGTGGTCGCCGAGCTGCGCCGGCTGGGCGCCGGGCGGACGCGGGTGGAGGTCGTGCCGGCCCGCAACCACCGCGAGGCGACGGTGCTCGCCCCGTACGTGAACATGGCGCGCGGCTGGAACCGGCAGCTCGACGTGGAGCGCGGGCGGCTGTTCTACTCGGGGACGCCGACCCCGGCGACGTACCGGGCCTGGCTGGACCGGTGGGGCGTGGGCCTGGTCGTGCTGCACAGCGGCAGGCCGGACGGGCCCGCCGAGGCGGAGGCGGAGATCGTCCGGCGCGGCGCCGACTGGCTGGAGCCGGTGTGGCAGGACGCCGGGTGGCGGATCTACCGGGTGCGCGGGCCCGTACCGCTGGTCTCCGCACCGGGCGCCGCCGTACGCGGGGACGACGCCTCACTGGTGGTGCGGATGCCCGCCGCCGGGTCGGTGACGGTACGGATCGCCTACTCGCCGTGGCTGCGGGCGGACGGCGGCGGGTGCCTGCGGCGGGACGGCGAGTGGACGCGGCTGACGGTGGAGCGGGGCGGGGAGTACCGGCTCGATTCGCCGTACCGGCTGTGGCCGTTCGGGTCGTGCTGACGGGCAGGGGCGCTCCGGCGGGGTTCAGTCGGTGACGCCCAGGTCCTGGCGCATCAGCCGCCACATCGCGTCGAGGCGGGGGTCGGCCGACTTCAGGTCCTCCAGGGCCTGTTCGACGTTCTCGCCGTCGTGGGCGACGCCCCGGTCCAGGCGCTTGACGACCGCGTCACCGCCGGCGAGCACCTGGTTGAGGTCGCGGGAGGCCTGCAGTATCCGTTCGGGGACGATCATCTGGGCCTCCGCGTAGCGGTCGCGGTGGTCGAGGCGGGCCTCTTCGAGCTGGTTGCGTTCCTGCTCCGTATAAACGCCGTCGCGGATGCGGTGCAGGGCGTCCTTGAGGAGGGTGTGGAACTGCCGGGAGGCCCGGTTCATGGCCGTGTACTGGGTGCGCCGCTCCTCGAACTTCCGCCGTTCGTCCGCCAGTCGGGTCTCCTCGGTGCGCTGGCGTGCGGTCAGCCGCTGCGCGAACACCGGGGCGAGGAGGGTGCCGAGCACCCCGACGACTGCGGTGATCATGGCGGTGATGGCGGTGGTCATGGCAGCGAGACTAGTGGGGGCCGCCAGGCAGCGTGGCGCGCGGTGTGACCCGCGGTTCCCGGGCGCACGGTGACTGCCCGCCCGGCCCCGCCCGGCCCGCCCCCTCCTCCTCAAGTCCCGTACCGGGTCAGGCCGCCGCGTTCTCCGTGATGGTGACCTTCCCCTTGCGGATGGTCGCGAGCCTGGGCGCCCGCCGGGCGATGGCGCTGTCGTGCGTGACCATGACGAAGGTCAGGCCGTGCTCCTTCCACATGGTCTCCAGCACCTCCATGACCTCGTCCCGCATCGACTCGTCGAGGTTGCCGGTGGGCTCGTCGGCGAGCAGCACCTTCGGCCGCTTGACCAGGGCACGGGCGATCGCCACCCGCTGCTGCTGGCCGCCGGACATCTCGCCGGGCAGATGCCCGAGCCGCTCACCGAGTCCGACGGACTCCAGTGCCTCGGCGGCCCGCTTCCGGCGCTCGGCCGCCCGGCCGCCGAGCGGTACGAGCGCGGTCTCGACGTTCTCCTGGGCGGTGAGCGTCGGGATGAGGTTGAAGCTCTGGAAGACGAAGCCGATGTTCTCGGCGCGCACCTTGGTGAGCTTGGCCTCGCCGAGCTTCGCGAGGTCTACGCCGTCGAGTTCGACGCTGCCGCTCGTGGGGCGGTCCAGGCCGCCGAGCATCTGCAGCAGTGTGGACTTGCCGCCGCCGGTGGGGCCCTGGATGACCAGCCGGCCACCGTCCTCGATGGTCAGATCGACACCGGCGAGTGCGTTGACGGTGGACTTTCCGCGCGTGTAGCGCTTGGTGACGTCTCTGAGCGTGTACATGGGTCAACTCCTGCTGGGACTGAGGGGTGTGGGGCGCGGGGCGGGCTATTCGACGCGTCGCAGGGCGTCGGCCGGACGCAGCCGGGAGGCCCGCCAGCCGCCGAAGCCGCCCGCGATCAGCCCGCCCGCCACGGCCAGCGCGACGGCGGTCAGGATGACGGAGAGCGAGACGGGTGCGGTCAGCGCGATGTCGAGGGTCTTGGACGCGGCGTCCCTGCCCGGTCCGCCCATGAACCGGCCACCGCCCATGCCACCGCCCATTCCGCCGCCGGACGAGCCGAGCTGTGCGGTGAGCGTGGGGCTGATCGCGGTGACGGCGTACGCGCCGGCCAGGCCGATGCCGATGCCGAGTACGCCGCCCAGCAGCCCGTTGACGAGGGCCTCGCCGACGACCTGGCGGGTGACCCGGCCGCTCTTCCAGCCGAGCGCCTTGAGCGTGCCGAACTCCCGCACCCGGCGGCTGACCGCCGCGGAGGTGAGCAGTCCGGCCACCAGGAACGCGGCGGCCAGCACCACGATCGAGAGCCACTTGCCGACGCCCGAGGCCAGGTCGGAGGCGGTGGAGAGCGAACCGGAGACGGTGTCGGCGAGATCGGCGGAGGTGGTGACGGTCGTGCCGGAGATGTTCTTCTGGATGGCGGACTTGACCTGGTCGATCTGCTGCGAGTCCGCGGCCTTCACATAGACCGTGGTGACCTTGTCCTTCGAGTCGGAGAGGGTCTGCGCCTGCTTGAGCGGGATGTAGAGGTTGGCGGCCGCGTCACCGCTGTCGGCGGTCGAGACCCCGACCACGGAGAACTTCGTCCCGTGGATGGTCACGGTCCTGCCGACGTCGAGCTTCTTCTCCTTGGCGTACGCGGAGTCGACGACGGCCACCTTCGCGTCCGTCTCGGAGGTCTTGAACGTACGCCCCTTGGTGATCTTCGAGGAGGTCAGCGGGCCGATTCCCTGCTCGGTGACGTCGGTGCCGTACACCGTGTAGGAGTTGACGTCGAAGGAGGCGCCGCCGCCCCTGACCTCGCCCTGCGGCTGGCCGTTGCCGCCCGGACCGCCGAAGCCGCCCTGGCCGCCCTGGCCCGCGCTCTCGTCCTGCTTGAACTCACCGCGCTTGAACTGGCCGTCGACCTTCATCACGTTGAGGCCGAGTCCGCCGACGGCGCCGGCGACACCGTTCTGGCCGCCGATCTCGGTGACGGTCGACGAGGCCAGCGTCTGGAAGCCCTGGATCATGACCCGGTCGCTGCTCTGCGTCGCGTCGTCGTCGCCCTTGGCGTCGAACTCGAACTTCGGGCGTCCGCTGCCCGATCCGGGTGCGGCGGCGGCCTTGGTGACCGTCATGTCCGTGCCGAGGCCGTACAGCGATTCCAGGACCTTGTCCTGGGCCCGGCTCATGCCGGTGGAGACCGAGCTGACGACGATGACCAGCGCGATGCCCAGCGCGAGCCCCGAGGCGACGACCAACGCCGCCTTTCTGCGGCGGCGCAGCTCGCGCCGGAGGTAGGTGAAGAACATGGCGCGACGTTATGGAGCGCTTGTGATGGCGGGATAAGGCCACCATGAGAGCGTGATGAGAAGTCCTACGAACGCCGCAGGCGGCGGCACCGCGGATCCGAGGGGATCCGGGTGCCGCCGCCTGGGTACGGGGTTCGGGCCGCGCCGGGGACGGGCGCGTGGCTCGGGTCAGGCCTGGGAGCCCGCCGTCCACTCCGCCCAGCTCATGTTCCAGCCGTTGAGGCCGTTGTCGGGGGTGATGGTCTTGTCCGGGGAGTTCTTGACGATGACCACGTCGCCGATGAGCGAGTTGTTGTAGAACCAGGCGGCGGGCTGGTTGGCGTCGCCCGCGCCCTTCACGTCGGCGAGGCCGACGCAGCCGTGGCTGGTGTTGGCGCTGCCGAAGATCGACCGCGCGCCCCAGTAGTTGCCGTGGATGAAGGTGCCCGAGGTGGACAGCCGCATGGCGTGCGGCACGTCCTTGATGTCGTACTCGCCCTTGCCGTCGTCGTCGGTGAAGCCGACCGTCGCACCGTTCATCCGGGTCTCCTTGAACTTCTCGGAGATCACCATCTGCCCGTTGTACGTGGGGTTCTCGGCGGAGCCGGAAGAGATCGGGATGGTCTTGATCGTCTTGCCGTCCTGGGTGACGGTCATCGTCTTCGTCTTGGCGTCGACGGTCGAGACCTGGTTGCGGCCGACCTTGAAGGTGACCGTCTTCTGCTGGACGCCGAAGACGCCGTCCGCGCCCTCGACCCCGTCCAGCGCCAGCTTCAGCGTGACGGTGGAGCCGCCCTGCCAGTAGTTCTCCGGACGCAGGTCGAGACGCTGCGAGTTGAACCAGTGGCCGACGACTTCCTGGCCGCTGCTGGACGTCACGGTGATACCGGCCTGGACGGCCTTCTTGTCCGTGATCGCCTTGTTGAAGTTGATCGAGACCGGCATGCCGACGCCGACGGTGGAACCGTCCTCGGGGGTGAAGTTCCCGATGAAGCTGTTGGCGGGCGAGACGGTGGTGAAGGAGGAGTTCTCGTGCGCCTCGCGGCCCTTGGAGTCCTTCGCCGTAGCGCTGATCTTGTACGTGGTCGAGCGCTCCAGCTGGACGTCGGGCTTCCAGCTCTTGCCGTCGGCGGAGAGCGTGCCCTTGACGGCGTCCCCGGCCGCGGTGGTCATGGTGACCTCGGACAGCGTGCCCTTGGTGACGGTGACCTTGGCGTCGTTGTTGATGCTCGCGTTGGTCGCGCCGTTCTTCGGAGAGATCGCTATCTGCGCTTCCGAGGCGTCCTGCGCCGCGGCCTTGTCGACCTCGGACGCCTGCGACTTCTTCGAGCTCTCGGCGCTGCTGCCCGTGTCGCCGTCGTTGCAGGCGGTGAGCACCAGAACGCCGCCGAGCAGTGCGGACGCGGCCATCAGGCCCCTGCGCCGCTTGCTGTCCGTCATCACACGCTTCTCCATCGTTGCCGAATCCCCAAAAACCCCGAGCGGAGCCGCCGTCGACCGGCGGAACCCGTCAATGTTCCTAGAACCCATGGAAGGGGTCCTCCGTTCCACATCCACGAAAGATGTGGGGAACAACACTCATCGACGCGTCCGCGGCTGCGGTGGTTCCCGACGCCGGCCCCGCAGGGGCGACCGGCGAACGACACGGCCCCGGACCGCGTACGAAAACGGTCCGGGGCCGGTGTTCACCAGCTGCTGGTCCCGCCGCTCGCGGCGACGTGACCGTCGTCGTCCTCACCCATTGTGCGGGACGCCGCCACCCCTGCCCGCGCCGTCCTCCTCGTCCCATACGACGCCCTCCTCGCCGTCCTCGTCGTCGAGGTCCCAGGCGTCCGGGTCGTCGGGGTCGTAGTCGACGGTCTCGCTGCTCCAGGACGCCTGTGCGAGCTCGACCCCGGGTACCTCGCTGACCAGGTCGAACGGGTCGATGAGGGAGGCGAGGGCCTCCGCGCCGTCCTCCCGTACGGCGGCCTCGGCGTGCATGCGTTCCTCGGCGGACTCGCCGCCCGGCTCCCCGTACTCGGCGGCGATCGACTCCAAAGCGGTACCGCTGAGGGCGGCGGGGTCGGTGACCTCCAGCACCATTTCAACTCGAAGCCGAACAAACCGTGATGTCTCAGAAGTGCTCATGTGCCGGAGCGTAAGCTCCCCGCGCTCCCGGCTTTCCCGCGACCCGCTGCTTTCACTAGCATCGGCACACATGACCAACTCACGGCCGTGACAAGGGGATCGATTCCATGGTCGTCGCTCGCCGCCCGCTCCTGACCGCCACCGCCGCGGGCATACTGCTGGCCGCCCTCTGGTTCGTACCGTCCGCCAACGCGACGGACGGGCCGGCCGCACCGTCGGGCAACCGGAGCGGACCGGCCACCACCTCCGCCGGGGACACCGCGGCCGGTCCGCGGCTGGCCGACACCGGGACCGGCATCGACACCACCCCGTATCTGATCGGCGGCGTGGCGTTCCTGGGCATCGGCGCGGCGTTCGTCTCCCACTCGGCGCGCCGCACCGGGACCCGGCCCGTCTGACGATCGGGGCACGCGGGCCCGGCACGATCCGAACGAGAGACCTCAGTGCAGCGGTCCGGTCACCGGCTCGACCGCCGCGACCAGCTTCCCCGAGCGTACGAACGCGTCCGCCGCGGCCAGGTCCGGGGACAGGAAGCGGTCCGGTCCCGGGCCCTGGACGCCCGCGGCGCGCAGCGCCTCGATGACGGCCCGCGAGGCGGGCGCGGGGGTGAGGCCCCCGGCGGCGCGCAGTTCGATGGCGCGGGTCGCCGCGTACAGCTCCACGGCGACGATCCGGGCGAGGCTGTCCACGGAGGCACGGAGCTTGCGCGCGGCCGACCAGCCCATGGAGACGTGGTCCTCCTGCATCGCGGAGGACGGGATCGAGTCGGCCGAGGCGGGCACGGCGAGCCGCTTCATCTCGCTGACCAGGGCGGCCTGGGTGTACTGGGCGATCATCAGGCCCGAGTCCACTCCGGCGTCGTCGGCGAGGAACGGCGGCAGCCCGTGCGAGCGGTTCTTGTCCAGCAGCCGGTCGGTGCGGCGCTCGGTGATGGAGCCGAGGTCGGCCGCGACGATCGCCAGGAAGTCGAGTACGTACGCGACGGGGGCGCCGTGGAAGTTGCCGTTGGACTCGACCCGGCCGTCGGACAGCACGACGGGGTTGTCCACGGCGGAGGCCAGCTCGCGGGCCGCGACGTTCCCGGCGTGGTCGAGGGTGTCCCGTCCCGCGCCGTTGACCTGCGGGGCGCAGCGCACCGAGTAGGCGTCCTGCACACGGGGCGCGTCGTCCTGATGATGGCCGGTGAGGCCGGACCCGGCGAGGACCCGCAGCATGTTGTCGGCGCTGACGCCCTGGCCGGGGTGCGGGCGGATGGCGTGCAGCTCCGGGGCGAGCACCTTGTCGGTGCCGAGCAGCGCCTCCAGGGAGAGCGCGGCGGTGATGTCGGCACAGGTGTAGAGGGCCTTCAGGTCGGCCAGGGCCATGACGAGCATCCCGAGCATGCCGTCGGTGCCGTTGAGGAGGGCGAGGCCCTCCTTCTCGCGCAGCTCGACCGGGGTGATGCCGTGGGCGGCGAGCAGTTCGCCGGCGGGGCGCACGGTGCCGTCGGGGCCCTCCGCGTCACCCTCGCCCATCAGCGTCAGGGCGCAGTGGGAGAGCGGGGCCAGGTCGCCGGAGCAGCCGAGCGAGCCGTACTCGTGGACGACGGGCGTGATGCCCGCGTTGAGGACGTCGGCGATGGTCCGCGCGACCTCGGGGCGTACGCCGGTGTGCCCGGAGGCGACCGTCTTCAGCCGCAGGAACATCAGCGCGCGGACCACCTCGCGCTCGACGCGCGGGCCCATGCCGGCGGCGTGCGAGCGGACGATGTTGCGCTGGAGCTGGGCGCGGAGGTCCTTGCTGATGTGCCGGCTGGCCAGCGCCCCGAATCCGGTGGAGACGCCGTAGACCGGCTCGGGCCCGGCGGCGAGCGCGTCCACGATCTCGCGGGCGGCGGCGAGCGCGTCGACGGCGGCTGCGGAGAGCTCGACGCGGGCGTTGCCGCGGGCCACGGCGATGACGTCCTGAGCGGTGGTACCGGATGTCCCCACCACCACTGTGTGCGTATCCATACTCAAAAGCGTACGGATCATTCAAAAACGTACGGATTGAATCCCTTCATGTCGCCGGTGGTGGCGTGGTTCGTGTCGCCGGTGGTGGCGTGGTCGAGCCCTTACCGGCCGGTACGGCGCTCAGGGCCGGCTGCCGCGCAGGTGGCGGCGGTCGTGCGGGGACCTGGGCGGCGCGTCGGCCAGCCGGAGCACCTCGCCGTCCCGACCCGCCACCACCGGCTTGACCGACCGGGCCGCCTTCGCCCGGTACTGGGCCGCGTCCGCCAGCCGGAACAGCCGCCGTGCCGACACCACCGGGCCGATCGGGTCACCGGTCGACGCGATCCCGCACGCCACCCCGTCCCCGAGCTCCAACTCGGCCGCCCGTTCGCAGAGTTCGGCGGCCACCCGGACCACGTCGTCGACCTCCGGGCCCAGCGTGAGCAGACAGAACTCGTCACCGCCGAGCCGGGCCGCGAGCGCGCCGGGCAGCATGGCGCCGCAGCGGGACAGCACCGAGCCGAAACGTTCCAGCAGGCGATCGCCGACCGCGTGGCCATGGGTGTCGTTGACCTGCTTCAGCCCGTTGAGGTCGCAGACGACGAGGCTGACCACCGCCCCGTCCGCCCGGTGCCGCTCCACCGCCTCGTCGAGCCGCACGTCGACGGCGCGGCGGTTGGCCAGACCGGTGAGCGGGTCGGTGAAGGCGAGCTTGCGGACCTCTTCGAGCCGTTCGGCCTGGGAGATCCCCGCGGCGACGACCGCGGCGAGCACGGTCGCGAAGTCCGCGTCCTCCCGCCCGAACACCGGCGCCCCCACCGGGCGGGCCACGTACAGCTCGCCCCAGGCCCGCCCGTGCAGCACGATCGGCGCGACCACGCAGCAGCCGCGACCGCGCCGGCGCAGCGCGGCCACCCGCTCCCGGCCGTACCCGCTCCCGTACTCCCGCAACCCGGCGGCCGCGTCCGCGTCCGCGTCCGCCGCACCGTCGGCGGTCTCCACCCAGGCGTCCGGCTCACCGCCCCCGGCCCACCGTTCGTGCAGGAACTCGGTGATCTCCGGGAACTGGTGCACCGGATAGGTCTCCGCCTCGGGGAACTCCTCCTCCCCCTCGGCCCGTTCGCCCGCGTTCACCAGCACGCGCAGCTGCCCGCGCCCCCGCTCCCACACGGAGAGCGCGGCGAAGCTGCCGCCCAGCGCCTCGCACGCCCCCAGCGCAGCCGCTCGCCACGACCCCCGCGGGGTGTGTGCCGCCGCCATCGTCTGCGCAAGCGAAACCACGGCCCGCAGCCGTGCATCATCACCACCCATCGCTACAGCTTATGTAGTTTTGTGGTGATTTGATCAGTTTCGGATGCCGATCACCCGCACTGCGTGTCTATCCGATTACAAAACGTCACTCCGCGTCACTCGCCGGGCCAGTTCGGCTTGCGCTTCTCGTTGAACGCGGCCACGCCCTCGGCCCGGTCGCCGGAGAAGGCCACCGACCGCCAGGCGGCGTCCTCGACTTCGAGGCCGGCCCTCAGATCGAGGCCGTGGCCCAGCCGCAGCGCCCGCTTCGCGGCCCGCAGCCCCACCGGGGAGTTGACGGCGATCCGGCCCGCGAGCGCCAGTGCGGCCGCCCGGTCCTGCCCGGCCTCCACCAGCTCGTCGACCAGCCCTTGACCGAGCGCCTCGGCCGCCTCCAGCCGCCGGGCCGTGAAGACCAGCTCGGCGGCGCGCGCCGCGCCGATCCGCCGCGGCAGCAACTGCGTACCGCCGCCGCCCGGGATGACACCGACCGACACCTCGGGCAGGCCGACCACGGCCGTGCGGTCGGCGACGATCAGGTCGCAGGACAGGGCCAGCTCGAACCCGCCGCCGAGCGCGAAGCCGTGCACGGCGGCGATGGTCGGCATCGGCAGTTCGAGCACACCGGTGTACGCGGCGCGGGCGGTCGGGCGCTGGCGCAGCAGTTCGGCGTCGGTGAAGGAGTTCCGCTCCTTCAGGTCGGCACCCACGCAGAAGGCCCGCTCGTGGCTGGAGGTGAGGACGGTGACGCGTACGCCGGGGTCGACGGAGAGCGCGGCGCAGGCGGCGGCGATCGAGCGGGCCATGTCCGTGGACACCGCGTTCATCGCCTTGGGCCGGTCGAGCACCAGCTCGGCGACGTGTTCCTGCCCCTCGTGGACCCGTACGGCGACGAACTCCCCGAACCGCTGCTCGGACGTGACGGTCATGACTGCACCCCTCCGGTTAACGAGCGTTATCGGAGGGATCCTATGGCGCGGCCCGGGCAGTGGTCAGGGGTGCGCCCGCCCCGGCTTCCCGCGAGGGTTCCGGGTGCCGGGGTCAGGAAGTGCCGCGGCGGGCCAGCAGCCAGGGTTCCACCACGCCGAGCCCGCGCACCGGTCGCTGCCACATCGGCTGGAGCCCGTAGCGGTACTTGGGGACGGCGGCCGGCTCCACGCCTTCCTGGCGCTCCTTCTCGGCCACCGCGGCCTCCTGGGCCGCCTGCGCCTCGGAGGCCGGGGCGTCGCCGGTACGGGTCAGTTCCTCCGCGAACGCCCCGTCCACCAGCACCGCGTCCTTCGGCGCTATCGATGTCAGCCGGCTGGCGAGGTTCACCGTCGTACCGAAGACATCGCCCATCCGGGTGGTGACCGTGCCGAACGCGATGCCCACGCGCAGCGCCGGCATGGTCTCGTCCTGGGTCATCGCCTCGATCAGGCGCAGCGCGATCTCGGCCGCGGTGCCCGCGTCGTCGGCGGCGAAGAGGACCTCGTCGCCGAGGGTCTTGATCAGGCGGCCGCCGTGGGCGGCCACCAGGTCCGCCGAGGTGGTCTCGAAGGCCTCGACCAGCTCGCCGAGCTCCTCCTCCTCCAGCCGCCGGGTCAGCCGGGTGAACCCGACGAGGTCGGCGAAGCCGACGGCCAGGCGGCGGTCGACCATCTCCTCGTCGTCGGCGGCCTGGACGACCCGCCCGGTGGCGGCGGCCAGCTGGCGCCGCCACACGTAGACCAGGAACTCCTGGAGCTCCGGAAGCAGCAGCTCGACCAGCGGGTACGTGACCTCGGTACGGGTCATTCCTGGCTCGGGCGGCTCGGTGAGCCCTTCCAGGAAGGAATCGATCTGCCACTCCGCCAGCCGGGCCGTGGTCTGCCCGGTGGACCGGGCCACCTGGATCGCCATCGGCTCGCTGAGCAGCCCCGCCTCGACGAGGCCGGCGAGCCGGCGCAGCGCCAGCACATCGGCCTCGGTGAGCGCCTTGGCCTGCCCGATGTCGGCGAAACCCATGGCCCGCCAGAACCGGGAGGCCAGATCCATCGAGACACCGGCGGTACGGGCCGCCTGGAACGGCGTGTAGCGCCGGTCGGCGCCCAGGATCAGCTGTTCCAGCCGGATCGCGAGGGGGTCGTCGGTCGGTTCCGCCGTATGGTCGACTTCGTGATGCGGTGTCGCGTGGACCGAGGGTTCCGACGGGGGCTGTGTGCCCGCACCGGAGGTCGTGTCGTCGACGGTCACCAGCCGCCTCCTGCCCGTTCCCTGCGCACTGCCCTGCCGATCTGTCGGTGGATCGCCTCAACGATACGGCAGGTGTGCCGAAGCTCACGCCCCTATGGCGTCCGGGAATGTTCCTGGGTGAGCCGGGGGGCGTGGGTGGTTGCGGCCGGTGGGTGGTTTCCAGGAGGGCACGGATTTCAAGCCCCACCACACCCCGGAACGCTTCCCGGGTGAGGCACCCCCAGCCCGTCCGGCGATCGAGGACAAGACGGCAACCGGGCGGCCCCCGCCTCAGACCAGACCGCCCCCCACGCCCCGCAGGTGGACGATGTCGCCGGCCGACACCGGTTCCTGGAGGCCGTCCTCGGTGGACAGGACCAGGCGGCCGTCGCCGTCGATCGCCACGGCCTCGGCCACCACGGTGCGGTCGCCGGGCAGCTGGGCCCGTACCGTCCGGCCCAGCGTCGCGCAGCCCGCCGCGTACGCCTCCTGGAGGCCGCTCGCCGCCGCGTCGCCGTCCGCCGCGCGCCACTGGCCGTACCAGTGCTCCAGCGAGCGCAGCACGCCCCGCAGCAGCGTCTCGCGGTCGGTGGACACGGCACCGGCCAGGGCCAGCGAGCCGGCCGTGGGGGCGGGCAGCTCGTCGGCGCGCAGGGAGACGTTGAGGCCCATGCCGATGACGACGCCGTCCCCGGCGCGCTCGGCCAGGATGCCGCCCGCCTTGCGCTCCACGCCCTCCACCGTGACCAGGAGGTCGTTGGGCCACTTCAGGGCCGTGTCGACGCCCGCGGACCTCGCCAGGCCGGTCGCCGCCGCGACGCCGGTGAGCAGTGGCAGCCAGCCCCACCGTTCGGCGGGGACGTCGCCCGGCTCCAGGTAGACGGAGAAGAACAGGCCCGAACGGGCCGGAGCCGTCCAGGTGCGATCGAGGCGGCCGCGGCCCGCGGTCTGCTCCTCGGCGACCAGCACGGTGCCTTCGTCGAGCCCGGCCGCCGCACGCCGGGTGAGCTCGGAGTTGGTGGACCCGATCGTCTCCACGACGTCGAGCGAGGTCCACAGCCCGCCCGGCCGCAGCAGTCCGCGGCGCAGCGCGGGGACGTTCAGGGGCGGTCGGTCCAGGTCCGACCAACGGCTCTGTGGCGCATCCGAAGGTGTCATGCAAGCCAGACTAGGTGTGGCAAACGACGCACTGCCGAACCGTATCCGCGCCGATACGCTACGGATCAGTAGGTGTTTGAGTACCTGTTCAGCACCTGTTTCAGCAGCACAGTCGTCCCCGTGACCAGGCAGGGAGCCGCCACCCGATGTCCGAGCCGGAAGAGACCGACATCCACACCACCGCGGGCAAGATCGCGGACCTGCAGCGCCGTATCGACGAGGCGACGCACGCGGGCTCCGCGCGCGCGGTGGAGAAGCAGCACGCCAAGGGCAAGTTGACCGCGCGGGAACGGGTCGAACTGCTGCTCGACGAGGGTTCCTTCGTGGAACTCGACGAATTCGCCCGGCACCGCTCGACCAATTTCGGCATCGAGAAGAACCGCCCGTACGGAGACGGCGTCGTCACCGGTTACGGCACGGTCGACGGCCGCCCCGTCTGCGTGTACTCGCAGGACTTCACCATCTTCGGCGGCTCGCTCGGCGAGGTCTACGGTGAGAAAATCGTCAAGGTGATGGACTTCGCGCTGAAGACCGGCTGCCCGGTCATCGGCATCAACGACGGCGGTGGCGCCCGGATCCAGGAGGGCGTCGCCGCACTCGGTCTGTTCGCCGAGATCTTCCGCCGCAATGTGCACGCCTCGGGCGTCGTGCCGCAGATCTCACTGATCGTGGGACCGTGCGCGGGCGGCGCGGTCTACTCCCCCGCGATCACCGACTTCACGGTCATGGTCGACCAGACCTCGCACATGTTCATCACGGGCCCCGACGTCATCAAGACGGTCACCGGCGAGGACGTCGGCTTCGAGGAGCTCGGCGGCGCCCGCACCCACAACACCACCTCCGGGGTGGCGCACCACATGGCGGGCGACGAGAAGGACGCCATCGAGTACGTCAAGTCGCTGCTGTCGTACCTCCCTTCGAACAACCTGTCCGAGGCGCCGGCCTTCCCCGAGGCCGCCGATCTCGCCACCACGGACGAGGACCGCGAGCTCGACACCCTCATCCCGGACTCGGCGAACCAGCCGTACGACATGCACACCGCCATCGAGCACGTGCTGGACGACGGCGAGTTCCTGGAGACGCAGGCCCTGTTCGCGCCGAACATCATCACCGGCTTCGGGCGCGTCGAGGGCTACCCGGTCGGCATCGTCGCCAACCAGCCGATGCAGTTCGCCGGTTGCCTGGACATCAACGCGAGCGAGAAGGCCGCACGGTTCGTCCGCACGTGTGACGCTTTCAACGTGCCCGTGCTGACCTTCGTCGACGTCCCCGGCTTCCTGCCCGGCGTCGACCAGGAGTACGGCGGCATCATCCGCCGCGGCGCCAAGCTGATCTACGCCTACGCCGAGGCGACCGTCCCGCTGATCACGGTGATCACCCGCAAGGCGTTCGGCGGCGCGTACGACGTCATGGGCTCCAAGCACCTCGGCGCCGACATCAACCTCGCCTGGCCGACCGCCCAGATCGCGGTGATGGGCGCGCAGGGCGCGGTGAACATCCTGCACCGCCGGACGATCGCCGCCGCCGAGGATCAGGAAGCCACCCGTGCCGAACTGATCGCCGACTACGAGGACACGCTGCTCAACCCGTACGTGGCGGCCGAGCGCGGTTACGTCGACGCGGTGATCATGCCGTCCGACACCCGCGCCCACATCGTGAAGGGGCTGCGCCAGCTGCGCACCAAGCGGGAGTCGCTGCCCCCGAAGAAGCACGGCAACATCCCCCTCTAGAAAGGGTCCTGGCCATGATCAAGGTCGTACGGGGCAACCCGACCCCGGAGGAGCTGGCAGCCGCACTGGCGGTGGTGCGGGCGCGCGCCGCCGCGACGACGTCGTCCGACGAGTCGGCCGGTGGTCCGGCCACCGGGTCGGCGCTGCCCGGCCAGTGGTCCGACCCGGGGCGCATCGCCCGGCGCACCCGCCATCTGCCGGGGCCCCGGGCCTGGGCCCGGACGTACTGGCCCGGGTAGGCGCGGAAGCATCCCTTCACGCACGTCTCCGGAGGTCCGGGCCCCTTGGGGTCCGGACCTCCGGTGCGTCCGGGCGCGATCTGGTCCGTACGCACCACGGCGGCTGAGTACCCGTACTCAGGCGCACCGTCCGACACGACAGCAGGATCGTTTCCATGCTGTGGTCCGACCCCGAGAACAAGCCTCCGAAGGAACTGCGCGACGCCCAGGACATGATGCGTCGTGCGGGGCTGGTGCTCGCTCTCGCGATGGTGGTCGCGATGATCGCGATCGGGATGCGCTGAGGGGTGGATCCGGGGCGGATCCGAGGCCGGTCCACGGGGGGCCGCCGTACGGGGCCGGGGCCGGCGCGGCGGCTCTTCTACGATGGCCCGTATGACTGATCAGCGCCGTCTCGTGCTCGCCTCCGCCTCCCCCGCCCGTCTCGGTCTGCTGAGGCAGGCCGGCTTCGCGCCCGAGGTGATCGTCAGCGGGGTGGACGAGGACGCGCTGAGCGCCCCGACCCCGGCCGAGCTGGCACTGGTGCTCGCCGAGGCCAAGGCGGCGGCGGTGGCGGGCCGGGCGGAGGCGGCGGGCGCCCTGGTCATCGGCTGCGACTCGGTGCTCGAACTCGACGGCGAGGCGCTCGGCAAGCCGGCCGACGCCGAGGAGGCCATCGCCCGCTGGAAGTCCATGCGCGGCCGGGCCGGTGTGCTGCGGACCGGACACAGCGTGATCGACACCGCGACCGGACGTACCGCCTCGGCGACCGCCTCCACGACCGTCCGCTTCGGCGAACCGACGGACGCCGAGATCGCCGCCTACGTGGCCACCGGCGAGCCGCTCCACGTCGCGGGCGCCTTCACCCTGGACGGCCGCTCGGCACCGTTCGTCGACGCCATCGAGGGCGACCACGGCAATGTCATCGGGCTCTCGCTGCCGCTGCTGCGCCGGTTGCTGGGCGAGCTGGGGATCTCCGTCACCGAGCTCTGGGTCTGAGGCCCGACGGGCCGGGCTCGGGTCCGGCTCGGGAAGGAGGCTGGTCCGGCTCAAGAAGGAGTCGGACCCGGCCCGAACCCGCCCGACCGGTCAGACGGCCGCCGGGGCGCCCGCTCCGGCGTCGTCGGCGGGCCCCTCGGACCCGGGCTCCTCGGACCGGGTGCCGTACGCCACCAGGGTGAGCACTATCAGCCCGAGCACCACCATCATGCTCGCGAACGCGGCCCAGCCGACCAGCCCGACCGTCAGCGCGCCCAGCACCGCGTGCACCACCGCGCAGATGATCAGGACGATGCGGGCGAACCGGCCGGGAGCCCGGTCGCGGGCGCCGGCCAGCAGCAGGAACAGCCCGCACAGCAGCAGGTACAGGCCGAAGAAGCCGCCCATCGCCCAGGTGCCGTTCGACATGACGGCGGGATCCATCCCGGCCAGTGACATGTCCTGGTTCTTGACGACCGTCGCCAGGATGCCGTTGATGAGCACGATGCCCACGGCCTCCGCGAACAGCACGATCGCGGCCACGAACGCCACCGGTCTGCGCACCACGGTGTTCACCCCCTGTTACCTGCAGTACGTGAGATAGCGCGGACCCTACTAACCAGTAATGCTCCGGACAAGGGCCCGGCGATCTCCGCTTCCGCACCGCACTCATGGCGCACGCGGGCACACTCGTCCCGCACCCCCCTGTCACGGCCCCAGGCGCGTCGGGCAAAGAATCGTTCGCCCATTAGTGGGGACTCGACAAAGAAACGCGCGGAGTCACAGCTCGCCCGAACAGAGACCTGGACCACACCTCGTGGCTACTGTGCGGTTATGAAACCCGGCGTACCGTGGTGCCACAAGGGATTTCGCGACTTGAGCAAGCCTCGAATCACACTCCGTGTGGGCAAGCTCACCATTGGGGACGGGTCGTAGGGCCGTGTCGGTAGTCCCTAAACTCAGCTTGTTTCAAGGAGGGAGCCATCGTGCGCAAGGTGCTCATCGCCAACCGTGGCGAAATTGCTGTCCGTGTTGCTCGGGCATGCCGGGATGCCGGGATCGGGAGCGTGGCCGTCTACGCCGACCCGGACCGCGACGCTCTGCATGTGCGTGCGGCCGACGAGGCATTCGCTCTGGGCGGTGACACCCCGGCCGCCAGCTACCTGGACATGGCCAAGGTGCTCCAGGCTGCCAAGGACTCCGGTGCCGACGCGATCCACCCGGGCTACGGCTTCCTGTCGGAGAACGCCGAATTCGCGCAGGCCGTGCTGGACGCCGGCCTGACGTGGATCGGCCCGCCGCCGCAGGCGATCCGGGACCTCGGCGACAAGGTCGCCGCCCGGCACATCGCGCAGCGCGCCGGGGCTCCGCTGGTGGCCGGCACGCCCGACCCGGTCGAGGGTTCCGCCGAGGTCGTGGCGTTCGCCGAGGAGCACGGGCTGCCGATCGCGATCAAGGCCGCCTTCGGTGGCGGCGGTCGCGGGCTGAAGGTGGCCCGCACGCTGGAGGAGATCCCGGAGCTGTACGACTCCGCGGTCCGTGAGGCCGTCGCGGCCTTCGGCCGGGGCGAGTGCTTCGTGGAGCGCTACCTCGACCGGCCGCGCCACGTCGAGACGCAGTGCCTGGCCGACAGCCACGGCAACGTGGTCGTGGTCTCCACCCGTGACTGCTCGCTCCAGCGCCGCCACCAGAAGCTGGTCGAGGAGGCCCCGGCACCGTTTCTGTCCGAGGCGCAGAACGCGGAGCTGTACGCGGCGTCCAAGGCCATCCTGAAGGAGGCCGGCTACGTCGGCGCCGGCACGGTGGAGTTCCTCGTCGGCACGGACGGGACGATCTCCTTCCTGGAGGTCAACACCCGCCTCCAGGTCGAGCACCCGGTGACCGAGGAGGTCAGCGGCCTCGACCTCGTACGCGAGATGTTCCGCATCGCCGACGGCGAGGAGCTGGGCTACGACGACCCGGCCGTGCGCGGGCACTCCTTCGAGTTCCGGATCAACGGCGAGGACCCGGGCCGCGGCTTCCTGCCCGCCCCGGGCACCGTCACCGCCTTCGCCCCGCCGACCGGCCCCGGTGTCCGCCTCGACGCGGGCGTGGAGTCCGGCTCGGTCATCGGCCCGGCCTGGGACTCGCTGCTGGCGAAGCTCATCGTGACCGGTGCGACCCGTGAGCAGGCGCTGCAGCGCGCGGCCCGCGCGCTGGCCGAGTTCAACGTGGAGGGCATGGCCACCGCCATCCCGTTCCACCGCGCGGTCGTCACCGACCCGGCCTTCACCAGCGACCCGTTCCAGGTCCACACCCGCTGGATCGAGACCGAGTTCGTCAACGACATCAAGCCCTTCACCGCCACGGCCGCCACGGAGGCCGAGGAGGAGGCCGGCCGCGAGACGGTCGTGGTCGAGGTCGGCGGCAAGCGCCTGGAGGTCTCCCTGCCCTCCTCGCTCGGCATGAGCCTGGCCCGCACCGGACTCGCCGCGGGCGCCAAGCCCAAGCGCCGCGCCGCCAAGAAGTCCGGCTCCGCGGTCTCCGGCGACACCCTGGCGTCCCCGATGCAGGGCACCATCGTCAAGATCGCCGTCGAGGAGGGCCAGGAGGTCCAGGAGGGCGACCTGATCGTCGTCCTGGAGGCCATGAAGATGGAGCAGCCGCTCAACGCGCACCGCTCCGGCACCATCAAGGGCCTCGCCGCCGAGGTCGGCAGCTCGGTCTCCTCCGGCGCCGTGATCTGTGAGATCAAGGACTGACGACCTACACGTTGTCCCGCACTGACCAGGTCCCCTGGAAAGACGCCCGTCTTTCCAGGGGACCTGGTCGCGCGGCCACTCCCCCGGACACGCGGTGGCATCCTGGACCCGAGGTGGAAGAAGGGATGACCGCGCCATGGCGATCAGTACGGCACAGACGCCGCCCCGGCCCATGCGGGCCGACGCGCGCCGGAACTACGGCTGGCTGCTGAGCGAGGCCCGGACCGCCTTCGCGGAGCACGGCACCGACGCGTCCCTGGAGGACATCGCGCGGCGCGCGGGCGTGGGGATCGGCACGCTGTACCGGCATTTCCCGAACCGGCACGCGCTGATGAACGCGGTCTTCCAGGAGGCGGTGACGTCCCTGATCACCCGTTCCCGTGAGCTCGCGGGGGCGGAGCAGCCGTGCCGGGCCCTGGTGGAGTGGCTGGGCGCAATCATCACTCATGCGGGTGAGTACCGGGGGCTCGCGCAGGCACTCATGTCGACATCGCGGGACGAGAGTTCCGCCCTGGCACAGTGCAATGTGCCGTTGCGCGAAGCGGGGACGGTGTTGCTGGGGCGGGCGCAGGCGAGCGGGGCCGTGCGGCCGGAGGTGTCGATCGACGACCTTCTGCAGCTGACCAACGCGATCGCGCTGGCCGCCGAACAGTCGCCGGAGGACCCGGAGTTGGCGGGTCGGTTGCTGATGCTGACCCTGCAAGGGCTGAAGGGGACACATCCGGAGGCGGGTTGAGCGGGGCGCGGGACTGTTCCCCTGCCCGTCTCCGTCTCCCTGCCCGCCCCTTCCTGCGACCGGGGCCCAACGACCTCGTGCTCGGTCAGCGGCGCCGCAGATCCGCCACCCTCGCCCGGTCCCCCTGCTCCGCCATCACCGCCGCGCTCCGCAGCTGCTGCGGGCCCGGCCCCCCGGGCCCGCCCCCGTGCGTCCGGCGCTGTCCGGGCAGAGGCATTTCGCGACGGCCCTGGCGGCCGTGCGGGAGGGGCTCGGCCGATGAGGGGCCGCTGCCCGAACCGGCCACCGCGATATGGACCCCCTGGTCGGCGAGGGCCTGCAGTTCGGTGGCGGCGCGGTCGTCGTGGCCGGGGGGTTCGTCCGTCACCAGGCGGGTGATGATGTCGGTCGGCACCGTCTGGAACATGGTGTCGGAGCCGAGCTTGGTGTGGTCCGCCAGGACCACCACCTCGGCGGCGGCCTGCACCAGCGCCCGGTCCACGCTGGCGGAGAGCATGTTGGAGGTGGACAGGCCGCGCTCCGCGGTGAGCCCGCTCCCGGAGAGGAAGGCCCGCGAGACCCGCAGCCCCTGGAGGGACTGCTCGGCACCGCTGCCCACCAGGGCGTAGTTGGAGCCGCGCAGCGTACCGCCGGTCATCACCACCTCCACCCGGTTGGCATGGGCCAACGCCTGTGCGACCAGCAGGGAGTTGGTGACGACGGTCAGACCGGGAACCCGCGCGAGCCGGCGGGCCAGCTCCTGCGTGGTCGTACCGGCACCGACGACGATGGCCTCGCCCTCCTCCACGAGACCGGCGGCCAGGTCGGCGATGGCCGTCTTCTCCGCGGTGGCGAGATGGGATTTCTGCGGAATGCCGGAGTCCCGCGTGAATCCGCCCGGCAGTACCGCACCGCCGTGCCGGCGGTCGAGGAGTCCTTCTGCCTCCAGTGCCCGCACGTCCCGCCGTACGGTCACTTCGGAGGTCTGGACGACGCGGGCGAGCTCACGGAGCGATACCGCCCCGTTGGCGCGCACCATTTCGAGGATCAACTGACGACGTTCTGCAGCGAACACAAAACTGACAGTAACGTGACCGCCCGAGTGTTTTCAGCGGTTTGCGCCGAATAACGGAAGTTGTACATACAGGGGGTCGCCAAGTGATATAGGCGGCCCCGTTGTTGTTCCGTACTGACCGGACGGCGATCGCCGGAGCGTCCGAGTTGCCGGGAGATGCCCGGAGAGGCCCGGAGACACCGGGGATCGCGGCGCCCCCGAAGGCGCTTACGCCTCGCCCGCGCGCTTTCGGGTGTGCAACTGCCTGGCCACTTCCGCGATCGAACCCGACAGGGACGGATACACGGTGAAAGCGTTTGCGATCTGTTCTACCGTCAAATTGTTGTCGACCGCGATCGAGATGGGGTGGATGAGTTCGCTCGCGCGCGGCGCGACGACACAGCCGCCGACCACGATGCCGGTACCGGGCCGGCAGAAGATCTTGACGAATCCGTCGCGGATTCCCTGCATCTTCGCGCGCGGGTTGCGCAGCAGCGGCAGCTTGACCACCCGGGCGTCGATCTTGCCCGCGTCGACGTCGGCCTGGGTGTAGCCGACGGTGGCGATCTCGGGGTCGGTGAAGACGTTCGAGGAGACCGTCTTCAGGTCCAGCGGGGCCACCGCGTCGCCCAGGAAGTGGTACATCGCGATCCGGCCCTGCATGGCGGCGACCGAGGCGAGGGCGAAGATCCCGGTGACGTCACCGGCCGCGTACACGCCCGGCGCGCTGGTGCGGGAGACCTTGTCGGTCCAGATGTGGCCGGACTCCTTGAGCCGGACCCCGGCCTCCTCCAGTCCCATCCCTGCGCTGTTGGGGATGGCGCCGACCGCCATGAGGCAGTGCGAGCCGGAGATGACCCGGCCGTCGGCGAGGGTGACCTCGACCCGGTCGCCGACGCGCTTGGCGGCCTGGGCGCGGGAGCGGGCCATGACGTTCATGCCGCGGCGCCGGAAGACGTCCTCCAGCACGGCGGCCGCGTCCGGGTCCTCGCCCGGCAGCACCCGGTCGCGGGACGAGACGAGGGTGACGCGCGAGCCGAGCGCCTGGTAGGCGCCCGCGAACTCGGCGCCGGTCACGCCGGAGCCGACCACGATGAGCTCCTCGGGCAGCTCGTCGAGGTCGTAGACCTGGGTCCAGTTCAGGATGCGCTCGCCGTCCGGGAGCGCGTCCGGGATCTCCCGGGGGTGACCGCCGGTGGCGATCAGCACGGCGTCGGCGGTGAGCGTCTCCTCGGTGCCGTCGGCGGCGGTCACGACGACCTGGCGGGAGCCGTCGGCGGCCTGGAGGCCCTCCAGTCGGCCCCGGCCGCGCATCACGCGGGCGCCGGCCCGGGTGACGGAGGCGGTGATGTCGTGGGACTGGGCGAGCGCCAGGCGCTTCACCCGTCGGTTGACCTTGCCGAGGTCGACGCCGACCACGCGGGCGGCCTGCTCGACGTGCGGGGTGTCGTCCGCGACGATGATGCCCAGTTCCTCGTACGAGGAGTCGAAGGTGGTCATCACCTCCGCCGTCGCGATCAGGGTCTTCGAGGGCACGCAGTCGGTGAGCACGGACGCGCCGCCGAGGCCGTCGCAGTCGACGACGGTCACCTCCGCGCCGAGCTGGGCGCCCACCAGGGCCGCCTCGTAGCCGCCGGGTCCGCCGCCGATGATCACGATCCGGGTCACGAAAAGTCCGCCTCGCGTATGTCATCCCGCGGCCGTCTGCTGCCCCGGCCGGGGGTCCGGGGGAGCGCCCCGGGGGAATGCAGTACGTACTTCATTGTCCCGCACGCGCCAAGGTGCTTCGCCCCGGGTCCCTCCATACGTGCGCCGGGGCGTGCGCGCCGGGGCCCGGGGGCGGGAAGCGGAACCCGGCGGGTGGTCTTCCGCACCGGAATCGACGATCCCCCCGTCACCTCCCGTACCCTCGGACCCATGTCGCTCTACGCCGCGTACGCCGGCAACCTCGACGCGCGGCTGATGACGCGCCGCGCACCGCATTCCCCGCTGCGCGGCACGGGCTGGCTCAACGGCTGGCGGCTGACCTTCGGCGGGGAGCAGATGGGCTGGGAAGGCGCGCTGGCCACCGTGGTGGAGGCGCCCCGTTCCCAGGTCTTCGTCGCGCTGTACGACCTGGCGCCGATGGACGAGGACTCCATGGACCGGTGGGAGGGTGTCGGCCTCGACATCTACCGGCGGATGCGGGTGCGGGTGCACACCCTGGACGGCGAGGAGCCGGCCTGGATGTACGTGCTGAACGGCTACGAGGGCGGGCTGCCCTCCGCCCGCTACCTGGGCGAGATCGCCGACGCCGCCGAATCCGCGGGCGCGCCGCACGACTATGTGATGGAACTCCGCAAGCGCCCCTGCTGACCGGTCCGGCCAGCGCTTTTGTGTGAATGTACGAGCAAGCGTGTACAGACTCTGCACAAGGGCATCTACGCGCGTAGGGAATCACCGGCTACCCTCATCCGCGTGAACGCATCAGTTATTCCGGACAACATCCAGGGCGACCCGTACGCGGCCGCCGCCGACGCCGCCGCCCGCCTGCGCGAGCTGACCGGTGCCGAGACCCACGACGTCGCGCTCGTGATGGGTTCCGGCTGGGCGCCCGCGGGCGATGCGCTCGGCGCTCCGGAGGCCGAGTTCCCGGTGACCGAGCTGCCCGGTTTCCCGGCGCCCGCCGTGCAGGGGCACGGCGGAACGATCCGCTCGTACAAGATCGGTGAGAAGCGGGTCCTGGTCTTCCTCGGCCGTACGCACTTCTACGAGGGCCGGGGCGTCGCCGCCGTCGCGCACGGGGTCCGTACCGCCGTCGCGGCCGGGTGCGGGACCGTCGTCCTGACGAACGGCTGCGGCGGTCTGCGCGAGGGCATGCGCCCCGGTCAGCCGGTGCTGATCAGCGACCACATCAACCTGACGGCAGCCTCCCCCATCGTCGGCGCCAACTTCGTCGATCTGACCGACCTGTACTCGCCGCGGCTGCGCGCGCTGTGCAAGGAGGTCGACGGGACCCTCGAAGAGGGGGTGTACGTGCAGTTCCCCGGCCCGCACTACGAGACGCCGGCCGAGATCAACATGGTCCGGGTGATGGGCGGCGACCTGGTCGGCATGTCCACCGTGCTGGAGGCCATCGCGGCGCGCGAGGCGGGCGCCGAGGTGCTGGGCATCTCGCTGGTCACCAACCTCGCGGCGGGGCTGAGCGGGGAGCCGCTCAACCACGAAGAGGTGCTCCAGGCGGGCCGGGACTCCGCCACGCGCATGGGCGCGCTGCTGGCCCGGGTCCTCGAACGCATCTGATCCGGCCGCGGCCGGATCCGCGCACGCACCCACCCACGAAGCACCGCAGGAAGGCGGACACCGTGCAGCAGGACCTCATCGCGCAGGCCAAGGCGTGGCTCGCGGAGGACCCCGATCCCGAGACCCGCGACGAGCTCGCCGCGCTCATCGAATCCGGGAGTGCCGACGAGCTCGCCGCACGGTTCGCCGGCACCCTGCAGTTCGGCACCGCCGGGCTCCGCGGTGAGCTGGGTGCCGGGCCGATGCGGATGAACCGCTGTGTCGTCATCCGCGCCGCGGCCGGGCTCGCCGCGTATCTGAAGGCGCAGGGGCAGGGCGGCGGGCTCGTCGTCATCGGCTACGACGCCCGGTACAAGTCCGCCGACTTCGCCCGCGACACCGCGGCCGTGATGACCGGCGCGGGCCTGCGGGCGGCCGTGCTCCCCCGCCCGCTGCCCACTCCCGTGCTGGCGTACGCCATACGGCACCTGGGCGCCGTCGCGGGCGTCGAGGTGACCGCCAGCCACAACCCGCCGCGCGACAACGGCTACAAGGTCTATCTGGGCGACGGCTCGCAGATCGTCCCCCCGGCGGACGGCGAGATCGCCGCCGAGATCGCCGCGGTCGGCCCGCTCGACGGCGTGCCCCGCCCCGACGAGGGCTGGGAGACCCTCGGCGAGGAGGTCCTGGCGGCCTACCTGGCCCGCACGGACGCGGTGCTCGCCGCGGGTTCGCCGCGTACCGCCCGGGTCGTGTACACCGCGATGCACGGGGTCGGTACGTCGGTGCTGACCGCCGCCTTCGACCGGGCCGGGTTCCCCGCGCCGGTGCTCGTCGCCGAGCAGGCCGAGCCCGACCCGGCGTTCCCCACCGTCGCGTTCCCCAATCCGGAGGAGCCCGGCGCGATGGACCTCGCCTTCGCGACCGCCCGCCGCACGGACCCCGACATCGTCATCGCCAACGACCCGGACGCCGACCGCTGCGCCGTCGCCGTCCCGGACCCCGCCGCCGAGGGCGGCTGGCGGATGCTGCGCGGCGACGAGGTCGGGGCGCTGCTCGCCGCCCACCTGGTGGACCGGGGCGTGAGCGGCGTCTTCGCCGAGTCGATCGTGTCGTCCTCGCTGCTCGGCCGGATCGCCCGGAAGGCGGGGCTCGGCCACGAGGAGACGCTGACCGGTTTCAAGTGGATCGCCCGGGTGGACGGGCTGCGCTACGGGTACGAGGAGGCGCTCGGCTACTGCGTCGACCCCGAGGGCGTGCGCGACAAGGACGGCATCACGGCCGCGCTGCTCGTCGCCGAGCTCGCCTCCGTGCTCAAGGAGCAGGGGCGTACGCTGCTCGATCTCCTCGACGACCTGGCGCTCGTCCACGGGCTGCACGCCACCGACCAGCTGTCGGTCCGGGTGAGCGACCTGTCGGTCATCTCCGACGCCATGGCGCGGCTGCGCGAGCAGCCCCCGGCCGCGTTGGCGGGCCTCGCCGTCGTCTCGGCCGAGGACCTGGCGCGGGGCACGGCCGAGCTGCCGCCCACCGACGGGCTCCGCTACCAGCTCCGGGGCGCCCGGGTGATCGTCCGCCCGAGCGGCACCGAGCCGAAGCTCAAGTGCTATCTGGAGGTCGTGGTGCCGGTCGGTTCGGCGGACGAGCTGCCGGCGGCGCGGGCCAGGGGGGCCGAGCTGCTCGACGGGATCAAGCGCGATCTGGCGGCCGCGGCCGGGATCTGAGCGGAGGCCGCCCGGCCCCGGCCGGAAGTCGGGCGGCCCGCCCTCAGCCGGTCGCGAACAGCACCACGAGCAGCACCGCGCCCACCACGGCCGGTGCGATCACCTCGTACGCCCAGCGCACCGAAACCGACGGCTCCCCGGACCCCGCGGCGGCGCCCGCGCCGCCCGTCCTCGCCCGCTCCGCCAGCTCGCGCAGGTCCGCCACGGTCTGGTCGGCCGTCGCCATCCGGGCCTTGGTGTCGCGGACATCGGCGTGCACGGACGTCCGGTCGTACGGGTCGTCCAGCGACCGCCGGGACTGCTGCCGGGCCGCCTTCTTCCGCTGCCGCAGCGACACCGGCACCGCCCAGAGCTGGTACTTGGCGCCGCCCTCGGTGAACAGCTCGCAGGAATACCCGGCCCGCAGATCCGCGACCTCGGTCCACGGCATGCCGATCGTCCGGAACGGGTTACGGATCCGGATGCGCTGCTCGTTGGCGAGCACGACCGGTCGCAGCGTGAAGGCGACGACCAGCGGCACCGCGGTCAGCATCCCCGCCAGCGCCAGCCACGGCACCCGGCCGTTGCCCCGGATCAGGGCGTCCCCGCCGATCCAGCAGATGAGCAGGAGCAGCAGAACGCCCCCGACGATCCCGGCGGGCGAGCGGAAGGTCCGGTCGGCGTAGACCGGCTCGGCGGGTGGTGTGGGGCTCGTCATGGGCCCGATTCTGCCTGACGGGCGCAAGGGGCGCCGGGGCGGCCGCCCCCAGGCCGCGCCCCGCGCGGAGAGGTGGTCCCCCTGTACAGGTCGCTACGCGCGTAGATATGCTCCTCTGGTGACCATGCCCACCACAGCTCCAGCATTCAGCGACGCGACCGCGTCCGACAGTGCGCTGCGCCGCTTCCTGCACGGGCTGCCCGGCGTCGACGCCGTCGGCCTCGAAGCGCGCGCCGCGTCCCTCGGCACCCGTTCGATCAAGACGACGGCCAAGGCGTACGCCATCGACCTGGCCATCTCGATGATCGACCTGACGACGCTGGAAGGCGCGGACACCCCGGGCAAGGTCCGGGCCCTCGCCGCCAAGGCCGTCAACCCCGACCCGACCGACCGCACGACCCCGCGCACCGCGGCGGTCTGCGTCTACCCCGACATGGCGGCGACCGCCGTCGCCGCGCTGGCCGGCTCCGGCGTGAAGGTGGCCTCCGTGGCGACGGCCTTCCCGGCCGGCCGCGCCGCGCTCGACGTGAAGCTCGCGGACGTCCGCGACGCCGTGGCCGCCGGGGCCGACGAGATCGACATGGTGATCGACCGGGGCGCGTTCCTCTCCGGCCGTTACCTGAAGGTGTACGAGGAGATCCTCGCCGTGAAGGCGCAGTGCGCGCGGGCCGACGGCCCCGACGCCCGCCTCAAGGTGATCTTCGAGACCGGCGAGCTGTCCACGTACGACAACATCCGCCGCGCCTCCTGGCTCGGCATGCTGGCGGGCGCCGACTTCATCAAGACCTCGACCGGCAAGGTCGGGACGAACGCCACGCCCGCCAACACCCTGCTGATGCTGGAGGCCGTGCGCGACTTCCGCGCGCAGACCGGCGTGCAGATCGGCGTGAAGCCGGCCGGCGGCATCCGCACGTCCAAGGACGCGGTCAAGTTCCTGGTGCTGGTGAACGAGACGGCGGGCGAGGACTGGCTGGACAACCACTGGTTCCGCTTCGGCGCCTCCAGCCTGCTGAACGACCTGCTGATGCAGCGCCAGAAGCTCAGCACCGGCCGTTACTCCGGCCCCGATTACGTGACGGTGGACTGATCCCCATGGCATCTGCATTCGAGTACGCCCCCGCCCCCGAGTCGCGCTCGGTCGTCGACATCGCGCCCTCGTACGGGCTGTTCATCGACGGCGAGTTCGCCGAGGCGGCCGACGGCAAGGTCTTCAAGACGGTCTCGCCGTCCACCGAAGAGGTCCTCTCCGAGGTGGCGCAGGCCGGCGAGGCCGACGTCGACCGGGCCGTGAAGGCGGCCCGCAAGGCCTTCGAGAAGTGGTCCGCGCTGCCCGGCTCCGAGCGCGCCAAGTACCTCTTCCGGATCGCCCGGATCATCCAGGAGCGCAGCCGCGAGCTGGCCGTCCTGGAGACCCTGGACAACGGCAAGCCGATCAAGGAGACGAGGGACGCCGATCTCCCCCTCGTCGCCGCGCACTTCTTCTACTACGCGGGCTGGGCCGACAAGCTGGACCACGCGGGCTACGGCGCGAACCCGCGTCCCCTCGGCGTCGCGGGCCAGGTCATCCCCTGGAACTTCCCCCTCCTGATGCTGGCCTGGAAGATCGCCCCGGCGCTCGCCACCGGCAACACGGTGGTCCTCAAGCCCGCCGAGACGACCCCGCTCTCCGCGCTGTTCTTCGCGGACATCTGCCGCCAGGCGGGCCTGCCCAGGGGTGTCGTGAACATCCTTCCCGGGTACGGGGACGCGGGCGCCGCCCTCGTCGCGCACGAGGACGTGAACAAGGTCGCCTTCACCGGCTCGACCGCGGTCGGCAAGGCCATCGCCCGCCAGGTCGCCGGCACGGACAAGAAGGTCACCCTCGAACTGGGCGGCAAGGGTGCCAACATCGTCTTCGACGACGCCCCGATCGACCAGGCCGTCGAGGGCATCGTCACCGGCATCTTCTTCAACCAGGGCCAGGTCTGCTGCGCGGGCTCCCGGCTCCTGGTCCAGGAGTCGATCCAGGACGAGGTGCTGGACGCGCTGAAGCGCCGGCTGTCCACGCTCCGGCTCGGCGACCCGCTGGACAAGAACACCGACATCGGTGCGATCAACTCCGCGGAGCAGCTGGCCCGGATCACCGCGCTCACCGAGACGGGCGAGGCGGAGGGCGCCGAGCGCTGGAGCGCCCCCTGCGAACTCCCCTCCGCCGGCTACTGGTTCGCCCCGACGCTGTTCACCAACGTCACCCAGGCGCACACCATCGCCCGCGACGAGATCTTCGGCCCGGTGCTGTCGGTGCTGACCTTCCGTACGCCCGACGAGGCCGTCGCCAAGGCCAACAACAGCCAGTACGGCCTCTCGGCCGGCATCTGGACGGAGAAGGGCTCCCGCATCCTCGCGGTGGCGAACAAGCTCCGGGCGGGCGTCGTCTGGGCCAACACGTTCAACAAGTTCGACCCGACCTCGCCCTTCGGCGGCTACAAGGAGTCGGGCTTCGGCCGCGAAGGCGGCCGTCACGGCCTGGAGGCGTACCTCGATGTCCGATAACCGTCTGAGCGTCTTCAAGACCTACAAGCTGTACGTCGGGGGCAAGTTCCCCCGCTCCGAGAGCGGCCGGGTGTACGAGGTGACGGACTCGAAGGGCAAGTGGCTGGCGAACGCCCCCCGGTCCTCCCGCAAGGACGCGCGCGACGCGGTCGTGGCCGCCCGCAAGGCGTTCGGCGGCTGGTCGGGAGCGACCGCGTACAACCGCGGCCAGATCCTCTACCGCGTCGCGGAGATGCTGGAGGGCCGCAAGGACCAGTTCGTGCGGGAAGTGGCGGACGCGGAGGGCCTGTCGAAGTCCAAGGCGGCGGCCGTCGTCGACGCGGCGATCGACCGCTGGGTCTGGTACGCGGGCTGGACCGACAAGATCGGCCAGGTCGTGGGCGGGGCGAACCCGGTCGCGGGCCCGTTCTTCAACCTGTCCACGCCCGAGCCGACCGGCGTGGTCACGGTCCTGGCCCCCCAGGAGTCCTCGTTCCTGGGCCTGGTCTCGGTGATCGCCCCCGTGATCGCGACCGGCAACACCGCCGTCGTCATCGCCTCCGCCGCCTCCCCTCTCCCGGCGCTGTCCCTGGGCGAGGTGCTGGCCACCTCCGACCTGCCGGGCGGCGTGGTGAACATCCTGTCCGGCCGGACGGCGGAGATCGCGACGCCGCTCGCCTCCCACCAGGACGTCAACGCCATCGACCTCACGGGCGCCGACACCGCCCTCGCGAAGGAGCTGGAGATCGCGGCGGCCGACAACCTGAAGCGCGTCCTGCGTCCACAGCCTGTGGACGGAGACGGTGGCGGCGGCACGGACTGGACGACCGATCCGGGCACCCACCGCCTGACGGCCTTCCTGGAGACCAAGACGGTCTGGCACCCGACGGGCGCCCTGGGCGTCTCGGGCTCCTCGTACTGACCGGCTCCCCGCACGGCAACGGCCTGTCCCTCCGGAACCCACCCCGGAGGAACAGGCCGTTCCCGGCTGCTCAGCCGCCGTGCAGCGCCTGCGCCACCGGCCCGACCAACGGCAGGTCCTTCAGCGCGCCACCGCTGGTCAGCGGGTCGGTGACGGCGGCCGTGGAGAGCGGCTTGAAGTCGGCCACCTGCGTCCCCACCGCGTTGTCCAGCGGGTCCGTGCCCGTGCCGGCCAGCGGGTCGAGCCGCAGATGCGTCACCGGGGCGATGCCGTTGCTGAGCGAGTGGCCGAGCGCCCCGGTCACCGCGCCGCTCGCGGCGTCCCCGGCCGCACCGAGGCCGGTGTCGGCGCCCACGACCGGCACGTGGGGCAGCGGCGCCGCCTGGGCCGCCGCACCCCCCGCACCGAGCGCGGCACCCACCGCGGTGACGGTCAGACCTGCCCTCAGCAGGGCGCGGCGACGGGACTTGGAAAGTGCATGACGTGCCATGGAATTCCCACCTGATCGAGACGATCGAGTAACCATCTGGATGCGTAGAGTAGTTGAGATGTGATGCTCGATACCAACAAGGGCACCGGGGGATCCCCTGCGCGGGTCAATGCCTCACACTCGTATCCTGTGAATTCCCAACCGATCCCGACCCGCGTCGTGCTGCTCGCGGGCCCTTCCGGCTCCGGCAAGTCCTCCCTCGCCGCCCGCACCGATCTGCCGGTGCTGCGCCTGGACGACTTCTACAAGGAGGGCGACGACCCCACGCTGCCGCTCGTTCCCGGCAGTACGGACATCGACTGGGACTCCGCACAGTCCTGGGACGCCGACGCGGCGGTCACCGCGATCACGGAGCTGTGCCGCACCGGCCGCACCCACGTCCCGGTCTACGACATCGCCACCAGCTCCCGGGTCGACCGGGAAGCCCTCCACATCGAGCGCACACCGCTGTTCGTGGCCGAGGGAATCTTCGCGGCGGACATAGTCGAACGGTGCCAGGAACTCGGCGTACTGGCCGACGCCCTGTGCCTGCGCGGCCGCCCGACGACGACGTTCCGCCGCCGCCTGATGCGGGACCTGCGCGAGGGCCGCAAGTCCGTGCCGTTCCTGCTGCGGCGCGGCTGGCGGCTGATGCGCGCGGAACGCCGGATCGTGGCCCGCCAGACCGCCCTGGGCGCCCATCCCTGCGGCAAGGAAGAGGCCCTGGGCCGCCTGGCCGCGGCAGCGGCGGGCCGGTGCCGCCGCGCGACGGCCACACGCGGGACGGCATAGCGGCACCCCGTTCCGCGCACGCGAACGGGGCCGGACAGGACCCCCCGGCCCATCCGACCCCGCAGCACTTCCCCCGTATTCCGCCGCCTCCCCCGAAGCAGCGGCCCCGTTCTCCCCCGTGTCCCCCTCGCCTTCAGGCCACCAGCTCGCCGAAGGACTCCTCCTCGTCACGGCCGAAGCTGAGGACCTCGTCCTCGCGCAGCCGGCGGAGCGACCGCCAGATGCTGGACTTCACCGTGCCGACACTGATGTCGAGGATGGCCGCGATCTCCGGGTCGGTGCGGCCCTCGTAGTAACGCAGGACCAGCATCGTGCGCTGGAGTTCCGGCAGCCGCGCCAGCGCCTGCCAGAGCACGGCGCGCAGTTCCGTGCCGCGCATCGCGTCCGTGTCGCCCGCCGTCTCCGGCAGTTCCTCGGTCGGGTACTCGTTGAGCTTGCGCCTGCGCCAGGCGCTGATGTGCAGGTTGGTCATGGTGCGGCGCAGATAGCCGCCGACCGCTGCCTTGTCGCTGATCCGGTCCCATGCCCGGTACGTCGAGAAGAGGGCGCTCTGCAGCAGGTCCTCGGCCTCGAACCGGTCGCCGGTCAGGTGGTAGGCGGTTGCGTACAGGGAGGCGCGGCGCTCCCGGACGTAGGCCGTGAACGCCGCTTCGGCGTCCTCGCCCTGCGCCGGGGCCTTCCGCTCCCCCGTGACCTCCCCGTACGCGCTGCCCCCGTTGTTTCCCCCGTTGCCCCCCACAGGCGCGTCAACCACTGTCATGTACGACAGGTGCTGACGCCCGGCGCCACGAACGCACCCCCGCCCGTTCCCGGCGCCGGACTTCTCGATACTCCGGCCGACGTCGTGGAGACGCGTGACAACTGCGCTTGCGGTGGTGCTGTGAGTTGCGTTCATCTCGCGCCCCCCATCGGTGGAGTCCGTCCGTTCCTTGTGCCACAGAGCTTGCCGGGGCAGTTTCATGGCCCTGTCCGCCGACTGTCACAGGCCTGTCACAGGGCCCGCCGATCGCGCGTCCGGGGCGCGTGGGATGTATGAGTCGACCCCAACTGTCGAACTGGGGCGCCACCATGGGTCAGAATGACCAGCGTGCCTTTCCTGTTGCTGATCGAGGACGACGACGCCATCCGCACGGCCCTCGAACTCTCGCTGTCGCGCCAGGGCCACCGTGTGGCCACTGCGGCGACGGGAGAGGACGGCCTGAAACTGCTGCGTGAGCAGCGGCCGGACCTGGTCGTGCTGGATGTGATGCTGCCCGGGATCGACGGCTTCGAGGTGTGCCGGCGGATCCGGCGCACCGACCAGCTGCCGATCATTCTGCTGACCGCGCGCAGCGACGACATCGACGTCGTGGTCGGTCTTGAGTCCGGTGCCGACGACTACGTGGTGAAACCCGTGCAGGGCCGGGTGCTCGACGCCCGGATCCGCGCGGTGCTGCGCCGCGGCGAGCGCGAGTCCACCGACTCCGCGTCGTTCGGGAGCGTGGTGATCGACCGTTCCGCGATGACCGTGACCAAGAACGGCGAGGATCTGCAGCTCACGCCGACCGAGCTGCGGCTCCTGCTGGAGCTGAGCCGCCGGCCGGGCCAGGCCCTGTCGCGGCAGCAGCTGCTGCGGCTGGTCTGGGAGCACGACTACCTCGGTGACTCCCGGCTGGTGGACGCCTGTGTGCAGCGGCTGCGGGCCAAGGTGGAGGACGTGCCGTCCTCACCGACCCTGATCCGTACCGTCCGGGGTGTGGGCTACCGGCTGGACTCGCCTCAGTGAGCGACACCGTCAAGCGGAGCCTGCTCACCGGTCTTCGCTGGACCAGTCTGCGGCTGCGGCTCGTCGTGGTGTTCGCCCTGGTGGCGCTGACCGCCGCGGTGTCCGCGTCGGGGATCGCGTACTGGCTGAACCGCGAGGCCGTGCTGACCCGCACCCAGGACTCCGCGCTCGGGGACTTCCGCCAGGAGATGCAGAGCCGGGCGGCCTCGCTGCCGCTCCATCCCACCAGGGACGATCTGCAGAACGCCGCGGTGCAGATGGCGAGCAGTTCGCCCGGCTACAGCGTGCTGCTGGTCGACGAGCGCGACACCGGCAAGCCGATCGTCGGCAACTCCGACCTGGACACCTTCACGCTCGACAACGTCCCGCTGTCGCTGCAGAAGGCGGTCAACAAGAAGCAGCCGGTGGAGGCGGGCAACAAGTACGAGTACCACCTGTTCTGGCAGCGGACCAGCATCCGCGGCACGCCGTACCTGGTGGGCGGTACGAAGATCATCGGTGGTGGCCCGACCGGCTACATGCTGAAGTCGCTCGACCAGGAGCGGCAGGACCTCAACTCGCTGGCCTGGTCCCTGGGCATCGCCACCGGGCTCGCGCTGATCGGTTCGGCGCTGCTCGCGCAGGCCGCGGCGACGACCGTGCTGCGGCCCGTGCAGCGGCTCGGTGACGCCGCCCGCAAGCTCGGCGAGGGCAAGCTCGACACCCGGCTCGTGGTGTCCGGCACGGACGAACTGGCCGATCTCTCCCGTACGTTCAACCGGACCGCGAGCTCGCTGGAGAAGCGGGTCGCGGACATGAGCGCGCGGGACGAGGCCAGCCGGCGGTTCGTCGCCGACATGTCGCACGAGCTGCGCACCCCGCTCACCGCGCTGACCGCCGTCACCGAGGTGCTGGAGGACGAGGCGGACAGCCTCGACCCGATGATCGCGCCCGCGGTACGCCTGGTGGTGAGCGAGACCCGGCGCCTGAACGACCTGGTGGAGAACCTGATGGAGGTCACCCGCTTCGACGCGGGTACGGCCCGGCTCGTCCTCGACACCGTGGACGTCGCCGACCAGGTCACCGCCTGCATCGACGCCCGCGCCTGGCTGGACGCGGTGGATCTGGACGCCGAGCGCGGCATGATGGTCCGCCTCGACCCGCGCCGGCTCGATGTGATCCTGGCGAATCTGATCGGCAACGCGCTCAAGCACGGCGGTTCGCCGGTGCGGGTCGCGGTGCGGACCGAGGGCGACCAGCTCGTCATCGAGGTCCGGGACCACGGCCCCGGCATCCCCGAGGACGTGCTGCCGCATGTCTTCGACCGGTTCTACAAGGCCAGCGCCTCGCGCCCGCGTTCCGAGGGCAGCGGTCTCGGGCTTTCGATCGCCATGGAGAACGCGCACATCCACGGCGGTGACATCACGGCGGCGAACTCGCCGGACGGCGACGGCGCGGTGTTCGTGCTGCGATTGCCGCGCGATGCCGAGCCGCTCACCCGTTCCGACGGTGGGCACGACGCCGGGGACCGGGACGAGGAGGGCGACGCGACGTGATGAGCAGGGCGAGAAGCAGCAGCGGAAGCCGCCGGGCGCGCCGCACGGCCGTGGCACTGGCCGGGGCCGTGGCCGGGGCCCTGCTGGCCGCGGGCTGCGGGATCAGGTCCACCACGGTGCCGGTGGACGCCGGGGCCGCGCCGTCGCAGGTGCCGTGCACGATGTCCGCGGAGGACGTCACGACGCAGGCCCTCAAGGGCATCCCCGTACAGGTCTATCTGGTCTGCTCCTCGCAGCTGGTCACGGTGGACCGTACGGTGCAGGTCGACGAGAGCGCTTCGGACCGGGTCCGGATCGCGCAGGCGCTCCTGGACGAGCTGCTGCTGAAGCCGCCCGCCGCCGAACGGCGGGCCGGGTACTCCACGACCGTCCCGGCGGCCCTGCGGGTCGGCGGGGCCCGCAGCGGCGACCGGGCGGGCACGCTGCGGCTCAGCGAGCAGCCGGAGGACCTGCGGTCCGAGGCGCTGGCGCAGATCGTGTGCACGTACGCGGAGAGCGACTCGCTCGCCCCGGAGGGCACGGTGGTGCTGGGCGGGCCCGGGAACTATCCGCCGCGCGGGTACCTCTGCACCTCGGAGATGAAGGCGCGTCCCAAGGCGGTACCGACGTTCGGGGCGGGTACGGGGGCCTGAGCGCCCGCCGGTCTGCTCCGGGCGCGCCGGGCGGGCCGGATTCCGGGGCGGCGGAACCGATCCTGCCGTTCGTGGCGTCTTGGGGAGCGTGCGTCAAGGTTCGGACGGTACAGCCGTCATCCGCTTCCGCGCGGCCGGGGTCACTCTCCTCATCGCGCATCTGCTGCTCGTCGGGTGGCTGACTCTGCGTCCGCTCGATGTGCCGTGGATGGGCGCCTCGAATCTCCGACCCTTCGCCGGTATCAGAGCCGACCTGTCCCTCGGCCCGGTCGAGGCCGCCCGCCGGATCGGTGAGGGGCTGCTGCTGCTCGCCCCGCTGGGTGTGCTGCTGCCGATGGCCGGGGGCCGGCTCACCGTCTCCCCGTGGGCCTCGCTGGCCCGCACCGTCGCGGCGGGTGCGCTGATCTCCACGACCATCGAACTGGCCCAGACCGGAGTGCCCGGTCAGGTCGTCGACGTCGACTCGCTGCTGCTCAACACCATCGGCGTGGCCCTCGCCCATCTGCTCGTCGTACCCATGTGCCGGGCGCGGCTGCGCCGCCGGAAGCGGGAGCGGGTCGGGGTGGCACCCCGCCCGAGGGACGAGGCGGGCCAGGGTTCGACCCCGACGATTCCCAGGGTCGGGATCGCCCCGTAGAGCGACGCTTTGCCCCTGTTCGCCGGGCCACCATGGAGACATCGGGAGCACGACGGAGCTGCTCCCCAGCAACGGTTCGCGAAGGAGCCCACCATGGCCGCACTTGCCCGCCCCCGCGACGGACGCATGATCGGTGGAGTGTGCGCAGCGCTGGCACGGCGCTTCGGCACCTCCGCGGGGACCATGCGCGTGATCTTCCTGGTCTCCTGCCTGCTGCCGGGGCCGCAGTTCCTGCTCTACCTGGCGCTGTGGCTGCTGTTCCCGTCCGAGAAGACGTCGTCGGCCGCCGCCTGGTGACCTCGTACGCATACGCCTGTGGGGCGGACACCCGGTTCGGGTGTCCGCCCCACAGGCGTAGGTACGGGGATCAGCCGCCGAGCGGGAGACCGTTGGCCGACAGGCCGCCGGTCTGGAGGCCGCCCGCGGGCATGCCGCCGAGCAGGCCCTTGGCCGGGGTGGTGACCTCGCCGACGAGCTTCTGCTGGTCGGTGCCGAGCAGCTTGGTGGCCGTCTCCTGCACCGGCAGGCTCTGGGTCGCCGTTCCCAGCGCCGCGCTCGCGACCGGCAGAGCGGTGCCCGCGGCGTCGGTCGGCAGCACGGCGGCGGAGGCGGTGCCCGCAGCGGCGGCGGCGAAGGCGGCGCCGAGAGCGGCGACGCCGAGAGTCCTGACAGCAGACTGCTTCATGTGAAATTCATCCTTGGGGATAGGAATGTGGGGGGCTTCGAAAAGTAGCCAGCCCACCACCCTTCCCGCAAACATGCCGACACACCGGGAAAGGCCGGGAATTCGGCGTCCCGGCCCTTCTCGGCAAGGGCGTCGATCAGCCCGCAGAAGCGGAAGAAACGCTGGTCGCGGCGGTCTGCTCGAAGAGCCATTCGGACTTCAGCTCGGCGTATCCGGGCTTGATCACATCGTTGATCATCGCCAGACGCTCATCAAAAGGAATGAATGCCGACTTCATCGCATTGACGGTGAACCACTGCATGTCGTCGAGCGTGTATCCGAAGGTCTCGATCAGCTTCTCGAATTCGTGGCTCATGCTCGTACCGCTCATCAGCCGGTTGTCCGTGTTCACGGTGGCCCGGAAATGCAGCTTGCGCAGCAGCCCGATGGGGTGCTCGGCGTACGAGGCGGCGGCGCCGGTCTGGAGGTTGGAGGTCGGGCACAGCTCCAGCGGGATGCGCTTGTCCCGTACGTAGGAGGCGAGTCGGCCGAGCTTCACACCGCCGTCGTCGGCGACCTCGATGTCGTCGATGATGCGGACCCCGTGCCCGAGCCGGTCCGCACCGCACCACTGGAGCGCCTGCCAGATCGACGGCAGGCCGAAGGCCTCGCCCGCGTGGATGGTGAAGTGGTTGTTCTCGCGCTTGAGGTACTCGAACGCGTCGAGGTGCCGGGTGGGCGGGAAGCCCGCCTCCGCGCCCGCGATGTCGAAGCCGGCGACGCCCTGGTCGCGGTAGCGGTTGGCGAGTTCGGCGATCTCCAGGGAGCGCGCGGCGTGCCGCATCGCGGTGAGGAGGGCGCCCACACGGATGCGGTGCCCGTCCCGGCGGGCGCGCCGCTCGCCCTCGCGGAAGCCCTCGTTGACCGCCTCGACGACCTCTTCGAGGGTCAGCCCGGCCTCCAGGTGCTGCTCGGGGGCGTACCGCACCTCGGCGTAGACGACACCGTCCGCGGCCAGGTCCTCGGCGCATTCGGCGGCCACCCGGACCAGCGCGTCGCGGGTCTGCATGACGGCGCAGGTGTGGGCGAACGTCTCCAGGTAGCGCTCCAGCGAACCGGAGTCGGCCGCCTCGCGGAACCAGATGCCGAGCTTGTCGGGCTCGGTCTCGGGGAGTCCCTCGTATCCGCTCGCGAGGGCGAGGTCGACGATCGTCCCCGGGCGCAGGCCGCCGTCGAGATGGTCGTGCAGAAGCACCTTGGGTGCACGCCGGATCTGATCCTGGCCGGGCACATGAAGGGTCGGGCTCATCATTTGCGCACTCTAGCGCCTACGCGCGTAGATTGTCGCTTGCCGATGCGTAACAGTGACCGCGAATACGGGTGGAGTACACCTGTCCTTCTGACACTGTTCTGTCATGGCACAGCGCGCACTCCCCCTGCCCGACGCAAGGCTGGGACGGGCCGTCAGGACGGCCGGAGCTCCAACCGCGGTCAGCGGCGTTGTTCTGCTGCTCCCGGACGGCGAGGCCGATTCGCACCGCCGCCCTTCCCCTCTCTCCTACGCACTCCAGCTGCCGCTGGCCCGCGCCCTGGCCCGTGCCGGTCAGGACGACGGCCTCGCCGCACATGTCGTGCGCTACCGCTGCCGGGGCTGGAACGCCACGGACGCGCAGCTCGCGGCGGACGCCGAGTGGGCGGTGGAGGAGGTCGTACGGCGCTACGGCGACGTCCCCGTCTGCCTGGCCGGCCACGGCATGGGCGGCCGGGCCGCACTCCGGGCGGGCGGCCACGCGGCGGTCGACTCCGTGCTGGCGATGGCCCCGTGGCTGCCCGAGGGCGGGGCGGAGGGAGCGGACGGGGCGGAGCCGGTGAAGCACCTGCTCGGCCGCCAGGTGCTGCTCGTCCACGGCACCAACGACGCCCGGACCGACCCCGAGCTGTCCTTCCGTCTGGCCGAGCGGGCCAAGAAGGCCAACCGTGACACCTGCCGCTTCGAGGTCCACTCGGACGGCCACGGGCTGCGCCAGCACCGGGCCGAAGTGACGGCCCTGGCCGCGGACTTCGTGTGCGGTTCGCTGTTCGGCCGGGCCTACGCGCGGCCGGTCGCCGACGCGCTGGCGGCACCGCCGCCGCTGGGGCTGCGGATGCCGCTGGCGGCGGGATTCGGCAAGTCGCTGCGGAGCTGAGGGAGTTGAGGGAGTTGAGGGAGTTGACGGGGCGACAGGCGGGCGCGTGAGGTGTCTGCGGGGCGCGGGGCTCCCGCCCCGGCTCCCCGCCGCGGTCCGCGGGACCGGGGCGGGGAGCCGCGGCGAAAGAAGTCAGGCCTTCTTCCACTGGACGTCGTAGGCCCGCAGCGCGTACTGGCCGCAGTCGCCGCCGAACTTCCACTTGCCCTTGCCGACCCAGGCGCCGTAAATCGTCCTGTTGGAGCACTCCGTCACCGTGCGGGCCTTGCCGCGCGTCACGGCGCAGGAGGCGGTCCAGGCGGAGCTGCCGGTCTTCCAGTTCTTGCACGTGTAGCCGTAGTCGTTGGCGCTCGCCGCGCCCGGCAGGGCGACGATCAGGCCACCGGCGAGGACTGCGGTGGCGGCGGCGGACGTCAGGCCGCGCATGACGCGCTTCATGTGCTCTCCCTCGTTTGGACTCAGGTACCGGACGGCTTGAGGTGCGCAGGTCAGGCGCTCCGTACCGGCTGAAATCGATCATGGCACGACTCCTGGTCGGTCGGAGTCAGGCCGAGTCGGTCCGGGTCAGTCCGGGGCAGGCCGGGTCAGTCCGGCAGCAGGTGTCCCCGTCTCGACAGCAGGAAGCGTTTGAAGGCGGCGACCGGTGGGGTGTCCGGGTGGCCGTCCAGCCAGGCGACGCCGATCTCGCGGGCCGCCCTGGGGGCCGTGACGGTCAGCTCGACGACGCCGGGGCGGGCCACCGCGGGGGGCGGCAGCAGGGCCACGCCGAGCCCGGCCGCGACCAGGCCGCGCAGGGTCTCCGCCTCCTCGCCCTCGAAGGCGATCCGGGGCGTGAAGCCCGCCTCGGCGCACAGGTCGTCGGTGATCCGCCGCAGGCCGTAACCCGGTTCGAGGGTCACGAACTTCTCGTCGGCAGCCTCCGCGAGGCGGATGCGCCGGCGAGTGGCGAGGCGGTGGTCCTCGGGGACGACGAGGCGCAGGCGCTGTTCGTCCAGGCGGCGGGCGACGAGGTCGGGGGCGTCCGGGACGGGGGAGGTGAGGCAGAGGTCGAGGCCGCCCGCGCGCAGGCGCTCGATCATGGCCTCGCCGTAGTTCTGCACGAGCTGGAATCGGACCCGGGGGTGGTCGGCGCGGAAGGCGCGCAGGAGGGCGGGGACGGTCTCCGAGCCCATGGTGTGGAGGAAGCCGAAGGCGACCTTGCCGGTGGCCGGGTCGGCGTCGGCCCGTACCGAGTCGGCGGCCTTCTCGACCTCGGCGAGGGCCCGCTCGGCGGAGCCGAGGAAGGTGCGGCCCGCCGGGGTGAGCGAGACGGTGCGGCCCTTGCGGGCGAACAGGGCGACTCCCAGGTCCTGTTCGAGCCTGACCATCGCCCGCGACAGCGTCGACTGCGGGACGCCGAGCTCCTGCGCGGCGCGCGTGACGTGCTCGTGGCGGGCCACCGCCTCGAAGTGGGCCAGTCGCGGCGCGAGCACGGCGCGAATGTCTTCTTCGTAACTACTCGGTGACAGCCGGGGCTGTGAGCTGTGTTCATGCACCATGGGATTGATTATCGCCAGTTCGTGCATTGGACGCATGAAACCGGAGAGCCTACTTTCGAAGCATGCCTCCTGCCAGTACCGGGGCGTCCACCCTCACCGTGGCCGCCTCGCCCCAGCCGTCCCCCGTCGCCACCACCGACTCCGCCGCGCCGGACCGTCTCGAACCCGGCCGCCCCGGCTACCGCCGGATGAGCTTCGCGCTCTTCGCCGCAGGTGTCGCGACCTTCGCACTCCTCTATTCCACGCAGGCGCTGCTGCCCGCCGTCTCCGCCTCCTTCGGCGCCACGGCCGGACAGGCCAGCTGGACGGTCTCCGCGGCGACCGGCGCACTGGCACTGTGCGTACTGCCGATGAGCGCGCTCTCCGAGCGGTTCGGACGGCGGCAGATGATGACCGCCTCGTTGACGGTCGCCGTACTGGTCGGGCTGCTCGTCCCCTTCGCCCCCTCGCTGGGCTGGCTGATCGCGCTGCGCGCCGTCCAGGGCGCGGCACTGGCCGGGCTGCCCGCCTCCGCGATGGCGTACCTGGCCGAGGAGGTACGGCCGAAGGCGCTGGTCGCCGCGATCGGACTGTTCGTGGCCGGCAACAGCATCGGCGGCATGAGCGGCCGCATCCTCACCGGCTGGATCGCCCAGCTGTGGGGCTGGCGCGCGGCGCTCGGCGCGGTCGGCCTGCTGGCCGTGGTCTGCGCCGTGGTCTTCCACTTCATGATCCCCCGGGCCCGGAACTTCACCCCCGGGACACTGAACCCGAAGGCCCTCGCGAAGACCGTCGGCGGGCACCTCGCCGATCCGCTGCTGCGCCGGCTGTACGCGATCGGCGCGCTGTTCATGACGGTGTTCGGCGCGGTCTACACCGTGATCGGCTACCGCCTGGTGGAGGCGCCGTTCAACCTCCCGCAGGGCGTCGTCGGCTCGATCTTCCTGGTCTACCTCGTCGGTACGGTCTCCTCCGCCGCGGCCGGCAAGCTGGTCGCCCGGCTCGGCCGCCGGGGCGCGCTGTACCTGGCCGTCTCCACCACGGCCGCCGGTCTGCTGCTCTCGCTCGCCGACCAGCTGTACGCCGTGCTCCTCGGCCTGGTCCTGATCACGGCGGGCTTCTTCGCCGGGCACGCGGTCGCCTCCTCGTCCGTGAGCCGGACCGCGACGAAGGGCCGCGCCCAGGCGTCGGCGCTCTACCAGTCCGCGTACTACCTGGGCTCCAGCGCGGGCGGCACGCTCGGCGCGGTCGCCTTCCACGCCGGGGGCTGGGCCGGGACCGTCTCGCTGGGACTGCTCGCGGTCCTCGGCGTCGTCTCGATCACCCTGTACGGGTCGCGGGCCGCCCGCGCCGAGCGGCACCGGACGGTGCCGGTGGCCTCCGTGCGGCACCGGGGCATGGCCTCTGTACAGAACTGAGACATACCACGCACAACCATCCGCTCCCCGACGCGCGTCTAGAAGACGGAACCACCTCACGGCGCGCGAAGGGGAGTTGGCGTACATGGGAGTCGCGGGGAACACACGGGGAGTCCGGCTGCGGCGCGGGCTCGCGCTGTCGGTCGCGGGACTGACCGCACTGCCGGCGATGGTGCTGGCCACCGGCGGGTCGGCGCAGGCGGCGTCCTGCACGACGTCCACCGGGCCGTACCAGAAGCAGGTCGAGAAGTACCTGAAGCGGCCGGTCGACGGCAAGCAGTCGGCGGCCGACTGCAAGGCGATCAGGTCGTTCCAGAGCACCTACGGGGTCACCCCCACCATCGGGTACGCGGGTCCGGTCACCTGGCGCACGATGAAGACGCTCACCGCCCAGAAGGCGGCCGGCAAGAATCCGAACAAGGACAAGAAGTGCCCCACCGACAAGGGGCGCATCGCGTGTGTGGACCTGACCCGGCAGCTGAGCTGGATCCAGGACGGCAGCAAGCTGAAGTTCGGCCCCGTGCCGGTGCGGACCGGGCGCGACGGGTACGAGACCCGCACCGGGTCGAAGAAGATCTACTGGCGCCACATCGACCACGTCTCGTCGATCTACCACGTGTCGATGCCGTACTCCCAGTTCTTCGACGGGGGGCAGGCGTTCCACGCGGTGGGCGTGAAGATGTGGAACCCGCCGGGGTCGCACGGCTGTGTCAACATGCGTACCGCCGACGCCAAGTCGTACTGGAAGCTGCTGAAGAACGGCGACGACGTATACGTGTACGGACGCAAGCCCGGAACGTGACCCGAAACAGGGCGGCTTCGATACTTCACGCCCGCGTTGTCAGTGGCCTGCGGTAGCTTCCGGAGTGCCGGTGAGCGGTGTCACAGCGCAACAGGGGTGGAGCAATGAGTGATCTGACAGCGACGACGGACGTCGACAGCCGTCTGGAGGGACACCGGGTCGAGCTGACCGGTTACTGCTACCGGATGCTCGGCTCGGCCTTCGAGGCGGAGGACGCGGTGCAGGACACGCTGGTGCGTGCCTGGCGCAACTTCGACAAGTTCGAGGGGCGTTCCTCGCTGCGCTCCTGGCTGTACCGCATCGCCACCAACGTCTGCCTGGACATGCTGAACGCGGGCAACAAGCGGGCCCGTCCGGTCGATCTGACGGGCCCGACCCCGCTCGCCCAGGCGGCGCTCAATCCCCTCCCGGAGAACACCTGGCTGGAACCGATGCCGGACGGCCGCATCCTGCCGACGGTGGCCGACCCGGCGGAGGCCGCCGTGGCGCGGGAGTCGGTGCGCCTGGCGTTCGTCGCCGCGCTCCAGCACCTGCCGCCCAAGCAGCGTGCCGTGCTGATCCTGCGCGAGGTGCTGGCCTGGAAGGCGAGCGAGGTCGCCGAGCTGCTCGACACCTCGGTCGCCTCGGTCAACAGCGCCCTCCAGCGGGCGCGGGCCACCCTCACCGAACACGAGGGCAAGCCCGCCGACGCCGCGAATCCGCTCGACGAGGAGCAGCGCAAGCTCCTTGAGCGGTACGTGGCGGCCTTCGAGGGCTACGACATGGCGGCGCTGACGGCGCTGCTCCATGAGGACGCCGTGATGACCATGCCGCCGTTCGACCTCTGGCTCCAGGGGCACGACGACATCACCGGCTTCATGCTCTCCATCGGCGCGAGCTGTGCCGGCTCCCGCCTGGTGGCGACGTCGGCGAACGGCACCCCGGCGTTCGCGCACTACAAGCCGAATCCGGACGGGCCCGGGTTCGTGCCGTGGGCGGTGCAGGTCATCGACATCTCGGACGGGGCGATCACCGGGATGCACTGCTTCCTGGACACGCCGCGCTGGTTCCCGCTCTTCGGGCTGCCGGACCATCTCGACGACGACGCGGCGGTGTGAGACCGGGCATGAGACGCGGGATACGGAACGGACTCGTGGCCGGCTGGGTGGTACTGGCGGCCGGTGGCTGGGGGCTGACCCAGTGGATGGGTGAGCCGTCCGCCACCGGTGGTCCCGAGCCCGGTACGGCCCGGCCCTCCGGGCCGGGCCGTGAGCCGGGGCCGCAGCCCGAGTCCGCCTGCGACGACCTCGCCGCCGCCTCCTCGCCGCGGCCCACCGACGTCGCCTCGCTCCTCAAGGCGTCGGCGGCCCCGGTCGAGAGCGGGAGCGCCCAGCTCCGGGTGGTGGTCTGCGACGTGGCCAGGATCACGGACTGAACGGGGCGGGGACGGGGGCGAGCGGCGGGACCGGGGTAGCCCGTGCCGTTCAGCCCCCGCCCCCGCTCTCCTCCGCCCCCGTACCCGTCCCGCACTCCAGGTCCACCACGTCGGCCAGCCCGACCAGGTCCAGCAGGCTCTGCAGCTCGGGCGGCACATTGCGCAGCCGCAGCCTTCGGCCGCCCGCCCGGCGTGCGACGAGCCCCAGCCGAGCTATCGCCTCGACCAGGGCCAGATCGACGCGCACGACGCCGCCCACGTCGCAGTCCACCCCGGCGCCCGGGGCACGGGCGGCGCCGTCGGGGCCGTACAGCAGCGCCTCCAGCTCGGCGCAGAGTCCCGGCACCACGTCCCTGGTGACGTGGCCGGTGACGACGAGAACGATCGGGGTCATGGCTTCCACATCAGAGAGACCGGCCCGGCGGCCGAAACTCATCGCTGCCCGGATGCCTGCTTCCCGACTTCCCGACGGGTGCCGCGCCCGCGGTGCTGATCGGTGAACTTCCGTCAACTCCGGTTATTTGTGGGCCTCCTGTGAACCCGACCGCCCAATTCCCCCTCTAGGTACGTGAACCGGCCGGTGCGGCGTCCCCGTCGCACCGACTGACCAGCGGCCCCTCGCGGGCCGCCCGATTCTCCAGGGGGAGAGTTGCGCAAACACGTGAGAAACGCGTGTGTTTCGACCATCGCCGCGGCAGCCGCCGTGGCACTCGCGGCCGGGATGACCAGCCCGGCCGTCGCACAGCCCGACGCCGCCCAGCAGTCCGGCACCGGGGCCAGGACCCAGTGGCCCTCGGCCCAGAACCGGCTGACGCTGATCACCGGTGACGTCGTCACGGTGGACGCCAAGGGCCGGATCATGGGTTTCCGGGCCGCCGAGGGGCGCGAGCACATACCCGTGCAGCGGCAGATAGTCGACGGGCACACCCTGCTCGTCCCCGCCGACGCGCACCGCCTGATCAGCTCCGGGAAGCTGGACCGCAGGCTGTTCGACGTCACCGAGCTGAGCCGCGCGGAGAACCGCCGGGCCCAGAAGTCGGGCCTGAAGCTGATCGTCTCCTACCGGGGCGCGAAGGCCGCCGACGCGAAGGCGGAGGTCCGCGCGGCCGGTTCCACCCGGGTAGACCGGACCCTGAAGACGCTGAACGCCCAGTCGGTGATCACCCCGCAGCGCGACGCCCAGGACATCTGGCAGGCGCTCACCAGCAAGCCCTCGCCCGGCGCCCAGCGCACCACCACCGCCGGGATCGACCGGGTCTGGCTGAACGGCGTACGCCGGGCGAGCCTCGACAAGAGCGTCCCGCAGATCGGCACCCCGGCCGCCTGGAAGGCCGGCTACACCGGCAAGGGCGTCAAGATCGCCGTCCTGGACACCGGCGTGGACGCCACCCACCCCGACCTCGCGGGCCAGATCCTCGACACGAAGAACTTCACCGCCTCGCCCGACGCCAAGGACCGGGTCGGCCACGGCACCCATGTCTCGTCGATCGCGGCCGGTACCGGCGCCAAGTCGGGCGGCAAGTTCAAGGGGGTGGCCCCGGACGCCAAGCTGCTGGAAGGCAAGGTGCTCGACGACGCCGGCTTCGGCGACGACGCCGGCATCCTGGCCGGCATGGAGTGGGCGGTCGCGCAGGGCGCCGACATCATCAACCTGAGCCTCGGCGGCGGCGACACCCCCGAGGTGGACCCGCTCGAAGCGGCGGTCAACAAGCTGTCGGCCGACAAGGGCGTCCTGTTCGCCATCGCGGCGGGCAACGAGGGCGACATGGCCGGCACGGTCGGCTCCCCGGGCAGCGCGGACGCCGCGCTGACCGTCGGCGCGGTCGACGACAAGGACGAGCTGGCCGACTTCTCCAGCCGTGGCCCGCGCATCGGCGACAGCGCGATCAAGCCCGATGTCACCGCCCCCGGCGTGGACATCACGGCGGCGGCCGCCCCCGGCTCCGCCATCGACCAGGAGGTCGGCCAGAACCCGCCGGGCTACCTGACGATCTCCGGTACGTCGATGGCGACCCCGCACGTCGCGGGCGCCGCCGCGCTCCTCAAGCAGCAACACCCGGAGTGGAAGTACGCCGAGCTCAAGGGCGCGCTGACCGCCTCGACGAAGCCGGGCGCGTACACGCCGTTCGAGCAGGGAACGGGCCGGATCGCGGTCGACCGGGCGGTCGCCCAGACCGTCGTCGCCGAGCCGGTCTCGCTGAGCTTCGGCCTGCAGCAGTGGCCGCACACCGACGACGCCCCGGTCACCAAGGCCGTGACGTACCGCAACCTCGGCGACAGCGACGTCACCCTCGACCTCGCGGTCACCGCGACCGGCCCGAAGGGCGAGCCCGCCCCGGCCGGCTTCTTCGCCCTCGGCACCGACAAGGTGACCGTCCCGGCGGGCGGCACCGCCGAGGTGCCGCTGACCGTGAACACCAAGCTGGGCGGTACGGCCGACGGCACGTACTCCGCGTACGTCGTCGGGACCGGCGGCGGCCAGAGCGTGCGCACGGCGGCCGCGGTCGAGCGCGAGATCGAGTCGTACGACCTCACGGTCAAGACCATCGGGCGCGACGGCAAGCCCGCCGAGTTCACCGAGTCCGACCTCTACGGCCTCTCCGGCCCGGCGCTGGGCACCTGGGTCTCCCCGACCGGCCGGGGCGGAACCGGAAAGGTCCGTGTTCCCAAGGGCGGTTACACGCTCAACGCAGCCGTGTACGTCGACCCGGAGAACGGCGCCAAGGGCACCGACTGGCTCTCCCAGCCGAAGCTGGACATCACCAAGAACGTCACGGTGACCTTCGACGCGCGCAAGGCGAAGCCGGTGAGCATGACCCTGCCGGCCACCGGAACGAAGGCTCAACTGGGCGCGTCGGAGCTCCAGTTCAAGAACAAGGACGTGGAATACGGCTACGGCTGGCTGCTCGACTCGTACCAGGGCTTCCGCACCGCGCACTTCGGCCCGGCGGTCACCGACGGCTCGCTCTCCGCGCAGTGGATCGGCTCCTGGACCAAGGGTGCCTCCACCCGGTACGACATCGCGCTCGACGGTCCGGTGACCCGGGCCTCGACCGGTTACAGCCGGAAGTTCACCTCCGGCCAGCTGTCCAAGGTGAACATCGCTCTCGGCGCGTCCCTCAAGGGCAAGACCGGCGAGGTCGCGGCCTGGAGCACGTTCCCCGGTTCGGACGGCAGCTGGGCGGCCTGGTCGCCGCACAAGGTGCCCGGCACCACCACCGCGTACGTCTCGACCGCCGACAAGGTGAAGTGGGCCTTCGACTTCATCCAGGACGGCGCTCCGGACGCCGACGGCGTCCCGGGCATCGACGCGATGTACACCATCGGCGCTCCGCAGACCTTCAAGGCGGGCAAGACCTACGCGAAGAAGGCCAACACCGCGGTGTTCGGTCCGGCGCTCGGCTCCGGCAACGGCATCATCCGCGACGGCAACTCCATCGTCCCGATGCTGCCGATCTCGGCCGACGGCAACGGCAACACCGGCTCCCAGGCGTACAGCTCGGTCAAGACCGTCCTGTACCGCAACGGCGCGAGGCTCGCCCAGAACGCGGACCCGCTGGAGGGCGTGCCCTTCACCGTGCCGGCCGGCACCGCCGACTACCGGCTGACGAGCTCGGTCCGGCTCGACCCGAAGGCCACGACCCTCTCCACCCGGATCGACGCGAGCTGGACCTTCCGCTCCAAGAAGACCGCCACCGAGACCCTGCTGCCCATCTCCACGGTCCGCTTCACACCCAACGTGACGCTGGACGGCAAGGTGACCTCGGGCCGGACCGCTTCGGTGCCGGTGAAGGTGCAGGGCGCCGCCGCCGGAAAGAACCTCAAGTCGCTGACGGTGTACGTCAGTTACGACGCCGGCAAGACCTGGAAGAAGGCCACGGTCAAGGCGGGCAAGATCTCCGTGAAGAACCCGGCGAAGGGGAAGTCCATCTCCTACCGGGCGAACGTCACGGACAAGAAGGGCAACAAGTCGTCGGTGTCGATCTACAACGCCTACTTCGGCAAGTGAGCACGTAGCCCCACCCCGACCGCACGACGGCGGCCCGCCGGGACGGATCCCTCCGCCCCGGCGGGCCGCTCGCGTTTCCAAGGAAACCGGCACCGAGATGTCGCTCAGCTGACTGGGAAGATCCCGGTGTCCAGGTCCAGCCCGAACGGCTCGGGCAGCGTCAGCTTCTCCCCGTACTCGACCGTGTCCAGCACCCGGTAGGTTCCGCCGTCGGGTTCCCCGTAGAGCGTGGCGGTGGGGCGGCCCGAGTGCCACGGATCGAGCAGCAGGAACAGCTCGACCCCGGCCTTCGCGTAGCCGTGCACCTTGCCGATGCGGTCGTGGTTGGCGTTGGCCTGCGAGGTGATCTCGACGACGAGCCGGGCTTCTTCGGCCGGGATGCGGTTGCCCGGCCCGGCCGTCGCCGCGTCCGGCACGACGGCGAGATCGGGCATGTAGATCCCGCCCCGTCCCGGCACGGACACAGCGAGCCGCTGGTAGATCCCCCAGTCCTCCGGAATGACGCCGTAGAACCTGCGCTGCAGCAGTCCCGCGGTGTTGTTGTGGTCCTTGGACGGCGGTGGCTCCACGGTGACGATCCCCTCGATGATCTGCACCTTGCAGCCCTCGGGTGCGTCCGTCTCCTCCCAGATCCGGACGAGGTCGTCCCATTCCTGACCGTCGCCCCGCGCGGGCTCGACGGCGGGTGCGCTCATGACGGTCTCCTCCTGTCGGAACGTCACCGAGTCCAGCATGCCGAACGGGACCGGCGGCGGTCCACCGGTCCCGTTCACCCGTACGAGGAAACCGCAGGTCAGGCGATACGTTCCCGCACCACCGGGGTGGCGGTGAACGTCGTGCCGGACGGGGCGATGTCGTATGCGTCGGGCAGGGCCTTCAGGGCGTAGTCGAACTTCTCGGGGGTGTCGGTGTGCAGCGTCAGCAGGGGCTGGCCGGCCGTCACCGTCTCGCCCGGCTTGGCGTGCAGTTCGACGCCCGCGCCGGCCTGGACCGGGTCCTCCTTGCGGGCCCGGCCCGCGCCGAGGCGCCAGGCGGCGACGCCGATGTCGTAGGCGTCCAGGCGGGTCAGTACGCCGGTGGAGGGGGCCGTGACGACGTGCTGCTCGCGGGCGACCGGGAGCGTGGCGTCGGGGTCGCCGCCCTGGGCGGAGATCATCCGGCGCCAGACGTCCATGGCGGAGCCGTCGGCGAGGGCCTTCTCCGGGTCGGCGTCCCTGAGTCCGGCCGCGTCCAGCATTTCGCGGGCCAGGGCGAGGGTGAGGTCGACGACGTCCTTGGGGCCGCCGCCGGCCAGTACCTCGACCGATTCGCGGACCTCCAGGGCGTTGCCCGCGGTCAGGCCGAGCGGGGTGGCCATGTCGGTGAGCAGGGCGACCGTGCGCACGCCGCTGTCGGTGCCCAGGGCGACCATGGTGGAGGCCAGTTCGCGGGCGTCCTCGATGGTCTTCATGAAGGCGCCGGAGCCGACCTTGACGTCCAGGACGAGCGCGCCGGTGCCCTCGGCGATCTTCTTGGACATGATGGAGCTGGCGATCAGCGGGATGGCCTCGACGGTGCCGGTGACGTCGCGGAGCGCGTACAGCTTCTTGTCGGCGGGGGCGAGCCCGTCACCGGCGGCGCAGATCACCGCGCCGGTGGTGTCCAGGACGTTCAACATCTCCTCGTTGGAGAGGTGGGCGCGCCAGCCGGGGATGGACTCCAGCTTGTCGAGCGTGCCGCCGGTGTGGCCGAGGCCCCGGCCGCTGAGCTGGGGCACGGCGGCGCCGCAGGCGGCGACCAGCGGGGCGAGCGGCAGGGTGATCTTGTCGCCGACGCCTCCGGTGGAGTGCTTGTCGGTGGTGGGGCGGGAGAGCGACGCGAAGTCCATGCGCTCGCCGGAGGCGATCATGGCGGCGGTCCAGCGGGCGATCTCCGTGCGGTTCATGCCGTTCAGCAGGATCGCCATGGCCAGCGCGGACATCTGCTCGTCGGCGACCTCACCGCGGGTGTACGCGTCGATGACCCAGTCGATCTGCTCGGGGCTCAGCTCGCCTCGGTCCCGCTTGGTGCGGATGACGGAGATGGCGTCCATGTCCTGGAATTCCTTCCGGCCGGTGCGTACGCAGGAGTCCCCATGACTCTACGCGCATAGAGGGTGGGAACGGGGGTGGCCCTCCCGACGTGCGGGAGGGCCACCGAAGTTCTACTTCAGATGGTTCGGGCCGAACGCCTGCGGCAGCATCTCGTCGAGCGTGCGCAGCCCGTCCGGCGTCTCCAGGACGAGTTCGGGGCCGCCGAACTCGTACAGCAGCTGCCTGCACCTGCCGCACGGCACCAGGATCTCGCCCGCCCCGTCCACACAGGTGAAGTGGGTCAGCCGGCCGCCGCCGGTGGCGTGCAGCTGGGAGACCAGTCCGCACTCGGCGCACAGCCCGATGCCGTACGAGGCGTTCTCGACGTTGCAGCCGGAGACCGTACGGCCGTCGTCCACGAGCGCCGCGGCGCCGACCGGGTAGTGCGAGTACGGGACGTACGCGCGGGTCATCACGGACCGTGCGGCGCTCCGCAGCGCCGCCCAGTCGACCTCCGCGGCGGCCGTCACTTGCCCTGGCCCTTGCGGTAGCGCATGCCGTCCGCCTTCGGCATCCGCAGCCGCTGGGCGGAGAGCGAGAGGACGAGCAGCGTGACGATGTACGGGGTGGCGCTCACGAACTCGGTGGGCACGGTGTCCGTGGCGAGGTACCAGACCAGCACCGCGGCGGCGATGACCGCGCTGACCCCGCCCTGCACGAAGCTCTTGCGGTAGAGCTTCCAGGCGGCGAGCGCGGCCAGCACGACGACGAGCAGCAGGAGCAGCGCGTGGACGGACGGGCCGCCGTTGCGCAGCTGGAGCGCGTCGGCGTAGCCGAACAGGCCGGCGCCCATGGCGAGCCCGCCCGGCCGCCAGTTGCCGAAGATCATCGCGGCGAGACCGATGTAGCCGCGGCCGCCGGTCTGGCCCTCGTTGTAGATGTGCGAGGTGACCAGCGAGAGGAAGGCACCGCCGAGGCCGGCCATGCCGCCGGAGACGATCACCGCGATGTACTTGTACTTGTAGACGTTCACGCCGAGCGACTCGGCGGCGACCGGGTTCTCGCCGCAGGAGCGCAGCCTCAGCCCGAACGAGGTCTTCCAGAGCACGAAGAACGTGAGCACGAACAGGACGATGGCCAGGATCGTCAGCAGCGACACGTTGGTGACCAGACCGCCGATGACGCCGGCCAGGTCGGAGACGAAGAACCGGTGGTGCTCCTCGGTCTCGATGGAGTGCAGCCAGTCGGAGAGGCCCGGGATCGTCACCGAGGTGATCTCGTCGACCGGCGGGGACTGCTTCGGGCTGCCGCCCTTGGCCGCCGCCTCGCCCGAGTTGAACCAGAGCTTGGCGAAGTAGGTGGTGAAGCCGAGCGCCAGGATGTTGATGGCGATGCCGGAGATGATGTGGTCGACGCCGAAGGTGACGGTCGCGACCGCGTGCAGCAGTCCGCCGAGCATGCCGCCGACGACCCCGGCCAGTACGCCGAGCCACGGGTCGGTCTGCCAGCCGGCCCAGGCGCCGAAGAAGGTGCCCAGGATCATCATGCCTTCGAGGCCGATGTTGACCACGCCGGCCCGCTCGGCCCAGAGGCCGCCGAGACCGGCGAGGCCGATCGGTACGGCCATGGCGAGCGCCGCGCTGATCTGGCCGGCGGAGGTGATGTCCTCGGCGCCGGTGATGACGCGCACGGCGGACAGCGCGAGCAGCACGCCCGCGATGATCAGCAGGACGACGGGGAAGGAGAGGCGGGTGCGGCCGCCCTTGTCGCCGGCGACCTTGGGGGCCGCGGGGGGCGGGGTGGAAGTCGCCGTGGCGCTCACGCCGACACCTCCTGCTGGTCGTTGTTACGGGCGGCGGCCTGTGCGGCGAGTTCCGCGCCGACCTTGCTCTGCTGGCGCTTGAGTCCGTAGCGGCGGACGACTTCGTAGGCGATGACGACGCACAGGACGATGACGCCCTGGATCACGCCGACGATCTCCTTGTCGTAGCCCTCGAATTCGAGCTTGCCGGTGCCGCGCTCCAGGAAGCCCCAGAGCAGCGCGCCGAGCGCGATGCCGATGGGGTGGTTGCGGCCGAGGAGAGCGATGGCGATGCCGGTGAAGCCGATGCCGACCGGGAAGTCGCCGCTGTACTCGTAGCTGTCGTTGAGGAGGGTCGGCATGCCGATCAGACCGGCGACGGCGCCGGAGATCAGCATCGAGGTGATGACCATCTTCTTGACGTCGACACCGCTGGCCTCGGCCGCGGAGCCGGACTGGCCGACGGTGCGCAGGTCGAAGCCGAAGCGGGTGCGCGAGAGCGTGAACCAGTAGGCGACGCCCGCGACGACCGCGACCACGATGAAGCCCCAGACGGGCGACGGGGTGGTCGGGAACTCGAAGAAGTGCGAGGACTCCGGGATCGGCTTGGTGGAGATCTTCGTGCCGGCCTCGTCGAGGTGGCCGAGGCGGCCCTGCTGGAGGAGGTAGCCGATGATCGCGGTCGCGATGGCGTTCAGCATGATCGTCGAGACGACCTCGCTGACGCCCCGGGTGACCTTGAGGACACCGGCGATGCCGGCCCACATCGCGCCGACGATCATCGCGGTGAGGATGATCAGCGGGATCTGCAGGGCGCCGGGCAGCGTCAGCGCGCCGCCGACGGCGGCGGCGAAGAAGGCGGCGAGGCGGTACTGGCCGTCGACGCCGATGTTGAAGAGGTTCATCCGGAAGCCGATAGCCACCGCGAGACCCGCGAGGTAGTACGTCGTCGCCTTGTTGAGGATGTAGACCTGGCTGTCCGACTTCATCCCGTAGTCGAACATGATGCCGAAGGCGCTGAACGGCTCCTTGCCGGTGGCGGCCAGCACGAGTGCGGTCACCAGGAAGGCGACCACGATCGCGAGTACGGGGGCCGCGATCCCCAGGAGCAGCCGCTCCTTGTCGATCTTCTTCATCGGTCCTCTCCCCCGTCCCGGGGGTCGGTGTCGGTGCTGTCGGCGCCGTCGGAGCTGTCCGAGCTGTCGGAGCTGTCGGCCGCCGTGTCCTCGGGTGCCGCTGACTCGTCCGGGGCTTCCAGGTGGCCGGTGGCCGCGCCCGTCATCGCCGAGCCGAGCTCCTCCGGGGTGATGGTCGCCGGGTCGGCGTCCGCCACCAGCCGGCCGCGGTACATGACGCGCAGGGTGTCGGAGAGGCCGATCAGCTCGTCCAGGTCGGCGGAGATCAGCAGCACCGCGAGACCCTCGCGGCGCGCCTCGCGGATCTGGTCCCAGATCTGCGCCTGCGCGCCGACGTCCACGCCCCGGGTCGGGTGCGCGGCGATCAGGAGCTTGGGGGCGTGGCTCATCTCGCGGCCGACGATCAGCTTCTGCTGGTTGCCGCCGGAGAGCGAGGCGGCGGTGACGTCGATGCCGGGGGTGCGCACGTCGTACTCGCGCACGATCCGCTCGGTGTCGGCGCGGGCGCCCTTGAGGTCGAGGAACGCGCCCTTGCTGTTGGGGCGTTCGGTGACGTGGCCGAGGATGCGGTTCTCCCAGAGAGGGGCCTCCAGCAGCAGTCCGTGCCGGTGGCGGTCCTCGGGGATGACGCCCATGCCGTCCTCGCGGCGCTTGCGGGTGGGCGTGCGGGAGATGTCGGCGCCGTCGAGGGTGAGCACCCCGGCGTCGAGCTGGCGCATGCCCATGATGGCGTCGACGAGTTCGGACTGGCCGTTGCCCTCGACGCCCGCGATCCCGAGGACCTCGCCCTTGTGGATGGTGAAGCCGATCCCGTCGAGGACCGAACGCACCACGCCGTCCGGGTCGGTGGCGCTCAGCCGCAGCCCGTCGACGGTCAGCATCGGCACGTCGGTGACGGTCGACTCGCGGGTCTCGGGCGAGGGGAGTTCGCTGCCGACCATCAGCTCGGCGAGCTGCTTGGTCGTGGTGGTCCTCGGGTCGGCGGTGCCCACCGTCGTACCGCGCCGGATGACGGTGATCTCGTCGGCGACCGACAGGACCTCGCCCAGCTTGTGCGAGATGAATATGACGGTCAGGCCCTCGGCCTTGAGCTCGCGCAGGTTGTCGAAGAGCGCGTCGACCTCCTGCGGCACCAGGACGGCGGTGGGCTCGTCGAGGATCAGGGTGCGGGCGCCGCGGTAGAGGACCTTGAGGATCTCCACGCGCTGCCGGTCGGCGACCCCGAGATCCTCGACCATGGCGTCCGGGCGGACCCCCAGACCGTACGAGTCGGAGATCTCCTTGATCTTCGCGCGGGCCCGGTCGCCGATCCCGTACAGCTTCTCCGAGCCGAGGACGACGTTCTCCAGGACGGTGAGGTAGTCGGCGAGCATGAAGTGCTGGTGCACCATGCCGATGCCGCGCGCGATGGCATCACCGGGGTTGTGGAACGAGACCTGCTCGCCGTCCACCGCGATGGTGCCCTCGTCCGGCTTCTGCATGCCGTAAAGGATCTTCATCAGAGTGGACTTGCCGGCCCCGTTCTCGCCGACGAGGGCGTGGACGGTGCCGCGGCGCACGGTGATGTCGATGTCGTGGTTGGCCACGACCCCGGGGAACCGCTTGGTGATGCCGCGGAGCTCCACGGCATGGGGACTGCTGGACGCGTTGATGGCGCACTCTCCTTGGCAGGAGCGGAGGGCGGAGGCGGTGGGAGCGTGAAAGGTATCGCGCCCGGTGGATGCTACGCGCGTAGCGCCACCGAATCGTTGGCCACCTGATGACAGGTGGCGGACCGTGTGCGTACGGCTACGGCACGTCGGCCGGGCCCGTACGTGAAATCGGGGCCCGAGTGAAGCCGAAGCGGCTCACCCGGGCCCCGATCGACGGTGGATCAGGTCGTGGTCTTGACCTTGATGGTGCCGTCGGCGATCTTCTTCTTCGCCTCGTCGAGCTTGGCCTGGATGTCCTTGATGTGGTCACCCGTGGTGGTCAGGCTGACGCCGTCCTTGGCCAGCGTGTACGTCTGCGTGCCGGTCAGCGGCTTGCCGTCCTTGACGGACTTGACCAGGTCGTAGACACCGCCGTCGACGTTCTTCACGACCGAGGTCATGATCGTGTCCTTGTACTTGGACAGCGCCGGGTCGAGGGCCTGGTCGGAGTCGACGCCGATGGACCAGGCGCCCTTCTTGCCCGCGACGGCCTCGATCGAACCGGCACCCGAGCCGCCGGCGGCGGCGAAGATGACGTCGGCGCCCTTGTCGAGCATGCCCTTGGCGGCGGCCATGCCCTTGTCGGGGCTGCCGAAGCCGGACAGGTCCGAACCGGTGGACAGGTACTGGATCTGCACCTTGGCCTTCGGGTTCGTCTCCAGGACGCCCTGCTGGAAGCCCGCGGCGAACTTCTTGATCAGCGGGAGGTCCACGCCGCCGATGAAGCCGACCTGGCCGTCCTTCGACTTCAGCGCGGCGGCGACACCGGCGAGGTAGGAGCCCTGCTCCTCGGTGAAGACGATGCTGTCGACGTTCTTCGCGGTGGCGACCGAGTCGACCAGACCGAAGTTCACCTTCGGGTACTTGGCGGCGACCTTGTCGACCGCGTCCTTGTACGCGAAGCCGACCGCGACGACCGGGTTGTAGCCGCCCTCGGCGAGCGACTCCAGGCGCTGCTCACGGTCGGCGGGGGTCTCACCGTTCTTGGCGGTGAGCTCCTTGGTCTCGGCACCGAACTCGGCCTTGGCCTTGTCCAGACCGCGCGCGGCGGAGTCGTTGAACGAGTTGTCACCACGGCCGCCCACGTCGTAGGCCATGCCGATCTTCATCTTGCCCTTGTCGGAGCCGGAGCTCTCGGTGGACGACTCACCGCACGCGCTGGCGGTGAGTGCGAGGGTCGCGGTGACGGCACACGCAGCGGTGATCTTGGATACCCGGCGCAAGGGAAGGCTCCTTCAAACCTGACCGAAGCGCCTCTTCCGGCGCTGGTTTCGCGGCGATCGTAACGCGCGTAGATGTCAGATAAAGCCCTGTACGGAAGCCGTTATCGGATCGTCGCGAACCAGCGGTGACGTCTCCGGTCACAGATGGTTGCGGTCGAGCAACGCGGAGGCAGTGAACAGCTCCACGGCGACCTTGATCGCCTCCTCATCGGCGTCGAAATCACCCCGATGCAGGTCGAGCCGGGCCGTGTCACCGGGCGTGCGGACCCCGAGCCGGGCCATGGCGCCGGGGACGTGTTCCAGGTACCAGGAGAAGTCCTCGCCGCCCAGGCTCTGTTCGGTGTCCTCGATCGCATACGATCCGCGGCGCGCGGTCATCGCCGCGGCGAGCAGATCGATCATGGCGGCGTCGTTCACGACGGGCGGGACGCCCCGGACGTAGTTGATCACCGTCTTGGCGCCGTGCATCCCGGCCACCTCGTCGATCGCGGCGTGCACCAGGTCGGGGGCCTCCCGCCAGGCGGCCAGCTCCAGGCAGCGGACGGTGCCCGACAGTTCGGCGTGCTGCGGGATCACGTTGCAGGCGTGACCGGACTCCAGCCGCCCCCAGGTGACGGCGAGCCCGGCCCGTGCGTCGACCCGGCGGGCCAGCAGCGCGGGCACCTCGGTGGCGACCTTGGCGGCCGCGGTGACCAGGTCCGTGGTCAGGTGCGGGCGGGCGGTGTGGCCGCCCGGACCATCGAGCGACACCTCCAGCCGGTCGCAGGCCGAGGTGATCGCCCCGACCCGCAGCCCGATCCGCCCCACGTCCACCCTCGGGTCGCAGTGCACCCCGATGATCCGCCCGACGCCCTCCAGCGCCCCGGACAGGATCGTGTCGGGCGCCCCGCCGGGCAGTACCTCCTCGGCCGGCTGGAAGATCAGCCGTACGGGGTTCGGGAGCAGCCCCCGCCGGTCGAGCTCGGCCAGCACCAGCCCGGCACCGAGGACCGAGGTGGTGTGGATGTCGTGCCCGCACGCGTGGGCCCGGTCGGGGACGGTGGAGCGGTACGGGACGCCGGTCTTGGTGTCCGGGATGGGCAGGGCGTCGATGTCGGCCCGCAGGGCGAGCATCGGGCGCCGCTCGCCCTCGCGGCTCCCCACGTCACAGATGAGCCCCGTGCCCGTGTCGAGCACCCGGGGTTCGAGGCCCGCCTTCTCCAGCCGGGCCTTGATGGCCGCGGTGGTGCGGAACTCCTGGTTGCCCAGCTCGGGATGCATGTGCAGGTCGCGCCGGAAGGCGATCAGCTCGGCACGCAGGTCCTCGGGCAGGGTGCCGGGCAGTGCCTCGTCACCGGACGACTGGGCATCGGAATCGCGGGACATCAACTGGTTCACCTGGTGAAGGGTAAGGCCCTTCCCCCTTCAACTGACCATGAAACAAGAAAAGTTCAGCCACATAGACGAATAAATGACTGCGTCGTGGCGTGTGAGGTGACGGCCGGGTGGGTAAACTCGCCCCCTTTTGCGCCATGATCGGCGGCCGGTACGGGCCACCGGCCTCCATCAGCGGGACAGCCCCCGGCGCACCGGCATCAGCGCCGCCCCGAGGCACAGGGCCCCGACCGGCAGCAGATCCAGGCTCACGGCCATCACCGCAGTCCCCGCCAGCACCAGCACAGGCGCCCATGCCCGGACCAGGTCACGGCGGAGGAAGGCGAGCAGGGTGACGAGGGCCAGCAGCCCGAGCCAGAACAGCATCGGCACCACCGTGTAGACCAACGGCATCACACCGGGCACGCCCTGCACCCGGTCGAACATCTCGCTCATGGCCTCTTTGTCCGCCGAGACGAACGCGGCCCCCAGGTCGATCACCGCCTGCACCACCACCGCCGCCGTACCGAGCAGACCGGCCCAGGCGGCCACCTCGCAGGCGACCCGCCCGCCCCCGCGCTCCCCGGCCAGCTTCCGCAGCCCCAGGAAGACCGGCACGAAGGCGAGCACCCCGGCCAGGAACAGCAGATGCGCGGCGGTCCACCACACCCCGGGCCCGTAATCACCGATGCCCCGCCCGACCAGCCGCACCACCCCGTACCCGGCCATCAGGGCCGGCCCCGCGAGGAGGGCCGTTCCCAGCGTCACCCCGGCCGCACCATCCGTGCCGGCCGCTCCACCCGGTCGCTCCGTCGCCATCCGCATCGTCGTCATGCGCCGATGCTCGTGCCCGGCGGACCCTTGCCGCTATCAGGGCTTACCCCCAACGAACCCTGGGTGTAAGCCACTTACGAGTCAGGGTGATCCGTGATGTCGAGGGAACGTTCGACCTGCATCAAGTGGAGCTCAACGCCGAAGCCCTCGGCCAACACTCCGTTGAGACACCCCGCATGCGCTCCGAACCACTGGCGGGTCGGCAGGTGCTCCACCGCCATTTCCACGGTGATGCAGTCCGACGCACCGGCCGTGTACCGCCGCAGACGCAGCAGCGAAATCTCTGCGGGCATTCCTCTACGACGCGCATGCCCCACCGCCCCTCGCCGAACGTACAGGTCGTGCGCGGACGTGACACCCCAGGGTGCCGGTGTCACGTTGCCACGGCACCCCCGGCACCTCCTCGACCGGCAGAGGGCCGCGATGCCTGCGCAGCTCCGGCGGACGGGGCAGGAGGCCAGGCCGCGAGGCGCGGAAATCGCGAGCGCGCCGTGACGGCGCCGTCACGGCGCACCCCGGCCCTGCGGGGTAAACATGGTGCAGTGGTCGGTCCACCTTCTGATCCGTCCCTGTGAGGGAGTCATGGAAGCAGTTCGTCAGTACAACGCCCACGAGGCAAAGACCCACCTCTCGCGCATCCTGGAGCAGGTGGCCACAGGCGAGGAGATGGTGATCTTCAGATCTGGAGAGCCAGTGGGGAAGATCGTGCCGCTCCGCACCCGGGTGAAGCGGACCGAACGCGGTTCGCTCCAGGGGCAGATCCACATCAGGAAGGACTTCGACGACCTGCCGGACGGCTTGGCCGACGCCTTCGGGATTCCCTGATGAGATCGTTGCTCGGCGCGTGTGTCGTCACGAGGTCGCCCGACGACTCCACCGAACTCACCGGCGGGATCACGAGAGTGGTTGTGCTCCCTGGTCACGGCCTCACAGCATCTGGGGCACGCCCCGGCTCCACAGTTCCTCGGCGTGCTCCGCGAACCTGTCGAACATCCCGCTGTCGCCCTGGCGACGCAGATGCAGGAGAGGCGAGTCGTGACCGACGAGCCGAGCCAGGTGAGGTGTGACGAGTGCGTCGTAGTCGAACCTGAACACAGACAGGGACACGTGGTTGACGGCGTCCTCGACGCTGCTGAAACGTGCTTCCAGGCCCTCCATCGGGCCGAGGCGCCCCAGGTGCTCCAGGCTGATCCGGATGCGCGTCGCGACGCTCAGAGCGACGTCCTCGATGGCCTCACGCTGGTGGGTCACCTCCCCGTCAGGGTCACCGAGCAGGAAGCGCACTCGGCATCCGTCCGCGATCTTCCTGCGCAGTGTGTCGACGAACGCGGGTTGCTCCAGCCATACGAAGTAGTTCGTGTAACCGGCCAGGAAGATGTCCGTCGTGGCGCCTTCGATCAGCTCGCCCCACACCGTCGACGGGCAGGCCGACCGGTACGGGTATGCGTGTACCAACTCGCGGTCATGACCGGTCTTCACGCGTTCCTGTACGGCCTTCGGCCAGATCATCTCTTCGTCCACCTTCAGCGCCCGGCACGCGTCGACACGATTCCTTGCATGAGGTACCAACTCGGCATCGGCCAGCCACCGTTCCACGGTCTTGGGTGCCACGCCGATACGGGCAGCAAGTTTCCGTGGCGAGAGCTTGGCGTCTGCCATAGCCGATCGTAGAGCGACGTTCAAGACTTCCCCCAGCGACGTTTGGGCCTTTTTGAACCGTAGCGCTCAACGGCCCGACTGTCCCTGATTCATGACGAGATACGTCCGCAAGGGGCGAGCAGCATCACGACCATGACGGCTCACAGGACGACGATGGACAAGCCCGTACACCTTCAGCTCTCCCCGGAGCCCCCGAAACCGGCAGAGGGGTGCGATGTGTGCGCGGCCCTGGCCGAGCAGAGGCAGGAAGCCAGGGCGCGAGGCGACTACTCAGCCGCGACGGACGCGAACGTGGAGATCCGTAACCACCCGCATAGGGCAGGGCGCCGACGATGAGTCACGGGGAAGGTGTTAGCGCCTTCTGGCAGAGCGAGGCGCCCATGGGCAGCCAGCGGTCGTTGTCAGCCCGCGTCATAGGACGCCCTTCGGCCGGACACCTTCCCGTTGCATCGCCCGGATCCCCTCGTACCGCCCCAGCACGTGGTACCTGACGGAGCCACGGTTGTGGGCGGACGTGACAGTTCGTGGTGCAAGTGTCACGTTGCCGTGGCACCCCACCCCGTCTCCTGCCGTTCCTACGCCTCCGTCACCGCCGTAGCCCGCCAGGGGGCCAGGCGCTGGACGTCGCGGGCGGTTTCCGTGACGCCGCTCAGGAAGCCCTGGGCGCGGGGGGATGCCGTGTCGCGGAGCCATTCCGGGGCGATGTCGCAGACCGCGACCTTCACCTCGGTGCCGGCCAGGGCCAGGGGGAGGGTGTGGACGACCGTGGAGGGGAAGCTGAGGACCGTGCGGCCGATGGGGCCGCGGCGGGCGATGAGTTCCAGGGGGAGGTCGGGGCGGACGATCTCCAGGCCGGTGGCGGCCTCCAGGGCGTGGAGCTTCTCGGTGGACTCGCGGCGGTGGGCGAAGTAGCGGGTCGCGCCGTGGGTGCGGGACAGGGCCGCGACGGCCTCCAGGTACTGGTCCCGGTCGACCACGCCCGTCTCGACCAGTGAGGTGCCGACCAGGTCGGCGCCCTTGGTGAGCAGCGGCGGGCCGAAGCGGGCGCGGGTCCAGGCGAAGGTGTTGGGGGTGACGCCCACGCCGGGCGGAGCCTCGACCGGCATGGCCGTGAAGACCTCGACCGTACGGGTGGCGGACGGGGTGAAGCGGCTGCGGGCGCGGGCCGTGACCGGGGCCAGGACCAGTTCGCGGGGGCCCGAGCTGCCCTTGCGGTGCCAGCGCACCAGGCGTTCGCCGCGCGCGAGTTGGGCGACGAACTCCATGGTGGCCGTGCCGTCGTCGACCACGGTGAGGCGGCGGGCCCGCACCATGGTGAGCAGGAGTTGTACGTACCGGGAGAACGGGTCGCCGATGACGACGTGCCGCGCCCTGCGGACGAGTCCGGACAGGTCGCGCAGGCTCTTGAGGGGCGCGCCCGCGCCGCCGCGCGCCTCCTGCCAGCGGACGTTGATGCCCTCGTCGCGGGCCAGCTCCGCCATCCGGCGCAGCTGACCGCGCGACATCGGGTCGACCGGGGGGAGGACGACGACCGTGATGTCCGTGAGGACCCGGTCGCCGCCTCCCTCTGCGTAGGCCCACTCCAGGACGTTCAGGAGCTGGACCGGGCTCTCGACGAAGGCGAGGTTCACCGGTCGGCCCGTCAGACCGCGACCGGCTCGGCGGCCGGGGCCGCCTCGGCGTTCTCGGCGACGACGCCCGCGACCCGGCGGAGCTTCTTCATCGGGCCGAGCTCGGACTCGTACACCTTCTTGACGCCGTCGCCGAGCGAGGCCTCGATGGTGCGGATGTCGCGGACCAGGCGGGTCAGGCCCTGCGGCTCGACGGAGGCGGCCTGGTCGGAGCCCCACATGGCGCGGTCCAGGGTGATGTGGCGCTCGACGAACGCGGCGCCGAGGGCGACGGCGGCCAGCGTGGTCTGGAGGCCGGTCTCGTGGCCGCTGTAGCCGATCGGGACGTTGGGGTACTCCTGCTGGAGGGTGTTGATGACCCGCAGGTTCAGCTCCTCGGCCTTGGCCGGGTACGTCGAAGTGGCGTGGCAGAGCAGGATGTTGTCCGAGCCGAGGACCTCGACCGCGTGGCGGATCTGGCGCGGGGTCGACATGCCGGTGGAGAGGATGACCGTGCGGCCGGTGGCGCGCAGGGCGCGCAGCAGCTCGTCGTCGGTGAGGGAGGCCGAGGCGACCTTGTGGGCGGGGACGTCGAACTTCTCCAGGAAGGCGACGGCCTCGGTGTCCCACGGGGAGGCGAACCAGTCGATGCCGCGCTTGGCGCAGTGCTCGGAGATGGCCTGGTACTCGGCCTCGCCGAACTCGACGCGGTGGCGGTAGTCGATGTACGTCATCCGGCCCCAGGGGGTGTCGCGCTCGATGTCCCACTGGTCGCGCGGGGTGCAGATCTCCGGGGTGCGCTTCTGGAACTTGACGGCGTCGCAGCCGGCTTCGGCGGCCACGTCGATCAGGGCGAGGGCGTTGTCGAGGTCGCCGTTGTGGTTGATGCCGATCTCGCCGGTGACGTAGACGGGGTTGCCGGGGCCGGCGGTGCGGGTGCCGAGGGTGCGCAGACGGGAGGTGCTCATGAGGTGTGTTTCCTTAGCTAGAACGGGTTCGGGGGACCCGGGATTACTTGGGGGACCGGTCGGTGGGAGTCGTGAGGGTGGGGCCGAGCAGCCAGGCCGCGATCTCGCGGATGGCGCCGAAGCCGCCGGGAGTGGTCGTGACGGCGCGTGCGGCCGCCCGTACCGAGTCGTGGGCACTGGCGACGGCGACGGGCCAGCCGGCGAGTGCGAAGCACGGCAGGTCGTTGACGTCGTTGCCGACGTAGAGGACACGTTCGGGAGCGATGGACTGTTCGTCGCACCACTGCTTGAGCGCCCGGTCCTTGCGGTCGATGCCGTGCAGGACGGGGATGCGCAGCTTGTGGGCACGGGCGGCGACGACCGGGTTCTGCTCGCTGGAGAGGATCAGCAGCGGCAGTCCGGCCTTGCGCAGGGCGGCGATGCCCAGGCCGTCGCCGCGGTGGACGGCGACGATCTCGCGTCCGTCGGCGTCGATGAGGACCCGGTCGTCGGTCTGCGTGCCGTCGAAGTCGAGGACGACCGCGTCGATGTCGTCGAGGGTGGGCAGCGGCGCCGGGTCGAGCAGCGGCGCGAGGGCGCGGGCGCGGGCCAGGTCGTGCGGGTCGTCGACCTCCAGGACCCGTGCGGCGTCGGTGCGCACCAGGGCGGTGTGGCCGAAGAAGCGGTGGCGGTGGGTACGGAAGCCGGCCACGTCCATGGCGTACGCGGTGCCGGTTTCGAGAAGGTCCTCGGGGCGGTCCTGGCGCATCTGGCGCACGGACTTGTCGTGGTTGACGCCGTAGTTGTCCTCCTCGATCGCGCTGCCGTCGCGCCAGAGGAAGCCGTGGAAGGGAGCGACGGTGACCGCCGTGTCGGCACCGTCACGGGCGACCGCGGCGGCGACGCCGTCGATGTCCTCCCGCAGCACGAAGGGGCTGGTGCACTGGACCAGGAGCACCACGTCGGCGGTCCGCTCGCGCATCGCCTCGTAGGCGTCCAGGGCGTGCAGCACCGCGTCCTCGCTGCTGGACCTGTCCCCGGCGATGGCCGCGGGGCGCTGGACGATGTGCAGCCGCTCGGGGGCGCCGAGCGTGTCGCCGGCGGCGCGGGCCGCGTCCGCGATGGCCGCGTCGTCGGTCGTCACGACGACGTCGGTGACCTCGCGGGAGGCCAGGCAGGCGCGTACGGCGCGGGCGATCAGCGGGACACCGCCGACCTGGGCGAGGTTCTTGGCCGGTACGCCCTTGGATCCGCCGCGGGCGGGGATCACGGCGAGCACGGTGGGGGTCGGGGTCATCTCTGCTCCTGAAGTGGTGTTCACAGCTCGCCCATCCGTCGGATCACCGGGGCGACCCGCTGGACGCCCTGCCGGTACGCGCCGCGCGCCGCCTCCCGGACCGCCTCGCGGACCGCGCCGCGCACTCCCCCGGTCTCGCGGGGCCGTTCGGCGCCCGGCAGCGGGTGGCCGTCGGGGGCGAGGTGGTGGCGGGCGAGGATGCCGGGGAGGTAGCCGGGGGCGGTGGCGGGTGTGTAGTACGGGGCGAGGTCGGGCAGCCGGGCCGCGGCGAGCAGCCCGTCGACGCGGGCGCGGGCGTGGTCGTAGGCGGTGGCGTACGTGCCGTCGGCGGCGACGCCCTGACCCGCCAGCCACCGCGGGTCGGGCTCCGGGCGGAAGCCGCCGTCCAGGTGGTCCCAGGAGGTGAGCAGGCCGGAACCGATGAAGTGGTGGTTGCCCAGCGCCTCGCGGACGCCGAGGTCGGTGAGGACCGCGGTCGGGACACGCCGGTGCAGGGACTCCAGCGCGGCGGTCGAGGAGACCGTGACCAGCAGGTCGGTGCGGTCCAGGACCTCGCCCATGTGCCCGTACACCAGGCGGAAGTTGGGCGGCAGCCCGCCGGGCAGCCTCTCGGCGAGCCGCTGGTACGGGAGTTCCTCGATGTGCGTGGTGTGCTCGCCGGGCTTGGAGCGCAGCTTCAGCAGCACCTCGCGGTCCGGGTGCAGCCTGGCGTGCTCGACGAGCCTGCGCAGCAGGTACACGCGGTCGTCGCGGGAGGCCGGTACGGAGGGCTGGGCGGCGAAGACGACGGTGTCGCGGCCCTCCTGCGGGCGGTGTGGCTCGCCGCCGAGGAAGGGCAGCGCGGCCTCGGTGACCGCCGAGGCGTCGGCGCCCACTCCCTCGTACACCGCGCGGAAACGCTCCGCGTCGTGGGTGGAGTTGGCGAGGACGATGTCCGCGCCGTGCCGCAGCAGCAGCCCGTCGGCGAGCTTCTCGTAGACCACGCCGACATAGCCGGTGACGACGACGGGCCTGGCGGGCAGCCGCAGTGCGGCGAGTCCGTGCAGCATCGCCTGGACGGCTCCGCCGACGAGGGCGAGGACGACGACGTCGTACCCCTCGTCGCGCACGGTGTGCAGGAACTCGACGGCCGTCACCTCGCGGACCCGGCCGGCCTCGATACCGACGTCGCCGACCTCGGCGAGCTGGCGCGGGGTCGGGGTGGCCCGGCCGCGCAGCAGCAGTCCGCTGATCTCGACGCGCTGCGCCGACGCCCCGGACGCACCGGCGGTGAGGCGGCGCGCGGTGAGCGCGCCCCATTTCCACCGGGTGTCGGAGTCGGCGAGTACGGCTACCCGGAGGGCGGTCGTCTTTTCGGTACGTGGGGGCACGTCCCAGAACTTAGGAAGGCATTTCGATTCGCGGCCCAACGTGACGGCAACAGCTGGTTAACAGCCCACCGACGCTTGGCGAATCGCCTCCACAAAGGGGACGCAATCACCCATGATTCAACCCGGTTCATCATTCCGACATTCGCCGTTCACCCGCCGTCCCTCCCGGCGCCAAGGCAAATGACGGGCTCACGCCTAGCGTGAGACGGGTGGTTAAGCTCTCGGTCATCGTGCCGTTCTACAACGTGCAGACATACGCCCCCGACACCTTGAGAAGCCTGCGGGCGAACGCCCGCGAGGACTTCGAATTCATCCTCGTCGACGACTGTTCGACCGACGGGACCGCGGACATACTGCGCCGCGCCGAGGACGAGATTCCGGGGGTGGTCGTACGCAGACACAAGCAGAACGGCGGACTGGCCACCGCCCGTAACACCGGCCTGGACGCGGCGCGCGGCGAGTACCTCGCGTTCCTGGACGGCGACGACTGGATCGCCCCCGGGTACTACGCCGAACTCCTGTCCCGTACCGAGGCGTTGGGCTGCGACTTCGTCCGTACCGACCATGTCCAGGTCGAGGGCCGCAACCGCGGCGTGCACCGCGTCCCGCACGGCAGGCGCGGCGAGGTGCTGGACCCGCGCGACGCGATCCTGCCCGCCGAGCGGTCCACCTCGGTGGACTACCCGTACGCCTGGGCCGGGCTGTACCACCGGCGGCTGCTGGACCGCGGGCTGCTGCATTTCACGGACGGTCTGCGCACCGCGGAGGACCGTCCGTGGATCTGGCGGCTGCACCGTGAGGCCGATTCCTTCGCGGTGCTGGGGATTCTCGGAATTTTCTACCGGCGCGGTGTCGCTTCTTCGCTCACGCAGATCGGCGACGTACGCCAGCTCGATTTCATTCGCTCGTTCGACCAGGTCATTCGGGAAACCGCGGAAGACCGTGACGCGCAGGTACTGCTGCCCAAAGCGGTCCGTACCTATTGCGCGATCATTTTCCACCACATGAGCTCGATCGAAAGGTTCGAACCCGCCGTGGCCCGCACCCTGAAGTCCATGAGTGCGGCCGCGCTCGGGCGAATGCCGCAGCAGGTGCTCGACGACGCCCTGGACTCGATGGACGCGCAGCGCGCCACCGTGCTGCGCCGGCTGCGCCGCCGTCCGGCCGCCGCGGGCGCCTCGGCCGCCGCGGGCGCCTCGGGCTCCTCGGGCTCCTCGGGCGCCAAGGAGGTGTCGGCCGCGTGAACACCGCCCGGACCCGCATGACGCAGATCTTCCTCGCCTCCACGCTCTACGGCGCCGCCACGCTCGCCGCCGCGCTCGACGCGGGCTGCTTCCCGGACGCGGACCGCCGCATCCTGCTCGTCTCGAACAACGCGTCCGTGCCGGAGACGACGGCCTCCCTCGACGCGATGCCCGGCTTCGACGCGCTGCGCGGCCGGTTCGACGACGTGGTGTCGTGGAACACGACGATCGCCCCGTTCCACCCGGGCGGCTGGTCACCGCGCCCCGACGACGTACCCCTGTGGGAGCGCCATCTGCGGCTCGCCTGGGAGCTCGGCGACGACGACATCGAGCTCGCGGTCGAGTCGATCCAGGTCAACCCCGCGATGGCCGTCGCGCAGATCTTCACCGGCGCGCCGCTCGATGTGTACGCGGACGGGCTGATGAGTTACGGCCCCACCCGCAACAAGATCGACCCGCTGGTCGGTACCCGGGTGCGCCGGCTGCTCCACCTCGATCTGGTGCCGGGGCTGAAGCCGCTGCTGCTCACGGAGTTCGGGGTGGCGCCGCAGATCGTGCCGGGCGAGGTGTTCCTGAAGGTGCTCGGTGAGCTGGCGGACGCGCCCGGGGCCCAGGACGGGATTCCGGCCGTGGAGGCGCCCGCGCTGCTGCTCGGCCAGTACCTGTCGGCGCTCGGGCTGATCAGCGCGGCCGAGGAGGAGGAGCTGCACCTGCGGATGATGCGCGGCGCGGTCGCGCTCGGCCACACCCGCATCGTCTTCAAGCCGCATCCCACGGCCCCGGCGCAGTGGTCGGGCGCAATGGGTGAGGAGGCGGCGAAGCTGGGCGCGGAACTGACGGTGCTGGACGACGGGGTGCTCACCGCGCCGGTCCTCGCCGAGGTGCTCTACCAGCGGATGCGCCCGGCGCTGGTCGTCGGCTGCTTCTCGACGGCGCTGTTCACCGCTGCGCAGCTCTACGGGCTGCCGGTGGCCCGGGTCGGCACCGGGATGCTGCTGGACCGGCTCGCCCCGTACGAGAACAGCAACCGCGTACCGGTCACGCTGGTGGACGCGCTGCTGCCGGAGGTCACGGACCGGGCGGCCGTCGAGCGGGCGGGGACGGCACCGGGCGCGGGGGCGGTGGATCCGGCCGACCTGACCGGGCTGGTCACCGCGGTCGGCTTCGCGATGCAGCCGAGGATCTACCCGGGACTGCGGCCGGCCGCCGAGCGGTATCTGGCCGCCCACCTGTCCGCCTCCACCTGGCGCTACTTCAAGCGGAAGCGGCTGACCTCGCTGGCGCTGCCGGGCGCGGTACCGGCGCAGCTCGCGTTCCTGCCGCGCAACGCGGTGGTGCGCCGGGTCGCGCGGTCGGTGCGGCGCCGGGTGGTGCGGCGGTAGGCGGGGCGCGTACGGGGGTGGCGCGGAGTCCCTCCCCGCACGGGGTACGGGGCGGGACGCCCGATTCGGCGTCCCGCCCCGTACCCGTGACCGCTCTCAGACCGGCACGCCGCCCTGGATCACCCGCAGGTCCGCCGCGTTGGCCTCGGTGACCTTCCAGAGTTCCCGCTGCCGGCCGTGCACATCGGCGACGCTCGCCGCGTGGTCGTCGAGCAGTCCGGCGGCCCGCTCGGCGAGCCGGGCCCCGAGGTGCCGGTCGTGGACCGAGATGCCCCACTCCGGGCGGTCGATGTCGGCGAGGAAGTACGCCATCTTCGGATGCGAGATCAGGCTGATGACCGGCGTGCCGCAGCCGAACGGGATCATCCCCGCGTGCCCGCGCATCCCGATCACCAGCCTGGTCCGGGCGTAGGTGTCCCGGATCGCGTCGTTGTCGAAGTCGTACATCGGGATCACCGGCAGCGCGATGCCGTGTTCGCGCCGCAGGTCGAAGGCGATCCGCTCGTCGTCCAGCGAGTGGGCGACGCACCGGACCTCGGCCCGCTTGCCGAGCTCCCGCACCGCGGTCGCCATCTCGGCCAGGAAGTGCCCGTAGTCGTGCCCGAAGCGGAGCCCGGAACGGTCGTACGCGGCGTTGATCAGCACGGTGTCCTCGCGCCGCTCCGGGTCCGTCCAGCCGTCCACCAGCTGCCTGGTGACCGTGGTCGGGCAGGGCTGGAAGCGCACCTTGTCGTGGAGCGAGGCGGGCAGCAGTTCGCGGACCTTCTCGATGGAGCCGTGGTTGCGCAGCCCGAAGAACGAGGCCCGTTCGACGAGCTTTCGCAGGCTGGAGAGGAACCTCTCCCGCCCGTGCCCGTACGCCTGCCCGTCGAAGGCGTTGAAGCCGACCGCGTACACCATGACGGGTACGTCGATCCGGTCGAGCAGTTCGTCGGGGACGTTCCACTGCCAGCCGCTGTTGCCGTTGGGCGCGGTGTCCGGGATGAAGAGGCCGCCGCCGCCGATGACCAGGCCGCGGCGCTCGTTGACCCGTTCCAGCGCGGCCTCGTCGAAGAGCCGGTGGGCGTGGACCGAGTGCCACCGCCGCGGGCCGGTGTCCCGGCCGAAGGCCAGCCGTACGCTCTCCGGCAGCAGCTTGTCCCCGGCGTTGCCCTGGCGCTCCATGTAGAAGGCGACATGGGCGAGCTGGCCGGCGGCGGGGCCCTCCACGGGCGGGGTGAGGTCCGTGGTGCGCTTGTGCATCAGCCGGTTGGCGCGGTGGGTGGGGTCGACCGCGAGGCCCTTCAGGGCGTACCCGGCCGCCGCGTCGTCGTCGCCGTGGATCCAGGCGATCTGGGCGAGGCGGGCGAAGGCGGTGGCGGCCCGGTTGGGCGAGGCGGTGGCGAGCAGCAGCCTGACGCGGGCCTCCTCGTAGCGGGAGACGCTCATCAGGGCGTGGCCGAGGACCTCGTGGGGCCAGGACTCGTCGACGGGGATCCGGACCCGGCCCAGCAGATCGGCCGCCTCCTGGTACTCGCCCGCCGCGATGTGGGCGGCGGCGACCTTGCGGGCGTCCTCCGGGGAGCCGGTGCGCGCCACGTGCGGGGTGCCGTAGTGGACCAGCAGGTCGTGGTGCTTGGCACCGGGCAGGGCCAGGTACGCGGCGTGGAACTCGGCGTCGGACAGCTCGAATTCGTGCCAGCGGTCCTCGGCCTCGCGGTATCCGGCCTCGCCGCCCTGCCAGGGCTTGTGCCGCCCGGTGAAGTGCAGGATCGCGGTGGATTCGGGGACCGGGAGGTCGCCGGAGAGCCGCCGCTTGACGAAGTTGTAGCGGGCGTCGAGCTGGACGAAGTCGCCGTCGAGCACGGCGTTGAGGATGCCCTGGTCGTGCTTGTCGAGCTCGTACGTACCGGCCCGCCCGACCTCGTCGATCCGTGCGCAGAACGCGTCGCTCAGATATTCGCGCTGGATGACCAGCAGTCCGCTGTTGAGCTTGTGCTGCCCGTAGAAGAACTGCGGTACGGCGGCCAGTCCGTCGCGCAGGGTCAGCAGTTCACCGAGATCGCCGAGGACGACCATGTCGGTGTCCAGGGTGATCACGGTGTCGTAGTCGCGGACCCGGAAGATGTCGAGGATGAAGTAGGCCTTGCGCACCAGGTAGTTGTCCTGGTCGCCCTTGGCGTACGAGTCGTAGTGCCCGGCGTCCACGCGGCGGAAGTCGATGCGCGGGTGCAGGGCCCGGATCTGTGCGACGGAGGCGGGGCGCAGGCCGTCGTGCAGGACGAGGAAGTCCTCGCAGACGTTCGGGTTGGACAGGGCCAGGCTGCGCAGCAGGGCGAGGAAGCCGGGCAGGTAGTTCTCGTCGACGAAGCTCGCGAAGGCGACCCGGCGCTTGCCGGTGAGCGGGTTGGCGGGCGCGGGCGAGGCGGGGAGGGTGGAAGAGGGCGTGGCGGTCGTCGTCATCGCAGTCGGATCCTCATGTCGGTGACGCTCTGGGCGCGTTCCATGACCCACGCCTTTTCGCTGGTGTACTCGTGCACGGAGGTGATGGGCATCCGCATCGCGCCGGGCAGCCGGTAGGCGCCGCTCTCGTAGAAGTCGAAGCCGATCAGGTCGAGCCGGCTGCTGACGTCCAGGTGGTCCAGGAGCCACAGCATGTTGAAGCCGGTGGTGGGGATGGCGGGCCAGACGTCGGCGCCGACCCGCCCGATGTCGCGCAGCGGCCAGCGCAGCGACTCGTCGCCCAGGTACTGCTGGGCACCCGGGACGAGGCGGTTGCGCAGAGAGTGCTTCCAGTCGCCGGAGACCCCGCCGAAGACCAGTCGGGTGTGCACCTTCTGGTCCCAGTTGAACCCGTGCTTGTGGATGGTGGCGTGGATGTCGGTGCGCCGGCCGGTCGCCGCCGGGTCGATCCGGTACGAGTTGAACCGCACGACCAGGTCGTAGCCGTCGATCTCGGCGCCCATCGAACTGCTGCCGACGCGCTGGGAGTTGGCTATCAGGCAGATGGACCTGCCCGCGATCCGGTTGCGGAACTCGCCGACGGTGGTCCACTCGACACCGCCGAAGACGGGGTCCGCGACCGGGCCGCGCATCCGGCTGCGGCGCTGCTCGGCGTAGAGGGCGACGATCCCGGTGAGCCCGGCCACGGCGGCGGGGTCCGTTCCGGCCGCCTCCATGGCCAGTGCGAGGTACTGGGAGGTGGCCTCCTGGATCTCGGTCACCGGGGCGCCGGTGCGCTCCTGGGCGAGCAGCGCGCCGACCAGCAGGGGCTCGGCCCGGCGCCAGTCGCCGCGTGCCTGGAGGGCCAGGCCCTCGGCCCACGACTCGGTGACGGGGCGGGCGGCGTGCTCGGCGGCGGCGGGGCAGTCGCGCTCCAGCCTCCGCAGCAGCTCGTCCTGGAGCCGCGCGCCGGCCCGCAGCCCGACGACCTTGGCCGCGACGCCGAAGCCGTCGTCCTCGGTGAACGAGAGGTAGCGCTCGTACGCCTCGATGGCCGCGGCCTCCGCGCCCATCGCCTCCAGCGTCCTGGCCCGCAGCCGCCAGCCGGCCCGGGAGCCCTTGCGCTGGGTCAGCACGGTGTCGCCGATGAGCACCGCGAGCTTCAGCTCGTCCTCGTAACCGCAGTCCAGTGCCTTGTTGCCGACCGTGAGCAGCGGGTCGAGCAGCTCGTCGGCGAGGGCCGGGACGGAGCCCGCGCCCGCCTTGCCTGCCCGCCGCATCAGCGGGATCGAGGACGTGGCGCCCGCGGGGGCCGCGGGCCGCGTCGCGGCGTGCACGGCCAGCAGGTGGCGCAGCGCCTCCGCGAGTGCCGTGCGCCGGCGGTCGAGCCCCGCCACCAGCTTGGTGCTGTGCGCGGCACAGGCCCGCAGGCACACGTCCACGTCGGTCGGGGTGACGGAGGCCGGCGGCGAGGCGGCGCTCCCGGGCGGGGCCGCGTCACGTTGCCGTGGCCGACGGGTGCGGGCTTCTCTCATGGCGCTCCAAGCGTCTGTGCCCGTGGGGGGAGGGGGCGTGTCCGGTCGTGCGGTCACCGGAGCGCACCGGGGCCCCGCCCCGTCGGGGGGCGGATGCCCGGCGCGCGTGTTCGGTTCCGCGTCACGCTAAGAAAGCTGAACGGCCACCGGATGAACTCGCCCTGTCGGTACCGGAAACTGCGCACCGACCTCGCTGGTACGGGCCTTCTCAGCGCACCCCGTACCGTGCCTCGATGCCCGCGACGATCAGCCGCAGCCCGTCCTCGAAGCGTTCGTCGTAGTGGGCGAAGATCTCGGCACCGGCCGCCGCGGCGAGCGGGTACGCGGCCATGCGCGCGGCCCGCTCGTCGACGTCGAAGCCCTCGCGCCGCTCGTCCGGCATCGGCCGCACGCCCTGCTCCTCGGTGACGAAGCCCATGGTGTACGCGTACGCGGTGGTGCCCGCCCGGACGGCCTGCCACAGCTCGAAACCGGCGTCGACCATCGTCCGCAGATGGGATTCGAGGCCCTCGGCGTGGTCGGTCCCGGTGAATCTGGCCCCGCTGTAGACCTTCGCCCCGTCGCGGTGGCGCAGCAGGGCGGTGCGCAGCGCGCTGTTGTACGCGATGAGCTGGTCCTGCCAGCGCTCCGGGCCGGGGCCGGGCAGGTCCTCGGCGAGCATCCGGCAGTACATCACCGTGGCCATCTCGTCGAGGAGCTCCTGCTTGTCCTTGAAGTGCCAGTAGAGCGCGGGCGCCTTGACGTCCAGCTCCCTGGCGATGGCACGCAGGGTGAGGCCGTCGAGGCCCACCTCGTTCAGCAGCCGCAGCCCGGTGTCGGCGACCCGCGCCCGGTCGATCTTCGTCGTACCCACCTTGACAATTTAACAGCGTTAAGCACACACTCCGAATCATGGAACTTAACAGCGTTAAGGAAACCGGGGTCCTGATCGTCGGTGCCGGCCCCTGCGGCCTGGCCCTCGCCTGCGACCTGGCCCGCCGTGACGTGCGCGCCCTGGTCGTCGAGCAGGCGCCCACGCTCTTCCCCGGCTCGCGCGGCAAGGGCATCCAGCCGCGCACCCGGGAGGTGCTGGACGACCTCGGGGTCGGCGAGGCGGTGCGCGAGCACGGCGGCCCCGCTCCGGTCGGGATGGTCTGGCAGGACGGGGTGCGGCAGCAGGAGTACGACATGTTCCGCCGCGCCGCCCCGACGGAGGCCGAGCCGTACGGGGAGCCGTGGCTGATGCCGCAGTGGCGCACCCAGGAGATCCTGCTGGCCCGGCTGCGCGAGCTGGGCGGCGATGTCGTCTTCTCCACCGCGCTGACCGGGCTCGGCCAGGACGCGGACGGCGTCACCGCCCACCTGGCCACGGGCCCGGTGCGGGCCTCCTTCCTGGTCGCGGCGGACGGCGGGCGCAGCACGGTCCGGCGCGCGCTGGGGATCGCGATGACGGGGGAGGAGGTCGACCCGGCACCGATGCTGGTCGCCGACGTCCGGGTGGCCGAGGGTGCGCTGGACCGGCTCAACTGGCATGCGACGCAAGGGGATCAGGGCTTCCTCACGCTCTGTCCGCTGCCCGGCACGGCGGACTTCCAGCTGGCCGCCCAGTTCAAGGAGGGCGAGCCCGACACGTCCCCGGACGGGGTGCGCGCCCTGGTCGCCGCCCGTACGCATCTGGCGGCCGATGACATCACCGAGGTCCGCTGGTCGTCCGACTTCCGGCCGCGCGCCGCACTGGCCGACCGGTTCCGCGACGGCCGGGTCTTCCTGGCGGGCGACGCCGCGCATGTGCACTCCCCCGCGGGCGGCCAGGGCCTCAACACCAGCGTGCAGGACGCGTACAACCTGGGCTGGAAGCTGGGCCAGGTGCTGCGGCACGGCGCGCCCGTCTCCCTGCTCGACAGCTACGAGCAGGAGCGCCGTCCGGTCGCCGCCGACATGCTCGGCCTGTCCACCCGGATCCACCGGGGCGAACAGGAACGCGGCGCGGCGGCCCAGCAGCTCGGCCTCGGCTACCGCGAGGGCCCGCTGTCGGTGGGCCGGGCCGGTGCCCTGCACTCCGGCGACCGCGCCCCGGACGGCCCGACGACCGGGGGCCGCCGCCTCTTCGACGTCTTCCGGGGCCCGCACTTCACCCTGCTGGCGGTCGGCACGGACGCGGCACTCCCGGCGTTCGACGGCGACCTGATCCGCGTGCACCGCACGGACGCCTGCGAGGCGTACGGCAGGGGCCTGTTCCTGGTCCGCCCCGACGGCTACATCGGCTGGGCGGGCGAGGACACCTCGGACCTGGCGCGCCACCTGGCCCGGTTCGGACTCGCCCCGGTCACCGTCTGCTGAGCGGGAGCGTCACACGCTGCTGAGCGAGAGCTTCGCCGCGAACCCCAGGAAGAGCAGACCGGCCGCCGAAGTGGCCCCGGCCGACAGCCGCTTGCGGCGGCGGAACGCGGCGGACAGCCGGGTGCCGCCGAATATCAGCATCGACAGATAGAGGAAGCTGGCGATCTGCAGCAGGGTGCCCAGCACCAGGAAGGAGAGCGCCGGGTAGGCGTAGTGCGGGTCGACGAACTGCACGAAGAACGAGATGAGGAACAGGATCGCCTTCGGATTGAAGAGGCTGACCACCAGCGCCCGCCGGTACGGCCGCTCCATCGCCGCCGCGGCCGTGGGCCCGGCGTCCTCCTCGGTCAGCTCGGCCATCCGCCGGTGCCGCTCGCGCCACATGGTCACCGCGGCCCGCAGCATGCCGATCGCCATCCAGGTCAGATAGCCCGCACCGGCGTACTTGACGACGGCGAAGAGCACCGGCGTCGTCTGCAGCAGCGACGAGGCCCCGAGCGCGGACAGCGTCATCAGGACGGTGTCCCCGGTCCACACCCCGGCCGCCGCCACATACCCGGTCCGCACCCCGCGCCGGGCGGCGACGGAGAGCACGTACAGCGAATTCGGTCCCGGCAGCAGGACGATCAGCACCAGGCCGGCGAGATAGGTCGGAAGATCGGTGACACCCAGCATGAAACGGAGTGTCGCACGCGAGTACGACACTCCGTCCAGGGGGTTCGGGAAGGCGAGGGGTCAGTCCTCGTCGCCGTCGAGGAGGCGGTCGACGGAGAGCTTCATCTCGACTCCGACCACGTCCGGCACGGTGAACGAGGTCCCACGCTTGTGGTGCGCCTTGTTCTTGTACTCGCCGCCCCGGGGGTCGGTGCAGAGCAGCACCTGGTCGTGCTTGCGGTCGGCCACCACGTAGACCGGAATGCCCGCCTGGGCGTAGTCCTCGACCTTGGGGCCGAGGTCGTCCGCCCAGTTGGTCGACGTCACCTCCACGACCATGCGGAAGACGTGGGCGGCGTAGCAGTTCTTCATGACATGGGCGTCCTTGATGTCGGCCTCGACGACCGACAGGTCGGGAATCGCGTAGTCCTCGGGACCGGTGGGCAGCCACAGCCCGACGCCCTGGACGAGCCTGAGTCCCACGGTGCGCGCCCGCGCACCGAACTCCTCACCCAGCCAGGACAGAGCCAGAGCGTGCGATACGTCCGCCGGTGGTGTCACAGTGAGCCTCCCCTGGAGAATCTCCACGCGATGCCCAGGCAGCGAGTGTGCGAGCTGGTCGGCTGCCTCGCCGAGCGTCAGCTCCGGCTGTTCCTGCACGTGCACCTGCTCCTCGTGCTGCATTACGGCCACGGCATCCTCCTTTCGGGGACCACTGTTCATGAGCTTATCCAGGGTCGCGGACATTCAGCGAGGGATCACCCGCACGGGTACCCGCCCCCTCAGAAAGCGTCCGACGGCACATACCTCCCCCACACCTCGCGCAGCGCGTCGCACACCTCGCCCACCGTCGCCCGTGCCCTGAGCGCGTCCTTCATCGGGTACAGGACGTTGTCCGTGCCCTCCGCCGCCTTCCGCAGCCGGGCCAGCGCGGTGTCCACCGCGTCCTGGTCGCGCCCGGCGCGGAGCCTCGCCAGGCGGGCCGCCTGCTCGGCCTCGATCGCGGGGTCGACGCGGAGCGGCTCGTACGGCTCCTCCTCGTCCAGCTGGAAGCGGTTCACGCCGACCACCACGCGCTCCGCGCTGTCGGTCTCCAGGGCGATGCGGTACGCGGAGCGCTCGATCTCGCTCTTCTGGAAGCCGCGCTCGATCGCGCTGACCGCGCCGCCCATGTCCTCGACCTTGGCCATCAGCTCCAGGGCGGCGGCCTCGACCTCGTCGGTCATCTTCTCGACGACGTACGACCCGGCGAACGGGTCCACGGTGGCCGTCACGTCCGTCTCGTACGCCAGGACCTGCTGGGTGCGCAGGGCGAGCCGGGCGGACTTGTCGGTGGGGAGGGCGATCGCCTCGTCGAAGGAGTTGGTGTGCAGCGACTGGGTTCCGCCGAGGACCGCGGCCAGGCCCTGGACGGCGACGCGGACCAGATTGACCTCGGGCTGCTGGGCGGTGAGCTGGACGCCGGCGGTCTGGGTGTGGAAGCGCAGCATCAACGACTTGGGGTTCTCGGCGCCGAACTCCTCCTTCATCACCCTGGCCCAGATCCGCCGGGCGGCGCGGAACTTGGCGACCTCTTCGAGGATCGTGGTGCGGGCGACGAAGAAGAAGGAGAGGCGGGGCGCGAAGTCGTCGACGTCCATGCCGGCCGCGACGGCCGTACGCACGTACTCGATGCCGTCGGCGAGGGTGAAGGCGATCTCCTGCGCGGGCGAGGCCCCGGCCTCGGCCATGTGGTAGCCGGAGATCGAGATGGTGTTCCACTTCGGGATCTCGGCCCGGCAGTACTTGAAGATGTCGGCGATCAGCCGCAGCGAGGGGCCGGGCGGGAAGATGTACGTGCCGCGCGCGATGTACTCCTTGAGGACATCGTTCTGGATGGTGCCGGTGAGCTTCTCTGCCGGGACGCCCTGCTCCTCGCCGACCAGCTGGTAGAGCAGCAGGAGCAGCGCGGCCGGGGCGTTGATCGTCATGGACGTGGAGACCTTGTCCAGCGGGATTCCGTCGAACAGGACCCGCATGTCGTCGATCGAGTCGATCGCGACCCCGACCTTGCCGACCTCGCCGGACGCGATCGCCGCGTCCGAGTCGTGGCCCATCTGGGTGGGCAGGTCGAAGGCGACGGACAGCCCCGTCGTCCCGTTGGCGATCAGCTGCTGGTAGCGGGCGTTGGATTCCGTGGCCGTGCCGAACCCCGCGTACTGGCGCATCGTCCACGGCCGGCCGGTGTACATCGTGGGGTAGACACCGCGCGTGAAGGGGTAGGCGCCCGGCTCCCCCAGCTTCTCGGCGGGGTTCCAGCCGTCGAGTGCGTCCGGCCCGTAGACCGGTTCGATGGGCAGTCCCGACTCCGACTCGCGCGTCATCTGCTGTGCCTCCCGCTGAAGCTGCTCAGTAAAGCTACTTGCTGGTAACCACGGTTCCCGCGACGGACTGTAGCGGTGGGCGCGAGACCGTTGGAGGGGCAGGCGCTGGGACCTTGCTCACAACCCCGGCCCGCGCGTCCCGGCGCCGTCCTTCCCCCATCATGCGCGGGCTTTGGCAACCGGGCAGAGCGGGAATCCGTCCCATGGGACACCGGACGCACCGGACACGCAGGGGGCCGAGATGACAGGCAGCACCACCGGAAGCACCGCACGGAACGCGAAACGGGGCCGGACGGGGGCGGCGGTGCTCGCCGTCCTCGCCGTCGCCACCGCGACGGCCGGCTGCGAGGCGCAGGCCACCGGCAGCGCACCCGCGGCCTCCTCGTCGCCGCGGGCCACCGTCACCGACGACGACAAGCCCGCGCCCACTCCGCCGTCGCCCGCCGCCTCGCCGTCGGCGACCACCGCGTCGCCCTCACCCACGCCGAAGCCCGACCCGCAGGGCACGACGCTCATGGCGAGCGGTTCCCAGGGCAAGCAGGTGCGGGAACTGCAGGCCCGGCTGCGGCAGATCGGCCACTTCGACCGCAGCCCCACCGGCTACTACGGCACCGTCACGGTCGCCGCGGTCCAGTCCTTCCAGGGCAAGCGGGGCCTGACCCGTACGGGCAGGGCGGACACCCTCACCTGGCAGAAGCTGCTCGGCATGACGCACGAGCCGACGGCCGCCGAGCTGAATCCGCCGACCACCCGGCAGGTCGCCAAGCCGGACAAGCGCTGCATGACCGGCCGGGTGCTCTGCATCAGCAAGAACAGCCGGACCCTGTCGTGGATGATCGACGGCCGGGTCATGTCGTCGATGGACGTCCGCTTCGGCTCCCAGTACACGCCGACGCGCGAGGGCACCTTCTCCGTCTACTGGAAGTCCCGCCACCACGTGTCGTCGATCTACCACACGGCCATGCCGTACGCGATGTTCTTCAGCGGCGGCCAGGCGGTGCACTACTCGGCGGACTTCGCGGCCCGCGGCTACAACGGCGCCTCGCACGGCTGCGTCAACGTCCGGGACGAGGGGAAGATCGCCTCGCTCTTCGCCCAGGTGAAGAACGGCGACAAGGTCGTGGTCTACGGGTAGGGCCGGTCCGGCCGGAGAAGGAGAAGAAAAAAGAGAAGGGGCGCGGACGGGACCGGGGGAACGTGTCCCGCCCGCGCCATGTGCGCTGAGCCGTAGGTACGGGGGGAACCCCGGCTCTTTGCGCTGCCGATGACCAGTCGGCTCACTCAGTACTGCGCCGCGGCCTCGAAAAACGTCACACCTGGTGGTGACGGGCCGAAAATCGCCTGTCGCGGGCGGCCTCGCTCAGCCCGGTGAACCGGCGGCCGCGCGGGCGGCACGGGCCGAGGGCGTCACGGAGACCGGGGTCGAAGGAAGCCGCACACCGTTGGCGAACCGGGCCGACGAAGCGGTGCCTGCGGCGGAGTCGGCGGCGCTGTTCCCGTTCGAGCCGTCGCCGTTCTGCTCGTCGCCGCCGTCGCCGCCCTGGTCGCTCTGGCCCGTCTCGGACCGCTCGATCACGCGGTCGCAGAACCGGTCCAGGTTCTCGGCGCCGTTGGCCAGCGCCTCCAGCTTGCGCCTGCGGCTCTCGCTCAGCTTGCCGTCGCGGTAGTCGCGGCAGGCCTGGAGCGCCTTGGCGTACCAGTCGGCGGAGCTGTCGTTCCCGGGGGGCTCGGGCTGCTCGCTGTTCCGGTCGCCGTCCGGGGAGCCGGTCGCGCCGCCGCCGGGCTTCCGCTTGTCGGCGTCGCCAGGCTCCGTCGCCCGGCCGGAGCTGCCGTGGTCCTGGCCACCGGCCGGGGCCGAGGGGTCCGTGGGCGACGAGGAGGTGCCCGTTCGCGGGGAGCCGGACGGCGGCGGCTGCGCGGTCTCGTCCGTGGTGGGCCCGGAGCCGAGCTCCTCGGGCGTCGCCTCGGACGAGACGGAGGCGGCCGGCAGCGGGGTACGCCCGCCGAACGGCCCGGGGAGCATTCCGGTTCCGGCCGCCACGGCCACCCCGCCGAGCGCACAGCCCGCGAGGGAGGCGACCAGGCCGAAGCGGACGGGCCTGCTCCAGCGCCAGGGGCGGGTACGTCCGGAGACCGTGGACGCGGTGGCGCGTGAAGCGGAGCCGCCGGCGGCGGCCTCGATACGGACCGGGTCGAGCACCTCGGCACCGGCGGGACGGCCGTCCACGGCGCCCTTCGCCCGCGCGGAGCGGGAGGCGGCGCGGAAGGCGGTGAGCGCCGCGGCCTCGCCGGGCAGTTCACCGGTGGCCGGGCGGGTGGCGCGGGCGGCGTCCAGCGCGGCCACGAGCCTCTCGGCGTCCGTACACGACCGACCGCCGACGGGATCGACCGGCTCGCCGCGGAGCAGTCTCTCCGCGGCGTCCTTGTCAAGCCATTCGTACCGCTCGTCGGCCATCACATGTCCTTCTGCGTCCACGGACGCGAATGCGTCACACCGGCCGGCGCCGCCAGACCGTTGCGGGCGGGGCGCTGGGCGGGCACCGCGTCGAGTTCCGCCGTCCGGGCAGCCGTGCTCCGGTGCGGGGCGGACGGATCCGCCGGATCTCCTTCGGGGGCACCGTCGACGGCGCCGCCCCGGTCGTCGTCGCCGTCGTCGTCCGTGCGCAACAGCTCGGCCAGCCGCTTCAGGCCCCGGTGCGCTGCGGTGCGTACCGCCCCCGGACGCTTGCCCAGCGTCTGCGCGGCGCCCTTCGCGTCCAGGCCCACGACCACCCGCAGCACCACGGCCTCGGCCTGGTCCTGCGGCAGCTGGGCGATGAGCGACATCGTGCGGCCGGTGGCCAGGGCCTCCATCGCCTCGTCGGCGGTGTCGGAATCGGCCGGCCGCTCGGACAGTTCCGACTCGTCGCCACCGATCGCGGGGCGTCTGCCGCGCATCCGCAGATGGTCCAGCGCACGGTTGCGGGCTATCCGCGCCGCCCAGCCGCGAAAGCGGTCGGCGTCACCGCTGAACCGGTCGAGGTCGCGCGCTATCTGCAACCAGGACTCGGACGCCACGTCTTCGGCGTCCGGCTCCCCGACCAGTGTCCTTATGTAGCCCAGCAGCCGCGGCTGCACAGCGCGGTACACAGTACGGAAGGCGTCCTCGTCCCCGTCCTGCGCCGCGAGCACCGCGGCAGTGAGCTCCGCGTCGTCCCCCAGCACTCCCTCAACCTGCCCTGCAGTCCCGAATCGCAGCTGGTCATCACTGCCGCGCCACCCTGCGCGACTCAGCACGCTACGTCCTCGGCGGGGGTCGCGTCCATGACTTGTACAACCCGCAACGTTCCTCCGACGACGTGCGGTGTGACAGAAAACGCAGCGACGGCGCTGAGAGGAGTACGGGGTCGTCCTACGGCCCCGCGGAAGACGACCGGGGCCTCTCCTGTGGGGGGTGGCGGCCCCGGTCGTCCTCGTTCTTACCGGCACCGGCATCTCTCGGCTCCCCGGCACCGCACCGGGCACCTCTCGGCCTCCCGGCGGACCAAGCACCTTTCAGCCCCGCCCCCGGGCCCGCCGCGAGACCGCCGCGCGCAACACCCGCTGCCCCTCCGCGGACACCTCCAGCACCTGGCGCAGCCCGGCACCCGCCGACGCGGCGTCCGTGGCCTCGGCCAGCATCTCCAGGATCCGGATCTGCCGGCGCAGCTCACCGGCCGGCAACGGACCCGCCGCGTCCGGATCGTCCTCGCCGAGGCGCCGCACCGTCCGAGCGGTGGTGCCCGGCGCCGCGTCCGGATCGAGGTGGGCCTCCAAGGCCAGCAGCGAGCACGCGTCGGCCCAGTCGCGCAGCCCCGGCGCCGCCCGGTCCGCGGGCGCCTCGCCCAGCAGCTCCCGGATCCGCGGGGCGGCGCCCGCCTCGTCGGCCGCGGCGTCCAGTGCCGCACGGGCCTCGGCGAGGCGGTCCGGCCAGAGAGCCGCGTCCGCGCAGCCCGCCCAGAGCGGACGCAGCGGATCCGGGTCCGCTCCGTCCACGGGCTGCGGCAGGCAGCGGTCGAGGCAGGCGACCGCACTCGCCGCGAGCCCTCGCTCGTCGGCGGCGGCGATCAGTTCCAGCAGGCTCATCGGCGTCTCCCGTCGGCACGCCCCCGTGCGCGCACATGGGGACGAGGCGCTTCCTGTTATCGCGTTCAGCGCCGAATGGCTCAAAACCGTCACTGTGAAGGGCCGAATCGCATCGCTCAGTGGCCGTGTCGCCAGTCGTCACGCCCCGGCGCACGCGGGACGCCCAGCGGATACATGCCGAGCGCCGCCCGCTCCCCCTGCATCCGGGTCAGCTTGCGGACGAAGAGGATGGCCAGCACCGCGGCCACGATGTCGAAGGCATCGGTGGCCGTCACCAGGTCCGCCGCGTCCAGGATCTCCTGCGGCTGCTCGGCCGCCCGGTACCGCCGGGTCGCGTACTGGGAGCCGACCAGCGAAACGACCCAGCACCCCCACCACAGGTTCATCACGGTGGCCGGGACCGTGCGCCAGCTGCCGTCGGAGTTCGTCTGGGCGCTCGCGGTCCAGATGCCGCCCGCGATCCGGCGCGGCAGCACCAGGTTGGCGAACGGGACGAACCAGGCACCGATGGCCCAGCCGGGCCGCATCGACTGCATGCTCGGGTCGAACACCTCGGCGTTGAGCCGTACCCGCCGGAACCAGATGATGAAGACGACCGCGGTGGCCAGGATCGCGAGGCTCTGCAGCCCGCCCGCCGCCCCGTACAGATTGTCGGCGAGCGTCGCCTCCGCCTCGTCGTACGTCGCGAAGTCGTTCTCCAGCCCGGCCGCGATCACCCGGCGGGTGTTCAGGCCCGCCGCCACGGCGAGCAGATCCGCCGCCGCGACGACCGCCAGGAGTACGACGACGGCCTTCGCGAGCCCCTCGGGCGAACGCAGGTACTGCTGCGGCGCGAAGAAGGCCGGGGCGGGCGGCACCGGGGCGGGTGCCGGACCGGCCGGGCCGGCACAGGTCAGACAGCGTCCGTCGTCGGTGACCGGCGGTCTGAGACGGCAGGTGGAACACAGCATGAAGTGGAACCCCCCAAGGTTCTGAGCGCGAAAGCGCGAATCCGCGCGCTCCTCCCCGGAACGCGCGGCATGCGGAACCTAGCCCCCCGCCACCTGGCTGTCCACGAGGAATCCCGACCGGCCGGCCGCGGCGACCGCGCTCAGCCCGCCTCGTCGATCCGTGCGGCCAGTGCCCGGAACTGTTCCCAGCTCAGCGCCGGCTTGCCCGGAACCCACAGCTTCTGGGCGGTCGCGCGCAACGGCATCCGGATGCCCTGTGCCACCTGCGCCGGGGTCTGCGCCTGCGGGAGGTCGCCCCAGACCGCGAACCGGCCGCCGAGGATCTGGCCGGACCAGCGCGCCGGGACCGGCTGGGTGCCGCGCAGGACGAGCGGGGTCCACTGCTCGTAGATCCGCTCGCCCGTCGGGTAGACGAACTGGTTGGGCTGGCCGAGCACGTAATAGAGGTACTCGTCGTTGAGGTTCACCACGCGCCGGCCCTCGCGCAGGTACTCCTCCGGCAGCCGGGCGCCGTACTCCTTGCCCGTCCAGTACTCGACCTCGATGTCCTTGTCGGCGTGCACGGTCCCGTCACGGAAGAAGCCGTCGTTCCACGCCTTGGGCCGCTTGCCGTGCGGGCGCACCACCGCCGCGCGGTCGTTCAGCCAGCCCGTCGCCAGGTCCTTGATGCTCGCCTGCGCCCCGTACTTCTGCTGGGCGGCCCGTTGCAGCTGCGGGTACGAGGCCGCCGGGTCCCGCGCCATCAGGGCGAGGTACTCGTCGGCGCCCAGATGCCAGTACGCGCCGTGGAACAGCTCGGTGAACTCGCCGAGGAGTTCGTCGACGAGCTTCGCCGAGCCCGGGTCGGAGATGTCGAGCGACCCGGGCGAGCGCGTCCCCGACACATTGCGCAGCTGGAGGTCGGGGTGGGCCCGCAGCACCGCGCCGAGGTGGCCCGGGGAGTCGATCTCCGGGACGACCTCGATGTGCAGCCGGGACGCGAGGCCGACGATCCGCCGCACCTCCGCCTGGGTGAGGTGCTGCGGCGACACGACTTCGGGGTGGGTGCGGGACTCGATGCGGAAGGCCTGGTCGTCGGAGAAGTGCAGGCCGAACTGGTTGAGCTTGAGGTCGGCCATCTCGCGCAGCCGGTCCTCGATCCAGGCGGCGGTGTAGTGCTTGCGCGCGATGTCGAGGTTGAGGCCGCGCTGCGGCCGGTCGGGTCGGTCGCGCACCTCGCCCTCCGGCATCGCGCCGTCGGCGCGCACCGACTGCTTCAGGGTGCGGGTGCCGTAGAAGACCCCGGCCTGGTCGGGCCCGCTGATGGTGACCCGTCCGCCGTGGACGCCGAGGGTGTACGACTCGGGGGCGCCCTTGCCCGGGGCGAGGGCCAGCTCCACGTCGCCCGCGCGGGCGGGGACGTCGCCCCGGTAACGGATCTTCAGCTCCTGGGCCAGCAGCTGTCCCTCGTCGGCGAGCGTCCCGCTGCCGCGGGCGACGACGACCCCGGCGTCCGGGCCGGGGCGCCAGCCGGGCCCCCGGGCCGCGATGTGCTCACGTACCGCGGGGATGGTGCGCGGGGCGGTGGAGAGCGGGTAGCTCCGGGTGGGCGAAGGGGCCGGCGAGGGGGCGGCCGAGGAGGACGCGGGGGTGCGGGCGTTCGACGACTGTCCGGCGAGTCCGTTGTCGGAGCCTTCCGGCCAGACGACGACGGCGATCGTCGCGGCGGCCGCCGCGGTGAGGACCGCACCGGCCACGAGAGCGCCACGTGAGGGCGACATCGGTCAGAAACCTCCGTTATTACGGACAATGAGGCAGAAGCAGGGAGACAGCCGGGCATTCTCCTTGGATTACGGCACGTCAGACGATCCGAAACTCTCCCGTCCGGGTGAAGTTCGCGCATCCGTCGGACGTCCGTTGCCCTGTCTCGCTAGCTTTGAGGCACATTCGTCTCTCCCTTCACCCCCGCATCTGCCTGGTTTCATCCCCCCTTCCCTCTCCAGGGTCACAGATGCCGTTGACCCGCCGAGGAGCCCACGCTGTCCAGGTCCAGCGAGTCCCACGCCGGCCTCCCGGAGCAACTGCGCCAACCGGCCACCCGGACGGCCGTACCCGTCCAGAATTCCGCCGCCGAGCAGGTCCCCGCCCATGTCCCGGGCCTCGACCGCTTCAACGCCGTGCCGGCCGCCGAGGCCGAGGCCGCCCTGCTGGAGTGCTGCGCCAGCCGCCGCTGGGCGCACCGGCTGGCCGCCCACCGCCCCTATCCCGACCTGGACGCGCTGCTGGCCGCGGCCGACGAGGCGGGCTACGACCTGGCCCCGGCGGACCTCGCCGAGGCGCTCACCGCCGAGGTCTCCCCCGGGCTGCACCACGCCGCGCCGCACTCCGCCCATCTGGCGCTGCGGGCCGCGCACGCCGCGTACGAGTCGCGCTTCGGGCATGTCTTCGTGATCTGCCTGGACGGCCTGGGACCGGCCGAGCAGCCGGACCAGGTGCTCGCCGGGATCCGGGCCAGGCTGGCCCACGAGCCCGACCAGGAGCGGGTGGTGACCGCGGAGGAGATGCGGCGGCTCGCCCGGGGCCGCATCATCGAGCTGGTATCGGGTTCATAACGGAACGGGCTCGACAGGGGTGCGTAGCAGCTCTTTCTAGCCCGTCCGTGCCTGTTTGATTGCCACTTTGATCACACCGCGGGCCCCCGCGCGAACGAACCGACAAACCGTCGCTACGATGGCCGGGGCCGGTGGACCGTACCCGGCCGGGTCAGACCGACAGCAAGCCGGCCGGCCCCAATCCCCGCTCCCGGAGGGTTCTTCCGTGCCGGCTGGAACGCTGTACCGCGGCCGGGAAGGCATGTGGTCCTGGGTGGCTCATCGAGTCACCGGTGTCCTCATTTTCTTCTTCCTGTTCGTACACGTCCTGGACACCGCTCTCGTCCGCGTCTCCCCCGAGGCCTACGACGACGTCGTGGCCACGTACAAGACACCGATCGTCGCGCTCCTCGAATACGGCCTGGTGGCCGCGATTCTCTTCCACGCGCTGAACGGTCTCCGGATCGTCGCCGTGGACTTCTGGGCCAAGGGCCCGCGCTACCAGAAGCAGATGCTCTGGTCGGTCGTGGGCATCTGGGTCGTGCTGATGGTCGGGGCGCTGTACCCGGTCCTCGGCCACGCCGTACGCGAAGTATTCGGGAGCTGAGGCCAATGTCCACCGAGTCCTCCGCCGCGATCGGCTCCGTCGAGGGCGTCAGCCTGTACGACACGGACAACCCTGCCCCGGTCATCGAGCCGCCGCGCAAGCGGACCGGCAAGACCCCCAAGGGTTCGCGCACCAACTTCGAGATGTACGCCTGGCTCTTCATGCGCCTGTCGGGCATCGTCCTGGTCGTCCTGGTCCTGGGCCACCTGCTGATCCAGCTGGTGCTGGACGGCGGCGTCTCCAAGATCGGCTTCGCCTTCGTGGCCGGCCGCTGGGCCTCGCCGTTCTGGCAGCTCTGGGACCTCGGGATGCTGTGGCTGGCCATGCTGCACGGCGCCAATGGTCTCCGTACGGTCATCAACGACTACGCCGAGCGGGAGAACACCCGTTTCTGGCTGAAGATGCTGCTGTACACCGCCACGGTGTTCACCGTCCTGCTGGGCACGCTGGTGATCTTCACCTTCGACCCGAACATCCGCTAGGCGCCGGGCCAGAGGGACCAGAGGAAATCATGCAGATCCACAAGTACGACACCGTCATCGTCGGCGCCGGCGGCGCCGGTATGCGAGCGGCCATCGAGTCCACGAAGCGCAGCCGTACCGCCGTGCTCACGAAGCTGTACCCGACCCGCTCCCACACGGGCGCCGCGCAGGGCGGCATGGCCGCCGCGCTCGCCAACGTGGAGGAGGACAACTGGGAGTGGCACACCTTCGACACCATCAAGGGCGGCGACTACCTGGTCGACCAGGACGCCGCCGAGATCCTGTCGAAGGAGGCCATCGACGCCGTCCTCGACCTGGAGAAGATGGGCCTGCCGTTCAACCGCACGCCCGAGGGCAGGATCGACCAGCGCCGGTTCGGCGGTCACACCCGTAACCACGGCGAGGCCCCGGTCCGCCGGTCCTGCTACGCCGCGGACCGCACCGGCCACATGATCCTCCAGACGCTGTACCAGAACTGCGTCAAGGAGGGCGTGGAGTTCTTCAACGAGTTCTACGTCCTGGACCAGCTGATCACCGAGGTCGACGGCGTCAAGCGCTCCGCGGGTGTCGTCGCCTACGAGCTGGCCACCGGCGAGATCCACGTCTTCCAGGCGAAGTCGGTCATCTACGCCTCCGGCGGCACCGGCAAGTTCTTCAAGGTGACCTCCAACGCGCACACCCTGACCGGTGACGGCCAGGCCGCGTGCTACCGCCGGGGCCTGCCGCTGGAGGACATGGAGTTCTTCCAGTTCCACCCCACGGGCATCTGGCGCATGGGCATCCTGCTGACGGAGGGCGCCCGTGGTGAGGGCGGCATCCTCCGCAACAAGGACGGCGAGCGCTTCATGGAGAAGTACGCGCCGGTCATGAAGGACCTCGCGTCCCGTGACGTCGTGTCCCGCTCCATCTACACGGAGATCCGTGAGGGCCGCGGCTGCGGTCCCGAGGGCGACCACGTCTACCTCGACCTCACGCACCTCCCGCCGGAGCAGCTGGACGCCAAGCTCCCGGACATCACCGAGTTCGCGCGTACGTACCTCGGCATCGAGCCCTACACGGACCCGATCCCGATCCAGCCGACCGCGCACTACGCCATGGGCGGCATCCCGACCAACGTCGAGGGCGAGGTGCTGGCCGACAACACCACCGTCGTCCCGGGCCTGTACGCCGCCGGCGAGGTCGCGTGCGTCTCCGTGCACGGCGCCAACCGGCTGGGCACCAACTCGCTGCTCGACATCAACGTCTTCGGGCGCCGTTCGGGCATCGCCGCCGCCGAGTACTCCGCCAAGCACGACTTCGTCGAGCTGCCCGAGAACCCGGCGCAGATGGTCGAGGAGCAGGTCGAGCGGCTGCTCAACTCCACGGGCACCGAGCGGGTCGCGGCACTCCGTCTGGAGCTGCAGGAGTGCATGGACGCCAATGTGATGGTGTTCCGCACCGAGCAGACCATCAAGACGGCGGTCGACAAGATCGCCGAGCTGCGCAAGCGCTACCTCAACGTGTCCGTCCAGGACAAGGGCAAGCGGTTCAACACGGACCTCCTGGAGGCCATCGAGCTGGGCAACCTGCTCGACCTGGCCGAGGTCATGGCGACCTCCGCGCTGGCCCGCAAGGAGTCCCGCGGCGGTCACTACCGCGAGGACTTCCCGAACCGCGACGACGTCAACTTCATGCGCCACACCATGGCGTACCGCGAGGTCTCGGCCGACGGCACCGAGTCGATCCGACTCGACTACAAGCCGGTCGTCCAGACCCGCTACCAGCCGATGGAGCGTAAGTACTGATGGCTACCCCGACTCTGGACAAGGTCGAGGCGGAGTCCGCCGCCTCCCCGTACATCACGGTCACCCTCCGGATCCGCCGCTTCAACCCCGAGGTCTCCGACGAGGCCCGGTGGCAGGACTTCCAGATCGAGATCGACCCGAAGGAGCGTGTGCTCGACGCCCTTCACAAGATCAAGTGGGACCTCGACGGCACGCTGACGTTCCGCCGTTCCTGCGCGCACGGCATCTGCGGCTCCGACGCGATGCGGATCAACGGCAAGAACAGGCTCGCCTGCAAGACGCTGATCAAGGACGTCGACCCGGCGAAGCCGATCACGGTCGAGGCCATCAAGGGCCTCACGGTCCTCAAGGACCTCGTGGTCGACATGGACCCGTTCTTCCAGGCGTACCGCGACGTCATGCCCTTCCTCATCACCAAGGGGAACGAGCCGACCCGCGAGCGCCTGCAGTCCGCCGAGGACCGCGAGCGCTTCGACGACACCACCAAGTGCATCCTCTGCGCCGCGTGCACGTCCTCGTGCCCGGTGTTCTGGAACGACGGCCAGTACTTCGGCCCGGCGGCGATCGTCAACGCGCACCGCTTCATCTTCGACTCGCGCGACGAGGGCGGCGAGCAGCGTCTGGAGATCCTCAACGACCGTGACGGTGTGTGGCGCTGCCGCACCACCTTCAACTGCACGGACGCCTGCCCGCGTGGCATCGAGGTCACCAAGGCGATCCAGGAGGTCAAGCGGGCGCTGATCACGCGCCGCTTCTGACCGCCACCGGCACAGCAGTCGCATCCGGCCCCGTTCTCCGCGGCAACACCGCGGGGAGCGGGGCCGCTTGCTGCGCCGCGGGGTGCTTGGCGGTACGGTCGTGCGGACCGGAACCGGACCAGAACCGGTTCGCCGCCGCCGGCGCAGCAGGCCCGGGGCACACAGCCTGATCGAGAGCGGGGAACGTTGAGCGATCCGAATCCGTACGCGGACGACTCATACAAGTGGGGGCCGGCTCCCCAGCAGCCGGGCAATCCGCCCACCGTCGCCGACGGCCAGGCACAGCCCGGTCCGGGCGCCCCGGCGTACGGCTACCCGCAGCCGCTGCCCGAGTCCGCGGCCGAGCCCGGCCCCGGTTACGGCTACCCGCAGGGCGTCGCGGCCCAGCCGACCATGCCCGGTCACGGCTTCCCGCCGCAGCCGGGCGCCCCGATGGGCGGCTCCGGCATGCCGGTCCTGATGTTCGGCGACATCGCCGTGATGCAGGACCAGATCGTGACCCCGTCCGGCCCGATGCCGCTCAAGGGCGCGGTGTGGACGGCGACGGACCTCACCCGCACCGAGGAGAAGATCCCGACGGTGGCGATCGTGCTCGCGATCGTCTTCGCGCTGTTCTGCCTGGTCGGTCTGCTGTTCCTGCTGATGAAGGAGAAGCAGACGACCGGCTTCGTCCAGGTGTCGGTGTCCAGCGGCGGCCGTCATCACTCGACGATGATCCCGGCGGTCGACCAGAACACCTTCCCCCTGGTGATGGCCCAGCTCAACACGGCCCGCGCGATGAGCATCTGACGGCCGGCCGCGATGGCCCGCCTCAGCCACACCGTGACGGTCCTCGCGCCGGACCGCGAGCTGCTCCACACCTGCGCCCCGCTGCTCTGGGACCTCGCCGAGTCCACTCGGGCCCGGGGCCGGGACATCGTGCTGCCGGACGGGCACAAGGTCCCCGGCCTCGCCCTGGTGAAGGGCCGCCATCTGCGGCCGGGCGCCCGGTACGAGTCCAGCGGCTCCGGCACCGGGGAGCAGGAGACGACGGTGATACGGGAATGGCGGCGCGGCAGTGCGATCGCCGTCGAGCAGCTGATGCGGTCACCGGAGCTGTCCGGGCGGATGACGGTGCGGCTGCGCGACCCGGACCGCCCGGCGGCGCTGGAGATCGCGGGGCGGATGCGGGGTCCCGAGGACTCGGGGTCGCTGTACCGCCTGTCGGGCAGGGCGTCGCTCGATCTGACCGCCTGGTGGGCGGCGGCCGCCCTGGCGCCCGGGGCGCCCCCGGTGGCCCGCGCGCCGGCCGAGGCACGGCTGAAGCACCGGCTGGGGATCGCCCGCCTGTACCTGCGGCCGCGCCGGGCGGAGCAGGGCCTGTGGTACGTCGATGTCACGCTGAGCGTGCACGGGCGGCTGCTGCTGCGGCCGGTCGCCGCGTTCGCGCTGCTGCTCGCGGGCGTGCCGCTGCGCCGCGGCTTCCGTTCCTCGGTGGAACGGGCGGCCGGGCAGTGGAACGAGGCGCTCGGGCAGATCCTCGCGAAGGGCCCCGACGAGCTGCGGGCGGAGCTGGCCGGACATCTCGTCACCGGCCCGGACGACCCTGACCGGACGGAGCGGGCCGGCTGAGCGCCCGTCAGTCCCAGGCGGCGGCGCCCCGGTCCTCGGCGACCACCATGATGCGCCGCAGCATGTCGTTGAGCAGGATGCGTTCGTCCTTGCCGAGGACGCCGAGCAGCCGGTACTCCTCGTCGCCGAGCACGTCCATCGCGCCCAGCCAGGTCGAGCGGCCCGTGTCGGTGAGTTCCACGACGACCCGTCGGCGGTCGGTGGTGGAGGGGGTGCGGCGGACGAAGCCGCGTCGTTCGAGCGCGTCCAGCCGGCCGGTGACGGAGGCGGGCGCGAGGTCCAGGTCGGCGGCGAGCTCGGAGGGGGCTGCCTTGCCGCCGCGTCCGGCCAGCTTGTGGAGCGTGTCGAACTCCTGGCGGTCCAGGTCGAAGTCGACCAGGGACTGCTCGCGTACCCGGCGCAGGTGGACGGAGAGTTTCTTCATGCGGGTCACCGCACCCTCGACCTCGGGGTCGAGGCCCGGAAGGACGGGCTTCCAGCGCTCCACGTGTCCGTCGGTCCAGTCGCTTCGCTCCATGGGGAAAGCGTACGCCGAGCCTCCAACTACCCTTCGGAACCCGATATTTCGTTGACGAATAGTTCGATGGCGAAATAGGTTCCCGCGCATGCCGCACCCCTTGCGCACGCGCGCCTTCCGCCTGCTCTTCATCGGCCGCACCCTCTCGCTCCTCGGCGACGCCGTCATCCCCACCGCCCTCTCGCTGGCCGTCTACCTGGCCACCGGCTCGACCGGGGCGCTCGCCCTGGTCCTGGGCTGCGCGATGGTCCCCAAGCTGCTCCTGCTGCCGCTGGGCGGTGTCGTGGGCGACCGCTTCAACGCCCGTACGGTCGCGCTCACCACGGATCTCGTACGGTGCGCGACCCAGCTCTTCGTCGGCGCGGAGCTGCTCGGCGGCTCCCCCGCGCTCTGGCAGATCGCGCTCGCCGAGGCGGTCGGCGGCGCCGCCGGGGCGTTCGCGATGCCGACCGTGTCACCGCTGATCCGAGGCACCGTGGCGGAGTCCGGGCTGCTGCGCGCCAACTCCCTGATGGCGGTGGTCAACAGCGCCACCCGGCTCGGCGGCCCGGCCCTCGCCGGGGTGCTGATCCTCACCGCGGGGCCGGGCTGGGCCTTCGTGCTGGACGGCGCCAGCTTCGCCGTGAGCGCCGCGCTGCTGTCCGCCGTCGAGGTCCGGCACGTACCCACCCCCCGGCGCTCACTGTTCACCGACCTCAAGGAGGGCTGGGGCGAGGTCCGCGGCCGCGACTGGTACTGGACGAGCCTGCTCGGGCACGCCACCTGGAACGGCGCCGCGGCCGTCCTGATGACCGTCGGCCCGGCGCTCTTCGTCCGGGAGTTGGGCGGCAAGGGCGTCTGGGTCGCCCTGCTCCAGACCGGCGCGGTCGGCCTGCTCCTCGGCTCGCTGCTGGCCGGCCGGGCCCGCCCCCGCCGCCCGATCCTGGTGGCCAACCTGGGGCTCGCCACGTACGCCCTGCCGCTCGGCCTGCTGGCCGCCCACGCGCCCGTCGCGCTCTCCATCGCCGCGTACGGCGTCGCCCAGGCCGGCCTCGGCTTCCTCGGGCCGGTCTGGGAGACCTCGGTCCAGTCCGCCGTACCGGCGCATGCGCTGGCCCGGGTGACCTCGTACGACTGGCTGCTCTCCCTCGGCGCGATGCCGCTCGGCTACGCCCTGGCCCCGCTCGCGGCCTCCGCCTGGGGCGCCGAAGTGCCCCTGGCCGTCGCCGCGGTGGCGGTCGGCGCGGCCTGCCTGGGGACGGCGGCGGTGCCGGGCGTACGGCGCTTCACCGCACCCGGCGAGAAGACCGGGCGAGCCGCCGAACTCCCCGCTTGAACATGTTCAATTACAGGTCTACAGTCCATGACAACAGCTTTTGAACGCGTTCAAGGGAGGGTGGGGCATGGACCTCACTGTTGTCGCGTACGTCATCTATCTGCTGATCAGCGTCGCGCTGACCGTCTGGGTCGCGCGCACGCTCAGCCGCAACGGCAAGGTGTTCCTCGCCGATGTGCTGCACGGGAACGAGAAGCTCGCCGATGCCGTCAACCACCTGCTGGTGGTCGGCTTCTACCTGGTCAACCTGGGCTTCGTCACCCTCTACCTGAGGAACTCCGACGCCGTCACCGACGCCCGCGGACTCTTCGAGGCACTGTCGGTGAAGCTCGGCGTCGTCCTGCTCGTCCTCGGTGTGATGCACCTCGGCAATGTCTATGTGCTCAACAAGATCCGCCGCCGCGGTCTGATGGAGCGCGAGCAGATCCCGCCGGTGGCCCCGCAGGGCTGGACGGGGCCGGGCAACGGCCCGTGGGCGGCGCCCGCGCCGAGGGCCTGAGCGCCATGACGGGCCGAACCGGCGGGCAGCGGCTCTCCGTCGAGCGCCTGACGGTGCTGTACGACGCCCGGTGCTCGCTCTGCCTCCATCTGCGGCAGTGGCTGACGAAGCAGCGTCAGCTCGTCCCGCTCGACCTCGTTCCGGCGGCCTCCGAGGAGGCGCGCCGCCGCTTCCCCGGGCTCGACCACGCCGGGACGCTGGACGAGATCACGGTGATCGGCGACCGGGGGCAGATCTACCGCGGGACCTCCGCGTGGATCGTCTGCCTCTGGGCGCTGGCCGAGCACCGGCCCAGGGCCCACTGGCTGACCACCCCGGCGGGCCGCCCGTTCGCGCGGGCCACCGTGCTCGCCGCCGCGAAGTACCGGTCCCTGACCGCCGCACCGTGCGGCGGCCAGGACGGCGACGGTGCCTGCACGGTCCCCGGATCCGGGAGCTGACCGCGCCGGATACCCTCGGGAGCGTGGTGAAGGAAGCGAAGGACGTGAAGGAAGTCAGGGCTCCCAAGAGCGAGCAGACCCGCACACTCATCCTCGAAACGGCGCTCCGGCTCTTCCAGGAACGCGGTTACGACAAGACGACGATGCGGGCCATCGCCCAGGAGGCCGGTGTCTCCGTGGGGAACGCCTACTACTACTTCACGAACAAGGAACACCTCGTCCAGGGCTTCTACGACCGGCTCGCGGCGGAGCACGCGGCGGCCGTGCAGCCGGTCCTGGACGGCGACAAGGACCTCGCGGTGCGCATGCGCGGGGTCCTGCTCACCTGGCTGGACGTGGCGGAGCCGTACCACCGCTTCGCCGCCCAGTTCTTCAAGAACGCCGCCGACCCGGAGAGCCCGCTCAGCCCGTTCTCGGCGGAGTCGGTCGCGGCCCGCGAGGCGGCGATCTCCATCCACCGGCGGTGCCTGGCCGGGTCCGACGCCAAGACCGACCCCGAACTGGCCGAACTGCTGCCGCAGTTGATGTGGCTGATACAGATGGGCCTGGTGCTGTACTGGGTGTACGACCGCACGGAGCACACCGAACGCAGCCGCCGCCTGGTGGAGCGCTCCGCCCCGATCGGCGCCCGCGCCATCGCCCTCTCCCGGTTCCGGGTGCTGCGGCCGCTGGTGCGGCAGATCCACGAGGTGCTGGAGGAGTTCCTGCCCGGCGCCGCGAAGACCGGCGCCACGAAGACCCGGGACCAGGGCCGTACAGGCCCCGACAAGCCCTGACAGGCCCTCGTACGACGACGGGGCGGCCGGCCGGCGAACGCCGGCGGACCGCCCCGTGTGCTGCCCTGGGGGACCGTCAGATCCGCCGCAGTTCCCAGAGCCGCCAGAGGCCGGTGCCGTCCGAGAGGTACTGCGAACCGGAGACGTCCGTCGTGCTGACGACGTAGTCCTTCTTCTGCCACAGCGGGACCAGCGGCACGTCCTCGCCGACCTGTGCCTGGAGCTCCTTGAAGTCGGCCGCGGTGCGCCCGCGGTCGCCGTACTGGAGCGTGGAGCCGATGAGGCTGTCCACCTTCTTGCTGGAGTAGCCGTTGTGGAGGCTGTTGTTGCGGCCGACGAGCGGCTGGCTGAAGGTGTCGGGGTCCGGGTAGTCGGGGAGCCAGCCGACCGTGTACGCGTCGTACTTGCCGGCCGCGTAGTCCTTCTGGAACTGCTGCCAGTCGACGGCGTGGACCTTGACCTTGAAGAGCCCGTCGGCCTCCAGCTGGCGGCGGAGCTCCGCGGTCTCCTTCGCTTGGGTCTCGTTCCCGCCGCCGTAGCCGAAGCTGATGTTCACCGGGGTCTGCACGCCGGCGTCCTCCATCAGCTGCTTGGCGCGCTCCGGGTCGGGTGTGGGGTAGGCGTCGAAGAACGGCGTGCTGTGCCCGATGTAGCCCTGCGGGATCAGCGAGTAGAGCGGCTCGACCGTGCCCTTGTAGACGCCGGTCACCAGCGGACCGCGGTCGATGAGCGAGGCGATGGCCTGCCGGACCTTCTTGTCGGCCAGCGGCGAGCCCGGCCGGACGTTGAAGACGAGATTGCGGATCTCAGCGCTGTCCGCCTCGGTGACGCGCAGGTCCGGGTCGCCGGGGTTCAGCTCGGCGAGCGTGGCCGGCGGCAGTTCGCGGTGCGTGACGTCGACCTGCTTGGCGTTCCAGGCGGACAGGAGCTCGTCCGACTTGTCGTAGTAGTGCACGGTGACCGGGACACCGGTCTTGCTCAGCGCGCCCTTGTAGAGGGGGTTGGGGACCAGTTCGGCGATCTCGCCCGACCGGTACGACTTCAGGAGGTACGGGCCCGAGCCGTCGATGGTGTTGCCCTTGCGGAGCTTGTCCGCCGGGTACGACTCGCGGTCGACGATCGAACCGGCGCCGGTGGCGAGCTTCTGCGGGAAGGTCGCGTCGCGCGAGGAGAGGTTGAAGGTGACGGTGCGGCCGTCCGCCACCACGTTCTTGAGGCTCGGGAAGAGCACCCAGGGACCGACGTCCGTCTTGATCCTGATCATGCGCTCGATGGAGTACTTGACGTCCTCGGCCGTGATCTTGCGGCCGTTGGAGAACGCCAGGTCGTCACGGAGCTTGCACTGGTACGTCTGGAGCTTCTGACCGATGAACCCGCAGCTCTCGGCGGCGTCGGGCTCGGGCACGACCGCACCCGACTTGAACGTCAGCAGGGACTGGTAGATGTTGCTGTACATCGCCCAGGAACCCGCGTCGTACGCGCCGGCCGGGTCGAGCGAGGTGACCTCGTCCGTGGTGCCGACCGCGATGGGGTCCTTGTTCACCTCGTCCGAGGGGAGCAGCTGCCAGGCGACAACGCCTGCGATGACCAAAACCGCGAGAATCGCGAGAATCCGTAGCCGGATCGACCGCATTGACGTGCTCTCCCTTACCAGCCCCACCTCGGCAACCGCGCTCAGATACGCACATCACCGCATGCCCATGGTCAGCCAATCACACGATTTTCACATCTGGAAGAGCGAAACTGTGATTCATAGCCTTTTGTTCGACAGTTGAAACCTTGGGTGCATCCGAACGTCTGAAACCTGTTGTCGACGGAGAGTCACGCCCGCAGCGAGGCGAGCTCCACGACGGTGATGTCGGACGGTGCGCCGACCCGTACCGGCGGGCCCCAGGCGCCCGCGCCCCGCGAGACGTACAGCTGGGTGTCGCCGTAGCGGTCGAGCCCGGCGCCGGTGGGATTGGCCAGATCCGCGATGAAGTTGCCCGGCCAGAGCTGGCCGCCGTGGGTGTGGCCGGAGAGCTGGAGGTCCACGCCGTGGGCGACGGCGTCATGGATGACGACGGGCTGGTGGGCCAGCAGAACGGCGGCGCGGGCGCGGTCCCGGTCGCCGAGCGCACGGGCGAAATCAGGCCCCTGTCCCTCGCTCTCCCCGGCGACGTCATTGACGCCCGCAAGATCGAATCCGGCGATCTCGACCCGGGCATTCTCCAGCGGGTGAAGGCCCAATTCCCTTACCTGGTCGACCCATTGGGCGGCGCCGGAGTAGTACTCGTGATTTCCGGTGACGAAGTAATTCCCGTGCCGGGCCTTCAGCCGGGCGAGCGGCTCGGCGGCCGGGCCGAGGTCGGCGACGGTTCCGTCGACGAGGTCGCCCACGACGGCGACCAGATCCGGCTGGGTCCGGTTGATCGTGTCGACGATCCGCCGGGTGTGGTCGCGGCCGAGGATCGGGCCGAGGTGGATGTCGCTGACGACGGCGATCCGGAAACCGTGCGCGGAGCGGGGCAGCTTGGCAAGCGGGACGGTGATCCGCTTCACCCGCGGCCCGCGCAGCACCCCGTAGGTGCCGTAGCCGACCGTGCCGAGCCCGGCGACGGCGGCGGCCCCTCCGACGGCCCGCGCGACGAACAGCCGGCGGGTGGGGGCATCCGTGCGGGGCGGGGCGGGGGCGTCGGCGACGAGGGTGCCCGGGGCGGCGGAAGCGCTCGTACCCGAGGAGATTTCCGGTCGTTCCGCGTCAGGTGCCGGAACCGCGCCGGACACACCGTCCGCTGACGCCGCGTCGGCGTCCGCGCCCGCGCCCGTACCCGTTTCCGCGCCTTCCGGCCGCCCGGCCCGGTCCGCCCGGCGCGCCAGTGCCCGGCGCAGAACGGGCCGTACCGCCTCGCCCACCAGCAGAGCCAGCGTCAGGTACAGCACGGCGGCCAGCCACAGATAGCCCGGCCAGGCCAGTACCTTCTGGAGCCAGAAGGGCGCGCCCGCACGGCCGGAGACCAGCGCGCCGACGCTGAGCAGCGGCAGCACGTACGCGGCCACCGTGCCGGCCCTGCGCAGCGCACTGCCCTCGGCCGTCGTGTCACCGACGAAGCGGCACCACAGATAGCGGTGCACGCCGGCCAGCAGCGCGAGCACCACGATCGCCATCAGCGCGAGACCGGCCACCGCCACTTGCTCTCCTCCGCGTGTCGTACGGCCGGTTACGCGCGTTCACGGCGCAGGGCCCTGACGCCGCGGAACCCGATCACTCCCACCGCCGTCCCCAGGAGAAAGGACGTGATGGCGAGCAGCAGATGCACCCAGAAGTACGCAGTCGGGTCACCCGCGTCGTCGAAGGCGAGTCCGCTGCCGTCCTTCCACAGGTTCTTGACGAAAGTGATCCAGATGAACCAGCTCCACACCCCGAAGGCGAGCAGGAACCAGGAGACGGGGCGGCTGAGCTTCATGGACTCAGTATCGCCGCCGCCCTCCGGCCCAGCCGCCCGGGGTGGGCTGTCCTGGCGGTACGCCCGGCGGGTCAAGGAGTCCGCACCCATTTTCATATCTTCTGCATGTACGTTTCCGATCGTGCCTGCTCTCAAAAAGACCGCGATGACGGTCATCTCCGCCGCGTTGTTGTCCACTTTTGTTGTCAGCCCTGCATCGGCGGTCGGCAAGGACACCTCCGACGACCAGCCGAAGCCGCCCGCGGGCATGTCCAGGGTCGGCGGCGAACTGCTGGGCCGGGCCGGTACGCAGGTGCAGCTGGGACCGGACGCCCCGGTGCTGCCGAAGGGCCTCACGGGCAGGTCCTGGATCGTCGCGGACGCGGAGAACGGCGAGGTCCTCGCCTCGCACAACCCGCACTGGCGGCTGCCTCCCGCCTCCACCCTGAAGATGCTCTTCGCGGACACCGTGATGCCCGCGCTCCAGCCCAAGACCCAGAAGTACACCGTCAAGGACGAGGATCTGGCCGACCTCGGCGAGGGCAGCAGCCTGGTCGGCGTCAAGGAGAAGCTCACCTACACGGTCCACGATCTGTGGCTCGGGGTGTTCCTGCGTTCGGGCAACGACGCGGTGCATGTGCTCTCCGCGATGTACGGCGGCGTCCCCAAGACCGTCGACGCGATGCAGGCGCACGCCGAGGAGCTGCAGGCGCTCGACACCAAGGTGGTCTCGCCCGACGGGTACGACGCGCCCGACCAGGTCTCCAGCGCGTACGACCTGACGCTGTTCGCCCGCAGCGGGCTGCAGAAGGCGGACTTCCGGGAGTACTGCTCCACGGCCGAGGCGCAGTTCCCCGGCACGGAGAAGAACGGGAAGCGCGAGAGCTTCGCCATCCAGAACACCAACAAGCTGCTCACCGGCGCGGGCGGCGTCGACCCGTACAAGGGCATCGCGGGCGTCAAGAACGGCTACACCACGCACGCCGGCAACACCTTCACCGGTGTCGCGGAGCGCGACGGCAAGGTGCTGCTCGTCACCGTCATGAACCCCTCGTCCGAGAAGCCCCACGCCGTCTACGACGAGGCCGCCAGCCTCCTCGACTGGGGCTTCGACGCGAGCGGCAAGGTGACCCCGGTCGGCGAGCTGGTGGCCCCGAAGTCCGCCGACACCGGCACCGGGTCCGGCAAGGGACCCGCGGCCGAGCAGGGCAAGGGCGAGGGCCGCAACGGCCCCGCGCAGTCCGCGAAGGCCACCGCGTCCGAGGGCGGCGGAGGCGGTGGCGCCGGGATCGCCCTGGGCATCGCCGGGGGCGCCCTGGTGCTGCTGGCCGGCGCGGTGTTCCTGGTCAACCGGCGCTGGCCGCTGCCGGACCTGGTGCGTCGCCTTCCCCGCCGCTGACGGCCCCGGACGCCTCGTCCCCGCTGTTCTGCGTCGCCGTCCAGGCGGCGCAGAACAGCAGCAGCTTCGCCGAGAGGTTGATCCACAGCAGCAGCGCGACCGGCACCCCGAAAGCGCCGTACATGCTCTTCGCCGCGACGCCCTTCATATAGCTGCCGAGCAGCAGCTTGAGCAGTTCGAAGCCGATCGCGCCGATCGCCGCGGCGACCAGCAGCGCGCGCCGCGGGGGCTCGACGCCCGGCAGCAGCGTCAGCAGATAGAGCAGCAGCAGGAACCCGGCGAGCGCGGCCACGACCAGGGTGGCCGCCTGGAGCACCACCCCGCCGGCGCCGCGGTCCGAGATGCCGAACAGCTCCGCCGTCCAGCCGACCGCGACGGACCCGGCCGACGACACGGCGAGCGTCGCGAGCACCGCCCCGCCCAGGCCCAGCAGCAGCCCCGTGTCCTTGAGTTTGCGCAGGACCGGATTGCCCAGGCCCACGTCGTCCAGGTCCCAGACGGCGCGCAGACAGTCCCGCATCGAGCCGATCCAGCCGATGCCGGTGAGGAGCAGCACCGCACCGGCCACCACGCCCACCGTGCCGGCGTGGGCCACCAGGTTCCCGATGCCCAGCTGGTCGGAGATGCCCGGCACCTGCTCGGCCAGCTTGTCCTCGATCTTGTGGAGCTGCTCGGTGGAGAGCAGCGCGGCACCGATCGCCGCGCCGACCGCGATCAGCGGGAAGAGCGCCAGAAAGCTGATGAAGGTGATCGCGGCGGAGAGCCTGGCCCAATGGACCCGCTCCAGCGTCTCGTAGGAGCGCCAGACGTGCGTCGCCATCAGCCGGGAGACGATCGGCCCGATGACGGGGAGGTTCTTCAGCCAGTCCATGACGTACGGCTTACCCTCCCGGGCACGGGAATCCGGCACCGGGCCCCGCTGCCGCAGGCCCTGACACTTCTTCAATCACCCATACCGGTGAGTGTTGTAACAAATGCCCTGAAAGGGTTTTCTCTGGCGATACGGTCACCGTCATGTCCGTCGACACCGTGTCCCTGACCGGCTGGGGCCGCACCGCCCCGACAACCGCCCTGCGTTTCCGCCCCCGTTCGTACGAGGAGGCGGCGGCGACGGTACGCGGCTGCGGGCCCCGCGGCTCCATCGCCCGGGGCCTCGGCCGGGCGCACGGCGACGCGGCCCAGAACGCGGGCGGCTCCGTCCTCGACATGACCGCGCTGAACCGGATCCGCACCATCGACGCCGGCGCCGGGCTCGTGGTCTGCGACGCCGGGGTCAGCCTGCACCGGCTGATGGAGGTCCTGCTGCCGCTGGGCTGGTTCGTCCCCGTCACGCCGACGACCCGTTACGTCACCGTGGGCGGCGCGGTCGGGGCCGACATCCACGGTCACAACCAGCACGTCGCGGGCTCCTTCTCCCGGCACGTCCAGGAGCTGGAGCTGCTGACCGCCGGGGGCGAGATCCGTACGGTCCGGCCCGGCACCGATCTCTTCGACGCGACCGCGGGCGGCCTCGGCCTGACCGGGGTGATCCTCTCGGCCACGCTCCGGTGCCACCGCGTCACCAGCTCGTGGATGTCGGTCGACACCGAACGCGCCGTCGACCTGGACGACCTGCTGGAACGGCTCGGCACCGGGGACCACCGCTACCGCTACTCGGCCGCCTGGATCGACCTCCACGCCCGCGGCCGGGCCACGGGGCGCTCCGTACTCACCCGGGGGGAGCACGTACCCCGGTACGCGCTCCCGGCGCGCGCCCGGCGCACACCGCTCTCGTTCCGCCCGGGGCCGCTGCCGGCCACCCCCGCCCTCGTACCGGAGGCGCTGCTCGGCGGCGCCCCGGCCACCCTGCTGAGCGAGCTCAGGTACCGCGGCGCGCCCAAGTACCGGATCGGCGAACTCCAGCGGATCGCCGCGTTCTTCCACCCCCTGGACGGGCTGCCGCACCGGCACCGGGTCCATGGGCGGGCCGGATCCGTGCGGTACCAGTTCGCCGTCGGCCACGGCCAGGAGGAGACGCTGCGCCGGATCGTGCACCGGATCGCCCGACGGCGCTGCCCGGCGACGAACGCCGTGCTCAAACGGTTCGGCGCCGGGGACCCCGGCTGGCTGTCGTTCCCGGCGCCCGGCTGGTCGCTCGCCCTCGGCCTGCCCGCCGCCCTGCCCGGACTGGCCGGGTTCCTGGACTCGCTGGACGAGGAGGTGGCGGCGGCGGGCGGCCGGGTCTGTCTGGCGAAGGACTCCCGGCTCCGGCCGGAGCTGCTGGCCGCGATGTATCCGAGGCTGGCGGACTTCCGGTCGCTGCGCGCCGAGCTGGACCCGGACGGGGCCTTCCGCTCGGACCTGTCGCGCCGCCTGTCGCTCTGACCGCCGCCACCCCTCTTTCCCCTCCCCACGTCGCAAGGAGTGTTCCCGTGAAGGACGCCTTCGGAGCCCCGCAGTCCCTGCTCGTCCTCGGCGGCACGTCGGAGATCGCGCTGGCCACCGCCCGGCGGCTGATCGCCCTGCGGACCCGCACGGTCCGGCTGGCCGGGCGCCCCGGCCCCGCTCTGGACGCGGCCGCCGCCGGACTGCGCGCCCGCGGCGCCGACGTCCGCACCGTCGGCTTCGACGCCCTGGACATCGAGTCGCACGAGAGTGCCCTCGGCAAGATCTTCGCCGAGGGCGACATCGACATGGTGCTGCTCGCCTTCGGCATCGCCGGCGACCAGGGGCGCGACGAGGAGGAGCCGCTCGCCGCGGCCCGGGTCGCCCAGACCAACTACACCGGAGCCGTCTCCGCCGGGCTGGTGTGCGCCGGCGCACTCCAGGCGCAGGGGCACGGCTCGCTGGTGGTGCTCTCCTCGGTGGCGGGCGAGCGCGTCCGCCGCGCCGACTTCATCTACGGGTCCAGCAAGGCGGGCCTGGACGCGTTCACGCAGGGGCTGGGGGACGCGCTGCACGGGACCGGGGTGCATGTCATGGTCGTGCGCCCCGGCGTCGTACGGCCGGAGCCGGTCACGGAAACGGTGCCGGCCACGAAGACGGTGCCGGTCGCGAAAGCAGTGCCTGCCGGGTCTCCGGTGGGAGCCCGGATCGCCGCGGCGCGGTCGGCCTCGGCCCGGTTCGCCTCGGCGCCGCTGGAGGCGCCGGCCCTCACCACGACGCCGGACGCGGTCGCGGAGGCCATCGTGACGGGACTGCGGCGGCGCTCGGAGACCGTGTGGGTGCCGGGCTCGCTCCGTGCGGTGATGTCGGCGCTGCGGCACGTGCCGCGCCCGCTGTTCCGGCGGCTGCCGATCTGAGCCGGAGCCACCGGGAGGCGGTCAGGGGTGCAGGGAGGGCTCGTCCACGGAGGAGCTGCCCTGCGCGGGCACGGCGGGGGCGCCGCCCCCGGCGCCGAACGGGAACTCGTTGATCTTGCGCCAGACGCTGTCCGAGCCCTGTTCGTACAGCGCGAAGGAAGCACAGGTCCAGGCCGCCTCGTAGTCGGCGAGCTCGGCGTACGCCCGGTCCATCGCCTCCTCGGCGATGTCGTGCGCCACGGTCACGTGCGGGTGGTACGGGAACTGGAGCTCGCGCACCAGCGGCCCGGAGGCGTCCCGGACCCGCTTCTGCAGCCAGGTGCAGGCCGAGGCGCCCTCGACGACCTGGACGAAGACGACCGGCGAGAGGGGACGGAAGGTCCCCGTGCCGGACAGCCGCATCGGGAAGGGGCGGCCGCCCGTCGCGATCTGGGCCAGGTGCGCCTCGATCGCGGGCAGGTCGGCCGCCTCGGCCTCGGTCGGCGGGAGAAGGGTGACGTGCGTGGGAATGCCGTACGCGGCAGGGTCCCCGAAGCTCGCGCGCCGCTCCTGGAGCAGGCTGCCGTAGGGCTCCGGGACCGCGATCGAAACGCCGAGCGTTACGGTCCCCACGTCGTCCTCCTCCATGCTCGATGGTCGGTGGCCTGCTTGCGGCCACCCACCGGGTTCGGCTTCCCGTCGCCAGTGTGACGCCTGCGGCAGCGAAACCGCCAGGGTCCTTGGACTCAGTGCTTCGCGGGCAGAAAGCCCATCCGGTCGTACGTCAGGGCCAGGGTCTCGGCCGCGACGGCACGGGCCTTCTCCGCGCCCTTGGCCAGGATCGAGTCCAGCGTCTCCGGGTCGTCCAGGTATTCCTGGGTGCGGGTCCGGAAGGGTGTGACGAACTCGACCACGACCTCGGCGAGGTCGGTCTTGAGCGCACCGTAGCCCTTGCCCTCGTACTTCTGCTCCAGATCCGCGATACCGGTGCCCGTGAGTGTCGAGTAGATGGTCAGAAGATTGCTGACGCCGGGCTTCTCCACCTGGTCGAAGCGGATGACCGTGTCCGTGTCGGTGACCGCGCTCTTCACCTTCTTGGCGGTGACCTTCGGCTCGTCCAGAAGGTTGATCAGGCCCTTCGGGGTGGCCGCCGACTTGCTCATCTTCGCCGACGGGTCCTGGAGGTCGTAGATCTTCGCCGTCTCCTTGAGGATGTACGGGTTCGGCACGGTGAACGTCTCGCCGTAGCTTCCGTTGAACCGCTCGGCCAGGTCGCGGGTCAGCTCCAGGTGCTGGCGCTGGTCCCCGCCGACCGGGACCTGGTCGGCCTGGTACAGCAGGATGTCGGCCACCATCAGCATCGGGTAGGTGAAGAGACCGACCGTGGTCCGGTCGGCGCCCTGGTTGGCGGACTTGTCCTTGAACTGCGTCATCCGCGAGGCCTCGCCGAAGCCGGTGAGGCAGTTCATGACCCAGCCGAGCTGGGCGTGCTCGGGGACGTGGCTCTGGACGAAGAGCGTGCAGCGCTCCGGGTCGAGCCCGGCGGCGAGGAGCTGGGCGACGGCGAGCCTGGTGTTCGCCCGCAGCTCCGCGGGGTCCTGCGGAACAGTGATCGCGTGCAGGTCCACGACCATGTAGAAGGCGTCGTGGGATTCCTGCAGCGCCACCCACTGGCGGACCGCGCCGAGGTAGTTGCCGAGGTGGAACGAGCCTGAGGTGGGCTGGATTCCGGAGAGCACACGGGGGCGTTCAGAGGCCATGGAACTCATTGTCTCAGGTGCGGACAACTGGCCCCGACCGGCCTGGCGCGCCGGGGAACACAGGTTTCCTCACCGCTGAACCGACCAACGATACAAAGTGGGCACCACCCCCGCCCACGCCGCACGACGAACGGAGATCCCGTGTCGACCACGGAAACCGCCATCGCCTCCGCCGAGGCGCACAGCGCGCACAACTACCATCCGCTGCCCGTCGTCGTCGCCACGGCGGACGGGGCCTGGATGACCGATGTCGAGGGCCGCCGCTACCTCGACATGCTCGCCGGCTACTCGGCGCTCAACTTCGGTCACGGCAACCGGCGCCTGATCGACGCGGCCAAGGCACAGCTGGAGCGGGTGACGCTCACCTCACGTGCTTTCCATCACGACCGGTTCGCCGACTTCTGTACGCGGCTCGCCGAGTTGTGCGGCATGGAGTCGGTGCTGCCGATGAACACGGGCGCCGAGGCCGTGGAGACCGCGGTGAAGACGGCCCGCAAGTGGGGTTACCGGGTGAAGGGCGTCCCGGACGGCATGGCGAAGATCATCGTCGCCGCGAACAACTTCCACGGCCGGACGACCACGATCATCAGCTTCTCCACGGACCCGGAGGCACGGGAGGACTTCGGCCCGTACACGCCGGGGTTCGAGATCGTGCCGTACGGGGATCTCACCGCGCTGCGGGAGGCGATGACCGAGAACACCGTGGCGGTGCTCATGGAGCCGATCCAGGGCGAGGCCGGGGTGCTGGTGCCGCCGCCCGGTTATCTCCCCGGGGTGCGGGAGCTCACCCGCGAGCGGAACGTGCTGTTCATCGCGGACGAGATCCAGTCGGGCCTGGGCCGGACCGGCCGGACCTTCGCCTGTGAGCACGAGGGTGTGGTGCCGGACATGTACGTGCTCGGCAAGGCGCTGGGCGGTGGTGTGGTGCCGGTGTCGGCGGTGGTCTCGTCGCAGGAGGTGCTCGGGGTGTTCCGGCCCGGTGAGCACGGTTCGACGTTCGGCGGCAATCCGCTCGCCTGCGCGGTCGCGCTGGAGGTCATCTCGATGCTGCGCACCGGCGAGTTCCAGCAGCGGGCGGCCGAGCTGGGCGAGCACCTGCACCAGGAGCTCGGGCTGCTGGTGGGCGGCGGCGCGGTGGAGGAGGTGCGCGGCCGCGGGCTGTGGGCGGGGGTCGACATCGCCCCGGGCCTCGGCACCGGCCGGGAGATCTCCGAGAAGCTGATGGAGCGCGGGGTGCTGGTCAAGGACACCCATGGCTCGACGATCCGGATCGCCCCGCCGCTGGTGATCAGCAAGGAGGATCTGGACTGGGGCCTGGAACAGCTCCGCGCCGTCCTGCGCGGCTGAGCCGCCGGCCCGCCGGGCGGGCCCGGGGCCCGTCCGGCGGGCCCGCCCTGGCAGACTCCGCACCGTGAGACCCGACCTGACACTGCTGCGGGAACTGATCGAAGGATCACCGGGGTTCGGCCGCGGGCGCGCGGGCGCCGTGCCGGAGGCCCTGATCCGCGAGGCCGAGGCACGCGTCGGCCCGCTGCCGCCGTCGTACCGGTGGTGGCTGGCCGAGTACGGCCACGGCCGGGCCGGGGACGCGGACATCGCGACGGTCGGGCCCGCCGGGTCCGCCGACGACATGTACGAGGCCGTCACCGCCGGGTGGCGGCTGGACGGCGACCGGCTCTGCTTCGCCGTCGAGCCGGACTGCGGCGACGGCTACCACTTCGTCCTCGACCGGGCGGGCGAGGCCGAAGTCGACGACGGGGCCGATGACGGGGACGGGGACGGGGGCAGGGAGTACCCCGTGGTGTGCCGTGACGGTACGGACGGCGGCGAGTACCCGGTGGCGGAGTCCTTCGCCGGGTTCCTGGCCGTCCGGGCGGCCCGGTCGCGCGGCCTGCGGGACGGGCCCAATCCCGCGGTCGCCCGGCTGTGGCGGTCGACGCCGGGCGTGCTGCTCGACAACGGCGTGCACATCTACGGTCCGCACCTGATCCAGGAACGCAACGAGACCTTCGAGGTGCCCCTGTACGCGCCCGGCTGGGTGCTGGTCGGGGACGACAGCGGGGGCGACGGACTCCTCATGCGCCGCCACGGCCGCGACCGGGTCTCCGTGTACCGGCTCGGCCTGGGCGCGGTCCGCGAGGACGTCGCGGCCGAGGGCGAGCCGGTCACGGACGACCTGCTCGGCTGGCTGCGCGCGGGCGCGCCCCTGCCGGACTGAGGCGGCCGGACCGGAGAGCCCTAGAGGATGACGTGCGGCAGGAAGCGGGCGTACTCGTCCGTGACCAGGCCGGCCGATTCGCGGATGCCGAGCCCGGCCGCCTCGTCCTCGACGACCCACGCGCCCAGCACCACACGGTTGCCGTCGAAGTCGGGCAGCGGTGCCAGCTCCTGGTAGCAGCACGGCTCGTCCCGCACCGCCGCCGGGCTTCCCGGCTCGTGGATCGTGACCCCGTCCCCCTCGCGGCCGAGCAGGGGCTTGGCGACATAGCCGCCCGACTCCGCGAGTTCGCGGGGACCGTCGAGGTAGGAGGGCAGCAGGTTGGGGTGGCCGGGGTAGAGCTCCCAGAGGATCGCCAGCAGCGCCTTGTTGGACAGCAGCATCTTCCAGGCCGGCTCGATCCAGCAGGTGGTGCCCGTACCGCCGCCGTTGTCGAGGGTGTCGAGCACATGCGGACCGAACCGGTCGGTCGCCAGCCACTCCCACGGGTACAGCTTGAAGCAGCTCCGGATGAAACGGAGCCGCTCGTCGACGAACCGCCCGCTCAGCCGGTCCCAGCCGATCTGCTCGACGGAGAGCGCCTCCGTGTCGATGCCGGCCTGTTCCGCGGTCTCCCGCAGATACGCGACCGTCATCAGGTCCTCGCCCAGCTCGTCGCCGTCGGAGTGCGCGAAGTGCAGCGGGCCCGGCGGCAGCAGGGGGGCCTGCCGCTTCCAGGCCTCGACGAGCCGTTCGTGCAGCGAGTTCCACTGGTCGGCGCCCGGGAAGCGGTCCTCCATCCAGAACCACTGGGCGCTCGCGGCCTCCACCAGGGAGGTGGGGGTGTCCGCGTTGTACTCCAGCATCTTCGCCGGGCCGGTGCCGTCGTACCGAAGGTCGAACCTGCCGTACAGGGACGGGAGTTCGTCCCGTCGCCGCCAGGACTGGCCGATCAGATCAGCCAACCGCCGGTCGGTGATGCCGAGTTCGGCGAACCGGTCCCGCTCCACGATGTGCGCGGCGGCGGCCAGGCACATGGTGTGCAGTTCCTCGACGACCTCCTCCAGCGCCTCGACCTCGGGCAGCGAGAAGACGTAGTAGGCGCTCTCGTCCCAGTACGGGCGCAGCGATCCGTCCGGGTAGCGGGTGAGCGGGAAGACGACCCCCTGCTCCTCCACCGTCCGCTGCCAGTCGGGGCGGGGCGTCGTGGTGCGACGTTCCATGCCGGTTCAGCCGCCCCCGGTGCCCGAGCAGCCGAAACCGCCGCGGTCGACCGCGGACTTGTCGAAACTGCCGCCTTCCACCTTGCCGTTCTTGCTGCTGCCGCCGTAGTAGTACGAGCCCTTGCCGTTCTTGCACTCGTAGCTCGGCAGCTTGTCGCGGGTCAGCGGGTCGACGCACCGCTTGTCCGGCTCCGAACCGCAGGAGGTGATCATCGCCGCGAGCACCCCCATGCCACCGAGCACGACCGTGCTCGACCTCAGCCTGCGTGCCATGTTTCCGACTCCCCCGTGCATATGAATCAAGCCAATGCGACCACCTGTCAGATTAAATGCCTGCCGCTGGCGGCGGGAAGCGGGTGCACCGGATGTCCACAAGCAGAGTCGCTCTGCGGCCTTCGGGATGATCTGCGCACTCGACGCCGCCGGCTGCTTCGACACCGCGTCGCTCCTCAAAGGTGGCGTACGCTGGCCTTCCATGGCAATTGGCACCGCGCTGTGGTCCTTCGCCCTCGTCGTAGGGCTTCTCACTCTCACCCCCGGACTCGATACCGCTCTGGTCCTGCGCACCTCGGCCCTCGGCCGGCGCAGAAGAGCCTGGGGCGTCGTCCTCGGAATCCAGTCCGGCACCCTGCTGTGGGGCGCGCTCACCTCCCTCGGGGTCACCGCGCTCTTCACGGCCTCCCATCTCGCCTATGTGACGTTGCGCTGGGTCGGCGCGGCGTACCTGGTCTGGATGGGCCTGCGCATGCTCCGCGACACCTTCCGGGGGCTGCCCGACGGCGGGACGGACGAATCCGCCCTCCTGGCCGGCACGGACTCGTTCGCCGGCGGATGGCGGCAGGGAGTCCTCACCAACCTCCTCAACCCGAAGATGGGAGCCTTCTACGTCGCCGTCCTGCCCCAGTTCATCCCGGCCGGCACCAGCCACTTCACGATGGGCCTCCTGCTCACCTCCGTACACATCCTGCTGGGCCTGATGTGGTCGGCCGTGCTCGTCGGCTTCGCCCGTGTGCTGCACGGCTGGCTCCGCAGACCGCAGGCCCGCCGGCTGCTCGACCGGATCACCGGGACCGTCATCGCCGCCTTCGGTGTCCGGCTGGCACTCGGCGACTGAGCCCCGGGCGACCGGGCATCCCGCCCCGTCGCCCGGAGGCCGTCGGGCGGCCGGTGGTCACCCGGCGGCCTCCCGGGGCAGCACCCGGCAGAGCGCGTCCAGCGCCCCCGACCAGGCGCTGTCGGTGGGCGTCCCGTAGCCGATGACCAGCGCGTCGCGGCCCGGCGCCGCGTCCGGGTGCCGGAAGCGCGAGATCCCCTCCAGCGCCAGCCCCTGCCACGCCGCCGCCCGGAGCACCGACGGCTCGGTGCCCTCGGGCAGTTCGAGCACGGCGTGCAGCCCGGCCGCGATGCCGCTGACCCGGACGCCCGGGGCCCGTTCCGCCAGTGCCGCGACGAGTTGGTCGCGGCGTCGCCGGTAGCGCAGCCGCATCGAACGCACATGACGGTCGTACGCACCCGACCCGATGAACTCCGCGAGCGTCAGCTGGTCCACCGCGCTCGACGACCAGTCGCTGACCCCCTTGGCCTCGCAGACCTCCCCCACCAGCGCCTCCGGCAGCACCATCCAGCCCAGCCGCAGCCCGGGTGCCAGCGATTTGCTCGTCGTGCCCAGGTGCACCACGCGTTCGGGGTCGAGGCCCTGGAGCGCGCCCACCGGCTGCCGGTCGTACCGGAACTCTCCGTCGTAGTCGTCCTCCAGGATCAGCCCGCCCGTGCCGCGCGCCCAGTCCACGGCCGCGGCCCGCCGGTCGGGGTGGAGCGGCACCCCCGTGGGGAACTGGTGCGCGGGCGTCATCAGGACCGCGCCCACACCCCGCATCCCGGCCAGCTCACCGGTCCGCGCCCCGAGCGGGTCGACCGGCAGGCAGGGCAGCCGCAGCCCGGCGTCCGCGAGCAGGTTCCGGTGGATGTCCAGCCCGTACGACTCGACGGCCACCTCCCGCACCCGCCGCCTGCGCAGCACCGGCCCCATCAGCTTCAGCGCGTGCGCGAAGCCGGCGCAGACCATGATCCGCTCCGGGTCCGCGTACACGCCGCGGGCCCGTGCCAGATAGCCGGCGAGCACGGTGCGCAGTTCGATGCGCCCGCGGGGATCCCCGTACCCGAACGCGTCGTTCGGTGCCGCCGTCAGGGCGCGCCGGGACGCCTTGAGCCATTCGGCGCGCGGGAACGTCGAGAGGTCGGGCGAGCCGCCCAGCAGGTTGTGGACGGGCCGGGCCCGCGCCGCGCGGGCCCGCACGGCCCGGGTGGACGGCCGGCGCGGCTCGGCCCGCTGCGCCACCCGGGTGCCCGAGCCCTGCCGGGCGGTGAGCCAGCCCTCGGCGACCAGTTCGGCGTAGGCGTCGGCGACGGTGTTCCGGGCGATGCCCAGGTCGGTGGCGAGGCTGCGGGAGGACGGCAGCCGGGTGCCGGGCGTCAGGCGCCCCGTCCGTACGGCCTCGCGCAGCGCGTCCATGAGCCCGGCCCGCAGTCCTGCCGCACCGGTCGTCTCAAGATGCAGGTCGGCGCCGAAAGTGGCCCATGAATCCGTCATGGGAATGGACCATACCTGTGCGCCATCCACCCCGTAGCGTCATACCCATGACGACGAACGAGCACAGCCACCCGACCTCCGAGCTCACCTCCGAGCACACCCCCCGCCTGCAGAACTGGGCCGGGCTCGCCCCCGATGTCTACAAGGCGATGGTCCGGCTGGACGCCGCGTCCCGTAAGGGCCTCGACCCGGTCATCGGGGAGCTGGTGAAGATCCGCGCCTCGCAGCTGAACCACTGCGCGTTCTGCCTGGACATGCACACCAAGGACGCGATCGCGGCCGGCGAGTCCGTCCAGCGGATCGTCCAGCTCAGCGCCTGGGAGGAGTCGCAGCACTTCTACACGCCCAAGGAGATCGCGGCCATCGAGCTGACCGAGGCCGTGACGGTGCTGACCGACGGTTTCGTGCCGGACGAGGTGTGGGAGAAGGCAGCGAAGCACTTCGACGAGACGGAGCTCGCCCATCTCGTCGCGGCGATCACCACGATCAACGCCTGGAACCGCTTCGCCGTGACCACCCGCATGGTCCCCGGTCACTACCAGCCGGGCGACATCAAGCACTGATCCCCGCACCGCCACTGCCCCGACCCACCCCCAGGAGCCCCGCGTGACCGCCTCCGTCCTCCGCGCCCTGCATCACGACCGCGCCCCCGGCGACCCCCTGGTCGTCCCCGGCCCGTGGGACGCGGGGAGTGCGCGTGTCTTCGTCGAGGCGGGCTTCCCGACGCTCGCCACCCCGAGCGCCGGGGTCGCGGCCTCGCTCGGTTACGAGGACGGGGCGACGCCCGCCGACGAGATGTTCGCGGCCGTGGCCAGGATCGTGCGGGCCGTCCCGGCCTCCGTGCCCGTCTCGGCGGACATCGAGGCGGGGTACGGACTGGACCCGCGGGAGCTGGTGGAGCGGCTCCTGGGCACCGGGGCGGTCGGCTGCAATCTGGAGGACTCGGCCGAGGGCGGCCTCGTCGACGCCGAGCGGCAGGCGGACCGGCTCGCGCGGGTGCGGGAGGCGGCGGGCGACGCGCTCTTCATCAACGCCCGCGTCGACACCTACGTCCGGGGCGTCCCCGAGGACACCGACCCGGAGGCGGAGACGGTGCGCCGCGCGCTGCTGTACGTGGCGGCGGGTGCGGACTGCGTCTACCCGATCATGGCCCCGCCCGAGGCGCTGCCCGCCCTGGCCGCCGCCGTCCCGGTCCCGCTCAACGCCCTCGCCCGGCCGGACGGCCCGGCCCCGCGCCGGCTGGGCGAGCTGGGCGCCACCCGGATCACCTTCGGCCCCGGGCTGCAGCGCCGGACCATGGCGGCGCTGCGCGAGACCGCGGACGAGCTGCGGAAGCACTGAACGTACGGAGCCGAGCTCTCAGGCCCGTCTGCCGCCGAAGGCCGCCAGGGTCCGTTCCAGCATCGGCATGGCCCGCACCACCCGGCGGGAACGGATCAGGGCGTCCCAGGCGGGCTCGAACTTCTTCCAGCCGCCCGAGTACGCCAGGTGCCTGAGCCGTTCGTGCGTGCCCGGCTGGGCGGCCGCCCCGCGCCAGATGTTGGACCACCGGTAGAAGTCGCGGTACGCCCGCCAGTACCCGTCCTCCAGCTGGCGCGGCGTCATGCCCTTCGGGCGGTAGACGACATGGCGGGTGTCGTAGAGGTCCCAGTCCCGGTGCACGATCCGGTCCTCGGCCTCCATCTGTTTCCACAGACCGGTGGACGGATACGGCGTCATGATGTGGAAGGTGGCCGTCTCGATGCCCTGCTCCACGGCCCACTCCACCGTACGGTCGAAGACGTCCGGGCCGTCGTGGTCGAGCCCGAAGACGAAGCTGGCGTTGACCATGACCCCGGCGTCGTGGAGCCGGCGGACGGCGGCCGCGTAGTCCTTGCCGATGTTCTGGTCCTTGCGCCGTTCGGCGAGGTTCGCGCTGTTGACGGTCTCGAAGCCGACGAACAGGCTGCGCAGCCCCGCGTCCACGGCGCGCTCCAGCAGATCGGGCTGGAGCACGGACTTCACGGTGCCGGCGGCCTGCCAGAGCCGTCCCATGCCGGCCATCCCGTCGAAGAGCGCCTCGGCGAAGCGCCGGTTGCCGAGCAGATGGTCGTCGAGGAAGTACAGGTGCCTGCCGGGCAGCCGCTCGATCTCGGCGAGCGCGTCGTCCACGGCCTGGGTGTAGAAGGACTTCCCGCCCTCGAAGAAGGCATCCTTGTAGCAGAAGTCGCAGTGGTGCGGGCAGCCGCGCGAGACGACGATCGAGTTCGGCACGAGATACAGCTGCCGCTTGATCAGGTCGCGCCGCACGGGCGGCAGCCCGGCCAGCGTGCGCAGCTTCGAGTCGTACCGGCGGGCCGGCGTCCCGTCGCGGAACTCCTTGAGGAACACCGGCCAGGTGTCCTCGCCCGGCCCGGTGAAGATCGTGTCGGCGTGGGCCGCGGCCTCGTCCGGGAGCGAGGTCACGTGGAGGCCGCCCATGGCGACGTGGACGCCCCGGGCACGGAAGTGGTCGGCGATCTCGTAGCCGCGCCGGGCGGAGGTGATGTACGGCTGGACGACCAGCAGGTCGGGGGTGTCGAGCGCCTCGATGTCCACCCGTTCGACGTGCTCGTCCAGGAGCGTCACCTCGTCGTCCGGGTCGAGGTACCCGGCGAGGGTCGCCAGGCCGAGCGGCGGGAAGAGCGAGTACTTGATGGGGCGGAACAGCGGGCTGGTCGCCTCGGTCAGTGCCGGAAGGATCATCGTCACGCGCATGACAGCGCAGACTCGGGAAGTGGTGCGGTCAGTTCCCGGCGGGTGCCGACCGGATACGCCACCGCCCCCGGCAGCGGTGCGGCCGGGGGCGGTGGGGTGCGCCTGGAGAGGCGCACGGATCAGACGGATCCGATGGGGCCGGATCAGATCAGGCCGAGCTCGCGAACGGCGTCGCGCTCCTCGGTGAGCTCCTTCACCGAGGCGTCGATGCGCTTGCGGGAGAACTCGTTGATGTCCAGGCCCTGGACGATCTCGTACTTGCCGTCCTTGACGGTGACCGGGAAGGAGGAGATGAGGCCCTCGGGGACGCCGTAGGAGCCGTCCGACGGGATGCCCATCGAGGTCCAGTCGCCCTCGGCGGTGCCGTTGACCCAGGTGTGCACGTGGTCGATGGCGGCGTTGGCGGCCGAGGCGGCCGAGGACGCGCCACGGGCCTCGATGATCGCGGCGCCGCGCTTGGCGACGGTCGGGATGAAGGTGTCGGCCAGCCACACCTCGTCGTTGACGACCTCGGCGGCGTTCTTGCCCGCGATCTCCGCGTGGAAGATGTCCGGGTACTGAGTCGCCGAGTGGTTGCCCCAGATGGTCAGGCGCTTGATGTCGGAGACCGTGGTGCCGGTCTTCTTCGCCAGCTGCGTCAGCGCCCGGTTGTGGTCCAGACGGGTCATCGCGGTGAAGCGCTCGGCCGGTACGTCCGGGGCGGAGGCCTGCGCGATGAGCGCGTTGGTGTTGGCCGGGTTGCCGACGACGAGGACCTTGATGTCGTCCGCGGCGTTGTCGTTGATGGCCTTGCCCTGCGGTTTGAAGATGCCGCCGTTGGCGGAGAGCAGGTCGCCGCGCTCCATGCCCTTGGTACGCGGGCGGGCGCCGACCAGCAGGGCGACGTTGGCACCGTCGAACGCCTTGTTGGCGTCGTCGGTGATCTCGATGCCGCGCAGCAGCGGGAAGGCGCAGTCGTCGAGCTCCATGGCGGTGCCCTCGGCGGCCTTCAGTGCCGGGGTGATCTCCAGGAGGCGCAGGTTGACCGGCACGTCCGGGCCGAGCAGGTGGCCGGAGGCGATGCGGAAGAGCAGCGCGTAGCCGATCTGGCCGGCTGCGCCGGTCACGGTGACATTCACGGGAGTGCGGGTCATGGCGATCTCCGTTAGACAGCTGGCGGTGGGGGTCCCTGCCCCTGGTGCTGGACATCCCTCGCCATCTGAATCTTGATGTGAAGAGATATCCAGCGATCAGGCTATCCGACCCTGAACCTCCCGGCGGCCCTGCCCCCTGTGGCACCGCACACAACCCGTCACACAGCGCTCACCCGGCCGAATCCCGGTTCACCCGTCCCGGTCACCCGTCCCGGCCGCTCCGAGGGCGGCGCCCCGGTGGGGGCCCCGTACGGCCCGCCGTCAGAGCCCCGGCCCGGTCAGCAGCACCACCGCGGCCAGCACCAGCAGCGCCGGCCACCCCCGCCAGGAGCACGGCCGGCCGTCTCCGGCCGACTGCGGCCGGCCACCCCCCGCCGCCGTTGAAGCGGACCGTGACCGGGTCCCGGGGCGGTGTCCCCGCGCCGTCCGCGCCGGGGCTGCCGACATGCGGCACCGTCATGTCCTGGCGCGGCTCGGAACGGCTCCAGGCCCGCTCCGCCAGCTCCCACATCGTCGTCAGATGTGCCTGGCTGGTGCCCGTCGCCTCGGCGAGCGCGACGACCGCCCCCTTCGGCGCGAGCAGCCGCCCGTTCAGGTACCGCTCCCACGAGGTCCTGCTGTAGCCGGTGCGGTCGGCCACCGCGGCGATGCTCAGCCCCCTGCGGTCGACGAGCCTGCGCAACTGGCCGGCGAACTCCCTGACCTGCGGATCGAGTTCATCCGACAGCGCCTTCCAACGAGGCATCGCTCCCTCTTGCCCGGATCCGGTGATTCTTCCGTTCCGGACTACCCAGGCGCGGGCGCGAACGCGGAACGACGGGTCATCGTTACGGGGCGCACGGAGGCATTCGGAACCTCGCACCCGACTCCTGCGCGCCCCCGCTCCACGCCCTCGTTGCACGCCTCGGGCCGGGACTCCGTTGCCGGACGATCACACGGTGGCGGAATGGTCACTTCCGTGCCACAGGCGACAGGCATCCCTTGAAGCGCCCCACCCCGTCGACCAGGCTGAAGTCCGGTGTCCGTCCCTTCTCGGGGGAGGGGACGGACACCCTGTTTCCGCGGGCACGGCGGACCTCGGAACGCGGCGGATCTTGCAGCGCGGCGGACCGCGGGCTCAGCGGATGGTGAAGTGGACCGCCTGCTCCAGGAACGGAATGTCCAGCCACGGCTCGGGCTGCGCCACCAGCGCGAGCATCACGATGAGGAAGCCGAGCAGCCCGTAGGTCACCAGGTCGGTGAAGCGGGAACGTACCGCCAGCATGCCCACCGACGGCACCACGAGCCGCAGCACGGCGCCCCCGACGAGGGCCGCGCCGATCAGCATCGTGCCGACCCGGAAGGCTTCGGCGAACGGGTCGACGGCCACGATCAGCAGCCCGATCCCGGCCGTGCAGAGCACGGCGAGCAGCGGCCACTGACGGGCCGGGGCGGGTGCGTCCCCGGACGCGGCCCTGCCTCCGCCCTCGGGACGCGCGGTGTCCCGGGTGAGCGACGGGAAGCGCCGCGAAGGACGCGGGCCCGTGCCCGCACCCGTACCGCCGTCACCGCCGCCGTCGCCCGCACCTTCACGAGCGGCGTCGTCACGGGTCGCGGCCTGGTCCGGTGCGGCCCCGTCCGCCGCCCTCCCACCCGTGCCCGGCGCGTCCGCGCGGGACTGCGCCGCGGGCGTGCCGTCCGCCGAGGCGGACGGGTCGGCCGGACTCGTACCAGCACCCATGGGGTTCCCTCCGGATCGGGTCGGCCGGCTCAGACGGCCTGGGCCGCGTTGCGCTCGGCCGCCTCGACCACGTTGACGAGCAGCTGGGCGCGGGTCATCGGGCCGACACCGCCCGGGTTCGGGGAGAGCCAGGCGGCGACCTCGGCCACGCCCGGGTGGACGTCCCCGACGATCTTGCCGTTCTCGTCCCGGCTGACGCCGACGTCGAGCACGGCGGCGCCCGGCTTCACGTCCTCGGGCTTGATGATGTGCGGCACCCCGGCGGCGGCGACGATGATGTCGGCCTGCTTGAGCTGGGCGGAGAGGTCACGCGTACCGGTGTGGCACTGGGTGACGGTGGCGTTCTCGGACTTACGGGTCAGCAGCAGCGGGATGGAACGGCCGATGGTGACACCGCGGCCGACGACCACGACGTGCGCCCCGTTGATCTCCACGCCGTGGTGGCGGAGCAGCTGGACGACACCCTGCGGGGTGCAGGGCAGCGGGCCCGTCTCGTTCAGTACGAGGCGGCCGAGGTTCATCGGGTGGAGGCCGTCGGCGTCCTTGGCCGGGTCCATCAGCTCCAGGACGCGGTTGGTGTCGATGCCCTTGGGGAGGGGCAGCTGCACGATGTAACCCGTGCAGTCGGGGTTGGCGTTGAGCTCCCGTACGACGTCCTCGATCTCCTCCTGGGTGGCGGTGTCGGGGAGTTCGCGCTGGATGGAGGCGATGCCGACCTGCGCGCAGTCGCGGTGCTTGCCGTTCACGTACCACCGGCTGCCCGGGTCGTCCCCGACCAGCAGGGTTCCCAGGCCAGGGGTGATGCCCTGTGCCTTGAGGGCCGCCACGCGGACGGTGAGATCGGACTTGATCGCGGCTGCGGTGGCCTTGCCATCGAGAATCTGGGCAGTCATGTCCCCATACTCGCGGATGACCCCGCCCGCATACCAATTCAGGCCGCGGGCGATGGCTCGATGTTGCACTTGCGCAACAACCACCGTCACGGCTGGACAAACTTACATTGCGCTTATAACGATTATGGCCGCAGTGCCGCAGAAGTACCGGGGGGCGGACCACTGACTCTTCTTTCCTCCGTGCGGCCGCATCGTCCCCGCACGCACGTTGGAGGAACGCCCAGATGAGTTTCGGCGACCCGAACCAGAATCCGAACAACCCGTACGGCCAGCAGCCGGGCCAGCCGCCGCAGGGCCAGCCCGGTTACGGCTACCCGCAGGCTCCGCAGGGCGTCCCGCCGCAGGGCCAGCCGGGCTACGGCTACCCGCAGCAGCCGGGCCAGCCGCAGGGCCAGCCGGGCTACGGCTACCCGCCCCAGCAGCCGGGCGGCACCCTCCAGGCCAACAACGGCTACATCAACGTCGTGGGCCTCGGCACCGTCGAACTCGCCACGATGGGGCGCCGTCTGGGCGCGCGTGCGCTGGACGGCGTCGCGTACGGCATCCTCTACATGATCTTCTCGGCGATCGGCGTCGCGAGCCTCGTGGGCGCCTCGGAGTCCATCGACGACTGCAGCAGCTACTCGTACGGCACCGAGTCCTACAACTCCTGCATGAACGACGCGGCCAACGCCAGCGTCGGCATCGTCGCGGGCTTCTTCGGCTTCATCGCCGTGTTCGCGCTGATCGCGCTGCTCTACGAGTGGCTGATGGTCTCCATCTGGGGCGCCACGCTCGGCAAGATGGTCCTCAACGTCAAGGTCGTCAAGGAGAGCACCGGCCAGGCCCCCGGCCTGGGTGCGGGCTTCATCCGCTGGATCATCCCGATGGTCGGCTCGCTCTTCTGCGGTCTCGGCACGCTGCTGGTCTACCTCTCCCCCTTCTTCGACAACTCGGGCAAGCTCCAGGGCTGGCACGACCGCGCCGGCAGCACGATCGTCGTCAAGACGAAGTGAGCATGCTGCAGGTGTAACCACCCTCACCGCATCGCGAAGGCCGCCAATCCCCCGCTCATTCCGGGGAGTTGGCGGCCTTCCGGCTTACCCGGGCAGCCCGGGTGCGACGCGTGTCAGTGGAAGAAGTGGCGCGTGCCCGTGAAGTACATCGTCACGCCCGCCTTCTTCGCGGCCTCGACGACCAGCTCGTCACGGACCGAACCGCCGGGCTGGGCCACGGCCTTGATGCCCGCGGCGGTCAGGATCTCCAGCCCGTCCGGGAACGGGAAGAACGCGTCGGAGGCGGCGTACGCACCGCGCGCCCGCTCCTCGCCCGCCCGCTCGACGGCCAGCTTCGCGGAGTCGACGCGGTTGACCTGGCCCATGCCGACGCCCACCGAGGCGCCGTCCTTGGCGAGCAGGATCGCGTTGGACTTGACCGCACGGCAGGCCTTCCACGCGAAGGCGAGCTCCTTCAGCTCATCGGCGCTCAGGGCCTCGCCGGTCGCGAGGGTCCAGTTGGCCGGGTCGTCGCCGTCGGCCTGGAGGCGGTCGGTGACCTGGAGCAGCGCGCCGCCGTCGATCGGCTTGACCTCGACCGGGGCGGTCGGGGCGTCGGGGCAGCGCAGCACGCGGATGTTCTTCTTGCGGGCCAGGACCTCGACCGCGCCGTCCTCGTACGACGGGGCGACGATGACCTCGGTGAAGATCTCCGCGACCTGCTCGGCCATGGCGACGGTCACCGGACGGTTGACGGCGATGACACCGCCGAAGGCCGACAGCGGGTCGCAGGCGTGCGCGTTGCGGTGCGCCTCGGCGACGTCGTCGGCGATCGCGATGCCGCACGGGTTGGCGTGCTTGATGATCGCGACGCACGGCTCGGCGTGGTCGTACGCGGCCCGGCGCGCGGCGTCGGTGTCCGTGTAGTTGTTGTACGACATCTCCTTGCCGTGCAGCTGCTCCGCCTCGGCCAGGCCACCGGTGCCGGAGGTGTAGAGCGCGGCGGGCTGGTGCGGGTTCTCGCCGTAGCGCAGGACGTTCTTGCGCTCGTACGTCGCGCCGAAGAAGTCGGGGAAGCCCGAGTCGTCGGCGGCGGCGTAGTCGTCGGCGAACCAGGAGGCCACGGCCACGTCGTACGCGGCGGTGTGCTGGAACGCCTCGGCGGCCAGGCGCTTGCGGGCGGTCAGGTCGAAGCCGCCCGCCCTGACCGCGGCGAGGACGTCGGCGTACCGCCCGGGGCTGGTGACGACGGCCACCGACGGGTGGTTCTTGGCGGCGGCACGGACCATGGACGGGCCGCCGATGTCGATCTGCTCCACGCACTCGTCGGCCGAGGCGCCGGAGGCGACGGTCTCCTTGAACGGGTAGAGGTTGACGACCACCAGGTCGAACGGCTCCACGCCCAGCTCGGCGAGCTGCTCGCGGTGGGCGTCCAGACGGAGGTCGGCGAGGATGCCGGCGTGGACGCGGGGGTGCAGCGTCTTGACGCGGCCGTCGAGGCACTCGGGGAAGCCGGTGAGCTCCTCGACCTTGGTGACCGGCACCCCGGCGGCGGCGATCCGCCCGGCGGTGGAGCCGGTGGAGACCAGTTCGACACCGGCCTCGTGCAGACCGCGGGCGAGGTCTTCGAGCCCCGTCTTGTCGTAGACACTGACCAGGGCGCGGCGGATGGGCTTATTCACCGACATGACCGAGATGAACCTTTCGTCCCTCAATGCGATAGCCGTCACGGGCGAGCCGCCCCACGGCCTCGACGAGCAGCTTGCGCTCGACTTTCTTGATGCGTTCATGGAGGGCCTCTTCGCCCTCCGCCGTGTCCTCTTCGGTCACCTCGACCACGCCCTGCGCGATGATCGGACCGGTGTCGACGCCGTCGTCGACGAAGTGGACGGTGCACCCGGTGACCTTCACGCCGTACGCGAGCGCGTCGCGCACTCCGTGGGCACCGGGAAAGCTGGGGAGCAGGGCGGGGTGGGTGTTGATGAACCGGCCGCCGAACCGGGCGAGGAACTCCTTGCCCACGATCTTCATGAATCCGGCGGACACCACCAGGTCGGGGCGGTGCTCGGCCGTCGCGGCCGCGAGCGCGGCGTCCCATTCCTCGCGGGTGGCGTGGTCCTTGACCCGGCACACGAAGGTCGGCAGCCCGGCGCGCTCCGCCCGTTCCAGACCGACGATGCCGGGGCGGTCGGCGCCGACCGCGACGATCCGCGCGCCGAAGCCCTCGGGATCGTCACCGATGGCGTCGAGCAGGGCTTGAAGGTTCGTGCCGGAACCGGAGACCAGTACGACCAGGCGGGCCGGGGCGGCTGAGGGGGGCGGGGAGGCCACTGCTGGGCCCTTTCTCGCGTGGTGGTTCTCGCATGGTGAAGCAGAGCGACGCTGAATTTGTATGGTCGTACGAAAGAACTGAGCCCCTCGATACGGGGAACTCTACGAACCAGCCGACCGTCAGCAACGATACCGGCACCTCGGGGCACCCCCACGGGACGGGGGTGGACGGCGGCCGGCCGGACTCCGGGGAGGAACGGTGGGTCCGGGGACGGATATCGGCTGCTCGGGCCCCGCTCCCAGCTTTCGGCCGCTCCTGGGCGGGAGGTAGCGTCAGGGGACAGCGAACCGTCCACAGGGCGGCAATGACGAGATGGGGAAGACGTTCACCACATGCCGGACCGACGCCGCCGCACCGCCTTCCGCCACCCGCTGCCCGAGCGGGCCTCACTGCTGATGCGAGAACGCCAGTCCCCCACGGGCTCCTCTTCCTCCTCCTCTTCGTCCGGGGCCTCCGGGGCCTCCGGGGCCTCCGGGGCCTCCGGTACGTCCGGGTCCTCCGGCGGGCCGGAGGAGAACCCGTTCGCCGCGCCGCCGGAGAACCGGCCCGACCAGCCCTGGCAGCCCCGCCGCCCCTCGAACACCGGAAACGGGAACGGGAACGGGGACGGCAACGGGGACGACTCCTCCGAGGGCGGCTCCTCCGAAGACCGGCCTGCCTGGGGCGGCCAGTGGAGCAGCCGGCAGCCCGGCCGCCAGAGCGGCGGCTTCGGCGGCCGTCCCGGGGGCCAGGGCGGTTCGAACGGCCAGGGCGGACCCGAGGGCAGCTCCGGCGGGCTGCGCTGGGACCCGACCGACCCCGCCCAGCGCCGTGCTCGTTACGCCCTGCTCGGCGGCATGTGGGCCTTCTTCTTCGCCCTCTTCGACTTCCCCGAGGTCGCCCTGCTGCTCGGCGCGCTCTCCGTGTACTGGGCGATCAGCGCGCTCCGGGCGAAGCCGAGGAGCGCCTCCGCCACGGCGGCCGACGGCTCCGGCCGGGCGTCGGACCCGGCTCGGGCATCCGGTCCGGACCGGGCGACCGGTGCCGCCGCTGCCGGGCGGACCCCGGCGGCCGGCTCCGCGCCCGGTACCCCCGCCGCTCCCGGCGGTGGCCGCCAGCAGACCACGGCCGCGGTCAGCGGCCTGGTGACGGCACTGCTCGCGCTCTCGATCGTCGCGACGACCTACACCGTGCAGCTGGTCTACCGCGACTACTACACCTGCGTGAACGACGCCCTGACCAAGACCGGTCAGCTGTCCTGCAACGACCTGCTGCCGAAGCCGCTGGAGCCCTTCTTCGGCGTCAAGAACTAGGAACGCGCGCCCCGGGCGTTCAGCTGATTCCGGACGGTCCGGCCTCTCCGGGCCGGACCGTCCGCTCGTGCCAGGGGTCGGTCGGCAGGAAGTCGTACGGTTCGAGGCCCTCGCCCTCGCCCTCGTCCTCATCTGCGCCCGGAACGGACGTGCGGGCGGCGGGCTGCACGGACACCGAAGGCGACGACGGCGCAGGGCCCACGGACACGGCGTCGGACCCGCCTCCCGGCACCGGTTCCGGCACCGGAACCGTTTGCGGCGCCGGCTTCCCGTCCTCCTGCCCCTTCTCCCCCTCCCCGGCTCTCGCCTCCGCCTCTTCCCGTACCGCGCCCGTGAGCCACCACCACACGCCCGCGCCGCGCTCCCGCAGCCGCCAGGCCCGGAAGAGCAGCGCACCGGGAACGCCGAGCAGCGCCGTCCACAGCAGGGCCGCCGCGCCCGTGAGCCACCACACCGGCCCGAACTCCGCCAGCGCCCGGGTACCGAGCGGCCCCCCCGCGGCCGCGGCGAGCACCGCCGTACCGGCCCCGCACCCCATCGCGGCCAGGGTGGCCGTCAGCGCGGTCGCCCGCAGGCTCCAGGCGTCCTCACGCGCGGCGTGCGGGGGCGCGGCCCGCCGTACCGTGAACCAGGCGATCGTCACCCCGGCCGCGACCGGAACCCCGGCAGCCGACCAGTTCAGGACCGTTCCCGGGCCCGCGGCGGGCAGCGCGGCAAGCAGCGGGAAGCCGGGCAGCGCCGGGCGCCCCGAGAAGGCGAGCGGGGTGACCGTGGACGCCGTACCGAGGGCGAAGCCCGGCCCGAGCCCGTACGCCGCACCCCATACCGCCGCGTTCGGCACCAGCACCAGCGCGAGCAGGAAGACCGAGGCCCGGCCCGCCCAGTCGCCCGAGAGCTGGACGAACGACTGCTGGGCAGGGTGCGCATGCCACACCAGCGCCACCGCGACGAGCAGCGCCCCGCCGCCGAGCAGCACCGTCACTCCAGCGGCCGCCGCCCGCCAGGCCGTACCCGCCTGCTCCCGGAACCGGCCGCGTGCCAGCGCCTCGTGCAGGCGCAGCGGCGCCCAGGACGGCAGCGGCCCGACCGGCCGCCCGGCCGCCGTCCAGACCCCGGCCGCCGCCGCGCCCACCACCACGATGGCCGACGGGAAGAGCAGCGACGGCGGGTGCACGGACAGCGCACCGTCCCGCCCGTAGTACGCGACAGCCGCCCCGACCAGCAGATATCCGGTGACGACCATGACGAACGCCCCCGCCGCCGAGGGGACCGGGCGCCCCTCGTCCGGCACCAGGAGGTCCCGCGCCGCACGGTGGACCAGCCACACCGGCACCACGGCGAGCAGCAGCGGAACGAGGCCGATCGGGGCGGGCACTCCGCTGAGCGTGTCGGCTCTGACCAGCTCCGCGCCGTGGGCGAGCAGCCAGAGCCCGGCCGCCGTGTGAAGCGCCCCGGCGGGGTTGCTGTCGGAGGTGGGCGAGCTGATCCACAGCGCCAGGACGAGGACGGCGATGGAACCCAGTCCCAGCCCGGCCGCGATCGCTCCACGCAGAAGGGCGTACGTCAGCACGGCGGACCGGCCCTGCTCGGCCGACAACGACGGGCTGCTTCCGGTCACTTGGGTCACACGGCCATGCTCCCAACGACACGCGCCCATTTCTCGTAACAGGCGAATGGCCGCCGTGTCGCTCAATATACGTTTATGTTCTTTTTCACCCAGTGCAGCTTGGCCGGGGGTCCTCCATGACGCAGCGCTCGGCCGATTCGGCCTCCGCGGATCCGCTTCCCTCCCCCAAGGAACGACGCAGACTGCGCGAGGCGAAGTCACTGAGTGAAGAGCAGGTCGCAGCGGCGATGGGCGTCACCTGCGCCACGGTCCGGTCCTGGGAGACCGGCCGCACCTCGCCCCGGGGGCGGAAACGCGAGGCGTACGCCAGGCTGATAGGCGGTGGCAGGCCGAGCCCGCAGGCCGCCCCGCCGGGCACCCGGAACATACCGGGTGCCCCGAACACGCGGCCGAAGGCCGCGGTCGGACGTACGGCCCGCCCGGCGGCGCCGAAGACGGTCGCGAGGCTGTCGAAACCGCTGACGTCCACGAGGCCGCCGTCGCGTCCGCCGACCCCCGTCGAAGCCACCGGGAGCACCGACATGGCCCCGACCGAGCCCGGCACCACCCCCGATCCGCCCCACGCATCCGCGCTGACCGAACCGGCCCCCGCGGCCGGAACCGCCGGACCGGCCCAAGCCGCCGGACCGGCCGAAACCGCCGGACCGGCCCAAGCCGCCGGACCGGCCCAAGCCGCCGGACCGGCCGAAACCGCCGGACCGGCCGAAACCGCCGGACCGGCCGGAACCGCCGGACCGGCCCCCGGCGGCTTCTCCCCCGACGAGGCCTTCGATGCCTTGTACGCGCACGCCGCCGATGCCCTGTTCCGCCAGACGTTTCTGCTGACCGGGCGCCGGAACCTCTCCCGGGAGTCCGTCGCACGGGCCTTCGCGCTGGCCTGGGAGCGCTGGCCCGAGGTCGCGAGGGACCGGGACCCGGCAGGCTGGGTGCGGGCCGCCGCGTACGAGTACGCCATGTCACCGTGGCACCGGCTGCGCCGTGCCCACCGCCGGCTCGATCCGCCGCAGGCCGAACCCGGTCCGCGGGCCCTGCTCGACGCGCTGCTGGAGCTGCCGCCGTCGTACCGCCGCACCCTGCTGCTCTACGACGGTGTCGGCCTGGACCTGCCGGAGACGGCGGCGGAGACGGAGGCGAGCACCCCGGCGGCGGCGGGCAGGCTGATGAACGCGCGCGACGCGGTGGCCGAGCGGCTGCCCGAGCTGGCGGCGGAGTCGTCGGCAGCCGAGCAGTCGGCGCTGCTGCACGAGCGGCTCGGCGCGCTCGCCCTGGCCCAGCCCCCCGGCTCGCTGCCCCCGTCCGCCCTGATCCGCACGGACAGCGAGCGCAAGGCCCAGCTGTGGACCCGGGCGGCCGTCTCGTTCACGGTGCTGATCATCGGGCTGACGCTGTTCACGCTGGGTACGGCCCCGACCCGGTACGAGACCCCCCAGTCGCCCGGCCGGCAGGTCGGCGGGGTGCCGCCGCGCGGCGGTCCGCAGAAGCTGACGCCGCAGGACCTGAAGCTGCGGAAGCAGCTCCACGGCGAGCTCGTGCGGGGCCCGGCCCGGCTGGTCCCCAGGGCGGGCTGACCCGCTCCCGGGGACACGGAGCGGACTTCCAGGGGCATGGAGCGGACTTCCGGGGACACGGAGCGGAGGAGACACGGAAACGGCGCGGGTCCGTACCCCTTGTTCGGGTACGGACCCGCGCCGTCTGTGCGGTGACGCGATGCTGCTGTCCTGCTTGTCCTGCGGTGGTGCTCCGACGCGGTGAGGCGATCAGGCGCCGAGGATCTCGCGAGCCAGCTTGGCGGTCTCGGTCGGCGTCTTGCCGACCTTGACGCCGGCGGCCTCAAGGGCCTCCTTCTTCGCCTGGGCGGTGCCGGAGGAGCCGGAGACGATGGCGCCCGCGTGGCCCATGGTCTTGCCCTCGGGGGCGGTGAAGCCCGCGACGTAACCGACGACCGGCTTGGTGACGTTGGCCTTGATGAAGTCGGCCGCACGCTCCTCGGCGTCGCCGCCGATCTCGCCGATCATGACGATCAGGTCGGTCTCGGGGTCGGCCTCGAACGCCGCGAGGGCGTCGATGTGCGTCGTACCGATGACCGGGTCGCCACCGATGCCGACGGCGGACGAGAAGCCGATGTCACGGAGCTCGTACATCATCTGGTAGGTCAGCGTGCCGGACTTGGACACGAGACCGATGCGGCCGGGCTTGGTGATGTCGCCCGGGATGATGCCGGCGTTGGACTGGCCGGGGGTGATCAGGCCGGGGCAGTTCGGGCCGATGATCCGGGTCTTGTTGCCCTTCGAGCTCGCGTACGCCCAGAAGGCGGCCGAGTCGTGGACGGCGATGCCCTCGGTGATGACGACCGCGAGGGGGATCTCGGCGTCGATCGCCTCGACGACGGCGGCCTTGGCGAAGGCCGGCGGCACGAAAAGGACGGACACGTTCGCGCCGGTCTTCTCCATCGCCTCGGCGACGGAGCCGAAGACCGGTACCTCGGTGCCGTCGAAGTCGACGGAGGTGCCGGCCTTGCGCGGGTTCACGCCGCCGACGATGTTGGTGCCGTCACCGAGCATGAGCTTGGTGTGCTTCATGCCCGTGGCACCGGTCATGCCCTGGACGATGACCTTGCTGTCCTTGGTGAGGAAGATAGCCATGGTGGTCTGAGTCCCTCTTCCTTACTTCGCAGCCGCGGCGAGCTCGGCGGCCTTGTCGGCCGCGCCGTCCATGGTGTCCACGCGCTGGACCAGCGGGTGGTTGGCGTCGGAGAGGATCTTGCGACCCAGCTCCGCGTTGTTGCCGTCGAGGCGCACGACCAGCGGCTTGGTGACTTCCTCGCCCTTGGACTTGAGCAGCGCGAGCGCCTGGACGATGCCGTTGGCGACCTCGTCGCAGGCGGTGATGCCACCGAAGACGTTGACGAAGACGGACTTGACGTCCGGGTCGCCGAGGATGATCTCCAGGCCGTTCGCCATGACCTCGGCGGAGGCGCCGCCACCGATGTCGAGGAAGTTGGCGGGCTTCACGTTGCCGTGGTTCTCACCGGCGTACGCGACGACGTCCAGGGTCGACATGACCAGGCCGGCGCCGTTGCCGATGATGCCGACCTCGCCGTCGAGCTTGACGTAGTTGAGGTTCTTGGCCTTGGCGGCAGCCTCGAGCGGGTTGGCTGCGGCCTTGTCCTCAAGGGCCTCGTGGTCGGGCTGACGGAAGTCGGCGTTCTCGTCGAGAGACACCTTGCCGTCCAGCGCGATGATGTCGCCGGAGGCGACCTTGGCGAGCGGGTTCACCTCGACGAGGAGCGCGTCCTCGGCGACGAAGGTGTCCCACAGCGTCACCAGGACCTCGGCGACCTTCTCGGCGACCTCGGCCGGGAACTTCGCCTGGGCGACGATCTCGCGGGCCTTCTCGATCGTGACGCCGTCGACGGCGTTGACCGGGACCTTCGCAAGGGCCTCGGGGGTCTTCTCCGCGACCTCCTCGATGTCCATGCCGCCCTGCACCGAGGCCATGGCCAGGAAGGTGCGGTTGGTGCGGTCGAGGAGGTACGAGACGTAGTACTCCTCAAGGATCTCCGGCGCGGTCTCGGCGATCATCACCTTGTGGACCGTGTGGCCCTTGATGTCCATGCCGAGGATGTCGGTCGCGCGGGCGACCGCCTCGTCGGGGGTGGCGGCCAGCTTGACGCCACCGGCCTTGCCGCGGCCACCGACCTTCACCTGCGCCTTGACGACAGACTTGCCGCCCAGCCGCTCGGTCGCCTCGCGGGCTGCCTCAGGCGTGTCGATGACTTCACCGGCCAGCACCGGTACACCGTGCTTGGCGAAGAGGTCCCTCGCCTGGTACTCGAACAGGTCCACGCGCGTCCGTCCCTTAATCAATGGTCTCGCGGTTGGTTTTCTGCGTGGGCGTGCCGCGAGGGGCAACGTGACTGTTCTGTCACCAGGAAGGCGCACACGGTGACCCCGGGTACGCGGCATGTCCATCTCGCAGGTTATCCCCGTGGTCCGCAGGACCCTAAATCAGAGATCGCAACCGAGCGGTGATTACGGTCACAGATCACGCCGGTGGCCGTGTGTGAGTGGACAGCACGCCCCTCTGTCACCGGTGGTTCTCCGTGTCCGGCACGGGAAGCGGGCGCTTCTCGACGGCCGCAGCCATCACCTCCGGGAAGAGGTCCGGGGTGCACGCGAAGGCCGGTGCTCCCAGGGCCCCGAGCGCCGCCGCATGGTCGCGGTCGTAGGCGGGCGCGCCCTCGTCGGACAGTGCGAGCAGCGTCACGAACTGCACGCCGGAGGCCTTCATCGCGGCGACCCGCTTCAGCATCTCGTTGCGTATGCCGCCCTCGTAGAGGTCGCTGATGAGCACGACCACGGTCTCGGCCGGGCGGGTGATCCTCGACTGGCAGTAGGCGAGCGCGCGGTTGATGTCGGTGCCGCCGCCGAGCTGGGTGCCGAAGAGCACGTCCACGGGGTCGTCGAGCTGGTCGGTGAGGTCGACCACCGCCGTGTCGAAGACGACGAGCCTCGTCCGCAGGGTGCGCATGGAGGCGAGCACCGCGCCGAAGACGGAGGCGTGGACGACGGAGGCGGCCATCGAACCCGACTGGTCGATGCAGAGGATGACGTCCTTCTTCACGGACCGGGCGGCCCGCCCGTAGCCGATGAGCCGCTCGGGGACGACGGTGCCGTACTCGGGGAGGTAGTTCTTGAGGTTGGCCCGGATGGTGCGGTCCCAGTCGATGTCGTGGTGACGGGGCCGGTCGATCCTGGCCGAGCGGTCCAGCGCGCCAGTGAGCGTGGCCCGGGTGCGGGCGGCGAGCCGCTTCTCCAGATCCTCGACGACCTTGCGCACGACCGCTCTCGCGGTCTCCTTCGTCGTCTCGGGCATGGCCTTGTTGAGCGAGAGGAGTGTGCCCACGAGATGGACATCGGCCTCGACCGCCTCCAGCATCTCCGGTTCGAGGAGCAGTGCGGAGAGACCGAGCCGGTCGATCGCGTCGCGCTGCATGACCTGGACGACGGAGCTGGGGAAATACGTGCGGATGTCGCCGAGCCAGCGGGCCACGGAGGGGGCGGAGGCCCCGAGTCCGGCCGTGCGGCTGTTCCTGCCCCGGCCGCCCTGCTGTCTGCCCCCGTCGCCGTAGAGCGCCGTCAGTGCGCCGTCCATCGCGGCGTCGCGCCCGGTGAGGGTGCAGCCGGTGCTCTCGGCGCTGTCCCCGCCCAGCACCAGCCGCCACCTGCGCAGCCGCTCGTCGTTCGCCGGGCCGGGCTGCGGCGGGTGGGGTGGGCGGGGTGGGTGCGACGCGGTGCCGGTCGTTTCCGCGTCCGTGGTCGTGGTTGTGGGCGTGGTTGTGGTCGTGGTCGTGTCCGTGGTCATCCCGTTGCCCCCAGCGGTTCCTCGACGTTCGCGGCGCTCCCGGCCCGCCCGGACCGGGGCCCGCCGTCCGGGCCCGGGTCGTCGTGCAGTCCGAGCAGCAGGCGCAGCACCGGCTCGACCGCGTCGGCCCGCGCCTCGTCCAGCCCCGGGCCGAATCCGGGTGCCGTCGCGCCGGGCCCCGTGCCGATGCCGGTGACCGGCGGTCCTCCGACGGCCGGGCCGCGCCGCACGAGCTCGCCCAGGGTGCGCCGTACGCCCGCTTCGTACGCCGAGAACGTGCGCCGCAGCAGTGGCAGCACATCGGCGAACCGGTCGGCGGGCACCCCCGTGAGCCAGGCGTCGACCAGGCCGAGCAGCCGCTCGTCGTGGACGAGCAGCATGCCTCCGCCGGCGACCCCGCCGACGAATCCCTCGATCCACTCCGCGGCGTCGGCCGGGGGCGTGCCGGGTGAGAGGGCCAGCCCCATCAGCCGCGCCGCGCCGTCCTGCGCGAGCTGTCCGTCGTCGAGCAGCAGGCGGGTCGCGCGCCCCCGGACGACTCCGGCGACCGTGTCCCGGGCGGCGAGCTTGTGCAGTACGGCCGTCCAGCGCTCGCGCAGCCCGTCCGCGTCCGTACCGGTGTGGGCCGGCGCGGTCCCGGTGAGCAGCCCGATCGCGGCGTGGACCCCATCCACCCGGCCGCGCAGTTCGGCGGCTCCGTCGGCGTCGAGCCCGGTGCAGGCGGCCGGCAGTGCGACGCAGATCCGCTCGGCGAGCCCGGCCGCGACCTCGGCGAGCGCCGCGGTGTCCGTGGACCGGACGTCGCCGTAGCGCAGGGTGCGGGCCAGTGCGGGCAGCGCGTCGGCGAGACGGCCGACGTCGGTGTCGAGCGCGGCGCGGTCGGCGAGGGCCCGCATCACGACGGGGAGCGCGTCGGGCAGTTCGGCCAGGAGACACTGCTCGGCGAGTGACGTGACCTCGGCGAGCGCGGTCGCCGAGGCCGCCTGCGCCCCGGCCTTGGCGGTGGCCGCGGAGAGCACGGTGGTGCCCCAGGTACCGGCCTCCGCGACCTGTACGTACAGCTCGGGCTCCCAGCGCAGCCGCCAGCTCTCCCGGAAGGTGCCGGTGCTCGCCCGGCCGGCGGCGGGCTCGCCCCAGCCGACGGCGAGGACACGCAGCCGGTGCAGGAGTCTGCTGCGGGCCGCGTCGTTGTCCTTGCGCAGGTCGAGCTCCAACTCCCGCTCCTGCGCCTCCGGTTTGAGCCGCAGCGTGCGCTGCAGGCGGGTGAGGTCGCGCTGCAGGGGCACGGCGGGGGCGGTGTCCGGGACTTCGCCGAGGGTCTCGCCGACGATCAGCCGGTCCTGGACGAGTGCGAGCGGCACGTCGGAGCCCTCGCACATCACGGCGCGGACCGCGTCGGTCGTCTCGCTCAGTCCGGCGAGCGGGCGCCCGCGCATGGCGGCCAGGGTCCCGGCGAGCCGTACGGCCTCGATGACATGGGCCGACGACACGAACCGGTCCTCGTCACGCATGAGTCCGGCGACCTTGGTCATCCACCGCTCGATCGGGCGGTCCGGGGCGTCGAAGAGGTGCGCGTACCAGCCGGGCGAGTCGATGCCCGCGCCGTAGCCGCTGTGCCGGGCCAGCCGCCGGTGCGACCAGGGCACCCAGGTCAGTTCGGCCTTGACCTTGGGCAGCCCCTTGAGCAGGGCGCGGTCGGCGGTGAGCGTGGTCCCCGTATTGAGCGCGGGCACGTGCCAGGCACCGCAGACGACCGCGACGCCGTCGCCGAACTCCTTGCGCGCCTTGCGCAGTTGGATGCGCATATGTGCCTCGCGGACGGCGTCCCGGGGGTGGCCGCCGTCCCCGTACACCTCGCGCAGTGCGGTCATCGCCTCGGCGAGGGCGGCGAACGGCGCCAGCGGGTCGACGGCTTCGCCGTCCTGGGCGCGGTGTTCGACGACGTCCTCCCACCAGCGCTCCGGGTCGTCGTGGCCCGCCGCCTCGGCGAGCACACCGATGGGATCGACCGGGGCCGGCGCGGCGGCCGGGCCATCGGGACCGGCATCGGTGTCGGCGTCGGCTTCGGCGTCGGGTGCGCGCTCGCCGCTCTCCTCCGCTTCGTTCTCCGCGGCCTGCGCCATGGCCAGGGAGTTCGCCGCGGGCAGGTCGATGAACCGGAGCGGAACGCCGTGCTCAAGGGCCCAGCGGATCGCGATCCACTCGGGCGAGAACGCGGCCAGCGGCCAGAAGGCCGCCTGCCCCGGGTCGTCGACGGCGTGGGCGAGCAGCGCGACCGGTGGCCGCATCCGTTCGTCGGCGGCCAGCGGCAGCAGCGCGTCGGCCTCCGGGGGCCCTTCGACGAGCACGGCCGGCGGGCGGGCGGCATCCAGCGCCGCGCGCACGGCCCTGGCCGAGCCCGGCCCGTGGTGCCGCACCCCCAGCAGCAGCGGTCCCGCGGGACGCGCGGCCCCGGTCATGCGGAGACCTCGCGGCAGGCACGGTAGAAGTCCTTCCACCCGTCCCGCTCCCGGACCACGGTCTCCAGATACTCCTGCCAGACCACCCGGTCGGCAGCGGGATCGCGGACGACCGCGCCGAGGATGCCCGCCGCCACATCGCCGGGGCGCAGCATCCCGTCGCCGAAGTGCGCGGCCAGCGCGAGGCCGTTGGTGACGACGGAGATCGCCTCGGCCGTCGACAGCGTCCCCGAGGGGGACTTGAGCTTGGTGCGGCCGTCGGTGGTGACTCCGTCGCGCAGTTCGCGGAAGACCGTGACGACGCGCCGGATCTCGGTCATGCCGTCCGGTGCGGCCGGGAGGTCGAGCGAGCGCCCTATCTGCTCGACGCGCCGGGACACGATGTCGACCTCGGCGTCGGGGGTGGCCGGCAGCGGGAGCACGACGGTGTTGAACCTGCGGCGCAGCGCGCTGGACAGTTCGTTGACGCCTCGGTCGCGGTCGTTGGCGGTGGCGATGACATTGAAGCCGCGGACCGCCTGGACCTCCTGTCCCAGCTCGGGGACGGGAAGCGTCTTCTCCGAAAGGATCGTGATGAGCGAGTCCTGCACGTCGGCGGGGATGCGGGTGAGTTCCTCGATCCGCGCCGTCATGCCGTCGGACATGGCGCGCATGAGCGGGCTGGGCACCAGGGCGTCGCGGCTGGGCCCGTGCGCGAGCAGCTGCGCGTAGTTCCACCCGTAGCGGACCGCTTCTTCCGGGGTGCCTGCCGTGCCCTGGACGAGCAGTGTCGAATCGCCGCTGACGGCGGCCGCCAGGTGCTCCGAGACCCAGGTCTTGGCGGTGCCCGGAACGCCGAGGAGCAGCAGGGCCCGGTCGGTGGCGAGCGTGGTCACGGCGACCTCGACGAGGCGGCGCGGGCCCACGTACTTCGGTGTGATCACGGTGCCGTCCGGCAGGGTGCCACCGAGCAGGTAGGTGGCGACGGCCCACGGGGAAAGATTCCAACGGGCGGGCCGTGGGCGGTCGTCGGCCGCGGCGAGGGCCTTCAGCTCATGGGCGAAGGCGTCCTCGGCATGCGGTCGGAGAGCCTGTACGTCGACGGCGGCAGTGGTTTCGGACACGGTCATGGATCCCCCTCCGGATCGGTCGACCCGATGCGGTTCCCACCGTGCACCATGGCACTGACAATCGGCCCCGACCGCAGGTCGGAGCCGATTGTCAGTGGGGCGCTCTACCGTCGTTCCCATGCTGCTATCTCACGGGGGAGATCCCTTGCGCACCGCCGCTCCGGTGGCGCGCTGGACGGTGGAGCAGGTACTGGCCCTTGCTCCTGACGATGCCTCACGCAAGGCCGGGAGCAAGCTCGGTGTGGCCGGTCCGTGGTCGGGGGGCGGGTGCGACGGTTCGGGTGCGGTGTGGGGGCAGTGCAAGGGGAGCGGGAGCAAGCCGTATCTGACGGTGATCGACACCACCGGTCCCGCGTACAAGTGCAGTTGCCCGAGCCGGAAGTTCCCGTGCAAGCACGCGCTGGGCCTGCTGCTGGTCTGGGCGTCGGGCGAGTCGGCCCTGCCCGGGGGCGAGGTGCCGGACTGGGCCGGCGAGTGGCTGGCGGGCCGCCGTGAACGGTCGGCCGGGAAGGCGGAGCAGCGTGCGGGGGCGGATGGCGCCCCGCCCGCGGGCCCGGCGGACCCGGAGGCCGCCCGCCGGCGGGCCGAGCGCCGGGCCGAGCGGATCACCGGCGGTGCGCAGGAGCTGGAGGAGCGGCTGACCGATCTGCTGCGCGGGGGGCTGGCGGCGGCCGATCGGCCGGGGTACGGGCTCTGGGAGGAGACGGCGGCCCGCATGGTCGACGCCCAGGCGCCCGGACTGGCGGCCCGGGTGCGGGAGCTGGGCTCCATACCGGCATCCGGTCCGGGCTGGCCGGCCCAGCTGCTGGAGGAGTGCGCGCTGCTGCATCTGCTGGACAGCGCCTGGCTGGGGATCGACCGCCTGCCGGAGGCATTGGCGGCCACGGTCCGTACCCGGGTGGGTCTGACGGCCCCCGCCGAGGGTCCGCCGGTCCGCGACCACTGGCTGGTCCTCGCCCAGTACGACACCCCGGACGGCAAGATCGTCGCCCGCCGCATCTGGCTGTACGGGAAGGGGACGGGCCGCACGGCCCTGCTGCTCTCCTTCGGAGCGGCCGGGCGCTCTCCCGGCCCGGCACTGCCGGTGGGCGTCACGATCGACGCCGAGCTGACACCCCATCCGGGTTCCGGCCGGCTACGGGCGGAGCTGGGCCGGCAGTTCGGTGTGCCGTCGTCGGCCGGCGCCCCGCCACCGGGCGGCACGACAGCGGCAGCGACGAGCGCGTACGCAGACGCCCTGCGTGCGGACCCCTGGCTGGACGCCTGGCCAGTGACCTTGCGCGACGTCATACCCGTGCCGTCCGGGGACGGCTGGCAACTCGCGGACGCGGCGGGCGACGCGGCTCTGCCCATCGCCCCGGCGGCTCTGTCCCGGCCCGGACTGTGGAAGCTCGTCGCGCTCTCCGGAGGCTCCCCGGTCACGGTCTTCGGCGAATGCGGCCACCGCGGCTTCGACCCGTTCGCGGCCTGGTCCGCCGGGCCGGACGGGTCCGCCGGGTCCGACAGGTTCGACGACGGCACCGGGGCCGGAGCCGGCACGGGAGCCGGAACCCTGGCCCGAGCCGGGGCCGATGCCTGGGGCGATCGTGCCGACGCGGCGTCCGGGACCGTGCCGCTCATCTGATCCGACGCCGGACTCGAAGCTCACAGGGGGATCCATGCAAGGGGGACCGATGCCTCGCACCATCACACCCGCACCGTGGGAAGAACTCGTCACCACGGCGCTGCTCGGCACCGACCGCCGCCCAGCGACGGCGGGAGACGGCGGCCCTGCCGGGCTGCTGGACGCGGCGGCGCTCCACACCGTGCGGCGCAGGGCGGGTCTGCTGCCCGCCGCCCCCGCCGCCCGGCCCGTGCCGGCCCCCGTCGACCCGCGACCGCCGCTGCCCCCGGCCGCCCGGCGCAGGCTCGCCCAACTGCTGGCGGACCGGTCGACACCGGGCGGCTCGGGCGGCCGTCGCGGTACGGCGCCCGATCTCACGGAGCTGATCCCGCAATGGCTGGCCACCGCCAACCAGCGGGGCTTCCGGGCCCCGGCAGAGCTGCTCCCCGCCCTGCTCGACGCGGCCAGGGCCCGGACGGACCTGCGGCCGCAGGCCCTGGCCTTCGCCGGGCCGCGCGGACTGTGGCTGGCCGGGCTGAACCCCGACTGGAAGTTCGCGCTGCGCGGTGCGTCCGGCGGCTCGTCGCTGCCCGACCCGACGGAGCCGGAAGCGGTCACCCGGCTGTGGGAGGAGGGGCTGTTCGCCGAGCGGGTCGCCCTGCTCGGGGCCGTTCGCGCACACGATCCCGCGGCGGCGCTCGCGCTGCTCGCGACCACCTGGGCCACCGAACGGGCCGAGGACCGGCTGATGTTCCTGGACTCGCTGCGCACCGGACTGTCCCCGCTGGACGAGCCCTTCCTGGAACAGGCGCTCTCCGACCGCAGTCGCAATGTCCGCTCGACAGCCGCCGAACTGCTCTCCGCGCTGCCGGAGTCGGCGCTCGCCGGCCGGATGGCGGCCCGCGCTCTGTCCTGCGTGAGCCCGGACCTCACCAGCGACGAGGCCTCGGTCGCCGTGGAGGCGCCACATGAATGCGACGCCGCGATGGAGCGTGACGGCGTGGTGGCGGTGCCGCCCTCCGGGCGCGGGGAACGGTCGTGGTGGCTCGGCCAGTTGGTGGAGGCGACCCCGCTCGCCACCTGGCCGGCGCGGTTCGCGGGCCGCTCCGCCCGGGAGGTCGTCGGCCTGCCCGTCGCGGACGGCTGGGCCGAGGAACTGCACGCGGCATGGTGCCGGGCGACGGTGCGGCAGCGGGACCCCGAGTGGGCCCGCGCGCTGCTCGGCGCCCCCTCCGTGCCTCCGTCGAACGGCCCCGGCACGGCATCGCTCGCCGAACGGTCGAAGCTCCTCGGCATACTCCCCGCACCCGAACGGGCCGGCTGGGTGGCCGGCTTCATAGCCGCGCACGGGCTGTCGGAGGCCTTCCAGCTCCTGGGGGTCTGCCCGACCCCCTGGGCCGAGCCGCTGGGCCGCGCGGTCGTCGACGCCCTGGACATCGCCCGGGACGCGGGCAGCTACCCCTGGAGCTTCAGCGGCGTGATGGGCCTCGCCGAACGCTGCCTGAACCCGGCCGAGGCGGACCGCCTGGAGGTCCTCACCACCACCCCGGACGAACCGGAGGACGCCTCACCGGGCGCGAACGGCTACTGGTCCGAGGCCTTCCAACGGCTGGTCTCCACGCTGCGGCTGCGCGCGGCGATGGACTCGGAACTGACCCCGGCCTGACGGGACCGACGGCGGAACGGGCCGGACGGGGGCAGGTCCGAGCGCAACACCAGGGACCGACAGGGATCAGGCTTCCGCGGGGTGGCGGACGTTCGCGTTGACCCAGTCGACGATCGACGTCGTCGTGGCGCCGGGGGTGAAGATCTCCGCGACGCCCTGGTCCTTCAGCGGTGCGATGTCCGCCTCCGGGATGATGCCGCCGCCGAAGACCTTGATGTCCTCCGCCTCGCGCTCCTTCAACAGCTCGATCACCTTGGCGAAGAGCGTGTTGTGCGCACCGGAGAGGATCGAGAGGCCGATCGCGTCGGCATCCTCCTGGATCGCGGTGTCCACGATCTGCTCGGGCGTCTGGTGGAGCCCGGTGTAGATGACCTCCATGCCCGCGTCGCGCAGCGCCCTCGCGATCACCTTGGCCCCGCGATCATGGCCGTCCAGGCCCGGCTTCGCCACCACCACACGGATCGGACCGGTCACACCCATCACTGCCTCCACATGCGTCTCCCGTGCCTGAAGGGCCGGGGATGTGAACGAACGTTATCTACAGCATCCCGCAAGCCGTCGTTTCGCGGTGGACGGGGAGGGGGAAATCACACGTGGGACATGTTCGCCGGGCGCCGTTCCCGTCATCACGCGGCAGACCAGCCGTGCGGGACCGGCCGCCAGGGGAGCCGCTACGAGGTCGCCGTACCACCGCGCCGTCAGCCGCGCGGCACGGTGGTACGGCCGGCCCGGCCGGTCGGGCGATCCGGCCGACCGGCACGACCGCGCCTGGGTGACGGCGCCCCATGAGAGGGCATCCGGGGCCGGAGGAGCCGCCTTCCCCCGCCTGCCGGAGCAGGAGGTCGGCCATGAAGGACCTGCCTTTTCTTCCTCCACTGCTGCGCCGGCCGTGTCCGCTCCCCACCGTCCGGCTGTCATCCGCGCTGCTGAAGGCCACCGCACTGGAGCTGGCGGTTCTCGCCGGGCATGTACTCATCTATCCCACCGGCATCCCGGGCGAACGACGGGCCGCGGCCCGCCCGGCCGGGCCGCGCGCCACACCCCCCGATACCAGCGCACCCCCCGGCGCCACCACACCTCCCGGCGCCACCGCCCCGGCCAGGGCCTCCGTCCTCCCCGCCGACGGCCCCGAGGGCGACGGGGGCGACGAGCACCCCCCGGTCGTCCTGCTGCACGGCTTCATCGACAACCGCTCCGTCTTCGTCCTGCTGCGCCGCTGCCTCGCCCGGCACGGCTGGCGCCACCTGGAATCGCTCAACTACTCGCCGCTGACCTGCGACATCCGGACGGCGGCCGAGCTGCTCGGGCGGCATGTCGAGGAGATCTGCGCCCGCACCGGACACCACGAGGTCGACATCGTCGGGCACAGCCTGGGCGGCCTGATCGCCCGCTACTACGTACAGCGACTCGGCGGTGACCAGCGGGTCCGTACGCTGATCACGCTCGGCACACCCCACGGGGGCACGGCCGTCGCCCCACTGGCGAGCGCCCATCCCATCGTGCGGCAGATGCGCACGGGCTCCGCGCCGATCGAGGAGCTGCGCAGACCCGCGCCCGGCTGCCGCACCCGGTTCGTGAGCTTCTGGAGCGAGCTCGACCGGGTGATCGTCCCGGCCGAGGCGGCCCGCATCGACCATCCGGATCTGGACGCGCGGAACGTACGCGTCACCGGGATCGGCCATCTCGCGCTGCCGGTGCATCCGGCCGTCGCCGCCGCCGTCCGGCAGACGCTGGAATCCCGCGAACCGACGGCCGAGGCCAACGGGACCATAGGAGCAGCGTGAACCGGCGCGGCCGGACGGGTCCGCCGAGCCGCAGAGACCGCCCCACAAATAGAACGGGTTTCGAACAAAAGGCCAAGGCTGTGTGAGCAGTCCGTCGAAAGGCGGCCGATTGCCCGTTTCCTGAGCCGCCCATGCCCGCCGAAGATTGTCGGCGTCACGTACCGCCGGGTACAGTCGCGGCCACTGCTCCCCCTGGGATCCCCCTGCCGGACTCCAGAGCACAGGTCCTGCTGCCGAGGCGAGAGAGAAGTTGGTGAACGACCAGCACCCCCACGCCGGGTACGCCGGATACGACAGTGATGCGACCGGCAGTTTCGACAGCGACCCGCTCTTCGGTTCGCTCCCCGGCGGCCACGACGGCGCGTACGGCAGCGGCTACGACGCCGGACAGTCCGGGTACAGCGGCCAGTACGACTCCACGCAGTGGGACACGGGCGCACACCCCACCACCTCGTACGACGCCTACACCGCGTACGCCGCGCAGCCCCAGCAGCAGTACGAGGCGGCACCGACGTACGACACCACGGCCACCTGGACGCCCGCGGCCGACTACGGCACGGAATCGGTCACGGCCACCGCGACCGCCACGTTCGCCGGGATCCCGGCACAGGGCGGCGCCCCGGACGCCACAGGCCAGTGGGACACCGGCGGCTGGCAGACGAACAGCCCGTGGGCCACGAGCGAAACGGCTGTCCACGACTCCGGCGCGTACGACGCCACCGCCTGGAACACCGGCGCCACGCCCGAGCACGAACAGCACATCGCGCAACCCTCACAAACCGCAGAAACCGCACAGGTGTCCTACGAGGCGCAGTCGGCACACACGGCACATGAGGCGCTCGGAACCCACGAGACCTACACCGCCCCGGGGTCCTACGACCTCTACGACCCGTACGCGCCCTACGCCTCCGCTGCCGCGGACACCACGACCGGTGCGGACGGCGCGGCTGACGCGGACGGCATCGGAGCGGACGACGTGCCGGCGGACGATGTCCATGACGCGGCCACCATCAGCGTCGCGGCCATCTCTGACGTCGCGGAGGCCGCGCCCGGACCACGCCGCTCCGTCGGCCGCTCCGCAACCCGCGGCGGCGGCGCCGGCCGCAGCAGGCGACGTTCCCCCGCGAAGCGATCCGCGCTCCTCACCGTCGCCATCCCCTCCGCCTGCGTGATGAGCGTGGCCGGAATCGCCGCGGCCTCGGTCGGCGGGCTGGGCGGCGAGGAGAAGAAGGACGACAACACCACGATGGCGGCGGCCGACCCCGGCTCCGTCAAGCCGGTCGCCGCCAACAACAAGCTGGACACCCAGCTCGCCAACCTCAGCGCCGACGCGGAGAACTTCGCCGACCGCGCCAGCCGCACCCAGGAGCGCATCGACCTGCGGGAGCGGCAGGCCGCCGAGAAGAAGAAGCGCGAGGAAGAGGCCGCGCGCAAGGAGGCCCTGCGCCCCAAGTTCGTCATGCCGGTCAAGGATCACGGCCTCAGCGCGTACTTCGGGCAGGCAGGCGTCAACTGGATGTCCGTGCACACGGGCATCGACTTCCCCGTCATGCAGGGCACACCCGTGATGGCCGCGACGGACGGCACCGTGCGCACCCAGCTGAACAGCGCCTACGGGAACATGGCCATCGTCACCGCGGCCGACGGGACCGAGACCTGGTACTGCCACCTCAGCGCCACCAAGATCCGCTCGGGCCCGGTCAAGGCCGGTGACGTCATCGCGTACTCGGGCGACACCGGGAACTCCACCGGCCCGCACCTGCACTTCGAGGTGCGCCCCGGTGGCGGAGCGGCAGTGGACCCGCTGCCCTGGCTCCGCAGCCACGGCGTCAACCCGACCTGAGACCCAGGCCCCAAGACCTGAGAGCTGAGAGCTGAGCCGGCGGGCGGGGCAACGACCCCCGCCCGCCGGCCGGCTCCGCCTACAGCTTCTCGACCGGCGCGTACCGCAGCAGCAGTTTCTTCGGACGCTCGTCGCCGAAGTCGACCGTGGCCTTCGCCTGGTCACCGATGCCCTCGACCGCCGTGACCGTGCCGAGCCCGAACTGGTCGTGCGTGACCCGGTCCCCGACGGCCAGCGTGACCGTCGGCTTGTCGGAGGTACGCCGGGTCGCGAAGCCCGAGGGCCCGGAGCGCGAACGCGACGAGGACAGCGACGAGGTGATCCCCGACGTCGGTCCGGCCGGTGCCGCCATCGGCCCGGTCCGCTTCCACTCCAGGTGCTGGTCCGGGATCTCCTCCAGGAACCGCGACGGCGGGTTGTACGAGGGCTGCCCCCACGCGCTGCGCATGGCGGCCCGGGTCAGGTAGAGCCGCTCGCGGGCCCGGGTGATGCCGACGTAGGCGAGGCGCCGCTCCTCCTCCAGCTCCTTCACCTGCCCCAGCGCCCGCATGTGCGGGAAGACGCCGTCCTCCATGCCGGTCAGGAAGACGACCGGGAATTCGAGGCCCTTCGCGGTGTGCAGCGTCATCAGCGTGATGACGCCGGAGCCGTCCTCGTCCTCGTCGGGGATCTGGTCGGAGTCGGCGACGAGCGCGACCTTCTCCAGAAACTCGGCGAGCGTGCCCGTGCCGGGGGCCGTACCCGCTGCCGCGTCCGCGCCCTCCTCGCCGGCCGCTCCGCGCTCCTGCTCGAATTCGAGGGCCACGGCGGCCAGTTCCTGGAGGTTCTCGATCCGGGTCTCGTCCTGCGGGTCGGTGGACGCCTGGAGCTCGGCGAGATAACCCGTGCGCTCCAGCACGGCCTCCAGGACCACCGCGGGGCCCGCGCCCGACTCGACGATCGTGCGCAGCTCCTCCATCAGCGTGTTGAACCGCTTGACGGCGTTGGCCGACCGGGCCGCCATGCCGTACGCCTCGTCGACCCGGCGCAGCGCCTGCGGGAAGGTGATCTTCTCGCGCATCGACAGCGCGTCGATCATGGCCTCGGCGCGCTCGCCGATGCCGCGCTTGGGCACGTTGAGGATGCGGCGCAGCGGGACGGTGTCCTCCGGATTGGCGAGGACGCGCAGGTAGGCCAGGATGTCCCGGACCTCCTTGCGCTCGTAGAAGCGCACGCCGCCGACGACCTTGTAGGGCAGGCCGACGCGGATGAAAATCTCTTCGAAGACGCGGGACTGCGCGTTCGTACGGTAGAAGATCGCGACGTCACCGGCCTTGGCGTCGCCCGCGTCGGTGAGCCGGTCGATCTCGTCGGCGACGAACTGCGCCTCGTCGTGCTCGGTGTCGGCGACGTAGCCGGTGATCCGGGCGCCCGTGCCGGCCTTGGTCCAGAGGTTCTTGGGGCGGCGGCTCTCGTTGCGCTCGATGACCGCGTTGGCGGCGGACAGGATCGTCTGCGTGGAGCGGTAGTTCTGCTCCAGGAGGATCGTCGTCGCGTTCGGGTAGTCCTCCTCGAACTGGAGGATGTTGCGGATGGTCGCGCCGCGGAAGGCGTAGATCGACTGGTCCGCGTCACCCACGACGCACAGCTCGGCCGGGGCGTCGCCCTCGCCCGCCGGGCCGACCAGCTCGCGTACGAGGGTGTACTGGGCGTGGTTGGTGTCCTGGTACTCGTCGACCAGGACGTGCCGGAAGCGGCGGCGGTAGTGCTCGGCGACGTCGGGGAACGCCTGGAGCAGGTGGACCGTCGTCATGATGATGTCGTCGAAGTCCAGCGCGTTGGCCTCGCGCAGCCGGGACTGGTACATCGCGTAGGCCTGGGCGAGGGTCTTCTCGAAGCCGTCCGCGGCCTGGCCGGCGAAGGTCTCCTCGTCGATCAGCTCGTTCTTCAGGTTGGAGACCTTGGCGGTGAACGACTTCGGCGGGAAGCGCTTGGGGTCCAGGTCGAGATCGCGGCAGACCAGGGCCATCAGCCGCTTGGAGTCGGCGGCGTCGTAGATCGAGAACGACGACGTGAATCCGAGCCGCTTCGACTCGCGGCGCAGGATGCGTACGCACGCGCTGTGGAAGGTCATGACCCACATCGCGTTGGCGCGCGGCCCGACGAGCTGCTCGACGCGCTCCTTCATCTCGCCGGCGGCCTTGTTGGTGAAGGTGATCGCCAGGATCTGGCCGGGGTGCACCCCGCGCTCCGCGAGGAGGTGGGCGATCCGGTGGGTCAGCACCCGGGTCTTGCCCGAGCCGGCCCCGGCGACGATGAGCAGCGGGGAGCCCGCGTGGACGACGGCGGCGCGCTGCTCGGTGTTCAGCCCGTCGAGGAGCGCCGCCGAGTCGATGACGGGGCGGTGCGCGCCGTCGCGGTAGTAGGCGTCCCTGGGCGGCGGGGGCCCGTCGAACACGCCCGCGAAGAGGTCCTCCGGCACCGCTTCGGGTGCGGAGTCCTCGGGGGGCGGCGGGGGCTCTTCCTCCGAGTGCTGGAGGCCGGCCAGGAAGCTGTCGTCAAAGAGGCTGCTCATCGCTTGTCGAGTCTAGGCCGCCCCACCGACACCCGGAGGCCGCATGACCAACCGCACACAGCACGGCGGACACACAGCGGGATCGGCCACCCACTCCACGTGAGGAATTCCGGGCCTCCGCCGCCCGTCGCGGCGAGGTCACGAAAATGTATCGGGCATATCGAACATCAACCTTCCCAGCGGCACCATGGGTTGGCTAGCGTGCTCGACCGGGCGGCCCGTACCCCCTTGAGGCGAACCACGCCGAGCGGGCGCCTGCGCCGAATCCGGACTGCCTCACGGGAGTTCGGAACCGGGGACCCATACGCAGCACCGGGGTGAATCGGTCCTTATCCCCCACTCGGACCGTAGGGCAGCCTTCCGTTCCGCCCGAACCCGACAGCTAACCCGGTAGGCGGTCCACGGAAGGAGATGCCGACCTTGGCATCCCATCGCAAGCCGCGCACCCGGGTGCGCACCACCGCACCGGCCGTCGGTCTCACCACGGCGGCCCTGGCGTCCGTGACCCTGCTCTCCACGCAGAGCGCGATGGCCGCGCCCGACCCGAAGCCCAGCGTCGAGGACGTCCAGAAGCAGGTCGACGACCTCTACCGGCAGGCGGGCACCGCGACCCAGCGGTACAACCAGGCGAAGGAAGCCTCCGCCACCCAGCACGCCAAGGTCGACGCCCTGCTGGACGACGTCGCCAAGCGCGCCGACAAGCTGAACGAGGCCCGCAGGACGCTCGGCACCTACGCGGCCGCGCAGTACCGCAACGGTTCCATAGCGCCGAGCGCCACGTTCTTCCTGGCCGACGACCCGCAGTCGTACTTCGACCAGAGCCAGCTGATGGACCGGATGACCAGCCGGCAGCAGAAGGCGATCACGGACTTCCGTGCGGAGCAGGCCAAGGCGTCGAAGAAGCGCGCCGAGGCGGTGCGGAGCCTGGAGACGCTGACGACGACGCAGGCCACGCTGCGCACCAGCAAGCAGGACGTCCAGACGAAGCTGGGCGAGGCGCGCACGCTGCTGTCGAAGCTGACCGCCGAGGAGAAGGCGCGGCTCGCGGAGATCGAGCGCAAGAAGGAGGCGGAGGCCGAGCGCAAGGCCCAGGAGCTGGCGAAGCAGCAGGCCGCCGCGAAGGCCGAGGCGGACCGCAAGGCCGAGGAGGCGGCGAAGGAGGCGGGGAGCGGCAGCGGTACGGGGACGGGCACCGGATCCGGAACCGGCTCGGACAGCGGCGCCACCACCAAGGCGGAGCAGGTCCTCGCCTTCGCCAGGGCCCAGATCGGCAAACCGTACGTCTGGGGCGCGACGGGCCCGTCGTCGTACGACTGCTCCGGGCTCACCCAGGCCGCGTGGAAGGCGGCGGGGGTCGACATCCCGCGCACCACGTGGGACCAGGTCGAGATCGGCACCCGGGTCGCCACGGCCGACCTGCGGCCGGGGGACCTCGTCTTCTTCTACGACGACATCAGCCACGTCGGCATCTACAAGGGCGATGGGATGATGATCCACGCGCCGAAGCCCGGGGCGAACGTGCGCGAGGAGTCGATCTACTACATGCCGATCTACGGCAGCGTGCGGCCCGCGTAGCGGGCCCGAGCACGCCGCGCCGCCCCGGTGCCCGGGGCGGCGCGGTGCGGTACGGCGGGATCAGACCCAGAGGGTGGCGATGAAGATGTTGAGGAGCGTCAGCCCGCCCACCGCCGCGAAGGCGCCCTTGTCGACCTTCTCCTCGTCCCGCTTGATGTAGACGAGCGCGAGGATGACGATCAGGACCAGCATCTTGACGCCGATCTTGATGTTGTTGACGTGGTTGCCGTCGGCCTCGTTGAGCCCGACCAGTGCGACACCGGTGACCAGCATGGTCAGAGCGCCGTGCAGCATCGCCGGGACGAACCGGGCCGTGCCCGCGCCCATCGCCTTCATCTGGGTCAGGAAACCGCCCAGCAGGGAGGCGATGCCGATGATGTGCAGGGCGACGAAGACATGAATGAGTACGTCCATGAGGCCGCAGCCTAGCCCCGGCCATATCACCACTCGGCAGGCAGGTGCGCCTTCCTCGTCACTTCACTCGCGTCTGCACCAATTGCCTGACTCTGGTGCAATTTTTCCGATCACTCGGCGACAACGCCGCGCCAAATTCGGACAATAAGCGTCATTACGACTCCTGCCCGTGCCCCGGGTTTAGCGTCGCTGACCAGACGACCGGATCACCCCCGCTCCGTACGCGGACGGTGCACCGGTCGCCCCGCCGAGAGTTGTGGCGGGCCCGCCGGTATCCCCCGGCGGGCAGTCGTCAGGAAGGACGCACGCCCTCGTGGCAGCGCATCGAAAACCCAAGCAGCGCCTGTACACCGGCCCTGCTGCCCGCACCGCGGCGACCCTCGTCCTCACCGGGGCCGCCACCGCCGCCGCCCTGCCCGGCCCGGCCCACGCCGAGCCGCAGCGCACCCCCGCCCAGGTCAAGGCCGAGGTGGACCGGCTGTACCACGACGCGGAGGTCGCCACCGAGCAGTACAACGGCGCGAAGGAGAAGGCCATCGCCGCCGAGCACTCCCTCGACACCCTGCGCGACGAGGCCGCCCGCAGGACCGAGCGCCTCAACGCCTCCCGCGACGCACTGGGTTCGTTCGCCGCGGCGCAGTACCGCGCCGCCGGCCTCTCCCCGTCCGTGCAGCTGGCGCTCTCCTCCGACCCCGACCAGTACCTGGAGCGGGCGTCGTACGTGGACCGCATGGGCGACCGCCAGGCCGTCGCGCTCGCCAAGGTCCGGCGGCAGGTCGCCCAGATCGCCACGCTGCGCTCGCAGGCCGAGGGGGAGCTGGCCGCGCTCACCTCCCGCCGGGCCGAGCTCAAGAAGCACAAGGCGACGATCACCACCAAGCTGGCCGAGGCACAGCGGCTGCTCGACCGGCTCACCCCGCCCGAGCGCACCGCCTACGAGAACGCCGGCACCGGGCCGGCCGACGGCACCCGCCCGGCCGACCGCGCCGGCCGCGCCGCGGCGCGCGGCCCCGTCCGGGCGCCGAACGCCCGCGCCGCCGAGGCCGTCGCGTTCGCGTACGGGGCGCTCGGCAAGCCCTACGTCTGGGGTGCCACCGGCCCCTCCTCGTTCGACTGCTCCGGGCTCACCCAGGCCGCCTGGCGCTCCGCCGGCGTCTCGCTCCCCCGGACCACGTACACCCAGATCAACGCCGGGCGGCGCGTCTCGCGCTCCGAACTCGCGCCGGGCGACCTGGTGTTCTTCTACTCCGGCATCAGCCACGTCGGGCTGTACATCGGCAACGGACAGATGATCCACGCCCCGCGCACCGGGTCACCGGTCCGGATCGCGCCGATCGACCAGATGCCCTTCGCCGGGGCCACCCGGGTGGCATAGGCTCCCGTCTCCGACGGCGGGCCCACCCGCCGTCGCCCATCCGGCCGGAGGACCACCCCACATGCCCATGGACGCCGAGGTCCAGAACCACGCCCGTACGCTCGCCCAACGCTCCCCGGACCACCTCCGGGTCGGGCCCTTCACGGTGCGCTACAACCCCAACTGGTCGCTCAAGTACGCCAATTACGCCATACCCGACCAGGACGCCGAGCCGACGCCGGCCGATCTCGACGCGCTGGTCGCGGCGTTCCGCGAGCACGACCGGCTGCCCCGGCTGGAGTTCCTGCCCGGCTCGGCGCCCGCGGTCGAACCCGCGCTGCTCGCCGCCGGGTTCACCGTCGAGAACCGGGCCCCGATCATGGCCTGCGCACCGGACGACCTGCTGACGCCGAAGCCGGTGGACTCCCTCACGATCACCGAACCGGCCACCGACACGGAGCTGGCCGCCGCCGCGCTCGTCCAGCACCACGGATACGGCGGCACCGGCGAACCCGAGGCCGGCGTGGCGGACTGGCTGCGCACCGCGGCCCGCGACGGCGGGGTCGCCGCCCTCGCCACGGTCGACGGCGTACCGGCGGGCGCGGGCGGCTGCTCCGTCCCGGTCGACGGCCTCACCGAACTGGCCGGTCTCGCCGTGACCGAGGCCCACCGCCGCCGCGGCATCGGCGCCGCGCTCTCCGCCCATCTGGCCGCGACCGCCTTCGAGCGCGGCTGCCGGGTGGTGTGGCTGGAGCCGGGCGACGCCGATGTGGAGCGGATCTACGCGGGCATCGGCTTCCGCAGGATCGGCGAGAAACTGAACATCTCGCTCGAACCGGCCTGACGGAGACCGTCACCGGCCATCGGGCTCAGACCAGCCGCCGGGCCGTCGCCCACCGGGTCAGCTCGTGGCGGTTGGACAGCTGGAGCTTGCGCAGCACCGCCGAGACGTGCGACTCGACCGTCTTCACCGAGATGAACAGCTGCTTGGCGATTTCCTTGTAGGCGTAGCCGCGGGCGATCAGCCGCAGCACCTCGCGCTCGCGCTGGGTGAGGCGGTCCAGGTCCTCGTCGACCGGCGGCGCGTCCGTGGAGGCGAAGGCGTCGAGGACGAAGCCGGCCAGCCGGGGCGAGAACACCGCGTCGCCGTCCTGGACCCGGAAGACCGAGTCGACCAGGTCGGCGCCGGTGATGGTCTTGGTGACATAGCCGCGGGCGCCGCCCCGGATGACGCCGATGACGTCCTCGGCGGCGTCCGACACGGACAGCGCCAGGAACCGCACCGGGTTCTCGACCGCGCCCATCAGCGGGGCGCAGCGGCGCAGCACCTCGACGCCGCCGCCGCCGGGCAGGTGCACGTCGAGCAGGACGACCTCGGGGCGGGTCGCCGTGATGACGGTGACCGCCTGGTCGACGTCGGCGGCCTCGCCGACCACCTCGACGCCGGTCTCCTCGGTGCGGCCGATCTCGGCCTGGACGCCGGTGCGGAACATCCGGTGGTCGTCGACGAGCACGACCCGTACCCGGCGCTCCGGGCCGTCGGTCGTCGCCTCAGTGGTCCTGGTCATCGCTCGCCCTCTCCATCTCCAGCTCGACTTCCGTACCCCCACCGGGCACCGAACGCAGCCGCGCCGTACCGCCGTTGCGCTGCATCCGGCCGATGATCGATTCTCGTACGCCCATTCTGTCCCCCGGTACGGAGTCCAGGTCGAATCCCGGACCCCGGTCGCGCACCGAGACGAAGACCGTGCGGCCCTCGACCTCCGCGTAGACCTGCACGGCGCCGCCCTCGCCACCGTACTTGGCGGCGTTGACCATCGCCTCGCGTGCGGCCTGCATCTGCGCGGCCAGCTTCTCGTCCAGCGGGCAGTCGCCGACGACGACCACCTCCAGCGGGACGCCGTGCTTGTCCTCGACCTCGGCGGCGGCGCGCTTGACCGCCTCGGCGAGGGTCTCGGGTTCGTCGTCCTCGTCCTTGCCGGTGCCCTCGGGGTTGTACAGCCAGTTGCGCAGTTCGCGTTCCTGGGCGCGGGCGAGCCTGCGGACCTCGCCGGCGTCCTCCGCGTTGCGCTGGATCAGGGTGAGGGTGTGCAGCACCGAGTCGTGGACGTGGGCGGCCACCTCGGCGCGCTCCTGGGCCCGGATGCGCATCAGGCGTTCCTCGGAGAGGTCCTGGGTCATGCGGACGAGGTAGGGGCCGGCCAGCAGCGCGATGCCGGTGAGGACGGCGATGGCCGCGGTCATGACGTTGCCGAGCTGGGCGGCGGAGCCTCGTACCACCATGAAGACGGCCAGGCCCAGGCCGACCAGGGCGACCCCGGCGAGCCCCCGGGCCAGGTGCAGCACCCGGCGGCGGCTGCCGACCTCCATCCAGCGGGCGCGCCGGGCGTTGTCGGCCTGCCGCCACACCAGTACGGAACCGGCGCCGATCAGCAGCGTGGGCCAGATGTAGCGGTTGGCCCCGCTGCCCATGTCGACGTTGCCGACGAAGATCATGGCACCGATCAGCAGCGCGATCAGGGCGAAGACCTGGCCCCGGTCGGGTTTGCGGAGCCGGCGGCTGCCGTCCGGGGCGGTCTCGAAGACCGAACGCGGTGCCTCGACGCCGCCGACGCCGAGCGGGACGACGATCCAGAACACGGCGTAGAGCAGCGCGCCGAGGCCGTCCGCGAAGAAGAGGCCGAGGAAGACGAACCGCACCCAGACGACGGGCAGCCCGAGATGCCCGGCGAGACCGCGCGCGACGCCGCCCAGCAGCCGTCCGTCGGCGCTGCGGTACAGCCTGCGCAGCGGCGGCTCCTCCGGAGCGGGGTTGCGGGAGCTGGCGGCTCGGGTCGTGGCGGCTGGCATGCCCCGATCGTCACATGCCCGTACGGGTGGAGGCATCAGGGTCGGCCCCTTAAGCGACCCTGAGAGCCCGGGGCCGGGACGGCACCCAGGGGTGCGGCCGGCCAATATCAGGGATCGGCCAGGGTCGGCCCGGGTCCCGGACGGGCTCCCGGCCCGTCACCATGGAGCCATGACCGTTCCCCAGGACACCTCCCCCGGTGTCGCTCCGCCCCCCGAACCGGCCCCGCTGCTGCGGCGCAGTCCGCAGCACAAGGTCGTGGCCGGGGTGTGCGGCGGGCTCGGCCGGTACTGCGACGTCGACCCGGTGATCTTCCGGATCGTGCTCGGTGTGCTGTCCGTGACCGGCGGCATCGGGCTGATCTTCTACGGCTTCGCCTGGCTGCTGGTCCCGGTGGACGGCGAGGAGGAGAACGAGGCGCGCAGGCTGCTGTCCGGCCGGGTGGAGGGGGCGTCGCTGATCGCGGTGCTGCTCGCGCTGATCGGCTGCGGCCTGTTCCTGTCGATGCTGGGCAACGGCGGCACGCTGGCGTTCTCCGCGATGCTGTCGCTCGCGGTCGTCGGCTTCGCCGTGTGGACGCAACACCGCCGGACCGCGGCACCCGAGGACCCGCTGCATCCGGCGACCGCGCAGGCGGTGGCGGACGCGCCCCCCGAGGTGAAGGCGCCGCCGACGCCGGGCAGCCCGTCGTGGTGGCGGGACCCCATCGTCAAGGACGGTACGACGGGGCCGGTGGGCGCGGGCTATCTGTGGGGGCCGGCCGACACGGTGGTCCCGCCCCGCACGGCACGCCCTGCGGGTGCCGCGCCGAAGGATCCGTTCCGCACGCCCCGGCGGGAGGCGGGCACCAGAGGCCCGACCTCGATCGGTGGTGTGGTGTTCCTGTTCGCGCTGATCGCGGGTGGTCTGGGCACCTCGCTGAGCTGGGAGTCCCAGCCGCTCGGTACGAGCCTGCAGTTCGGCCTGGCCGGTGCGCTCGCGGTGTTCGGGCTCGGGATGGTGGTCAGCGCGTTCCTGGGGCGGACCGGGTTCGGCACGGTCATGCTCTCGATGATCACGGCCGTCCTGCTGGCGTGCGCCTCCGCGCTGCCCAAGGACATCTCTACGCAGTGGGTGCGCGAGGGCTGGCGCCCCGCCTCGATGGCCGCCGTCCAGCCGCGCTACCAGCTGGGCACCGGAGTGGCCCGGCTGGACCTCACCGGGATCGAGGTGCCCCGGGGCGAAACCCTCGCGACCGAGGTCGGCGTCGGGGCCGGCCGCGTGGTCGTGGTCGTGCCGAAGGAGGTGACGGTGAAGGTGGACGCGCGAGCGAACCTCGGCGACATCACCCTGCCGGTCAGCCGGCCCGGCGCGGCCCCGGCCGGCGAGGCGCCGGTCGACATCGACATCAGGCCGTCGCAGAACGAGCACCGTACGCTGCCGCCGTCCCCGGGCAGCAGACCGGCGGGCACGGTGGAGCTCACCCTCGAAGTCGGCATCGGACAGGTGGAGGTCACCCGTGCTGCGTCATGAGATCCGTCCGGGACGGGCGGTGGCGGGCCTCGTCATGCTCGCGCTGGCGGCGGGCTACGCGGCGGACGCCGCAGGGGTCTGGGACGCCCCGTGGGTGTTCTTCTTCCCGCTGTTCTTCGGCGGCCTCTGGCTGGCCGCCACCGTGACCTGGGTGAACTACCGGATCCGTCGCCGCCGTGACGCGAGAAGAGCGTCCGCGGAGAACGCCGCGGCCCCGCCGAGCAGCAGCGGCAGCCAGGCCATGAGGTAGACCAGGTCGTTGCCGAAGTAGTACGGCGAGACCTGCCAGCTCACGGTCAGCCACAGGCTCAGCGAGATCAGCGCCCCGCCGAGCGCGGCGAGCCGTGCCCACAGCCCGACGAGGGTGCCGAGGCCGACGAGGAGTTCACCGATGGCGATGGCGTACCCGAAGGCGCCGGGGCTCTTCAGCGCGAGGTCGACGAGGGCCGGGATCGCGGACGAGTCGGGCACCGCGTGCAGGGTCTCGCCGATGGAACCGGCGCCGCTCGCCCGGAAGAAGCCGCTGTCCGTGAGCTTGTCGAGCCCGGCGTAGACGAAGGTCACGCCGAGGAAGATCCGCAGCGGCAGCAGGGCGTGCTCCCGCGCCAAGTCCTTGAGCCCTCTCGGCTCACCCAGACCGCGTACGTTCGTTCCGTATCCCTGCATGTGGCTGCGCCGCCTTCCGTAGACCCGTCACCAGACGATACGTAGGCGGGATGCGGGCTGCTCAACCGGTGGGCCCTCCGGCCGGATTCCGCCGCCCGGCGGTCAGTCCGTCACGTCGATCTCGACCCGGTTCGTCTCCACCCCGGCGGCGGTCACCACCTGCACCTCCACCACCCCCGGTTCGACCTCCACCGGCACCGGCACGGTGAGCACGCCGTCCGTCGGGTTGGCGAAGCCTCCGGTGACCGGGATCAGCGGCACATGCACATGGACGCGGCCGATCCGGACGACCAGGCGGGCCAGCCGCTCCGGGGTCCCGGCGCCGGGCGGCACGAAGCCCGCACCCCGGATCTCGATGTCGTCACCGGTGCGCACCGGCGCGTCCAGGTCCCCGGCCTCACGGGCCCGGACCACCGAGAGGATCACCGGCCGCCCGCCCTCCGCGTACTTCCCGGCGAAGTAGGCGAGCGCCGAGACGGTCACCAGGAGCGCCAGGCCCCAGGGCAGGTCCGGCAGCTGCTCGGGCCGGCGGGCCAGGCGGACCGCAGCGAACAGCACGGCGACGGTGCTCACCAGCACGTACTGCACATCCGTGAAGCTGCCCCGCCCGGAGTCGTCGGTGAGCAGATCGGCGGCGCGCGGCCGGACGGCCCGCAGCTTCTGGAGCCGCCCGGACAGCGTCCGCACGGTCACCACCCGGCGGACGACGACGGCGACGGCGCAGACCAGTGCGAGCACCGTCACCACCCCGGCGCCCCGGGCCAGGTCCAGCCCCTCGATCAGCTCGTCCCGCTCGCCGTGGCCGGAGGCGCCCGCCAGCTGGAGCGCCAGCACCAGTACGGAGAAGACCGCGAGCAGGACCCAGGAGGCGGCGACCGCGCGGGAGGTGGAGAGCCGGTGGTCCTCGCCGATCAGCGGGGCGAGGAGGCCGCCCCGGGCGCGGTGGACATGGGCGGCGCCGGTCAGCAGGCCCGCGGTGACGAGTCCGGCGAGCAGCCCGGCCGTACGGGCGTTGGTCCAGCCCGCTCCGATGGCGGTGACGGCCTCGCCGATGACCAGCAGGGCGACGCCTCCCCACACCGTGATCAGGGTGCGCCGCCAGACCCGGTACAGCCAGGCCTCGCCCGCCTCCCGGCCCCGTTCTGCGACGGTCCTGGCGGACTGGGTCAGCTCGTCCGAGACCCACTGCCGGGTCGCCGAGGCGGACTGCGCGACCCCGGGCGGCAGCCCCTGGCCGGCGGCGAGTTCGTCCCGCTTGGCCAGGAACGCGGCCACCGCGCGCCGGTGGCCCTCGCGCGCCCCGTGCGGGCAGTCGCCGCACGTGCAGCCGCCCCCGTGCGTGCTGCCCGCCCTCGCCTCGTCCAACGCCACTGGAACGCCGCCCTTTCAACCCCCGGTACAGCCAACTCTGCTGTGATTGCTGCGAATTGTGCCGTACGGCGGGGCTCCGGACCGCATCGGGGCGACCCCCGGGCGGCGGTCGCCCAAATGTGCGAACGAATCGTCAGAACGCGCGGCTGATCCGGCGCCACAGGGGCTGGTAGTTGATCCAGGCCACCAGGTCGCTGCCCAGCTGTTCACGGGTGGCGAGCGCGTCCGGGTGCTCGATCAGCACCGGCTTCCCGGCGGCCCGCGCGGCCAGCTGCACCTGGCAGGCACGCTCCAGCGTGATGAACCACCAGGCGGCCGCGTCGACCGAGTCGCCGACGGTCAGCAGCCCGTGGTTGCGCAGCACGATCGCCTTGTGCCCGCCGAGCGCGGCGGCGATCCGGCGCCCCTCCTCCTCGTCCACGACGACCCCGGTGTACGCGTCGTACAGGACGTGGTCCTCGTAGAAGGCGCAGGATTCCTGGGTGATCGGCTCGATGAGCTCGCCGAGCGCGGACAGCGCCCGTCCGTGCACGGAGTGGGTGTGGGCGACGGCGACGACGTCCGGGCGGGCCCGGTGCACCTGCGCGTGGACGGCGAACGCGGCCTGATTGACGTGGTGGTGCCCCGCGACGACCTGGCCCTCGCCGTTCACCAGGATCAGATCGTCCGGCGCGAGCCCGGCGAACGTGGCCCCGAAGGGGTTGACCCAGAAGCAGTCGGAGAACTCCGGGTCCCGCGCGGTGATGTGCCCGGAGACCCCGTCCTCGTACCCGTACTCCCCGAACAGCCGGAGCGCCCCGGCCAGCCGTTCCTTGCGGTGCGCGCGCTCGTCGGCCACGGATTCATGGACGGGCGGCATCGCGAAGTGGAGCTGGTCCACGGGTATGGGTGTGGGCTCGGTCATGGCGGCTCCTCGTGGCTCCCAGGACGTACGGGATCGGAAGTTACCGCCGGTTGCCGCAAGTGGCCAGGGGTACGGGGGCGGATGGGCTGCGCGGATCCGCCCCCGGGGGACGCGCCCCTTACCTGCCGCGGTTGTAGATCTGGGTGAGGTCCGCCTCGATCAGGAACGGAACCTCAAGTTTGAGCCTTTTGCGGTGGATGCCCGTCGGGGTGTACACCTGCCGGGCCGCGTCGAGTTCGTACACGTACACGATCGGCAGACCGTCGGCGTCCGCTTCCACCCGCCAGAAGTGAACGACTCCGGCGGCTGCGTACTTGCGTGGCTTGACGTCGCGATCGCGGTCCTGCGAGTCGGGTGCTGCCACTTCCACGGCCAGGAGGACGTCCTCGGGCTCGTACCAGATCTGGTCGGCTCCGGTGTCCGCCTCCGCCCGGTAGACCACCATGTCGGGCTCCAGGCGATTCCGCTTGTCGATCCTGATGGTCATTTCCCGGTCGACATCGAGATCCTGCGGCAGATGCGCGAGCAGCGCCTGCTCCAGCAACCACATCGCGCGGGTATGGAATTTCCGCTGCGGACTCATGAAGACGAGGCTCCCGTCGATCAGCTCGGTGTGGGGCGGGAGGCCCGGAATCCGGTCGAGGTCGTCCGCTGTCCATCCGCCCTCGGGCGGGACGGGCCACCGGTACTGCTGCTTCTCAAGCCTGGGCTCGGGTGCGGCGATCTTCTTTGCTCCCATGGGGCAGAGTCTCGTCTCCGCTGCCGACGCACCCAGCTCATACGACGATGCCGCCGCCCAAACGAATGAGCGACGGCATCGGCATTGACCTTGCGGGAGGGGTCACTCCCACTCGATGGTGCCCGGCGGCTTGCTCGTCACGTCGAGCACGACGCGGTTGACGTCGGCCACCTCGTTGGTGATGCGGGTCGAGATCCGGGCGAGGGTCTCGTAGGGCAGGCGCGACCAGTCGGCCGTCATGGCGTCCTCGGAGGAGACCGGGCGCAGGACGATCGGGTGGCCGTAGGTGCGGCCGTCGCCCTGGACGCCGACCGAGCGGACGTCGGCGAGCAGGACCACCGGGCACTGCCAGATGTCGCGGTCCAGGCCGGCCGCGGTCAGCTCCTCGCGGGCGATGGCGTCGGCCTCGCGGAGCAGGTCGAGCCGCTCCTTGGTGACCTCGCCGACGATCCGGATGCCGAGGCCGGGGCCGGGGAACGGCTGGCGCTGGACGATCTCCTCCGGCAGGCCGAGCTCCTGGCCGACCATGCGGACCTCGTCCTTGAACAGCTGGCGCAGCGGCTCGACGAGCGAGAACTCGATGTCCTCGGGGAGGCCGCCCACGTTGTGGTGCGACTTGATGTTGGCGGTGCCGGTGCCGCCGCCGGACTCGACGACGTCCGGGTAGAGCGTGCCCTGGACGAGGAAGGCGACTTCCTCGCCGTCGGCGGCGCCCTCGGCGACGATCTCGGCCTGGGCCTGCTCGAAGACCCGGATGAACTCGCGGCCGATGATCTTCCGCTTCTGCTCGGGGTCGGAGACCCCGGCCAGCGCGGTCAGGAAGCGCTCCTCGGCGTCGACGACCTTCAGCTGGACTCCGGTGGAGGCCACGAAGTCCTTCTCGACCTGCTCGCTCTCACCCTTGCGCATCAGACCGTGGTCGACGTACACGCAGGTCAGCTGGGAGCCGATGGCCTTCTGCACGAGGGCCGCGGCGACCGCCGAGTCCACCCCGCCGGACAGGCCGCAGATGGCGCGCTTGGTGCCGACCTGCTCGCGGATCAGCGCGATCTGCTCCTCGACCACATTGGTCGTGGTCCAGGTCGGCTCGATGCCGGCGCCCCGGTAGAGGAAGTGCTCCAGGACCTGCTGGCCGTGCGTGGAGTGCAGGACCTCGGGGTGGTACTGGACGCCGTAGAGCTTCTTCTCGTCGTTCTCGAAGGCGGCGACCGGTACGACGTCGGTGGACGCGGTGACGGTGAAGCCCTCGGGGGCGGCGGAGCAGGCGTCACCGTGCGACATCCAGACCGACTGCTCGGCGGGCGTGCCCTCGAAGAGCGTGGAGCCGGTCTTGGAGACGGTGAGCGGGGTACGGCCGTACTCACGGGCACCGTTGTCGTCGACGGTGCCGCCGAGCGTGGTGGCCATCAGCTGGAAGCCGTAGCACATGCCGAAGACCGGGACCCCGGCCTCGAACAGCGCACGGTCGAGGGACGGCGCGCCCTCGGCGTACACCGAGGAGGGGCCGCCGGACAGGATGATCGCCCGGGGGTTCTTGGCCAGCATCTCGGCCACCGGCATGGTGGACGGGACGATCTCGCTGTAGACCCGGGCCTCACGGACGCGTCGGGCGATGAGCTGGGCGTACTGCGCGCCGAAGTCGACAACCAGAACCACGTCGGTAGTGGTGTCGGGGGCGGCGGGGGGTGCTGCTGGCACGGGCGGCCTTCCGGCGGTGAAGGGGGCGAGAAAGGGGGGTCTGTTTTGTCGATTCTACCGGGGTTGCGGAGTCCGCCGTCGTCCCGCTCGTGCTCGGGTACGGGGCCACCGCCTTCCGGACCCGGCGTCTCAGCATCCGGGCGCCGTGTTGGTCCGCCCTCGGCGGCCGGGCCATACTGGTTCCATGCTTCAGCACACGACCTTCGTCTTTACCTATGGCATCCGGCCCGCCGGCTGCCATGGTCGTGCTGCTTGATCCCACCGACAAGCAACGTTCCAGGCGCCCCGGGCCGAAAGGCCCGGGGCGCCTTGGCGTTACGGACCGGCCGGCCTCGGGGACCACACCCCACGAGGAGTCACCACCATGACCAGCACCGCCCCCGCGAAGAGCACCGCCACGAAGACCGCCGCCGAGAAGACCGGCGCGGGCACCGAGGAGGCCGCCGTGCTGATCGACGACGCGCGGACCCGGATCGACACCCTCGACGACCGGATCATCGGGCTCGTCCAGGAGCGGATGGCCGTCTCGGCGGTCATCCAGGAGGCCCGGATCACCTCGGGCGGCCGCCGGATCAACCTCGCCCGCGAGATGGAGATCCTGGGCTCGTACCGGGACGCGCTCGGCAAGCCCGGCACCTCCCTCGCCATGACGCTGCTGGAGCTGTGCCGCGGCCGGGCGTGACACCCCGCGGGCCGGGGGTACTCCGGCGTATCCCAGTTCGGGCCGACTCTCACCCGTACGGCGCGTGACCGGGTCCGGCGCGGCTTCGTTGGTCCCGGTGTCCGTGCCAGCCAGGGGCGGCTCTGGAAGAAACCACGCGTGGCTCCGCTGGTGCGTGTGGCGTACCGCAGGTACGCCGTGGGACCGCGCTCCAGCGTGCGTGACCGGTCGGCAGGGGACAGCAGCCCGGTCACCCCAGGAAACGGCCGGCTTCGGGGACGCCCGGGGCCGGCCGTTTCCGTACCCGCCCACCTCGGGCGCGGCCCCTGGACGTGAGGGGCGTCACATAAAGGTTCTGTGAGATTCCGGACAACCTTTGCGGCGGACCACGGGTCAACCATGCGGAACCACCGGCCCCGCTCGTGCTGCCGCACGGTCGGGCCCGTCCCGATACCCGTATCGCTCATCGCGGTACGCCGGACTTCTGAGGTCACCATGAAGCTTCGCCGAGCTCTGGCGCTCGCCGCCGCCACGGCAGTCATCGCACCTGCCACGCTCCTGGCCTCCACCACCGCGTTCGCCGGGACCACGGACGGCACCGCTGCCGCCGAGACCACCGTCTCGCCCTCGCCCAGCGACTCCGGTTCCCCGGAGACCGAGCCGGCCCCGTCCGCCTCCGAGTCCGTCTCCGCCCCTGCCGGCGACCCCGCCGGAGACCCCGCCGAGGAGCCGGGCGAGCCCGGTACCGGCGAGGAGTCCGAGTCCGCCGGGGGCTCCGCTCCGGACCCGGGCGAGGCCATCGGCGCGACCCCGAGCGATTCGGCGAGCGCCTCGTCGTCCGCCTCCGCCACCCCCTCGGAGTCCGAGGACCCGGAGGAGCCGGTGGAGTGCGCCAAGTCCGACCTGGACATCTCCATCACCGGCCTGCCCGGACAGATCGTCCGGGGCAGCGGCTGGCACAAGTTCAAGATGAACGTCTACAACTCCTCGAAGTCCGCCGTGAAGGAGATCGACTACTTCGCGGGCGCCTCCTCCGACAAGGCCGGCAACGACCTCTTCCGCTCGAAGCAGGTCAGCCTCCAGGCCCTGGACCAGGAGACCGGCAAGTGGGAGGAGCTCAGTGAGGACGGGCGCGCGGTCGGTTACGTGGGCCAGTCCGACGAGATCCCCGCGGGCTACGAGGTCGACATCCCGCTGCGCATCAACGTGAAGCAGACCGCCCCCGTCGGCGCCGGTTTCACGCTCGGTGCCGGTCTGTACGTGGGTGACAAGGACTGCATGGGCGTCAGCGACGTCGCGTACAAGTTCAAGATCGTGAAGTCCGGCGGGGGCGGCTCGGTGCCGCAGACCGGTGGCAGTGCCCCGGTCCCGGCCTCGAAGCCGGCCGCCAACACGGCGGGCAAGGTGTCCGGCAGCCTCGCGGAGACCGGTTCGTCCTCCGCGCTGCCGGTGTTCGCCACCGCGGGCGGCGCGGCCGTGGTGCTCGGCGCGGGCGCGATGTTCATCGTGCGGCGCCGCAGGAACGGTGACGCCGGCGTGTGACGCGTCGGGGCACCGTGAGCATGAGGGGCTGCACTCGGAGGGGGGTGCAGCCCCTTTCTGCTGTCCGGGCCCGCTCGCTCCGCTACGGCTTCTTCTTCGGCGGGACGGCCGGCAGCCCGAGGAACGGCAGCTTCAGCGCGCCGAACGCGTCCTTCGGCACCGCCGGTGACCGCGGCTCGACCGCGCTCAGCCGCTCGTACTCCTCGCCCTGCGCCGGACGCGGATCCGCCTCGCCCTTGTTGGGCCAGAAGGACATCGCGCGCTCGGCCTGCGCGGTGATGGTCAGCGACGGGTTGACACCGAGGTTCGCGGAGACCGCCGAGCCGTCGACGACCGAGATGCCGGGGTGTCCGTAGAGCCGGTGGTACGGGTCGATCACCCCGTCCTCGGCGGTGGCGCCGATGGGGCAGCCGCCGAGGAAGTGCGCGGTGAGCGGGGTGCCCATCAGCTCGCCCACGTTCGAACCCGCGAATCCGTTGATCTCCTCGGCGAGCAGCGTGGCGCTGCGCGTCGCCGCCTCGATCTGGGTCGGGTTGGGCGCGCCGTGCCCCTGCCGTGCGGTGAGCAGGCCCTTCCCCACGCCGCCCGGCTTGCGGTACGTCGTCAGGGAGTTGTCGAGCGACTGCATGACGAGCCCGATGATGGTCCGCTCCGACCAGCGGCGGTTGGAGAGCGACCGGGCCGCGAGCGTGGGGTGCTTGACCAGTTCGAGCAGCCACCTGCGTACCCGGTGCGCGCCGTACGGCACCTGGAGGATGGTCAGCGCGCCCATCGAGTTGGAGCCCTTGCCGTAGCGGACCGGCTCGATGTGCGTGTTCTCGTCCGGGTGGATCGAGGAGGTGATGGCGACGCCGCGGGTGAAGTCGGCCCGCGCGGTCCCGTGCTTCTTGCGGTAGCGCCGGTCGCTGGTCTGCGAGCCGACCAGGCCCTCGGAATTGGTGCGGGTCAGCTCGCCGAGCCGGGACGAGATCCGGGGCAGCAGACCGGTGTCCTTCATCCGGTGCAGCAGTGTCTGGGTGCCGTACGTGCCCGCGGCGACGACGACCCTGCGGGCGGTGAACGTGCGGCCCTTGCCCTTCTTCCGGTTGTCGGTGGGGAGGGTCTTGACCGCGTAGCCGCCCGTGGAGTTCTCGGTGACCGCGACGACCGAGGTCATCGGGTGGACGACCGCGCCGGCCTTCTGCGCGAGGTGGAGGTAGTTCTCGTTGAGGGTGTTCTTCGCGCCGTGCCGGCAGCCGGTCATGCATTCGCCGCACTCGGTGCAGGCCTTGCGGGAGGGCCCCGCCCCGCCGAAGAACGGGTCGTCGACCTCTCCGCCCGGCCGGGCCTTCGCCGTGCCGTCGCCGTCCTCGCCGTCCCCGAAGAAGACGCCCACCGGCGCCATGTGGAACGTGTCGCCGATGCCCATGGCCTGCGCGGTCGCCTTCAGGTGGACGTCCGACGGGGTCATCGTCGGGTTGAGCCGGACTCCCAGCATCCGCTTGGCCTGGTCGTAGTACGGACCCAGCTCCTCGCGCCAGTCGGTGATGTCCTTCCACTGCGGGTCCTCGAAGAACGGCGCGAGCGGCTCGTACAGGGTGTTGGCGTAGTTCAGCGAACCGCCGCCGACGCCCGCGCCGGCCAGCACCATGACATTGCCCAGCAGGTGGATGCGCTGGATGCCGTACAGGCCGAGCGTCGGGGCCCACAGGAAGTTCTTCAGGTCCCAGGAGTTCTTGGGCAGTTCGGACCGGGCGAAGCGACGGCCCGCCTCCAGGACCCCGACCCGGTAGCCCTTCTCGGTCAGCCGCAGCGCCGACACCGCACCGCCGAAGCCCGAGCCGACGACGAGCACGTCGTAGTCGTACGCGGCGTCGTCGTCGGCCGTTCCCGGGCCGGCGGGCCGATTCTGGGCAGGGCTGTCCTGGGACATGGCTCTCCTTGGTGCTAAACGGGCGGAAAGTGCTGCGGTACCACCGGTGTTCAGCGCAGGCGGAACGCCTTCATCGCCTTGAGGCTGACGCTCATGAACGCCGCGTACTTCTCGTCGTCCATGCCGAAGGACGGGGCGAGCGGGATCAGCCGCTGCTGGGCGACGGTCTGTGCCTCGGTGTACTTGAGGATGCCTTCGGAGCCGTGCCGGCGGCCGAGGCCGGAGTCCTTCATGCCGCCCATCGGGGACTGCACGCTGCCGTACGCGGGGGCGTACCCCTCGTTGATGTTGACGGTGCCGGTGCGCAGCCGGGCGGCGACCTGGTGGCCGCGCCTGGAGTCCTTGGTCCAGACGCTGGAGTTGAGGCCGTAGGGGGTGGCGTTGGCCAGGTCCACGACCTCGTCCTCGTCGGTGAAGCGGTAGATGGAGACGACCGGGCCGAAGGTCTCCTCGCTGCACACCGCCATCGGCGCCTCGACGCCGTCGAGGATGGTCGGCTCGTAGAACAGCGGGCCGATGTCGGGGCGGGCGACGCCGCCCGCGACGAGCTTCGCGCCCTTCTCGACGGCCTCCGCGACGTGCCGGGTGACGGTCTCCAGCTGGCGCTCGCCGACCAGGGACCCCATGTCGGCGCCGTAGGCGAGCGAGTTGCCGAGCCGCATGGCCTTCGTACGGGCGGCGAAGCGGGCCACGAAGTCGTCGGCGATCGACTCGTGGACGTACAGCCGCTCGATGGAGATGCAGAGCTGGCCGGCGGAGGAGAAGCAGGCGCGGACGGCGCCCGCGGCGGCCTTCTCCACGTCGGCGTCCTTGAGGACCAGCATGGCGTTCTTGCCGCCGAGCTCCAGCGAGACGCCGACGAGCCGGGCCGCCGCGCCCTGCGCGACCTCTCGGCCGGTGCGGGTGGAACCGGTGAACGAGACGTAGTCGGCGTGCTTGACGACCTCGGGGCCGACGACGGGGCCCTCGCCGAGGACGACCTGGAAGACCTCGGCGGGCAGTCCGGCCTCGATCAGCAGGTCACGGGCCCACAGCGCGGTCAGCGCGGTCTCCGTGTCGGGCTTCATCACGACGGCGTTGCCGGAGACGAACGCGGGCAGCGCGTCGCCGACGGACAGCTCGAAGGGGTAGTTCCACGGCGCGATCTGCCCGATGACGCCGCGCGGCTGGCGCAGCTCGGTGACCTTGGTGAGGGTCGGTACGACTCCGGTGTGCCGCTTCGGCTTCAGGTACGAGCCGGCCTTGCGCCCGTAGTGGCGGGCCGCGACGGCGACGGCCTGCACCTCCTCGTGGGCGTGCAGCCGGGCCTTGCCGGTCTCCAGCTGGATGAGGTCGAGCACCTCGGCCTGGCGGCTGAGCACCAGGTCGTGGAAGCGGAGCAGTACGGCGGCCCTGGCTCGGACGGGCGTCGCGGCCCAGGCGGGCTGGGCGGCACGGGCCCGCTCGAAGGCGCCCGCCACGTCCTCGGGGGTGGACTCCGGCAGGTCGGCCAGCTTCTTCCCGGTGAAGGGCGTGTGGTTGGCCGTACGGCCCGAGCCGGCCACACCCCGGGTCAGCTGGGCGATCACCTCGGGAGTCACCACATCGGCGGCGGTGCGTACGCCCGCGGGCGCGGCGGCCACCGGGTTGGTGCCGACCGGGGCTGCGGGGGTGGATGTGGAGGCCTGCGAGTCCGTCATGAGGGCGAGAGTACGTCCAGCCGCACACTTTGGGTACCCGTGGGTAACGGGTTTTCACAGTCCCCACAAACAAGCCAGCGATCACTGGCAACAAAGCCCCTGATCAGGACCCCTTCCGTCAGAGAAGGGGCCGAGGGGCCTCAGCCCGAGGTGCCCGGCGCACGCCAGCCGCGCAGCATCGTGTCGAACTGTGCCCGGGTCGTGTCCCAGTCGTCCGCCGGGCCCGTCATGTACAGCGCGTACTCCGGACCGCCCTCCTCGCCGAAGTACATCTGGTCGATGGCATGGCGCGGGCCCGGGTGGTCCTTGGTCTCGGTCCAGGTGAACTCCCAGAGCGAACCCGGACGGTCCCGGTAGGTGTTGGAGTGCAGGGTCTTGCGCTCGTAACCGGGGAGCCGCGTGGAGAGCTGCGTCTCCAGGCTCAGCATGTGCATGTACGGGTTGTCGAAGTCGGGCGCCGGGTCGATGCTGATCCGGATGTAGTGCACGCCGTTGTCCGGGGTGTAGTCGATCTGGTTGCCGTCCGCCCGGCGCTCCCAGCCCTCGGGCACGGTCAGGCTGAAGCCCTCGGGGTCCTCCACCCGCTTCCAGCCGTCGGGCACGTCCTTCACCCGTACGCCGGGATTGTCCGACGGCGGGGCCTTGGCGTCCGTACCGGTGTCGGCGCCGGGCTTCCCCGGGTCGGCGGTCGCGTGATGGCCCGTGCCGCCGCGCCCGGCGTTGTCGTCCGTCCGGTCGCCGAACTTCATCGCGGCGAGTCCCGCGCCGCCGCCGACCAGCGCAGCTGCCGCGATGACCAGGACCACGGTGCGCCAGCGGCTGCGCCGGGCCGTCGGGGCCGGTGCGGCGGTGGTGGGGTGGGGCAGCCGGGTGGTGCCGGGGGCGGGCGGGCCGGACGGGCCGTCCTGGCCCAGGGAGCGCAGGACCTCGTCGGGGACGCTCTGCGTCGGTACGAACGCCTGCGCGGCCACGGGCTTGCGGCCCTCCATGGCCTCCAGCAGCATCCGCTCCGTCTCCGCGGCCGACGGACGCTCGTCCGGCGCCTTGCGGAGCAGCGCGGTGATCACCGGGGCCAGCGGGCCCGCCCGGCCGGGCGGCGGGGGCTCGTCGGCGACGACGGCCTGCATGGTGGAGATCGGGGACGTACGGCGGAACGGCGAGCGGCCCTCGACCGCGGTGTAGAGCGTGGCGCCGAGCGACCACAGGTCGGAGGCGGGTCCCGGGTCGGCGCCGCGTACCCGTTCGGGTGCCAGGTAGTCGATGGAGCCGACCAGTTCACCGGTCCGGGTGATGGTCGAGTCGCCCTCGATGGCGGCGATCCCGAAGTCGGTGAGCAGCACCTGCCCGTCCTTGGCGAGGAGCACGTTGCCCGGCTTCACGTCACGGTGCAGGACCCCCGCCCCGTGCGCGGCGCGCAGGGCGCTCAGCACATGGAGGCCGATCCGGGCGGCCTCGCGCGGCTCGACCTCGCCGGACTCCTTGGCGGCGTCGGCGAGGGACGGCCCGTCGACGTACTGCATGACGATCCAGGGCCGGTTGTCGTACTCGATCACGTCGTGCACGGTGACCACGCCCGGGTGCGTGATCCGGGCGGCCGCGCGGGCCTCCTTCTGCGTGCGGGCGTGCAGCACGATCCGGTCGGCCTCCGCAACGTACTGGCCGGCGGTCAGCTCCTTGACCGCGACCGTGCGGTGCAACACCTCGTCGTGGGCCCGCCAGACCTTGCCCATGCCGCCGCGCCCGAGGACCTCGCCCAGCCGGTACCTTCCGGCCAGCAACAGTCCCGCGTCCGTGCCCTGTGATCGATCCACGTATCCCCGCCCCGTTCCTCGGGTGCCAGATTACGGAGAGGACGCACGGCCACGGAACCTCGCACCGCCCACGAGACCGCACTGTGATGCTTGTCGCTCCCGCCCCGCCCGGGAGTTGTACGGAGAGGGTTCAGCGCGTCACCCGGTAGGAGGCGATGGCCTGTTCGTAGATGTCCGACACCTTGTCGCGCCGGTTCTCCGGGCCGATGACCTGGATGACGTGGTAGCGGCCCTCGACGATCATCACGAGGTTGCGGGCGTACACCTCGCGCCCCGAGGCGTCCTGCCAGGTGAACTGGCCCTCCGCCATGGCCTGTCGCCCGACGTCGATCCGGCGCAGCCCGCTCGACCCCGACCAGCTGGAGTCGCGGAAGGGCTGCAACTCCAGTTCCTTGCCCGCCTGGTACGCCAGCGGGTCGTCGCCGTTGGCCTTGACGGTGTCGCGGCCCGGGACGATGAGCAGGCTGAAGCCGTCGCTGCCGTAGCGGATCTGACGATCCGCGTTGGCGGGGCTGCGCTGCCAGCCCTTGAGCACACCGACCTCGAAGCCCTCCTTGTCCTTGCGCAGGGTGTAGCCGGGAGCGAGCGCGACGGCGGAGCGGCTGGTCTGCGGCTGCTGGGTGCCGGGCGACCCGGACGACTCCTGGCCTCCGGGCTCCCCCGCGCCGGGCTCCGGCGAACCGGATGCCGAGGAGGACGGGCCCGAGGCGCCGCCGCCCGGTTCTTCATTCGACTTGGGCATGAACATCACGGCGTACGCGATGGCGGCGGCGAGGGCCAGCAGGATCAGCACCAGGAGCAGCCGCCCGAGCCGCCGCGGCGCCCGGTCACCGCCCTCGTGGGGGCGGGGCGGGGTGCGCAGCGCCTTGGGGCCCTTGGGCTCACGCGGCGCCCGAGGGGCTCGCTCGGCCCTGAGAATGTCCAGCCCGACCTGCCGGTCGTGCCGATCCTGTCGGTCCTGTCGGTCGTGCCGATCCTGTCGGTCGTGCCGGTCCTGATGGTCCTGTCGGCCGGGCTTGTCCTTCGTGTGGCGGTGACGGCCGTGGGCCGCGCTCCGGCCGCGTCGCCTGCGGACCAGCTCGCCCCGGCGGCGTACGACGGGGAGCCGGGCCGTGTCGGCGGACGGCAGGGGCACGACGTCCAGACCGGCCTCGGGCTCGGGCGCCGACCGCACCAGGGAGCGCAGCCAGCCGCTCAGCTCCTCGAAGTCCGGCCGTTCGGTGGGGTCCTGGCGCAGCAGGGACTCGACGACGGGACGCAGCGGACCGCACTCCTCGGCGAAGGCGGGCGGCTCCCCGCACACCATCTGGACGAGCTCGGCCGCGTTCTCCTCGGGGTAGGGGGCGTGGCCCTGGACGGCGCGGTAGAGCAACGCGCCCAGTGCCCAGAGGTCGGTGGCGGGCCCGATCGGCGGTGCCAGCCGCCAGTTCTCGTGGACGGGGCCGGCCTGCTCGGGCGCCCAGCGCTCGGTGACCGCGCCGACCACGGCGATCCGGGTCTGCCGGGCGCGCTCGGCGGCGAGCGGTGTGGCGGGGCCCCGGTAGACGGAGTCCGTACGGTCGCTCGCGGGCGCCTCGTCCCAGCGGCCCGGCTGCTGCTGCCGCCCCGTGCGGTGCGCGGGCAGCGTCGGGGAGTCACCGTGACGCCGGGCGTCGGCGCGCAGGGCGTCCTCGCCGGAACCTCCGGCGGGGACGGGGCGGCCGGAACCGGGGCCGTCGCTCCAGGAACCGGTGAGATGCAGCCACCGTGCGGGCGGCCGGCCGTCCTCGCCGTCGCCGCCGTCGTGGCCGTCGTTGTCGTAGCCATGGCCGCCGGTCTCGTGGCCGTCGGTCTCGTGGCCGTCGTCGTAGCCGCCGTCGTCCGGGTCCGGCAGGTACGCGTCCTCCGGCCGTGCGGGACGCTGGACCGGCAGGCTTCCGGTGTCCTCCGCGTCGCCCGCGCCGGCGCGCCGCCGGTCCTCGCTGACGCGTGCGGCGGCGCGGGCGCCCTCGCGGTAGGCGGCGATCGCTCCGGCGCGCTCGGCCCGCAGCTGTGCGGCGTCTCCCGGACCGCCGTGCGGGGCGTCGCGACCGTCGTCGCCGTCGTCGTACGGGTCGTCGTCCGCGTACGGGTCGTCGTCCGCGTACGGGTCGTCATCGCCGTGGGTCGCGTCGGCCCCCCGGCCCGTCTCGATCGCCGCCGGGCCGCGTGAGGCCGGCACCTCGGCCGGAGAAGCGGGCAGGGGCGGCATGGCGGGCAGGGGCGGGGCGAAGGCGCCCGCGGAGCCCGTACCGAGCGCCGGGCGGGCGAACCCGTCCTCGTCCTCGTAGCCGTAGCCGCCCTCGTGCCCGTAGCCGCCCCGGCCCCCGTAACCGCCCTGGCCCTCGTCCTCGTCCTCGGCCTCGTCGGGCTGCGGTGTCGTCACGTACCCGCAGAGCGCCTCCTCCGCCGCCCCGGCCGCGAGGCCGGTCAGCACGACCCGGCCGTCGTCACAGATCAGCACCGTGCGGACGGTGATGTTCCGGTGGGTCCAGCCGTGGGCGTGCAGCACGCGCAGCGCGGCCAGCACGTCGGAGCCGATCTCGGCGGCCCGGAAGGGGTTGAGCGGTCGCTCCGCGAGGAGCGAGGCGAGCGGGCGAGCCGCGACGAGTTCGCTCACGATCCAGAGCGAACCCTCTTCGGCGAACACGTCGAAGACCTGATCGAGCCTGGGGTGGTCGGGCACCTGGGCCGCCGCCTGCGCCGCCTCCACGGCGCGCCGGACCACCGGGTCGGTGGGAACGCGCACGGCCCGCCCGGCCGACCGTCGGGCCCACGGGGCCGAATCCTCGGCGTCCACCACCTCGGCGTCCACCACCTCGGGCAACGGCACCTGCCGGACCAGGACTTCCTGCCCGCTATAGGTGTCGAACGCCCGGGTCTCGACCGTTTCGTACTCGTCGTGCGGAGGCAGCGGAAGGCGGTAGCGGTCGGCAAGTACCCGACCCGCGTAGTCGTCCACGACGCCTCCCCAGAGCGCGCTGTCCCCCCGGCCACGAAAGCCGGAATCAATCCATCAATTGCGGTCACTCACCGCGCAATTGACCCACCGTTCCAGCTGCGTACGGTCTTCAGGCTCTCACGATACGTGGCAAGTGCCGGACACGCGGCCGGGTCGGCGCATCCCGGCCCCTTCCGCCCACGGATCAGCCCGTGGGGCCGAAGCCCGATTGTTCCCCCCGGAGCCTGAATGGCCGCCCGAGGCCCGGTTGTTCAGTCGATGGGCTTGAACGTGTCGAACGCGGTCTTGCGCAGCGTCCGGCACTCCTTGCTGTCCCACTCGTCGGCCTTGCAGCTGATCATGATCGCGTAGCCGTGCTTGCCGTCGACCTTGAAGCCCCGGTTGAGCACATGGACCCGCTGGCCGTTCTGGGTGCGCTCGAACTGCCAGTCGGCGACGGTCGGGTAGTTGTTGTACTGGACCTTGTTTATGCCGAGATGGTGGTAGCCGCTGCTGCTGGCCGCGACTGCGGCCCTCGCGGCATTCCAGGCCGCAGCCGCGTCACCGCCGGGCGAGTCGGTGTAGTCGACCTGGATACGGGGGAAGCCGCCGCTGACGTTGTAGATGCCGCCGGAGTTCTGGCCCGCCGTCTTGTAGAAGCGGAAGTCCTCGGGCATGGCCATCTGGAAGTGGAACTTCTTGTTCGTGACCATCCGGAATCCGGCGGGCAGCGCGTCGCCCGGCTTGTCGCCCTTGCCGCCGTCCTTGCCGTTGCCCGTTCCCTGGTCCTCGCCCTGTCCCTGGCCCTGGCCCTGATTGCCGTTCTGGTCCTGATCCTGGCCGTTGCCCTGGTCCTTGCCGCTGCCACTGCCGCTGTCGGTCTCCGGGGAGCCGCCCGTCGACGCCGAGGGCCCGGCGGAGGTGGACTTGTCGTCCTTGCCGCCTTCGTTGCCCGCGTTGTTCTTGTCGTCCCCGCCGAGCGTGAGCGCGAGGACCGTGCCGAGCACGGCGAGTACGATCACGGCCGCGATGATCGCCAGGGTCCGGCGCGGCACCACGTCCGTGATGGACGCCCGGGGCGGGGCGGCCGGGGACGTGGCCGGGCGCGGCGGCGGTACGACCGCGGAGGCCGGGGTGGTCGCCGAGGCCGGGGTGGTCGCGGGCTTGGCGGGGGTGGCCGCGCCGGCGGACGAGGGGGAGACCGACGGGGGTGCCGAGGGCGGGGGCGGTGTGGTGGTCGCCGCCGCGGCCGCGGCGGCCGGTGCCGTCTTCGCGTTCCGTACGGAGCGCAGGGCACCCCGCAGCCGGTCCCGCGTGCCCTCGCCCTGTTCCGCGGGCTTCGGCGCCTTGGCGCGGGGCTCGTCGGTCTTTCCGGGCAGCGCCATGACCTGGGTGGCGTCGGCGGGCGGCACCGCCACCGGGTCCGGCTTCTCGGGGGCGTGGATCACATCGTTGAGCAGGGCACGGGCACCCGCGTCGTCGAGCCGCTGCTCGGGGTCCTTGGCGAGCAGGCCGTAGATGACCTCCTCCAGCGGACCGGCGTTCTTCGGCGGGTCGAGCGGCTCGGTCATCACCGCGGTCAGGGTGGCGATGGCCGACCCCTTGTCGTACGGCGGGGAGCCCTCGACGCTGGCGTACAGCAGTCCGCCGAGCGACCAGAGGTCTGCGGGCGGCCCCGGCTTGTGGCCGCGGGCGCGCTCGGGCGAGATGTACGAGGGGGCGCCGACGAGCATGCCCGTGGAGGTGACCGACGGGTCGCCCTCGACCTGGGCGATGCCGAAGTCGGTCAGCACGACCCGGCCATCCTCGGCGATCAGCACGTTGGACGGCTTCACGTCGCGGTGCAGGATGCCCTCGCGGTGCGCCGAGCGCAGCACGTCGAGGATGGCGAGGCCGACCTCGGCGGCGCGCTTCGGCGTCAGGACACCGTCCTCGCGCACGGCTTCGGCGAGGGACTTGCCCTCGATGAGCTCCATCACGATCCACGGCCGGTCGTCCTCGTCGACCACGTCGTAGACCGTCACCGCGCCGTTGTTGCGGATCCTGGCGATCGCCTTCGCCTCACGCAGCGTGCGCGTGATGAGCCGACGCTTCTCGTCCTCGTCGATGGCCGAGGGGAACCGCAGTTCCTTGACCGCGACCGTGCGGCCCAGCGTCTCGTCGACGGCACGCCAGACCGTGCCCATACCGCCCCGGCCGAGCACCTCCCCGAGCCGGTAGCGCCCCGCAAGGAGACGTCCGTCCTTGTCCCGTTGGGGCTCCCGTGCCTGCTCCGCCTCCGACATGCGTCCCCTCTGCGATCAACCCGCCCTGGCAGAGCGTTCATTGTCCCTCACCCCGGCACCGGTCATGGTGCCGGGTCCGCGGGCCCGCCATGATGTGCCCCGAGGAAGGGAATCCCCGCCATGCCGATACCCAGGGCACTGCTCGTCGCCCCGTTGCTGCTGGCGCTGCTCGGCCTGGGAACGGTGCCCCTGCCCAGCGAACCACACCTCACCCCCGCGGCCGCCTATCTTCCCCGGCTCGTCGCCGAGGGCGGTGCCCCCACGGCGGCGCTGCTGGCCCGCCGCGCCTCCACCGCACCGTACGACACCTATCGCTCGACGGGTCCCGGGATCCGGCGGGCGGACCGGTTCCGGGCGGGCAGCATCACCAAGACCTTCGTCGCCACGGTCGTGCTCCAACTCGCCCGGGAACGACGGCTCCAGTTGACGGACCCGGTCGAGCGGCTGCTGCCGGGGCTGGTGCGCGGCAACGGCAACGACGGCCGCCGCATCACCCTGCAAGCCCTGCTCAGCCACACCAGCGGCCTCTACGACTACACCGCCGATCCATCCGCCCACCCCCTCACGGCCGTCGCGGCGGTCCGCGTCGCCCTGACCCACCGTCCGACGAGCGCTCCCGGCCGCTACGCCTACTCCAACACCAATTACGCCGTACTCGGACTCGTCGTTCAACGGGTCACCGGTCACGGCTACGCCACCGAGATCCGCAACCGCATCATCACCCCCCTCCACCTCACGGGCACCTCCCTCCCGGGCTCCCGTACCGCCCTGCCCTCCCCGCACGGCCGGGCCTACTCCCGCGATCCGGCCGCCGGCGGTCTGCGCGACGTCACCACGCTGGACCCCCGCACGGCGGGCGCGGCCGGCGCGCTGATCTCCACGCTCGACGATCTGAACCGCTTCTACGCGGCCCTGCTGGGCGGCCGTCTCCTCCCGCCCGCCCAGCTGGCGCTCCTGCTGAACACCCGGGCCACACATGGCGTCTACGGACTGGGCATCTATCCGCAGAAGCTCTCCTGCGGCACCACCGTCTGGGGGCACAACGGCCACATAGCGGGCAGTTACGTCCGCACCGCCTCGACGCGCGACGGACGCCACACCCTGACGTACCGCATCGACACGGACACGCTGACCCACGCGCGGACCCTCGAACCCGCACTGCTCGAAGCGGAGTTCTGCGACCGGCCGGAGAATCCCCGGAGCCCCTGAACGGAGTTCCGCGACCGGTCGGGGGTCCCCGGATCCCCTGAACAGGGTTCCGCGACCGGTCGGAGAGTCCCCGAGCTCCTAGATCGGCACGATGTCCGGTGCCCCGAGCCGCGCCGCGTCCGCCGTGAGGTCGTCCGGCTGGCGCTGCGACTCCCGCTCCGCCTGCACCCGCTTGTCGTAGTGCTCGACCTCCCGGTCGATCTGCCCCTCGTCCCAGCCCAGCACCGGCGCCATCAGTTCCGCGCAGAGCCGGGCGCTGCGCGTGCCCCGGTCGAAGGTCTCTATGGAGATCCGGGTCCGGCGGGTCAGTACGTCGTCGAGATGGCGGGCCCCCTCGTGCGAGGCGGCATAGACGATCTCGGCCTTCAGGTAGTCGTCGGCCGAGGGCAGCGGCTCCCCCAGCACCGGATCGGCCAGGATCAGTTCAAGGATCTGCTCGGTCGCCGAACCGTACCGGTTGAGCAGGTGCTCCACCCGGGCGACATGGAGTCCGGACCGGGCCGCGATCCTCGCCCTGGCGTTCCACATCGCCGGGTATCCCTCCGCGCCCAGCAGCGGGATCTCCTCGGTGACGCAGGCCGCCACCCGCTGGTCCAGGCCGTGCACCGCCTCGTCCACGGCGTCCTTGGCCATCACCCGGTACGTCGTGTACTTGCCGCCCGCCACCACCACGAGGCCCGGCAGCGGATGCGCCACCGTGTGCTCGCGCGAGAGCTTGCTGGTCGCGTCGGACTCGCCGGCCAGCAGCGGCCGCAGCCCGGCGTACACGCCCTGGACGTCGTCCCGGCTCAAGGGGGTGGCCAGGACCGAATTGACGTGTTCGAGCAGGTAGTCGATGTCGGCGCTGGACGCCGCCGGGTGCGCCTTGTCCAGGTCCCAGTCGGTGTCCGTGGTCCCGATGATCCAGTGCCGCCCCCACGGGATCACGAAGAGGACGGACTTCTCGGTCCGCAGGATCAGGCCGGTCGAGGAGTGGATGCGGTCCTTGGGGACGACCAGGTGAATGCCCTTGGACGCCCGGACGTGGAACTGTCCGCGCTCCCCGATCAGCGCCTGGGTGTCGTCCGTCCAGACCCCGGTCGCGTTGACCACCTGTTTGGCCCTGACCTCGTACTCACCGCCCGCCTCGACGTCCTCCACCCGGGCGCCGACGACCCGCTCGCCCTCCCGGAGGAAGCCGACCACCCGCGCACGGTTGGCCACATGCGCGCCGTAACCGGCGGCGGTGCGCACCAGGGTCGCCACATAGCGGGCGTCGTCCATCTGCGCGTCGTAGTACTGCAACGCCCCGACCAGGGCGTCCTTCCGCAGCGCCGGGGCGACGCGCAGGGCGTGGCGGCGGGAGAGGTGGCGGTGCACGGGCAGGCCGCGGCCATGGCCCGACGACACCGACATCGCGTCGTAGAGCGCCACGCCGGAACCGGCGTAGAACCGCTCCCAGCCCTTGTGCTGCAACGGGTAGAGGAACGGCACCGGCTTCACCAGGTGCGGGGCCAGCCGCTCCAGGAGCAGCCCGCGCTCCTTCAGCGCCTCGCGGACGAGCGCGAAGTCGAGCATCTCCAGATACCGCAGCCCGCCGTGGATCAGCTTGCTCGACCTGCTCGATGTGCCCGACGCCCAGTCGCGGGCCTCGACCAGCCCGGTCGAGAGGCCTCTCGTCGCCGCGTCCAGCGCCGTGCCGGCGCCGACCACGCCCGCTCCCACGACCAGCACGTCCAGTTCGCGCTCGGCCATCGCGGCCAGCGCCTCGGCGCGCTCCGCGGGTCCCAGTGTCGCTGTCCTCACCGCTGCCTCCCGGGTAGATCGGGGTGGTCCGGCACGGGGACGCGACCCGGCCCGGCGGCCGGGGCGGCCCGCGCCCACCTCTCGATTCTGTCCGGCGTCCACGACTTCGGCCACCGCCTGTGGACAACACCGGGACGACAGAAGCTCGCAATGCGACATACAGGTCATATATAAGCCTAGTGTGACATTGCGCTGTCCACAGCGGTTGCGCTTTCTGCCCTCATGGCCATAGTCCGACGGGAAGGACGGCCCATCCACATGCCCGCAGACCTCGCAGTCATCGGACTCGGCCACCTCGGCCTGCCACTCGCCCAGGCCGCCGTGGCCGCGGGCGTGCAGACCGTCGGCTACGACACCGACCCGCGCGCCTGCACGGAGCTCTCCGCGGGCCGCACCCCCGTCGAGGGATCGCTCACCGCCTCGGAGATCCGCCGGATGCTCTCGGGGGGCTTCCGGCCCACCACCAACCCGGCCGAACTGGGCCGGGTCCGTACTGCGGTGATCTGCGCGCCCGCCCCCCTCGGCGCCGACCGCACCATCGACCTCACCGCCGTCGGCGACGCCGCCCGCGCACTCGCCGCCCGGCTGCGCCCGCACACCACCGTGCTGCTCGAATCGGCCGTACCGCCCGGCACCACCGAGAACTACCTGCTGCCGCTGCTCGAAGAGGGCTCGGGCCTGCGCGCCGGCCGCGACTTCCACCTGGCCTGCTCCCCCAGCCGCCTCGACCCCGGCAACCGGACCCACGTCTACGCCAACACCCCCAAGGTCATCGGCGGCCTCACCCCCGCCTGCACCGAATCCGCCGCCGCCTTCTACGGCCGGCTCACCGACAAGGTCGTCCGGGCGCGCGGCCCGCGCGAGGCCGAGATGACCAAGGTTCTGGAGACCAATTTCCGGCACGTCAACATCGCCCTGGTCAACGAGATGGCGGTGCTCTGCCACGACCTCGGCGTCGACCTGTGGGACGTCATCCGCTGCGCCGAGACCAAGCCCTTCGGCTTCCAGCCCTTCCGCCCCGGCCCCGGCGTCGGCGGCCACGGCGCACCCGTCGACCCGGGCTACCTCCCGTACAACAGCCGCACCCCCGGCCACCCCCTGCGGATGGTCTCGCTCGCCCAGGAGATCAACGGCCGGATGCCGCAGTACGTGATCCAGCGCTGCGCCACCCTGCTGAACGAACACGGCAAGTCCGTCCGCGGCGCCCGGGTGCTGCTGCTCGGGGTCACCTACAAGCCCGACCTCGCCGATCAGGAGGGCTCCCCCGCCCGGGAGATCGCGACCCGGCTGATGGACATGGGCGCCCAGATCGGCTACCACGACCCGCACGTCCTGGACTGGCGGGTACGCGAGCTCCCGGTCCCGCGCGCCGACTCGCTGTACGAGGCGGCGTCCAGCGCCGACCTCACGGTGCTGCTCCAGCACCACCGGACGTACGACCTCCAGGGCCTCGCCGTGAAGGCCCAGCTCCTCCTGGACACCCGCGGCGCGACCCCGGCGGGGGCCGCACACCGGCTTTAAACATCTCTCCCCAGGATTTCGGTAGGAGATGTCACAGGCTGCTGCTAGCCTGCGGCGTCACTTCTCGCACAGTCGTGCGCTTCCGTCCCAGGGGGGATATCACCATGAGCCAGCCCGTGCCGCCTCCGAACCAGCCGCACGACGCCCAGCCCGGCGGCAACCCGTTCGCGGGCCAGCAGCCCGGCGCCCAGCCCGGCGGCAACCCGTTCGCGGGCCAGCAGCCGGGCGCCCCGTTCGGCGGCGCACCGTTCACCCCGCCGGCCCCGGCACGCAACAACATCGGCCTCGGTCTGGCCGCCGCCGTCGTCGCGGCCATCGTCGCCGCCGCCATCTACGGCGCCATCATCGGCGCCACCAAGCACGAGATCGGCTACGCGGCCGTGGGTGTCGGCTTCGTCGTCGGCTTCGCGTCGGGCAAGGTCGGCGGCCGCAACCCCGCGCTGCCGGTCGTCAGCGCCCTGCTCTCGCTGGTCGCCGTCTACTTCGGCCAGCTGCTCGGCGAGGCGATGATCGCGGCCAAGGAGCTCCCGGTCACCGTCTCCGAGCTGTTCTTCGAGCACTTCGGCGCGCTGAACGAGTTGTGGAAGGCCGACTCGGACTTCATCTCGTACCTCTTCTTCGCCATCGCGGCGGTCGCCGCGTTCTCCGGCGCCAAGAAGGCTGCCGGCTAGTCGCGCGGACACATACGGGTGGGCCCGGACCGCCGCTGCGGTCCGGGCCCACCTCCGTCTGCACCTTCCGTCGACGGCGCAATTACTTCGCAGAGTGCTTGTAGCGATACCCAATCGCCTTGCGTGCCGTGCCCTTACCCACGTAGCTGCCGTCGAGCTTGCTGTAGATCTTGAAGGAGTACGACTTGTAGAGCGGGTATGCCTTCAGCGTCCCGAACTTGCCCTTCGGAACGTCCCAGCTGCCCGACATGCTCTTCGTGCGGGACTTCGTGACGTCGAACCCGACTGCACCCGAGACGGCCCCCGCAGTCACCGTGACCGTCGAGCTTTTGGTGTTGCTCACGGTCTCGATGGAAGTCAGTGTGAGCGTCATGGGCCCCCGCCCCTGAACCATGGCGATGGCCGCCTTCCCCTGGACCACACCCTCGTACTTGACGTTCTTGAGCTTGCAGTAGACGAAGTGCCCACCCCTGCTCAGGCAAACCCGCTTGCTGACGGCCTGGGCTTCACCAGCCATGCCCATCGTCGCAAGGACGATAGCAAGAACGGTAGTTGCAGCGCCTATCCCTCGGGCGACAGCCGAATTCGTGAATCGCAAAGCTTTCCCCTCGTCGAGGCTGCCGGTCACAGCAGCGCCCCCGACGCTAGTCCCGCTCGCGGCTCCGCACACGACTCTCCCACCAGAATTGAGCGAGATCTGAGCTCCGTCACAACACTGGCGAGCGGGGAACCACCTCCCAAGGCACGCACGTGGTTGGGGCCCCACCGGCCCGGTGGGGCCCCAACCACGTCCTGAAACGACACAGCCCGCTACGACACAGCGTCAGCGGCGGTGCTGCGAGTCCGCCACCGTGACCTCGACGCGCTGGAACTCCTTGAGGTCGCTGTACCCCGTCGTCGCCATCGCCCGGCGCAGCGCGCCGAAGATGTTCATCGAACCGTCGGGGGTGTGCGAAGGACCGGTCAGGACCTCCTCGGTGGTGCCGACCGAGCCCAGGTCCACCAGCTTGCCGCGCGGCACGTCCTCGTGGACGGCCTCCATGCCCCAGTGCCGGCCGCGGCCCGGCGCGTCCGTCGCACGGGCCAGCGGGGAGCCCATCATCACGGCGTCCGCACCGCAGGCGATGGCCTTCGGCAGGTCGCCGGACCAGCCGACGCCGCCGTCCGCGATCACGTGCACGTACCGGCCGCCGGACTCGTCCATGTAGTCACGGCGGGCGCCGGCCACATCGGCGACCGCGGTCGCCATCGGGACCTGGATGCCGAAGACGTTGCGCGTGGTGTGCGCGGCGCCGCCGCCGAAGCCGACGAGAACACCGGCCGCACCGGTACGCATCAGGTGCAGGGCGGCGGTGTACGTGGCGCAGCCGCCGACGATCACCGGGACGTCCAGCTCGTAGATGAACTGCTTGAGGTTGAGCGGCTCAGCGGCACCCGAGACGTGCTCGGCGGAGACCGTCGTACCGCGGATGACGAAGATGTCCACGCCCGCGTCGACGACGGCCTTGGAGAACTGCGCGGTGCGCTGCGGGGAGAGCGCGGCGGCGGTGACGACACCGGAGTCGCGCACCTCCTTGATGCGCTGCCCGATCAGCTCCTCCTGGATCGGCGCGGAGTAGATCTCCTGGAGCCGGCGGGTCGCCGACTCGACAGGCATCTCGGCGATCTCGTCGAGCAGCGGCTGCGGGTCGGCGTGCCGCGTCCACAGGCCCTCAAGGTTGAGGACGCCGAGGCCGCCGAGCTCACCGATGCGGATCGCGGTCTGCGGGGAGACCACGGAGTCCATGGGAGCGGCCAGGAACGGCAGCTCGAAACGGTAGGCGTCGATCTGCCAGGCGATCGAGACCTCCTTCGGGTCGCGGGTACGGCGGCTCGGAACGACGGCGATGTCGTCGAATGCGTACGCCCGGCGGCCGCGCTTGCCGCGCCCGATCTCGATCTCAGTCACGTGTGTGGCCTTTCCCTCTGCGTTTCAGCGCCTTCCAGTATCCCCGACATACGCGCCAGGGGCGGCCCCGGGAGTCCCGGGGCCGCCCCTGGCACTGTCGGCGGCTACTTGTTGCGGCTGTAGTTCGGCGCCTCGACCGTCATCTGGATGTCGTGCGGGTGGCTCTCCTTGAGCCCCGCGGACGTGATGCGGACGAAGCGGCCCTTGGTCTCCATCTCGTCGATGGAGGCGGCGCCCACGTAGCCCATCGTCTGGCGGAGGCCGCCGACGAGCTGGTGCAGCACATTGGCCAGCGGGCCGCGGTAGGGCACCTGGCCCTCGATGCCCTCGGGGACGAGCTTGTCGTCCGAGGCCACGTCGGCCTGGAAGTAGCGGTCCTTGGAGTACGAGCGGCCCTGGCCGCGGGACTGCATCGCCCCGAGGGAACCCATGCCGCGGTACGACTTGAACTGCTTGCCGTTGATGAAGAGGAGCTCGCCGGGAGACTCCTCGCAGCCCGCGAGGAGGCTGCCCAGCATCACCGTGTCGGCACCGGCGGCGAGCGCCTTGCCGATGTCGCCGGAGTACTGCAGGCCGCCGTCCCCGATGACCGGGACGCCGGCCGCACGGGCGGCGAGAGCGGCCTCGTAGATCGCGGTGACCTGCGGGACGCCGATACCGGCGACCACACGGGTGGTGCAGATGGAGCCGGGGCCCACGCCGACCTTCACGCCGTCGACGCCGGCGTCGATCAGGGCCTGCGCGCCGTCACGCGTCGCGACGTTGCCGCCGATGACGTCGACGCCGACGCTGGACTTGATCTTCGCCATCCAGTTCAGCGCGTTGCTGTTGTGGCCGTGCGAGGTGTCGACGATGAGGAAGTCCACGCCCGCCCCGGCCAGCGCCTGGGCGCGCTCCAGGGCCTCGGGGCTCGCGCCGACCGCCGCGCCGACGAGGAGCCGGCCCTCGGCGTCCTTCGCCGCGTTCGGGTACTGCTCGGCCTTCACGAAGTCCTTGACCGTGATGAGGCCCTTGAGGACACCCGCGTCGTCGACCAGCGGAAGCTTCTCGATCTTGTGGCGGCGCAGCAGCTCCATGGCGTCGACGCCGGAGATGCCGACCTTGCCGGTCACCAGCGGCATCGGCGTCATGACCTCGCGCACCTGGCGGCTGCGGTCGGACTCGAACGCCATGTCGCGGTTGGTGACGATGCCGAGCAGCTTGCCCGCCGGGTCGGTCACCGGGACGCCGCTGATGCGGAACTTGGCACACAGCGCGTCGGCCTCGGCCAGCGTCGCGTCCGGGTGCACGGTGATCGGGTCGGTCACCATGCCGGACTCGGAGCGCTTCACGAGGTCGACCTGGTTGACCTGGTCCTCGATCGACAGGTTGCGGTGCAGGACACCGACGCCGCCCTGCCGTGCCATGGCGATGGCCATGCGGGACTCGGTGACCTTGTCCATCGCTGCGGAGAGCAGCGGGATGTTCACGCGTACATTGCGGGAGATACGGGACGAGGTGTCGACCGCGTTCGGCAGCACCTCGGATGCGCCGGGCAGCAGCAGCACGTCGTCGTATGTCAGCCCGAGCGTCGCGAATTTCTCGGGCACTCCGTCGACGTTTGCAGTCATGACACCTTCCCCAAATGGCCTTGATCGGTGCGGATGTCCATGCTAACGGCCTTCGGGGGTGTCTCATTCCACGAGCAAGATCACCTAAAGGTTCTGTAGCTTCGTACGGATCCTCCCGTACGGCACCGACCGCGTCCGCTCACTGCTCCGCGAGCGCCCGCAGCCTGCTCAGGGCCCGGTGCTGGGCGACCCGGACCGCGCCCGGCGACATGCCCAGCATCTGCCCGGTCTCCTCGGCGGTGAGCCCGACGGCGACCCGCAGGACCAGCAGTTCGCGCTGGTTCTCCGGGAGGTTGGCCAGGAGCTTCTTCGCCCAGGCGGCATCGCTGCTGAGCAGGGCACGCTCCTCGGGCCCGAGCGAGTCGTCCGGCCGCTCGGGCATCTCGTCGGACGGCACGGCCGTCGACCCCGGGTGCCGCATGGCGGCGCGCTGGAGGTCGGCGACCTTGTGGCCCGCGATGGCGAACACGAAGGCCTCGAAGGGCCTGCCGGTGTCCTTGTAGCGCGGCAGCGCCATCAGCACCGCGACACAGACCTCCTGCGCCAGGTCCTCCACGAAGTGGCGAGCATCACCGGGCAGCCGGTTCAGCCGCGACCTGCAGTAGCGCAGCGCGAGGGGGTGGACATGGGCCAGCAGATCATGGGTGGCCTGCGCGTCGCCCTCGACGGCACGGTGCACCAGGGCACCGATCGCCGTCGTCTCGTCGTCGCGCATCGGACCATGGTGCCCCGGAGCCGCGTCATCCGTGCCGCCGCGTCCGTAGTTGTGCACCGAAGCGTTATGAGCGGGTGCGCCGGAAGTCATGTCCTGCGCCCTCCCCTTCCGCTCGACCGAATCGTTCCCCAGGAACTCCACATCTCAAGGATGCGGCATCGGCCGGGAAGCGTCACATAGCGTCGGCGCGACGGGCTCCACCGGTGGGGCGGAACCCGTCGCGCGCATGTCGGTCACGTCGCCCCGCCCGCCGCTGCACGGGCGGGGAATCGATCGACTGCCGGCCACGGCCGGACCTCAGCGGACCAGACCCCAGCGGAAGCCGAGCGCCACGGCGTGTGCCCGGTCCGAGGCGCCGAGCTTCTTGAACAGGCGCCTGGCGTGCGTCTTCACCGTGTCCTCGGAGAGGAACAGCTCACGGCCGATCTCGGCGTTCGAACGGCCGTGGCTCATGCCTTCGAGCACCTGGATCTCACGCGCGGTGAGCGTCGGCGCCGCACCCATCTCGGCCGACCGCAGCCGACGCGGGGCGAGCCGCCACGTCGGATCGGCCAGCGCCTGGGTGACGGTGGCGCGCAGCTCCGCGCGGGAGGCGTCCTTGTGCAGATAGCCGCGGGCACCGGCGGCGACCGCGAGCGCGACACCGTCCAGGTCCTCGGCGACGGTCAGCATGATGATCCTGGCTCCGGGGTCGGCGGAGAGCAGCCGCCGGACCGTCTCCACACCTCCGAGACCGGGCATGCGTACGTCCATCAGAATCAGATCCGAACGGTCGGCGCCCCAGCGGCGGAGGACTTCCTCGCCGTTGGCCGCCGTCGTCACCCGCTCCACGCCGGGCACGGTCGCGACCGCGCGACGAAGCGCTTCTCGGGCAAGCGGGGAGTCGTCGCAGACGAGGACGGATGTCATGACCGTCCTCCGAAGCCGATGCGCGTCACCTTGAGCCTCCAGGCTGTTACAAGTCGTCACCTGTGCGGTTGACACTCTCGGACGCCTGCCCGATCGCTTTTTCCGTCAACCGCCTCCGCCTTCTCAACGACGGTCACTCGAAAGAGTTACGGGTCCAGAAACCGAGTTCGGCACTCTACGTGAGGGGCCGCACACGGAGGAGAACGACGCGGATCATCCGATCGTCAACCGAAACTTCACATGAAGGTATGCCCCATTTAGCGGGTTATCTTCCCTTTTGCTGGTGTCTGTGGATAGATTCGCAATCAGTCATATTTACATCTACTTACACAGCAGATGTACGGTCGTGGGCACGGTCGATGACGGACGACAACGACGTTTCCGACTCAGCAAGGTTTCGAGGGGACAAGCAATGGCAGATTTCTCCCGCCTTCCCGGACCCAACGCCGATCTCTGGGACTGGCAGCTGCTGGCGGCCTGCCGCGGGGTGGACAGCTCACTGTTCTTCCACCCGGAGGGCGAGCGCGGTGCGGCACGGAGCGCCCGCGAGAACTCGGCGAAAGAGGTCTGCATGCGATGCCCGGTACGCGCCGAGTGCGCCGCGCATGCCCTGGCCGTGCGAGAGCCCTACGGAGTGTGGGGCGGACTGACGGAGGACGAACGCGAGGAACTCATGGGACGGGCCCGCAGCCGGCTGATCGCGGCCGCGGCGCCGTCGGGCGCCCCGGGGCACGGCTGATCCCGCCGGGCCCGACACAGGAACACCAGGCCCGCACGGGAGCACCGGCCCGCACGAGAACGCAGGCCGACGCGAGAACGCAGGCCGGCACGGCAGCGCAGGCCTGTACAGGAACGCAGGCCGGCACAAGAACAAAAGAAACGTTTCCGCGGCGGGGCCCTTCCGACCCTGGTCCGCCGGACAGGCCCGAGGGGCCGAACACCCGGCCACCGACCGGCGGCCGGGGCACAGGCAGGCCCCTCAGCGGGCGGCCGCCAGGGACAGCCGGTCCAGGGTGGCGGCCACCGCCGGGACCTGGGCCAGGTCGGGCAGGGTCAGCGCGACGATCTCGCGCTCGATGGCCGGCTCCACCGTGACGGTGCGCGCGCCCTTGGGGCGTACGGACTCGATCGCCAGCTCCGGCAGCACGGCGACCCCGAGTCCGGCGCCGACCAGGCCGACCACCGCCGGGTAGTCGTCGGTGGCGAAGTCGATCCGGGGAGTGAATCCCGACGCCTCGCAGACCTCCACGAGCTGGCGGCGGCAGCGCGGGCAGCCCGCGATCCAGGACTCCTCGGCGAGCTCGGCGATCCCCACCGCGGCGGAATGCGACAGCCGGTGCCCCTCGGGGACCAGGCCGATCAGCCGGTCGGTGAGCAGCGGGCGCACCACCAGGTCGTCCCATTCGGCGCCGGAGGCTCCGTAGCGGAACGCCAGCGCGATGTCGCAGTCGCCCTCGCGCAGCATCTCGACCGAGCGCGGCGGCTCGGCCTCCACCAGCGAGACCCGGGTGCCGGGGTGGGCGGCGCGCAGTGCGGCGAGGGCGCCGGGGACCAGGGTGGAGCTGCCGCTGGGGAACGAGACGAGCCGGACCCGGCCGGCCCGCAGCCCGGCGATGGCGGCGACCTCCTCCTCGGCGGCGGTGAGACCGGCGAGGATGCCCGAGGCGTGCCGGACGAGGGCCTCACCGGCCTGGGTGAGCCGCATCTCGCGTCCGGTACGGATCAGCAGGGTGGTGCCCGCCGAGGCCTCCAGGGCCTTCATCTGCTGGCTGACCGCGGGCTGGGTGCAGCCCAGCTCGCGGGCGGCGGCGGAGAACGAGCCGGTGGCGGCCACGGCGCGCAGGACACGGAGATGACGGGCTTCGATCACCCTTCAACCATAAGCGACTCTTGGATCGGTTGCGAATAATTGCCGCACATCTTTGAGGGTGGAGTGGTTAGCGTTCTCGGTATGAAGTCCATGGAACCGTCCGGGCCGATGCGGCTGCTGACCGTGAACACGGGGCGCCCGAGGGCCGTCTCCTACACCGACGCCCCCAGTGGCGTCACCGGCATCGACAAGCGGCCGGCCGACGGGCCGGTCCGGGTCGCCGATCCCGGGCCCAAGGGCACCGGCGGCAGTGGTCTGGCCGGGGACTCGGTGTGCGATCTGCGCCATCACGGCGGCTCCGACCAGGCGGTGTACGCCTTCGCCCGCGAGGAGCTCGACGTGTGGGAGCGGGAGCTCGGGCGCCCGCTGGCCAACGGCGCGTTCGGCGAGAACCTGACGACCGGCGGGGTCGATGTGAGCGGCGCGAGGATCGGCGAGCGCTGGCGGATCGGCGCGGGCCTGGTGCTGGAGGTGACATCGGGCCGGATTCCGTGCCGTACGTTCGCCGGTCATGTCGGCGAAGAGCGCTGGGTCAAGCGGTTCACTCGGGCGGCGGCTCCCGGTGCCTATCTGCGGGTGATCGAGCCGGGCGAGATCCGGGCCGGGGATCCGGTCGAGATCGTGTACCGCCCGGACCACGACGTCACCGTACGGATGGAGTTCCTGGCCACCACCACGCGGAGGGACCTGCTGCCGGAGCTGCTCGCCGCCGGGGACGCACTGCATCCCGAGGCGCTGCGCGCCGCTCTGAAGTACGCCGGAAGGCCGGCGGCGGACAGCTGATCGCCGCGTGCCGGACAGGCACTAACGTGCCGCGTATGACGACTGCACTGATTACGGGCGCGACCGCGGGGATCGGTGCCGCCTTCGCGCGGCGGCTCGCGGCGGACGGGCACAACCTGGTGCTGGTGGCGCGCGACACCGAGCGGCTGCGCGAGCAGGCGACGGAGCTGCACGACCGGCACGGCATCGAGGCCGAGGTGCTGAGGGCCGATCTCTCCGAGGACGACGGGATCGCCTCGGTCGAGGACCGGTTGACGGACCGTCGCCATCCGGTCGACCTGCTGGTCAACAATGCCGGGTTCGGCAACAAGGGCCAGTATCTGGACGTGCCCATGGCCGATGAGCTGAAGATGCTGAAGGTGCACTGCGAGGCGGTGCTGCGGCTGACCTCGGCGGCGGCGGCCGGGATGCGGGAGCGCGGCCGGGGCGGCGTGGTCAACGTGGCCTCGGTGGCCGCGTTCGTGCCGCGCGGCACGTACGGCGCGTCCAAGGCGTGGGTCGTGCAGTTCACCCAGGGCGCGGCGAAGGACATGGCCGGTACGGGAGTCCGGCTGATGGCGCTGTGTCCCGGGTTCGTACGGACGGAGTTCCACCAGCGGGCCGGGATGGGGACCGGCAACATCCCGGGCTGGATGTGGCTCGACGCGGACAAGCTGGTGGCGACGGCCCTGGCGGACCTGGCGCGCGGCAAGTCGGTCTCGGTCCCCGATCCCCGGTACAAGGCGCTGATGGGGGTCGTGAAGGTGACGCCGCGCGGCCTGCTCGGAGGGATGACCTCCAAGACAGGCCGCAAGTACGGTCCTCGGTGAGCTGCGGGTTACCCCACCCCGGGGCCCGCGTAGGCGCCGATGTTGGGGGCGCCGGGCTCCAGTTCGTTGCCGAAGTAGTCCTTGCCGCCGTTGTTCTCGATGACGGCTCCGGCGGCGAGGGCGGGCGAGCCGGCGCCGAGCCGGAAGTCGTCCCGCAGCTTCGGGTCGGCCGTGATGCCGCCGGGGTTCGGCCGGGTCATGTCGATGCCGTAGAAGGCGTTGTGGTCGAAGGAGAGCCCGGGGGTCGGGTTCTTGAAGGCGTAGCCGCCGGTGCCCTCGCTCACGAAGACGTTGTTCCGGATGGACAGTTCGTGCTGGGTGGTGGCGGGGCTGCCGGCGTCGTCCTGGACGAGGTGGCCGGGGATCTGCTCCTTGTTGTGGAAGGTGTTGTTGTAGATCTCGGTGCCCAGGATCGGGCCCCAGCAGTTCTGGACGAGCCGGGCGCCGTCGTCGCGGCTGACGTTGTAGCGGGCGACCGTGCCGATGGTCTTGGCGCCGCTGTACGGGCAGATCAGCAGGAAGCCACCCTTGTTGTCGTGGCTGTAGTTGTACTGGAAGACGGTGTTCCGGGAGGCGCCGTCGGCGTCGAAGGACATGCCGTCGTGAGTGTTGCCGCCGCCGGAGACCTCGTTGTACTCGACGGTCGTGTCATCGGTGTTGAAGGTCCAGATGCCCGCGTTGGCGGAGGGCGAGCGGAGCTGGAAGCCGTCGACCCGGTTGTGGTCGACGCGGGCGCCGCTGGTGGTGTCGAGCTTCATCCCGTCGCCGGCCAGGGACTTGAGCGTGTTGTGGTGGATGCGGACGCCGGTGCTGGGCGTCCACTCCCCCGGATACACGTTCGGGTCCTGCTGCTGGCCGACCAGATCGCGCTTGGAGAAGGTCGACTTGAAGTAGATGCCCTCGCGGTCGACGTCCTCGATGCGGTTGTGCGAGATGTCCAGACCGTCGTACCAGCTGGCCTTCGCCTTGCCCTCGACGGCGATGTGGATCGCGCTGGAGCCGGAGACCGTCTTGTAGTCGCCGCCGCGCACATCGTGGATGTAGAGGCCGGAGATGTCGAAGCCGCGGGCGACGCCGTAGTCGGTGAGGCGGAGGCGGACGCCGTTGCGCTCGCTGCCCGGGTTGGCGGCGTTGGTGATCTCCAGCGCCTTGAGGTGCACGTACTGCGTGTCGGCGAGCAGGACCACGTCGTGGGCGCCCGCACCGTCGAGCCTGGCGCGGGCCGGGCCGCCGCCGTAGTCGGCGATGGTGAACGGGGCGCGGGCGGAGCCGGAGCCGGTGGGGGCGAGGGTGCCGGTGCAGGTGGCGCCGCGCTTGAACAGGAGCCGGTCGCCGGGGCCGTAGGGGTGCGCGTTGGCCTCGGCGAGCGAGGTCCAGGGGTGTTCCTTGCTGCCGGTGGCACCGGCCGGGTCCGCGGCGCAGTCGACGTGGAAGGTACGGCCGGTGGGCGCGGCCTGTGCGGCGGTCTGGCTCGCGACGGTCAGGCCGCCCGCGGCGGTCAGGGCCGCGAGCGCCGCGGCGGTGACGCGATGTCTCACAATTCCTCCGTACGAACAGTCAGGGTCGGGACGGACGGTCGGGGTGGGGCGGACGGCCGGAGGGGAAGGGACGCGTCCGCATCGCCGGGAATCCTGGACTCGGATTGATCGAACGTCAATGGATCGCGTTTGAATGATCGAAACTCCCATCGTTCGATCACGTTGGTCTAGGGTCGGACAACGGCCCGGGACCGGCCGGACCGAGGCCGGGCCACACACTGCGAGGGGACTGCTGCCGTGCGCGAGAGTGCTGCTGAACGTCATGACCGCCTGCTCGGGCTGGTACGGGAACGGGGTTCGGCCCGGGTCTCGGACCTGGCCTCGCTGCTGGGGGTCTCGCCCGTCACGGCGCGCCGTGACGTGGAGGAGCTGGCCGGCCGCGGTCTGCTCGACCGGGTCCACGGATCGGTGTCCTGGCCGCAGGACGCCGCCCCGGGTGCCGCCGCCGGCCCCGGCGCCACGGGCAGCGGGCTGGTCCTCGGCATGCTCGCGCCCTCGTCGACCTACTACTTCGCCGAGGTCATCCGCGGGGCCCACGAGGCCGCCGCCAGAGCCGGGGCCCGGCTCGTCCTGCGGATCTCCGACTACCGGCCGCAGGAGGACCACGCCCGCACCGAGGGCCTGCTCTCCGCGGGCGCCGAAGGGCTGCTGGTCGCGCCCGGCTGGCAGGACCCGGGCGACCCCGCCGCGTTCGGCGACTGGATCGCCTCGCTGCCCGTGCCGACCGTCCTGCTGGAGCGCAGGCCCACCGCGGGCTCCCCGCTGGACGGCCTGGACCGGGTCTGCTCGGACCACGCGCACGGCGTGCTGCTGGCCGTTCGCCACCTGGTGGAACTCGGGCACGGGGCGCCGCTGCTGATGGCCCGCGCGGACTCCCCGACCGCGGTCGCGGTGCGGTCCGGGTACGCGGAGGCACTGGCCGTGCTCGGGCTGCGCGCACCGCAGGACGTGATCGATTCCGTACCGGCCGAACTCGCCCCGGACGCCTTCGAGGAGGCGGTGCGGGCGCTGCGCGAGGCGGTCCTGTCGGGGGTGGCGACGGCGGCGCTGATCCACAACGACGTGGACGCGATCCAGGTGGTGCAGCGCCTGGCCGAGCTGGGCGTGCGGGTACCGCAGGACCTGGCGCTGATCGCCTACGACGACGAGGTGGCGGCCCTCGCGGACACCCCGCTCACGGCGGTGGCGCCGCCCAAGCGCGAGGTGGGCCGCCATGCGACGGAGCTGCTGGTGGAGCGGCTGGGCCAGAGCGCGGGCGCCCCGCGGCGGCATCTGACGCTGCTGCCGCAGCTGAGGGTCAGGGACTCGTGCGGGGCGCGCCTGCCGTAGGCGCGGAGCGGGCCTGCGGAGCGGGTGTTCCCGCGGGTCCTCGCACCCGATTTCGCAGGATATCTCACACTCTTCCGTACGTAACTTATCTGATCTTTTTTCGATCAATCGATCTTTCGCTCTTGACTTCGGTCACGACTGGTCCAAGGATCACGGCCAACGCCAATGTCGCCGCCAGTTCAGGAGCCTCGCTGTGAGCCGCAGTCCGAGCAGAACGTCCCTCGCCGTTGTCGGCACCGCCACCGCCCTCGCCCTTCTCACGGCCTGTGGCGGCAGCGGCGACGACGACTCCGCCGCCGGAAGCGACGGCAAGCCCGTCAGCATCACCTTCTGGGGCTGGGCCAAGGGATCCAAGGAGGTCGTTGACGCGTTCAACGCCTCGCACAAGAACATCAAGGTGGTGTACGAGGAGATCCCGTCCGGCAACGCGGGCGGTTACGCCAAGATCTCCAACGCGGTGAAGGCGGGCAACGCCCCCGACCTCGTCTCCATCGAGTACCCGCAGCTTCCGGAGTACGTCAGTCAGGGCGCGCTCCAGGACATCGGCCAGTACTTCACCGAGGACATCCGCAAGAAGCTGCTGCCGCAGGCGGTCGAGCTGACGACGCTCGGCGGCAAGAACTGGGCCGTTCCGTTCGACGCCTCGCCGCAGTCCTTCTACTACCGCAAGGACCTCTTCGAGAAGTACGGCGTCGAGGTCCCCAAGACCTGGGACGAGTTCCGCAAGGCCGCCGAGAAGATCAAGAAGGCCGACAAGAAGGCCCGGATCGGCACCTTCTTCCCCGATGACCCGACCACGTTCCAGGCAATGGCCTGGCAGGCCGGCGCCCAGTGGTACAAGCCCGAGGGCGACACCTGGAAGGTCAGCACCGCCGACGCGGCCACCAACAAGGTCGCCGACTACTGGCAGGGTCTGCTCGACGACGACCTGATCCGCTCCAACGCCTCGTTCAGCCCCGAGTGGACCAACTCCCTCAAGAACGGCGGCACCGTCGGCTACCTCGGCGCCGCCTGGGGCGCGGGTGTCCTCAAGGGCACCCTGCCCGAGCAGAGCGGCAAGTGGGCCGTCGCCCCGATGCCCAGCTGGGACGGCAAGCCCGCCAGCGGCATGCTCGGCGGCTCCACCTTCGCGGTGACCAGGGACAGCAAGAAGGCGAAGGCCGCGGTCGAGTTCGCCACCTGGATGTCGACCACCGAGGAAGGCATCAAGGCCCGCATCGAGTCCGGCACTTCGAGCGCCTTCCCGGCCGCGGCGGCCCTGCGCCCGGTGGCCAAGAAGTCCTTCGACGCCGGGTTCTACGGCGGCGAGGACATCTACCAGGTGTTCGAGGGCGCCGCGACGTCGATCGGCCAGGACTGGAACTGGGGCCCGACGACCGGCACCACGAACACCACCATGAAGGACCAGTTCGGCAAGGTCGCGAGCGGTGGCACCACCATCAAGGACGCCGTGAAGGCCGGGCACGACGCCACGGTCGCCGAGCTGAAGAAGCGCGGTCTGAAGGTCGAGGACGCAGGCTGATGAAGCGCGCCCGGACGACCAGAGCCGCCGCCATCCTGCTGGGGCCCTTCTTCGTACTGTTCACCGTGGCCATGGTGCTGCCGATCGGTTACGCGGTCTGGCTCAGCCTGTTCACCGAGAAGCAGTCCGGCCTGGGCTTCGGCGGCACCGAGACCGTCTTCAGCGGACTCGACAACTACACGGCGGCCCTGGGCGACCGGGCGTTCCGCGAGGGCTTCGGCGTACTCCTCGGATACTGCCTGTTCTACATTCCGCTGCTGCTCGTCGGAGCCCTCGCCCTCGCCCTGCTGCTGGACTCCACGCTGGCCCGTGCCCGCCGGTTCTTCCAGCTCGCGCTCTTCCTGCCGCACGCCGTGCCCGGCATCATCGCCGCGCTGATCTGGGTGTACCTCTACACACCGCAGCTCAGCCCGGTGGTCAGCGCCATGGAGTCCGGCGGGATCGGCTTCGACTTCTTCTCCCCCGAAGGCGCCCTTCCCTCGATCGTCAACATCGCCCTGTGGGAGTGGCTCGGCTACAACATGGTGATCTTCTACGCCGCGTTGCAGGCGATCGACCGCTCCGTGCTCGAAGCGGCGACGGTCGACGGGGCCGGTGCCTGGCGCGTCGCGCTCAGCATCAAGGTTCCGCTGATCCGCGCCTCCGTCGTGATGGTCGCGCTGTTCACGGTCATCGGCTCGCTCCAGCTGTTCACCGAGCCGCTGATCCTCAACAAGGGGACCGGCTCCGCCGTCACCTCCACCTGGACGCCGAACATGTACGCGTACACCGCGGCCTTCGAACGCAACGACTACGGTCTCGCCGCGGCCGCCTCCATCCTGCTGGCGCTCACGGCCGCGCTGCTGTCCTTCGTCGTCACCCGCTTCACCGGCCGGAAGGGCAAGAAAGCATGAACTCCCCAGCCTCCCGCAGCCGCTGGATGTCGAAGACCGCCGTCAACGGCTTTCTCCTGCTCGCCGTCGTCTACATGCTCTTCCCCCTCGTCTGGCTGGTCACCGCCGCCACGAAGGACACCGGCGGCCTGCTCGCGGGCAACGCCTTCTCCTTCGAGGGCTTCAACCTCGGCGAGAACCTGTCGAACCTGGCCTCCTACGGCGACGGCATCTACTTCCGCTGGTACCTCAACAGCCTCCTGTACGCGGGCGGCGGGGCGATCGTCTGCTCGCTGATCTGCGTCGCCGCGGGATACGCCTTCGACAAGTACGAATTCCGGGGCAAGGAGAAGCTGTTCGCCCTGGTGCTGATGGGTGTGCTGGTGCCCACCACGGCGCTCGCCCTGCCGATGTACCTCCTGGCCTCCAAGACCGGCCTGGTCAACACCTACTGGTCGGTGCTGATCCCCGTGCTGGTCAACCCGTTCGGCGTGTATCTCGCCCGGGTGTTCAGCACCGGCTACATACCGAACGAGGCCCTGGAGGCCGCCCGTATCGACGGGGCCGGCGAGCTGCGCGTCTTCTGGTCCATCGGACTGCGCATGGTCATGCCGGGCTTCGTGACGGTCTTCCTCTTCCAGTTCACCGCGATCTGGAACAACTTCTTCCTCCCCCTCGTGATGCTCTCGGACCGCAAGCTCTTCCCGCTGAGCCTCGGTCTGTACTCCTGGAACACCAACACCCACGGCGAGCCGAGCTTCTACCCGCTCGTCGTCACCGGGTCCCTCCTCGCCGTCATCCCCCTGATCGTCGCCTTCGTCTCGCTGCAGCGGCACTGGAAGGCCGGACTGACCGCCGGCAGCGTCAAGTGACCTCACCGCGAGCCCTGAGGAGTACGAGTTCCACCATGCCCCACGCCACTGACAACCGGCCGACGGCCCTGCTCGCGATGGGCCCCGGCATCGCCGACCGTCTCCTCGCCGACCGCCATCGCACCCGGCTGGCCGCCCTCACCCGCACCGACCCGCACTTCGTCGCCCACGACCTGGCCGACCCGACGCCCGAGGCGGCCGCCGCGCTCGCCGAGGCCGAGGTGCTGTTCACCTGCTGGGGCGCGACCCCGCTCACCGCCGGAGTACTGGCGGGCGCGCCCCGGCTGCGGGCCGTCGTGCACGCCGCGGGCTCCGTCAAGCACCACATCACCGACGCCTGCTGGGAACGCGGCATCGCCGTCACGTCGGCGGCCGGGGCCAACGCCCTGCCGGTCGCCGAGTTCACCCTCGCCGCGATCCTGTTCGCCGGCAAGCGGGTGCTGCACTCCGCGGAGCGCTACCGCGGTCTGCGCACCGGGCACGACTGGCTCGCGGAGCTCGACGGGGCCGGCAACTACCGCCGTACCGTCGGCATCGTCGGGGCCTCCCGGATCGGCCGTCGGGTGATCGAGCTGCTGCGCCCCTTCGACCTGGACGTGCTGCTGTACGACCCGTACGTGGACGGCCCGGAGGCGGCCCGGCTCGGCGTACGGCTCACCTCGCTCGACGAGCTGTGCGCGAGCAGCTCCGTCGTCTCGGTGCACGCCCCCCAGCTCCCGGAGACCCACCATCTGATCGGTGCGGCGCAGCTGGCCGCCATGGCGGACGGGACGACGCTGATCAACACGGCGCGGGGTTCGCTGATCGACGAGGACGCGCTGCTGCCCGAGCTGACGGCCGGGCGGCTCCAGGCGGTGCTGGATGTGACGGAGCCCGAACTCCCGCCCGCCGGCTCGCCGTTGTACACCCTGCCGAACGTGCTGCTCACCCCGCACGTCGCGGGTTCGCTGGGCGTCGAACTGCACCGGATGGCCGACCAGGCGCTGGACGAGCTGGAGCGGTTCGCGGCCGGCCTGCCCTTCGCGGACCCGGTGCACTCCGGCAGCCTGAGCCACTCGGCCTGAACGCCCGAAGGCCCCCTGTCCCACCGTCGAGCGGTGGGGCAGGGGGCCTTCTGCTGCCTTCGGTCCTCCGAAGGGCTGCCCGGCCTTCCGAGGGCGAGCCCTCGGTGGCCGGGCGCCGGTGACCAGGCGTCAGTGCGAGTGACCGTGACCGCCGTGGCCGGCCTCGGCCTCTTCCTCGGCCGGCTTCTCGACGACCAGGGTCTCGGTCGTGAGCAGCAGCGACGCGATGGACGCGGCGTTCTCCAGCGCGGAGCGGGTGACCTTGACCGGGTCGATGACGCCGGCCTTCACCAGGTCGCCGTACTCGCCGGTCGCGGCGTTGAAGCCCTGGCCCTTGTCGAGCTCGGAGACCTTCGAGGTGATGACGTAGCCCTCAAGGCCCGCGTTCTCGGCGATCCAGCGCAGCGGCTCGACGGCGGCACGGCGCACGACCGCGACACCGGTGGCCTCGTCGCCGGTCTTGCCGAGGTTGCCCTCCAGCACCTTGACGGCGTGGACGATGGCGGAGCCACCACCGGAGACGATGCCCTCCTCGACCGCGGCGCGGGTCGCGGAGATGGCGTCCTCCAGACGGTGCTTCTTCTCCTTGAGCTCCACCTCGGTGGCGGCACCGACGCGGATCACGCACACGCCGCCGGCCAGCTTCGCGAGGCGCTCCTGGAGCTTCTCGCGGTCCCAGTCGGAGTCGGTGGCGTCGATCTCGGCCTTGATCTGGTTGACCCGGCCCTTGACGTCGCCGGGCTCGCCGCCGCCGTCCACGATCGTGGTGTCGTCCTTGGAGACGGTGACGCGGCGGGCGGTGCCCAGCACGTCCAGACCGGCCTGGTCGAGCTTGAGGCCGACCTCCTCGGCGATGACGGTCGCACCGGTGAGGGTGGCGATGTCGCCGAGCATGGCCTTGCGGCGGTCACCGAAGCCCGGGGCCTTCACCGCGACGGCGTTGAAGGTGCCACGGATCTTGTTGACGACGAGGGTCGACAGCGCCTCGCCCTCGACGTCCTCGGCGATGATCAGCAGCGGCTTGGAGCCACCGGCCTGGATGACCTTCTCCAGCAGCGGGAGCAGCTCCTGGATCGAGCCGATCTTGCCCTGGTGGATCAGGATGTACGGGTCGTCGAGGACGGCCTCCATACGTTCCTGGTCGGTCACCATGTACGGGGACAGGTAGCCCTTGTCGAAGGCCATGCCCTCGGTGAAGTCGAGGTCCAGACCGAAGGTGTTGGACTCCTCGACGGTGATGACACCGTCCTTGCCGACCTTGTCCATCGCGTCCGCGATGAGCTCGCCGACCTGCGGGTCCTGCGCGGAGAGCGCGGCCACGGCGGCGATGTCGGTCTTGTCTTCGATCGGTCGGGCGGTCGCGAGGAGCTCCTCGGACACGGCCTTGACCGCGGCGTCGATGCCCTTCTTCAGGGCGGCCGGGGAAGCACCGGCGGCGACGTTGCGCAGACCCTCGCGGACGAGCGCCTGGGCCAGCACGGTGGCGGTGGTCGTACCGTCACCCGCGACGTCGTTGGTCTTGGTCGCCACCTCCTTCACCAGCTGGGCACCGAGGTTCTCGTACGGGTCGTCGAGCTCGACCTCGCGCGCGATGGTGACACCGTCGTTGGTGATGGTGGGAGCGCCGAACTTCTTGTCGATGACGACGTTGCGGCCCTTGGGGCCGATCGTCACCTTGACCGTGTCGGCAAGCTTGTTGACGCCGCGCTCAAGGGCGCGACGGGCGTCCTCGTCGAACTTCAGGATCTTCGCCATGGGAGCTGAGCTTTCCTCTCGAACGAACTGCGCCCCCGACCACCCGGCTGGTTATTCGCGGGGGCCAGGGGCGCAGAACAGAAGCAAACGTGGGTGAATTACTTCTCGACGATCGCGAGCACGTCGCGGGCCGAGAGGACGAGGTACTCCTCGCCGTTGTACTTCACCTCGGTGCCGCCGTACTTGCTGTACAGCACGACATCGCCGGTCTTGACGTCGAGCGGAAGGCGCTCGCCGTTCTCGAAGCGGCCCGGGCCCACGGCCAGGACGACGCCCTCCTGGGGCTTCTCCTTGGCGGTGTCCGGAATGACCAGGCCGGAGGCCGTGGTCTGCTCGGCGTCGAGCGGCTGGACCACAATGCGGTCCTCGAGCGGCTTGATCGCAACCTTGGTGCTGGCGGTCGACACGATCCGGTCTCCCCCTTCGGAGATCTCACGGGGTAACAGTCTTGGGGTGGCGACCAGGTCGATCCGTCGTCGCGGGTGCCGGACCTGCCAGTCGCACAGTACTGCTGGCACTCTCCAGTGGTGAGTGCCAGCACCGAGACTATGACCGGGATTAGCACTCGGTCAAGCGGAGTGCCAATTCAGACGATCGTGGCGCGGCACCTTCCGGACACCCGGGCACCGACCCGGGCTGTTGTCCGGACAACAGTCCGGACAACATGGTGGCAACGTACGGACGGACCGGACCGTTCCGTACGACCGTGTGGAGATGACCCGCCCTTCTGCGTACCGGCAGTCCGACCCCGCGTCCGGGCGGCGCCCGTACGAATCGCGCGCCGTGAACGGCTGCCTCGATGTGGTGCTCGGGGTGCTGCTGGCTCTCCTGGAGGGGCTGATCTGCGCGGTCGCCACCATCCGGCTCGCCTTCTCGCGGACGGACCCCGACGGTTCGGAGGCGACGGGCCCGCCGCCGATGGACTGGACGCCCGTCCTCGTGTTCGGCTCGATCACCGCGGTGATCTGCCTGATCGCCGTCGTGCTGATCCGGAGCAACTGGCCCTGGGCGGGCGCGCTCCAGGTGCTGGCCGCGCTGGCGCTGTGCGTGGTCACCGTGCAGGTCGGCCACGAGGACTACCGCCGCTCGCACCCGGCGCCCGCGCCCGCCCCCTCGTACGATCCCGGCCGGACCGGCCACCAGTGCCTCAGCGGCGGCGACAGCCGTGAGTGCCGGGACTCCGGCAGCTGACGGCAGGGGATCACGACCGTCGCCCCCGGCCCGCCGTGATCACCGTGCGCGGGCGGGCCCGCCGCGGGCGTCCGCTGCGGGTGATGCACCCTCTGGGCGGCCTTGCGGCCCAGCCGTTCGATCGGATCCACCGACTGGGCGCAGCCGGTGGCGGCCAGGAGCGCACCGGCCGTCAGCAGTCCGGCCAGCAGCCGGTGCGCCTTTCTCATACGTAGTCCTCCAGCCGGGCCACGGCGTACCCCCGGTCCGTGACGGTCTTCATGACCGCCCGGACCAGGTCGGTCATGCTGCCGCCCCATTCACCGCGCCCCCGGAAGTGGGTGAGGATGATGTCGCCCGGGTGCAGGTCCTGGTCCTCCTCGCGCCACTCCATGTGGTCCGGGAACGCCTCGGCGTTCCAGAGGGGCACGGCCCTGATCCCGCAGGACTGCGCGATGCGCAGGGTGTCCCCGTTGTAGTTGCCGTACGGCGGGCGGAAGAGGACGGGCCGCTTGCCGAACTGCTTCTCGATGGTCTCCTGCTGCCGGCAGATCTCGCGTTCCTGCTCGTCGTAGGAGAGTCCGGGCAGATAGGGGTGGTTGAGCGTGTGGTTGTTGAGGGTGACACCCAGCCGCTGGGCCTCGGTGAAGTACCCGTAGTTGTCGCTCACCTCGTAGTCGCTGAGGAAGGCGCTGTACGGGATGTCCAGCTCGTCCATCATCTGCAGCAGCTCGGGGTCCTTCTCGGAGCCGTCGTCCATCGTCAGGAAGACGATCCGATCCTTGGTCGGGACGGTGGTGAAGACCGGCGGCAGCGAGTCGTCGCCGCCCTTCACCTCGAACCCCTCGCGGGTGGTGATGCGCGGCTTCACGGCGGGTGGCGGCGGCGCGATCAGCGGCGTCTCCTCCAGCCCCCACTTCTTGGCGAGCGCCGCCCGCACGGCCGGAGCGAGCTGCGCGTTCTCATGGGCCCCGCCGGGTGCGCGGCCCTGGCCGGGCCGCTGTCCGGGGCCGCCCGGGTGCCCGGCGGCGGGGTTCGAACCGGGGGTCGCGCCGGGGTTCAGTTCCGGATTCGCCCCCGGGTTCCCGGCCAGTGGCCGGTCCCGGTGCTCGATGTCGCCCGCCTGTTCGCCGGCCCCGGAGGCGCAGCCGGAGCCGACCGCGGCGACCAGGAGTGCGGCCAGGACGGCGCAGGCGGGCCGGTGCGCGCCGGAGCCGCGGTCGCGCCCGGACCGGGGCAGGCCCGACTGGCTCCGTTTCATGGTGTTTTTTTCGTTTTGTCGTACAAGTTGCATGGCATCGGACACTGCCAGCACGGGACGGGCCTCCCGGTCCGACACCGCCGCCGGGCCCGCCGGTCTACCCGGCTGGCTCACAATGGGGCGGGTGAACGCTCTCGCCCCGAACGACCCGAACGACCCGAACGACGCCGACGACCCGAATGACGCCGGCGGCCGGTCCGACGCCCCCGACCCCGTCGCCGCCTTCCAGGCCCTGCGCACCCCCGAGGGCACCGCGCTCCTGGACGGGCTGCGGTCGTACGACCCCTCCCAGGAACTCGCCACCGCCACCCGGCTGCGCCGCTCCCACCCGGCCGCCCTGGTCTCGGCGGCGCTGGGCCAGGCGCGGCTGCGGCAGCGGGCGGTGGCGAAGTTCGGCGCCGAGGACGCGTACCGGATGTTCTTCACGCCCAACGGCGTCGAGCAGGCGACCCGTACGTCGGTGGCCACCCATCGCGCGCTGCGGTTCGCCGCGGGCGGGGTGCGCAGCGTCGCCGATCTCTGCTGCGGGATCGGCGGCGACGCGATCGCGCTCGCGCGGGCGGGCATCCGCGTGCTCGCCGTCGACCGCGACCCGCTGACCGCGGAGGTGGCCCGTGCCAACGCCGCCGTGCTGGGCCTGGACGGTCTGATCGAGGTGCGGTGCGCCGATGTCGCGGGCGTCGACACCTCGTCGTACGACGCGGTCTTCGTCGACCCGGCCCGGCGCGGCGGCCGGGGCCGGATCTTCGACCCCGAGGCGTACTCACCGCCGCTCTCCTGGGCGACCGGTGCCGCGCTCGCGGCGCCCAGGGCCGCCCTGAAGATCGCCCCGGGCATCCCGCACGAGGCGATCCCGGCGCAGGCGGAGGCCGAGTGGATCTCGGACGGCGGCGACGTGAAGGAGGCGGTGCTCTGGTTCGGCGAGGGCTTCGCGGCCGGTTCGTACCGCGCCACCGTGCTCCCGGCCGGGGCCGGCCTGTGGTCCGCGGCCCCGCTGCCCGCCCCGCCGGTCGGCCCGGTGGGCCGCTATCTGTACGAGCCGGACGGCGCCGTCATCCGCGCCCATCTGGTCGCCGACCTCGTCGAGCGGTGCGAGGGCCGGCTGCTCGACGAGACGATCGCGTACATCACGAGCGACGAGTTGTACGATTCCCCGTACACCTCCGGGTACGAGATCACCGACCAGCTCCCGTTCAACATGAAGAAGCTGAAGGCGCTGCTGCGGGAGCGGAAGGTGGGCGTGCTGACCGTGAAGAAGCGCGGCTCCGCGGTCGAACCGGAGGAGCTGCGCCGCAGGATGAAGCTGCAGGGGCCCGGGTCCGCGACGGTCTTCCTGACCCGGGTGGCCGGAGCACCGACGATGCTGATCGGCCACCCGCTGACCCGCCCGGCCTGACCGTCCCGGTCCGGCCCGGCGGCCGTCAGTCGAGGTCGGTCAGGTCCTCGGCGTACACCTGTGAAAGCGGCTGAGGACCCACGTACTGCTGGCAGTTGCACTGTCCGGACTCGAAGCGGACCGGCTTCCTGGCCTCGTCCCAGGCCGTCGGCACCTCGACCCGCTCATGGCACTTGCCCTGCTTGTCGTGCTTGGCGAGATGGTGGGTGCAACCGCAGACCGGCTCCGGCGGCCTGTTCGCGGTTTCGAGCGCCAGCCGCTCCTGCTTGGCGGCGTCGAGGAGTTCCAGCTTGCGGTCGTGCCGGTTGCGCAGCGCCGTACGGACGTTGTCGACGGCCCATCCGAAACCGCCCGTCCAGAAGATGATGAGCACCCACCAGTACCACTCCATGTCGCCCTCCCCCGGCGTGACCCATGTGTCCCGTCAGGATAGGTGCGCGGTCAGCGGTGGGCGCCGCCCCCGACGGAGATCAGCGGCTGCGGGGCGGGCGCCCCGGCCAGTACCCGCCGCACCCAGCGCCGGTGGGCGGACGCCTTGACGAGGCCGATGAGTCCGACGAGCCAGCTGATCAGCCCGAGCCCCATGACCAGGGCGACCATGCTGTAGGTGGATCTGCCCGGGGCGGCGGTCGCCGGGACCACGAAGCACGTGACCGCCCCCACCCCGCACAGCACGGCGGACATCAGCATCCAGGCGGTGCCGGCGCCCGGCATCCGCAGCGCCGCGTCACGTGCCGGATCGCGGTCCAACCCGCCCCAGGCGTCGAGCAGTCGGCGGATCCTGAGGTCCCGGCGCAGGCCGATGACGACGAGGACGGCCGCGGGCACCATGCAGCAGACGCCCATGGCGGCGATGATCACACCGATCCCGGCACTGATGACGTCGTACGACTCCTCGAAGGTGACGAGCGCCGTGCCCACCAGGAGCCAGCCGAGCGCGCAGAGCGCACCCCACAGCCACAGCATCGCCAGCCGCCCCGGCGACACATGGGCCCTCACCAGCGCCCCGAGCACCGCGGCCCGGTCGGCGAGCAGCGCCTCCCGGTCGGGCCAGGAGCGTATTTCCACGGGCGGCGGCGGTGGCGGCAACGGTGCGCGACGAGACATGGGCATGACCCTACCGACCACGCCCGCGGGCCGGTCCGGGTCTTGCCCAGGTGTTGCTCACGCGTTGCGCAACGCCTCGATGTCCAGCTTCCGCATGCCCATCATCGCCTTCATGGCCCGCTCGGCCTTGTCGGGGTCCGGGTCGGACAGCGCCTCCTCGAACCCGCGGGGCACGAGCTGCCAGGACAGGCCGTACCTGTCCTTGAGCCAGCCGCACTGCCCCTCCTCGCCATCGGCGGTGAACTCGGCCCACAGGGTGTCCACCTCTTCCTGCGTGGCGCAGTCCACGGAGAGCGAGATCGCCTCGGTGAAGGGGAACTGCGGGCCGCCGTTGAGCGCGACGTACTCCTGGCCGGCCAGGCGGAACTGAACGGTCATCACCGATCCCGTCCGCCCCGGCGCGGCGTCGTTGTAGTACGTCGTCCTGAGCACCTCGGAATCGCCGCCGAAGACGGACACGTAGTAGTTCGCGGCTTCCTCGGCCTGGGTGTCGAACCACAGGAAGGTGGTGATCTTCTGCATGGTCTGCTCCTGTCGGGTGGTGCGGGAGGCTGTACAGGGCAGACCCGTGCGCCGGCCGGAACTCATCGGCCGTCGCGGGCCGGATGCTGCGCGCGCTCCAGGAGCATCGCCCGTTCCCGTTCGTTGCGGGCCAGTCCGGCCGCCCGTACGAACTCCGCCCGCGCCTCGTCCGTACGCCCCGTCCTGGCCAGCAGGTCCCCGCGCACGCTGGGCAGCAGGTGGTAGTCCCGGAGCGCCGGGTCGTCGGTCAGGGCGTCGACCAGGGCGAGTCCGGCGGCCGGACCCCGCGCCATCGAGACGGCCACGGCCCGGTTCAGCTCGACGACCGGGGACGGCGCGATCGCGGCGAGGCGGTCGTAGAGCGCGGCGATGGTGGTCCAGTCGGTGTCCTGGTACGTCACGGCGCGCGCGTGGCAGGCGGCAATCGCGGCCTGCACGGTGTACGGGCCGAGCCCGGCCCCCTGGCCGGTCGCCGCCACGGCCCGCTCCAGGGCCGCGATCCCGCGCCGGATCAGCAGGCGGTCCCAGCGGGCCCGGTTCTGGTCGGCGAGCAGCACCGGCGCACCGTCCGGACCGGTTCTGGCGACGGTGCGCGAGGCCTGGAGCTCCAGCAGCGCCGCCAGTCCGTGGACCTCGGGCTCCCGCTCCATCAGGCCGGCGAGCACCCGGGACAGCCGCAGCGCGTCCTCGCAGAGCGCCGGGCGCAGCCAGTCGTCGCCCGCGGTCGCCGCGTAACCCTCGTTGAAGATCAGGTAGATGACTTCGAGCACGGAGCCCAGGCGGGCGGCGCGCTCCGGGCCGTACGGCACCTCGAAGGGGATGCCCGAGCGGCCCAGGGTCCGTTTCGCCCGGACGATGCGCTGGGCGACGGTCGGTTCGGGGGCCAGGAACGCGCGGGCGATCTCCTCGGTGGTGAGTCCGCCCAGCAGCCGCAGGGTGAGGGCGATCCGGGCCTCGGTGGAGAGCACCGGGTGGCAGGCGGTGAAGATCAGCCGGAGCAGGTCGTCGTCGATGTCGTCGGCATCGGCCGGCTCGGGCGGCGGCACGTCCTCCAGGGACCGCCCCACCTCGGCGAGCTTGCGCGCGTAGGTCTCCTTGCGCCGTACGAGGTCGATCGCGCGGTGTCTGGCGGTGGCCATGAGCCAGGCGCCCGGCCGGTCCGGGACACCTGACTCCGGCCACTGCTCCAGTGCGGCCACCAGGGCGTCCTGCGCGAGTTCCTCGGCGATGCCGACGTCCCGCACGATGCGGGTGACACCTGCGATGATCCGCGCCGACTCGATCCTGAAGACCGCTTCGACCGCTTCGGCCGCCGGCTCCGGGCTTGCTGCCGTCATGATCACTCATCACAGCAGCCGTTCCGGGGCGGGGCAAGCAGGCCGGTCGGGCAGGTCTCAGGCGCCCGGGGTGGTCTCGTCGATCTGGCGGACCTCGGAGGTCACGGTCCAGTTCTCCGGATGGGTCCGCAGGAACCGCCGGGTCCACTCCAGGGCCTCCTCCTTGTCCTTGGTCTGGAGGATGGCGTAGCCGCCGACGACTTCCTTGGTCTCGGTGAAGGGCCCGTCGGTGTGGGTGAGCTTCCCGCCGGACCAGGTGACCCTGGTCCCCTGGGAGGTCGGCGTGAGCCCGGCCGTCTCCAGCATGACTCCGGCCTTGGTGATCTCCTCGAACAGCGCGCCCATGCGGGCCTCGAACCCGGGGTCCGGGTCCTCGAAGGGGAGGCTCTGCTCGTCGATGCGGATCAGTGACATGAAGCGCGGCATGGTGACTCCTGGGTCGGAAGGGCGGGGGCTCTCCCCGCCTCTCACCTTTGCGTCGAACGGGACCCGGCCGGATCGACAGCTCCCGGGAAATTCTTCTGAGAATCTTCCGGCCCGGCCACCGGAGCCGTCTCGGAAGCCGTGTCGGGAGCCGTGTCGGGGGCCGCGTCCGGGGCCGTCCCGGAAGCGCTCTGCGGGGCCCTTGCCGGCGCCTTCGGGAGCAGCACCAGGGCCACCAGGGCCGCGACCACGAGCAGCCCGGCACAGACCCAGAACGCCGCCGCGTACCCGGCCGCCAGGTCGGCCGGGCGGTGTCCGTCGCCGGTGACCCGGGCGGCGACGGTGACCAGGACCGCGAGCCCCAGCGAGCCGCCCACCTGGCGGGCGCTGTTCAGCAGCCCGGAGGCCATGCCCGTCTCGTCGGGCGCCACATCGGTCGTGGCCGCCGTGCCGAGCGGTACGAAGCACATCCCGACGCCGATGCTGCAGACCAGTGACGGGCCGAGGATCGAGAGCAGGAAGCCGCCGTCGGCCCGCGCGGTCGCCGCGTATCCGGCGAGGCCGAGCGCGGCCAGCAGGGCGCCGAGCGCCAGCAGCCGTCCGGCGCCGAGCGCCGCGACCGTACGGGTGGCGACGACCGAGCCGACGACGACGCCCGCCGGGAACGGCAGGAAGGCGACACCGGCGGCGGTCGGCCCGTAGTCGAGCACCTGCTGCATGTAGAGCGAGGCGAAGTAGAACGCGGCGAACTGCCCGGAGCTCAGCAGCAGGCAGATGAGATTCGCGCCCAGGACCGGCCGCTCGGTCAGCAGCCCGGGACGGAGCAGCGGGGAGCGGGTGCGCAGCTCGACGGCGACGAACGCGGTCAGCAGCAGCGCGGCGGCGCCGAGCGTGCCCAGCGTCCGGGGCGAGCCCCAGGAGTCGGTCGAGGTGCGCACCAGCCCGAGGACGAGCAGCGTCGTACCCGTGGTGGCCAGCAGCGCCCCCAGCACGTCGAGCCGGGCGCCGGTCCTGGCCCGTTCGCCCCGCAGCCCGGCACGCACGGCCCCCACCAGCGCGAAGCCCACGATCGGCACGTTCACCAGCATCACCGCGCGCCAGCCCGCGGCGTCGGTGAGCACCCCGCCCGCGAGGACGCCGACCGCGCCGCCCGCCGCGCCCGACATGCCCCACAGCCCCAGGGCGCGGGAGCGGGCGGGCCCGGCCGGGAAGGCCAGGGCGATCAGCGCGAAGGCGACCGGGGCGAGTGCCGCGGCGCCGACGCCCTGCAGCGCCCGCGCGGCGATCAGCGTGCCGGGCGACCGGGCGAACCCGCCGGCCAGGCTCGCCGCGCCGAACAGCACCAGGCCCGCCATCAGGACCCGGCGGCTGCCGAGCAGATCGCCGAGCCGCCCGCCGAGCATCAGCAGCCCGCCGAAGGCCAGCGCGTAGGCGTTCACCACCCAGAGCAGCCCCTGGGGCGTGAAGCCGAGATCGCCGCGCATGTCCGGCAGCGCCACGTTCACCACCGACATGTCCAGCGCCACCATGAACTGCACGGCGAGAGCCACCACCAGCAGCCAACGCGTGTGCCGTGACCGTTCGTCCACAACTCGCCCCTTCCTTCGCGATCATCCGGTCCGATCATTACTATACGCGTATAGAAATTAATCACCAGGGTCCCCGAAAGGCGTGGGGACAGCGGGACGGGAGACAATGCCCGGGTGTCAGGGACAGAGAAGAAGCGGGCGCCGGGGAGCAACCGGGCCCCCGCGAAACGATCCGTGGGACGGCCGCGCAGGCTCGACCCGGACGCGATGGTCGCCACCGCGCGCCGCATCATCGAGGAAGAGGGCGTGGACGCCCTGAGCATGCGGCGGGTGGCGAAGGAGCTCGGCTCCACACCGATGGCGCTCTACCACTACGTGCAGGACAAGGACGAGCTGCTGATGCTCACCCTGTCGGGCACCGCGGCCGCCTTCCCCCGCCCCGAGCTGCCCGAGGACCCGCGCGAGCGGCTGCTGGCCGTGGCCGTGCACATGCACGGCATCCTGGAGCGGATCCCGTGGGTGCTGGACATCCTGGCGCTGGGCGAGCTGACCGACAAGAACGCGCTGTGGATGGTCGAGGAGATCATCGACTCGGCGCTCGCCTGCGGCCTCTCCCCCGCCCAGGCGGTACGCGCGTACCGGACGATCTGGAGCTACGTCTACGGCGACCTGATATTCCGCCGGGCCGCCGAACGCCGCGCGCAGACCCCGCCGAGCAGGCGCTACTTCCCCGAGATGGTCACGGAACAGGACGCGGCGACGCTGCCCCGGCTCGCCGCGATCAAGGACGACTGGCGCGCGTACGCCGCCGACTACGACGTGGCGGACGAGCTCGACGCGATCATCCGGGGACTGATACCCCGGGACGCCGCTTCCGGCTGAGAGCCTGTCGGGTGGCCTTCGATCGGATAGCGGACGTGGTCTGGTGCGTGCGATTCCAAGGCGCCGGGATGTCCTCGGGTGGGGTCTCCCCTGCTCGTTGAGAGCTTGGGGAAGGAGCTACCAGGACATTTCGGCAACGCGGGAAGCGTGCGTGCCAGGGCGTGGCCGCCCGATCAGAGGTCACCCGACAGGCGCTGAGGGCAGGTCACCCGGTGGCGACCCCGGCGTCCCCCAGCGACTCGAAACGCCAGCGGTGCACCGGGCGGGCGATCAACTCGGCGTCCGGTTCCGGGAGTTCGGGCAGCTCGTCGCCGTACACCCCCTCCCACCAGGTGATGACCAGGACCCGGTCCTGCGGGGCGCGCAGCAGCTCGCGGCGGAGCGGCTCGCGGGCCAGCTCCGCCGAACGGGCCCGCGCCCACTCCAGCAGTTCGGCGCCCCGGCCGTCGGCGGCGCGGGCCTCCCACATCAGGGCGACGGTCATGAGTAGAGGTTGTCCTTGCTGATCTCGTGGACGTGGTCGTGGTCGTGGCTGTGCGCGTGGGCGCCCGGTACGTGGGTGTCGGTCACCGGCAGCGAGGAGTCCGCGGACAGCTCCAGGTCCGAGGCCGGCCGGTTCCGGGCGACCATCTCCGCGCCCAGCGCCGCGACCATCGCGCCGTTGTCCGTGCACAGTCCGGGGCGCGGCACCCGCAGCCGGATGCCGGCCCGTTCGCACCGCTCCTCGGCCAGCGCCCGCAGCCGCGAGTTGGCCGCGACCCCGCCGCCGATCATCAGGTGGTCGACGCCCTCGTCCTTGCAGGCCCGGACGGCCTTGCGGGTGAGCACGTCCACCACGGCCTCCTGGAAGGACGCAGCCACGTCCCGTACCGGCACCTCCTCGCCCGCCGCGCGCTTGGCCTCGATCCAGCGGGCCACCGAGGTCTTCAGGCCCGAGAAGGAGAAGTCGTAGGCGGGATCGCGCGAACCGGTGAGCCCGCGCGGGAACGCGATCGCGGCCGGGTCGCCCTCCTTCGCCAGCCGGTCGATGACCGGGCCGCCGGGGAAGCCCAGGTTCAGCACCCGGGCGATCTTGTCGAAGGCCTCGCCCGCCGCGTCGTCGATGGTCGCGCCGAGCGGCCGCACGTCATTGGTGATGTCCGGCGCGAGCAGCAGCGAGGAGTGGCCGCCGCTGACCAGCAGCGCCATCGTCGGCTCGGGCAGCGGGCCGTGCTCCAGCTGGTCCACGCAGATGTGCGAGGCGAGGTGGTTCACCCCGTAGAGCGGCTTGTTCAGCGCGTACGCGTACGCCTTCGCCGCCGACACGCCGACCAGCAGCGCGCCCGCGAGGCCGGGGCCCGCGGTGACGGAGATGCCGTCGAGGTCGCGGGCGCTGATCCCGGCGTCCTTCAGGGCACGCTCGATGGTGGGGACCATCGCCTCCAGGTGGGCGCGGGAGGCGATCTCCGGGACGACGCCGCCGAAGCGGGCGTGGGTGTCGACGCTGGACGCGACGGCGTCGGCGAGCAGGGTGGTGCCCCGGACGATGCCGACGCCGGTCTCGTCGCAGGAGGTCTCGATGCCGAGTACGAGCGGTTCGTCAGCCATCAGTCAGTCTCTGTTTCTTGTACGTGGAGGCGCATGACGAGTGCGTCGATGTTGCCCGGCTGGTAGTAGCCGCGGCGGAAGCCGATCGGTTCGAAGCCGAAGCGTTCGTACAGCTTCTGGGCCCGGGTGTTGTCGACGCGGACTTCGAGGAGCACCTCGGCGCACTCGAAGGCCGTGGCGTGCTTCAGCAGGTCGGTCAGGAGCACCGAGCCGAGGCCGCCGCCCCAGTGGTCGCGGGTGACCCCGATCGTCTGCACGTCGGCGAGGTCGCCGGCCGCGGCGAGGCCCGCGTAGCCGACGATCCGGCCGGTGGCGGGGTCCTCGGCGACGACGTAGCGGCGGGTGGCCCGGTGGCCCCGCGAGTGCGCCAGCTCGGACCAGAACATGCCGGCCGACCAGGCGTCGTCCGGGAACAGCTCGTGTTCGAGCTCCAGCACCGGATCGATGTCCCACCAGCGCATCTCGCGCAGTACGGCAGTCGTGGTCGTCACTTCGGGGTGACCACCTTGTAGTTCTTCGGCACCTGGGCGTCGGGCCTGCGGAGGTAGAGCGGCTGCGGCGGCAGCAGTTCCGCGCCCGCGGCGAGCCGCTCGGCGGCGAGGGCGGCCAGCGCTCCGGCACTGACGTGCTCGGGTCCCCGGGCGTCCGGGAACGCCTCCGGGTAGAGCACCGCGCCCGCGCCGACGACGGGCAGCCCGGCGAGCTGTCCGGCGATGTCGGCGGGCCGGTCGACGGCGGGCCCGGTGACCCGGGTGCGCGCGTCGTCGTATCTCGCCCAGTAGACCTCCTTGCGGCGGGCGTCCGTCGCGACGGCGAACGGCCCCTCCAGCCCGGCCGGCCCCGCGGCGTACGCGAGACCGTCCAGGGTGCACAGCCCGTGCACGGGCACACCGAGGGCGGAGCCGAAGGTCGCGGCGGTGACCAGCCCGACCCGGAGCCCGGTGTACGGGCCGGGGCCGACGCCGACGACCACGTCCGTCACGGCGTCGAGTTTCACCCCGGCCTCGGCGAGGACCCGGTCGACGGCGGGCAGCAGCAGCTCCCCGTGCCTTCGGGCGTCGACCTGACCGGACTCGGCGACGACGGAGGTCCCGTCGTGCAGGGCGACGGTGACGGCGGGGGTTGCGGTATCCACGGCGAGCAAGAGCACGCAAACAGCCTACGGCTCCGCCGACCGGGGCACGGCGCCCCGTACGGCGTCCCGGCCCGCCCGGCCCCGGCTGCTACCGTCACCGTGCACACGCGAGTACGACGTAAACGCTAAACGCTTGTACGACATACGGAAGCGAAAGGGGCGCGCACGGTGTCTAGGGGCAGCTCGGGAATCGTGGCCGGGCTCACTGCGGCGGCGCTGGTCGCCGTCGGCGTCCTGGCCTTCCAGGCGTCGGCGAACGTCCCCGACAACCTCGCGGCCCCGAAACCGAAGGCTTCCGCCACCGCCACCGAGCACGCGAAGCCGAAGGAGAAGTCGCGCCCGGCCGCGCTCCCCAAGGGTTCCGGCACCGGCAAGCGGGTCGTGTACGCCCTGGAGGACCGCCGCGTGTGGCTCGTCGACGCGGACGGCAAGGTGGCCCGCACCTTCGAGGTCATGCCGAGCGCGCTGAGCCCGCAGCCCGGGACCTACAGCGTGGGCACCCGCCAGGGCACCCCCACCAAGGGCTCGGACGGCGTGATGATCGAGCACGTGGTGCGGTTCGCAATGGTGGACGACGCGGCCGTCGGGTTCAGCGCGGCGGTGGACGGCTCGATGGAGAGCCCGGACCCGACGTTGAAGACGGGTGGCGTGCGGATGTCCCGGCCCGACGGGGACGCCATGTGGGACTTCGCGATGGTCAGCACGAAGGTGGTCGTCGTCCCGTAGCGGCCGGCGCCGCTCCGGACAGCCGCCCCCGCTCCGCACGCGCTATGCCGCGTCGCGCCGGGACGGCAGCTCCTCCGCCTCTTCCCCGGTCGGCTCGGCCGGCTCGACCGGTGGCGTGGACACCGCGGTGGCGGCGGCGCACGAGGCCAGCAGATCCTTCATCGACAGCGCGGACGGCTGCTGCGTCCGTGGCTGCGAGTCACGCTCGGGCGTCGGCATGGATGCCTCCTGGAGCTCTGGTGGAGGTCGTGGTTAGGCGAACCTAACCAGGTCTCCCGTCCATGTGACCACGAGCGCCGCTCTCCGCGCAACAATTTACCGACGGCTTGTCGGAAAGAATGCCGGACGGCCGGATTCACCCACGGAAGAGCGCCCGGACGGCCGACGACACGGTGACCGAGGAACCGTCCCGCGGGAGGACCCGCCCGCCCCGGCGGTTCAGTGGCCCATCGCCTCGCGCAGTCCCGCCCAGCGCGCGCCGATCCCGACCAGCGTCACCTCGCGCCGTTCGTCGTCCGTGTCGCCGACCGCGCGGTCGATCACCACCTGGAGCCGGTCCTCGGACAGCTCCTCGACCTTGCCGTCGCCCCACTCCACGACCACCACCGACTCCGGCAGCGACACGTCCAGGTCCAGGTCCTCCATCTCGTCGAGGCCGCCGCCCAGGCGGTACGCGTCGACGTGGACCAGTGCCGGGCCGCCGGTCAGCGACGGGTGGACGCGCGCGATCACGAAGGTGGGGGAGGTGACCGCGCCGCGCACGCCGAGGCCCTCGCCCAGGCCCCGGGTCAGCGTCGTCTTGCCGGCGCCGAGCTCTCCGGTGAGCATCACGAGGTCGCCCGGCCGCAGGATCCCGGCGATCCGGCGGCCGAGTGCCTGCATCCGTTCGGGGGACTCGATGGCCAGGCCCAGGGTGACGGTGGCGGACGCGGCGTCCTCGACGAGCTCAGTCGCCGGGCTGTTGTGCGGTGCTTCCATGTCCGCCAACGTTAGCCGTTGCCGGCACGGCTCCGACGCGCACCAGCAGGTCCGCCAGCCGGTCCGTGACCGTCTCGGGGTGCTCCAGCATCACCAGATGGCCGGCGTCCGGGACGATGACCAGCTCCGCGTCCGGGAGCTGGTCCGCGATGGTCTCGCTGTGCGAGCTGGGCGTCACCAGGTCCTTGTCGCCCGCCAGGATCAGCACCGGGACGTCGCGGAAGGCGGGCAGCGCGCCGCTCTTGTCGTGTTCGGTGAAGGCCGGGTAGAACTCGGCGACCACGTCGATCGGGGTGGACTCGATGAGCCGCTCGGCGAACCGCTCCACCGCCGGATCCACGTCCCGCGAACCGAACGAGTACCGCTTGATCAGCCCGGCGAAGAGGTCGGCGGTGGCCCGGCGGCCCCGTTCCACCAGCTCGGCCTGGGAGCCGAGCGCCCTGAGCACCCCGGGCAGCACCCGGCGCACCGCGTTCACGCCCGCGACCGGCAGCCCGAAATCGACCTCGCCCAGCTTCCCGCTCGATGTGCCGACGAGGGCGACGGCGGCGACCCGGTCCCGGAACAGCGCGGGGTACTGGTCGGCGAGGGCCATCATCGTCATGCCGCCCATCGAGTGCCCGACCAGCACCAGCCTGCCCTCGGGGGCCGCCGCGTCGATCACCGCCTTCAGGTCGCGGCCGAGCTGGTCGATGCCGACCGTCACGCCCTGCGCATGGGCCCGGCCCCGCTCGGAACGGCCGTGGCTGCGCTGGTCCCAGTGGACGGTGCGGACCAGGCCGCGCAGCGCCGCCCGCTGGAAGTGCCAGGAGTCCTGGTTGAGGCAGTAGCCGTGGCTGAAGACCACGGTGACGGGGGCGGGGGCCTTGCGGCCGAAGAGCCTGCGGCGGCGGGTGCCGGGGGCGGCGGCGCCTCCGCCGCCCGCGTCGGTGCCCGCGGCGCCGTCCGGTTCCACCTCGTCGACCTCGTAGTACAGCTCGGTGCCGTCGTCGGCCGCGGCCCGGCCGGGCAGGCCGCGCAGCGAGCCGTACGGTCCGGTCGCGTCCAGCGCCAGCCTGGCCCTTCTGCGCATGCCCCGGCCGACGGTGAGCCGCTCGACCGCGACACCGGCGGCGGCGCCCGCCGCGATCACGCCTATGGCGGCTCCGGCGATCCCCGCCCGGCGCCAGCCGACCGCCGTAGCAGCGGTCGTCACCGCGTCCCCCGCACCGATCTCGCTCACCGTGCCGCGCTCCTCGTCGGTCGTATCCGTCAGGTCAGGGCCGGTCTGTTCCGGTCGTGATCCGATCGTGCCTGGTCAGCGGCGCCTGATCGGTCAGGACTCGGCCGGGGTGGCATGCAGATGCACGCGCGGTACGCGGGTGCCGATCCGGGTGACGATCTCGTACGCGATCGTGTCGGCGGCCTGCGCCCAGTCCTCGGCGCTCGGCTCGCCCCGGTCCCCCGGGCCGAAGAGCACCGCCTCGCTGCCGACCTCGACCTCGTCCCCGTGGAGGTCGACGACGAACTGGTCCATGGCCACCCGGCCGGCGATCCGCCGGATGACACCGCCGACCAGGACCGGGGCGCGGCCGGAGGCGTGGCGCGGGATGCCGTCCGCGTAGCCGACCGGCACCAGGCCCAGGGTGGTCCCGGCACTGGTCGTGTAGTGGTGGCCGTAGCTGATCCCGTGCCCGGCCGGCACCCGCTTGACCAGGGCGACCGAGGCGATGAGCGTCATGACGGGGCGCAGCCCGAAGTCGGCCGGGGTGCCCAGCTCGGGGCTGGGCGAGATGCCGTACATCGCGATCCCGGTCCGGACCAGGTCGAAGTGGGCCTCGGGGATCGTCAGCGTCGCCGGGGAGTTGGCCATGTGGCGCACCTCGGGGTCGACGCCCTCCTTCTCCGCGTACGCCACCATGTCGCGGAAGGCGGTCAGCTGGGCGGCGATGGAGGGGTGGCCCGGCTCGTCGGCGCAGGCGAAGTGGGACCACAGGCCGGTGATCCGTACCGTGCCCGCGTCCTCGGCGGCGCGGGCCGCGGCGACGAGCTCCGGCCAGTCGGCGGGCTGGCAGCCGTTGCGCCCGAGGCCGGTGTCGGCCTTGAGCTGGATCCGGGCCGGGACGCCCGCCCCGGTGGCCGCGGCGACGACCTCGCGCAGCGCCCACATCCCGCTCACCGACACGTCGATGTCGGCCTCGATCGCCTCGCGCCAGGGGCCGCCCGGAGTCCACAGCCAGCACATCACCCGGCCGCCGAGTCCGGCTGCCCGCAGGGCGAGCGCCTCCTGCGGGGTCGCGGTGCCCAGCCAGGTCGCCCCGGCCTCCAGCGCGGCGCGGGCGCAGGGCACCGCCCCGTGCCCGTACGCGTCGGACTTGACGACGGCCATGAGCTGCGCGCCCGACGCCCGTGCGCGCAGCACCCGCACGTTGGCGCGCAATGCGGCGAGGTCGATCTCGGCACGGGCTCTCAAGGACGCTGTCTCGTTCATCGCGCCCAGTCTCTCAGAGGCGCCCGGCAGGGCCCTCGGGCGGCGGGTCGCCCCAGGGTCCTCAGGGCCGGCGCAGCTCGTGTTCCAGGTGGTCGACGATGACCGGGACATGGCTGTGGGGTACGTCCTTGACCGCCGTGACCAGTGTCACCGGGCCGCCCTCCTCGACGAGTTCGACCAGCTCCCGGACGGCCGCCGTGTGGACGGGGTCGGTCAGTTCGGTGCGGTAGCGGTCGACGAACTCGTCGTAGCGGGTCCCGGTGCGGTCCTCGTGGTACCAGGCGCGCAGCTCGTTCGACGGGGTGATGTCCTTGAGCCACTTGTCGATCGCGGCCTTCTCCTTGGACTCGCCGCGCGGCCAGAGCCGGTCGACGAGGACGCGGGTGCCGTCGGTGTCCTCCTTCGGCTCGTACACCCGGCGTACGCGTACCTCGCTGCTGCCCACGGTCGGCCCTCCTGTCGGCTGCGGTCGGTGTCTGCTGGGCCCAGGATCACTCAGGCCCGTACGTCCCGCCACGCTGCGGGGATCGCCTCGGCGACGTCCTGCGCGGCGACGGGCGAGCCGTCGGAGGCGTGGCGGGCGGCGAGTCCGTGCAGATGGGCGCCGGCCGACGCGGCGTCGCGCGGGGCGAGGCCCGCGGCGAGCAGGGAGCCGGTCAGGCCGGACAGGACGTCGCCGCTGCCCGCCGTGGCCAGCCAGGAGGTGCCGGTCGGATTGACCCGTACGGGAGTGGCCGGGTCGTCGGTGGCGACCAGGGTCGTCGAGCCCTTGAGCAGGACCGTGGCGCGGTAGCGGGCGGCCAGCTCCCGTACGGCGGCGAGCCGCCCCGCCTCGACCTCCTCGCGCGGGACGCCCAGCAGGGCCGCGGCCTCACCGGCGTGCGGGGTGAGGACGGTCGGCGCGGTGCGTTCCCGTACGGCACCGGCGTCCAGCAGCCGCAGCCCGTCCGCGTCCACCAGCACCGCGACCTCCGTCGCGAGCACGTCCCGGACCGCCTCGGCGGCCTCGGCTCCGTCCCCGAGTCCGGGCCCGACGACCCATGCCTGCACCCGCCCCGCCTTCGACGGCGGTCCCGCGTGGACCAGCGTCTCCGGGTGGCGGGCGATCACCGCGCCGGCCCCCGGACCGACGTACCGCACGGCCCCCGCGCCGCCCCGCAGCGCCCCGGAGACGGCCAGCACCGCCGCGCCCGGGTAGCGCGCGGACCCGGCGACGACGCCGACGACCCCGCGCCGGTACTTGTCGCTCTCGGCGCCGGGGACCGGCAGCAGGGCCGCGACGTCCGCGTACTGGAGCACCTCCAGCTCGGGCACCTCGGGCAGTTCGGGCCCGAGCCCGATGTCGACGAGGTGCAGCGCGCCGGCCCGTTCGGCGGCCGGGTCGACGAGCAGGCCCGGCTTGTACGTGCCGAAGGTGACCGTCGCGTCGGCGCGCACCGCCTCGCCGAGCACCTCGCCGGTGTCGGCCTCGACCCCGCTGGGCAGGTCGACGGCGATCAGGGGCGCGCCGGTCGCCGTGAAGGCCCGCACCAGTGCGGCGGCGTCCGGGCGCAGCCCGCCCCGGCCGCCGATGCCGGTGATCCCGTCCACCACGAGGTCGATGCGGCCGCCCCAGGCGTCGGCGCCGTCCGCCCCCGCCACGCCGTCCGCGAGCCGCCCACCGGCCGCGAGCAGTGCCGCGAGACCGCCCTCGTGGGCGCGGCCGGGCGCGGTCAGCACGGCGCGCACGCCGGCGCCGCGCCGGGCGAGCCGGGCGCCCGCGTACAGCGCGTCGCCGCCGTTGTCGCCGCTGCCGACGAGGAGGACGACCCGGGACCCGTACACCCGGCCGCGCCGCCGCAGCACATCGGCGCAGGCCGCCGCGAGTCCGGCGGCGGCGCGCTGCATCAGCGCGCCCTCGGGGAGCTTGGCCATCAGGGCCCGTTCGGCGGCCCGTACGGTCTGAACGCTGTAGGCGGTACGCATGTGCTCAACCCTCCGCGATCACCACGGCCGACGCCACCCCCGCGTCATGGCTGAGGGACACGTGCCAGTGCCGTACGCCCAGCTCGGCGGCGCGGGCGGCGACGGTGCCGCGGACCCGCAGCCGGGGCTGCCCGCTGTCCTCGACCCACACCTCGGCGTCCGTCCAGAGCAGTCCGCCGGGTGCGCCGAGCGCCTTCGCGAGGGCCTCCTTCGCGGCGAACCTGGCGGCGAGCGAGGCGATCCCCCGCCGCTCACCGCTGGGCAGCAGCAACTCCCGTTCCACGAAGAGCCGTTCGGCCATCTGCGGCGTACGCTCCAGCGCCGCGTCGAACCGTTCGATCTCGGCCACGTCGATCCCGACCCCGATGATCACGCGCGTTCCCTCATCCCTCGCTACTCCACGGTCACGGACTTCGCCAGATTGCGCGGCTGGTCCACGTCGTTGCCGCGGGCCGTGGCCAGTTCGCAGGCGAAGACCTGGAGCGGCACGGCCGACACCAGCGGCTGGAGCAGCGTAGGCGTAATGGGGATGCGGATCAGATGGTCGGCGTACGGGACGACCGCCTCGTCGCCCTCCTCGGCGATGACGACGGTGCGGGCGCCGCGGGCCCGGATCTCCTGGATGTTCGACACGATCTTGTCGTGCAGCACGGACCGGCCGCGCGGCGACGGCACCACCACGACGACCGGGAGGCCGTCCTCGATGAGCGCGATCGGGCCGTGCTTGAGCTCACCGGCGGCGAACCCCTCGGCGTGCATGTACGCGAGCTCCTTGAGCTTCAGCGCGCCTTCCAGGGCCACGGGGTAGCCGACATGGCGGCCCAGGAAGAGCACGGTGTCGTGCCCGGCCAGCGAGCGGGCGAGCTCGCGCACCGGCTCCATGGTCTCCAGGACCTGTTCGACGGCGCCGGAGATCGCGGAGAGCTGGCGGATGACGGTGCGGATCTCGTCGCCCCACTTGGTCCCCCGGAGCTGTCCGAGGTACAGGGCGACGAGGTAGCAGGCGACCAGCTGGGTGAGGAAGGCCTTGGTGGAGGCGACGGCGACCTCGGGCCCGGCGTGCGTGTAGAGCACGGCGTCGGACTCCCGGGGGATGGTGGAGCCGTTGGTGTTGCAGATGGCGAGGACCTTGGCGCCCTGTTCGCGGGCGTGCCGCAGGGCCATCAGGGTGTCCATCGTCTCGCCGGACTGCGAGATCGCGACGACCAGGGTGCGGTGGTCGAGGATCGGGTCGCGGTAGCGGAACTCGCTGGCCAGCTCGGTCTCGCAGGGGATGCGGGTCCAGTGCTCGATGGCGTACTTGGCGATCATCCCGGAGTGGAACGCGGTGCCGCAGGCCACGATGACGACCTTGTCGACCTCCCGCAGCTCGTGCGGCGGGATGCGGACCTCGTCGAGGTGGAGCGAGCCGGCGGCGTCGATCCGGCCGAGGAGGGTGTCGGCGACGGCCTTGGGCTGTTCGGCGATCTCCTTGAGCATGAAGTAGTCGTGGCCGCCCTTCTCGGCGGCGGAGACGTCCCAGTCCACGTGGTACTCGCGGACCTCGGCGGGCCGCCCGTCGAAGTCGGTGACGGTGACGCCGTCCCGGCGCAGCTCGACCACCTGGTCCTGGCCCAGTTCGATCGCGGAGCGGGTGTGCGCGATGAACGCGGCGACGTCGGAGGCCAGGAACGACTCCCCGTCCCCCACCCCCACCACGAGCGGTGAGTTGCGCCGGGCGCCGACCACCGTGCCGGGCGCGTCCGCGTGCACGGCGACGAGGGTGAAGGCGCCCTCCAGCCGGCGGCAGACCTGCCGCATCGCCTCCGCCGGGTCGGCGCAGGAGGAGAACGCCTCGGCGAGCAGATGGGCGACGACCTCGGTGTCGGTCTCGGAGGCCAGGTCGTGGCCGCGCTCGGCGAGTTCGGCGCGCAGGGCGGCGAAGTTCTCGATGATCCCGTTGTGCACGACGGCGACCCGGCCCGCGTTGTCCAGGTGCGGGTGGGCGTTGGCGTCGGTGGGGGCGCCGTGGGTGGCCCAGCGGGTGTGCCCGATGCCGGTGTTCCCGGCCGGGAGGGGCGCCTCGGCCAGCGCCTTCTCCAGATTGACGAGTTTGCCGGCCCGCTTCGTCGCGGCCAGGCCGCCGTCCGCGAGGACGGCGATGCCCGCCGAGTCGTAGCCCCGGTACTCAAGACGCCTGAGCCCGGCGACGACGACGTCCTGCGCCGACTGCCCACCGACGTAACCAACGATTCCGCACATACCGTTCCCTTCGTGGTCACTCCCCCCTCTTCTTCGCATCGTCGCAGAAGCCGAACGGGGCGGCGGGGAGGACGGCACGGCGTGCGCGGCGGTCTCCCCGCATACCCTGTGAACCTTTCCGGCCCCTGCGGGGAACAAGGGGTGACACGCCCACCCGACGAGCCCCCAGGAGCCGATGTGACCGGACCGCCGGCCAGCCCCGACGACGATGCCGAGGTCATCGCGCAGTCGCTGGAGGAACCCGAGATCTTCGCCGGGCTCTACGACCGTCACGCACCGGACATCCACCGCTATGCCGCCCGCCGCCTCGGGGAGGGCGCGGCGGACGACATCACGGCGGACACCTTCCTCGTCGCCTTCCGCTCCCGGCGCCGCTTCGACGGTTCCCGGCGCAGCGCCCGTCCCTGGCTGTACGGCATCGCGGCGAACCTCATCGGCAAGCACCGGCGCAGCGAGGAGCGGGGACTGCGGGCCCTGGCCCGTACCGGGCAGGACCCGGTGGCCGCGTCCTGGAGCGAGCGCTGCGACGACCGGATCGCCGCCCAGGCACCGCTGGCGGCGGCGCTGGCCGCGCTCTCGCCCGGCGACCGCCACGTCCTGCTGCTCGTCGCCTGGGCCGACCTCGGTTACCAGGAAGTCGCCGACGCGCTGGGCATCCCGCTCGGCACCGTACGGTCCCGGCTCAACCGCGCCCGCCGCACAGTCCGCGAGGCCCTCGGCACGGACCCCTCGTTCACGCCCGACGCCATGGAGCTGAATCCGTCATGGACGAAATGACCCGGCTGCGCGAACTCCGCGCGGACGCGCCCGTTCCCGACCGTGCCGCCCTCGCCCCGGGCCGGCAGCGGCTCACCGAGGCCGCGGCCTCGGGCCGCCGCGTCCGCCGCCTGCGGGCCGACTGGCGGATCGCCGCGGCCGGCGCGGCCGCGGCGATCACCGTGGCGGCGGTGCTGGGCACCCAGCTCGGGGACGCCGCCGCGCCCAGCCGCTCCGGGCCCGCGTCGACCGCCAAAGCCCTGCGGCTGGACAGCGCGGCCGAGGTACTGAACCGGGCCGCCGAAGCGCTGGAGAAGCAGCCCGCCGTGCCGGAGCCCCGCGACGACCAGTGGATCTACACCAGAACGGCGCAGGTGGCCTCGCAGGGCGGCCCGAACGGCTCGTCCGTCGGCCCCGTCACCTTCGACCCCGACAGCTGGGTCCCGTACGACAACTCCGCCGCCGCCGAGAACGGCAAGGACGACGACTACCGCACCGCCCGCCAGGTCTACCGGGCCGCCGAGAAGCTGCCCGAGGACCCGGCGCGGCTACTGGCAGAGGTCCGCACCTTCTACCCGACCGGCAGCACGGCCGACAGCCCGCCCGAGAGCAAGGCACAGCACAGCTTCCGCGCGATCGGGCTGATGGCCGAGGCGTACCCGGTCCCCCCGGCCGCCCTCGCCCGGATCTACCGCGCCATGGCCACCATCCCCGGCGTCCGCGTCACCGGCCACCTGGTGAAGGACGCGGCCGGGCGCGAGGCCATCGCCATCACCCGGAAGGAGGACGGCAGCCACGAGCGGCGGGAGATCCTGCTCGACCCGCACGACTTCGGCTACGTCGGAATGCGCTTCGTGGTCGCCGAGGACTACACGTACGAGCTCGTCGGCGGCAAGACCAAGGGCCCGACGATCAAGCTCAAGGCAGGGCAGATCCTGACCAGCGAAGCCCGGGTCGAGGCCGCCGTCGTCGACGCGAAGGGCGAGAAGCCCTGACGTCACCGGGCCGGTGTCCGCCACAGGGGTGCGGACACCGGCCCGGAGGCCCGCCGCTCGTGCTGCCCCGCAGCCGGCAGGACGAGGACGGCGGCGGTCCCCCTGTCTTCTCCCCTACGTGACCGAGCCCACCCTCCACCGCGGCGGAACTCCCGCAACAATGAACCCGTGATCACTTCGCCGCCACGGAGCACCCAGCGACGCGCCGAGCACGCGGCGACGCCGTACGTCGACCTGTCCCGCGCCGAGTGGAGCGCCCTGCGCGACAAGACACCGCTGCCGCTGACCGCCGACGAGGTGGAGCGGCTGCGCGGGCTCGGGGACGTCATCGACCTCGACGAGGTGCGCGACGTCTACCTGCCGCTCTCCCGGCTCCTCAACCTCTACGTCCAGGCCACCTCGGGACTGCGCGGCGCCCTGAACACCTTCCTCGGGGACGCGGGCAACGGCCACGGCGCACAGCGCGGCACCCCGTTCGTCATAGGCGTCGCAGGCAGTGTCGCGGTCGGCAAGTCCACCACCGCGCGCATCCTCCAGGCGCTGCTGGCCCGCTGGCCCGAGCACCCGCGCGTCGAGCTGGTGACCACGGACGGGTTCCTGCTGCCGATGAAGGAGCTCCGGGCCCGCGGGCTGATGTCGCGCAAGGGGTTCCCCGAGTCGTACGACCGGCGCGCCCTGACCCGGTTCGTCGCCGACATCAAGGCCGGCAAGGACGAGGTGACGGCGCCCGTCTACTCGCACCTGATCTACGACATCGTGCCGGACGAACGGCTCACCGTACGCCGTCCCGACATCCTGATGGTCGAGGGGCTGAACGTGCTCCAGCCCGCGATGCCCGGCAAGGACGGCCGCACCAGGGTCGGTCTCGCCGACTACTTCGACTTCAGCGTGTACGTGGACGCGCGCACCGAGGACATCGAGAGCTGGTACCTCAACCGGTTCCGGAAGCTGCGGGAGACGGCGTTCCAGAACCCCTTCTCGTACTTCCGCCAGTACACCCAGGTCTCCGAGGAGGAGGCCATGGAGTACGCGGCGACGATGTGGCGGACCATCAACAAGCCCAATCTGGTGGAGAACGTCGCGCCCACCCGGGGCCGTGCCACCCTGGTGCTCCGCAAGGGCCCGGACCACAAGGTCCAGCGGCTGTCCCTGCGCAAGCTCTGATCCTCCGAACCTCCGATCCTCCTGGGAGTGGCCGCGTGCTGCATCTGCGCCTGATCGTCCCCGCCGACCGCACGGACGAGGTGGTGCACCTGGTGGAGAGCACCCTCGGTACGACACACCTCGTCGTGATGACCGGGGCCGCCCGCAACCCGGCGGGCGACCTGGTCCTGTGCGACGTGGCCCGTGAGGCGGGCGACGAGCTGATCTCCGCGCTGCGCCGGCTCGGTATCGACAAGTCCGGTTCGATCACCGTCGAGAACATGGATCTGACGCTCTCCGCCCACGCCGACAAGGCCGAGGAGGACGCGCCGGGCGAGGGCGCGGACGCGGTGCTGTGGGAGGAGCTGACGGAGGCGACCCACGAGGAGTCGACGTTCAGCGTCACGTACGTGGCGTTCCTCACCGTCGCGACGATGCTCGCGGCCTGCGGTGTGATGCTCGACAACGCGATCCTGATCGTGGGCGCGATGGCGGTCGGTCCGGAGTTCGGTCCGCTGGCCGGGATCTCCACGGCCCTGGTGCAGCGTGCTCCGCGACTGGCGCTGCGTTCGCTGTACGCGCTGATCGGCGGTTTCGCCGTCGCGATGGTGCTGACGGCCGGGTTCGCCTGGCTGATGGACGCCTTCGGGCTGTTCACCCGCTCGATGATCGAGGCCGACCGCCCCAACACGGCGTTCATCTGGAAGCCCGACGCGATGTCCTTCGTGGTGGCCTTCCTGGCCGGGATCGCGGGGACGCTCTCGCTCACCTCGGCGAAGTCGGGCGCGCTGATCGGCGTCGCGATCTCGGTGACGACCGTGCCGGCCGCGGCCAACGCGGCGGTGGCGTTCAGTTACAGCGACTACAGCCAGATGTGGGGCTCCACGGCCCAGCTGCTGGCGAACCTGGGCGGGATCGTGGTCGCGGGGACGCTGACCCTGCTGGTCCAGAAGGCGCTGTGGGCGGTACACCGCCGCCGGACGGGCCTGGTCACGCGCCCGTCCGGCGAATAGGGCGCCGGGGCCACCGGCTACCCGAGCGCGGACTTCACCACATCGGCCAGCCGCTCGGCGACCGCCCGTGCCTGCTCGATGTCGGCCGCCTCGACCATGACCCGCACCAGCGGCTCGGTGCCCGACTGGCGCAGCAGCACGCGGCCGGTGGAGCCCAGCTCGGCCTCGGCCTCGGCCACGGCGGCGGCGATCTCCGGGGAGGTCCCGACCCGGGACTTGTCGACGTCCCGGACGTTGATCAGCAGCTGCGGCAGCCGCTGCATGACCCCGGCCAGATCGGCGAGCGTACGGCCGGTGGCGGCGACCCGGGCCGCCAGCAGCAGGCCGGTCAGCGTGCCGTCGCCGGTCGTGGCGTGGTCCAGGACGATGACGTGGCCGGACTGCTCGCCGCCCAGCGCGTAGCCCTCGGCCTTCATCGACTCCAGTACGTAGCGGTCGCCGACGGCGGTCTGGACGAGCTGGATGCCCTCCCGCTCCATCGCGATCTTGAAGCCGAGGTTGGACATGACGGTGCCGACCACGGTGTCCTTGCGCAGCTGCCCGGCCTCGCGCATGGCGAGGGCGAGGACGGCCAGGATCTGGTCGCCGTCGACCTCCTCGCCGGTGGAGTCCACGGCCAGGCAGCGGTCGGCGTCGCCGTCGTGCGCGATGCCGAAGTCGGCGCCGTGCTCGACGACGGCGGCCTTCAGCGGCTCCAGATGGGTGGAGCCGCAGCCGTCGTTGATGTTCAGGCCGTTCGGGTCCGCACCGATCGTGATCACCTCGGCGCCGGCCCGCGCGAAGGCCTCGGGCGAGACCCGGGCGGCCGCGCCGTGCGCCTCGTCGAGCACGATCTTCAGCCCGTCGAGCCGGTTCGGCAGGACCGCGACGAGGTGTGCCACGTAACGGTCGAAGCCCTCCGCGTACTCGGTGACGCGTCCCACCCCGGCACCGGTCGGACGCTCCCACGGCTCACCGGTGCGGTGCTGCTGGTAGATCGACTCGATCCGGTCCTCCAGCTCGTCGGAGAGCTTGTGACCGCCGCGCGCGATGAACTTGACACCGTTGTCCGGCATCGAGTTGTGGCTCGCGGAGAGCATCACACCGAGGTCGGCGCCCAGCGCACCGGTGAGATACGCCACCGCCGGGGTGGGCAGCACACCGACGCGCAGGACGTCCACGCCGGCGCTGGCGAGACCTGCCACGACGGCGGCCTCCAGGAACTCTCCGGACGCGCGCGGGTCACGGCCCACCACGGCTGTCGGCCGGGTCCCGTCGAGGGTGCTCCCCTCGGCGAGAACATGCGCCGCAGCGACCGAGAGTCCGAGCGCCAGCTCGGCCGTCAGATCCGCATTGGCGACACCGCGCACACCGTCCGTGCCGAAGAGTCGTCCCACTGGTGTCCTCCGAAGATGCTCCGAAACCGCAAAACCAAATCAACCAAATCAAAGCAACGCAACAAGCCTATGAACGCCTTATGCCGTTATACGCCCGAGGGTGCCGATAAACGAACGCCCCGGCAGCACGAGGTGTGCCGCCGGGGCGAACGTGTACAGCAGATGAGCAGGCGGATTAGCGCTTGCTGTACTGCGGGGCCTTACGGGCCTTCTTGAGACCGGCCTTCTTGCGCTCGACCGCACGGTCGTCGCGGGAGAGGAAGCCGGCCTTCTTCAGCGGGGCGCGGTTGTTGTCCACGTCCGCCTCGTTCAGCGCACGGGCCACGCCGAGACGCAGGGCGCCGGCCTGACCCGAGACGCCGCCACCCGAGATGCGGGCGATGACGTCGTAGCGGTTGTCGAGCTCAAGCACCTTGAAGGGCTCGTTGACTTCCTGCTGGTGCACCTTGTTGGGGAAGTAGTCCTCAAGGGTGCGACCGTTGATCTTCCACTTGCCGGTGCCCGGAACGATCCGGACGCGGGCGATGGCGTTCTTCCGACGGCCCAGGCCGGCGGCGGGCTGCGGGTCGCCGAAGCGGGACGCCAGCGACTCGCTGGTGTACTCGCCCTCGACGGGAACCTCGGACTCGAAGGTGGTCACCTCGGCGAAGACCTCTTCGCCCTCGGTGCCCTCGATGGGGTTCTCAACAGTGGTCTCGGCCACGATTCTCCTCAGATCTTTCTTTTGGTCTTAGGGGGAGGCCGGAACTACTGCGCGACCTGGGTGATCTCGAACGGGACCGGCTGCTGAGCAGCGTGCGGGTGCTGGTCGCCCGCGTAGACCTTGAGCTTCGAGAGCATCTGACGGCCCAGGCTGTTCTTGGGGATCATGCCCTTGATGGCCTTCTCGACGGCCTTCTCGGGGCTCTTGGCGAGCAGCTCGTCGTAACGGACGGAGCGCAGACCACCCGGGAACCCGGAGTGGCGGTACGCCATCTTCTGGGTCTTCTTGTTGCCGGAGAGGTGAACCTTCTCGGCGTTGATGATGATGACGAAGTCGCCCATGTCCATGTGGGGGGCGTAGATCGCCTTGTGCTTGCCGCGGAGGAGGTTCGCAGCCGTGGTGGCCAGACGGCCCAGGACGATGTCCTGCGCGTCAATGATGTGCCACTGGCGCGTCACATCGCCGGGCTTGGGGCTGTACGTACGCACTTCGTAGCCTTCGCTTCTTCAGTGGATGGGGTCCAGACACATGGCACCTCTGAAGCGATCATGCAGCTGGGGCTCACAATGCCGGGGACGCTGCCCGTATGCGAGCCACTGGTAACTGCTCCAGAGAACCTACGTAAGGGCCCAACGCGTGAGAACGACGAAGCCAATACGCATAACAATCACCGAGACTACCCGCCCCGCCCCGGACGGGTCAAAACGCGTGGCCCTCGGGCCGGCGGCTCCACGGTCCCCCGCGGGGGACCGTGGAGCGACCGCGTCACCGGGCCCGTTCCACCCGCCGCTCGTCCCACACCGGCTCCGCCGTCTCGCGTACGACGCCGTCCGAGCCGAACACCAGGTAGCGGTCGAAGGACTTCGCGAACCAGCGGTCGTGGGTGACGGCCAGGACCGTTCCCTCGTACGCCTCAAGACCGTCCTGGAGGGCCTCGGCCGACTCCAGGTCCAGGTTGTCCGTCGGCTCGTCGAGGAGCAGCGCGGTCGTGCCGGCCAGTTCCAGGAGGAGGATCTGGAACCGTGCCTGCTGGCCGCCGGACAGCTTCTCGAAGGGCTGGTCGCCCTGGCGTTCCAGCTCGTAGCGGCGCAGCACGGACATCGCCCCGCCGCGGTCCTTGGCGTGCTCGGTCCACAGGATCTCGACGAGCGTCTTGCCCAGCAGCTCCGGATGGGCGTGGGTCTGCGCGAAGTGACCCGGCACGACCCGGGCCCCGAGCTTCCACTCCCCGGTGTGCGCGACCTGCTCGCCCGCGAGGAGCCGCAGGAAGTGCGACTTGCCCGATCCGTTCGAGCCGAGGACGGCGACCCGCTCCCCGTAGAAGATCTCCAGGTCGAACGGCTTCATCAGCCCGGACAGCTCAAGGTTCTTGCAGGTCACCGCGCGTACCCCGGTCCGCCCGCCGCGCAGCCGCATCTTGATGTCCTGCTCGCGCGGCGGCTCCGGCGGCGGGCCCGCGTCCTCGAACTTCTTGAAGCGGGTCTGCATCGCCCGGTAGCGGGACGCCATGTCGGGGCTGATCGCCGCCTGCTGCCGCAGCCGATGGACCAGCGCCTTCAGCCGGGCGTGCTCCTCCTCCCAGCGCCGCAGCAGCTCCTCGAACCGGGCGAACCGGTCCTTGCGGGCCTGGTGGTACGTGTCGAAGCCGGCGCCGTGCACCCACACGTCGCTGCCCGCCGGGCTCGGCTCCACACTGACGATCTTCTCGGCGGCCCTGGACAGCAGCTCGCGGTCGTGCGAGACGAACAGGACCGTCTTGCGGGTCTCCTTGAGCCGGTCCTCCAGCCACCGCTTGCCGGGCACGTCGAGATAGTTGTCCGGCTCGTCGAGCAGCAGCACCTCGTCGGGCCCCCGCAGCAGCGCCTCAAGCACCAGGCGCTTCTGCTCGCCCCCGGAGAGCGTGCGCACCTCGCGCCACTGCGCCTTCTCGTACGGGACGCCGAGCGCGGCCATGGTGCACATGTCCCAGACGGTCTCGGCCTCGTACCCCCTGGCCTCCGCCCAGTCGCTCAGGGCCTGCGCGTACTTCATCTGCGCGGCCTCGTCGTCGACGGTGAGGATCAGCTCCTCGGCCTTGTCGACCGCCAGGGCCGCCTCCCTGATGCGCGGCTGGGACACGGAGACGAGCAGGTCCCGGACCGTGCGTTCGTCCCGCACCGAGCCCACGAACTGCTGCATCACCCCGAGCCCGCCGCTCACCGAGACCGAGCCGCCGTGCGGCTGGAGCTCCCCGGCCAGCAGCCTGAGCAGCGTCGTCTTGCCGGCCCCGTTGGCCCCCACGAGGGCGACCACGGCGCCGTCCGCCACCCGGAACGAAGCATCGCCGAGCAGCACCCGCCCGTCCGGTAGGTAGTACTCCAGGTGGCCCGCTTCAAGATGTCCCATGCACAGCATTGTCACGGCCCGCGAAGCCCTGGCCCAACCGGTTTACCTCTCCTCTAGGATCGCGGCATGAGCTTTGGGCAAGGGGGGCCCTCCTGGGGGCCCGGGGGCACACAGACTCCGGACTGGGCAGCGCTGGCCGACGAGTCCGCCGCGCGGGGCCGGCGCAAGAAGTGGCTGCTGATCGGCGGCGGCGTGCTCGCCACCGCCGCGATCGGCGCGATCGTGGCCACCGCGGTCATCTCGACCAACAAGAACAACAGCCCCACCGGCTCCGGCAAGAACGCGAGCGAGCTGCCCGCGCCGAGCGACCTGCCGCACGAGAGTGCCGAGCCGGAGCCGTCCTTCTCCTCGGTGGCGCCGCTTCCCCCGCCGAACCCGAAGGACTACATCTCCGACGCCAAGAAGGACCGGGCGCCGATCACCGTCGACGCGTTCTTCCCCGGCAAGAAGCTGACGATGGGCGACCGCGTCTACGTCAAGGGCGCGACGCAGCAGACGAAGAACTGCGCCGCGACCACGAAGGGCGCACTCGGCTCGATCCTCGTGAACAACGGCTGCGACCAGGTCGTCCGGGCCACGTACAGCAAGGACGGCGTCGCCGTCACCGTCGGGCTCGCGGTCTTCCGGACGGAGGCCCAGGCCAAGAAGGCGGCCCAGCAGGCGAGCGGCAGCATCGCCACGCTGAGCGGCGCGGGCGTGCCGGCCTTCTGCCCGCCGGGATCGGTCTGCCGCCGTACCGCCAACTCCTACGGCCGTTACGCCTACTTCGCCATCAGCGGGTTCACCAACGGCAAGAGCGTCACCACGGCCGACAAGAAGGTCTACACCACCGGTGACGACCTGACGAACTTCACGTTCCGTCAGATCCACCACCGCGGCGAGGTCCAGGCCTCGGCCGCCGCCACCGCCCAGACCGGCTGACCCCGCCCTCGCTCCTCGCTCCGGGGAACGGCCTCAGCAGCACCCGCTCCCGGGAAGCGTCCGCACATTGCGCGCTTCCCGGGCCCGGACGGCCAGCAACTCGTCGGCCGGGTAGGCCACTTCCTCCAGCGTCAGCCCGTGCGGCCGCACCACGTGCACGCCGGGATCCCGGACCCGGGCCGCGAGCACCTGCGCGGGCCACTCCGGCCCGCGGCGTCCGTCCCCGACGAACAGCGCGGCACCGATCAGCGCGCGGACCATGTTGTGGCAGAACGCGTCGGCCTGCACGGTCGCCGTCAGGATCCCGCTCGCCTCGTCCCGGACCCAACTCAGCTTCTGCAACGTGCGGATGGTGGTCGCGCCGTCGCGCTTCTTGCAGTACGCGGCGAAGTCGTGCTCGCCGGTCATCAGGGCGGCCGCCTCGTTCATCGCGGCCAGGTCCAACGGCCGGTCGTGCCACAGCACATGACCGCGCAACAGCGGATCCACCCCGCCGGGCCGGTCACAGACCCGGTAGGCGTAACGACGCCACAGCGCCGAGAACCGCGCGTTGAACCCTTCGGAGGCCGGCGCGATCCGCCAGATCCGGACGTCCGGAGCCATCCGCCCGGCCATCCGCCGCAGCAGCTTGTCGCCGTGCTCCGCCCACACCTCGTCCGGCAGGTCGACGTGCGCGACCTGCCCCCGCGCGTGCACCCCGGCATCGGTGCGGCCGGCGACGGTCAGATCGTACGTCCGCGAGGACCGCGTCACGGTCCGCAGCGCGTCCTCGATCTCGCCCTGGACGGTCCGCCGGGAGGTCTGCTTCGCCCAGCCCGAGAAGTCCTTGCCGTCGTACGCCAGGTCGAGGCGCACCCGGACGAAGCCGGGCTCCACTTCGTCACTCACCCATGGGTCCTTTCCTGCGCGTGCACGCAGATGCATACGGAACGGGCCCGCACCGCCCCGAAGGGTGATGCGGGCCCGTCCAGTGGTCTCAGAACGCTCAGGCGTCCTTGGACTCGGCGTCGTCGGCCGGCTTGGCGTCCTCGACGGTCTCGGCCGGAGCCTCGTCCTTCTTGAGGGCGTCTTCCTTGACCGCGCGCTTCGTGGCGGCCTCGGCCTCACCGGTGGCCTGCTGGGCCACGGTCAGCGCCTCGACCAGCTCGATGACGGCCATCGGGGCGTTGTCGCCACGACGGTTGCCGATCTTGGTGATGCGGGTGTAACCACCGGGGCGGTTCTCGTACCGCGGGGCGATCTCGGTGAAGAGCGTGTGGACGACGCCCTTGTCCGTGATCGACTGCAGCACCAGGCGACGGTTGTGGATGTCGCCCTTCTTCGCCTTGGTGATGAAACGCTCGGCGACCGGACGCAGGCGACGGGCCTTGGCCTCGGTCGTGGTGATGCGGCCGTGCTCGAACAGCGACTTCGCGAGGTTGTTGAGAAGCAGCTTCTCGTGCGCGGCGCTGCCGCCCAGACGGGCACCCTTGGCGGGCTTCGGCATGGTGTTTCTCCTTGTGTGCTGCACCGGCCGTATCAGGTACCGGTGTCAGTTCCCGGGCGGCGGACGCCACCCGGAAGTTCAAGAGCCGACAGGCGGATCAAGCCCGTCGAGGGGGTCCCCCCATGCCCTTAAGGCTATGGGGGAGATTGAGGACAAAGCCTCACCCCGGCCCGGGGCACCCGGAAACCCAGGCGCCCCGGCCGGAGGCGGATCAGTACTGCTCGGTCTCCACGAAACCGGCGTCCGCGTCGTCGTCGGCGCCGAAGGCGTCGGCGGCGGCGGTCGGGTCGAAGCCGGGAGGCGAGTCCTTCAGCGCGAGGCCCATACCGGCCAGCTTCGCCTTGACCTCGTCGATCGACTTCGCACCGAAGTTGCGGATGTCGAGCAGGTCGGCCTCGGAACGGGCCACGAGCTCACCCACGGAGTGGATGCCCTCGCGCTTGAGGCAGTTGTACGAACGGACCGTGAGCTCCAGCTCCTCGATCGGCAGCGCCAGATCGGCGGCGAGCGCGGCGTCCGTCGGGGACGGGCCCATGTCGATGCCCTCGGCGTCGATGTTGAGCTCGCGCGCCAGGCCGAACAGCTCGACCAGGGTCTTGCCGGCCGAAGCCATGGCGTCACGCGGACGCATGGCCTGCTTGGTCTCGACGTCGACGATCAGCTTGTCGAAGTCGGTGCGCTGCTCGACACGGGTCGCCTCGACCTTGTACGTGACCTTGAGCACCGGCGAGTAGATGGAGTCGACCGGGATACGGCCGATCTCCTGGCCCACCTGCTTGTTCTGGACGGCGGAGACGTAGCCGCGACCGCGCTCGACGGTCAGCTCCATCTCCAGCTTGCCCTTGCCGTTGAGCGTGGCCAGGACCAGGTCCGGGTTGTGGACCTCGACACCGGCCGGCGGGGCGATGTCGGCAGCGGTGACCAGGCCGGGACCCTGCTTGCGCAGGTACATCACGACCGGCTCGTCGTGCTCCGAGGAGACGACCAGCTGCTTGATGTTGAGGATGAGGTCGGTGACGTCCTCCTTGACGCCCGGCACGGTGGTGAACTCGTGCAGGACACCGTCGATCCGGATGCTGGTGACAGCGGCACCGGGGATCGAGGAGAGGAGCGTACGGCGAAGAGAGTTGCCGAGGGTGTAACCGAAGCCCGGCTCCAGCGGCTCGATGACGAACCGGGAGCGGAACTCGTCAACGACCTCTTCGGTCAGCGACGGACGCTGAGCGATAAGCATGTTGCGTTCCTTCAGTCGTGGGCGCCCACTATTTGACGCCCCCAGATACTGACAAGGGTACGGGCGGCACGACCCCGAAGGGGCCGTACCGCCCGGACCCACGGGCTACTGCCTGGAGCAGAGCCCGAAAAAAATCAGACGCGGCGACGCTTGGGCGGGCGGCATCCGTTGTGCGGAGTGGGGGTGACGTCCTGGATCGAGCCGACCTCCAGGCCGGTGGCCTGGAGCGAACGGATCGCGGTCTCGCGGCCGGAGCCCGGACCCTTGACGAAGACGTCAACCTTGCGCATGCCGTGCTCCTGCGCGCGGCGGGCGGCCGACTCGGCGGCCATCTGCGCGGCGAAGGGGGTGGACTTGCGCGAGCCCTTGAAGCCGACGTGGCCGGCGGAGGCCCAGGAGATCACGTTGCCCGAGGGGTCCGTGATCGAGACGATGGTGTTGTTGAACGTGCTCTTGATGTGCGCGTGGCCGTGAGCGACGTTCTTCTTTTCCTTGCGACGCACCTTCTTGGCTGCGCCCTGACGACCCTTGGGGGGCATGTCTTGACTCCAGATGGAGAGGGGAGGTGATCGGTCCTACAGCGAAGACCGCTGGTTGCTGCGGATGACCGGTGGCCCGGACGCCCGCAGTGCGTCCGCTGAGGACTACTTCTTGCCCGGCTTCTTCTTACCGGCGATCGCGCGACGCGGGCCCTTGCGGGTACGAGCGTTCGTGCTGGTGCGCTGGCCGTGGACCGGCAGGCCGCGGCGGTGACGCAGACCCTGGTAGCAGCCGATCTCGACCTTGCGGCGGATGTCGGCCTGGATCTCGCGACGGAGGTCACCCTCGGTGCGGAGGTTGGCGTCCACGTACTCGCGGATCTTGACCAGGTCCTCTTCGGCCAGGTCACGAACGCGGGTGTTGGGGTTCACGCCGGTGGTGGCGAGAATCTCCTTGGACCGGGTGCGCCCGATACCGAAGACGTAGGTGAGGGCAACCTCCACGCGCTTTTCGCGCGGGATGTCAACACCTGAAACGCGTGCCATTCAATGGCTCCAGTTGTTAATTCGGGGGTCTTCCGCAGTGCCGCTCCCGATCGCCGACCCCTCGTGACGAGAGGTGGTACGCCCGGGTCCCCGGCCCCCACCGGAGGTGTCGTCAGCCGAAGCTTGGACGGACTCTGCGTATGTACGTTTTACGTGCGTCGCGCGAAGTGCTGCGAGATGCAGGGGGTCGTGCGTCAGCCCTGGCGCTGCTTGTGGCGCAGGTTGTCGCAGATGACCATGACCCGACCGTGACGGCGGATCACCTTGCACTTGTCGCAGATCTTCTTGACGCTCGGCTTGACCTTCATGGGATGTCAGGTTCTCCGGGTCAGTGCCGTCACCACGCGGAAGCGAGGTGGAGGCAAGATCTACTTGTAGCGGTAGACGATCCGGCCACGCGTCAGGTCGTACGGAGAGAGCTCCACGACGACCCGGTCATCCGGAAGGATTCGGATGTAGTGCATCCGCATCTTGCCGCTGATGTGCGCGAGGACCTTGTGACCGTTCTGGAGCTCCACCTTGAACATGGCGTTCGGGAGGGACTCGATCACGGTGCCCTCAATTTCGATGGCACCTTGCTTCTTGGCCACGCTTCGCCTTTCGAATCGGCTACCTTGATCGACTTTCGGCACAGCATGCGGACACACTGATGCACGAGAGCCGACGAGTCAGTCTACGTCAGCGGACCCCAAAAGACGAATCCGTCAAGTTTGCCCACCGAAGGAGATCCTTAGACCTCGACAAGCGGGTCAAATCCCCCGGCGCCGTCAGCCGAGCGGGTCCGGCGCCACCTCGATGCCGTACTGCGCCAGCCTGGCCCGGCCGCAGTCGGGGGCGGTCAGGACCAGGGGGCCCTGCTCGGTGAGGGCGATCGAGTGCTCCCAGTGGGAGGACCAGGTGCCGTCCGTCGTGATGACCGTCCAGTCGTCCTGGAGCACCTCGGTCTGCGCGGTACCGAGCGAGACCATCGGCTCGATGGCCAGGCAGACGCCGGGAACGAGCTTGATGCCCTTGCCGCGCTTGCGGGCGACGTAGTTCAGCAGGTGCGGGTCCATGTGCATCTCGGTGCCGATGCCGTGGCCGCCGTAGTCCTCGATGATCCCGTACTTGCCGGTGGCGGGACGGGGCTGGCGGCGGATGTAGGACTCGATCGCCTTCGAGATGTCGACGAGGCGGTTGTTCACCTTCATCGCGGCGATACCGGCCCACATGGACTCCTCCGTCACCCGGGAGAGCTCGACCAGCTCCGGAGCGTGACCGGTGCCCACGAAGGCCGTGTACGCGGCGTCGCCGTGCCAGCCGTCGACGATCGCGCCGGCGTCGATGGAGATGATGTCGCCGTCCTTGAGGACCGTCTTCTCGTCCGGGATGCCGTGGACGACGACCTCGTTGACCGAGGTGCAGATGGTCGCGGGGAACCCGCCGTAACCGAGGAAGTTCGACTTCGCACCGTGATCGGCGATCACCTTGCGGGCGACCTGGTCCAGGTCCAGCGTGGTGGCGCCGGGCACCGCCGCCTCGCGGGTCGCCGCGTGAATGGCAGCGACCACCAGCCCCGCCTCGCGCATCTTCGCGATCTGCTCGGGGGTCTTGATCTGCACCATTGCGCGGCGCCTCTCTGCATCGGACTGCATCGAACGGTGATGTCTGCGGCGTACTCACACAACGATACGGCGCAAACAGTCGGCCGCGGCGCCCATGGACGCCGCGGCCGACTGCACGAGTACTGCGGGTTCTGCGCTCAGCCCTTGTCGGACTTGAGAGCCTCCATCGCGCGCTCGGTCACATCGGTGACCTTGCCGAGCGCGGAGATGGTGACCACCAGGTTCTGGGCCCGGTAGTAGTCGATGATCGGCTCGGTCTGCGTGTGGTAGACCTCCAGCCGGGTGCGCACCGTCTCCTCGGTGTCGTCGTCGCGCTGGTACAGCTCGCCGCCGCAGACGTCGCAGACGCCCTCGGCCTTCGGCGGGTTGTACGTCACGTGGAAGACGTGCGAGCCGTCGTTCCGGCAGATACGGCGGCCGGCGATGCGCTTGACCACCTCGTCCTCGGGGACTTCGAGGTCCAGGACCGCGTCGAGCTTGGTGCCCTCGTCCTTGAGCATGGCGTCAAGAGCCTCGGCCTGACCCACGTTGCGCGGGAAGCCGTCCAGCAGGAAGCCGTTCACGGCGTCCGGCTGGGACATGCGGTCCTTGGCCATCCCGATGGTGACCTCGTCCGGGACCAACTTGCCTGCGTCCATGAAGGAGCGGGCCTGCTTGCCAAGGTCGGTGCCCTGGCTGATGTTGGCGCGGAAGAGATCGCCCGTGGAGATCTGCGGAATCGACAGGTTCTTGGCAAGGTACGCAGCCTGCGTTCCCTTGCCGGCACCGGGCGGCCCGACGAGGACGATTCGCATCAGCGGAGGAACCCTTCGTAATTGCGCTGCTGGAGCTGACTCTCGATCTGCTTCACGGTCTCCAGCCCCACACCCACGATGATCAGGATGCTCGTCCCGCCGAACGGGAAGTTGGCGTTCGCACCGCCGAAGCCTGCCAACGCCATCGTCGGCACAAGAGCGATCAGACCCAAGTACAGCGAGCCCGGCCAAGTGATCCTGTTGAGCACGTAGCTCAGGTACTCGGCAGTAGGTCGACCGGCCCGGATACCCGGGATGAACCCACCATACTTCTTCATGTTGTCGGCGACTTCCTCGGGGTTGAACGAAATCGCCACATAGAAGAAGGCGAAGAAAACGATCAACAGGAAGTACGCCGTGATGTAGTACGGGTGGTCGCCCTTGACGAAGTTGTCCTTGATCCATGTCGCCCAGCCCGCAGTGGAGTTGGAGAACTGGACGATCAGGGCAGGGATGTAGAGCAGCGAAGAAGCGAAGATGACGGGAATCACACCCGCCTGATTCACCTTCAGCGGAATGTACGTCGAGGTACCGCCGTACGACCTGCGGCCGATCATGCGCTTCGCGTACTGCACCGGGATACGGCGCTGGGCCTGCTCGACGAAGACGACGAGGCCCACCATCACGAAGCCGATCAGGATGACGGTGCCGAACTCGATCCAGCCGTCGGCCAGCTTGCCGCTGGTCTTGATGGCCCACAGGGCGCCGGGGAAGCTGGCGGCGATCGAGATGAACATCAGGATCGACATGCCGTTGCCGATGCCGCGGTCGGTGATGAGCTCACCGAGCCACATGACGGCCGCGGTGCCCGCGGTCATCGTGATGACCATCACGATGGTCGTGAAGATCGACTGGTTCGGGACGATCTGGTCGGCGACCGGGCAGCCGCTGAAGAGGGCGCCGCTGGTGGCGGTGGCCACCAGGCCGGTGCCCTGGAGGATGGCGAGCGCGACGGTCAGGTAACGCGTGTACTGCGTGATCTTGGCCTGGCCGGACTGCCCCTCCTTCTTGAGCGCCTCGAGTCGGGGGATGACCACGGTCAGCAGCTGAAGAATGATGCTGGCCGTGATGTACGGCATGATGCCGAGCGCGAAGATCGTGATCTGCAGCAGTGCACCACCACTGAACATGTTCACCAGGCCGAAGAGGCTGTTGTTGCCCTTACTGGCCTGATCAACACACATCTGGACGTTCTCGTAGCTCACTCCCGGGACCGGGATGTGTGCCCCGAGCCGGTAGATCACGATGATGCCGAGCGTGAAGAGCAGCTTCTTGCGCAGGTCGGGCGTCTTGAACGCCCGGGCGAACGCGGTGAGCACGGTGCCTCCTGCGACCCCCGCGCAGAGCGTAGAGGTGACGGTCTTGAGGATCGACGGATACGTAAAAGTCAAAGTCCCCGGGCGGCTGCCCAGGGGGGTACCACACAACAACGCACGCCACCTTACCGGCGACCATGCCCCCCTAGGAACGACCAACCGGGGATGCCCCAAATAAGAGGCATCCCCGGTCGGATGTTCAGGCCATCGAGTTGTCTCAGACGAGCTCGGTGACGGTGCCGCCGGCGGCGGCAATCTTCTCCTTGGCGGAGCCGGAGACGGCGTCAACCGAAACCTGCAGTGCCACGGAGATCTCGCCCTGTCCGAGGACCTTGACGAGGTGGTTGTTGCGCACCGCACCCTTGGCGACCAGGTCGGCCACGGTGACCTCTCCACCCTCGGGGTAGAGCGTCGCGAGCTTGTCCAGGTTCACGACCTGGTACTCGGTGCGGAACGGGTTCTTGAAGCCCTTGAGCTTCGGGAGACGCATGTGGAGGGGCATCTGCCCACCCTCGAAGCGCTCCGGAACCTGGTAACGGGCCTTGGTGCCCTTGGTGCCACGACCGGCGGTCTTACCCTTGGACGCCTCACCACGACCCACACGGGTCTTGGCGGTCTTGGCGCCCGGGGCGGGCCGGAGGTCATGGGCCTTCAGCGGCTTGTTCTCCGCCATGTCAGTCGACCTCCTCAACCGTCACGAGGTGGCGCACGGTGTGAGCCATGCCGCGGAACTCGGGACGGTCCTCCTTGACGACCACGTCGTTCAGGCGCTTGAGCCCGAGCGAACGCAGGGTGTCACGGTGGTTCTGCTTGCTGCCGATGTACGACTTCGTCTGCGTGATCTTGAGGCGAGCCATTACGCACCCGCTCCCGCACGCGCACGAAGCAGAGCCGCGGGGGCGACGTCCTCGAGCGGCAGACCGCGGCGGGCCGCGATCTCCTCGGGACGCTGCAGGCCCTTGAGGGCCTCCACGGTCGCGTGCACGATGTTGATCGCGTTGTCGGAGCCGAGCGACTTCGACAGGATGTCGTGAACGCCGGCGCACTCCAGAACGGCGCGCACCGGGCCACCGGCGATAACACCGGTACCGGGGGAAGCAGGCTTCAGCAGGACGACGCCCGCAGCCTTCTCGCCCTGGATCGGGTGAGGAATGGTGCCCTGGATGCGCGGAACCTTGAAGAAGTTCTTCTTGGCTTCCTCGACACCCTTGGCGATGGCCGCGGGAACTTCCTTGGCCTTGCCGTAACCGACACCGACGGTGCCGTCACCATCGCCCACCACGACCAGCGCGGTGAAGCTGAAGCGACGACCACCCTTCACAACCTTGGCGACGCGGTTGATCGCGACAACGCGCTCAACGTACGCGGTCTTCTCGGCGGCAGCTGCGCCGCCGTCACGGCCCTTCCGGTCCCGCCGCTCGCCGCCACCGGCACCGCTTCCGCGGCGCTGGGGTCCAGCCATTGGATTTACCTCTCTCTGTTACGTCCGCTGTGCGTAGGAACCGGGCTCAGAACTTCAGACCGGCTTCACGGGCGGCGTCAGCCAGAGCGGCAATCCGCCCGGCGTACTGGTTACCACCGCGGTCAAACACGACGGCCTCGACGCCTGCGGCCTTGGCGCGCTCAGCGACCAGGGCGCCGACCTGCTTGGCCTGGGTGCTCTTGTCGCCCTCGCCACCACGGATGGAGGCGTCCAGGGTCGACGCCGACGCGAGCGTGTGGCCCGCGATGTCGTCGATGACCTGAGCCACCATGTGGCGGTTGGACCGCGTCACGACCAAGCGCGGACGCTCCGGCGAACCGGAGATGTGCTTGCGGACGCGGATGTGGCGACGCTTGAGGGCGGCACGCTTGTAGGCGTCGCCCTTGGCGATCTTCACGCCGTATGCCATGGCTACTTACCAGCCTTTCCGACCTTGCGGCGGATGACCTCGCCGGCGTACTTGACGCCCTTGGCCTTGTACGGGTCAGGCTTCCGCAGCTTGCGGATCTTGGCCGCGGTCTCGCCGACCTTCTGCTTGTCGATGCCCTCGACGGAGAACTTCGTGGGGGACTCCACCTTGAAGGTGATGCCCTCCGGGGCCTCGATCAGGATCGGGTGGCTGTAGCCCAGGGCGAACTCCAGGTTGGAGCCCTTCGCCTGGACGCGGTAACCGACACCACTGATCTCGAGCGCCTTGGTGTATCCCTGGGTCACACCGGTGATCATGTTCGCCACCAGCGTGCGGGACAGGCCGTGAAGGGCCTTGTTCTGACGCTCGTCGTTCGGGCGGGTGACGCTGAGGAAGCCGTCCTCACCCTTGGTGACCTCGATCGGCGACGCGACGGTGTGCGTGAGGGTGCCCTTGGGCCCCTTCACCGCGACCGTGCGGCCATCGATGGTGACGTCCACACCGGCGGGAACCTGGATGGGGAGCTTGCCGATTCGCGACATGAGCTATTCCTCCGTTCCCGACTACCAGACGTAGGCGAGGACTTCCCCACCTACGCCCTTCTTGCTGGCCTGCTGGCCGGTCAGGAGACCGTGGGACGTGGAGATGATCGCCACGCCCAGGCCGCCGAGGACCTTCGGCAGGTTGGTGGACTTTGCGTATACACGCAGACCCGGCTTCGAGATGCGCTTGATGCCGGCGATCGAGCGCTCGCGGTTCGGGCCGAACTTCAGCTCGAGGACGAGGTTCTTGCCGACCTCGGCGTCCTCGACCTTCCAGCCGGTGATGAAGCCCTCCTGCTGGAGGATCTCCGCGATGTGCGACTTGATCTTGCTGTGCGGCATCACGACGGAGTCGTGGTACGCCGAGTTCGCGTTACGCAGACGCGTGAGCATGTCTGCGATGGGATCAGTCATGGTCATGAATTGGCCTTCGGCCTCTCTCGCCGGGGTTTCCTGTATGCGCCATCCCTCTCCCCACTCAGAGGCAGGACGGGTGCGGTGCGGGGACCTACGGCGTAGTAAGTCGGTCTTGGGCGGCAGGCGCCCAACCCCACAAGCCTACGGCATGTGAGGGCGGGCTCCTGCCGACCAGATGCTTACCGAGAGCTTCCGTCAATTCCCAACGCCCGGAGGGCGAAGGAGAATTACCAGGAGCTCTTGGTCACGCCCGGCAGCTCGCCACGGTGAGCCATCTCACGAAGGCACACGCGGCACAGGCCGAACTTGCGGTAGACGGAGTGGGGCCGGCCGCAGCGCTGGCAGCGGGTGTACCCGCGAACGCCGAACTTCGGCTTACGGGCGGCCTTAGCGATCAGAGCCTTCTTCGCCACGGTCAGTTCTCCTTGAACGGGAAGCCGAGGTGACGAAGGAGGGCACGACCCTCGTCGTCGTTGGTCGCCGTGGTGACCACGGTGATGTCCATGCCCCGGACCCGGTCGATCTTGTCCTGGTCGATCTCGTGGAACATGACCTGCTCCGTGAGACCGAAGGTGTAGTTGCCACGGCCGTCGAACTGCTTCGGCGACAGACCACGGAAGTCACGGATACGCGGCAGCGCGAGCGACAGCGTACGGTCCAGGAACTCCCACATGCGGTCACCACGGAGGGTGACGTGGCAGCCGATCGGCTGACCCTCGCGCAGCTTGAACTGCGCGATGGACTTGCGGGCCTTGGTCACGGCCGGCTTCTGACCGGTGATCGTGGTGAGGTCGCGCACGGCGCCGTCGATCAGCTTGGAGTCGCGGGCGGCGTCGCCCACACCCATGTTGACCACGATCTTGACCAGACCGGGGATCTGCATGACGTTCTCGTACGAGAACTCCTCACGCAGCTTGCCGGAGATTTCCTCGCGGTACTTCGTCTTCAGACGCGGAGTGGTGGTGGTAGCCATCAGATGTCCTCACCCGTCCGCTTGGCAACGCGGATCTTGTTGCCTTCGTCGTCGAAGCGGTAACCGACGCGCGTGACGACCTTGTTGCCGTCCTTCTCCACGACGAGCTGAACGTTGCTCACGTGGATGGGGGCCTCGGTCGTGACGATGCCACCGGTCTGCGAACCGCGAGCGGTCTGACCGGCCTTGGTGTGCTTCTTGACCCGGTTGACACCCTCGACGAGGACGCGGTCCTGAGCGGGGTAGGCCACGATGACCTTGCCCTGCTTGCCCTTGTCCTTACCGGTGATGACCTGAACCAGGTCGCCCTTCTTGATCTTCATGCTTACAGCACCTCCGGCGCGAGCGAGATGATCTTCATGAACTTCTTCTCGCGCAGTTCCCGGCCCACCGGGCCGAAGATGCGGGTGCCGCGGGGGTCACCGTCGTTCTTCAGAATGACGGCGGCGTTCTCGTCGAAGCGGATGTACGAGCCATCCTGACGGCGACGCTCCTTGACGGTGCGAACGATGACGGCCTTGACGACGTCACCCTTCTTCACGTTGCCACCGGGGATCGCGTCCTTGACGGTGGCGACGATGACGTCACCGATGCCCGCGTAGCGGCGACCCGAACCACCGAGAACACGGATGGTGAGGATTTCCTTCGCACCCGTGTTGTCGGCGACGCGAAGTCGCGACTCCTGCTGGATCACGTCTATCTCCTGATCGTCTGCCGGTTCCCGGCGGGGGCCGCTCCGTCACCGGAACGAGCCCCCGCCGAGCCTGGCGGAACTTGCCTGAGGGGAATGCCCCTCAGGAATTACTTGGCCTTCTCGAGGATCTCGACGACGCGCCACCGCTTCGTGGCGGACAGCGGCCGGGTCTCCATCAGGAGGACGCGGTCGCCGACGCCGGCGGCGTTCTGCTCGTCGTGCGCCTTGAGCTTGTTCGTACGGCGGATGACCTTGCCGTACAGCGCGTGCTTGACACGGTCCTCGACAGCGACGACGACGGTCTTGTCCATCTTGTCGCTGACGACCAGACCCTCACGGGTCTTGCGGAAACCGCGGTCGGTGTTCGTCTCAGTCACAGTCTTCTCGCTCATCAGACGCTCTCCACCGTCTCGATGCCCAGCTCGCGCTCGCGCATCAGGGTGTAGATCCGGGCGATGTCCTTACGGACGGACTTGAGCCGACCGTGGTTCTCGAGCTGCCCGGTCGCCGCCTGGAAGCGGAGGTTGAACAGCTCTTCCTTGGCCTCGCGGAGCTTGTTGAGCAGCTCCTCGTTGCCCAGCTCGCGCAGCTCGGACGCCTTGGTTCCGGCCGACATCACGCCTCACCTGCCTCGCGCCGAACGATGCGGCACTTCATCGGAAGCTTGTGAGCAGCGCGGGTGAGCGCCTCACGAGCAATCTTCTCGTTCGGGTAGGACAGCTCGAACATCACGCGACCCGGCTTGACGTTCGCGATCCACCACTCGGGAGAACCCTTACCGGAACCCATGCGGGTCTCGGCCGGCTTCTTCGTCAGGGGACGGTCCGGGTAGATGTTGATCCAGACCTTGCCGCCACGCTTGATGTGACGGGTCATCGCGATACGAGCTGCCTCGATCTGGCGGTTCGTCACGTACGCCGGGGTCAGCGCCTGGATGCCGTACTCGCCGAACGCAACCTGCGTGCCACCCTTGGACATACCGCTGCGCTTCGGGTGGTGCTGCTTGCGGTGCTTGACCCTACGGGGGATCAGCATTTCGGTCAGGCCTCCGTTCCGGTGCTCTCGGCAGCCGGAGCGGCAGCGGCGGGAGCCTCGGCCTTGGGGGCCTCGGTCTGAGCCGACTGCTGCTGCGGCTTGCGACCGCGACCGCCACGCTCGCCACCGCGGCCACCACGGCCGGCCGGGCGGTCAGCGCCGCCACGGGCCGGGCGGTTGCCTGCGCGGGCAGCGGCGTTCTCGGCGCGGACCTCGGCGATGTTCTTGACGTCGCCCTTGTAGATCCAGACCTTCACGCCGATGCGGCCGAAGGTCGTCTTGGCCTCGAAGAAGCCGTAGTCGACGTTCGCGCGGAGCGTGTGCAGGGGCACACGGCCCTCGCGGTAGAACTCCGAGCGGGACATCTCGGCGCCGCCGAGGCGGCCACCGCACTGGATCTTGATGCCCTTGGCGCCGGCCTTCATCGAGCTCTGCATGCTCTTGCGCATGGCCCGACGGAAGGAGACGCGGGAGGAGAGCTGCTCGGCGACGGCCTGGGCCACCAGCTGAGCGTCCACCTCGGGGTTCTTGACCTCGAGGATGTTCAGCTGGACCTGCTTGCCGGTCAGCTTCTCCAGCTCGCCACGGATGCGGTCGGCCTCGGCGCCGCGGCGGCCGATGACGATGCCCGGGCGGGCGGTGTGGATGTCAACGCGGACGCGGTCGCGGGTGCGCTCGATCTCGACCTTCGAGATGCCGGCCCGCTCCATGCCCTTCGTCATCATGCGACGAATGGCGACGTCTTCCTTGACGTAGTCCTTGTACAGCTTGTCGGCGTACCAACGGGACTTGAAGTCCGTGGTAATGCCGAGCCGGAACCCGTGCGGGTTTACCTTCTGGCCCATTACCGGGTTCCTTCCTTGCTGCTGACGACCACGGTGATGTGGCTGGTCCGCTTACGGATCCGGTAGGCACGGCCCTGAGCACGCGGACGGAACCGCTTCAGGGTCGGGCCCTCGTCCACGTACGCCTCGCTGATGACCAGCGAAGAGGCGTCGGTGTGGTCGTAGTTGTGTGCGGCGTTGGCGATGGCGCTGTCCAGCACCTTGCCAACCGGCACGCTCGCGGCCTGCGGGGCGAAACGCAGGACCGCCTGAGCCTCCGTGGCATCCATGCCACGGATGAGGTCCACCACGCGGCGGGCCTTCATGGGCGTGACGCGGATGTACCGCGCCTGGGCCCTGGCTTCCATGGTTGTCCCTTCGGTGTAAGTCATAGTCGTTTCCACCCCGCGGTTAGCGGCGCTTCGACTTCCGGTCGTCCTTGACGTGGCCGCGGAAGGTGCGAGTCGGCGAGAACTCGCCGAGCTTGTGGCCGACCATCGACTCGGTGACGAACACCGGGACGTGGATCTTGCCGTTGTGCACCGCGATGGTGTGACCCAGCATGGCCGGGACGATCATCGAGCGACGGGACCAGGTCTTGATGACGTTCTTGGTGCCTGCCTCGTTCTGAACTTCCACCTTCTTGATGAGGTGGCCGTCGACGAAGGGCCCCTTCTTGAGACTGCGCGGCATCTAAACCCGCTCCTAGCGCTTCTTGTTCGTCTTGCGGCGGCGGACGATGTACTTGTTCGATGCCTTCTTCGGCGAACGAGTACGACCCTCCTTCTGACCCCACGGCGAGACCGGGTGGCGACCACCGGAGGTCTTGCCCTCACCACCACCGTGCGGGTGGTCAACCGGGTTCATCGCGACACCGCGGACGGTCGGGCGAACGCCCTTCCAGCGCATACGGCCGGCCTTGCCCCAGTTGATGTTCGACTGCTCGGCGTTGCCGACCTCGCCGATGGTGGCGCGGCAGCGGGCGTCGACCAGGCGGATCTCACCCGACGGCATACGAAGGTGGGCCATGGTGCCCTCCTTCGCCAGCAGCTGCACGGAGGCACCCGCGGAACGGGCGAACTTCGCGCCGCCGCCGGGCCGCAGCTCGATGGCGTGGATGGTCGTACCGACCGGGATGTTGCGCAGCGCCAGGTTGTTGCCGGGCTTGATGTCGGCGGCCGGGCCGTTCTCGACACGGTCGCCCTGCGCCAGGCCACGCGGCGCGATGATGTAGCGCTTCTCGCCGTCCGCGTAGTGCAGGAGCGCGATGCGCGCGGTGCGGTTGGGGTCGTACTCGATGTGCGCGACCTTGGCCGGCACGCCGTCCTTGTCGTGACGACGGAAGTCGATCACTCGGTAGGCGCGCTTGTGGCCACCGCCCTGGTGGCGAACGGTCACACGACCGGCGTTGTTACGGCCGCCCTTGCTGTGCAGGGGGCGGACCAGCGACTTCTCCGGCGTGGACCGCGTGATCTCGACAAAGTCGGCGACGCTGGAGCCACGACGGCCCGGGGTCGTCGGCTTGTACTTGCGGATACCCATTTCTCAGTCCTCGTCCGATTCCGGACGACTCGACCTCCGTCAGGAGGTCGGGCCGCCGAAGATGTCGATACGGTCGCCCTCGGCGAGGGTCACGATGGCGCGCTTGGTGTCAGCACGCTTGCCGAAACCGGTGCGGGTGCGCTTGCGCTTGCCCTGCCGGTTGATCGTGTTGACCCCGGTGACCTTGACCGAGAAGACCGCTTCCACGGCCTGCTTGATCTGGGTCTTGTTGGAGCCGGGCGCGACGATGAACGTGTACTTGTTCTCGTCGAGCAGCGCGTAGCTCTTCTCGGAAACGACCGGCTTGACGAGAACGTCGCGCGGGTCCGAGTAGGTCTTGCTGGTAACGGTCGCCTCGCTCATCAGGCGTCGCTCCCTTCGGTCTCAGCGGTCTGGGGGCCAGACACGAAGGACTCGAGGGCGGCCTGGGTGAAGACCACGTCGTCAGAGACGATCACGTCGTACGTGTTCAGCTGGCCCGGCTCCAGGATGTGCACCTGGGGCAGGTTGCGGGCGGACAGCCACGCGGCCTCGTCGGCACGCTCGACGACCAGGAGCAGGTTCTTGCGCTCCGAGATCTTGCCGAACAGCGTCTTGGCGGCCTTCGTGGAGACTGCACCGTCGACCACGCCGGTGACGACGTGGATGCGGGAGTGACGGGCCCGGTCGGAGAGGGCACCACGCAGGGCGGCGGCCTTCATCTTCTTCGGGGTCCGCTGCGAGTAGTCACGCGGCTGCGGGCCGTGGACGACGCCACCGCCGGCGAACTGCGGCGCACGGGTCGAACCCTGGCGCGCGCGGCCGGTGCCCTTCTGGCGGTACGGCTTGCGGCCACCACCACGGACTTCGCCGCGGGTCTTGGTCTTGTGCGTGCCCTGACGGGCAGCTGCCAGCTGTGCGACGACGACCTGGTGGATCAGCGGAACGCTGGTCTTCGCGTCGAAGATCTCCGCGGGGAGCTCGACGGTACCGGCCTTGTCGCCTGCCGGCGAAAGGATGTCAATGGTGCTCATTACCTCAAGCCCCCTTGGCCGCGGTACGGACCAGGACGAGGCCGCCGTTCGGACCGGGGACTGCGCCCTTGATGAGGAGCAGACCCTTCTCCGCGTCAACCGCGTGGATGGTCAGGTTCTGGGTGGTGACACGCTCGTTGCCCATGCGACCCGCCATGCGCATGCCCTTGAAGACACGGCCGGGGGTGGCACAGCCACCGATGGAGCCGGGCATGCGGTGCACACGGTGGGCACCGTGGGACGCCTTGCCACCCTTGAAGTTGTGACGCTTCATCACACCGGCGAAGCCCTTGCCCTTGCTCTTGCCCGTGACGTCGACCTTGACGCCGGACTCGAACACCTCGGCAGTGACCTCCTGGCCCAGCGTGTACTCGCTGGCGTCAGGGGTGCGGAGCTCCACCAGGTGGCGGCGCGGGGTCACGTCGGCCTTGGCGAAGTGGCCCTTGAGGGGCTTGTTCACCTTGCGGGGGTCGATCTCGCCGAAGGCGATCTGGACTGCCTCGTAGCCGTCGTTGTCGTTGGTGCGGACCTGGGTGACGACGCAGGGCCCGGCCTTGACGACGGTCACCGGGACGACCCGGTTGTTCTCGTCCCAGACCTGGGTCATGCCGAGCTTCTCGCCCAGGACGCCCTTAATGTTCTTAGCCATCTCGCGCGTCACCTCAGAGCTTGATCTCGATGTCGACGCCCGCCGGCAGGTCGAGACGCATCAGCGAGTCAACCGTCTTCGGCGTGGGGTCGAGGATGTCGATGAGGCGCTTGTGCGTGCGCATCTCGAAGTGCTCGCGCGAGTCCTTGTACTTGTGCGGCGACTTGATGACGCAGTACACGTTCTTCTCAGTGGGCAGCGGCACCGGGCCCGCGACCGACGCACCAGTGCGGGTCACCGTCTCGACGATCTTCTTCGCCGAGGAGTCGATGACCTCGTGGTCGTAGGCCTTGAGCCGGATGCGGATCTTCTGTCCCGCCATGGCTACTAGTAGTCCTGTCTCTCATAACGCTCTGGAACCCGGGGGTTCTAACGACTCCACCTCCGACCCACGCGGTCGGGCGTGTCGCATCCCCTCTACGCAGATCTCCCGAAGGATTTCCCAACCAAGGGGGTGCGGGCCCGAGGACCGCAGGACCGGGGGCGGAACACCCACCGGGTGCCTGGCCGGTGCCCCACTGACGCTTCCCGGAAGATTCCCGTACGTCCGACCCGAGGGGTCGACGAGTACTGTGGGACTCGCTTCCGGTCCTCCCGGCGGGAGGCGCGCAGCATTGACACTCAACCGAGCAACCTGGTCAGTGTGCCATACGGGGTGTGAGCCTGGCCAATCGGGCCGAGGATCTTACCCCGCGCGGTCGCTCGGTCAAACGCGGGCGTGCGGCGGGAGCCGTGCCGGGCGTCCCCACCGTAATTCGGTCGAGCGGTCCGCACCGCCGTGCCTACAGTGACCGGCCGGGCAATCCGTCGTCACCGGGGGCATCGATCATGCGTACGCACTATCCGCGCACCGCCCATCTGCCCTGGTCCCCCGGGGCCACCTCGGACGACGTGCGGATCGCCGGTCTCGCCGCGCTGACCGGCCGCGAGGTCGTCGTCACCGAGAAGCTGGACGGCGAGAACACCACGCTCTACGCCGACGGGCTGCACGCACGCTCCCTGGACTCCGCCCACCACCCCTCGCGGGGCTGGGTGAAGGCGCTCCAGGGGCGGGTCGGGGCGCGGATCCCCGAGGGGTGGCGGGTCTGCGGCGAGAACATGTTCGCGCGCCACTCGATCCCCTACGAGGAGCTGGAGAGCTACTTCTACGGCTTCTCCGTCTGGGACGGGGAGCACTGCCTGGACTGGGACCGGACCGTGGCGTTCCTGCGGGACCTCGGGATACCGGTGCCGCCGGTGGTGTGGCGCGGGGTGTTCGACGCCCGAGCCGAGAAGGAGCTGCGCGCGCTGAAGCTGGACACCGGCCGGCAGGAGGGGTACGTCGTACGGCCCGCGGACGGTTTCGGCGCGGCGGACTTCCGGCGCCTGGTGGCCAAGTGGGTGCGGCCCGGACACGTACGGACCGATACCCACTGGATGCACGCCGCCGTCGTGCCGAACGGGCTCGGCCCGGCCGCCGCCCTGTGGGCCGTACGGTCCGGGGCTCCGGCCGACGCGGCGGCGCTGGCCGCCGCCACCGGCACGGACGCGGGGGACGCCGGGGCCGCCGCCGCGATGGGCGACGCCCTGGACGCGGCGGGCCGGACGGGCGAGGACCGGCTGACCGGGGTGCTGGCCGCACTGCTGCACCGATCCCGCCGCGCCGCGCTCGCGCCCGCGCTGGCCCCCGCGCTCGGGATGCCGCTCGCCCGGCGCGTCGCGGACCTCGTCGGACTGCACCCCGGGCTGCACCGCCCGTACCCGGACGAGGAACGCCGCACCGGACTGGTCCGGATGTCGTTCGCCGCCGATCTGCCGCTGCTGCACGCGCTGGCCGCCACGGTCGCGGACACCGCCGACGCGCGCGAGCAGGTGGAGTGGTCGGCGCTGCACGCCGAGGACGTGGCCGAACCGGCCGGGCTGCGGGAGGCGTTCGCGGATCTGGCACCGGACGCCGCCGACCGCTGCCTGGCGCAGGCCCGTGAGGCGTACGCCCTGGGCCGGGTCACCACCGCCGAGGAGGCCGTCGCCGCGACCTGGCGCTGGCGGACCGGGGACTTCCCGCGCCTGGTCCAGCTGGTCGGCCCGTCCGGCAGCGGCAAGAGCACCTTCGCCCGTGCCCTGCCCGGCACCGACACGTACCTCTCGCTCGACGACCTGCGCCGGGCCCGGGGCTCGCGCGCCGACCAGAAGGCCAATGGGGACGTGCTGCGCGAGGGGCTCGACCGGCTGGACGCCGCGCTCGCGGCGGGCGCCGCGGTCGTCTGGGACGCCACCTCGCTCAACGCCCACCAGCGCTCTCTGGTGCACGCGGTGGCCCGGCGCCGGGACGCGCTGCTCACCCATGCCGTGGCGCTGGTCGACGAGGCGGAACTGATCCGCCGCAACGGGTCCCGCACTCACCCCGTGCCCCCCGAGGTACTGACCGCGCAGCTGCACCGGTTCGTGCCCCCGTACCCCGGCCAGGCGCACCGCACCTGGTACATCGGCGCGAGCGGAACGGTGGAGGACAGGGCGTAGTGGAGGACAGGGCGTAGATGCGTACCAGCGAGGAGATCTACCACCGGGTGCGCTGGGATTCCCGGTTCGACCCGGCGCGCTTCGTGATGGGCGTGGCGCAGCGCGGAACCGTGCCCAAGCGGGTGCCGCTGCCCCGCTTCACGCCCGGCGGGGACATCCCCTGGCACCGGGTGCTGTTCTTCGAGGCGGACGGCGAGGTGGTGTGGGACCGGTCCTCGGGCGTGGACCGGATCGACGCGACGGAGGCCGGGCGGGTGCGCGCCCCGCGCCGGCTGCCGTCCCCGTACTTCGTCTCCCGCACCCCGCACGCGTTCTCAGCGCCGGAGGCCGCCTGGACGCCCGTGCCCGAGGACGCGCCGGCGCCCGAACCGGCCTCCGCCCCCCTGACACTGCTGACCTGGAACACCCTCTGGGACCGCTACGACAGCGACCGCATCGACACCGCCCGGCGCCGCCCGCTCCTGCTCGACGCCCTGCGCGTGGCGGACGCCGATGTCATCGCCCTCCAGGAGGCCGAACCGGCTCTGCTCGCCCTGCTGCTGGCGGCGCCCTGGGTCCGCGACGGCTACACGTTCTGGGCCGATCCGGCGGGCCGGGACGTCGCCGACTGCGGTCTGCTGCTGCTCAGCAGGGTGCCGGTGCGCGAGGCGGGCCTGCATGTACTCGGCCCGCACAAGGCGGTCGCGGCGGTCGTGGTGGACGGGCCGGACGGGCCGGTCACAGTCGCGGCGACCCATCTCAGCAGCGACCACTCGGCCGACGGCGCCGGCCGACGCGATGCCGAACTGGCCGATCTGGCAACGGGGTTGGCGGCCGTCGAGGGCGATGTGACGCTGCTCGGCGACTTCAACGACGGCGGGGACACCCCGCAGGACCGGCTGGCGATGGCGGACGCCTGGAGCCGGGTGCACGGCGCGGACGACCGGACGCCCACCTTCGACCCGTCGGTCAACCCGCTGGCGGCGGTCTCCTCCCTGTCCGGGCGGGCGTCCCGGCTGGACAGGGTCCTGGTCCGCTCGGAGCGGCTGCGCCCCGCCTCGGCGGTGCTGCTGGGCGATGTCCCCGCGCCGGACGGGCTGTACGTCTCGGACCACTTCGGGGTACGCGTGGAGCTGGCCGCCGAGGCGGCGGAGGAAGCGGCCCGGGAGACGGACGTGGCAGAGGAGGCGTGCGCGGCCGATGCCGTGCGCCGGGTGGCCGCCGCCCTGCCCGAAGGCGCTGTCCACCTGGCCGGCTCCCGGCGGATGGGCTGTGCGCTGCCCGGCGCGGACGTGGACCTGATCGCAGCGCTGCCGGGCGCGGTGGACCTGCCGGGGGTACGGGAGCGGCTGGCCGCGGCCCTGCCGGACGCCGTCGGCCTGCGCGAGGTGACCGGGGCCCGTGTACCGGGTCTGCGCTTCGGCCTCGGCGGGCTGAAGGTGGACTTGGTCACCGTGGCGACGGGCCCGCTCGACCCGGCCGGGGCGGTGGCCGGGCGCGCCGGGCTGGGCGGGGCGGCGGCCACGGCGCTCAGCGCGGTGAGCGACGCGGACGCGGTGCTCGCGGCGGCGGACCCGCACCGGGCGGCGTTCACCCGGCTCGCCCGCGAGGTGAAGGGCTGGGCGCGGGCGCGCGGCCTGGACTCCGCGCCGTGCGGCCAACTGCCCGGCCTCGCCTGGTCCGTGCTCGCGGCCCGTACCGCCCACGAGTCGGGCGACCTGCCCCCGCTCCCCCTGCTCAGGCACTTCTTCGCGACCTGGGCCACCTGGGACTGGGACCGTCCGGTCGGCCCCGCCGGAACGGGCGGGACCAACGGCCCCGGCGGCGGGGGTGGCCCCGCCACAGCTCCCGACGCCGGTGGGCTTCCCGTCACCGTGCTGACCCCGACCGACCCCGTCCGCTCCTGCACGGCACAGGTCTCCCCGGCCGGCCGCGACCTCCTCGCCGAGGAGCTCTTCCGCGCCTGGGAGATCCTGGAGTCCGCCGACGACACCGGCCCCGTACCGCGCGCCCTGCTCCGCACCCCGCCGCCGCTGCACCTGCGCCACGCCGCCTGGGCGATCGTCTCCGTGCGCCACGGCGCGGACGAGGGGCGCTTCCGCGGCCGCCTCCTGGCCCTGCTCGCCGCCCTCGCGGAAGCGGGTTCCCCCGACGCCCACGCCTGGCCCCGTCCGTGCGGCGCCGACGCCTCCCACGTCCAGTACGCCATCGGCCTGGGCCGCACCCCGCCCGACGGGGCCCGGCTCGCGGAGATCGGCGCCGGGCTGCTGCGCGGCATCCCGGAGGCGGGGCTGCGCCGGGCGGACCGCGGACAGGCGCCCGAGCTGCGGTGACGGCGGTCGGCGAGAATCCGCCCATGACAACGAGCACCACCCCGCCCTGGACCCTGCGCCCCGCCCTGCCCGAGGACATCGAGGCCCTGGCCGAGCTCAGGGCCGTGGTGATGCGCCCCGACCTGGAGCGGCTCGGGCGCTACGACGAGCACCGCGTACGGCAGCGGCTGCGGGACGGTTTCGTATCGCGGCACACCTCGGTCGTGGTCGTGGACGGCGAGCTCGCCGGCTGCGTCACCCTGCGCCCGGCCGACGACGGGCTGCGGCTGGAGAACTTCTACCTCTCCCCCGCGCTCCACGGGCGCGGCACAGGCACCGCGGTGCTCCGCTCGCTGCTCGCGCGGGCCGACGCGGCGGGCGCGACCGTGCGGCTGGACGTGCTCCAGGGCAGCGCCGCCCGCGCGCTCTACGAACGGCACGGGTTCACCGAGGAGCGCCAGGACCCGATCGATGTGTTCATGGTGCGTACACCCGTGCGTTGAACCGTCAGGGTCACATCATCGGATTTCCAGGCAACCCGCCTCCGGGAAACTCCGTCTATCCCCCCGCAGCAGCGGCTCGCCACCCGCCGCGACCTGCATGGACTCAGTACGCAGGACAGGGCCGCCCGCCCGCTGCGGGGGAAGTGGACGGAGCACGGTGTGACGGATCGACCCGCCTCGCGCGCATCCCGCCCGGGAATGCCGCGGCGCACCCTGCTGGCGGCGGCCGGCGCGACCGGTCTGGCGGGCCTCACCGCCTGCACGGCGCCCTCGCCGCCCCGTCGCCGCGATCCGGCCGCGGACCCGATGCCCGGACTGCCGATCAGTACCTCGCACCCGGCGCTGATGATGCAGGTCCTCGCCCACCCGGACGACGACCTGTACTTCATGAACCCGGACACCCAGCAGGCGCTGGACGCCGGGACCCCACTGGTCTGCGTCTACCTGACCGGCGGTGAGGCCACCGGCATAAACCGCATCCCGGGCCGCCCGCTGCCGGCTCCCGACAAGGCCGCGTACTCCTCCGCGCGCCACCAGGGGCTGCGCCAGGCGTACGCGAGCCTGCTCGGCCTCGGCCGGTTCACCCCGTGGCAGAAGTCCGTCATCGAGCTGCACGGCGGCCACCGCGCCGAGCTCAACACCCTCTCCCACCGCGGCCGCAGGGTCGAGCTGATCTTCATCAGCACCGCCATGCACACCACGTACGGACGCCTCGGACTGCCCAGTCTCTGGCAGGACCGGCGGCTGGTCCTGCCGACCGTCGTCGCCGACGGCTCGCCGCTCAGGAAGGCGGGTTCGTACACCTACGACGGGCTGATCGACGTCCTGGCCGGGCTGTTCGAGCGGTACCGGCCGAGCGTCCTGCACACCATGGACCCGGACCCCGACATCCAGCACAGCAGCGAGGCCGTCCGGCGCCGGGACAGCGAACAGCAGGGCTACTCCGACCATCCCGACCACACCGCGGCCGCGCTGTTCACCTGGGCATCGCTGATCCGCTGGGTGGCGCGGACCACCAGGAGCGGCGGCGAGGTGCCGAGCTTCGCCACCACGTCGTTCCGGGCCTACTACAACCGGCACTGGCCGAAGAACCTGCCGCCCGCCGTACTGGCCGAGAAGGCCTCGCACCTGGTGCCGTACGGCGGCTCGGCCGACTGGCGGTGCGGCAATCCGGCGGGCTGCGGGGACTACAACGTGGGCGGCAACCGGCCGCTGACCAACCGGAAGGGCTGGGTGCGCTCCACCCACTACCGCTACCCCGGCCCCCGGCCCGCCGTGGCCGCCGAACCGGACGGCCGGCTCGTCGCGTACGGGGTGCTGGGCCTGCGGGCGGTGCGGCGGCGCGAGAGCGCACCGGGCAGCGGGGTGTGGGACGCGCCGGACGACCTCGGCGGCGGCCCGCTCGCACCGGTGCTGGGCAGCGCGACCCTGCCGGACGGGCGCCATCTGCTCTTCGGGCTGCGGTTCTCGGCGCTCGGCGGGCACGGCGCGGACAACGAGCGCGAGATCGTCGCGCTGGAGCAGCGCTCCCCCGGTGGCGCCTTCCGCGCCTGGCAGGGGCTGGGGAACCCGGAGCGCGGCCACGACGACGGGCGCCGGATCGGTGTCCCGGTCGCGGTGGCCGCCCCCGACGGGCGGGTGCACCTCTTCGTCCGGAACGCGGAGAAGGGCCTCAGCACCCGGGTACGGGACACGGCCGGCCGCTGGAGCGGGTGGGCGGACATGGGCGGCGGCGAGATCCAGGACGGGCTGAGCGCCGTGGTGGACGCCCAGGGGTGTGTCCATGTCTACGCGGCGGGCCGGTTCGCGGTGCACCACTGGACGCAGGACGCGCCCGGCGAGGCGGTGACCGCGCGCACCCAGATCACCGGGGTGCCGGTTCCCGGGGACGGGCCGGCCGCGCTGCCGGGGGCGGACGGCAGCGTCGAGCTATTCTACCGTGCGGCGGCGAAGGCCGCGCTGACGACCGTACGGACCGGCGAGACGGCCGACGAGACCGGCATCGACGGCTACGGCCGCCGGATCCCGGACCGGGCGCCCTTCGACGGGTACGGGCCGGTGGCCGCCGCCGGGACGCCGGCCGCCCCGGTACTGCTCGGCCGCACCGCCGGGGGCCTCGTCCAGCTCCGTACCCCCGAAGGGATCTTCGTACGGCGGCGCGGTCCGGTGGCGCTGGACGGCCCGGCCCTGCACGTCGGCCGGGACGGCCGCCCGGCGGTGGTGGCCATGGGGCCCGACGCCCTGCCCTGGATCTGGCGCCCCTGAGCGGCGCCCTCCTGCACGCCAGGAAGAACCCCGCACGTCAAGAAGGCCCCGCGCCTGAAGAACGGCCCCGGAACATGAAGAAGGGCCCCGGTCCACCGCTTGCGCGGCGGGCCGGGGCCCTTCTCGGTGCTCTGTGCGGAGCAACCAGGTCAGACAGTCAGGTAATTACTTGACGATCTTGGTGACCTGGCCGGCGCCCACGGTCCGGCCACCCTCACGGATGGCGAACTTCAGGCCCTCCTCCATGGCGACCGGCTGGATCAGCTGGACCGACATGACGGTGTTGTCGCCCGGCATGACCATCTCGGTGCCCTCGGGGAGGGTCACGACGCCGGTCACGTCCGTGGTACGGAAGTAGAACTGCGGGCGGTAGTTGTTGAAGAAGGGGGTGTGACGGCCACCCTCGTCCTTCGACAGGATGTAGGCCTGGGCCTCGAACTCGGTGTGCGGCGTGACCGAACCGGGCTTGATGATGACCTGGCCGCGCTCGACGTCCTCGCGCTTGATGCCACGGAGGAGCAGACCGACGTTCTCACCGGCCTGGCCCTCGTCGAGCAGCTTGCGGAACATCTCGATGCCGGTGACCGTGGTGGTGGTCTTCTCCTGCTTGATACCGACGATGTCGACGGTCTCGTTGACCTTGAGGACACCACGCTCGATACGACCGGTGACGACGGTGCCACGACCGGTGATCGTGAAGACGTCCTCGATCGGCATCAGGAACGGCTTGTCGACGTCACGCTCGGGCTGCGGGATGTTCTCGTCGACGGCCTTCATCAGGTCGAGGACGGTCTGGCCCCACTCCTTGTCGCCCTCGAGCGCCTTGAGCGCCGAGACCTTGACGACCGGCAGGTCGTCGCCCGGGAACTCGTACTCGGAGAGGAGCTCACGGACCTCGAGCTCGACGAGCTCCAGGATCTCCTCGTCGTCCACCATGTCGGCCTTGTTCAGGGCGACGACGATGTACGGAACGCCGACCTGGCGGGCCAGGAGCACGTGCTCCTTGGTCTGCGGCATCGGGCCGTCGGTGGCGGCGACCACGAGGATGGCGCCGTCCATCTGCGCGGCACCCGTGATCATGTTCTTGATGTAGTCCGCGTGACCCGGGCAGTCGACGTGCGCGTAGTGACGCGACTCCGTCTGGTACTCGACGTGCGCGATCGAGATCGTGATACCGCGCTGGCGCTCCTCGGGAGCCTTGTCGATCTGGTCGAAGGCCGAGGCCTCGTTCAGGTCCGGGTACGCGTCGTGCAGCACCTTGGTAATGGCGGCCGTGAGGGTCGTCTTACCGTGGTCGATGTGACCGATGGTGCCGATGTTGACGTGCGGCTTAGTCCGCTCGAACTTCGCCTTCGCCACTGGGTCCTCCTGTGGAGTGGTTCTGTACGCCTTGCTTCATCGGCGCCAGGTGATCTTTGCTGGGATGCCGGAGCCGGGGGCATTCGGCGCGGAACTTCCGCTCTGCGACGAATGCCCCACCAGGCTCCGGTGACAAGCCTAAAGCGTGAGCTCGGGAGAGTTACTCGCCCTTGGCCTTCGCGATGATCTCCTCGGCGACGTTCCGCGGAACCTCGGCGTAGGAGTCGAACTGCATCGAGTAGCTTGCGCGACCCGAGGTCTTGCTGCGGAGGTCTCCGACGTAGCCGAACATCTCCGAGAGGGGCACGAGGCCCTTCACGACGCGAGCGCCGCTGCGCTCCTCCATGGCCTGGATCTGGCCACGGCGGGAGTTGATGTCACCGATGACATCGCCCATGTAGTCCTCGGGCGTGGTCACCTCGATGGCCATCATCGGCTCGAGGAGCACGGGGGACGCCTTGCGGGCACCCTCCTTGAACGCCTGCGAACCGGCGATCTTGAACGCCAGCTCGGAGGAGTCGACCTCGTGGTAGCCACCGTCGAGAAGGATGACGCGGACGCCGACCATCTCGTAACCGGCCAGGATGCCGAACTGCATGGCTTCCTGAGCACCCGCGTCCACCGAGGGGATGTACTCACGGGGGATGCGGCCACCGGTGACCTTGTTGACGAACTCGTACGAGGCCTCGCCGCCCTCGATGGGCTCGATCGCGATCTGCACCTTGGCGAACTGACCGGTACCACCGGTCTGCTTCTTGTGGGTGTAGTCGATGCGCTCGACGGCCTTGCGGATCGTCTCGCGGTACGCGACCTGGGGCTTGCCGACGTTCGCCTCGACGCGGAACTCGCGCTTCATGCGGTCGACGAGCACCTCGAGGTGAAGCTCGCCCATACCACCGATGATGGTCTGGCCGGTCTCCTCGTCGGAGTGGACCTGGAAGGACGGGTCCTCCTCGGAGAGGCGCTGGATGGCGACACCCAGCTTCTCCTGGTCACCCTTGGACTTGGGCTCGATGGCGACCTGAATGACCGGCGCCGGGAAGTCCATGGACTCCAGGATGACCGGGTTCTTGTCGTCGCACAGCGTCTCACCGGTGGTGGTCTGCTTCAGGCCCATGACGGCGATGATGTCGCCGGCGCCCACCGACTCGATCTCCTCACGCTTGTTCGCGTGCATGCGGTAGATCTTGCCGATGCGCTCCTTCTTGCCCTTGACGGAGTTCAGCACCGAGGTGCCGGACTCCAGGCGGCCCGAGTAGACCCGGACGAAGGTGAGCTTGCCGAGGTGCGGGTCGCTCATGATCTTGAACGCGAGGGCCGCGAGCGGCTCGTCGTCGGACGGCTTGCGCTTGACGACCTCCTCCGGGTCCTTGACGCTGTGGCCCTCGATGGCCTCGACGTCCAGGGGGGAGGGGAGGTAGCGCACGACGGCGTCGAGCAGGGGCTGGACGCCCTTGTTCTTGAACGCGGTGCCGCAGAACACGGGGGTGACGGTGGTCTCGCCGCCCTTGCCCGAGTTGATGGTGATGCGACGGATGCCCTCGTAGAGCTGCTCCACGGAAGGCTCTTCGCCCTCCAGGTAGAGCTCCATGAGCGCCTCGTCGTTCTCCGCAGAGGCTTCGAGGAGCTTGCCGCGGTACTCCTCGGCCTTCTCCACGAGGTTCGCGGGGATGTCGACGATGTCGTACGCCTCGCCCTTGGTCGCCTCGACCGGGTAGACGAACGCCTTCATCGTCACGAGGTCGACGACACCAGTGAAGTCGGCCTCGGCACCGATCGGGAGCTGCATGACGATCGGGGTCGCGCCGAGGCGGTCCGTGATCATCTGGACGCAGCGGAAGAAGTCGGCACCGGTGCGGTCGAGCTTGTTGACGAAGCAGATGCGCGGCACGCCGTAGCGGTCCGCCTGACGCCAGACGGTCTCGGACTGCGGCTCGACGCCGGCGACACCGTCGAACACGGTGACGGCGCCGTCGAGGACGCGGAGCGAACGCTCCACCTCGACGGTGAAGTCGACGTGACCCGGGGTGTCGATGATGTTGATGGTGTGGTCAACATCATTGAGCGGCCAGTGGCAGGTCGTCGCGGCGGACGTGATCGTGATGCCGCGCTCCTGCTCCTGCTCCATCCAGTCCATCGTGGCAGCGCCGTCGTGGACTTCACCGATCTTGTACGAAACGCCGGTGTAGAAGAGGATCCGCTCAGTGGTGGTCGTCTTGCCCGCGTCGATGTGGGCCATGATCCCGATGTTGCGGACCTTGGCCAGGTCAAGCGAAGTGGTGGCCATAAGGCTCAATCTTCTCTCGGTCTCGATGTGGGTAGCGACTACCAGCGGTAGTGCGCGAAGGCCTTGTTGGACTCGGCCATCTTGTGGGTGTCCTCGCGCTTCTTGACGGCAGCGCCAAGACCGTTGGAGGCGTCGAGCAGCTCGTTCATGAGGCGCTCGGTCATGGTCTTCTCGCGGCGGGCGCGGGAGTAACCCACGAGCCAGCGCAGCGCGAGGGTGGAGGCGCGACCGGGCTTGACCTCGATCGGCACCTGGTAGGTGGCGCCACCGACACGGCGGGACTTGACCTCGAGCGAGGGCTTGACGTTCTCAAGCGCGCGCTTCAGCGTGATGACCGGGTCGTTGCCGGTCTTCTCGCGGAGGCCCTCCATGGCGCCGTACACGATCCGCTCGGCGGTGGAACGCTTGCCGTCCAGCAGGATCTTGTTGATCAGCGAGGTGACAAGAGGAGAGTTGTAGACCGGGTCGATGATGACCGGGCGCTTCGGGGCGGGGCCCTTACGAGGCATTCTTACTTCTCCTTCTTGGCGCCGTAGCGGCTGCGGGCCTGCTTGCGGTTCTTGACACCCTGGGTGTCGAGCGAGCCGCGGATGATCTTGTAGCGAACACCCGGCAGGTCCTTCACACGGCCACCACGCACGAGCACGATGGAGTGCTCCTGCAGGTTGTGTCCCTCACCCGGGATGTAGGCCGTGACCTCGATACCGGAGGTCAGACGCACACGCGCGACCTTACGGAGGGCCGAGTTCGGCTTCTTCGGGGTGGTCGTGAACACACGCGTGCAGACGCCGCGGCGCTGGGGCGAACCCTCGAGCGCGGGCGTCTTGTTCTTCTCGACCTTGTCCTGCCGGCCCTTCCGGACCAGCTGCTGGATCGTAGGCACTACTTCTCCGGTTTCTGTGTGCCGTTCGTGAAACTAACCTGGAACGTCACCGACCCACGCGGTCGGGTGTGTCGAATACTGCAAGCTCCTGCCGCAAGGCAGAAGGAGCGCAGATTGCGGTGGCCACTGACGGACTCGCCATGCGGTTGAGGACACGCACACGAGCCCAGGCACACCCCAGGCACAAGGTCTGAGCGTACCTACCTCACCGACTCCGGTCAAAACAAATGCTGTCCGCCGCGACGCGCCGGACTTCCGCAGCTCACGGCCAACGGAATTGAGACAGCCGTCCACGGACGCGCGGCAGGAAAGCAACCTTGTCGGTCCGGTAATACGCGTTCTCAGTACATTGAACCGCGCGGTGAACGATCGGGGGGTGGCGGGATGGCGGCGTACGTACCCGACGGCGACGGGCTCGACGACCGGGTGCCCTTCCTGGCCCGGCTGGAGCGCGAGGACCGGGTCTCGCTGCTCGGACTGGGCCGCGAACTGAGTTTCGCCTCCCGGGCTCCTCTGCTCAGGCAGGACGAGCCGTCCGCGTACGTCCTGCTGATCGTCAACGGCTGGACGAAGATCACCACATCCGCGCCGAACGGCTACGAGGCTTTGCACGCGCTGCGCGGCCCCGGCGACATCGTGGGCGAATCGGCCGCGTTGACCGGCCGGCCGCGCTCGGCGACGGTGACCGCGCTCTCCCCCGTGCGGGCCGTGGCCGTGGCGCACGAGAAGTTCCGCGCGTTCGTGGCAGGCTCCGCCAGGGTCTCGCTCACGCTCCTGGCGTTGACCGCCGACCGTACGCGCGCTGCGGACCGGCGCAGCCTGGAGTTCGCGGCGATGACGGTACGGGAGCGCTTCGCCGTTCTGCTGCTGGATCTGGCACACACCCACGGCTGCCGTACGGACGAAGGCATCGAACTCGACATACCGCTCAGCAAACAGGAACTGGCCGGGGCGGTCGGTGCCTCCAGAGAAATGGTCCAGCGGCTGCTGAAGGACCTGCGTGAACGGGGCATCGTGCTGACGGGGCGACGGGCGATGGTGATCGTGCGGCCGGACGCGCTCCGCCGGATCGCACGGGCGCAGGACTCCTCCCGGCCGGTCGTCCGCCACGAAGCCCCGTTCTCCCCGTAGAGAGGCTCCGTGCGCTCCGCGGAGGGAACGCGGTCGCAGATGACTCTGTGCACACGGTCACACTCGAAGTGAGTCATCCTCCCTCACCACCACAGTCCCATCAGCCTCACGCTCGTGCCTTCGGCCCACGGAGACCCGAGCGAGAGGCACCCCATGAACGACCCCGTGAACAGCACGATCCTGCTGCTCGACATCGAGAAGTACAGCGAGCGGGACGATGTCGAGCAGGCGTATCTGCGCCGCATGCTCTACGACCTCACCGACCGGGCACTGCTCGCTGCCGGGATCGACGAGACCCGGCGCAGGCGGGCGGACCGCGGCGACTCCGTGATGGAGCTGATCGACGCCAACTGCTCGGTGATCGCCCTGCTGCGGGCGCTGCTGACCGAGGTGCCGGCCCAGTTGCGCAGCCAGAACCGGCGCGCCTCCGCCTCGGCTCGGATGCGGCTTCGTGGAGTGGTCGCCTCGGGGTACGTCGCCGTGGACCGGCTCGACGGGTGGGTCGGCAGCGATCTCAACCACGCGTGCAGGCTGCTGGACGCGGAGTCGCTGAGGACGGCGCTGCGGGAACGCCCGGACGACTTCGCGCTGTGCGTGTCCGATCCGGTCTACCGGGGCGTCGTACGGCACAGCCACACCGGCGTACCGGCCGAGGAGTTCCGCGCCCTCACTGTGGACAGCAAGAACGGTCCGCTCGCCGCGTGGCTGCACGGCCCGCTTCCGAGTGAGCGTCCGTACCCCGCGAGCGGGAAGGCGGACACTCCCTCGGTCTCCGGCATCGCCCCGGCCACCCCGCAGCAGCCGGCCCAAGCCTTCGACTTCGGCGGTGCCACGGTCAACGGAGGTGTCTTCGGCGGGACGAACAACGGCATCGGCGGCGGCACCTTCTCCGGGGACATCCACCTCGGCGGCGGAGGCCGGGGGGAGAGCCGTTGAACGCCGAGGAACAGCCGCACGGCTCCCCGCCCCCGGCAGGCGGAGACCAGTCCTCCGAGGCGCCGGACGGCCGTCAGGCCGGCGGGGAGGCGACCGAGGAGACCGACCAGCCGCAGCCCGCCTGGGCGGCCCGGCGGGACCTGGAGAACCACACCCCGCGGACCATGGGATTCGGGGACGGCACCCAGGTCGGCGGGGGCGTCTTCGGCGGGACCAACCACGGCATCGGCGGCGGCACCTTCTACGGGGACGTCCTGCTCGACAGGACGGAGATCATCTACCAGTTCGGCGCGTCCTCCTCACTCCACGCCTCGGGCGAGATCTCGCAGTCCACCCTGGAGGAGCTGTCGGCCTGTTTCGTGCCCGCGTGCGCCGACTTCGAGGCGTTGGTCGACCGGCTGCGCGAGGAGCATGTCCTGGTGGTCTCGGGCCCGTACTTCACGGGTCGGCGGACCGCCGCACTCATGCTGCTGCACCGGCTCCGCGCGGATCCGGTCCAGGCGATCGGCCGGGACACCACCCCCGGGCAGCTCACGGCCGGTCTCGGGGGCGGCGAGACGCGCGACGGCCGGACCACCGGCCATGTCCTGTGCGATCTGATCACCGAGCCGGGCCGGCCGCTGCGGGAAGCGGATCTGCTGGCTGCCCGCAAGGAGCTGGGCGAGGACGCGTATCTGGTGATCACCGTGGGGCCGACGGCCCTGCTGGAGGACGTACCGGTGGTGAGCTGGCAGGCTCCCCCGCCTGGTGACGTCCTCGCCGCGCACCTGGGGGTGCTGGTGGGCGAGGACCGCGTGTCGGAGCTGCTGGCCCTGCCCGCCGTGACCGCGTTCCTCGATCGCAGCCATCAGCCGCGCGAGGCCGCCGAGTTCGCCCGGCTCCTGGCGAGGTACGAGACCGGGGAGGCCGATGCCGCGAAGCTCGGGGCCTTCTCACTGGTCGCGTTGGAGAACCAGGTACAGGAGTGGTTCGAGGACGACGGGACCGTACTGCACCTGCGGGACAAGGCGTTCCTCGTCGCCCTGGCCGCCTTCGACGAGGGCCCGTACGCCCTGACAGCGGAGCTGAGCGATCTGCTCTACGTCTTCCTCCACGAGATCGAGAGCGGGAGGCGGTCCGCCACCGTCCCGGTCTTCGGCACGCACATCGGCAAGCGGCTCCAGCTCGCCCGTGCCCGGCGGTTCGAGGCCGAGGAGCCCACCGAGTGGGGTCCGGTCCGACAGGTGAAGGCCGCCTACCTGGACGAACGGGCCCCACTCGTGCTGCTGCGCGAGATATGGACCGGGCACCCCTCGGCACGGCCCGCACTCGTGCACTGGCTGCAACAGCTGGCCGGTGACGGGCGGCCGTTCGTGCGGACCCGCGCCGCCTCCACCGTCGCCGTGCTCGCCCATACCGATCTGCCGTCCGCCATGGCGCTGGTCATCGAGCCGTGGGCCTCCTCGCACCTCTACCGGCACCGCCTCGTCGCGGTCAACGCGCTCACGCTCACCCACGTGCTGGGCACTCCCAACGTGCCACGCATCCTCGACGCCTGGTGCGAGAGCGACGAGTCGCCGCTGCGCTGGGTGGCCATCCGCGCCCACGGACTGATCGGGCCGGAACGCCCCTTCGAGACCCTGGCGGCGCTTCGCGCGGCAGCCCGGCACCAGGCAGGACAGCCGGAGCCCGACACGGATCTCTCGGGGCAACTGGCCGAGTCCGTGGAGCTGTTGCTGCTGTCACCAGCGGGCGACGACGTGCTCGCGGGGCTGCTCAAGACCCTGCACGACGACCGTCCGGCGACCGAACTCGCACTCGGTGGCTTCATCAGTGCCTGCCGTCGGAGCGAGCAGGACGAACGCCACGGGCAGCCGCGGGTTCTGTCCTGGTACGCACGGGCGTCCCAGGCGCGGACACCGGCCGCCACCGGCATCGTCGAGCTGTGGCGCACCGCTCTGGGGAGCCGCGGCCACACTCGGGACGCCCTGGACGTACTGCGCCGCTGGGTGCTGTCTGCGGACCACGACCCCGGCACGGAGTGGGCGCTCGCCGCCCTGCTGCCCTCACTCGCCACCACGTCGTCGGAGCACCAGCGGCTCAGCCATCTCCTGCGGACGATGCCCGGCGAGGACGGCACCGATCCTCCGCCCGTGGCAGGCCGGCTACTGGCCGTCCTGCCTCATCCCTGACCTGCGATCCCACACAGCAACAGGAGAGTGCCCATGCCCGAATTCCGCCGAGCACCCGACTGGGACCAACGGGCCGACCGCGCAACGCGGTTGACCGATCCGGTGGTCACGGTCCGGCAGCTGTCCCGGTTCGGATTCGCCCGCCGTCCGCTCACCCGCATCGACCACGCGCTGGTCTTCTCGGCCCCGGACGGCTCGTACGACACCTACCTCCCGCCCCTCCGCCCCACCCGGGCCGGAGCCGCCGCGAAGCGATACACCTCGGTTTACGAGGTCGACATGGGTGTCCATCCCGTGCGCGAGGTGATCGGCCTGCCGAGCGACGACGACGCCTTCGAGTTCGCCGTGGTCGTCGAGCTGTCGTGGCAGGTCGTCGATCCGGCGCTGTTCGTGGCGAGCCGGCACCGCGACGTACCACGGCTGCTGATCGGCGAGCTGGAGCAGTCGGCCCGGTCAGTCACCCGCCGCTACCCCGCCTCCCGGAGCGCGGAGGCCGAGGAGGCGCTGCTGAGGGAAGTGCGCGCACAGGGCGCGCTCGGCACCCGTGCGGGACTCGCGGCGACCTGGACCGTGCGGCTGCGCGGGGATCAGGGGGTCATCGACCATGTGCGGCGCATGAGGGCCATCGACCACGCGGCCACCGAGCAGGTCCACACCGAGCGGCGTGGCCGGGAGCACGATGCCGCGATCGACCGGCGCGTCAGGGAGCAGGACGCGCTGCAGTGGGGCCGCGCTTCCGAATTCGAGGAGCTTCAGCACGAGCTGAGGCTGCAACAGCAGAAGCGGCAGCACACGGAGGCGGTCGACCGGGCCCGTCGCCAGATGGAGCTGCAGCAGGTGAACGCGGAGAAGATCTCCTTCTACGAAAAGCACTTGGAACAGGGCGGGGTCCGTGCCTGGGCGCTGCACCTGGCCGACCATCCCGGAGACACCGAGCTCGTGGTGGCCAGCCTGCGCCAGGACCAACTGCACATGATCAAGGCGCAGATGGAGCTGGCGGGCGAGCTGCTGAAGGGCGACAGCGCGGAGAACCACGAGCTGGAGGCGCCGAAGAAGAGGGCCCTCCAGGCATTGATCGACGTACTGAACCAGCACCTTCCCGGGGTCACCGCGCAGAGTACGGCTGAAGGCCGGCTGACCGTGTCGATGCCGCAGGACGCGCCGAGAGCGGTGCCGGAAGCGGTCATCCGGGGCACGTCCCGGCCGGGCTTCGATCCGGCCGACGGCGTACGGGAGCACCGGCTCGGCGGGACGCCCGTCCGTGGGGCGGATCCGGAGGCGGCCGCCCCGTCGATTCCCTTCCAGGGCTGGCAGCCGCCGCCGGGCTATGGCAGCGCACCTCTGAGACCGGCGGGCGCCACCACGCCGTCGGCCGATGCGAAGGACGCGTACGCGGACACGACGGCGGAGGCCATCGACACGGCTGACCGGGACGGGACGACCGACGCGGCCGAGGCCGCGAATCCGCCGAACACATCGGACACGCCCCGGGCCACGAACGTGGCAGGAGCGCCGGGCCAGGAGGGCCACGTCACATGACCGACGGATCACCGGTCCGGAACACCGATGCCGGGACGCGGCTCCTCCTCGATCTGCGGTCCGAGATCGCACGGGCCGACAGCAAGGCGTCCGTACTGGTCGCCGCGCTCGGCATGACCGCAGGTGTGATCAGCGGCTGGCTGGCGGGCAGCGAGTGGCGACCGAGCGCGCTCTCCGCCCCCGGAACGGCCCTGTGGTGGACGGGCACCGGCGGGCTGGCGACCGCGCTGCTCTCCATGCTGATGGCCGTACTCCCGCGCTACCGCGGCAGCGCCTGGGTTCCCGGAGACCCGCTCACCTACTTCGGGGACATCCGGCGCGCCGCCCGGCAGAACCAATTACCGGAAGCGCTCGACACCACCGAGAGCACCCGGACCACGGCACTCGTCACGGCCCTGACCGAAACCAGCCGGATCGCCGTCTGTAAACACCAGTGGATACGTGCGGGGCTGCTCGCCTACTCCATCGGCACCTTCCTGCTCCCCGCCTCGCTGCTCCTCGGCTGACACTCCTCCTGCCAAAGGATGATCATGAATCCACCGCCGGCTCAGCCCCGGGACCCGGGCGACGGGCCCGTGCCGCCCTCGGGCCCACACCTGAACGCCGCAGCACCACACCCACCTGATGACTTGGTCTACGAGCACGGACCGGGCCGACGTGTGTACTACACGGCGCACCAGCGGCGTGTCGACATCACCTCGCTCGGGCAGCTGGCGCTGGCCCTGCCCGCCTTCCTGACGAGCGCGCTCGTGGTGTTGCTCGTGAGCACGGTCCTGGACGGCTGCCTCGGCTTGCCGTTCTGGATACCGGCCGTACTCTGGCTTGCGTCCGGCGCCCTGGTCTTCCACCGGCCCACGGAGGATCTCCTCGCCCGCTACCTGCTCGGGCTCCGTCGCCCGATGCCCCAGGAGGCCGCCCGGCTGGAGCCGGTCTGGCGGGAGGTGACGGCCATCGCCGGGATCGACGGATCGCCGTATCAGCTCTGGGTCGAGGAGAGCGACGACCTCAACGCGTACGCCGCCGCGGGCCACATCGTGGGGGTCACCCGGTTCGCACTGGAGCAGCTGCCGAGCGGTCAACTGGCCGCCGTACTCGCCCATGAACTGGGTCACCACACCGGCGGTCATGCGTGGTCGTCGCTGCTGAGCCAGTGGTACGGGCTGCCGGGCCGGGCTCTCTGGCGCGCCCTGCGCGCGATGGCCCGCTCCGTCGTCACGCCTGCCCGGTGTGCCGTCTACCTGGCCGTCGGCGTCCTGCTCCTCGCGATCGGCGGGCTCGCCTCCACGGCGGCCGCCGTCCTGTACGGGTTTCCGTTGCTTCTGGTGCTCCCGTACCTGTCGGCAGCGGTGGGACGCCGTGCCGAACTGCGGGCCGACCGCCACGCCGCCGCACTCGGATTCGCGCCGGAGCTGGCCGAGGTGCTGGAGATGATGCACACGGGCGAGACCCGGGCGCGGCAGATGGCGCTCGCCGCCGCGCAGGAGCGGGCGGAGCGCGATTCGACACCTGCCAGGCTGCTCTCCGCCCACCCCGATTACCCGACCCGGCTGCACCATCTGCGGCACTACCGGTAGCCGCGCCCTGACCTCGCACACCGGAAAACGCCGGAGGGCGGCCACCCCGTACGCAACGGGGTGACCGCCCTCCGGTCGGTCAAGCGACTCGCTTACTGGTTGTACGGACCGTAGTCGTAGTCCTCCAGCGGAACGGCCTGGCCGGAGCCGGTGCCGAACGGCGAGTAGTCGATGTCGTCGTAGCCGACGGCCGAGTACATCGCGGCCTTGGCCTCCTCGGTCGGCTCCACCCGGATGTTGCGGTAGCGGGACAGACCCGTACCGGCCGGGATGAGCTTACCGATGATGACGTTCTCCTTGAGGCCGATGAGGCTGTCGGACTTGGCGTTGATCGCCGCATCCGTCAGGACTCGGGTCGTCTCCTGGAAGGAGGCGGCCGACAGCCAGGACTCCGTCGCCAGCGAGGCCTTGGTGATACCCATCAGCTGCGGACGGCCGGAGGCGGGGTGACCGCCCTCGGTGACCACACGACGGTTCTCGGTCTCGAACTTCGAGCGCTCGACGAGCTCGCCCGGCAGCAGCTCCGCGTCGCCGGACTCGATGATCGTCACGCGGCGCAGCATCTGCCGGATGATGATCTCGATGTGCTTGTCGTGGATCGACACGCCCTGCGAGTTGTAGACCTTCTGGACCTCGCCGACCAGGTGGACCTGGACCGCGCGCTGGCCGAGGATGCGCAGCACGTCGTGCGGGTTGGTGGCACCCACGGTGAGCTTCTGGCCCACCTCGACGTGGTCGCCCTCGCCGACGAGCAGACGGGCGCGCTTCGAGATCGGGAAGGGGATCTCGTCGCTGCCGTCGTCCGGCGTGACCACGATCTTCTTGGTCTTCTCGGTCTCCTCGATCCGGACCCGGCCCGCGGACTCCGAGATCGGGGCGACACCCTTGGGCGTACGGGCTTCGAAGAGCTCGACGACTCGGGGCAGACCCTGGGTGATGTCGTCACCGGCCACACCACCGGTGTGGAAGGTACGCATCGTCAGCTGGGTACCGGGCTCACCGATGGACTGGGCGGCGATGATGCCGACCGCCTCACCGATGTCGACCAGCTTGCCGGTGGCGAGCGAGCGTCCGTAGCAGAAGGCACAGGTGCCGACCGCGGACTCACAGGTCAGGACCGAGCGGGTCTTGACCTCCTCGACGCCGGCGCCCACCAGGGCGTCGATCAGGACGTCACCGAGGTCGACGTTGGCAGGCGCGATGACCTTGCCGTCGACGACGACGTCCTCGGCGAGCATGCGGGCGTAGACCGAGGTCTCGACGTCCTCCGTCTTGCGGAGCACACCGTCCGCACCCTTGACGGCGATCTTCAGCTTGAGGCCGCGGTCGGTGCCACAGTCCTCCTCGCGGATGATCACGTCCTGCGAGACGTCCACCAGACGACGGGTCAGGTAACCCGAGTCGGCGGTACGCAGGGCGGTGTCCGCCAGACCCTTACGGGCACCGTGCGTGGAGATGAAGTACTCCAGAACGGTGAGGCCCTCACGGAAGGACGCCTTGATGGGACGCGGGATCGTCTCGTTCTTGGCGTTGGACACCAGACCACGCATACCGGCGATCTGACGCATCTGCATCATGTTTCCTCGGGCACCCGAGTCAACCATCATGAAGATGGGGTTCGTCTTGGGGAAGTTCGCGTTCATCGCCTCGGCGACCTCGTTGGTCGCCTTGGTCCAGATCGCGATGAGTTCCTGCGTGCGCTCGTCCTTGGTGATCAGACCGCGCTCGTACTGCTTCTGGACCTTCTCGTCCTGCGCCTCGTAACCGGCGACGATCTCCTTCTTGGCCTCGGGGACCACGACGTCGGAGATGGCCACGGTGACACCGGAGCGGGTAGCCCAGTGGAAGCCCGCCGCCTTCAGGTTGTCGAGCGTCGCCGCCACGATGACCTTGGGGTAGCGCTCGGCGAGGTCGTTGACGATCTCGGAGAGCTGCTTCTTGCCGACCGAGTAGTCGACGAACGGGTAGTCCTCGGGCAGCAGCTCGTTGAAGAGCGCGCGGCCCAGGGACGTACGCAGCCGGAACGTGTCGCCCTGCTGGTACTCCTGCTCGCCTTCCTCGGCGACCGGCGGCACCCAGCCGCGCGGCGGGATGGTGCCCACCGGGAAGCGGATGTCGACCTTCGCCTGGAGCGACAGCTCGCGGGCGTCGAAGGCCATGATCGCCTCGGCCGTGGAGCCGAAGGAACGGCCCTGGCCGATGACCTTGCGCTCCTCCTCGTCCGTGGTGAGGAAGAACAGGCCCAGCACCATGTCCTGGGTCGGCATGGTGACGGGACGGCCGTCGGCCGGCTTCAGGATGTTGTTCGAGGACAGCATCAGGATGCGGGCCTCGGCCTGCGCCTCCGCGGAGAGCGGCAGGTGGACGGCCATCTGGTCACCGTCGAAGTCCGCGTTGAACGCGGTGCAGACGAGCGGGTGGATCTGGATGGCCTTGCCCTCGACCAGCTGCGGCTCGAAGGCCTGGATGCCGAGGCGGTGCAGCGTCGGCGCACGGTTCAGGAGAACCGGGTGCTCGGCGATGACCTCTTCCAGGACGTCGTACACGACCGTGCGGCCGCGCTCGACCATGCGCTTGGCCGACTTGATGTTCTGCGCGTGGTTCAGGTCGACCAGGCGCTTCATCACGAACGGCTTGAAGAGCTCCAGCGCCATGGCCTTCGGCAGACCGCACTGGTGCAGCTTGAGCTGCGGGCCGACGACGATCACGGAACGCGCGGAGTAGTCCACACGCTTACCGAGAAGGTTCTGACGGAATCGACCCTGCTTGCCCTTCAGCATGTCGCTGAGGGACTTGAGCGGGCGGTTGCCGGGACCGGTGACCGGGCGACCACGACGACCGTTGTCGAAGAGGGCGTCCACGGCCTCCTGGAGCATGCGCTTCTCGTTGTTCACGATGATCTCGGGGGCACCGAGGTCGAGAAGGCGCTTCAGGCGGTTGTTGCGGTTGATCACGCGGCGGTACAGGTCGTTCAGGTCGGAGGTCGCGAAGCGGCCACCGTCCAGCTGCACCATCGGACGCAGGTCCGGCGGGATGACCGGCACGCAGTCGAGCACCATGCCCTTGGGCTTGTTGCTGGTCTGCAGGAACGCGGAGACGACCTTGAGGCGCTTGAGCGCACGGGTCTTCTTCTGGCCCTTGCCGGTACGGATGATCTCGCGGAGGCGCTCGGCCTCCTCGTCGAGGTCGAACGACTCAAGGCGCTTCTGCAGGGCGGCGGCGCCCATGCAGCCGTCGAAGTACGTGCCGAAGCGGTCACGCAGCTCGCGGTAGAGCAGCTCGTCGCCCTCCAGGTCCTGGACCTTGAGGTTCTTGAAGCGGCTCCACACCTCGTCGAGGCGGTCGATCTCGCGCTGCGCACGGTCGCGCAGCTGCTTCATCTCGCGCTCGGCACCTTCGCGCACCTTGCGGCGCACGTCGGCCTTGGCGCCCTCGGCCTCCAGCTCGGCCAGGTCGGTCTCAAGCTTCTTGGCGCGGGCTTCGAGGTCGGCGTCGCGGCGGTTCTCGATCTGCTGACGCTCGACGGAGACGTGCGCCTCCAGCGAGGGCAGGTCGCGCGTACGGCGCTCCTCGTCCACGAACGTGATCATGTACGCGGCGAAGTAGATGACCTTTTCGAGGTCCTTCGGCGCGAGGTCGAGGAGGTAGCCCAGGCGCGACGGGACGCCCTTGAAGTACCAGATGTGGGTGACGGGAGCGGCAAGCTCGATGTGGCCCATGCGCTCACGGCGCACCTTGGCGCGCGTGACCTCGACGCCACAGCGCTCACAGATGATGCCCTTGAAGCGGACACGCTTGTACTTGCCGCAGTAGCACTCCCAGTCCCGGGTCGGACCGAAGATCTTCTCGCAGAAGAGTCCGTCCTTTTCGGGCTTGAGCGTGCGGTAGTTGATGGTCTCCGGCTTCTTCACTTCGCCGTGGGACCAGGTCCGGATGTCGTCCGCGGTGGCAAGGCCGATCCGCAGCTCGTCGAAGAAGTTGACGTCGAGCACTTGTCGTCAATCCCTCTTTCGGGGGTTCGAGCCCCCTCGCGTCAGGCGAGAAATCGGGGCACTTCAGCAATGGTCTGAACGGGTCCGGGGAGAGCCGGCCGGATCACTGGGATCCGGCCGGCCAACCCGTCAGACCTCTTCGACGCTGCTCGGCTCGCGCCGGGACAGGTCGATACCGAGCTCCTCCGCCGCGCGGAAGACGTCCTCGTCCGTGTCGCGCATCTCGATGGACATGCCGTCCGAGGACAGCACCTCCACGTTGAGGCAGAGCGACTGCATTTCCTTGATGAGCACCTTGAAGGACTCGGGGATGCCGGGCTCGGGGATGTTCTCGCCCTTGACGATGGCCTCGTAGACCTTCACGCGGCCGGTCACGTCGTCGGACTTGATCGTCAGGAGCTCCTGGAGGGCGTATGCGGCGCCGTATGCCTCAAGGGCCCACACCTCCATCTCACCGAATCGCTGACCACCGAACTGAGCCTTACCACCCAGCGGCTGCTGGGTGATCATGGAGTACGGACCCGTCGAACGAGCGTGCAGCTTGTCGTCGACGAGGTGGTGCAGCTTGAGGATGTACATGTAGCCGACCGAGACCGGGTCCGGGAACGGCTCGCCGGAGCGGCCGTCGAACAGCTTGGCCTTGCCGGAGGGCTGCACCAGGCGGTCGCCGTCGCGGTTCGGGATCGTGGCCTCGAAGAGACCGGAGATCTCGTCCTCGCGCGCACCGTCGAAGACGGGGGTGGCGACGTTGGTGCCGGGGGCGACCTGGTCGGCGCCGATGGCCTGCAGGCGCTTGGCCCACTCGTCACCGAGGCCGGAGACGTCCCAGCCGCGGCTGGCGAGCCAGCCGAGGTGGATCTCCAGGACCTGTCCCGGGTTCATTCGGGACGGGACACCCAGCGGGTTGAGGATGATGTCGACCGGGGTGCCGTCCTCCAGGAACGGCATGTCCTCGATCGGCAGGATCTTCGAGATGACGCCCTTGTTGCCGTGACGGCCGGCGAGCTTGTCACCGTCGGTGATCTTGCGCTTCTGCGCGACGTAGACGCGGACCAGCTGGTTCACGCCCGGCGGCAGCTCGTCGCCCTCTTCGCGGTCGAAGACGCGGACGCCGATGACCTTGCCGATCTCACCGTGCGGCACCTTCAGCGAGGTGTCGCGCACCTCGCGCGCCTTCTCACCGAAGATCGCGCGGAGCAGGCGCTCCTCGGGGGTCAGCTCGGTCTCACCCTTGGGCGTGACCTTGCCGACGAGGATGTCGCCGGCGACGACCTCGGCACCGATACGGATGATGCCGCGCTCGTCGAGGTCGGCGAGGACCTCCTCGGAGACGTTCGGGATGTCCCGGGTGATCTCCTCCGGGCCGAGCTTGGTGTCACGGGCGTCGACCTCGTGCTCCTCGATGTGGATCGAGGAGAGGACGTCGTCCTGCACGAGGCGCTGCGACAGGATGATCGCGTCCTCGTAGTTGTGACCCTCCCACGGCATGAACGCCACGAGCAGGTTCTTGCCGAGGGCCATCTCACCGTTCTCGGTGGCCGGACCGTCGGCGAGGACCTGGTCGGCGACGACCCGGTCGCCCTCGGAGACGACAACCTTCTGGTTGACCGAGGTGCCCTGGTTGGAGCGCATGAACTTGGCGATGCGGTACGTGGTGTACGTGCCGTCGTCGTTGGTCACGGTGATGTAGTCCGCGGAGACCTCCTGGACCACACCGTCCTTCTCGGCCTTGAGCACGTCGCCGGCGTCGGTGGCGCAGCGGTACTCCATGCCGGTGCCGACGAGCGGGGCCTCCGACTTAATCAGCGGCACCGCCTGACGCATCATGTTCGCGCCCATGAGGGCACGGTTGGCGTCGTCGTGCTCCAGGAAGGGGATCATCGCGGTCGCGACGGACACCATCTGGCGCGGCGAGACGTCCATGTAGTCGACGTCCGTGCCGGGCACGTAGTCGACCTCGCCGCCACGGCGGCGGACCAGCACGCGGTTCTCGACGAAGCGGAGCTCGTCGCTCAGCGGCGCGTTGGCCTGCGCGATGACGAAGCGGTCCTCCTCGTCGGCGGTCAGGTAGTCGACCTCGTCGGTGACCTGGCCCTCGACGACCTTGCGGTACGGGGTCTCGATGAAACCGAACGCGTTGATCCGGCCGTAGGAGGCCAGCGAGCCGATCAGACCGATGTTCGGGCCTTCGGGCGTCTCGATCGGGCACATGCGGCCGTAGTGCGAGGGGTGCACGTCACGGACTTCGAAGCCGGCCCGCTCACGGGAGAGACCACCCGGGCCCAGCGCGTTGAGACGACGCTTGTGCGTCAGGCCCGACAGCGGGTTGTTCTGGTCCATGAACTGGGACAGCTGGCTGGTGCCGAAGAACTCCTTGATGGAGGCGACGACCGGCCGGATGTTGATCAGGGTCTGCGGCGTGATCGCCTCGACGTCCTGGGTGGTCATGCGCTCGCGCACGACGCGCTCCATACGGGCGAGACCCGTACGGACCTGGTTCTGGATCAGCTCACCGACGTTACGGATACGACGGTTGCCGAAGTGGTCGATGTCGTCGGTCTCGACCATGATCGAGCGGCCGGACTCGCCGACCGTCTCGGTCTCACCGGCGTGCAGCTTGACCAGGTACTTGATCGTCGCGATGACGTCGTCGCTGGTGAGCACACCGGCGTCGAGCGGCTCGTCGGCGCCGAGCTTCTTGTTCACCTTGTAGCGGCCGACCTTCGCGAGGTCGTAGCGCTTCGGGTTGAAGTAGAGGTTCTCCAGCAGCGTCTGAGCGGCCTCACGGGTGGGCGGCTCGCCCGGACGCAGCTTGCGGTAGATGTCGAGCAGCGCGTCGTCCTGGCCCTGGGTGTGGTCCTTCTCCAGGGTGGCGCGCATGGACTCGTACTCGCCGAACTCCTCCAGGATCTGCTCGGTCGTCCAGCCGAGAGCCTTCAGGAGAACGGTGACGGACTGCTTGCGCTTGCGGTCGATGCGGACACCGACCATGTCGCGCTTGTCGATCTCCATCTCCAGCCAGGCACCCCGGGACGGGATGATCTTGGCGGAGAAGATGTCCTTGTCGGACGTCTTGTCGATGGAGGAGTCGAAGTAGACACCCGGCGAGCGGACCAGCTGCGACACGACGACACGCTCGGTGCCGTTGATGACGAAGGTGCCCTTGTTGGTCATGAGCGGGAAGTCGCCCATGAAGACCGTCTGGGACTTGATCTCGCCGGTCTCGTTGTTGGTGAACTCAGCGGTGACGAAGAGCGGGGCGGCGAACGTGAAGTCGCGCTCCTTGCACTCGTCGATCGAGTTCTTCGGGGGCTCGAAGCGGTGGTCGCGGAAAGTCAGCGACATCGACCCGGAGAAGTCCTCGATCGGCGAGATCTCCTCGAAGATCTCTTCCAGGCCGGACTTGGTCGGGACGTTCTGCCCACTGTCCAGAGCAGCCTCGACGCGAGCCTTCCATGCGGCATTGCCGAGGAGCCAGTCAAAGCTCTCGGTCTGCAGCGCGAGGAGGTTCGGAACCTCGAGGGGCTCCTTGATCTTTGCAAAGGAGATGCGCAGCGGGGCGGTGCTGGCACCGTTGTTCGTATTCGCGGTCGAGGCGTTGCGCGAGGCGGCCAAGAGGGGGTCCTTCCGAGGGCTCGGACTCACTACGCGCGTACCGGTCCCAAGCCGGACACAAAGACAGTCGGTTCCTGATCCGACCGAATAAGGCCAGGTCAGAGACGATCAGTCATCGGTGCTCAAGCGAGGGCATGCCCCTGGTGACGGGCAGGAGGCAGCTAACAGGCAGCGCAAAGGGTCAGTGTAGCCAAACGGCACACTGATGTCCAGTCGGGGTTCTCAGAGACCCACGTCGCTCTCAACAGCTGTTCTCAACACCTATGCGTAGACCCTGCGCGTGCTGCGCTCTTCTTTACTGCCCGCTTCGCCCACGATCCATGCCTCGGATTCGGATCGATGTGACGACGCGTCCTGAGAATTGCGCGCCGCGTGCGGTTCGTCAAGGCCCCCCTGCGGGGACAACGCCCCGAGGTCCGCACCCGACCGCCTCCCGGCGCCGGTCGGCCGCTCCGGAGAGGCAACGGCGAAGATCACCATACTCGTCGCCGCCGGAAGAGCAAGGCAGCCGCCTCGGGTACGCCGAAGGGCGACCACCCGGATGGGTGATCGCCCTTCGTGTGATGACGTCCGTGCCGTACGGCAGGAGGCGTCAGAAGGAGTCAGCAGACTCCCTGAGTCACTTGACCTCGACGGAAGCGCCGGCGGCCTTGAGGGACTCGGCAGCCTTCTCGGCGGCCTCCTTGGCGACCTTCTCGAGGACCGGCTTCGGGGTGCCGTCGACGAGGTCCTTGGCCTCCTTCAGACCCAGCGAGGTCAGCTCACGCACGACCTTGATGACCTGGATCTTCTTCTCGCCGGCGCCGGTGAGGATGACGTCGAACTCGTCCTTCTCCTCGACGGCCTCGGCAACGGCGCCCGGGCCGGCCGGACCGGCGACGGCGACGGCCGCGGCGGCGGTGACGTCGAACTTCTCCTCGAAGGCCTTCACGAACTCGGAGAGCTCGATGAGGGTCATCTCTTCGAACTGCGCGAGCAGGTCGTCCTGGGACAGCTTCGCCATGATGGCGTCCTTCCACTAATTCGGCAGGTGCCGGATGTACATGTAGGCGGGCGTACGTTCGGCCCGCTGCGACCGTCTCCCTAGTGGGCGACGATCATTGCGCGAGCCGAGTTACTCGGCACCGCCCTGCTCTTCGAGCTTGACGCGAAGCGCCTCCGCGGTGCGGACGAACTTCGACGGCAGCGCCTGGAAGAGCGAAGCAGCCTGAGACTGCTTGCCCTTGAAGGCACCGGCCAGCTTGCTGAGCAGAACCTCGCGGGACTCGAGGTCCGCAAGCTTCTTGATCTCATCGGCGGACAGCGCCTTGCCATCAAGGACACCGCCCTTGATGATCAGGTTCGGGTTCTCCTTGGCGAAGTCACGAAGACCCTTCGCCGACTCCACCGGGTCACCGGTGATGAAGGCAACCGCCGTCGGACCAGTGAACTGGTCGTCCAGCGAAGTGATCCCGGCCTCGTTGGCCGCAATCTTGGTCAGCGTGTTCTTCACCACGGCGTACTGGGCGTTCTCACCGAGCGAACGACGCAGCGTCTTGAGCTGCGCCACGGTGAGACCCCGGTACTCGGTCAGCACAGCGGCGTTCGAGCTGCGGAACTGGTCCGCGAGCTCGGCTACCGCGGCAGCCTTGTCGGGCCTTGCCATGAGCGTCGGCCTCCTTCCGGGTGATGAGGACCGCTCAGAAGGGGCCGGGAAAGACGAAACGCCCCGGCGCAGGCGCCAGGGCGTAGCTCGACCGAACAAATCCGGGAGCTTTCCACAGTCACCTGCGCAGGTCGCCCGTAGTCAACGGATCCTTCGGTCGCTGTTCCCTCTTGCGAGAGCGCAGCAACGACCAGCGGTCTTTGGCTTCTGTAGGAGAGTACGCGACCGGAGTCGCGCCGAGCAAATCCGTCCCGCCCGGGGCGGCACGGGAGGTTCAGGACGCGCCCGAACCCGCCCCCTGCTGCTGCTTGAGGAGCTCGGCGAAGTCCACCGTGTCGGCGGCCGGCGGCTGCTCGACGGAGACCTTCGTCCCGTAGTCGCTGTAGTACACCGTGGAGTTGAGCTCCCCGGTCTTCATCTGGCCGCGCTCGCTCTTCTTGACCAGCAGGTCGTTGTCGTCGACCCAGATGTCGACCGTCTCCGTGGTGATGCCGGCGTCGCTCAGCTGCTTCTTCAGCTGCTCCAGCTGGTCCGCGTCGAGCTCGGAGTTCTTCGCGGTCAGAGCGGCGACGTCGACGGTCCCGGAGTAGTGCGTGGTGGAGACGCCGCGGACGTCCTCCTTGCCCACCTTCTTCACGTCCCCGGAGGCCAGCAGCGACTTCACGCCCTGGTCGGGGGTGGTGTTCTGCATCTGCTGCTTCATCGCCTCGCCGGAGGCGCCCGCCATCTTGGCGAGGTCGGCGTAGCCGTAGTAGATCCAGTGCTTGCCGCCGGTCTGCTTCGCGAAGCCGTCGCCCATGTTGACGACGTAGCCGTCCTTGAAGTAGCGGGCCTGCATCGTGCCGGTGCCACCGGACTGCTTCATGGCGTCCGCCATGCTGCCGCCGGTGTACGTGATCTCCATGGCGCCGGTGAGACCGTCGGTCCAGTCGATGGAGCCGCTCTGCTCCATGGACATCGTGCTGCCCATCTGCGTGGTGCCCTCGACCTTCGCCGAGCTCTCCCCACCGGTCTTCTTCTCGACGGCGCGCAGCGCGGCTATCGGGTCGGCCTTGACGACGCCGCTGCCCTGCTTGTCGGTCTTGCCGCTGTCCGATCCGCTGCAGGCCGCGACCGACGTCAGCGCCGCCGCCGCTGCCACCGACAGACACACGCGTCGCACGGTACTGGTCCTCATGTCAGCTTCCACCCCTCGTTCGGCTCTGTCGGGGCCTCACGCTAACGCACAGGTCCGACACAGCCTCCGGCAATACGGATACAAGGACGGGCCCCGCACCTCGAAAGGTTGCGGGGCCCGTCAATGTCACACGTGACGCGGCTTGCTGCCGAGCGCTGGGGCTCAGACGGCGGCCGGGTCCTCCTCGACGAGGAGGTTACGGGTGCGGTTGGCGTCCAGCGGGATGCCGGGGCCCATCGTGGTGGCCAGGGTGGCCTTCTTGATGTAACGGCCCTTGGCGGCGGACGGCTTCAGACGGAGGATCTCCTCCAGCGCCGCTGCGTAGTTCTCCACCAGCTTGGTGTCGTCGAACGAGACCTTGCCGATGATGAAGTGCAGGTTCGAGTGCTTGTCGACGCGGAACTCGATCTTGCCGCCCTTGATGTCGTTGACAGCCTTCGCGACATCGGGGGTGACGGTGCCGGTCTTCGGGTTCGGCATCAGACCACGCGGACCGAGCACCCGGCCGAGGCGGCCGACCTTGCCCATGAGGTCCGGGGTGGCGACGACGGCGTCGAAGTCCAGACGGCCCTTCGCCACCTCGTCGATGAGCTCGTCGGCGCCGACGATGTCGGCGCCCGCGGCTTCCGCGGCCGCAGCACGGTCACCGGTCGCGAAGACCAGGACCCGGGCGGTCTTGCCGGTGCCGTGCGGGAGGTTCACGGTGCCACGGACCATCTGGTCGGCCTTGCGCGGGTCGACACCCAGGCAGAACGCGACCTCGACGGTGCCGTCGAACTTGGTGGAGGCGGTGTCCTTGGCGAGACGGACGGCTTCGAGCGGCGCGTAGTTGCGCGACCGGTCGACCTTGGCGTCCGCAGCGCGGAGGTTCTTGCTGCGCTTCACTTCTACTCCTGTTGGTTTCAGGGTGTGGAGTCGTGGTGCGGGCCAGCGCTTGGCCCTACCACTGGGGATGTGAGGGGCTGAATCAGCCTTCGACCGTGATGCCCATGGAACGGGCGGTGCCAGCGATGATCTTCGACGCGGCGTCGAGGTCGTTGGCGTTCAGGTCGGGGAGCTTCGTCGTGGCGATCTCACGGACCTGGGCAGCCGTCAGCTTGGCGACCTTGGTCTTGTGCGGCTCGCCGGAGCCCTTCTCCACGCCCGCAGCCTTGAGGATCAGCTTCGCGGCCGGCGGAGTCTTGGTCACGAAGGTGAAGGAACGGTCCTCGTAGACCGTGATCTCCACCGGCACGACCATGCCACGCTGCGACTCGGTCGCGGCGTTGTAGGCCTTGCAGAATTCCATGATGTTGACGCCGTGCTGGCCGAGCGCGGGGCCGACCGGCGGGGCCGGGTTGGCCGCACCAGCGTTGATCTGGAGCTTGATAAGCCCCGTGACCTTCTTCTTCTTGGGAGGCATTGCTCTCTCCGGGTCCTAGTGAGAGTTGTTTCGCCGCCTTCCGGTCATCCGGATGGAGGCATACCGCACAACGATAACGGGTATAGCTGCGCGACCAAAAACCGAGCAGGTCAGACGGGCTTCTCAGCCGGTCTGACCTGCTCGGTAGGCATGTGTCCAGAAACTGGCGGAAAGCCGCTAGTTCTTCTGGATCTGGTCGAAGCTGAGCTCGACCGGGGTCTCGCGGCCGAAGATCTCCACGAGGCCCTTGACCTTCTTCGAGTCGGCGTTGATCTCGTTGATCGTCGCCTGCAGCGTCGCGAACGGGCCGTCGGTGACGGTGACCGAGTCGCCGACCTCGAAGTCGAGCACCTGGACCTCGACCTTGCGGGCCGGAGCCGGCTTGCCCTCGGCCTCGGCGGCCTCGCGGGCGGCCTTCTCCTCGGCCTCCGGGGCGAGCATCTTGACGATCTCGTCCAGGGTCAGCGGGTACGGGTCGTAGGCGTTGCCCACGAAGCCGGTGACGCCGGGGGTGTTGCGGACGACGCCCCAGGACTCGTTCGTCAGGTCCATGCGCACCAGGACGTAACCCGGGAGCTTGTTCTGGCGGACGTTCTTGCGCTCGCCGTTCTTGATCTGGACGATCTCTTCCTCGGGCACTTCGGCCTGGTAGATGAAGTCCTCGACGTTGAGCGAGACGGCGCGCTGCTCCAGGTTGGCCTTCACGCGCTTCTCGTAACCGGCGTACGTGTGGATGACGTACCACTCGCCGGGAAGGCCGCGCAGCTCGTCGCGCAGGGCGGTGACGGCGTCGACGGGCTCGGCCGGCTCGGCCTCTTCCTCGTCTTCCTCGCCGTCCTCGTCGCTCTCGGATTCGGCGTCGGCCTCCGCGGCCTCTTCCTCGTCCTCTTCGTCCTCGACGTGCAGGGCGGCCTGCTCGGCGGGCTCACCCGCGTCGGCGTCGGCAGCTTCGGCCTGGTCCGGCTCCTCGGCGTCCGCCGCCTCGACGATGTCGAGCTCGTCCTCGGCGGACTCGAAGGCGCCCGCCGTCGGCTCGTCGGCGTCGTTCAGGTTCGGGTCAGACACGGTGGCTGCTTCTTCCTGGTTACAAATGGGTGGAACATGCGAAAGGGGCGCCCATGAGGCGCCCTCCGCGGGATCAGCCGAAGACGTACTTGATGACCCGCTGGAATCCGAAGTCAATCACGGTAACCAGACCGATCATGACGACGACGAAGACAATCACCACACTGGTGTATGTCGTCAGCTGACTGCGGGTCGGCCAGACGACCTTGCGCAGCTCGGCGACGATCTGGCGGTAGAACAGCGCGAGGCGGCCCAGAGGGCCCTTCTTTCCGCGCTTGCCGCCCTTCCGGGTCTTCTTCTTCGACTCGGGTACTTCATCCTCGGCATCAGGCATGTCGATGGAGCCCACGGCGTCCGTCACGCTTCTCACCTGATTCCGGGTCATGGCCGTGCCGCGCCCGGTGGAGCCGCACGGCGGTGCATAGAAGTACGTACATGCGCACACATCCTGGCGAAGGAGTGTGTAGCAGGGCCGGAGGGACTTGAACCCCCAACCGCTGGTTTTGGAGACCAGTGCTCTACCAATTGAGCTACGACCCTTTGTGGTTTCCACCAACCTACCGCATCTCCCTGGATGGTCCAGGTGCAGGAACGGCGCGGCTGGTGAAGGCCAACGACAGGTGAGTGTACGTGTTCAGCGGCCCGGCGTCGAACAGATAGCTCCCGACCGCTCCTGATCGCATGTTGTCCGCATGCTGTCCGAGTCGTGTCCGGTCCCTGAAACCGCTGTGCCGACTGGGATCACGGTCTGGAACCATGGGGGCCATGAGCGCTGCAACTTCCCCCTCCGAGCGCCGGGTCTCCGCCCGCATCGGTGCGATCTCCGAATCCGCCACCCTCGCCGTCGACGCCAAGGCCAAGGCCCTCAAGGCCGCCGGCCGTCCGGTGATCGGCTTCGGTGCCGGTGAGCCCGACTTCCCCACCCCCGGCTACATCGTCGACGCCGCGGTCGAGGCCTGCCGCAACCCGAAGTACCACCGCTACACCCCGGCAGGCGGGCTCCCGGAGCTCAAGGCCGCCATCGCGGAGAAGACGCTGCGCGACTCCGGCTACGAGGTCGACGCCTCGCAGATCCTGGTGACCAACGGCGGCAAGCAGGCCATCTACGAGGCGTTCGCCGCGATCCTCGACCCGGGCGACGAGGTCATCGTCCCCGCCCCGTACTGGACCACCTACCCCGAGTCGATCCGGCTGGCCGGCGGTGTCCCGGTGGAGGTCGTGGCCGACGAGACCACCGGTTACCGGGTCTCCGTCGAGCAGCTGGAGGCGGCGCGCACCGAGCGCACGAAGGTCGTCCTGTTCGTCTCGCCCTCGAACCCGACCGGTGCCGTGTACAGCGAGGCCGACGCCGAGGCGATCGGCCGCTGGGCCGTCGAGCACGGCCTGTGGGTGCTGACCGACGAGATCTACGAGCACCTGGTCTACGGCGACGCGAAGTTCACCTCGCTGCCCGCGATCGTGCCCGAGCTGCGTGACAAGTGCATCGTGGTCAACGGCGTCGCCAAGACGTACGCGATGACCGGCTGGCGGGTGGGCTGGATCGTCGGCCCGAAGGACGTCGTCAAGGCCGCGACCAACCTCCAGTCGCACGCCACGTCCAACGTCTCCAACGTGGCCCAGGTCGCCGCGCTGGCCGCCGTCTCCGGGAACCTGGACGCGGTCGCCGAGATGCGTACCGCCTTCGACCGGCGCCGGCAGACCATCGTCCGGATGCTGAACGAGATCGACGGGGTGCTGTGCCCGGAGCCCGAGGGCGCGTTCTACGCGTACCCCTCGGTGAAGGAGCTGCTCGGCAAGGAGATCCGCGGCAAGCGCCCGGCCACCTCGGTCGAGCTGGCGGCGCTGATCCTGGACGAGGCCGAGGTCGCGGTCGTACCGGGCGAGGCCTTCGGTACGCCGGGCTACCTCCGTCTGTCGTACGCGCTGGGCGACGAGGACCTCGTCGAGGGCGTGTCGCGGCTCCAGAAGCTGCTGGGCGAGGCCAAGGCCTAGCAGTTGCCGAATGAGTGACCGGCCCCCGGCTCCCGCCGGGGGCCGCTTGCTTGTTCGAGGGGCAATCCGATGGGGAAAGCGGCTACCGCTGAGCCCCGGATGTGCGGCAGGATCTTGGGATGGAGCGTGATGTACGGCTGTTGCCCAAGGCCCACCTGCACCTGCATTTCACCGGGTCGATGCGGCCGACGACCCTGCTCGAACTCGCCGACAAGTACGGCGTGCGTCTGCCGGACGCCCTGACCAGTGGCGAACCGCCCAGTCTGCGGGCCACGGACGAGCGCGGATGGTTCCGCTTCCAGCGGCTCTACGACATCGCCCGGTCCTGTCTCAGGGCCCCCGAGGACATTCAGCGGCTGGTCCGCGAGACGGCCCAGGAGGACGTCGCGGACGGCTCCGGCTGGCTGGAGATCCAGGTCGACCCCACCTCGTACGCCCCGCTGCTCGGCGGGCTCATCCCGGCGATCGAGATCATCCTGGACGCGGTGGACGGCGCGTCGCGCGAGACGGGGCTGCCGATCCGGGTGGTGATCGCGGCGAACCGGATGAAGCATCCGCTGGACGCCCGGACGCTCGCCCGGCTCGCGGTGCGGTACGCGGACCGGGGCGTGGTCGGATTCGGGCTCTCCAACGACGAGCGCCGCGGGATGGCCCGGGACTTCGACCGGGCCTTCGCCATCGCCCGCGAGGGCGGCCTGCTGGCGGCGCCGCACGGCGGTGAGCTGTCCGGCCCCGCCAGCGTGCGGGACTGCCTGGACGATCTCGACGCGGCCCGGATCGGGCACGGCGTCCGGGCCGCCGAGGACCCCCGGCTGCTGCGCAGGCTGGCCGAGCGCCAGGTGACCTGCGAGGTCTGCCCGGCGTCGAACGTGGCGCTGGGCGTCTACGAGAAGCCCGCCGACGTACCCCTGCGCCAACTGTTCGAGGCCGGGGTGCCGATGGCGCTGGGTGCGGACGATCCGCTCCTCTTCGGTTCGCGGCTGGCGGCGCAGTACGACCTCGTGCGGCGCCATCACGCGTTCACGGACGAGGAACTGGCCGAACTGGCCCGGCAGTCGGTACGGGGCTCCGCCGCGCCGGCCCCGGTGCGGGACCGGCTCCTGACGGGCGTCGACGACTGGCTGGCCAAGCCCGCGGGGTAGCGCGGGCGGGTCCGGGTTACGCGCCGATGCCCCGCATCAGCGTCCTCGCCAGGGAGGCGGCGAACTCGTCGAGGGGCTGCGGCGGCTCTCCGTCCGCCGTGGCCTCGTAGGCGAAGGCCCGCTGGGCGCAGGCTCCCAGCAGCAGCGACGCGGCCGCGTAGGTGTCCGCGTCGGCCCGGAGTCGGCCGGCGGCCTGTTCGGAGCGCAGATAGGCATCCAGGCCCCTGATGGGCATGTGCGGGCCGGTGCCGAGCTCCCGCATCGCGTCGTCGTGGCGCGCCTTGAGCCTGGGCTCGGCGTACAGCGAGGCGGCAATCGGGAAGACCTGCTGGTAGAAGAGCGCGGCCCGACGGGCGATCTCGGTGAGGTTCTGCTCGACGGTCCGCTCCCCCGGGCCCTGGGCCGCGCCGAGCTGCTTCAGCAGCGGGTCGATCCTGGGCAGCCGTTCCTTGAGCACGGTGACGAACAGCTCTTCCTTGCTCGCGAAGTGCTTGTAGAGCGCGGCCTCGGAGCAGCCCGCGGCTCTGGCGATCTCCTTGGTGGTGGCGCGGGCCAGGCCGATGGTGAGCATCAGCTGATGGGCGGCGTCGACGATACGGACGCGGGCCGGCTTCTGCTCCATGCGCACTCCAACGAAGCTTGACGAGGTGGTGAGTATCCACTCACTCTATGGGTGAGTGAATACTTACCCACCCTGGGAGGGTGTGCAATGAGGATCACGGTGTTCGGCGCCACGGGCGGCGTCGGTCAGGAGATCGTCCGCCAGGCGCTCGCGGCGGGCCACGAGGTGACGGCGGTGGTGCGCGACCCGGCGCGGCTGCCCGTCCCGCTCTCCGACGTGCGGGTGCACACGGTCGCGCGCATGGACGAGCCGGAGGCGCTGCGCGAGGCGGTCGCGGGCCGGGACGCGGTGCTCTCCGCGCTCGGCTCGCGCGGCCGGAAGGCGGACGGGGTCGCCGAGCGGCTCACCGGATCGGTGCTGGCGGCGATGGAGGCGGAGGGGGTACGGCGGCTGCTGGTGGTCAGCGCGGCCCCGGTCGGCCCGCGGCCGGCCGACGACCCGCTCCTGGACCGGCTGGTCCGCAAGGTGGTCGGGGCGGTCCTCAAGGAGGTCTACGCGGACCTGACGCTGATGGAGGCCGCGCTGGCCCGCAGCGCGACGGACTGGACGTCCGTACGGCCGCCGAAGCTCACCGACGGGCCGCTGACGGGGAAGTACCGGACCGCCGTCGGCGGCACCCCGCGCAGCGGCCGGACCATCGCGCGGGCCGACGTGGCCCACGCGATGCTGGCGCTGATCGACGACCCGGCGTCGATGAAGCAGGGCGTCGGCGTGGCGTACTGAGCGGGACGGCCCTCAGAGGCTCACGCCGACCGTCACCGGCTCGTTGACGAGCGTGACGCCGAACGCCTCGCGGACCCCGGCGACGACCTCGCGGGCGAGTGCGACGAGGTCCTCGGTGGTCGCCTCGCCGCGGTTGGTGAGGGCGAGGGTGTGCTTGGTGGAGATACGGGCCGGCCCCGTGCCGTACCCCTTGGTGAATCCGGCCTTGTCGATGAGCCAGGCAGCGGAGGTCTTGACCCGTCCCCCGTCCGCGGGGAAGGCGGGGGGCGTCGTCTCCGGGCCGAGCCGGTCCTTGGCGCGGGCGAGGAACGCCTCGTACTCCGCCTCCTCCAGGATCGGGTTGGTGAAGAACGAGCCGGCCGACCAGGTGTCGTGGTCCGCCGGGTCGAGCACCATGCCCTTGCCTGCGCGGAGCCCGAGCACGGTCTCGCGGGCGGCCGCCGCGGGCACCCGCTCGCCCTGTTCGACGCCCATGGCGCGGGCCGTCTCGGCGTACCGCAGCGGCGCGGACAGACCGCCCGCGTCCTCCAGCTCGAAGCGGACACGCAGCACCACGAAACGATCGGGTTCGGCCTTGAAACGACTGTGCCGGTACGAGAACGCGCACTCGGCGTTCGGGATGGTGACCGTTTCCTCGGTGCGCCGGTCGTAGGCGACGACCTCCGTGATGGTGGAGGAGACCTCCTGGCCGTACGCGCCGACGTTCTGGATCGGCGTCGCACCGGCGGAGCCCGGGATGCCGGCCAGGCACTCGATGCCCGCGAGGCCGGCCTCGACGGTACGGGCCACGGCGTCCGTCCAGATCTCGCCGGCGGCAAGCTCCAGCGTCGTTCCGTCCAGTGCGAAGCCCTCGGTCGCGATGCGCAGGGCGGTGCCTTCGAAGCCCTTGTCGCCGATGACCAGATTGCTGCCGCCGCCGATGACGAGGAGCGGGGTGCCGCGCCTGTCGGCCTCGCGCACGGCTTCGATCACCTCGGCGTCGGTCGTCGCCGTGAGGAGGCGGGTGGCGGGGCCGCCCAGCCGGAAGGTGGTCAGGGGGGCGAGGGGGGCGTCGTGGAGTTCCTGCACGGGGACAAGGGTACGGTCCGCGCCCCCACCGCTCGGGCGGGGCACGGACCGTACGGGCGAAGCCGGGTTCGGGCGGCGGCGTGGGCGAGCCGCTCGGCCGCCCAGGGCGCCGGGGCCGGGGTACGGCGGCGGCCCGGGATCGGCAGGGCGACGAGGGCCGCCGGCGCCACCGCTGCGGAGCCGATCCACACCGCCGGAACGGTCCCGTCGGTGAAGGACTGCGCGGATTCGAAGCCGCCCCGCCGCGCGGTACGGCCTCAGCCGAGCCGCACCACGGCGCGGGACATGCCCAGCACCTTCTTGCCCTCGTTCATGGCCGTCAGGTCCACCCGCACCTGCTTGTCGTCCAGCAGGGCGGCCACCTTGGCGCTGACCTCGATCAGGGCGCCGTCCTCGTCGTTCGGCACGACGACCGGCTTGGTGAACCGCACGCCGTACTCGACGACCGCTCCCGGGTCGCCGACCCAGTCCGTGACCACCCGGATCGCCTCGGCCATGGTGAACATGCCGTGCGCGATCACATCCGGCAGCCCGACCTCGCGGGCGAACTTCTCGTTCCAGTGGATCGGGTTGAAGTCGCCGGAGGCGCCCGCGTACTGCACCAGCGTCGCCCGGGTCACCGGGAAGGACTGCGCCGGCAGCTCCGTACCGACCTCGACCGACTCGTATGCGATCTTCGCCGTCATCACGCCTCCTCGGCGGCGCGCGCCACCAACTTCGTCCACGCGGTCACGACGTGCTCACCGGACTCGTCGTGGACCTCGCCACGGACGTCCAGGATGTCGTTGCCCGCCAAGGACTTGATGGCCTCGATCGTCGAGGTGACCGTCAGCCGGTCCCCCGCCCGTACGGGACGCACGTAGGCGAACTTCTGGTCGCCGTGCACCACCCGGCTGTAGTCCAGGCCCAGCTGCGGGTCGTGGATCACCTGCCCGGCCGCCTTGAACGTGATGGAGAAGACGAACGTCGGCGGCGCGATCACATCGCTGTGGCCGAGCGCCTTGGCGGCCTCGGGGTCGACGTACGCCGGATTCGCGTCGCCCACCGCCTCGGCGAACTCGCGGATCTTCTCCCGGCCGACCTCGTACGGCGGGGTGGGCGGATAGGTCCGCCCCACGAAGGACTGGTCGAGCGCCATGAGCTCGCTACCTCCTGATGAAAGATGAACAGGCCGAAGAAATGATGAACAGGCCGAAGGACAGCCTTCATACAACGACACGAGGCCGCCCCCAATGGGGACGGCCTCGTGTACGAGCCTGTTTCAGCGCGTTTCGCGGTGCGCAGTGTGCGAGTTGCAGCGCGGGCAGTGCTTCTTCATCTCAAGACGGTCCGGGTTGTTACGCCGGTTCTTCTTGGTGATGTAGTTCCGCTCCTTGCACTCCACGCAGGCCAGCGTGATCTTCGGGCGGACGTCGGTGGCAGCCACGTGAGTGCTCCTTGGACGGACGGATGGACGGATGAACGCAAAAAAGAGTAGCCGATCGAAGGACCGACCCCACAATCGGCTACCGTAAGTAGCGGTGACCGGACTTGAACCGGTGACACAGCGATTATGAGCCGCTTGCTCTACCGACTGAGCTACACCGCTTTGATGAATGAGTCCCCCCGCCGAAGCGGGGTTTCCCGATCACCAGAGCCCCAATGCGGAATCGAACCGCAGACCTTCTCCTTACCATGGAGACGCTCTACCGACTGAGCTATTGGGGCGAGCGATGAAGACATTACACGGTCTCTCGCCGATCGCCCAAATCCGTTTCGGGGCCCCCTCCGGAACCCTTGATCGACGCCCCGCCGATCCCTTGGCCGACAGCCTCCGAAACCGCCCGCCGGCCGCCTGAGCAGCGCCTCGGTCTCCCCGCGGGGCACCGCCGTCACGGTCGTACGCACACGCCCCACGCACCCCCAGGGCCACACCGGTACGACTATTTCGCTCCTCCTCGAACCGGGCCGAACACGCCCCTAGGCTCGACTCACTCTGCGTGATCTTGTCCCCATTCCCAGGAGCGCGATGCCCGACAGCCAGCCGTGGCAGCCGGACGACCCCGCCGCCGACGCGGCCGATGCGACCGGCAGCCCCGACATCGCCGCCCCGGCCGGGACCGGCCTGGTGCTCTGCGGGGCCCGGCTCACCGACGGCCGCGTCGTGGACGTACGGCTCGGCGGCGGCCGCATCGAGGCCGTCGGCACGGCGGGCAGCCTGACCGCACCCGGCCCCCGGCTGGACCTGCGCGGCTACCTGCTGCTCCCCGCCCCCGCCGAACCCCACACCCACAGCGACACCGCGCTCACCGCCGACGGGGCGGGCCCCGGCGTCCCGGGACCGGCGTCGCACCGCCCGGAGGACATCCGGCGCCGTGCCACCGAGGCCGCCCTGCTGCAGCTCGGCCACGGCGCCACGGCACTGCGCTCGCACGTGCGGATCGGAGACGTCCAGGGCCTCGCCCCGCTCGAAGCCGTACTGCAGGCGCGCCGTTCGCTGCGCGGGCTGACCGAGCTGACCCCCGTCGCCGTGCCCCGGCTGCTCACCGGCGTCGCGGGCGCCGGCAACCTGGCCATGCTGCGCGACGCGGTGAAGATGGGGGCCGGCGCGGTCGGCGGCTGTCCGGACCTCGATCCGGACCCGACGGGGTACGCGGAGGCGGTGCTGGAGGTCGCCGCCGAGCAGGGCTGCCCCGTCGACCTGCACACGGACGGCGACGATCCGGCCCGGCTCGGCCGGCTGGCCGCCATGGCCGGAGGGCTGCGGACCGGTGTCTCCCTCGGCCCGTGCGCGGGCCTCTCCCGGCTTCCCGCGCAGGCCGCGGGCCGCGCGGCCGACCAGCTGGCCGCGGCCGGTGTGACGGTGATCTGCCTCCCCCAGGGCGGCTGCTGCGGCGTGGAGGGCCGGGGCACCGCCCCCGTACGGCTGCTGCGGGCGGCCGGCGTGCGGGTCGCGGCGGGCAGCGGGGCGCTGCGGGACGTCGCGAACCCCGTGGGCCGCGGTGATCCGCTGGAGGCCGCCTACCTGCTGGCCTCGCAGCACGGACTGCCGGCCGCGGAGGCGTACGAGGCGGTCTCCTCGGCGGCCAGGACGGTGCTGGGGCTGCCCGGGGTCAGGGTCGAGGCGGGCTTCCCGGCCGAGCTGCTCGCCGTGCGCGGGGAGCAGCTGGAGGGGGTGCTGTCGCTGGCCTACAGCCGGGTCGTGGTGCATCGCGGCCGGGTGGTGGCACGGACGAGCGCGGTGCGCGAGTACTGCGACTCCGAGACCGTCGTCGCCCTCGGTCTGCCCCGCCAGGGGAGGCCGGATTCCGGTTCCTGCGGCGGGCCCTGAGCGCGGCGGGCCGTCGCGGCGTACGGTCGAAACCATGCGCATTGTCATCGCAGGTGGACATGGTCAGATCGCGCTGCGGCTGGAGCGGTTGCTCGCCGCGCGCGGGGACGAGGCGGTGGGCGTCATCCGCAATCCGGACCAGGGCAAGGACCTCCGGGCCGTGGGCGCGGAGCCGGTGGTCCTGGATCTCGAATCCGCCTCCGTGCAGGAGGTGGCCCAGGTGCTGCGCGGTGCCGACGCGGCGGTCTTCGCGGCCGGCGCGGGCCCGGACAGCGGTGCGGAACGCAAGGAGACGGTGGATCGCGGGGCGGCGGTGCTCTTCGCCGACGCCGCCGAACTGGCGGGCGTACGGCGCCATGTCGTGGTCTCGTCGATGGGCGCCGACCCCGATCACCCGGGCGACGAGGTCTTCGACGCGTATCTGCGGGCCAAGGGGGCGGCGGACGCGTACGTGCGCTCCAGGACCGGGCTCGACTGGACGATCCTGCGCCCCGGCATGCTGACGAACGACGCGGGCACGGGGGCGGTCCTCCTGACCGCGTCGACCGGCCGCGGTCCGGTGCCGCGCGACGACGTGGCGGCGGCGCTGCTGGAGCTGCTGGAGACCCCGGCGACGGCGGGGCTGACGCTGGAGCTCATCTCGGGGAACGTGCCGGTGTCGGTCGCGGTGAAGGACATCGCGGGCAACTGAACCCGCGGGCGGGGAGCGGGGTGCGGCGCTCAGGCCTGCGGCGCTCAGGCGCGCGGTGCCGGTCGGACGGTGATGCCGTGGCGTTCCAGCAGCGCGGCGGTGACGCCGTCGCCCTCGCGGAGCTTGCCGGTGAACGTACCGTCGTAGACCGCTCCGCGCCCGCAGGACGGGCTGCGCGCCATCAGCAGCGCCTCGGCGCATCCGGCCCGGCGCGCGGCCTCCAACGCCCGTTCCGCGCCGTCCACGAACTCCTCCGTCACGTCGTGTCCGGTGTCGTCGACGACCCGGGCGCGGCCGTCCAGCACGTCATGGCCGTCACCGCCGACGATCTCGGCGGGGCGGCGCGGGGTGGGGAGTCCGGCGGAGACCTCGGGGCAGAAGGCCACGGGGCGGCGGCCGCCGATGGCCGCGGCCACCTCGGCGGAGGCCTTGCCGCGGCCGTCGAAGCGGCAGGGCACACCCTGCAGGCAGGCGCTGACCAGTACGGATTCCATGTCAGGACCCCTCGCGGCAGAAGCGACAGAAGACGCGCAGCAAAGCACACGCGGCAGAGCACGCGCGGCAGAAACAAAGAAGGCCCCTGTCTGAGACAGGGGCCTTACCTTGTGGCGGCGCCAGGGTTCGAACCTGGGTAGGCTGAGCCGGCAGATTTACAGTCTGCTCCCTTTGGCCACTCGGGCACACCGCCGGGGATTGCTGCCGTGAGAACCGCTTTTCGGCGGTGCTCCCTGGCAACGACGTAAACGATACCCGATGCCCGGGGGTGCTTCGCCACCGGATTGATCAGCGGCCCGATCGGGCGCGGGTGGCCAAGGGCTGTCCCGTAATCCCTGGTGGATCAGCGTGCGGCGTCGGACGCGGTGCATCGCAAGGCGGAGGGACGCCCGAATACTGGATGTATTCGGGCGTTCCGACAACGCGGCGAGGTGCCGTGGCCGTCGTCGCACGCCCGCCAGGGATTACGGGACAGCCCTTAGGCTTTGATCGGCGCCGCGGGGCCGGAAGGCCCGCCGCCGCCCTGTGCACCCCCGTTTCCGCATCCCCGATACAAGGAGCCACACGTCATGGCCGACTCCAGTTTCGACATCGTCTCGAAGGTCGAGCGGCAGGAGGTCGACAACGCCCTCAACCAGGCCGCCAAGGAAATCTCGCAGCGTTACGACTTCAAGGGCACCAACGCCTCGATCTCCTGGTCCGGCGAGAAGATCCTGATGGAGGCGAACGGCGAGGAGCGGGTCAAGGCGATCCTCGACATCTTCCAGTCCAAGCTGATCAAGCGGGGCATCTCGCTGAAGTCGCTGGACGCGGGCGAGCCGCAGCTGTCCGGCAAGGAGTACAAGCTCTTCGCCACGATCGAGGAGGGCATCTCCCAGGAGAACGCCAAGAAGGTGGCGAAGATCATTCGCGACGAGGGCCCGAAGGGCGTCAAGGCGCAGGTCCAGGGCGACGAGCTGCGGGTCAGCTCGAAGAGCCGGGACGACCTGCAGGCCGTGCAGGCGCTGCTGAAGGGCCAGGACTTCGACTTCGCCGTGCAGTTCGTGAACTACCGGTAGGTCCCGCCCTTCGCCGGAGTGCGGAGCGGGACGCACCGCTCCGCACCCGGGGTGCGATGTCCGAAAACCGCCGGTCACGGCGGATCGGGGAACGCAGACTTGTCCATGTCGGGCGACGATCCGGTCGCATCCCGGCATGACATGCAGGAAAGGGACGCGTCATGACCATGTACGCAACGGTCGACAGCCCGCTGGGTGAACTGCTGCTGGTCGGCGAGGAGACCACCGGCGGGGTGGCGCTCGCCTCGCTCTCGCTGCCCGGCCAGAAGGGCGCCGCGGTCGTCCGGGACGGATGGGTCCGCGCACCGGAGGCGTTCGCGGGGATCGCCGCTCAGCTGCGGGAGTACTTCGCGGGCCGGCGGACCCGCTTCGACATCGTGTACGCGGACGGCGTGGGCACCGACTTCCAGCGCCGGGTGTGGACCGCCCTGGACGCCGTCCCCTACGGCAGGACCGTGTCGTACGGACAGATCGCCGAACGCATCGGCACTCCGGGAGCGGGCGTGCGCGCCGTGGGGACGGCGATCGGGCGCAATCCGCTGCTGGTCGTGCGGCCGTGCCACCGGGTGATCGGCTCGGACGGGGCGCTGCGGGGTTACGCGGGCGGCCTGGAGCGCAAGGAGCGCCTCCTGCGGCTGGAAGGCGCCCTGGCGGTGCGCTGAGATGTCCGGACTCTTCCCCAGACCCCGTGCCGTCGTCGCGCCGGGGGCGGTGCACGTGCCCGAGTGGCTGTCGCCGGAGCGGCAGCGTGAGTTGGTGGCGGCCTGCCGGGAATGGGCGCGCGGGCCGGTGCCGCTGCGGCACACGGTCCTGCCGGGCGGCGGGGTGATGTCCGTGCAGACGGTCTGCGTGGGGTGGCACTGGCAGCCGTACCGGTATTCGCGCACGGCCGACGACGTGAACGGGGCGCGGGTGGCCGGCTTTCCCGAATGGCTGGCCGAGTTGGGGCGGGAGGCGCTGGTCGCGGCGTACGGGGACGAGAGCCCGGTACGGACGTACGCGCCGGACACCGCGCTCATCAACTTCTACGACGCGGCGGCGCGCATGGGCATGCACCAGGACAAGGAGGAGCGGTCCGGCGCTCCGGTGGTGTCGCTCAGCATCGGCGACACCTGTGTCTTCCGCTTCGGTAACACGGAGAACCGTGGAAGGCCCTACACGGATGTGGAGTTGGCCTCCGGTGATCTGTTCGTCTTCGGCGGGCCCTCGCGTTTCGCCTTCCACGGCGTGCCGAAGATCTGGCCCGGTACTGCCGATCCCGCGACGGGGATGAGCCGCGGCCGGCTCAATCTGACCCTGCGCGAGACCGGGTTGGGCACCTCCGGCACGGACGGGCGTCAGCGGCGTTCGCGGGAGTTCCCGAACAGCAGCCGGTAGGCGATCAGCAGGACCAGCGATCCGCCGATGGCGGCGATCCAAGTGGCCAGGTCGAAGAAGTCGTTGGTAATGGGGCGGTCGAGGAAGCGCGACGATATCCAGCCGCCGAGGAAGGCACCGATGATCCCTATGAGGGTGGTGCCGATCAGGCCGCCCGGGTCACGGCCCGGGAGCAGGATCTTGGCGATGACTCCGGCCGCCAGTCCGAGAATGATCCATCCGATAATGCTCATGCGTGCGAACCTACCCGTCACTCGTTCCTGGAATCCAAGACGTTCGCGCCGGTCAGGCGGTTGCCCGCGCGGCCTGTGAGCGGGCTGTGAACGGGCTGCGAGCAACTGCTCGGTGCCGTTCCTGCGTTCATGGTGAATGACGGCACCGACAACCGGGCGGGGCGGTGGGGCCGTGGGGCCGCGGAGGCCGTGGGGCGGCGGGCGGTCACTCCACGGGCCCGCTCCGGCTGCTCTCCCCCGTGACCAGGGCTGATACTGACCATGCAGAGCGACGACGGGCAACCCCCGGAAGGCGAGTGACCATGAAGCTCATACAGCTGATCCTGAACATCCTGTGGGTGGTGTTCTGCGGGTTCTGGATGGCCCTCGGGTACCTCGTCGCCGCGATCATCTGCTTCGTGCTGATCGTGACGATTCCGTTCGGCATCGCTTCCCTGCGGATCGCCGGCTACGTGCTGTGGCCGTTCGGGCGGACGACCGTGGAGCGGCCCGACGCGGGGGCGCCCTCCTTCGTCGGCAATGTGATCTGGCTCGTCTTCGCCGGGTGGTGGCTCGCGCTGGGGCACCTGATCACCAGCATCCCGCTGTTCGTGTCGATCATCGGGATCCCCTTCGGCTGGGCGAACCTGAAGATGATCCCGATCTCGCTCATGCCGCTGGGCCGTGAGGTCGTCCCGAGCGACGAGGCCTTCGGAGCCCGCTGAGCCTCCGTCGCGCAGCGGGAACGAACGGCCCCAGAGGCGGGAACGAACGGCCTCAGGAGCGGGGACGGGCGACCCCGGGGGCGGAGACGGGCGGCCTCAGGAGCGGGGGCCGGCCATCTGCTCCAGCCGGGCGATGCGCTCCGCCATGGGCGGATGGGTCGAGAACAGCTTGGACATGCCCTGGCCGGGGCGGAACGGATTCGCGATCATCATGTGGCTCGCGGTCTCGATCCTCGGCTCCGGGGGCAGCGGCAGCTGTTTCGTTCCTGCGTCGAGTTTGCGCAGGGCACTGGCCAGGGCCAGCGGGTCGCCGGTCAGCTGGGCACCGGAGGCGTCCGCCTCGTACTCGCGGGAGCGGCTGACGGCCAGCTGGATGACGGAGGCCGCGATCGGGCCGAGGATCATGATCATCAGCATCCCGAAGATGCCCGGTCCGTCGTCGTCGTTGGACCGGCCGACCGGGATCAGCCAGGCGAAGTTGACCAGGAACATGACGACGGAGGCGAGCGCCCCGGCGACGGACGAGATCAGGATGTCCCGGTTGTAGACATGGCTCAGCTCGTGTCCCAGTACGCCGCGCAGCTCCCGCTCGTCCAGGATCTGCAGGATGCCCTCGGTGCAGCAGACCGCCGCGTTGCGCGGGTTGCGGCCGGTGGCGAAGGCGTTGGGGGCCTGCGTCGGGGAGATGTAGAGCCGGGGCATGGGCTGGCGGGCGGCGGTGGAGAGCTCGCGGACCATGCGGTAGAGCTGTGGCGCCTCGAATTCGCTGACGGGGCGGGCCCGCATGGCCCGGAGCGCCAGCTTGTCGCTGTTCCAGTACGCGTAGGCGTTCGTACCGACGGCTACGAAGAGCGCGACGATCAGGCCCGTACGTCCGAAGAAGCTTCCGATGACGATGATGAGTGCGGACAGGCCCCCGAGGAGTACGGCGGTTCTCAGCCCGTTGTGCCGGCGGTGCACGGTACGCCCTCCAAGTGGTGCGGCAGGGGAACCCTTTGCTTGGTGGTCTCCACTCCCCCAGTGGAGCCTCTCGTACCGGTCAACGCCAGGCGAGAGGAGCTAGTTCCCTTGTGCGCGCCGCCGCAGGGCCGGGCCTGTCCGGTACATGTGGCCGGATCAGGCTCTGGGCCGTACGGGTCAGTGGCTGTACGTGTGCCGGTCCGCCCCGGGGTGACTCAGCGCTGGGCGGGGAGTCCGGCGACCGCGAGGGCCTCGGGGTCCGGCTTGATCTCGCTGGTGCAGTGGGCGCAGCGGGAGGCGATGGCCGGGATCTCGGTGTAGCAGCGGGGGCAGTCGCGGGTGGCGGCCTTGATGTCGAGCTTCTCCGCCTTGGCGAAGCGGGCCTGGACCTTCGCCATGGGCACGACGACGCAGAAGTACAGAACGGCTGCGGTGATCAGGAACGCGATGGCGGCGGCGAGGAACTTCCCGTACGGGAAGATGGTGCCCTCGACTGAGAACTCCGCCGAGCTGAAGTCTCCGACGGAACCGGTGGCGAGGCCGATCAGCGGGGTGATGAAGGCCGTGCTGAATCCGGTGACGACCGCGGTGAACGCCGCTCCGACGGCCAGCCCGATGGCCATGGAGATGACGTTTCCGCGCAGGATGAAGTCCTTGAACCCGTTCAGCACCGCTCTTGCTCCTCTGGAATGCGTCCGTGTGGGGGATGTGCGGGCAAGACCTTGCCCTGTACGGACCGTCCCGGGCAAACCGATCTTCGGTATGTCAGAAGAGATTGACGGCGGCGAACCGCAGGACCGCCTGCGGAGCGCCCGACAGCAGCACGCCGACGACGGCGGTGAGCGCGATGGCGACGGTGAGGGAGGCAGGGGCTCCGTGCCTGGTGGGGGCGCGTACGGCGTCCTGCGCCGGGGTCTCTTCGGGGACCGCCGCCGCCGGGGTCTCCTCCGGGGTCTCCTGCGGGGCGCGGAAGAGCGTCGCGGTCCACTGGAGGTAGTAGTAGAGCGCGATCACGACGTTGACGGCCATGACGACGGCGAGCCAGCCGAGTCCGGCGTCGACGGCCGCCGAGAAGACCGTGACCTTGGCGAAGAGGCCGATGATGCCGGGCGGCAGGCCGGCCAGGCAGAGCAGGAAGAAGGCCATCGCCAGGGCGGCGAGCGGGCGGGTGGCGTACAGGCCCCGGTAGTCGGTGAGCCGGTTGCCGGGGCTGGTACGGGCGACCAGGGCGGCGACCGCGAAGGCCCCGAGGTTCACGACGGCGTACATGAGGGCGTACGCGACGGTGGAGCCGATGTGCTCGTCGCTGGAGTAGGCGGCGGCGGCGATCGGTACCAGGAGGTAGCCGGCCTGGGCGACGGACGACCAGGCGAGCAGGCGTACGGCGCTGCGGGCCCGGCCGGCGTTCTGGCGCAGGGCGGCGACGTTGCCGATCGTCATGGTGAGCGCGGCGAGGACGGCGAGCGCCGGTCCCCAGACGTCGGCGTACGCCGGGAACGCGATCACGGTGACGAGGATGAGGCCGGAGAAGCCGACCGCCTTGCCGACCACCGAGAGGTAGGCGGCGATCGGCAGGGGGGCGCCGATGTAGGTGTCGGGAACCCAGAAGTGGAAGGGCGCGGCGGCCGTCTTGAAGGCGAAGCCGACCAGGGTGAGGGCGACGCCCGCCTTGGCGAGGGTGTCCAGCTGACCGGGCACGTCGTCGAGCCGGGCGGCGATCTCGGTGAGGTGCAGGGTGCCGGTGGCCGCGTACACGAAGCTGACGCCGAGCAGCATGACGGCGGTCGCGACGACGGAGGAGAGGAAGAACTTCAGTGCGGCCTCGGAGGACCGCCGGTCGCCACGCTTGATGCCGACGAGGGCGAACGCGGGCAGCGAGGCGACTTCGAGGGCGACGACGAGGGTGGCGAGGTCCCGGGCGGCCGGCAGGAGTGCGGCGCCGGACGCCGAGGACAGCAGCAGGAACCAGAACTCGCCGGCGGGGAGCTTGCGGGTGTCGCCGAGCGAGAGCAGGGCGGTGAGCAGGGCGCCGCCGAGCACGAGGGCCTGGATGACCAGGGCGAAGTGGTCGGCGGTGTAGCTGCAGGCGTCGGCGGAGCCGGGTCCGGTGGCCGCCGCGTCGAGGCAGAAGGTGGAGCGGTCGCCGTCGCGCAGCGGAACGAGGAGGGCGAGGGCGGCGACGAGCCCGGCGATGGTCAGCGCGCCGAGGAGCGGCTTGCGGCGGTCGGGGAGGAAGAGGTCGGTGACCAGGACGATCAGGGCCATGGCCGCGACGACGACCGGGGGTGCGATCGCGAGCCAGTCGACGGACTGGATGAGGCTGGTGGTGTGCTCGGCCGCGGTGGTGACGAGGTCCGGGGTGGCGGCGGCTGGGGTCACGACGCCCGGGGTGACGACGGCTGGGGTCACGACTTGCCTCCTGCGAGGAGCTTCTGCACGGCCGGGTCGGTGAGGCCGAGGAGGGCGGCGGGCCACAGACCGGCGAGGACGGTGAGCGCGACGAGCGGGGTCCAGGCGGCGAACTCGTACGTCTGGACGTCGGCGAGCTGCGGCTCTTCGCGCTTCTCACCCATGCAGACCCGGCGCACGACCATGAGCATGTACGCGGCAGTGAGCAGGGTGCCGAACGCGGCGATCGACATGAAGGTCAGGAAGGCCGGACGGCTGAGGCCGTCGGCGGGGTCGAAGGAGCCGAACAGGGCGAGCATCTCGCCCCAGAACCCGGCGAGGCCCGGCAGGCCCAGGGAGGCGACGGCGGCGAAGGCGAGGAGGCCGCCGAGGCGGGGTGCCCGGCCGTAGAGCGCGGCTCCGGTGGCCCCGGAGAGGGTGTCGAGGTCGGCGGTGCCGTACCGGTCCTTGACCGCGCCGACCAGGAAGAACAGCAGGCCGGTGATGAGGCCGTGGGCGATGTTGGCGAAGAGCGCGCCGTTGACCCCGGTGGGTGTCATGCTCGCGATACCAAGGAGCACGAAGCCCATGTGGCCGACGGAGGAGTACGCGATCAGGCGCTTGAGGTCGCCCTTGGAGCCGGGGCGGACCAGCGCCAGGCAGGCCAGCGATCCGTAGATGATGCCGACGACCGCGAAGGCGGCGAGGTACGGCGCGAAGGTGTGCATCCCGTCGGGGGTGATGGGGAGCAGGATGCGGACGAATCCGTACGTGCCCATCTTCAGCAGGACGCCCGCGAGCAGGACCGAGCCGACGGTCGGGGCCGCGGTGTGGGCGTCGGGCAGCCAGCTGTGCAGCGGCCACATCGGGGTCTTCACGGCGAGCCCGATGCCGATCGCCAGAACGGCGATGACCTGCACGGACGAGGTGAGCCCACGGCCGTTGTCAGTGGCGAGTGCCACCATGTCGAAGGTGCCGCTCTTCAGTCCGATGAGGAGCAGGCCCAGCAGCATGACGACCGAGCCGAGCAGTGTGTAGAGGATGAATTTCCAGGCGGCGGCCTGCCTCTGCGCACCGCCCCAGCGGGCGATGAGGAAGTACATCGGGATGAGCACCATCTCGAACGCCAGGAAGAACAGCAGCAGGTCGAGGACGGCGAAGGTCGCGAGGGTGCCGGACTCCAGGACGAGCAGGAGAGCGACGAAGGCCTTCGGGGAGGGGCCCGCGGGCAGCTTGAAGTAGCTGTAGAGCGCGCAGAGGAAGGTCAGCAGCGCGGTCAGTACGAGAAGGGGGAGCGAGATGCCGTCGATGCCGAGATGGATGCGGACGTCGAGCGCCGGGATCCAGCTGATGTCGGTGGTGGCCTGCATCTTCGACGGGTGGTCGTGGTCGAAGCCCGCGGCGAGGACGATCGCGGCGACGAGGACCGCGCCGGTCACGGTCACGCCGTGGCGGAGCACGGCCTGGTCGGGGCCGGTGCCCTTCAGTCCCGGCGGGGCCGGGAGCAGGGCGGCCACGGCGCCGACCAGCGGGATGACGACGATGAACGCGAGAAGGAACTGCATCACGGATTCACTGATATCGATCACGGCTCACGACCCGGCGTTGACGTTGGCGAAGACGACGGCGGCGATCGCCAGGACCAGCGAACCGGCGAGCAGTGCGCTGAGGTAGGTCTGCACATTGCCGGTCTGCGCGCGGCGGACGGCGGCGCCGAGCCCGCGTGCGACGGCTCCGGAGCCCCGTACGTAGGTGTCGACGACCTCGCGGTCCAGGAAGCGGACGAGGCTCGCCGCGGCCTGGACGGGGCGGACGAACAGCGCCGTGTACAGGGCGTCTAGGTGGAAGCCCGAGGCGGCCGGGCGGTGCAGCGGGCCGAGCAGCAGGCGGCCGGGGTCGGCCGGGTCGGGGACGTCCCCGTCGGCTCCGTAGGCGGCGGTGTGTGCCGTCATGGCCTGGGCCTCGACGAGGGCGGGCTCGGCGTCGGGGTGGGCGACGACGGTACCGGCGGGGGTGCGGGCGGCGAGCGCGGAGGTGTGGCGCCAGGCGCCGTAGGTGACGAGGCCGCCGACGAGGCCGACGCCCGTGGAGAGGACGGCGGTGGTCACGGACGGGGTGAGGGCGTGTCCGTCGAACCAGTCGGTGAGCGTGCCGACGGTCAGCCCGAAGGCGATGGTGGGGACGGCGAGCACCCACAGGACGGCGGTCATCGCGACGGGCTGCCTGCCGTGGTCGGGGGCCTCGGCGCCGCGGCCCCGGAAGGCGAGGAGCCAGAGGCGGGTGGCGTACGCGGCGGTGAGGACGGCGGCGAGCAGTCCGGCGACGAGGACGGTCCAGCCGGCGGCGGCCGGGGCGACGTGCCGGTCCCCGAGCGCGGTGTGCTCGGCGGCCACGAGGACGGCTTCCTTGGAGAAGAAGCCGGCGAACGGGGGGATGGCGGCGAGCGCGAGCAGGGCGACGGTCATCGTCCAGTAGGCGTCCGGGATGCGCTTCGTCAGCCCGCCCATGCGGGACATGGCGGCCAGCGAGTTGGTCCCGGCGGCGTGGATGACGACGCCGGCCGCGAGGAAGAGGACGGCCTTGAACGCGCCGTGGGAGAGGAGGTGGAAGACGGCGGCCCCGCGGTCGCCGACGGCCAGGGCGCCGGCCATGTAGCCGAGCTGGCCGATCGTCGAGTAGGCGAGGACGCGCTTGATGTCGTCCTGGGCGAGGGCGGCCAGTCCTGAGCCGATCATCGTGACCGCCGCCATCACGGCGAGTACGACGAGGGCCGCGCCGGACTCGGCGAAGACGGGGAGGAGCCGGGCCACGAAGTAGATGCCGGCGGCGACCATCGTCGCGGCGTGGATGAGCGCGGAGACGGGGGTGGGACCGGCCATCGCGTCGGGCAGCCAGGTGTGCAGGGGGAACTGCGCCGACTTGCCGGCGACGCCCGCGAGGAGCAGCAGGGCGATGAGCGTGGGGTGGTCCAGGCCGCCGTTGGCGACGGCGCCCAGGATGCCGGTGATGCGGAAGGTGCCGGTGTCGGCGGCGAGCGCGAACAGACCGATCAGGAACGGGACGTCGCCGAGCTTGGTGACCAGGAAGGCCTTGAGGGAGGCGGCGCGGGCCTCGGCCGTCTCCCAGTAGTGGCCGACGAGGAAGTACGAGCAGATGCCCATGATCTCCCAGCCGACCAGCAGCACCATCAGGTCGCCCGAGTAGACGACGAGCAGCATCGCGGAGGTGAACAGGGAGACGAGGGCCGCGTACGAGGGATAGCGGGGGTCGTCGCGCAGATAGGCGGTCGAGTAGATCTGCACGCAGCTCGCGACGAGCCCGACCAGGACGGCGACGAGGACCGCGAAGCCGTCGAGGTGCAGGGCGAGGTCGATCGGGACCGAGCCGGTGGGGGTGAGCTGGGTCGCGGCGTCGATGGCCCGGCCGCCGCCCTGGCGGGCCGCGACGACGGCCGCGATGACGGCGGCGGCGAGCGTGGGCAGTACGGCGAGGGGCCGTACGAAGCCGGGGGCGGTGCGTCCGAGGAGGAGACCGGCCGCGGCGCCCAGGAAGGGAAGGAGGGGGACGAGGACGGCGAGGGTCGTGGTGGTCACGCGGTGGCCTCTGCCTTCTTTGCCTTCCCTGCCGCAGCAGTGGCCTGGTCTTCGGTGCCGGTGTCGGTGTCGTCGTCCGGGAGCGCTTCGGCGGCGTCGGTCTCGGCGGTGTCGCGGAGCCGGTCGACGTCCGAGCTGCCGCGGTTGCGGTACACGGCGAGGACGATCGCCAGGCCGATGCCGATCTCCGCCGCCGCGATGGCGATGGTGAAGAGGGTGAGGGCCTGGCCGGAGTGCACGGCGTCGCGGAGCCAGACGTCGAAGGCGACCAGGTTGAGGTTGACGGCGTTGAGCATCAGCTCGACGGACATCAGGACCAGGATCGCGTTGCGGCGGGCGAGCACTCCGTACAGCCCGGTGCAGAAGAGGAGGGCGGCGAGCACGGCGGGATAGGCGAGGTGCATCAGCTCTGCTCCTTACCGCGCTTGCGGGACAGGACGATCGCGCCGACGAGGGCGGCGAGCAGCAGGACGGAGAGCGCTTCGAAGGGCAGCACCCAGTGCCGGAAGAGGAAGGAGCCGGTGGCCTCGGTCGAGCCCTGGGCCGGTCCGTCCAGGTCGATCCAGGTGGTGCGGAAGGCGTCGACGACGACCCAGACGAGCGCGCCGGCGGCGGCGACCGCCACGGCGAGGGCCGCCCAGCGGTTGCCCGAGTCGGCGTCCGGGGAGCGGCCGATGGGGGCCCTGGTGAGCATCAGCCCGAAGAGCAGGAGGACGACGACGGAACCGACGTAGATCAGTACCTGCACCCAGGCGATGAACTCCGCGGTGAGCAGGAGGTACTCGACGGCGAGCCCGCCGAGCGCCACGACCAGCCAGAGGGCGGCATGCACCAGCTGCTTGGTCGTGACGGTGATGAGGGCCGCGCCGAGGGTGGCGATGCCGACGAGGACGAAGGCGATCTCGATGCCGGTCGGGGAGAGGAAGCCGGAGGGGGCCGGGGCGTCCGGGCGGGCGGCGAGGACGGAATGGGCGGAGTGCGCCGCGGTGGCCGCGGTGGCTGCGAGTGTCACTCCTCCCCCTCTGCTTTCTGCTGGTCCTGCTCTGCTTTCTGCTGGGCCTGTTGCGCTTCCTGGTTCTGCTGGGCTTCCTGGGCGCGCTGGGCTTCGAGTTTCTCCGCCGTCTTGCGGGCGGCGGCGATCTCCTTCGGCTCCTCGGCGCCCGGGTCGAGCGCGGGCGGTTCCGGCACCGTCCACATCCATTCGCGGAGCTTGTCGCGCTCATGGGTGAGTTCGAGGATGTCCGTCTCCGCGTACTCGAACTCGGGCGACCAGAAGAGCGCGTCGAAGGGGCACACCTCGATGCAGATACCGCAGTACATGCAGAGCGAGAAGTCGATCGCGAAGCGGTCGAGGACGTTGCGGCTGCGCTCGCGGCCGCCCGGGGTGGCGGCGGGCACCGTCTCCTTGTGGGAGTCGATGTAGATGCACCAGTCGGGGCACTCGCGGGCGCAGAGCATGCAGACCGTGCAGTTCTCCTCGAACAGCGCGATGACGCCCCGGGAGCGGGGCGGCAGTTCGGGCTGGACGTCCGGGTACTGCGCGGTGACCGTCTTCCTCGTCATCGTCCGCAGGGTGACGGCCAGGCCCTTGGCCAGGCCGGAGCCGGGGATGCGGGGGCGGGAGGGCGGGGGCGACGCGGCCATCAACTGATCGCCACCTTCACGATGCCGGTGAGCGCGATCTGCGCGAGAGCGAGTGGGATGAGCGTGGTCCAGGCGAGCTTCTGCAACTGGTCCTCGCGGAGCCGGGGGTAGGACACCCGTAGCCAGATGACGACGAAGGCGAGGACCGCGGTCTTGAGGAGCGTCCAGACCCAGCCGAGTCCGTCGGCACCGAACGGGCCGTGCCAGCCGCCGAGGAAGAGGACGGTGGTCAGTCCGCACAGCACGACGATGCCCGCGTACTCGGCGAGCAGGAAGAGCGCGAAACGCAGGCCGGTGTACTCGGTGTACGCGCCGAAGATGATCTCCGAGTCGGCGACCGGCATGTCGAACGGCGGGCGCTGGAGCTCGGCGAGTCCGGCGACGAAGAAGACGAGTGCGCCGACGATCTGCCAGGGCAGCCACCACCACTCGAAGGCGTCGAGGATGCCCGGGAGGGAGACGGTGCCGGCCGCCATCGCGACGGAGGCGGCGGCGAGCAGCATCGGCAGCTCGTACGCGAGCAGCTGGGCGGCGGTGCGCAGGCCCCCGAGGAGGGAGAACTTGTTCGCCGAGGCCCAGCCGGCCATCAGCGAGCCGAGGACCCCGACGCCCATGACGGCGAGCACGAAGAAGATGCCCGCGTCGACGACCTGGCCGACCGCGCCCTCGCCGGGGCCGATCGGGATGGCGACGAGCACGAGGAGGTACGGGAGCAGCGCGACGGCCGGCGCGAGCTGGAAGATACGGCGGTCGGCCTGGGCCGGGACGATGTCTTCCTTCTGCGCGAATTTCACGCCGTCCGCGACGAGCTGGGCCCAGCCGTGGAAGCCGCCGGCGTACATGGGACCGAGGCGGCCCTGCATGTGGGCCATCACCTTGTGCTCGGTCTGCCCGACGACGAGCGGCAGGACCATGAACACGGCGAAGACGATGACGAGGCGGAGGGCGACGTCCAGTACGTCGTTCACGCGGGATCGCCTCCGGCGGGGTGGTCGGGGGTTTCGGGGGTTGCTGCGGTTTCCGGGGTCGCTGGGGCTTCTGGGGCTTCGCTCGTTTCCCGGGTCTCCGGGGCGTCGGGCGCGGGCGTGGTGTCGGTCTCGGCGTCGGTGCCCGCGTCGAAGGCCGGGCGGGCGTGGTGCCACGGGGCGTCGCCGGTCGCGGCCCCGGGGCTCGGTCGCGCGGCCCCCGGCTCTTGCCCGGTCGCGGTCCCGGGCTCCGTGCCCGGCGCAGTCCGTGCCCCGGTCCCGGGCTCCGTGCCCGGCTCCGGCTTCGGTTCCGGCGTCTCGGGCTCCGGCTTCGGCTCCGATGTCTTCGGCTCCGGCTTCGGTTCCGGCGTCTCGGGCTCCGGCTTCGGCTCCGGTGTCTTCGGCTGCTGGCTCGCCGAGCCCTGGGACGCGCTGCGGGTGCGGCGCGGGGTCGTGGCCCGGGGCGTCGGCTCCGTGCCCGTGCCCGTCGTCGGCTCCGCGTCCGGGGTCGCTGCCGCTCGCTGGGCGGCCGAGCCCTCGCTTGCGCTGCGGGTACGGCGTACCGGGCGGTCGCCCGCCGCGCGCGGGGTGCGGGCCGGGCGGGAGGGGGCGGGTGGGAGCTGGCCCTTCAGGGGGCCCCATTCGTTCGGGTCGGGGACCCCGGGCGGCAGCATCGTGCGCCGCTTCGGGCCGCCGTGTTCCGACTCGCCCGGCTCCTTCGCGCCGGGCCAGGCCTTCGCGACGCGTGCCGCCAGCACGAAGTCCTTGCGCAGCGGGTGCCCCTCGAAGCCCTCGGGGAGCAGCAGCGGCACCAGGTGCGGATGGCCGTCGAAGCCGATGCCGAACATCTCGTGCGTCTCGCGCTCGTGCCAGGCCGCGCCCGCGTAGACGTCGATGGCGGTGGGGAGGACGGCCGCCTCGTGCGGAACGGTCGTACGGAGCAGGAGCCGGCGGACGCGGCCCTCGGCCAGGGCTGCGACATGGGCGCAGACCCGGAAGCCGATTCCCGGTTCGTCGACCGCGCTCAGCCAGTCGAAATACGTGCAGCCCAGCTGGTCGCGGGCCGTTTCGAGGGCGGCGGTCCAGGAGGTGACGGGTACGTCGACGGTCAGCAGGTCGTACGCGTACTCCGCCGTCGCGCCCTCGCCGAAGAGTTCGGCGGCGGCGTCCGGCAGGCGGTCGTAGGCGTCGGGGGCTTCGTCGGGAGCCGGAGTGGTGGTCATGCGTCGCCCTTCCCCGGGGCCGGCGGGGCGGCGACCAGGCCGCTGCGCAGTGCGGTGGTGGAGGGGCGCGCGCCGCCGGTCGTGTACCGCTCGCCCAGCGATTCCCGGGCGATCTTCTCCTGGAGCTTGAGGATGCCCTGGAGGAGCGCCTCCGGCCGGGGCGGGCAGCCGGGTACGTAGACGTCGACCGGGATGATCTGGTCGACGCCCTTGGTCACGGAGTACGAGTCCCAGTACGGGCCGCCGCAGTTGGAGCAGGCGCCGAAGGAGATGACGTACTTGGGCTCGGGCATCTGCTCGTACAGCCGCTTCACGGCCGGGGCCATCTTGTCGGTCACCGTGCCGGAAACGATCATGAGGTCGGCCTGGCGCGGGCCGGGCGCGAACGGGATCACGCCGAGCCGGATGAAGTCGTGCCGGGCCATGGAGGCGGCGATGAATTCGATGGCGCAGCAGGCGAGCCCGAAGTTGAAGACCCAGAGGCTGTAGCGGCGGCCCCAGTTCAGGACCACCTTCATCGGCTCGGGCGCCAGGCGCGACAGGACGCCGAGCCGCTTGGGCTCCGGCAGGAAGGTCGGCGCGGGCTGGGGTTCGGAACCCTCGCCGGCCTGCGGGCTGGTCACGTCCATTCGAGGACGCCCTTCTTCCATGCGTAGAGCAGTCCCACGGCCAGGAAACCGAGGAAGATGAACATTTCGACGAGCGTGGTCGCCCCGTATCCGGGTGCGGCGAATACCGTCGCCCACGGAAACAGGAAGATCGAGTCGACGGCGAAGATCACGTACAGGAAGGCATAGACGTAATAACGGACCTGGGTATGTGCCCATCCTTCACCCACCGGGTCCACGCCGCACTCGTACGTCAGGAGCTTTTCCGGCGTCGGGACCACGGGGCGCAGCAGTCGGCCGGCCCCGAAGGCGACGGCGACGAACAGCACACCGATGACGGCGAGCAGCCCGACGACTGAATAGCCGTGGAAGTAGTCCGACGCGAGAACGGTCGATTCCGGCAGGTCCGCCACGTCCGTCACGTCCGCCCCTCGCTCCCTCGAATCCGTCCGGTGATCCGTACGCACGGGAGTCTAGGCCCTGTTAAAGAGCGGGTAAGCAGCCGCGTCGGATACGGGGTGGGGTTATCCCCACTTCACCCCACCCACGGGCCCCATGGCGTGCGCCGGTCCCGCCCGGCAGGCTGGGCACATGACCATGAGCCCCACGGTGCCGGACAACGACCGGCCACCGCCCGCCCGCACCATCCCCGACCGGTGGACCTGGAAGGAGATCGGCCATCTTCTGGCCGATCTGCCCATGGCCCTGGTCGGGTTTGTTTACACCGTGTTCATGATCGGCGTCGGCGTGGGACTCGCGGTCACGGTGATCGGTCTGCCGCTGCTCGCCGCCGGGCTGCACGGGGCGCGGCTGATCGGCAAGGCCGAGCGGGGGCGGGCGCGGGCGATGCTCGGGGTGCGGATCGACGAGCCGAGCCCGGTGGTTCTGTCCCGCCGGGAGAAGGGGTTCTTCTCCTGGCTGTGGTCGAGCCTCAAGGATCCGGTGGGCTGGCGGGCGGTGCTGTACTCCTTCGTCCGGCTGCCCTGGGGCGTGCTCACCTTCGCGGTGACGCTCGTGAGCTTCCTCGTGCTGTGGCCGCTGCTCCCCCACATCACCCGGCTCCTCAGCAACGGGGACCGGGCGATGGTGCGGGGGCTGCTCTCGCCCTCCGACGAGCTGGAGCGCCGGATCGCCGAGCTGGAGGCGGACCGGGGGGTGGTCGTCGACACCGCCGCCGCCGACCTCCGCCGCATCGAACGCGACCTGCACGACGGCGCCCAGGCCCGCCTCGTCGCCCTCGCCATGGGCCTCGGCCTGGCGAAGGAGAAGCTGACCGACGACCCCGAAGCCGCCGCCCGCATGGTCGACGAGGCCCACGGCGAGGTCAAGGTCGCCCTCCAGGAACTCCGCGACCTCGCCCGCGGCATCCACCCCGCCGTCCTCACCGACCGCGGACTCGACGCCGCACTCTCCGCCATCGCCTCCCGCTGCACCGTCCCGGTCACGGTGGGCGTGGACCTGCCGGGGCGTCCCGCGGAGGCGATCGAGGGGATCGCGTACTTCACGGTCTCCGAGCTGTTGCAGAACGTGAGCAAGCACAGCGCGGCGCGTTCGGCGTCCGTCGAGGTGTGGCGCTCCGGGGACCGGCTGCTGCTCCAGGTCACCGACGATGGCCGGGGCGGGGCCCGGATGGACGGCGGTACGGGGATGGCGGGGCTGGCCGAGCGGCTGGGCGCCGTCGACGGGCTGTTCGTCCTCGACTCACCGGTCGGCGGACCCACGACGGTCACGGCGGAACTGCCCTGGCGGGACCGTGAGCAGACGCGCGGGCAGAAGCACGAGCAGAAACTTGAGCGGCCGCGTGAACAGAAGCGTGAGCGAAAGCCCGAGCGGACTCGCGTGCAGAAGTGAAGCAGGGCGCGGGACCGGCCTGCGGGGGTGGGGAAAACCCCCGGTCGAAGAGGGATACGCCCCTCATGGTGTGCGGGCCCGCGCATCAGCACCCTTGCAGTAGCGCAGTAGCGCAGTAGCGGCCGGAGCGGGCACCGAGCACCGGTCGCCCGTATCGGCCCGGCACGGACCGGTACGCAGCACGCAGCACCCAGCACCCGCAGACCACCGAAACGGACAGCACCCATGGCCACGGCATACGGACCGGACACTCGGGACCACCAGCGGTCCGGAGCCGGTTTCGGGGACCATCCCCCGGTGAAGCACTTCTTCCCCGCCGCGCTGCGCGCGCCCGTCGAGGGAAGGACCTGGCGCGAGCTCACCTATATGCTGCTGGGCCTGCCGGTCGGCCTGGTCCTGTTCAGCCTCTCGATCACCCTGACGACGCTGGGCGCCGGCATGCTGATCACCTTCCTGGGGGTGCCGATCCTGGCCGGCACGCTGGCGATGTGCCGCGGCTTCGGTGCCCTGGAGCGGGCGCGGGCGCGGGGCCTGCTGAAGCTGGACGTGGCGGCCCCGGCGCCGGTCCGTGGCAGGACCGGCGGCCTGATGTCCTGGATGGGCGCGGCCCTCAAGAGCGGGGCGTCCTGGCGCCATCTGCTCTACTCGCTGCTGTACCTCCCGTGGGCGGGCTTCGCCTTCTGTGTCTCGGTGACGTTCTGGACGTTCGGGTGGACCGCGTTCACCTATCCGCTGTGGCAGTGGGTCTTCCCGGCGGACGTGGGCAGCAACGGCATCCAGCTCTACAGCGACCGGGCCCACGAGGTGCGCCTCGACTCCTTCGCCGAGATGGCGCTGACCAGTGCGTTCGGCCTGGTGTTCGTCCTCGTCACGCCGTGGATCATCCGCGGTCTGGTGAGCGTGGACCGGTTGCTCGTGGGCGGGCTGCTCGGGCCGTCCCGGCTGGCGACCCGCGTCTCGGAGCTGGAGTCGGACCGGGGGGTGGTCGTCGACACCGCCGCCGCCGACCTCCGCCGCATCGAACGCGACCTGCACGACGGCGCCCAGGCCCGCCTCGTCGCCCTCGCCATGGATCTGGGCCTGGCGAAGGAGAAGCTGACCGACGACCCCGAAGCCGCCGCCCGCATGGTCGACGAGGCCCACGGCGAGGTCAAGGTCGCCCTCCAGGAACTCCGCGACCTCGCCCGCGGCATCCACCCCGCCGTCCTCACCGACCGCGGACTCGACGCCGCACTCTCCGCCATCGCCTCCCGCTGCACCGTCCCCGTCACGGTCGAGGTGGATCTGGCGTCCCGGCCGGCCCAGGCGATCGAGGGCATCGCCTACTTCACGGTCTCCGAGCTGTTGCAGAACGTGAGCAAGCACGCACGGGCCACCCGCGCCTCGGTCGACGTGTGGCGGGCGGCGGACCGGCTGATGCTCCAGGTCACCGACGACGGGCGCGGCGGCGCCGACGCGGCGGCGGGCAGTGGGCTCGCCGGGCTGGCCGAGCGGCTGGACGCGGTGGACGGCGTGCTGGCCGTCGATTCCCCGCAGGGCGGCCCGACCCGGATCACGGCCGAGCTGCCGTGGCGCGGCTGAGGTTCCTTGGCGCGGAGCCGAGGTTCTTTGGCGCGGAGCCGAGGTTCTTTGGCGCGGAGCCGAGGTTCTTTGGCGCGGCTGAGGGTCCTCGGCACGGGCTGAGGGGCCGTGGCACGGGCTGAGGGGCCGTGGCACGGGCCGAGGTTCCGTGCCACGACTGAGATCCATCCGAGGCCGGGCGGCGTCCACCCCTTGGCTCCACCCGGGGGTGGGGTGAAGTCCGCCCGTGATGTCCACCCGGCGGCCGAGGACACCGCACCGCCGAAGCTGGGATGCTGGGACGCACAGGCGCGAGACCGGCGAACAGTGACAGTGGGGGCAACGGCTTCATGGTGGAAGACAGGGTGCGAGTAGTCATCGCCGAGGATTCGGTGCTGCTCCGGGAAGGACTCACCCGGCTGCTGACCGATCTCGGGCACGACGTCGTCGCCGGGGTCGGGGACGCGGAGGCGCTGATCAAGACCGTGGGGGACCTGGCGGGGCAGGGCGCGCTGCCCGATGTGGTGGTCGCCGATGTGCGGATGCCCCCGACCCACACCGACGAGGGCGTGCGCGCGGCGGTGCGGCTGCGGAAGGAGTATCCCGGGATCGGGGTCCTGGTCCTTTCGCAGTACGTCGAGGAGCAGTACGCGACCGAGCTTCTGGCCGGATCCAGCCGAGGCGTGGGATACCTGCTGAAGGACCGGGTCGCCGAGGTCAGGGAGTTCGTGGACGCGGTGGTCCGGGTCGCGCAGGGCGGGACGGCTCTGGACCCGGAGGTGGTGGCGCAGCTGCTGGGCCGCAGCCGCAAGCAGGACGTCCTGGCCGGGCTGACCCCGCGCGAGCGCGAGGTGCTCGGCCTGATGGCGGAGGGGCGGACGAACTCGGCGGTGGCCAGACAGCTGGTGGTGAGCGACGGCGCCGTGGAGAAGCACGTCAGCAATATCTTCCTGAAGCTGGGCCTGTCCCCCAGTGACGGGGATCACCGCCGGGTACTGGCCGTATTGACCTACCTGAACTCCTGACGAACTGACACTCTGTCAGATACCTGGTGAAGGTCATCGCGGCAGCCGGTCACGGCGGTCGCGATGACCAGGTCCCGGGGCGGACACGCTCCGGAACCGAAGAACACGTCCTAGCACCAAAGGATGACTGCGCAGCGTCTTCATCGAACGGCTGGGGGGCTTGCAAAGCATGACAAACCGGTATCAAATCGCGTCCCAAAATGGCGTCCATCATGTGATCGGTCAAGGGAAGGCGACCCTTACCGACGTAGGGTGGGCAGTGGGACCGTCGGCGGGCCGGCGGGACCAGAGCCGCCGCCCCGAGGGAGGTCCAGTTCAGTGACCAGCCAGGTCAGTAGCCCAGCCGAACAGGCCGATGAGGCCAGCGAGGCGCTCGTCGGGGGGCAGCGTGCCCCCCGCTCCGATCACGCGGGTGCCGGCGAGAAGGAGATCCGCCGCCTCGACCGGGTGATCATCCGTTTCGCGGGTGACTCCGGAGACGGTATGCAGCTCACCGGTGACCGCTTCACGTCGGAGACCGCGTCGTTCGGGAACGACCTTTCCACGCTGCCGAACTTTCCCGCCGAGATCCGCGCCCCCGCAGGCACTCTGCCGGGGGTCTCTTCGTTCCAGCTGCATTTCGCGGACCACGACATCCTCACCCCGGGCGACGCGCCGAACGTACTGGTCGCGATGAACCCGGCCGCGCTGAAGGCGAACATCGGCGATGTCCCGCGCGGTGCGGAAATCATCGTGAACACCGATGAGTTCACCAAGCGGCCGATGGCGAAGGTCGGCTACGAGACCTCCCCGCTGGAGGACGGTTCCCTGGACGGCTACAACGTCCACCCGGTGCCGCTGACGACGCTCACGATCGAGGCGTTGAAGGAGTTCGGGCTCTCCCGCAAGGAGGCCGAGCGGTCGAAGAACATGTTCGCGCTGGGCCTGCTGTCGTGGATGTACCACCGCCCGACCGAGGGGACCGAGACGTTCCTGCGGGCGAAGTTCGCGAAGAAGCCGCAGATCGCCGAGGCGAACGTGGCCGCGTTCAGGGCGGGCTGGAATTTCGGGGAGACGACGGAGGACTTCGCCGTCTCCTACGAGGTGGCGCCCGCCTCGCAGGCCTTCCCGCCGGGCACGTACCGCAACATCTCGGGGAATCTGGCGCTGTCGTACGGGCTGATCGCCGCGTCCCGCCAGGCGGACCTGCCGCTGTATCTGGGCTCGTACCCGATCACCCCGGCCTCCGACATCCTGCACGAGCTCAGCAAGCACAAGAACTTCGGCGTGCGCACGTTCCAGGCGGAGGACGAGATCGCGGGGATCGGGGCGGCGCTGGGCGCGGCCTTCGGCGGTTCCCTCGCGGTGACGACCACCTCCGGGCCGGGGGTGGCGCTGAAGTCGGAGACGATCGGGCTCGCCGTCTCCCTGGAGCTCCCACTGCTCGTGGTCGACATCCAGCGCGGCGGCCCCTCCACGGGCCTGCCGACCAAGACCGAGCAGGCCGACCTGCTCCAGGCGATGTACGGACGCAACGGCGAGGCCCCCGTCCCGATCGTGGCCCCCAGGACTCCGGCGGACTGCTTCGACGCCGCGCTCGACGCCGCCCGGATCGCGCTGACGTACCGCACCCCCGTCTTCCTGCTCTCCGACGGGTACCTCGCCAACGGCTCCGAGCCGTGGAAGATCCCCGAGACCGACGAGCTGCCCGATCTGCGGGTCCGGTTCGCGACCGGCCCCAACCACGAACTGGCCGACGGTACCGAGGTGTTCTGGCCCTACAAGCGCGACCCGCACACCCTGGCCCGGCCCTGGGCGGTGCCCGGCACGCCCGGTCTCGAACACCGCATCGGCGGCATCGAGAAGCAGGACGGCAGCGGCAACATCTCCTACGACCCCGCCAACCACGACCTCATGGTCCGCACCCGCCAGGCGAAGATCGACGGCATCGAGGTCCCCGATCTCCAGGTCGACGACCCCGACCAGGCACGCACCCTGGTGCTGGGCTGGGGCTCCACGTACGGCCCCATCACCGCCGCCGTCCGCCGGCTCCGCGCCGCCGGACAGCCCATCGCCCAGGCCCACCTGCGCCACCTCAACCCGTTCCCGAAGAACCTCGGCGACGTCCTCGGCGGTTACGACAAGGTCGTCGTCCCCGAGATGAACCTCGGCCAGCTCGCCACCCTCGTCCGGGCCAAATACCTCGTCGACGCGCACAGCTACAACCAGGTCAACGGCATGCCGTTCAAGGCCGAACAGCTCGCAACGGCACTCAAGGAGGCCATCGATGCCTGACACCAACCAGCTCCTGCACCTGGTGCCCAAGGCCGAGGCCAAGCAGTCCATGAAGGACTTCAAGTCCGACCAGGAAGTCCGCTGGTGCCCCGGCTGCGGCGACTACGCCGTCCTCGCCGCCGTCCAGGGCTTCATGCCCGAACTCGGCCTGGCGAAGGAGAACATCGTCTTCGTCTCCGGGATCGGCTGCTCCTCCCGCTTCCCGTACTACATGAACACCTACGGGATGCACTCCATCCACGGCCGCGCCCCGGCCATCGCCACCGGACTCGCCTCGTCCCGCCGCGACCTGTCCGTCTGGGTCGTCACCGGTGACGGCGACGCCCTGTCCATCGGCGGCAACCACCTCATCCACGCCCTGCGCCGCAATGTGAACCTCAAGATCCTCCTGTTCAACAACCGGATCTACGGCCTCACCAAGGGCCAGTACTCCCCCACCTCCGAGATCGGCAAGATCACCAAGTCCACGCCGATGGGCTCCCTCGACGCCCCCTTCAACCCGGTCTCGCTGGCCCTCGGCGCGGAGGCGTCCTTCGTCGCCCGCACCATCGACTCCGACCGCAAGCACCTCACCGGCGTGCTGCGCGCCGCGGCCGACCACCCCGGCACGGCGCTGGTGGAGATCTACCAGAACTGCAACATCTTCAACGACGGCGCCTTCGAGGCCCTCAAGGACAAGGAACGGGCCCAGGACGCGGTCATCCGCCTCGAACACGGGCAGCCCATCCTCTTCGGCATGGACAACAGCAAGGGCGTCGTCCGCGACCCGGCCACCGGCGACCTCCAGGTGGTGACCGTCACCGAGGAGAACCGGTCCCAGGTCCTGGTCCACGACACCCACAACCCGTCGCCGACCACGGCCTTCGCCCTCTCCCGCCTCGCCGACCCCGACACCCTCCACCAGACCCCCATCGGCGTCCTGCGCGACGTCGAGCGCCCCGTCTACGACACCCTGATGACCGAACAGCTCGACACCGCCGTCGAACAGAACGGCAAGGGCGACCTCGCCACCCTCCTCGCCGGCAACGACACCTGGACGGTCATCGGCTAGGTCGGACACGTCCCCGGTGCTCCGGACCGGGGACAGACACCTCCCCGGCACTCCGGTCCCGGGGACGGGCACCGCCCCGGTACTCCGATCCCGGGGACAGAGACCGCTCCGGTCCTGCCGTCTGGATCACGCAGTCGCCGGACGGGCTGAATTTCGGCCCGTCCGGCGGCTGCGTACCGGGCGTGCGTCCGGCCACCGCGCACGATGTGGCCATGACCCTGGACCGTCCCGCGTACCGCATCAAGCGGCGTCTGCTCGGCAAGGCGCTCACCACCGAGCGCATCAGCGAGGAGAAGCTGAGCAACCGGACGGCGCTCGGGGTGCTCGCCTCCGACTGCATCAGCTCGTCCGCGTACGGCTCCGAGGAGATGCTCCGGGTCCTCGTGCCCGTCGTCGGGGCCGCCGCCTTCACCCTGCTGATGCCGGTGACCGGCGCGATCCTGCTGGTACTGCTGCTCCTGACGCTCTGTTACAGCGATGTCGTCATGATCTACACCCGGGCGGGCGGCTCCTATGTCGTCGCGCGGGAGAACTTCGGGCCGGACGTCGCGCAGATCGCCGCCGTGGCCCTGCTCGTCGACTACATCGTCACCGTCGCGGTCCAGGTCTCGGCGGGCACCAACGCTCTGATCTCGCTCGCCCATCTGGCCGGCACCGACTTCACCGGCCTCGACCATCTCCAGATCCCGGTCTCCGTCGGCGTCATCGTGCTGCTCGCGTACGGGAATCTGCGCGGCGTCCGCGAGGCGGGCCGGACCTTCGCGCTGCCCGCCTATCTCTTCATGGCCGCCGTCGGTCTCGTCCTGCTCGTCGCCGCGGTGCGCGGGCTCACGGGCGAGCTGCCGCACGCCGACCTGCACGCCGCCGGGGTGGTACCGCTCGGCACCCCGGGCGACGGCTGGCTCTACGGCGCCTCGCTGTTCATCGTGCTGCGCTCGTTCGCCAACGGTGGCTCGTCCCTCACCGGGCTCGAAGCGATCTCCAACGGCATCTCCGCGTTCCGCGAACCACAGGGCCGCAACGCCCGCCGCACCCTGATCGCGATGAGCTGCGTGCTCGGCGTCCTGGTCCTCGGCGTCTCCACACTGGCGCACTTCACCCATGCCGTCCCCTACACCGACGGCACCCCGACGGTCATCGCGCAGGAGGCCCATCTCGCCTTCGGCGGCGGGCCGCTCGGGACGGCCGGGCTGGTCTTCGTACAGCTGGCGACCGCGCTGGTCCTCTACACCGGCGCCAACACACCGTTCACCGGCTTCCCGTTCCTCGCCAGTTTCGTCGCCGCGGACCGGTTCCTGCCCCGGCAGCTGACCCGGCGCGGACACCGCCTCGCGTTCTCCAACGGCATCATCGCGCTGACCGTCGTCTCGCTGGCGCTGCTGCTGGTCACCGGGGCCAGTGTGGACAAGCTGGTGGCGCTGTACGCGATCGGCGTGTTCACCGCCTTCACCATGGCCGGGGCCGGCCTCACCGCGTACCACCTGCGGCGCCGCGAGCCGTACCGCCGGGTGAAGATCGCCGTCAACGGGCTCGCCGCGGTCATCTCGGCCGCCGTCGTGCTGATCTTCGCGGTCACCAAGTTCACCGAGGGCGCCTGGCTGGTCGTGGTGGTCTTCCCGCTCGGGGTGTGGGCGCTGATCCGGATCAACCGCGAGTACCGGCGCGAGGCCGCGGCGCTCCAGAGCATCCAGGCACCGGGCGCCGACCGGCCCCGGGACCTGCGCCATCTGGTCTTCGTCCTGGTCGAGACGCTGGACCTGGCGACGATCAAGGCGCTGCGGTACGCGCACGAACTGCGCCCGGACGAGATCCGGGCCGTGCACTTCGCGATCGACGAGGCGCACGGCCGGCGGCTGGCCGCCCGGTGGGAGGCGACGGCCGCCACGTCCGTCGCCCTGGAACTGGTGGAGTGCCCGGACCGCCGGCTGCGCCACGCGATGAAGGAGCTGGCGGTCCGCACCACCCAGGACGGCAGGACCTCGCTGACGGTGCTGGTGCCTCGGCGGATGTACACCCATGTGCTCGGCAAACTGCTGCACCGGGGTACGGGCGAGCAGATGGCGAAGGTGCTGGCGCAGCTGCCGCACGTGGCGGTGACGATCCTGCCGTTCGACGTGTCGCGTGCGCTGCGTGACCTGGAGGAGGGACGCGCGCCCCAACCGGAGTGACCGGGCGGGCGCTACGGAGCGACCGGGCGGGTGCTACCGAGCGACCGCGCGGGTGCTACGGAATGTGCGGGCGGGTGCGCTACGGGGTGTGCGCCCTCTGCTCGTCGTACGCCTCGCGCGCCGCCTGCACCGCGCTCAGACGGCGCTCGGTCCAGCGGCCCAGCGCGCACACCTGCTCGGCGGCCTCCCGGCCCAGCTCGGTGAGCGAGTAGTCGACCCTGGGCGGGATCACCGGCTTCGCGTCCCGGTGCACGATGCCGTCGCGCTCCAGCGTCCGGAGGGTCTGGGTCAGCATCTTCTCGCTGACGCCGCCCACCTCGCGGCGCAGTTCGCTGAAGCGGTACGAGCGCTCCAGCAGCGCGATCAGGATCAGGACGCCCCAGCGGCTGGTGACGTGTTCGAGCACCAGCCGGGAGGGGCACATCTGCCCGTTCGCATCGGGCCACGTCCCCAGGTCGCTCACCTTCATCCCAGTACCTTACTTCAAAGTGGGTACTTTCGATTGGTAAGTGCACCTCGTACGGTGAGCAGTGCGAGCCCGAACAAGGACAAGCGCCACCGAAGAGGAGAAACCCCCCATGAGCATCGTCGTCACCGGAGCCACCGGAGAGCTCGGCCGTCTCGTCGTCGAGCAGCTGCTGACCACCGTGCCCGCGAGCGGGATCGCCGCCGTCGTGCGCGACGAGGAGAAGGCGGCCCCGCTCGCCGCCCGGGGCGTCGAGCTCCGCGTCGCGGACTACGACCGGCCGGAGTCCCTCAAGGACGCCTTCCGGGCCGGCGACCGGGTCCTGCTCATCTCCGGCAGCGAGGTCGGCCGACGCGTACCGCAGCACACCGCGGTCATCGACGCGGCAAAGGCGGCGGGCGTCGCCCAGCTCGCGTACACCGGCATCCTGGGCGGCCCCGCCGCCGACTTCCGGCTGGCCGCCGAGCACAAGGTCACCGAGCAGCTGATCCTCGACTCCGGGCTGCCCCACACCTTCCTGCGCAACGGCTGGTACACCGAGAACTACACGGCGAACCTCGCCCCGGTCCTGGAGCACGGCGCCGTCGTCGCCAACGCGGGCGAGGGCCGGATCGCCTCCGCCACCCGCGCCGACTACGCCGCCGCGGCCGCCGCCGTACTGACCGGCGAGGGTCACATCGGCGCGGTCTACGAGCTGAGCGGCGACGTCGCCTGGTCGCTGGCGGAGTACGCGGCCGAGATCTCCAGGGCCACCGGCAAGGAGATCGCGTACCGGAACGTGCCCGCCGCCGCGCACCGGGAGATCCTGACCGGCGCCGGCGTACCCGAGTTCTTCGCGGAGATCCTCACCGACGTGGACGAGGCGATCGCGCGCGGTCTGCTCGCCACCACGAGCGGCGATCTGGCCCGGCTGACCGGCCGCCCCACGACGCCGCTCGCCGAGACGGTGGCCGCCGCGGTGGCCGCGGCGTAACACCGCTCCCCCGCGCCTCAGGGGCCCCGTGTCATGACCGTATCCCGATACGGCCATGACACGAGGCCCCTCCCGGCGCTACCTTCATGCAGTTGACACAGACATGCATGGAGGGCCCGTGAAGGGGATCAACGAACAGCGGGCGGGACTCCTGTCCGGCATCGGCGCATACGGATTGTGGGGACTCGTCCCGCTCTTCTGGCCGCTGCTGAAGCCCGCGGGCGCGATCGAGATCCTCGCCCACCGCATGGTCTGGTCCCTCGCGTTCGTCGCCGTCGCGCTGCTGGCGCTGCGCCGCTGGTCCTGGATCGGCGAGCTGGTCCGGCAGCCGAAGAAGCTCGGCCTGATCTCGGTGGCCGCGGCCACGATCACGGTCAACTGGGGCCTGTACATCTGGTCCGTGAACAACGGCCACGTGGTCGAGGCGTCGCTCGGCTACTTCATCAACCCGCTGGTCACCATCGCCATGGGTGTCCTGCTCCTGGGCGAACGGCTGCGCCCCGTGCAGTGGGTGGCGGTCGGCACCGGTGTCGCGGCGGTGCTGGTGCTGGCGATCGGTTACGGGCGACCACCGTGGATCTCGCTGGTCCTGGCGTTCTCCTTCGCGACGTACGGGCTGATGAAGAAGAAGGTCAACATGGGCGGCCTGGAGTCGCTCACCGCCGAGACCGCCGTGGTGTTCGTGCCCGCGCTCGGCTACCTGCTGTGGCTGGGCGCCCGGGGCGAGTCGACGTTCACCTCCGGGGGCGTCGGCCACGCGGCGCTGCTGGCCTCGGCGGGCCTGGTCACGGCCGTGCCGCTGGTCCTGTTCGGGGCGGCTGCGATACGGGTGCCGCTCTCCACCCTGGGCCTGTTGCAGTACCTCGCGCCGGTCTTCCAGTTCGCCCTGGGCATCGTCTACTTCCACGAGGCGATGCCGCCGGAGCGGTGGGCCGGTTTCGCCTTGGTGTGGCTGGCGCTCACGCTGCTGACGTGGGACGCGTTCCGGACGGCGCGCCGGACGAGGACGCGGATGCAGGAGGTGCGACGGGAAGCGCGGCAGGCGGCGGGGCAGCAGGCAGCGCCGCGGCAGGCGGCCGACGACCCCGCCGCCCCACACGCACAGATTTAGATACCCGGTTGCTTTTTTAACTCGGTTGCGTTTTCCTGGTTGTCCACGGAACCGCGACCGAGGAGCCCTCATGCCCGCATCCACCCCCGCAGCCCCAGCCACCGTCCCCGTACTGATCGTCGGTTCGGGCCCGACCGGCCTGACCCTCGCCTGCGATCTGGCCCGGCGCTCCATCGGCGTACGGATCATCGAGAAGTCCGCCGCGTTCCCGCGCAGCTCGCGGGCCAAGGGCCCCAACCCCCGCTCCCTGGAGGTGCTGGAGGACCTGGGCGTCGTCGACCGGGTGCTGGCCGCGGGATCGGGGCCGCTGCCGATGCGCAAGTACCGGAACGGGCTGCCGGTCGCCGACGCCGACCCGTCCCGGTCCTCGCACCCGACGCCGGACACCCCGTACGCGCACGGTCGGCTGATCGCCCAGTGGCAGCTGGAGGAGATCCTGCGGGAGCGCCTCGCGGAGTACGGCGCGCACGTGGAGCTCGGCTCCGAGGCGGTCAACCTGTCGCAGGGGCCCGGGTCGGTGACCGTCGCGCTCGCCGACGGCCGGAGCATCGAAGCGCGGTACGTGGTGGGCTGCGACGGCGGCCACAGCCCGGTACGCAAGATGCTCGGCATCCCCTTCGAGGGGAAGACGGCCGAGGAGCAGTCGATGGTCTGCGGGGACGTGGAGGCGGACGGCCTCGACCGCGGCCTCTGGCACCAGTGGTTCGACGAGGACGGCGCCGTGATGCTGTGCCCGATCCCGGGTACGCGTACGGGCTGGTGGTTCCAGGCCGGGCCGGAGCGGGACGCGGCGGGAGCCCTCGTGCCGCCCTCCCTGGAGAGCTTCCGCCGCCTGTTCGCCAAGCACACCCGGCTCCCGGCGGCCCGCCTCACGCAGGCCACCCTCCTCTCCACGTACCGCGTCAACGAGCGCATGGCCGACCGGTACGGGGTGGGTCGCGTACTCCTGGCCGGGGACGCCGCGCATGTGCACTCCGTCGCGGGCGGGCTGGGCATGAACACCGGCATCCAGGACGCGTACAACCTGGGCTGGAAGCTCGCCCGGGTCATCGAGGGCCGGTCGGATCCCCGCCTCCTGGACACCTACGAGGAGGAGCGGCTGCCCGTCGCCTCCTGGACGCTGGACATCACCGCCGAGCGGCTGCGGGCGACCCTCGATGCGATCAAGCAGCCCGGCGGCGGCCTGGATTCGGCGATCTCCGGCGACACGGCGGGCCTGGGCCTCGGCTACCCCTGGAGCTCCCTCTCCGCCCCCGGCTCCACCCCCCGCCTGCGGGCGGGCGACCGCGCCCCCGACGCCCCCTGCCGCGACACCGCGACGGGCGCGCCGACCCGCCTGTTCGAGGCGTTCGCGGGCCCGCACTTCACCCTTCTGGGCTTCGGCCCGGACACGGCGGATGCCCTGCGGGCGACGGAGGCGGCATACGGCGACACGGTGCGGGCGTACGGGGTGGACGCCGGAGCCCCCCGCGACCTGACCGACGACGCGGGCCACGCCCGCACGGCGTACGGCGTCGCCCCCGCCACCGCCCTCCTCGTCCTGATCCGCCCCGACAACCACGTGGCCCTGATCGCCCCGGCCCCGGAGAGCGGGGCGATCGGCGACTACCTCGACCGGTTGGCCGGTACGGCCTGACCCGGACGAGCGGCCCCGGCGGCCCGCCCGAACGGGGGCCGCCACCGACCGGCCGGCGTACCCCCGCCGAAATCGACCACGGTGAAGCCGCCGTGTCCGTGGATGTCGTCGCCCTGGGCGGAGCCGCAGAGGCGCACTCCCCTGGCGAAAGCCCCGGCGGTCGCGAGGACCACCGGGGCTCAGGAGAGACGAGGATCAGCAGGCAGGGGTCAGTGGATGAAGACGCTCCCCCCGAACTCCGAGACCTCCGAGGCCCCCGGAGCGACGACCCCGAGGATCGGGCCGGTGCAGTCCGCGCCCTGGAAGATCACGGCCAGTTCGTTGGTGTAGTTCTGGACGGTGAGCGGCCAGCGGTTGGAGGAGTAGCACCCGGAGGGGTCGTTGTGGACCGTGCCGTTGACGACCAGGTCCCCCTGGGCCGCACTGGCCGACTGGGTGACCGAAACGGAGAGCACTGCCGCGGCGGCGAGGGTGCCGAACGCGGTGAGGACACGACGCATAAAGGTTCTCCCGGCTGTTGCGAGGGCTGCTGCGGGGTGCCCGATGCACCCCCGCAGTATGATTACCATGCGTAGCCGTTGATTGCGCAGCGTGACTCACGCGGGAGGGGCGGGAGGCCACGGAACGTCGGCCAACAGGGGCAGGATCTGCTCCTCCTCGTAGTCGAGGTGGGCGTTCAGCTCCGTGGACATCCTCGCCAGCTCGGTGTGGAAGCGCTCGGGATCGGTGATGCCGATGTCCGCCAGCAGGGCCACCAGCTCGCCCTGGATGCGGGCGACCGTGCGGTGTTCACCGGCGAGCCGGGCGAAGGTGTCCGCCAGGTGCGGGTGGTACCGGGCGATGCCGGGGAACAGGTGGTCGTCCTCGCCGGTGTGGTGGAACTCCAGCGCCTGACAGAACGCCAGGCACCGCTGCCTGATCTGGAGCCCGAGGCCCGGGGGCGGGGGCGCGCCGGGACCGCGGTGGGCGGCGCTTGCGGTGAAGTGGGCGTCCGCCTCCGTCTTCACCTGGTGCAACTGACCCCGGAGCCAGGTATGGACCTCCCTCACCTTGCCGGCGAGGGTGGTGATCTCGCGGGGCGGCTCCCAGCCCTCGGGCTCGGCGCGCTCCAGCGCCACGACCGGGAGGAGCCGGGAGGTCCGGGCCTGGTAGTCGGCGTATCCGGGGACCGTCCGCACGGCGTGCGCGAACAGTTCCTCGCGCCGTTCCCCCTGCGCGGGGACCGCCAGGGCCTGGAACGTACGGGTGCCGAGCTCCACCCGGACCACGGGGTGGGCGAGCAGGTTGCGGTACCAGTCGGGGTGGCGCGGGGCGCCGAGGTTGGAGCCGATGACCAGCAGCGCGTCGCCGTGGCGGACGTAGCCGAGGGGTGTGGTGGTCTCCTTCCCCGACCTCGCGCCGGTGGTGGTCAGCAGGAGCAGGTCACCGCCCTCGAAGGGGCCGCCGACCTTTCCGGCGTTGGCACGGAACTCCTCGATGACGGACTGGTTGAAAGATGTGGGCATGCGTTCTCTGTCTCCGTGGGAACGGGTGAGCGCGATGCGCGCGGCCCGTGGCGGTGCACGGTGCCGGGGCATGCGGAAGAAAGGAAGGAAGGACGGAAGGAGGCGTGCGACCAGTGGTCGCGGCTGCGTCAGAGGCAGGGCGCGGAGTACGAACTCATGACGGGCCCCTCGGTGAAGGGTGTTCGCCCGAGCACCGGCCGGCCCACTGCTCTTTGGCCGGCGTCACGCGACACCGGGTTCATTACACGCATCCCGGCGGGGACCTGTCAACGCACGCCCGTCCGGCCCCACTTGCCGGGCACTCCTAGGCTTGGGCCATGCCCAAGCCACCCGCATATGCCCTCGTCGCCACCGACCTGGACGGCACCCTGCTGCACCGTGACGACTCCGTGAGCCCCCGCACCCGCGCCGCGCTCGCCCTGGCCGCCCGCGCCGGGGCCCGGCATCTCGTGGTCACGGGGCGTCCCGTGCCCGCGATACGCGGCCTGCTCGACGGGCTGGGCTACCGGGGGCCGGCGGTGTGCGGGCAGGGAACGCAGTTGTACGACGCCGGGTCCGGGCGGCTGGTGCACGCGCTCACCCTGGACCGGGAGGCCGCCGACACCGCGCTCGGCAAGATCGAGGCCCAGGTGGGGCCGGTCTTCGCGGCGGTGGACCAGGACGGGGCCGAGGGGCGGACCCTGATCGAGCCGGGCTTCGCGATGCCCCATCCGACGCTCCCCGCCCAACGGACCCGGCACCGGCACGAGTTGTGGTCCCGGCCCGTGGTGAAGGTGCTCGTCCGGCACCCGGAGCTCGGGGACGACGCGCTGGCCGCGGCGGTCCGCGAAGCCGTCGGCGATCTCGCCGGCGTCACGCTCTCCGGCCCCGGCACGGTCGAACTCCAGCCGTTCGGCGTCGACAAGGGGACGGGGATGGCGCTGGCCGCCGAGTACCTGGGGATTGCCGCGCGCTCCGCGATCGCCTTCGGGGACATGCCCAACGACCTGCCGATGTTCCGTGCCGCCGGCTACGGCGTGGCCATGGCCGACGCCCATCCGGAGCTGCGGGCGGCGGCGGACGAGGTGACGGCGTCGAACGAGGACGACGGGGTCGCCGACGTGCTGGAGCGGGTGTTCGGCTGAGCGGTCCTGGCCGGCCGATGGAGCGTCAGAGCGACATCAGGCAGTAGAGCCGGTGCGGCTCGTGGTGGGCGCGCGCCTGCTCGGCCAGGCCCGCCAGCATGTCCAGGAAGTCGGCCAGCTCGTCGGGCGGGGCATCGCCCGCGAACTCCTCGATGTGCGACCAGGTTTCGGCCACCGCGTCGAACCCGCCGGGTCTCGCGGCCGCGAGGGCGTCGCGCAGCTCGTCGGTGAGCGTGACCAGCCAGCGGGACTCGTCCTCCGGGGAGCTGAGCAGCCGGTTGAAGCGCGGGAGCGAGGTGACGTCGTCGTACGGGGTGCCGGTGAGCATGCTCTCGGCCCGGCCCAACTGCACGCACGGGTCGATCCCCTTGACCGGGAGCGCGGGGAGGCCGGTCTCCTCGATGCCCTGATCGAAGGCGGCCAGGGCCGTCGGGTCGTCCGGTGCGCTGAAGTAGTCGTACAGGTTTCCCATACGCCGCATGCTCGCACGCCCCTCCGACAGTCGCCCCGCCCTCACGGCTCCGGCGGCACCCCGATCGCCCGCAGCACATGCGCGACCAGGGCCGCGATCTCCTCCTCGTCGTGCACCGGCTTGCGCAGGACATGCCGGTAGTACATCGGGCCGTACAGCATCTCCACCATCAGCGGAAGATTCGCGTCCGGCGGGATCTGCCCCTGCTCCTGGGCCCGGCGCAGACGGGCGACCGCCTCGTCGAAGCGGGGGTCGACCAGCTTCGCCCGGACGGTCCGCGCGAGTTCGGCGTCGTGGTGCATCTCGGAGAGGATCCCGGCGTACGCGGGGCCGAAGGGCGGTGTGTTGATGAGCCGCACCGCGCCCGCCAGATTGGTCCGGAGATCGGCGGCTATGTCGCCGGTGTCGGCGAACGGCGTCGTGCCGACCAGCGCGTCGGCGAACGCCTCCAGGATCACCGCACTCTTCGACGGCCACCAGCGGTAGATCGTCTTCTTGCTGACACCCGCTCTGGCCGCGATGGCTTCGACGGTGACGCGGCCGTACCCCTTCTCCGTGCACAGTTCGAGAGCGGCCTCCAGGGTCGCCCTCCGTGATCTCTCGCTGCGGCGCAGTGAACTCGGCGATGTGATCATTCGGTGAGCATAAGGGGGCTTGAACCGGCTCTTGTTGACAGCCTGTCGCCAGAGGTCGAACAATACTCAGGCAGAAACGGAACGTGCCGTGTCGCGTCGTTCCGCAATTCGCACCGTTCGTGCCGTTCGTGCCGCGACGAGCCGATCGGGGGACGGCTCGCCCGGCCGACGGCACGGGCGGGCGTTGCACCCCTTGCGTCAGGGAAACCTCGTGTGTCAGGGAAACCCCATGCGTCAGGAAGACCCCGGGCGTCAGAAAGCCCCGCGCGTCAGGCGGTGATGTCCTTCGCCGTGAACCGGGCCCAGGCCGCCGAGCCGAACACCGCCGCGTACAAGCCCTGAAGCCCCAGGTTCTTGACCACTTCGTCCCAGTAGACGGGGGCGCGCAGCAGATCCGCGTACGACATCCAGTAGTGCGGGAAGAGATACGGGTGCAGGGCGCTCAACTGCGGGATGCCGTCCACGATCTGCACGGTGATCAGCAACCCGACCGTGGCCGCCATGGCCGCGATGCCGCTGCCGGTGAGGGTCGAGACGAACAGGCCGATCGCCGCGAACCCGGTCAGTGACGCCGCGACGACCACCGCGATCAGCCCGGCCCGCAGCAGCCCCTCGCCGAAGCCGATCCGGGTCCCCGAGATGGTGGTGACCTCTCCCACGGGGAAGAGCAGCGAGCCCACGACGAGCGCGGACAGGGCCACGACCAGGGTCGCGACCAGGCAGAACACCAGCACCGAGGCGTACTTCGTCAGCAGCAGCCTGGTCCGGCCGGCCGGGGCGACCAGCAGGTAGCGCAGCGTTCCGGCGTTCGCCTCGCCCGCGACCGAGTCGCCCGCCACGACCCCGACGGCCATCGGCAGGAAGACCGGGAGGGTCACGGCGAGGGCGGCGAAGACCAGGAAGAGCCCGTTGTTGGTGATCTGGGAGAGGAACGCCGGGCCTCCCCCGCCGCCGCCCGGTCCGGGCGAGGAGCCGTCGTTCGTCTCGATCCGCACCGCGATGCCGATCAGTACGGGCACGGCGGCCAGCACCCCGAGCAGGGCGAGGGTGCGCCAGCGGCGGAGTGTGGTGGTCAGTTCGGAGCGCAGGAGCCCGAAGGCCCACAGCGGGCTCGGTGCCCTGCCCGCCCCGGCGACTGCGGCTTCAGCCTGCGACATCGAAACCCTCTCCGGTGAGTGCGACAAAGGCGTCCTCCAACGAGGCCCGTTCGACGCCGAAGGACCTCAGCCGTACGCCGGCGTGCACCAGCGCCGCGCTGAGGTCGGCGAGTTCGACGTCGCCCGGCGGGGCCTCGGCGCTCACCCGGTCGCCGTCGACCGCGATCCCGGTGACGCCCAGTTCCTTGAGGACCCGGGCCGCGTCGCCCGGGTCGGGGGTGGTGACGGCCAGCCGGCCCCGGGCACCCGCGGCGAGTTCGGCGACCGGGCCCTGGGTGATCAGCCGGCCCCTGGCCATCACGGCGGCGTGCGTGCAGACCTGCTCGATCTCGTCGAGGAGGTGCGAGGAGAGGAAGACGGTGGTGCCGTCCGCCGCCAGTTCCCTGACCAGGGTGCGGATCTCCCGCATGCCCTGCGGGTCCAGGCCGTTGGTCGGCTCGTCGAGCACGAGCAGCCGGCGCGGCTGGAGCAGGGCGGCGGCGAGGCCGAGGCGCTGTTTCATGCCGAGCGAGTACGCCCTGGCCTTCTTCCCGGCCGCCGCGGCCAGCCCGACCCGGTCCAGGGCCTGGTCCACCCGGGCCCGGCGGGTGCGCGGATCGGCGGTGGGGTCGGCGGAGTCGTAGCGCAGCAGGTTGTCCCGGCCGCTCAGGAACCCGTACAGCGCGGGCCCCTCGATCAGCGCGCCGACCTGCGGAAGCACGGTGCGGGCGGCGGCCGGCATGGGCCGGCCCAGCAGCCGGGCGGTGCCGGACGTGGCCTCGATGAGGCCCATCAGCATCCGGATGGTGGTGGTCTTGCCCGAGCCGTTGGGGCCGAGGAAGCCGAAGATGCTGCCGCCGGGGACGCTGAGGTCGAGGCCGTCGACGGCGAGTTGGCCGCCGCGGTAGCGCTTGGTGAGGCCCCGGGTCTCGATCACGGCCCCGGGCTCGGTGACCGCCGTCGGTTCGAGGACGGTCCGGGACTCTGTCATGCGTACTCCCCATGGGTCGGGCAGGGCTCCCGTCCGGCGGACCGGGGCCGGGCCCTTCGGGGCCGGTCCGGCCCCGGGACGGCGGACGGGCGAGGGCGGACCGCCCCGCCGTACGGAGCGTACGGCGGGGCGGTCGGCGGTGCGGGAAAGCGCGGCGCGCCCCGGCGTCAGGAGGCGCTGTTCGCCGCCTTGACCAGCGCGTCCTTCGTGACCGCGCCGACGTACACCTTGCCGTCGTCCGTCAGCAGGGCATTGACCAGGCGGGTCTTGAAGACCGTGCCCGAACCGAACTTGCCGGTGACCTTGTCGCCCAGCGCGTCCATGAACTGCTGGGCCTCGGCCGGGACATCGCCCGACGCCTTCGAGGGGAGTCCGGTGGCACCGGGGGTGGTGATCTCGGCGATCGCGCTCCAGCCCTCGCCGATGACCTTCGTGTTCTGGGCTCCCGGCTCCCCGGCACCCGGCTTCCCGGCGCCCGACTGCGCCGCGTCGGCGCCCGGGATCAGGTCACCGAGGCCCTGGTCGGCCTTGTGCTGCGCCTTGGCGTCGTCGGCCTCGGTCACCTCGGTGCCCTTGGGCGGGGTGAAGGTGAACAGGGAGGCGTCCGGCTTCGCGAAGTCGACCTCGGTGAACCCGGCGTCGACAACGGCCTTGCCACCGGCGGCCGGAAGCAGCGTGAACTTCAGCGGCACGCCGCTCTTCGCGTCGACCGCGACCGTGACCGAACCGATCGTGGAGCCGCTCTGCCTGGGCTTCACCACCAGCTTGTACGCGTCGCGCCCGGCGACCTGCGCGGTGCCGTCGACCGTCACCGACGTGGTGGGACCGGCAGCCTTCAGCACCTGCTCGGCGAGTGCCTTCGGGGTGGTGGGCACGCCCTCGGGAACGGGGTGCCCGGACTTCTTCCCGGCGTCCCGGCCGGCGTCCTCGCCCGCCTGCTTCCCGGTGGCGTGGTACGCCTGGTCGGACTTGCTGTCGTACGCCCAGACCTGGTCGCCGTTGTGGATCAGGCTGTACTCGGACGCGTTGTCCAGGATCGACAGCCGCTGCTTGTCGGGGCCGTCGGCGGCGATCCGCAGGGTGTGCGTGCCGGATGCCAGCTCCGTCATCCGCTCCTGCGGGTCGGCGCTCGAACCGCCCTTGCCGCCCTTGCCGCCGTCGCCTCCCGCGCCTCCCGGCGCGAAGGATCCGGCCAGGCCGCCGAGCGAGGGGATGCCGAGGTCCGTGCTGATCTTCACCGTGCCGGAGAGCTGCTCGGTGTCCGAAGCGGCGATCTTCTCGATGAGTTGCTGTGCGCTGATCTTCGGCAGATCGGGGTCGCCGCTGCTCGCGAGCGCCGGGACGAGCCCGATCGTCGCGGCCGCGACACCCGCCACCGCGACCGGGACGATGTAGCGCGCCGCCTTGCGGCGGCCGGCGGCGGTGCCCCTGGTCCCGCCATTGGTCTCTGCGCTGTCGTTCGGTGCCATCTGTGCCCTACCTCCGTGGTCGGCGGCTTCCGTCCGGTTGCACTCGTCCACTCCGTGCCGCCATTCTCACCCGGTTTGGTCAGGAGTGGTTGTTCTCCATCTGACCAAACCGGGGGCACGGAGGCGTCAGCCCCCGGGAGCAACTCCGCGTACCTCTTCGGTATGACACCGCGCGGCGTTCGCTCCCCCGTCCAGTAGGGGACACCACCGGCAGGGGACACCACCGGCAGGGGACACCGAGGAGACGGATCAGCCCGCGCGGTGCACCACCGCGTCGCACAGCTCCCGCAGCGCGGACTTCGCGTAGCCCTCGGGCAGCGGCGTCAGCGTCGCGCGCGCCTCCTCCGCGTACCGGACGGTGTCCCGCTTGGCCTGCTCCAGCGCCGGGTGGGCGCGCAGCCTGCGCAGCGCCTCGGCGTGCCGGGCGTCGTCGCCGAGGTCGCCGTCGAGCAGCTCGACGAGCTCCAGGTCGTCCGGCTTCCCGTCGGCCGCCGCCTGCGCCCGCAGGTGGAGGACGGGGAGCGTCGGGATGCCCTCGCGCAGATCGGTGCCGGGGGTCTTGCCGGACTCGTGGGAGTCGGACGCGATGTCGAGCACGTCGTCGGCGAGCTGGAAGGCGACGCCGAGCCGCTCCCCGTACTGCGTGAGGATGTCGACCGCGGACTCGTCCGCGCCGGCCATCATCGCGCCGAACCGGCAGGCCACCGCGATCAGCGAGCCGGTCTTGCCGCGCATCACTTCGAGGTAGTGCTCGACCGGGTCGCGGTCTTCGCCCGGCCCCGCGGTCTCCAGGATCTGGCCGGTGACCAGCCGCTCGAACGCCTCCGCCTGGATGCGTACGGCCTCCGGGCCGAGGTCGGCCAGTATGTGCGAGGCGCGGGCGAAGAGGAAGTCGCCGGTCAGCACGGCCACCGAGTTGCCCCAGCGGCTGTTGGCGCTGTCCACGCCGCGCCGCACGTCCGCCTCGTCCATCACGTCGTCGTGGTAGAGCGTCGCGAGGTGCGTCAGCTCGACGACGACGGCGGCAGGCACGACGCCCGGCGCGTCCGGGTCACCGAACTGGGCGGCCAGCATCGCCAGCAGCGGCCGGAAACGCTTGCCCCCGGCGCGTACGAGATGCTGCGCGGCCTCCGTGATGAAGGGCACGCCGCTCTTGGTGGCGTCGAGCAGCCCGGACTCGACAGCAGCCAACCCGGCCTGGACATCGGCCTCAAGTGCCTGGTCCCGCACGCTCAGCCCGAACGGCCCGACGACGGTCACGAGGGGATCTCCTGTCTGCTGACGATCACACGGAATGTCGATGTGTCGCTGTCATCACTCAAGTCAGCGTATCCGGTCCCCTTTGGATCAACGTGGGCGCCTTCCCGCCACCGCCGGTATGTTCGGGATCAGCTCATACGATCAGGAGTCACCCCTTTGTCCCACACGGCCACCGATACCGAACCGAGTCAGCCGCCGCCCGAAGACGACCATGCGTTTTTCGGCCAGCCACGAGGGCTGATGACCCTGTCCGGCCTGGAGGTCTGGGAACGGTTCTCGTTCCTCGGCATGCAGGCGATCCTGGTCCTCTACTTCGCCGACACCGTCGCCCGCGGCGGCATGGGCATGGAGCCGGGCACCGCGGCCTCCGTCTCGGCCGCCTACGGCACCCTGGTCTACCTGGTCTCCGTCGCGGGAGGCTGGCTGGCCGACCGGATCCTCGGCTCCTACCGCGCCGTCCTGTACGGCGGAATCCTCATCGCCTGCGGGCATTACGCCATGGCGGTGCCCACCGACACCATGACGTGGGTCGGCCTCGGGCTGATCAGCGCCGGAACCGGTCTGCTCAAGCCCAATGTGGCGACCATGGTCGGCAAGCTCTACCGCACCGACGACGAGCGCCGCGACGCCGGCTTCGCCCTCTACTACATGGGCATCAACATCGGGGCGTTCCTCGGCCCGCTGGTCACCGGCTGGCTCGGGGACCACGCGAGCTGGCACTGGGGCTTCTCGGCCGCCGCCTTCGGCATGACGCTCGGGCTGATCCAGTACGTACTGGGCCGGCGTCACCTGGCCGGGCGAAAGCACAGCGCCGAATTCGCCCTCGCACCGGCACCCATGCGCCGCGCCATTCGGCTGATCGTGGCCGGCGCCGTCGTGGTCGCCGCCCTCGCCACCGCGCTCGCCCTGGCGGGCTGGCTGACCATGGACCGCTTCGTCGACCTGCTCACCCTGATCTCGGTGATCGCACCGGTCGTCTACTTCGCGGTGATGTTCCGCAGTCCGCAGGTCACCTCGGAGGAACGCGGCAGGCTGCGCCCGTACGTGGTGCTGTTCCTGGCCTCCGTCGTCTTCAACTTCATCCTCTTCCAGGCGTACTCGACGATGATGCTGCTCGCGTCGACCAACGCGCGTACCGAGATCTTCGGCTTCCACTTCCCGGCGAGCTGGTACGCCTCCGCACTCGGCGCCTTCGAGGTCGCGCTCGCCCCGGTGGTCGCCGCCGTCTGGGCCCGGATGGGCCCGCGTCAGCCGCACGCCTCCAACAAGATCGCGATCGGGGTGATCCTCGGCGGGCTGTCCTTCCTGCTGATGGTGCTGCCGACCTCCGGGCACACCGGTGACACCTACAAGATGGCCGCCTGGTGGATCGTCGGCTCGTACCTGCTGCTGGGGCTCGGCGACATCCTGCTGGAGACCTCCGGCATGTCCGCGACCACCAAGCTCGCCCCCAAGGCGTTCGCCAGCCAGACGATGGCGCTCTGGTTCCTCTCGCTGGCCCTCGCCAACGGCATCCAGGCACAGGTCGTGAAGTTGTACGGCGAGGTCTCCAACCCCGCCTACTTCGGCGTCAACGGCGCGATCGCGGTGGTGGCCGGTGTGGCCGTCATCGCCGCCGCACCCTGGCTCAAGCGCACCATGCACCCCGTCCACTGAGGCTCCGCTGAGGTACCCCATGCGCATCCGCACCACGTTCCCGTACGACACCACCCACGAGGACGTCCGCATCCCGCTGCCGGACGGCACCCACCTGTACGCCCGGATCTGGCGGCCCGTCACCGACGAGCCGGTGCCCGCACTCCTGGAGTACCTGCCCTACCGGCTGAGCGACTGGACGGCGCCGCGGGACTGGCAGCGCCACCCCTGGTACGCGGGCCACGGCTACGCCTCCGTCCGGGTGGACGTGCGCGGACACGGCAACAGCGAGGGGCTGCCGGGCGACGAGTACGACGCGACGGAGCTGGCCGACGGCGTGGCCGTCATCCACTGGCTGGCCCGGCAGCCGTGGTGCTCCGGCCGGGTCGGCATGTTCGGCATCTCGTGGGGCGGCTTCAACTCGCTCCAGATCGCCGCGCTGGCCCCCGAGCCGCTGAAGGCGATCGTCACCGTCTGCTCGACCGACGACCGCTACGACAACGACGTCCACTACATGGGCGGCTCGGTGCTCGGCGTCGACATGCACGCCTGGGCGGCCACCATGCTCGCCTTCGTCTCCCGGCCGCCGGACCCGGCACAGGTCGGCGACGGCTGGAAGGACATGTGGCTGAAGCGGCTGGAGACCGTGGACCCCTTCATCCACACCTGGCTGGCCCACCAGACCCGCGACGACTACTGGAAGCACGGCAGCGTCTGCGAGGACTACTCCGCGATCCGGGCCAGTGTCCTCGCGGTGGGCGGCTGGCACGACCCGTACCGCGACACCGTGCTGCGGCTCGTCGAGCACCTGGACCCCGGCCGGGTCCGCGGGCTGATCGGGCCCTGGTCGCACCAGTACCCGGACCGCGGTCTGCCGCCGGGGCCGTCGATCGGCTTCCTCCAGGAGACGCTGCGCTGGTGGGACCAGCACCTGAAGGAGAAGGACACCGGCGTCATGGCCGAGCCGTTGCTGCGGGCCTGGATCAGCGAGTCGCACCGTCCCGCCACGGTGTACGAGACGCTGCCGGGCCGCTGGGTCGGTGAGGACAGCTGGCCGTCCCCGAACGTCACGCCGGTCGCGTACGCGCTCGGCGGCGGGCCGCAGATCGTCGACTCGCCGCAGCAGACCGGGCTGGACGCCGGACGCTTCTTCCCGTTCGGCAACGACGCCGACCTGCCGCCCGACCAGCGCGACGAGGACGCCAAGTCGGTCTGCTTCGAGTTCCCCGTCCAGGAGGCGCCGATCGAGATCCTCGGCCGCCCCCGGGTGAAGCTGCGGATCCGGATGGACACGCCGCGCGGCCAGGCGATCGCCCGGCTCTGCGACGTCGCGCCGGACGGCTCCTCCACGCTGGTCACCCGGGGCGCGCTCAACCTGTCCGCCCGCCACGGCCGCGACCGCGCGGAGGACTGGCCGGTGGGCGCCACCGAGGACGTGACCTTCGAGCTGAACGGCATCGGGCACACCTTCCCGCCCGGCCACCGGATCAGGCTCGCGGTCTCCTCCTCGTACTGGCCGTGGATCTGGCCGCAGGCCGGGGCGGTGGGCTTCACCCTGGACGCCGACGGCAGCCTCGTCGAACTGCCGGTGCGCCGGTCCGTGGCGGACCCCGCGATCCGGTTCGAGGAGCCGGAGCAGTCGGAGCCGCTCGGTGTCGTGTACCCGGTGACACTCGACGAACAGCGCCCGGAGCGGCTGGTGGTCCGCGACGTCGCCAAGGGCGAATGGCGGCTGGAGGTCGACCCGCGCTACGGCGGCACCCGCGTCTACCCGGACGGCCTGGAGTTCACCGAGGACGCGCTGGAGACGTACACGATCCAGGAGAACGACCCGCTCTCCGCACGCACCCGCTCCGACTGGGCGATCCGGCTGCACCGGCCGGAGATGGCGTGGGACGTACGGATCGAGACCCGCTCCGAGATCGGTGCGGACGACACCGACTTCATCACCTCCGACGAGGTGGTCTGCAAGGAGGGCGGCGAGGTCGTCTTCCACCGGACCTGGGAGAAGCGGATCCCGCGCACGGCCGGCTGACCGGACCCGGGCCACTGCCGTCGCCGTGCCCCGGGCCACTGCCGCCGCCGTGCCCCGGACGCCCGTCGCCGCGCCTCGCGCGCCCGGGGCACGGCGGAACTTTCCGGGCATCAGGGGCGGTTGGGACACTCCCGCGAGAGGGCGGCGGCGACGTAACGTGTCCCCCAAGCGACCTGGAAAGCGAGGCAGCAACACATGCCCGAGCAGAGCAGCCCGCTCGATCTGGCCGAGGGCGACCCCTTCGGTCCGCACAACCTTCCCTACGGAGTGTTCTCCACCCCCGATCACCCCGAGGACCGCCGGGTCGGCGTCCGCATCGGCAACCACGTACTGGACGCCGGAGCCGCGGCCCACGCGCTCGGCTCGCCCTACGCGCAGCTCCTCGCGCAGCCGGACCTGACGGCGCTGCTGTCGGCCGGCCGCACCGCCTGGCGGGACGTCAGGCGGGCGCTGACCGCGTGGGTGACGGTCCCGGCCCACCGCCCGGACATCGAACCGCTGCTGCACCCCGTCGACTCCGTGACGCTCCATCTGCCGTACGCGGTCGCGGACTACGTCGACTTCTACGCCAGCGAGAACCACGCCACCAACGTCGGGCAGATCTTCCGGCCGAACGCCGAGGCGCTGACGCCCAACTGGAAGCACCTTCCGATCGGTTACCACGGCCGGTCCGGCACCGTCGTCGTCTCGGGCACGGACGTGGTGCGCCCCTCCGGCCAGCGCAAGGCGCCGACCGATGCGGCCCCGGTCTTCGGCCCCTCCGTGAAGCTGGACATCGAGGCCGAGGTCGGCTTCGTCGTCGGCGTGGGCTCCGAACAAGGCCGCCCGGTCCCGCTCGGCGACTTCCGCGACCACGTCTTCGGGCTCTGCCTGCTCAACGACTGGTCGGCGCGGGACATCCAGGCCTGGGAGTACGTCCCGCTCGGCCCGTTCCTCGGCAAGTCCTTCGCCACCTCCGTATCGGCCTGGGTGACACCGCTGGAGGCCCTGGAGTCGGCCCGCATCGCGCCCCCGGCCCGCGACTTCCCGCTGCTTCCCTATCTGGAGGACGCCGACGAGGACGAGGACGGCGGCCTCGACCTGCGGATCTCCGTCGCGATCAACGGCCAGGTCGTCGCCGAGCCGCCGTTCGCCACGATGTACTGGACGGCGGCCCAGATGCTGGCCCAGATGACGGTGAACGGGGCGTCGCTGCGCACCGGCGACCTGTACGGCTCCGGCACGGTCAGCGGCGCCGAGCCCGGCCAGCGCGGCTCCCTCCTGGAGCTGACCTGGAACGGCCGCGACCCGCTGGACCTCCCGGACGGCAAGCGCACCTTCCTGGAGGACGGCGACACAGTGACGATGACCGCCTGGGCGCCGGGGCCGGACGGCACCCGGGTGGGGCTCGGCGAGGTCACGGGACGGATCGTTCCGTCGGCCTGACGCCCGCTCGTTGACGGCCGCGCCCCCGAGAGGTCCGGCCGTCAACAGCACCCGATTGGTTCACCTGTTCGCGCGGTTCGGAACCGGTTCCCGGCGGATACGCTGGACAGACCCGCGAGACTCCGTGCATGGGAGCACTGATGAGCGTCGAACCCGAGGCCCCCGAGCCGAGGTGGGCGGTTCCGCCCGTGGGCGGCTGGACCGCCGATGACCTGGACACACTCCCGAATCTGCCTCCGCACACGGAGCTGATCGACGGGAGCCTTGTTTTCGTGAGTCCGCAGACCCTGTTCCATTCGCGGGCGGTCGACTTCTTCAACTGGCAGCTGCAGTCGCTGGCACCGCACGAATTCGAAGTCGTGCGCGAGTTCACCATCGACATCGACCGCTACAACCGGCCCGAACCCGATGTGATCGTCGTGGACGGCGAGATCATCCAGGACCCGAACCAGACCCGCTTCCCCGCTGAGTCCGTGCAGCTGGCCATTGAGGTCGTCTCCCCGGAATCCCTGACCCGGGACCGGGAGACCAAGCCCGTGAAGTACGCGCGGGCGAAGATCCCCCACTACTGGCGGGTGGAGAACCACGACGGCCGGGCGGTGGTCTACGTCTTCGAACTGGAGCCGTCGACCGGGGCCTACACCTCGACCGGTATCTTCCACGACCGGATGAAGGTATCCGTCCCCTTCCCCGTCGATCTCGATCTCACCGCGATCACCGCGCGCCGCCGGGGTGCGGACCCGCAGTAGGCCGGTCCGCAGCGCCGCCCGCCCGCACCGCTCACTCGTACTCGGGCGGCTCCTCGTCCCAGCCGAACTCGGGGTCCGAAGCCGTGACCGCCGGGGCCGGTACGACTTTCAAAGCCGGGGCCGGGGCCGGGACCGGGGCCGAGGCCGCCGCCCCCGACCCCGCCTCGCCGAACGACGCCAGCACCTCCAGCACCCCCTCCCCGTACGTCGCCAGCTTCTTCTCGCCCAGGCCGCTGATCCCGCCCAGCCCGGACACCGAGTCCGGCCGCACCGTGGCGATCTCGCGCAGGGTCGCGTCGTGGAAGATGACATACGCCGGAACACCCAGCTCCTTCGCCTGGGCGCCCCGCCAGGCCCGCAGCGCCTCGAAGACCGGGACGGCCTCGGGGGCCAGATCGGCGGCGGCCGCCTGGGACTTCGACTTGCGTTCGGCCTTCGTGGAACGCGACGCGGGCTTGGGTGCCTCCTTGCGGAGCAGCACCTCGCGCTGCCGGCCGAGCACGGAGCCGCTCTCCTCCGTGAGCACCAGCGTGCCGTACTCGCCCTCGACCGCGAGCAGCCCCTGGGCGAGCAACTGCCGTACGACGCCGCGCCATTCGGCCTCGGCCAGCTCCTCGCCGATGCCGAACACCGAGAGCTGGTCGTGGTCGAACTGGATGACCTTGGCGGTCTTGCGGCCGAGCAGGATGTCGATGATCTGGCCGGCACCGAACTTCTGCCCGCGCTCCCGCTTCAGCCGCACCACGGTCGACAGCAGTTTCTGCGCGGCCACCGTGCCGTCCCAGCTCTCGGGCGGGGTGAGGCAGGTGTCGCAGTTGCCGCAGTCCGCCGCCGTGGGCTCCTGGCCGAAGTACGTCAGGAGCTGGGCTCGGCGGCAGCGGACCGTCTCGCACAGCGCGAGCATCGAGTCGAGATGGGAGGCCGCCCGGCGGCGGAACGCCTCGTCGCCCTCGCCGCCCTGGATCAGCTTGCGCTGCTGGACGACGTCCTGGAGCCCGTACGCCATCCAGGCCGTGGACGGCTGCCCGTCACGACCGGCGCGGCCGGTCTCCTGGTAGTAGCCCTCGACGGACTTCGGCAGGTCGAGGTGGGCGACGAAGCGTACGTCCGGCTTGTCGATGCCCATGCCGAAGGCGATGGTCGCGACGACGACCAGGCCCTCCTCGCGCAGGAACCGGGACTGGTGGACGGCGCGCGTGCCCGCGTCGAGCCCCGCGTGGTACGGGACGGCCTCGATGCCGTTGCGGCAGAGGTACTCGGCGGTCTTCTCGGTCGAGTTGCGCGAGAGGCAGTAGACGATGCCCGCGTCCCCGGTGTGCTCGTCCTTGAGGAAGGAGAGCAGCTGCTTCTTCGGGTCGGCCTTCGGCACGATCCGGTACTGGATGTTGGGCCGGTCGAAGCTGGCGACGAAGTGCTTGGCGTCGGGCATGCCCAGACGCTGGGTGATCTCCTGGTGCGTGGCGTCGGTCGCGGTCGCCGTCAGGGCGATGCGCGGTACGTCGGGCCAGCGCTCACCGAGGACGGAGAGGGTCAGGTAGTCCGGGCGGAAGTCGTGGCCCCACTGGGCCACGCAGTGCGCCTCGTCGATCGCGAAGACGGAGATCTCGGCGCGCGAGAGCAGTGCGAGCGTGGAATCCAGGCGGAGCCGCTCCGGCGCCAGGTAGAGCAGGTCGAGCTCACCGGCGACGAACTGGGCCTCCATCGAGCGGCGCTCGTCGAAGTCCTGCGTGGAGTTGATGAAGCCGGCCCGCACGCCGAGCGCGCGCAGCGCGTCCACCTGGTCCTGCATCAGGGCGATCAGCGGCGAGATCACGATGCCCGTACCCGCTCTGACCAGGGCGGGGATCTGGTAGCAGAGGGACTTGCCGCCACCGGTCGGCATGAGCACGACGGCGTCGCCGCCCGCCACCACATGGTCGACGATCGCTTCCTGCTCACCGCGGAACGCCTCGTACCCGAATACCTTGTGCAGCGTCCGCCGTGCGTCGCTCTCGGTCACATCCATGGTCCCGCCCGTCGTGCCCATCGCTCTGTCCCCCGGGTCCGTCCCGCTTTGTCGTCCGTGTTGCCGCCGTCCCCTGCCACGATAGGCGCCGCGTACGACAACGCCGGACGGGCTTGACTTCTCAAGCCCGTCCGGCGGCGGTCGCTGCTGCGTGGAAGTGCGCTACCTCACGAAGACTCCGGCCTGGCTCGCCAGGTCCAGGAAGTACTGCGGGGCCAGGCCCAGCACCAGGGTGACCGCGACTCCCACCGCGATCGTCGTCATCGTCAGCGGGGACGGGACGGCGACCGTGGGGCCGTCCGCCTTCGGCTCGCTGAAGAACATCAGCACGATGACCCGGATGTAGAAGAACGCGGCGATCGCCGAGGAGATCACACCGACCACGACCAGTCCGCCCGCGCCACCGTCCGCCGCCGCCTTGAACACGGCGAACTTTCCGGAGAACCCGGAGGTGAGCGGGATACCGGCGAAGGCCAGCAGGAACACCGCGAAGACGGCGGCGACCAGCGGCGAGCGGCGGCCGAGCCCGGCCCACTTCGACAGGTGCGTGGCCTCGCCGCCCGCGTCGCGCACCAGGGTGACGACGGCGAACGCGCCGACGGTCACGAAGGAGTACGCGCCCAGGTAGAAGAGGACCGACGAGATGCCGTCGGGGGTCGTGGCGATCACACCGGCGAGGATGAATCCGGCGTGGGCGATCGAGGAGTAGGCCAGCAGCCGCTTGATGTCGGTCTGGGTGATGGCGACGATCGCACCGCCCAGCATCGTGACGATCGCGACGGCCCACATGACCGGACGCCAGTCCCAGGCGAGGCCCGGCAGCACCACGTACAGCAGACGCAGCAGCGCGCCGAACGCGGCGACCTTGGTGGCGGCGGCCATGAAGCCGGTGACCGGCGTCGGGGCACCCTGGTAGACGTCCGGGGTCCACATGTGGAACGGGACGGCGCCGACCTTGAAGAGCAGGCCGGTCAGGATCATCGCGCCGCCGATCAGGAGCAGCGCGTCGTTGCCCATGGTGTCGGCGAGCGCCGGGTCGATCCGGGTGACGGAGCCGTCGACCACGTTCGCGATCGCCGCGTACGAGACGGAGCCCGCGTACCCGTAGAGCAGGGCGATCCCGAAGAGCAGGAACGCCGAGGAGAAGGCGCCGAGCAGGAAGTACTTCACCGCGGCCTCCTGCGACATCAGCCGCTTGCGGCGGGCGACGGCGCACAGGAGGTACAGCGGGAGGGAGAAGACCTCCAGGGCCACGAAGAGCGTCAGCAGATCGTTGGCCGCGGGGAAGACGAGCATCCCGGCCACCGAGAAGAGGACCAGCGGGAAGACCTCGGTGGTGGTGAACCCGGCCTTGACCGCGGCCTTCTCGCTGTCGCTGCCGGGGACCGAGGCGGCCTGGGCGGCGAAGGAGTCGACGTGCTTGCCGTGCGCTGCCGGGTCGAGCCGCCGCTCGGCGAAGGTGAAGACGGCGACCAGCGAGGTCAGCAGGATGGTGCCCTGCAGGAACAGCGTCGGCCCGTCGATCGCGATGGCGCCCATCGCGGCGATGTGCGCCTTCGTCGTGCCGTATCCGCCGGCCGCCAGTCCGACGACCGCGGCGAACGCGGCGGCCAGCGCGACGACCGTGAGGAAGACCTGCGTGTAGTAACGGGCCCGGCGCGGCACGAAGGCCTCGACGAGTACGCCCACGACGGCGACACCGATCACAATGAGGACCGGGGCGAGCTGGGTGTACTCGATGACCGGGGCCTTGAACTTCTCGACCGGGGCGGCCGATGTCACCCCGCCCGCCATTGTCCACAAGCTGTGGACAGCTGTTGCGCTCACTTGGCGGCCTCCACCTCAGGCTGGGGGTCCTTCTTCTGGACGTCCGACATGGTGTGCTGCACCGCCGGGTTGACGATCTCCGTCAGCGGCTTCGGATAGACCCCCAGGAAGAGCAGCAGCGCGATCAGCGGGAGGACCACCACCAGCTCCCGGACCTTGAGGTCCGCCATGCCCTGGACCTCGGCCTTCACCGGGCCCGTCATCGTCCGCTGGTAGAGGACGAGGACGTAGAGCGCGGCGAGCACGATGCCGGTCGTGGCGACGATGCCCGCCGCCGGGTACGCGCTGAACGTGCCGACCAGAACCAGGAACTCGCTGACGAACGGGGCGAGTCCGGGCAGCGACAGGGTGGCCAGACCACCGATCAGGAAGGTGCCGGCCAGGATCGGCGCCACCTTCTGCACCCCGCCGTAGTCGGCGATGAGCCGCGAACCGCGCCGGGTGATCAGGAAGCCCGCCACCAGCATCAGCGCGGCGGTCGAGATCCCGTGGTTGACCATGTAGAGCGTGGCGCCGGACTGGCCCTGGCTGGTCATCGCGAAGATGCCCAGGATGATGAAGCCGAAGTGCGAGATCGACGCGTAGGCGATCAGGCGCTTGATGTCGCGCTGGCCGACGGCGAGCAGCGCCCCGTACACGATGCTGATCAGCGCCAGGACGACGATCACCGGCGTCGCCCACTTGCTGGCCTCCGGGAAGAGCTGGAGGCAGAAGCGGAGCATCGCGAAGGTGCCGACCTTGTCGACGACCGCGGTGATCAGGACGGCGACCGGGGAGGTCGCCTCGCCCATCGCGTTGGGCAGCCAGGTGTGCAGCGGCCACAGCGGGGCCTTCACCGCGAAGGCGAAGAAGAACCCGAGGAAGAGCCAGCGCTCGGTGCTGGTCGCCATGGAGAGCGAGCCGTTCGCGCGGGCCTCGGCGATCTCGGAGAGCGAGAACGTCCCCGCGACCACGTAGAGCCCGATCACGGCGGCCAGCATGATGAGCCCGCCGACCAGGTTGTAGAGCAGGAACTTCACTGCGGCGTACGAGCGTTGCGCCGCCGCGTTCTCGTCGCTGCCGGTGTGCGCCCGGTCCCCGAAGCCGCCGATGAGGAAGTACATCGGGATGAGCATGGCTTCGAAGAGGATGTAGAAGAGGAAGACGTCGGTGGCCTCGAAGGAGAGGATCACCATCGCTTCGACCATCAGGATCAGGGCGAAGAAGCCCTGGGTCGGGCGCCAGCGCGAGGACTTGGTCTCCAGGGGGTCGGCGTCGTGCCAGCCGGCCAGGATGACGAAGGGGATGAGCAGGGCGGTGAGCGCCATGAGCGCCACCCCGATGCCGTCCACGCCCAGTTCGTACCGGACGCCGAAGTCCTTGATCCAGGCGTGCGACTCGGTGAGCTGGTAGCGGTCGCCGCCGGGCTCGAAGCGGGCGAGCGCGATGCCCGCCAGCACGAGTGTGGCCAGCGAGAAGAGCAGCGCCAGCCATTTGGCGGTGGTGCGCCGGGCGGCCGGGACGGCGGCGGTGGCGACCGCACCGATCGCCGGGAGCGCCGCCGTCGCTGTCAGGAGGGGAAAGGACATGGTGATCAGACCGCCCTCATCAGCAGGGTCGCGGCGATGAGAACCGCCGTACCGCCGAACATCGAGACCGCGTAGGTGCGGGCGTAGCCGTTCTGCAGCTTGCGCAGCCGGCCGGAGAGCCCGCCCATCGAGGCCGCCGTGCCGTTGACGACGCCGTCGACCAGGGTGTGGTCGACGTACACCAGGGAGCGGGTGAGGTGCTCGCCGCCGCGGACCAGGACCACGTGGTTGAAGTCGTCCTGGAGGAGGTCGCGGCGGGCGGCCCGGGTGAGCAGCGAGCCGCGCGGGGCGACGACCGGCACGGGCTTGCGTCCGTACATCGCCCAGGCGATGGCGACGCCGATGACGAGCACCACCATGGTGGCGGCGGTGACCGTCGTGGCGCTGACCGGGGCGTGTCCGTGGCTGTGGCCGGTGACCGGCTCCAGCCAGTTGAGGAAGCGGTCGCCGATGGAGAAGAAGCCGCCGGCGAAGACCGAACCGAACGCCAGGATGATCATGGGGATGGTCATCGACTTCGGGGACTCGTGCGGATGCGGCTCGTGGCCCTCGGCGTCGGGCTGCCAGCGCTTCTCGCCGAAGAACGTCAGCAGCATCACGCGCGTCATGTAGAACGCGGTGATCGCGGCGCCCAGCAGGGCCACCGAGCCGAGGATCCAGCCCTCGGTGCCGCCCTTGGCGAAGGCCGCCTCGATGATCTTGTCCTTGGAGAAGAAGCCGGACAGGCCGGGGAAGCCGATGATCGCGAGGTAGCCGAGGCCGAAGGTGATGAAGGTGACCGGCATGTACTTCCGCAGGCCGCCGAACTTCCGCATGTCGACCTCGTCGTTCATGCCGTGCATGACCGAACCGGCGCCGAGGAAGAGCCCGGCCTTGAAGAAGCCGTGCGTCACCAGGTGCATGATCGCGAAGACGTAGCCGATCGGGCCGAGCCCGGCCGCCAGGATCATGTAGCCGATCTGCGACATCGTCGACCCGGCGAGGGCCTTCTTGATGTCGTCCTTCGCGCAACCGACGATCGCACCGAAGAGCAGCGTGACCGCTCCGACGACCACGACGACCAGCTGCGCGTCCGGCGCGGCGTTGAAGATCGCGCCGGACCTGACGATGAGGTAGACACCCGCGGTCACCATGGTCGCGGCGTGGATGAGGGCCGAGACCGGGGTCGGGCCCTCCATCGCGTCACCGAGCCAGGACTGCAGCGGCACCTGCGCCGACTTGCCGCAGGCCGCGAGCAGCAGCATCAGGCCGATCGCCGTCAGCTTGCCCTCGCTCGTCTCCCCCGTCGCTTCGAGGACGGGGCCGAAGGCGAAGGTGCCGAAGGTGGTGAACATCAGCATGATCGCGATCGACAGGCCCATGTCACCGACGCGGTTGACCAGGAACGCCTTCTTGGCGGCCGTGGCCGCGCTGGGCTTGTGCTGCCAGAAGCCGATGAGCAGGTACGACGCCAGACCGACGCCCTCCCACCCGACGTACAGCAGCAGGTAGTTGTCGGCGATGACCAGGATCAGCATCGCCGCGAGGAACAGATTCAGATAGCCGAAGAAGCGGCGCCGGCGCTCGTCGTGCTCCATGTAGCCGATCGAGTAGATGTGGATCAGGGTGCCCACACCGGTGATCAGCAGCACGAAGGTCATCGACAACTGGTCGAGCTGGAAGGCCACATCGGCCTGGAAGCCCTCGACCGGGATCCAGCTGAACAGCTTCTGGTGCAGCGCCCGGTCCTCCGCGCCCTTCCCCAGCATGTCGAGGAAGAGCACGGCACCGATGACGAACGACACGGCGGCGAGCAGGGTGCCGATCCAGTGTCCGGCGCGGTCCAGCCGTCGGCCGCCGCAGAGCAGGACCGCCGCTCCGAGCAGAGGCGCCGCGACAAGCAGCGCGATCAGGTTCTCCACGATTCAACGTCCCCTTACAGCTTCATCAGGCTGGCGTCGTCGACCGAGGCCGAGTGGCGGGAACGGAACACCGACACGATGATCGCGAGCCCGACCACGACCTCCGCGGCGGCGACGACCATCGTGAAGAAGGCGATGATCTGGCCGTCGAGATTGCCGTGCATCCGGGAGAAGGTCACGAACGCGAGGTTGCAGGCGTTGAGCATCAGCTCCACGCACATGAACACCACGATCGCGTTCCGCCGGATCAGCACCCCGGCCGCGCCGATGGTGAACAGCAGGGCTGCGAGATAGAGGTAGTTGACCGGGTTCACTTGGCGACCTCCTCTTCTTCGTTGTCACGGCCGAGCCGTTCCCCGGAGCGCTGCTCCAGCGCCTTGAGCTGGTCCAGCGACTCGTTCGACACGTCGCGGATCTGGCCGCGGTTGCGCAGCGTCTGCATGACGGTGAGCTCGGAAGGCGTACCGTCCGGGAGCAGACCCGGGATGTCCACGGCGTTGTGCCGGGCGTAGACACCGGGGGCGGGCAGCGGCGGAAGCTGCTTGCCGCGTACGCGCTCCTCGGACATCTCCCGCTGGGTCCTGGCCCGTTCGGTGCGCTCCCGGTGGGTGAGCACCATCGCGCCGACCGTCGCCGTGATCAGCAGGGCGCCGGTGATCTCGAAGGCGAAGACGTACTTGGTGAAGATGAGGCTGGCCAGCCCCTCGACGTTCCCGCCGTGCTCGGTGTTGGCGGTGCCGAGTCCGTTGAAGCTGTTCAGCGAGGCGTTGCCGATACCCGCGATGAGCAGGACGCCGAAGCCGAGCCCGCAGCCCGCGGCCAGCCAGCGCTGCCCCTTCAGAGTCTCCTTCAGCGAGTCGGCCGCGGTGACACCGACGAGCATGACCACGAAGAGGAACAGCATCATGATCGCGCCGGTGTAGACGACGATCTGGACGATGCCGAGGAAATAGGCGCCGTTGGCGAGGTAGAACACCGCCAGGACGATCATGGTCCCGGCGAGGCTCAGCGCGCTGTGCACGGCCTTCTTCATCAGTACGGTGGACAGCGCGCCGAGCACGGCGACGATGCCGAGCAGCCAGAACTGGACGGCCTCGCCGGTCGAGGTCTGGGAGGCCGCGGCGGCCAGGCCGGTCATGCGCCCACCCCCTGCGCCGAGCCGTTGTTCTCGTTGTGCGCGTCATCCGGCTTCTCGCCCTTGGAGACGGCGACCTGGGGCTTCGTACCGGGTGCGGCCTCGGTGACGAGACCCCGGTAGTAGTCCTGTTCGTCCATCCCGGGGAAGATCGCGTGCGGCGTGTCGACCATGCCCTCCTCCAGGCCCGCGAGCAGCTCGTCCTTGGTGTAGATGAGGCTCTCGCGGGTGGTGTTGGCGAGCTCGAACTCATTGGTCATCGTCAGCGCCCGGGTCGGGCAGGCCTCGATGCACAGTCCGCAGAGGATGCAGCGCGCGTAATTGATCTGGTAGACGCGGCCGTAGCGCTCACCCGGGGAGTAGCGCTCCTCGTCGGTGTTGTCCGCGCCCTCGACGTAGATCGCGTCCGCCGGGCAGGCCCAGGCGCACAGCTCGCAGCCGACGCACTTCTCCAGACCGTCCGGGTGACGGTTGAGCTGGTGCCGGCCGTGGAAGCGCGGCGCCGTCACCTTCGGCGTTTCCGGATACTGCTCGGTCAGCCGCTTCTTGAACATGGCCTTGAAGGTCACGCCGAAGCCGGCGACGGGGTTCTGGAACTTCTCCTCCGAGGATCCCGAGGACCCCGAGGACCCCGTGGATCCCGAGGCTCCCGAAGTCCCCGAGGACTCTGGTGACTCAGACACCGTCAGCCTCCTTTCCGTCACTCGAATTTCCGTCACTCTGAGTATCCGACCCACCACTGACAACGAGCTCCCGCTCGCCCCGCGGCCTGCGGCGCGGCACCGGCGGCAGGGTCTGTCCGGGCAGCGGCGGCACCGGGAACCCGCCCGCCATCGGGTCGAACGCCGGCTCCGGTCCGGTCTCCGTCTCGGCAGCCCGGCCCTTCTTGTCGCGGAAGATGTCGGCGACGAAGGAGATCAGCAGGATCGCGATCACGGCCCCGGCCACGTACAGCACGATCCGCGTGAAGTCGTAGCCCTCGTTGCGCAGCGCCCGCACCGTCGCGACCAGCATCAGCCAGACCACGGAGACCGGGATCAGGACCTTCCAGCCGAGCTTCATCAGCTGGTCGTAACGGACCCGGGGCAGTGTGCCGCGCAGCCAGATGAAGAAGAACAGCAGCAGCTGGACCTTGAGGACGAACCAGAGCATCGGCCACCAGCCGTGGTTCGCGCCCTCCCAGAAGGTGCTGATCGGCCACGGGGCGCGCCAGCCGCCCAGGAACAGGGTCGTGGCGACCGCGGAGACGGTGACCATGTTGACGTACTCGGCGAGCATGAACATCGCGAACTTGATCGACGAGTACTCGGTGTTGAAGCCGCCGACCAGGTCGCCCTCGGACTCCGGCATGTCGAACGGGGCGCGGTTGGTCTCGCCGACCATCGTGACGATGTAGATGATGAACGAGACCGGCAGCAGCAGGATGAACCAGCGGTCCTGCTGCGCCTCCACGATCTTCGAGGTCGACATCGACCCGGAGTAGAGGAAGACCGAGGCGAACGCGGCGCCCATCGCGATCTCGTAGCTGATCATCTGCGCGCAGGAGCGCAGACCGCCGAGCAGCGGGTACGTCGACCCGGACGACCAGCCCGCCAGAACGATGCCGTAGATCCCGACCGAGGCGACGGCGAGGATGTAGAGCATCGCGATCGGCAGGTCGGTGAGCTGCATCGTGGTGCGGTGCCCGAAGATCGAGACCTCGTTGCCGGACGGGCCGAACGGGATCACGGCGATCGCCATGAACGCCGGGATGGCGGCGACGATCGGCGCGAGCACGTACACGACCTTGTCGGCCCGCTTGACGATGACGTCTTCCTTCAGCATCAGCTTGATGCCGTCGGCGAGCGACTGGAGCATGCCCCAGGGGCCGTGCCGGTTGGGGCCGATGCGCAGCTGCATCCAGGCGACGACCTTGCGCTCCCACACGATGGAGAAGAGCACGGTCACCATCAGGAACGCGAAGCAGAACACCGCCTTGATGACGACGAGCCACCACGGGTCGGTGCCGAACATCGACAGGTCCTCGGCGGCGAGTACCGCACTGTGCGGTGCCGCGGCCAGTTGAGCGAAGGCACTCACGCCCCCACCTCCGGTGTGACGTCGGGAGTACCCGGTGCGGCGGGGCCGATCCGGACCAGACCGCCGGGCCGGGCACCGGTGTCGGCCGGAACGCCCCGCCCGGCGGAGTTCAGCGGCACCCAGACCACCCGGTCCGGCATCTCGGTGACCTTCAACGGGAATGCGACGCTGCCCGCCGGGCCGGTGACGGCCAGCAGATCGCCGTCCTTCACACCCGTCTCGGCGGCGGTGGCCGCGGAGAGCCGGGCGACCGCGGCGTGCCGGGTACCGGCCAGCGCCTCGTCGCCCTCCTGGAGCCGGCCCAGGTCGAGCAGCATCCGGTGGCCCGCGAGGATCGCCTCGCCGTCGCCGGGCCTGGGCAGCGGCCGGGCCGGCTCGTTCGGGTCGGTGGCGTGCGTCCCGTCCCAGCCGCCGAGCCGGTCCAGCTCACGGCGTACGGACTTCAGGTCCGGCAGCGCGAAGTGGACGTCCATGACGTCGGCCAGCATGTGCAGCACCCGGGCGTCGCCCGGCGCGAGCGTGCGCGTCATCTGCTCGGGCTTCAGCGCCGCCTCGAACATCCGCGCCCGGCCCTCCCAGTTGAGGAAGGTGCCGGACTTCTCGGCCACCGCGGCGACCGGGAAGACCACGTCGGCGCGGTCGGTGACCTCGTTCGGCCGCTGCTCCAGGGAGACCAGGAAGCCGACCTGGTCCAGGGCCTCCAGGGCCCTCGCCGGGTTCGGCAGGTCCACGGTCTGGACCCCGGCGACGACCAGCGCGCCCAGTTCGCCGGTGGCGGCGGCCTCGATGATCTGGCCGGTGTCACGGCCGAAGCGGGACGGGAGTTCGGCGACGCCCCAGGCGGCAGCCACCTCGTCCCTGGCCCGCGGGTCGGTCGCCGGACGGCCGCCGGGCAGCAGCGACGGGAGCGCGCCCGCCTCCACCGCACCGCGCTCGCCGGCCCGGCGCGGGATCCACACCAGCGCGGCCCCGGTCGCGGTCGCCGTCCGCACCGCGGCGGTGAGCCCGCCCGGCACCCCGGCCAGCCGCTCGCCGACCACGATCACGGCGCCCTCGCTCCGCAGCGCCTCGGCCGCCGCGGCCCCGTCGCCGTCGAGTCCGACACCGCCCGCGATCGCGTCCAGCCACTCGGTCTCGGTGCCGGGGGCGGCGGCCAGCAGCGTGCCGCCCGCCTTCTCCAGGCCCCGGGTGGCGTGCGAGGCGACGGCGTAGGTGCGCTGCCCGTGCTTGCGGTTGGCCTTGCGCAGCCGCAGGAAGACGCCGGGCGCCTCCTCCTCCGACTCGAACCCGACCAGCAGCACCGTCGGGGCCTTCTCCAGCAAGGTGTACGTGACCCCCGCGCCGTCCAGGTCCCGGCCGTGCCCGGCCACGCGGGCGGCCAGGAAGTCGGCCTCCTCGCTGCTGTGGACCCGGGCCCGGAAGTCGATGTCGTTGGTGTCCAGCGCGATCCGGGCGAACTTGCTGTACGCGTAGGCGTCCTCGACGGTCAGCCGGCCGCCGGTGAGCACCCCGGTCCGGCCGCGCGCGGCGGAGAGACCGGCGGCCGCGGCGGCGAGCGCCTCGGGCCAGCCGGCGGGTTCCAGGACGCCGTCCGCGTTGCGTACCAGCGGGGTGGTGAGCCGGTCCCGCTGCTGCGCGTAACGGAAGCCGAAGCGGCCCTTGTCGCAGACCCACTCCTCGTTGACCTCGGGGTCGTTGGCGGCGAGCCGCCGCATGACCTTGCCGCGCCGGTGGTCGGTGCGGGTCGCGCAGCCGCCCGCGCAGTGCTCGCAGACCGACGGCGAGGAGACCAGGTCGAAGGGGCGGGAGCGGAATCGGTACGCCGCCGAGGTCAGCGCCCCGACGGGGCAGATCTGGATGGTGTTCCCGGAGAAGTACGACTCGAACGGGTCGCCCTCGCCGGTACCGACCTGCTGGAGCGCGCCGCGCTCGATCAGCTCGATCATCGGGTCGCCCGCCACCTGGTTGGAGAACCGGGTGCAGCGCGCGCAGAGCACGCACCGCTCACGGTCCAGCAGCACCTGGGTGGAGATCGGGACGGGCTTCTCGTACGTCCGCTTCTTGCCGTCGAAGCGGGAGTCCGCGTCGCCGTGCGACATCGCCTGGTTCTGCAGCGGGCACTCGCCGCCCTTGTCGCAGACCGGGCAGTCCAGCGGGTGGTTGATGAGCAGCAGCTCCATCACACCCTTCTGGGCCTTCTCGGCGACCGGCGAGGTGAGCTGCGACCTGACGACCATGCCGTCGGTGCAGGTGATGGTGCAGGACGCCATCGGCTTGCGCTGGCCCTCGACCTCGACGATGCACTGGCGGCAGGCGCCGACCGGGTCGAGGAGCGGGTGGTCGCAGAAGCGCGGGATCTCGATGCCGAGGAGTTCGGCGGCCCGGATGACCAGGGTGCCCTTGGGCACGCTGATCTCGATGCCGTCGATGGTCAGCGTGACCAGGTCCTCGGGCGGGATGGCCGCCTCGCCGCCCCCGGAGGGCGCACTCGTGGTGACTGTCATGCGTTCACCCCCTGGTGAGCGTTCTTGTCGTCGGCCCAGACGGTCGACCTGGCGGGATCGAAGGGGCAGCCCTTGCCCGTGATGTGCTGCTCGTACTCCTCGCGGAAGTACTTCAGCGAGGAGAAGATCGGCGAGGCGGCGCCGTCACCGAGGGCGCAGAAGGACTTGCCGTTGATGTTGTCGGCGATGTCGTTCAGCTTGTCGAGGTCGGACATCTGTCCCTTGCCGGCCTCGATGTCGCGGAGCAACTGGACGAGCCAGTACGTGCCTTCGCGGCAGGGCGTGCATTTGCCGCAGGACTCGTGGGCGTAGAACTCGGTCCAGCGGGTGACGGCCCGCACCACGCAGGTGGTCTCGTCGAAGCACTGGAGCGCCTTGGTGCCGAGCATGGATCCGGCGGCGCCGACGCCCTCGTAGTCGAGCGGTACGTCGAGGTGCTCGTCGGTGAACATCGGGGTCGACGAGCCGCCCGGCGTCCAGAACTTCAGCCGGTGGCCGGGGCGCATCCCGCCGCTCATGTCGAGCAGCTGGCGCAGGGTGATGCCGAGCGGGGCCTCGTACTGGCCGGGGCCCGCGACGTGCCCGCTGAGCGAGTACAGCGTGAAGCCCGGGGACTTCTCGCTGCCCATCGACTTGAACCAGTCCTTGCCCCGGTTCAGGATCGCGGGAACCGAGGCGATGGACTCGACGTTGTTCACCACAGTGGGGCAGGCGTACAGACCGGCGACCGCGGGGAAGGGAGGTCGCAGCCGGGGCTGGCCACGCCGTCCTTCGAGAGAGTCGAGCAGCGCGGTTTCCTCACCACAGATGTACGCGCCGGCACCGGCGTGCACCGTGAGTTCCAGATCGAGCCCCGAGCCCAGGATGTTCGTCCCCAGATAACCCGCCTCGTACGCCTCTCGTACGGCCTCGTGCAGACGTCGCAGCACGGGGACGACCTCACCGCGCAAGTAGATGAACGCGTGCGACGAACGGATCGCGTAGCAGGCGATCACGATGCCCTCGATGAGGCTGTGCGGGTTGGCGAACAGGAGCGGGATGTCCTTGCAGGTGCCCGGTTCCGATTCGTCGGCGTTGACAACCAGATAGTGCGGTTTGCCGTCGCCCTGCGGGATGAACTGCCACTTCATCCCGGTGGGGAAGCCCGCGCCGCCGCGTCCGCGCAGACCGGAGTCCTTGACGTAGGCGATCAGGTCGTCCGGTGCCATGGCGAGGGCCTTGCGCAGTCCCTCGTATCCCTCGTGGCGGCGGTAGGTGTCCAGGGTCCAGGATTCCGGCTCGTCCCAGAAGGCGGAGAGGACGGGGGCGAGCAGCTTCTCGGGGCTGGCCCCGTTGCCGCTTCCGTTGTCGTTGATCTCGGTCGTCACCGTCATCACTCCCCCTCCTCGACGGTCGGGCCGGCCGGCTGGTCCGGGTCCTGCGGGGCGGTGTGGCCGGGCTCGCCGTGCGGGCGCTCGCCGCGGGGGGCGACGACGCGCGGGTGCGGCTCCTCGCCCTTGGCGAGGCGGAGGCCGATCAGCGAGGCGGGGCCCGCGCCGCCGGAGGCCTCGACGGCACCGGGGCGCTCGTCGGGGAAGCCGGCCAGGATGCGGGCGGTCTCCTTGTACGAGCAGAGCGGGGCGCCGCGGGTGGGTTCGACGGTGCGCCCGGCGATCAGGTCGTCGACCAGGCGGGTCGCGCTCTCCGGCGTCTGGTTGTCGAAGAACTCCCAGTTGACCATCACCACGGGGGCGAAGTCGCAGGCCGCGTTGCACTCGATGTGTTCGAGCGTGATCGTGCCGTCCTCGGTCGTCTCGTCGTTGCCGACGCCGAGGTGCTCCTTGAGCCGGTCGAAGATCGCGTCGCCGCCCATCACCGCGCACAGCGTGTTGGTGCAGACGCCGACCTGGTAGTCACCGCTGGGCTTGCGCCGGTACATCGTGTAGAAGGTGGCGACCGCGGTGACCTCGGCGGTGGTGAGACCGAGCAGCTCGGCGCAGAACGCCATGCCCGTACGGGAGACGTAGCCCTCCTCGGACTGCACCAGGTGCAGCAGGGGCAGCAGGGCGGAGCGGCTGCCGGGGTAGCGGGCGATCACCTCCTTCGCGTCCGCTTCGAGCCTGGCGCGCACCTCGGCCGGGTAGGCGGGGGCGGGGAGCTGCGGCATCCCCAGACTGACTTCCTGACGTGCTTCGGTCACCGGTCGACGCCTCCCATCACGGGGTCGATGGACGCGACGGCGACGATGACGTCGGCGACCTGGCCGCCCTCGCACATCGCCGCCATGGCCTGGAGGTTGGTGAAGGACGGGTCGCGGAAGTGGACCCGGTAGGGGCGGGTGCCGCCGTCCGAGACGACGTGCACGCCGAGTTCGCCCTTGGGCGACTCGACCGCGGTGTACGCCTGCCCGGCCGGGACCCGGAAGCCCTCGGTCACCAGCTTGAAGTGGTGGATCAGGGCCTCCATGGAGGTGCCCATGATCTTCTTGATGTGGTCGAGCGAGTTGCCGAGTCCGTCCGGGCCGAGCGCGAGCTGGGCCGGCCAGGCGATCTTCTTGTCGGCGACCATCACGGGACCGGGGGCGAGCCGGTCGATGCACTGCTCGACGATCCGCAGCGACTGGCGCATCTCCTCCAGGCGGATGAGGAAGCGGCCGTAGGCGTCGCAGGTGTCGGCGGTGGGGACGTCGAACTCGTAGGTCTCGTATCCGCAGTACGGGTCGCTCTTGCGCAGGTCGTGCGGGAGTCCGGCGGAGCGCAGGATCGGGCCGGTGGCGCCCAGCGCCATGCAGCCGGTCAGGTCGAGATAGCCGACGTCCTGCATGCGGGCCTTGAAGATGGGGTTGCCGGTGGCGAGCTTGTCGTACTCCGGCAGGTTCTTCTTCATGGTCTTCACGAACTCGCGGAGCTGGTCGATCGCGCCGGGCGGCAGGTCCTGGGCGAGTCCGCCGGGGCGGATGAACGCGTGGTTCATGCGCAGGCCGGTGATCAGCTCGAAGAGGTCGAGAACGAGTTCACGATCACGGAAGCCGTAGATCATGATCGTGGTGGCGCCGAGCTCCATGCCGCCGGTGGCGATGCACACCAGGTGCGAGGAGAGCCGGTTGAGCTCCATCAGGAGCACGCGCAGGATGGTGGCCCGGTCGGGGATCTGGTCCTCGATGCCGAGGAGCTTCTCGACGCCCAGGCAGTACGCCGCCTCGTTGAAGAACGGCGTCAGGTAGTCCATGCGCGTGACGAAGGTGGTGCCCTGCGTCCAGTTCCGGTATTCGAGGTTCTTCTCGATGCCGGTGTGGAGGTAGCCGATGCCGCAGCGGGCCTCGGTGACGGTCTCGCCGTCGATCTCCAGGATCAGCCGCAGAACACCGTGCGTGGACGGGTGCTGGGGGCCCATGTTGACAATGATGCGCTCGTCGTCGGACTTGACGGCGGACTCGACGACCTCGTCCCAGTCGCCGCCGGTGACTGTATATACAGTCCCCTCGGTCGTGGCCCGGGCATCCGAAAGGGGCGTCCCGGAGGGACTCGATGAGGGGTGGTGGCCGGGCGACGGGTGGGAGTGGGGAGTAGACATCAGGAGTACGACCTCCGCTGGTCCGGAGCCGGGATCTGGGCGCCCTTGTACTCGACGGCGATGCCGCCGAGCGGATAGTCCTTGCGCTGCGGGAAGCCCTGCCAGTCGTCCGGCATCATGATCCGGGTGAGAGCGGGGTGCCCGTCGAAGACGAGCCCGAAGAAGTCGTAGGCCTCGCGCTCGTGCCAGTCGTTGGTCGGGTAGACCGCGACGAGGGACGGGATGTGCGGATCGCTGTCCGGGGCCGACACCTCCAGGCGGATCAGCCGGCCGTGCGTGATCGAGCGCAGGTGGTAGACGGCGTGCAGCTCGCGGCCCTTGTCGCCGAGGAAGTGGACGCCGCTCACCCCCGTACAGAGCTCGAAACGCAGCGCCGGGTCGTCGCGCAGGGTCTGTGCGACCCGGACGAGGTGCTCGCGGGCGATGTGGAAGGTGAGCTCGCCGCGGTCGACGACGGTCTTCTCGATGGCGTTGGCGGGAAGCAGGTCCTGTTCCTCCAGGGCCCCCTCCAGCTCGTCGGCGACTTCGTCGAACCAGCCGCCGTACGGGCGGGAGGTGGCGCCCGGCAGGATCACGGTGCGGACGAGGCCGCCGTAGCCGGAGGTGTCGCCGCCGTTGTTGGCGCCGAACATGCCCTTGCGTACGCCGATGACCTCGCCGGTGTCCGTGCGCGGCGCGGGCACCCCGTTGTTGTTGCTCTGCTCGTCGTGGTTGTCGTTCCCGCTCATCGCAGCAGCCCCTTCATCTCGATCAGGGGCAGTGCCTTGAGTGCCGCGTCCTCCGCCTCGCGGGCGGCCTCCTCCGCGTTGACCCCGAGCTTGGAGCCCTGGATCTTCTGGTGGAGCTTGAGGATCGCGTCCATCAGCATCTCGGGCCGCGGCGGACAACCGGGCAAATAGATGTCAACCGGAACAATGTGATCAACACCCTGCACAATGGCGTAGTTATTGAACATTCCGCCCGATGATGCGCAAACCCCCATGGAGATCACCCACTTGGGGTTGGGCATCTGGTCGTAGACCTGACGCAGGACGGGAGCCATCTTCTGGCTGACCCGTCCTGCGACGATCATCAGATCCGCCTGCCGCGGCGATCCGCGGAAGACCTCCATGCCGAAACGGGCCAGGTCGTAGCGCCCGGCCCCGGTGGTCATCATTTCGATGGCGCAACAGGCGAGGCCGAAGGTGGCGGGGAAGACGGAGGACTTCCGTACCCAGCCGGCGGCCTGCTCGACAGTGGTCAGCACGAAGCCGCTGGGCAGCTTCTCTTCGAGTCCCATGGTGTGCCCCTCAGCCCCTCAGTCCCATTCCAGGCCGCCGCGACGCCACACATACGCGTAGGCGACGAAGACGGTGAGCACGAAGAGCAGCATCTCCACGAGCCCGAAGATCCCCAGGGCGTCGAAGGTGACCGCCCAGGGATAGAGGAAGACGATCTCGATGTCGAAGACGATGAAGAGCATCGCCGTCAGGTAGTACTTGATGGGGAAGCGGCCGCCTCCGGCCGGAGTGGGTGTGGGTTCGATACCGCACTCGTACGCTTCGAGCTTTGCCCGGTTGTACCGCTTGGGGCCGATAAGCGTGGCCATGACCACGGAGAAGATCGCAAACCCTGCCCCGAGGGCGCCGAGCACGAGGATGGGCGCGTAGGCATTCACGCTCCTCGCTCCTTCCAGTCGTCCTTGACCGTTGGACCGCATCGGGCGACCGGCTCACCACCTCACCAAGATCGTGCACATGTGAGGCAGTTCACAAGCCCGACTGCCCCGCATCCTATGCCCGCCATCCTGTGATCTGCGACACGGGGTACGACAACGCCTTTGTGATCTCCACCACCTGACGAAGGATCATGAAGTCGGATGAGCGGTGATCTTCACACGCGAAGCGGCCGAGTGATCACGAGACGTGACATCCGATGCCGTTACCGCTGGTCAAACGGCTGTCGCCCTATCAAGAGATGGTCGTGCCAAGCAAATTGGCGATGGACGGGCCGGGGTGATAGAGGAATGCTCCCGATCTTGGTCCCGCCGGACGCACCCCACCCCCCGCCCGGCCCGCCGGAGCCCTCCCGGCCGCTCGAACCTCACCCGGGAGAGGGGGTCGCGAGGAGCGAAGTGGACGCACGAGAGCATTTCCGAACTTCAGGATGAACAGGACATCCCCCCTCGCCTGGCGCCACCTTGGCCGCATGGCGCATAACCGCCCCTCACCCCGCACTCACACTGTGACCTGCGTCACCCCACCAATGCCCCAACAAAAGCGGGCTTGGCCATCGGTGTGAACGGATGGTAAGCGGCGGGCAATTCGGGCGTATTACCGAAAGCCCGTGATCACAGCCGTGCTCAGGTGTGCCCGTTTTGCCCGTTACGGCGTCAATAAGGGTCCTCGGAAAGCGGATTCACAGATTCCGTACGTAACTGTGTCGCAACACACGTTTCTTGATGGGAGCCCCAGGGCCCTGATAGCGCTAGTACTCATGTCCCACACCGCTCACATACCCAGCCACCGGAAGCCCCGCCGAAACGCCTCGAAGACGGCGCTGCGGGCCGGAGTTGCCGGTGGCGTCCTCAGCACCATCGCCGTCGCGGGCGCAGCCGGTCCGGCCCAGGCCGAGCCGGTGACCCAGACCATCGAGATGCCCACCATCACCTCCGGGCTCTCCACCACCGTCGCCGCGTCCGCCCAGGCCACGCAGCAGGTCGCCCAGGACCTGCAGACGCAGGCCCAGGAGGACGCCGCAGCCGCCACCGCGGCCAAGACCGCCAAGAAGGCCAAGGCCGAGGCGGTCCGCAAGGCTGAGGCCAAGAAGAAGGCGGAGGAGGCCGCCAAGGCCAAGGCGGAGGCCGCCGAGCGCGCTTCCCGCTCCGCCGCCCGTACGACGCTCAGCGCGACCTCCGGCTCGGCCACGTCCGCCACCTCCGTCTCCTCGTCGAACGCGACCGGCTCCGCAGCGGCCGTCATCGCCTTCGCGAAGGCGCAGCTCGGTGACGCGTACGTGCTGGGCAGCACCGGCCCCAGCTCGTGGGACTGCTCCAGCCTCGTCCAGGCCGCGTTCCGTTCGGTCAACATCGACCTGCCGCGCGTCTCGCAGTCCCAGTCCACCGCCGGCACCCAGGTCTCCCTGAGCAACCTCCAGCCGGGCGACATCCTGTACTGGGGCGGCGCGGGCAGCGCGTACCACGTCGGGATCTACGTGGGCGGCGGCGAGTTCATCGGGGCGCAGAACTCCGGCACCGGTGTGGTGCAGCGCCCGCTCTCCTACGACCCGCCGTCGGGCGCGGTCCGCGTTCTCTGATTCGGCGCGACCTTCCGGGTTCACGGATTCACAAGCGCCCTCGCGGCGCGCGCTGAAGGGCCGTCACTCCCCCGCTCGGGAGCGACGGCCCTTCGCCGTATCCGGTGCTGCGGCCGGAAGCGTCCGGCATCCGGCGAGAAAACGACGTCGACCCCCGCTGACGGCGTCGATGTCGCGAACCTGCCGGACTCCGTCCACCGCCGCTTGTGAACTGGGGCGAACAGCCCCCGCGTCACCGAGCACAGGACGGCACCCGCCATGACCACCCCCGCGGCCATCACCCCCTCCGAACGCGCCACCCTCCCGGCCCGCACCCCTTTACGCGGCCGGCTCGCCGTCCTCTCCGTCATGCTGGGCATCTTCTCGATCGTCACCACCGAGATCCTGCCCATCGGCCTGCTCACGTCGATCGGGTCCGACTTCGCCGTCTCGGACGGCACGGCGGGCCTGATGATGACCATGCCCGGACTCCTCGCGGCGGTCTCCGCCCCCTTGGTCACGGTGGCCACGGCGCGGATCGACCGTCGCGTGATGCTCAGCGCCTTCATGCTCCTGCTGGCCCTGGCCGACTTCCTCGTCGCCGCCGCGACCGACTACCGCCTCGTCCTGGTCTCCCGGGTGATGGTCGGGATCACCATCGGCGGCTTCTGGTCCATCGGGGCCGGGCTGGCCGGCCGACTGGTCCGCCCGGCGTCGGTCGGCCGGGCGACCGCGGTGATCTTCTCGGCCGTCCCGCTGGGCTCCGTACTCGGCGTCCCCGCCGGTACGTTCATCGGCGGCCTGGCCGGCTGGCGGACGGCCTTCGTGGTCCTGGGGGCGCTGAGCGTGGGCGTGCTCGCCCTGATGCTCCTGGTGGTTCCGCCCCTTCCCCCGACGCAGGCCACCCGCGCGAGCCTGCTGCGCACCGTGCTCGGCCGCCCCGGCACGCGGTTCGCCCTGTGCATCACTTTTCTCATCGTTCTGTCCCACTTCGCGACGTACACCTATGTCACCCCGTTCCTGGAGCGGGTCACGCACGCCGGCCCGGCGCTGATCACGGTGTTCCTGCTGGTCTACGGCGCCGCCGGGATCGTCGGCAACTTCGTCGGCGGCGCGCTCGTGACGCGCCGCCCGCGCCTCGCGGTCTCCCTCGCCGCGGGGCTGATCGCCACCGCGACCGCGCTCCTCCCGGTCCTGGGCAGGTGGGAGGCCGGGGCCGTCGTGCTGCTGATCGTCTGGGGTGTGGCCTACGGTGCGGTGCCGGTCTGCTCGCAGACCTGGTTCGCCAAGTCCTCGCCCGACGCGCCCGAGGCGGCGTCCGTCCTGTTCACCGCGTCCTTCCAGGCGACCTTCGCCCTCGGCGCCCTGGCCGGCGGAGCGGTCCTGGACCACCTGTCCGTGTCGGCGGTCATGCTGCTCGGCGGCGCGGTCGCGGCTCTGGTGCTGGTAGTGGCGGGGCCGCGCTCCGGGCGGCGGTCCTCCGGCTGAGACGGCTGCCAAGGGGTGCCCGGACGAAGGAACCCGCCCGCCGGCCGGCCCTTCGAGCCTGATCACGCCGTGCGGTTCGCGGGCGGCTCCGGCGCCCTGCGGGACTCACTCCTGCAGGCGTCGCCTGAGTTCGGCATAGGCGTCGTTCGCCGAATCACCCGGGTGCTCGTAGAGGTGCTCCACCGCGTGGCACGCGACTTCGCACGCGACTCCGTCCAACTCACCGCCCTCCAGCTCGTGCACCTCACTGACGAAGCCGGGGAATGCGGGGTCGTCGAGGATGCGCGCGGTGAGCTCTTCGCCGTAGTCCTCGCACAGCAAGGACCGGTACCGCTCCAAGGTGCTCATGGGCCCATTCTGCCCGGCACACGCGGGGTCGGCTTGCTCCGCTGTTCGGCGTCTCGGAGATCACTTACGGGACAGCCTTCGGGGTCGGTGGGGAGAACCCCACCATGGCTCGCGGTGCTGGCACCCCGACCGATTCGGGGGGCCACTTCACTGTGCGTATCGCCTGCTGACGCCACGCTGTTGGTATGCAGCAAACCCACGCTCATTCGCCCGGCCGCAGCAGCATTCGCAGCAGCAGCCTCGGTCACGGCAGCAGTCGCGGTCGCGATCCATTCATAGACGTCATCAGAGCACTGTGCGTGCTGGCGGTGATTTCCCAGCACTGGCTCATGCCCGTACTGGCCTATGAGAATGGGCAGTTGAGCACCGGGAATGCTCTCGCGAGTCCCGGCTGGTGGATCGTCACATGGCTGACGCAGGTCATGCCCATGGTGTTCTTCGCCGGCGGGGCCGCCAATTTCTTCTCCTTCCGGTCGGCGAAATCGACGCGCACCTGGCTCCGGAGCAGAATTGCCCGGCTCCTGGTGCCGGTCGTCCCCCTGGCGGCTGTCTGGCTGGTGCTGCCCCATGTACTGATCGGCGCGGGGGTGCCCGAGCAACCGGTCCTGATGGCGGGCAAAATAGCCGGCCAGCTGCTCTGGTTCCTCGCCGTCTACGTGCTCGTGGTGGCGCTCACACCGGTGATGTTCAGGTGGTACCAGCGATACGGATGGCGTGTGATCGGCGTACTCGCCGTCTGCGCCCTGGTCGTCGACGTACTGCGCTTCGAGGTCAGCCCCGCGATCGGTTTCCTGAACGCCCTGTTCATCTGGCCGGCGGCCCACCAGTTCGGCTTCCACTACGCCGACGGCGGCCTGCGCATACGGAGCGGGTGGGCCTCGGCCGGTCTGGCCGCCGTCGGCTTCGGAATCACCGCGGCCGCCGTGTTCTTCGGGCCCTACCCGGCCTCCATGATCGGAATGCCCGGGGCCCCGGTCTCCAACATGAGCCCGCCGACCGCGGTGATGCTGTCGCTGACGATCGGCCAGCTCGGGCTGTGGCTGACGCTCAAGCCGGCCATCACGCGATGCGCCGAACGCCCCATGCCCACCGCCGTGCTTCAGTGGTGCGGAGCCCGCTTCATGACCCTGTATCTCTGGCACATGCCCGCGCTCGTGATGACGGCGGGAATCGCCACGGTCGGACTCGGATTCGCGACGCCGACGCCCGGCAGCCCGATGTGGTTCGCGGTGGCGCCGCTGTGGGTCGGCGCCTCGGGATTCTTCCTGCTGTGCTTCACCAGAATCTTCGGCCGCTTCGAATTCCGCCGCCGTTCCGGTACGGCATCGGAAATGAGCCTCGGCAAGGTCGTTCTCGCGGCGGTGCTTTCCGCCGGCGGCCTCCTCGGACTTGCCGCGCAGGGGTTCATTTCCCCCGGAAACCCGGTCACTCCGGTGCTGTGGGTGCTGCTGGTGGTGGCCGGGCTGCTCGTCGTACGGGAGAAGAACACCCGTGGGACGGTTGTCGCCCAGGGAGCTCGCACCGTGCCCGTGCAGTTGGCCGTGCGCCGCGAAGGTGCCCGGGTCCTCTCCCGGCAGAGCGGCTGACGAGGACCTCGCGCACCTCCGCATCTCAGGAGCTGTCGGCTGCGAGCTGTTGCCGGACCAGGCCGACCAGCCCCTCGATGAGGGGGCCGGGTTCGAGGGACGGGTCGAGCGACCGCTGAAGCAGGTAGCCGTCGATCGCCGCCGTGAGGGTCACCGCGACGATGAGGGGACGCGCGACCCCCCGGGCCGCGAACCAGTCGCACAGCCGCCGGCGCAACTCGGCCAGCAAGGCGGCGATCTCGGCGCGCAGCTCGTCGTCCCGACTCGCGGCGACCAGGGACTCGTACAGCAGCAGCAGCTCCGGATCACGCGGATCGTTGGCGGACAACGCACGGAGCATGGTTTCCACGGCCACGGCCGGATCCGGCTGCGACAGGGCCTCGTCGATCCGGTCGAGGAAGAACGTCCGGATCTTCCGTACGGCGGCGATGCGCCGGAGCTCCCCGATGCTCCCCACGTGGTAGTGGATCACTCCGGTGTTCACACCCGCGCGCTCCGCCACCCGCCGACTGCTCACATCGCCCCAGCCCAGCTCGGGAATGAGGGAGGCCGCGGCCTCGATGATCTTCTCGCGTGTGTCCGTCCGGCGCGAGGGGCTCGTGGACTCGCTCGTCACAGCCGCACCCCCTGGATCGCGATCACGGCGAGCACACCGGCCGAGGCCAGCGCGATCGCTTCGAGGACGAGCAGTTGCACCGGCAGGGGGTCGGGCACGACGGGGAACACCGCGCCGAGGTCCGCCGCGAAGACCGCGATGTAGCCGAGGCTCAGCACCAGTGCCGCCGCGAAGGCCCAGTGCCGGCCGGCCATGGCGAACCCGGCCACCACGAAGCTGGCGAGCCCGAGCGAGGTCAGAAACACGTTGAAGCTGTTGTACTGCCACCGCGGAAGCGGGGAGAAGTCCCTCGTGTCGATCAGCTTCCCCGGGACCATGGGAATCAGCAGGAGCGCCTCCCAGACCAGGAGTGCCGCGATCACGGTCGCGAGCAAGGATTGATTCATCACACCCTCCGATACATGTACGTGCAGGAGTCGGCCGTCTCATTTGGACGATAGCCCTGGACGGTCGTCCAAATCAAACGGAGAGGCGAGCCGCGCTCGCGGCGGAGAGGGTGAACCACACGGTCTTCGAGTGCGGTGACTGCGCCCCGTACGCGGTGGTCCCCCACCGGGCGGCGATCCCGTCCACGAGGAGGAGCCCCCGGCCGTGCTCGTCCCGGTCCGGTTGCACGGCAGCATGGGGGCGGGGCGTCGAACCGGGGTCGTCGTCCGTCACGTACACCGTCACCTGCCGGTGGTTGACGGTGACCTCCACCCGGATCTGCGGCGAGTCGGTGTGGCAGTACGCGTTGGAGACGACCTCGCTCACGCAGAGCCGGGCGTCGTCGACGAGGTGTGGGTGCTCGGCGACCCACAGCACCGTCGCCACGAAGTCCCGCACGATCTTGGGGGCGGTGGGGGCGTTCGGCACGACGAGCCGGTAGCGCTCGCCGCGTTGGGGGAGGTAGGGGGCGGGTGGCGGAGGAGCGGTTACGGGGGGCATGGCGCGGTCTCCCTGCGTGAGGCGGTCTCCGGGCGTCGTGCGGTGGGCGTGGTCCGTGGCATTGGCCGAGTTCCGTGAGCGTTCAACTCGCTTACGGATGGCTGCACTTCGGTCGCTGACGCTTTGGGGCGTCACCCATGGGGACCATAGGGCGCAGGAATGCCCCGTAGCAAGGTTGCCACTATCACTTCACGCGATCGGGTGGACCGGGGCAGCCGCACCGCGCAAGACTGCGCAGGGACGAAGGATGGTGACATGCCACCGAGGGACAACCCGACCGCACGCCAGGCGCGCCTGGGCTGCGAACTGAGAAAGCTGCGCGAGCAGGCCGGCAGAACTGCTCGCGAGGCTGCCGGACTCATCTCGACCGATCAGGCGAAGATCAGCCACATGGAAGCGGGCCGCATCGGCATCAGCGAGGCACGGATCCGCCGCCTGGCCAGCTTCTACGCGTGTGACGACGCCACATTGATCGAAGCGCTGTGCGGCATATCGCGGGAGTACCGGGGCCAGTTCTGGTGGGACGAGTACCGCGGTGTGCTGGCGCCGGGCTTCTTGAACATCGCGGAGCTGGAACACCACGCCACCTACATGCGCTGCCTCCAGTCCGTGACGTTGCCCGGACTGATCCAGACGCCGCAGTACGCGCGAGCACTGTTCGAGGGGGTGCTGCCCAAGCTGCCCGAGGACGAGGTGGAGGCGAGGGTCGAACACCGCATGCGCAGGCAGACCGTGCTCGACCGCGAGAAGCCGCCGAAGTTCGACGTCATCGTCCACGAAGCAGGGCTCCGCATGCGGGTCGGCGGACGCGAGGTCGCACGTGGCCAGCTGGCACGCCTCCTGGAGGCGGCCGACCGGCCGGAGGTGACCGTACGCGTGATCCCGTTCGCCAGCGAGAAGTTCGTCGAGGTGACGCAGACCGTGCTGTACGCGGGTGGTGTGACGCCGCAGCTGGACACCGTCCACATCGACACCCCGTTCAGAGGGGCCTACCTGGACGCAGCGGCCGATCTGAACCGGTACCGCATGCAGCTCGACTTCGCCCGGCGGGTCGGTCTCGGGCCCGAGGAGTCGCGGAGCTTCATTCACCACCTCGCGCGAGACCTGTGATAATCCGCGGCATGAGCACAGACATCGAGTGGCAGAAGTCGTCGTTCTCCGGCGGTGGCGAACAGTGCGTCGAGGTGGCGTGGCAGGGCGAGGAGATCCTGGTGCGCGAGAGCGACGACCCGCGCACGGTGACCAGGACGAGCCGCGCCAAGTTCGCCGCCTTCATCCAGGGCGTCAAAGCAGGCGAGTTCGACCACTTCGTCCAGTAACGCCCTCCCCCCCCTGCCCCAGGAGAGCCCCCGCCAGTCCGAGGCGGGGGCTCTCCTGTCATCAACTATGCCCCGGGGCATAGTTGCGCCAACCATCTCGTAGCGGGCGCTCCATCGCGGCGAACCCTGCGGGTTCACGCTCATGCTGCACGGCAGCCGGCACATCGAATGGCACGTCCGCCCGCTGACGTACGTATCGCTCGCCCCCCACGCCCACCCCCACCCCGCTCCCCATCGCACAGAACTACGTATGAGTTAGGCTCGCCTGGGCGCAGCGAGGGCATCGATCGGGCTCAGGTATCGGCCCGCTGGGCCGGAATGTGAGGCCGCCCGTGCGGGACTACTTGCTCATGCTGTTCATCACGGCGGCCGTGACACATCTCCTGACCGGCCCCGTAAGGAAGTTCGCGATCTCCGTCGGCGCGATGCCCGAGATCCGGGCCCGCGACGTCCATCGCGAACCGACTCCACGCCTGGGCGGCGTGGCCATGTTCGGCGGACTGGTGGCGGGGCTGCTGGTCGCATCGCACCTGCCGCATCTGGCGGACATCTTCACCCAGAGCTCCACGCCCCGGGCGCTGCTGACCGGCGCCGCGCTCATCTGGCTCCTGGGCGTCCTGGACGACAAGTGGGGCGTCGATTCGCTGGTCAAGCTAGGCGGCCAGATCCTCGCCGCCGGAGTGATGGCGTTCCAGGGGCTGACGATCCTCTGGCTCCCGGTGCCGGGCACGGACGGCATCTACCTCTCCGACTGGCAGGGCACACTGCTGACCGTGGGGCTGATCGTCGTCTCGATCAACGCGGTCAACTTCGTCGACGGGCTCGACGGGCTGGCCGCCGGCACGGTGGGCATCGCGGCGACGGCGTTCTTCCTGTACGCGTACCGGCTCTGGTACGGCTACGGGATCGAGGCCGCCGCGTCCACCACGCTGATCTCCGCGATCCTGGCGGGCATGTGCCTCGGGTTCCTGGTCCACAACTCCCACCCGGCCCGGATCTTCATGGGTGACTCGGGCTCGATGCTGCTCGGGCTGCTCATCGCCGGGTGCGCGGTCTCGGTGACGGGCGAGGTCGATCCGAGCCTGCTCAACCAGTCGGTGGACGGCAGGTCGGGTTCGGCCGCGATGGTGCCGGTCTACATTCCGCTGATGCTGCCGCTGTCCGTCATCGCCCTGCCCGTCGCGGACCTCGTGCTCGCCGTCATAAGGCGTACGTGGAACGGGATGTCCCCGTTCGCCGCCGACAAGGGCCACCTCCACCACCGCCTGCTCCAGCTCGGCCACTCGCACCGCCGGGCCGTGCTGCTCATGTACTTCTGGTCGGCGCTGTTCTCGTTCGGGATCGTGGCCTACTCGGCGCGGGGTGCCAAGTCCTGGATGCTGTTCGGGGTCGCGTTCGTCTGCGCGGTGGGGCTGCTCCTGCTGCTCCAGCCCCGTTACGAGTCCGGCTTCACCCGCCGCCTGCTGCCGCGCAGGTCCGGGGGCCGCGTGGTCGCGACCGGAGGACGGCGCACCGAGACCGATGCCGACGCCGATGCTCATGCCGGCGAGGAGCGCCGGGTGCCGTCCAGGTGACCGTGGCACTCCGACTGCCGCCGGACATCGCAAGGGCGCGGACCGGACCGGGGATCCCGGCCGGTCCGCGCCCCGCGTAAACGGCACACGGCTCAGCTGCCGCGGTACGTCGTGCAGTTCCACGGCGTACAGATCATCGGCACGTGGAAGTGCTGCGTCGCGTCGAACACCGTGAAGCGCACGGGCACTTGATCGACGAACGGCGGGTCCGACAGCTTCTCCTCGAGCCCGTCGTAGTACTCGTCGACGTGGAACAGCAGCTCGTACCGCCCGGCCTTCGCCTCCTCCGGCTTCAGGATCGGCTCGTCGGTCCGGCCCTCCTGATTGGTCCGTACGGTCTTGATGAGCCGGTACTTGCCGTTCTCGAATATCGAGAACTCGATACGCATTCCGGCGCCTGGTTTCCCATGGGCGATATCCAGAACGTGCGTCGATATTCCAGCCATTACTTCACCTCCAGGGGGCGGACTAGCTGCCTCGGTAGTAGGAGTAGTTCCAGGGGGTGAACAGGATCGCCGTGTGATAGTGCTGCGTGGCGTCCGTCACCAGGAACCGGACGGGGACCTCTTCGAGGAATGACGGCTGCGGAAGCCCGGCGGCGGTTCGCGAGAAGTACTCCGCCAGGTGCAGCGTGATCTCGTAGCGGCCCGTCTTCAGCTCGTCGCGGATCAGGAGCGGTTCCTTCGTCCGCCCGCCGGCCAGCGTCTCGAACTTCTCGATCAGCTGGTAGCGGCCGTTCCTGAAGACCGAGAGGTCGAACCGCAGCCCGGCCTCGGTCGCCCCGCGGTAGGTGTCGATCGCGTGGATGGTCAGGCTCGGCTCGACCGCCGGATCCGCCGGCTTGCCCTTCGCGCTGCCGGTGGCCGCCGCGCTCGCCGCAGGTGCCGGGTTCGCGGCACTGCTCGTACCGGCGAAGCCCATCGGCGCGATGGCCGCGGGACCAAGGACGAGGCCCGCCCTCAGGAGCTTCCGGCGGCTGGGGGCATCGCCTTTCTGTGCCTGCTTGTCCTCGTGGGTCATGACGGCACCCCGTCACTGACGACGGCCCGGAGGCGCCGGCCGGTGATCGCGGTGATCTGGCTGACCGCCTCGGACAGCTCCGCCTCGGTCCCGTTGCCGGTGCGGCGCCGGAACTCGTCGAAGATCTCCTGCTTGGTGTAGTCGCCCACGCAGATGATGAACGGGAAGCCGTGGCGTTCCCGGTACTCGGCGTTCAGCCGGGTGATCAGGTCCAGCTCGGCCGGGGCCAGGGCATCCAGACCGGCGCCCTTCTGCTCGGTGGTGGAGTCCGAGGTCATGGTCCCGGACTGCGCCTCCTTGCCGGCCAGCTCGGGGTGTGCGCACAGGAAGTCGATCCGCTCCGCCCGTGGGCGGCTGCGGACGACGTCGATCATCGCCGTGTGCAGGGCCTCGACGCTGTCGAACGGACGGGCGTCGACGGCCCCGGCCGCGACCCACTCGGAGTGCTCGAAGACGGCGCCGAGCCGGCTGACGAACTCTTCCGGGGACAGTGCGTTGACGGTCCGGAGGTCCAGGCTCGACGCATTCACCGCGGTACTCGATGCGCTGGTCATGCGAGGGGTGCCTCGACTTCCTGCTTGGCCGGTTCCGGGGCGGTGTCCTTCTGGAACCGGGGAATGCACACGAGGATGAGGACGGTCGCGAGGATCTCGAAGGCCGCGACGACGAACAGGCCGGGGGAGTACGAACCGGTGGAGGTCTGGACCGCACCCAGCATGTAGGGGGTGCCGAACCCGGCGAGGTTGGCCATGGAGTTGATGAGCGCGATGCCACCGGCTGCGGCTGCCCCGGTGAGGAACTGGTTGGGCATCTGCCAGAAGACCGGGATGGCGCTCATGGTGCCGACGATCGCCAGGACCAGCGCGATCAGGGTGACGATGGGGCTGATGTCGAGCGTGACGGCGATGACCGCGAACGACACCGAGCCGAGTGCGGCGGCGAGCCCGCTGTGCCAGCGGGATTCGAGGTGCTTGTCCGAGTGGAAGCCGTTCCAGATCATCGCGGCGGCGCCGAGGAGGTAGGCGAGCGCCATGATCCAGCCGATGGCGACCGGGCTGTCGAAGCCGACTTCCTTGATGATCGTCGGCCCGAAGAAGGTCTGCGCCGAGTTCGCGACGACGATACAGAAGTAGATCGCGATGAACTGCCAGATCCGGGCCTGCTTGAGCGTCGCGATCATGCTGTGCTCGCGGTGGCCCAGCGCGGCGTCCTCGCGGGCGATGTCCGCCAGCACGATCTCCTTCTGGCGCTCGGTCAGCCACTTGGCCTCCGCCGGCTTGTCGCACAGGTAGAAGTAGGTCACGAGGCCGGCGACCACGGAGGGAATGCCCTCGATCACGAAGACCCACTGCCAGCCCGCCATGCCGCTGACGCCCTCGAACGACGTCATGATCCAGCCGGCCAGCGGTCCGCCGAGCACACCGGCGAAGGCCGAGGCAGACATGAACATGCCGAAGGCCTTGCTCCGTCGGCTGTGCGGGAACCAGTAGGTCAGGAACAGGATGATGCCGGGGTAGAAGCCCGCCTCGAACACACCGAGCAGGAAGCGGAGAAAGTAGAACATCGCCGGCGTCGTGACGAACATCATCGCGACGCTGGTCAGGCCCCAGCCGACCATGATGCGCATGATCGTCTTCTTGGCGCCGATCTTCTGCAGAAGCAGGTTGCTCGGGACCTCGAAGAAGAAGTAACCCAGGAAGAAGATTCCGGCGCCGAGGCCGTACACGGCCTCGCTCCACTCCAGGTCTTCGAGCATCGTCAGCTTGACGAAGCCGATGTTCACCCGGTCGAGCCAGGCCAGGACCCACAGGCCGAAAAGGAACGGGATGAGCTTCAGTGTGATCTTGCGGTACGCGCCTTCGAGTTCGGCCTTGGACGCGTCGGATTCACCGACGGGTATGGCATCGGAACTACTCATGGAAGATCCCTCCGATTCGGCAGGCATTCTTGACCCAGGGGTGTTTATCGGAATTCAGGCAGGCTGATATCGACGTACGAAGGCGCGTCGGCGTCGGCCGTCGACGCGCCGAAAGGCAGTCAATGGGCGGGAAAGTCGATGACTACGACAGGCCGAGGGCCTGCGGATTCGGGCGGATCCACAACGCTGTCGGCCGCACACCGGGGCGTGCGCGACCCAGTCGCCCTGGAGCGATCGGGCGCCCCGAGCCAGGGGCACTCGCGGACGGGACGGGCACCGGCTGCCGGACCGCCTGGTGGGCGTTCCGGATCCGGACGGGTTCGTCACGTGCCGCCAAAAGCCCGACAGCCTGCGCTCGTGGCGCGTCGTTCCCTGCGGTGAGGCGACTCGATGCCATGACTCAACCAACCCGACGTGATTTTTTGGAATACAACTTCCGCGATGCGAGACGGTATACCGGGGTGGCGATGCGGTCAACGATTCGTGGCAGGGGAACCCATCACGTCCGCGCACCGCGCGCCGACGCCGACATCCCGCCCCACCGATCTGGCCAACTTGCGGATATTTAACCGCTCTTGGGATGGTACGGCGCGGGTCGCCACCCCGGCAGCCGTCCTCGGTGCGGGCGTGCGGGACGGGACCCGATACGCCTCTTCACCTGGGAAATGCCGAGCGGATCAGGTGGATGCCGAGTGGTATACAAACTCGACGAGGGTTCTGACCTGCCGATCGGCGACCTGGCCGGGGAACCGGACACCACCGCCGCGCCCCGGCGGCCCACCCACCTAAGTAGCCGATCCCCGCGCCGGGTTCATCCTTTGGTCGCGTACCCGCAGACTTTCGGGGGACGCCCTCCCCGGCACCCGCTCGACAGACTGACGGCACCACGCGAACCGCCGACCATCCGGGGAGTCAGAGTGCACCGCGACGAACGCAGCAGGGGAATCAGCCGGGCGAAGTTCCTGACCGGGGCGGGAGCGATCGGGGCCGCGGCGGTCACCGGCCCGCTCCTCGCCGGCGCCCCCGCCTCGGCGGCCACGACCGACCGACGGGACCGGCGCCGAGACGGCAACGGGAACAGGAACGGCAAGGGCCTGACGCATCGAGGAATCTGCTACACGGTCGGCGCGGGCGAGACCCCCGGCACCGCGTGGAGCGCCGCCCGTATGCGCGAGGACCTCCGCGCCATCAAGTACGACCTGCACGCCACATCGATCGAGGTGACGGGCGACGGCGTCGACCGCCTCGACGCCACCGCGGCCGAGGCAGCCGAGCTCGGCCTGCACATCTGGCTCCAGCCGACCTTGGGCGACCGCCCCGCGTCGGAGATCCTCGACCACCTCGCGGAGACCGGCCGGCACCTGGAGCGGCTGCGCCGCCAGGGCGCTCGGGCCGACCTGAGCGTGGGGTGCGAGTTCTGGCTGTTCGTGCCGGGCATCGTGCCCGGCGACGACGCACAGGAACGGATCCGCAATCTGATGGCCGGGAACTTCGACCCGGAGCAGATGATGCGCCGCCTGTCCGAATTCACGGCACGGGCCGCCGGGGTCGGACGGTCGGTATTCGGCGGCAAGCTCTCGTACGCGGCCGCGCAGGGCGACGAGGTCGACTGGAGCCTCTTCGACATCGTGGGCATCGACTACTACTCGTACTTCCCCGACCGCGCGGACTACGTGCGCGAGCTGAGCTCGTACCTGCGCTGGGGCAAGCCGGTGGCGATCACGGAGTTCGGCACGTGCACGTACGCGGGGGCGCCCGAGCAGGGCGGCATGGGATGGGACACCATCGACTACACCAAGCAACCGCCCGAGATCAAAGGCGACTTGGTACGAAGTGAGCGAACCCAGGCCGCCTATCTCACCGAACTCCTCGGCGTCTTCGAGGAAATGGGCCTGTACGCCGCGATGGCCTTCGAGTTCATCACCGCCGACGCCCCGCATTCCCCCGTCCCGCGCTACGACCTGGACATGGCGAGCTACGCGGTCGTGAAGCCGGTCAAGGACCGGTTCGACGACCCGGAGTCCGACTGGCACTGGGAACCGAAGCAGGCCTTCCACGCACTGGCGCGGTGCTACGGGAGGGCGGGCCGCCGCTGACGGGCGCCGACGGAAACGACACCCTGTCGAAGGGTCACGTCCGGGAAGAGGAAGCGCTCTTCCCGGACCAGAAATCCGACTTGCCGTCAGGAGTGGGTGTCATTTTTCCGGCATAGTTCGGGCCAACCGTCTCCGTCTTCGGGGGAGACACCTTGGAAGGGTTCACGCAAGGCGTGGCCACTTCAAAAAATGCTTGCCCGTTACTGCGGAGACCGCCCGGCTCCTTTGTACGTCGCATCCCCCTTCAATCGACTCATCGTGTGTCCAGCGCCCCGGCGGACTTGACCGTCCGTACCTGCGCGTACGCCACCACAGCCTCTCCAAGCACGAGGCGTGCGCTCCGTCGTCGGCTCCCCTCAGCTTCTGCTCGGCGAGCCCGTGGGAATCGGCTCGTTCGACGACCAGAAGGGGTCTTTCACATTGGGACGCGGAATGGGGTAGTCGTAGTCAGGCCCGTTCGGGGAGGCGGATGGGGCCGCTACTTCCGACTTCTCGACGCAGGGGGAATCAGCCAAAAAGGTGAACTGGCCCTCTCCTCCCACGCTCACTGAGATCCCGAAACCATCAGTCGCCGCTGCGAAGATCGCAGGAAATTTGTGACTGTTGTTGACAGACTTAATTGTGTAGCCGCGCTTCTCCCAAGAGCGTTGCACCATGCCGAGCAGATTTCCGCGCCGCTCCTCGGACACGATCGTCATCACCACGCGACGCCTGGTCACTTCGCAATTTCCCGTCGTGGTCGCACCATGCGTCCAGCGGAGGTCGGGCGCGATCGCTTTCATCGTCGCGTCCAACATGCCGTCCTGGCGCTCCGCAGCTTCCTGCATGGTCATGCTCGTAGCCTTCTTCTGTTCTCCCACCGTCTCTCCAGACTTGTTCCCACTCATGCTGCACGCCGAAGCTGAAAGGCACGCAGCAACAACGATAATCGGAGCCAAGCGAACCTTTGTCACCGTGGCCGCTCCCGGCTGATTTCGTCGGAATTGCCAGACACGATCAATGAAATGTTTCTTTCCGACTCGGACGGTCGCCTGGCACCCGCATCGTCGTTGACGTCGAAGTAGTCGGAGTGAGCAGGAGTGGCACCCTCACCGCCAACGAATGGCACCGGGCCGTCATCCACAGCGAAGCGTGTTGCACCGAAGTTACGGTGAGACGGGTCAGTCCCGAACCACAGCTGATCACCGGAAGGATCCGCAAGACTGGCAGGAATGATCCCACTCACCAAAGCCGCAGCAGCCTGCGCTGTCGACGGCAACTTGGTCACTAGGTCGTTGTCGGCCGCACCGACGAAAACGTGGTTCTTTCCCACGTTCAAGTCCTGAGCGTGATCGGCGCCCGTGCCGGGGCTGCCTACCAAGACGATGTCGTCGACGCCAGGGATCCCACCGTCGCGTTGCGCAGCCTGACCGACGGTGAATGATCCGTATGAATGACCAACCGCTGTGACATGCGGATCGGAATTGTCATTCGTTGCGGAGATCCCTGCCATGAACTCGTTATAGGACGTGGCTCCAGCACTCGCCTTCGCTGAATCCATGACATCCAAATTTCGAATATTTTGCGGCAAGTTGCTATCAAACCCGGTCTGCGGGGCGTCGTAACCAAGCCAGGCGATTGAAGCGCTCGATCTATCAAATGACTGAGCGTCGATAGCAATATCACTGGCTCGTTTGAGGTCACCCCCTGCGAAACCGGCATCAAGCGAAGTATTAAGACCAGGAACGTAAGCAGAGACATTCTTTGCCGTGTCAGGGTTCCCGTAGGCGACAATGGCCCGACCATTCCCTTCGGCACCGATCCCCAGAAGGTACATGGGAGGCATTTTCGGATCCTGGTGCATCAGCTTGCGCTGAATCTCCTTCAAGCCCTCCGCCTTGTCCTGGGACTTCGCATCATTCTGGCCGTCCAGCTGGGCTATGAGTAGATGAATGTTTTCGCGATTTGCCTGATCCCGTGCCAGCGCAGGGATACCGTCCAGGTTACCGATCACACCAGGAAAAGCGGCGAGGTACTCCTCACGCTGCTCTCTGGTGAGGTGGTCCCACCATTCCTTTCGGTCCGCAGGCGACTTGTCAAAGGGAATCTCCTTCCCCAGGTACTCCCTCGCAGCACCACTCACACTGTCGACGTCGGACGCGACGTCCGCCCACGTTCCAGTGTCGACGGTGAGGCCGGGTGCGGCCTTGAGCTTGTGGAGCGCGGTGCTGTACCGCTCGTCGATCTCGCGTGCTTCCCGCATGGCATGGGCGAGGCGGTCGGCGACGTCCTGGGCCTTGGCGCGGTGCGGATTGAGACTCTTCAGCGCGGGAGTACCCGGGGCCAGTGCGGGGTCCAACATGCCATTGGCATCGCGGTACAGCCCCGGGTTCCCGGCACCGATGAGGCCGTTGTTGCCCACTACGGAGCCGCCGGGGATCGCATCGCCGGTCAGCTCGTTCCTACCGCCTGCCGGGTAGTCGATGCTGCCGTTGTCGTTGACGGTGTATCCGAGAGAAGCGGCGTCGTCGAGGGCGTCACGTAACCGGCGCTGTGGGGCGCCGAGTTCGCTCGCGAGCGCGTCGAGGGCGCCTCGGACGAGGCCGGTCTCGGTGTGGATGTAGTGGTAGTTCTCGCTCAGCCGCTTCAGTCGCTTGACGGCTGCCCGGGCGGACTCGCTGTCCTGGGTCTTGGCGAGCTTCCCGCTCATGTCGCCGTCGACACGCTCGCGGGCAGCGTCGGCGAACGTGGAAGCGGTGCGCCAGCCGTCGGCCGCATCGGTCAGTTCCGACAGTTCGAGGTCGCGGAGCCGCTGCCACGTCAGCCCGGTTGTTGTGGCCATGGTTTACTCGCCCCTCCTCGTGCCCGGCACCGTGACCGCCTTCGCGCTGTCCCCCACCCCGGCATCCACTTCGGCGAACTCCACCGCCACCTGCCGCAGTTTCGGCTCCAGCGAACCGCACTCCGCACGGACCCGGCCGAGGCGTTCGTCCCACGAGGTGAGGACGGACTTGAGTGCTCCGAGGCTGGACAGCCCGGCCAGGCCGCCTACCGTGCCGTCGTGGGCTCTGCGCAGGTCAACCTTGGCGGTGGTCGTGCTGGTCTGGAGACCGTCCGCCGTGCCGGCCGCCTTCGTCCACGGGCCGCCCTTGTGCTTGAGCGTGCCGGTACCGCCCCCGGCACCGGCCGACTTGGCGTAGCCGCCTTCTGCCTGGAGGCCGTTGATCTGCGTGTGAGTGGCGTGCCGCTCCGCCACCTGCGCCTTGAGCTGTTCCCACTCGTCCCACGCCATGCGCGTGCCCTCCCCGTGCCCCGGTCGTGTCTGCCGTGCTGCTGAGTGCCGGCGCAGACGTTACACGCGGGGCGCACCTCACCGTGTCCGCGCGATCACTCAAACGGGCCCAGGTGTCTGAGTATCTGTACCTACGCGCACCGTCATCGACGGTCCCCGCGCCGGTACCGAGCACGACGGAGGGGCAGCGACCGGCGGACGGTCGCTGCCCCTCCGTGGGCATACGTACATCAGCAGAACAGGCTTGGGACTGCTCAGGCCTTCGGGGCCACCTTGGACAGGCCGTTGATGATGCGGTCCATCGCGTCGCCGCCCGTGGGGTCGGTGAGGTTGGCGAGCATCTTCAGCGTGAACTTCATCAGCAGCGGGTGCGTCAGGCCGCGCTGGGTGGCGACCTTCATGACCTTCGGGTTGCCGATCAGCTTCACGAAGGCGCGGCCCATCGTGTAGTAGCCGCCGTAGGTCTCCTTGAGCACCTTCGGGTAGTTGTTCAGGGCCAGTTCGCGCTGGGCGGGGGTCGCGCGGGCGTGGGCCTGGACGATGACGTCCGCGGCGATCTGGCCCGACTCCATGGCGTACGCGATGCCTTCGCCGTTGAACGGGTTGACCATGCCGCCCGCGTCACCGACGAGCAGCAGGCCCTTGGTGTAGTGCGGCTGGCGGTTGAAGGCCATCGGGAGGGCGGCGCCGCGGATCGGCATCGTCATGTTCTCGGGGGTGTAGCCCCAGTCCTCCGGCATCGAGGCGCACCACGCCTTGAGGACCTCGCGCCAGTCCAGCTCCTTGAACGCGGAGGAGGAGTTGAGGATGCCGAGACCGACGTTGGACGTGCCGTCGCCCATGCCGAAGATCCAGCCGTAGCCGGGCAGCAGGCGGTCCTGGGGGCCGCGCCGGTCCCACAGCTCCAGCCAGGACTCCAGGTAGTCGTCGTCGTGGCGGGGCGAGGTGAAGTACGTACGGACGGCCACGCCCATCGGGCGGTCCTCGCGGCGGTGCAGGCCCATGGCGAGCGACAGCCGGGTGGAGTTGCCGTCGGCGGCGACGACGAGCGGGGCGTGGAAGGTGACCGGGGTCTTCTCCTCGCCGAGCTTCGCGTTGACGCCGGTGATGCGGCCGGTGCGGTCGTCGATGATCGGGGCGCCGACATTGCAGCGCTCGTACAGCCGCGCGCCCGCCTTCTGCGCCTGGCGGGCCAGCTGCTCGTCGAAGTCGTCGCGCTTGCGGACCAGTCCGTAGTCCGGGTACGAGGCGAGGTCGGGCCAGTCCAGCTGGAGGCGGACGCCGCCGCCGATGATGCGCAGGCCCTTGTTGCGCAGCCAGCCGGCCTCTTCGGAGATGTCGATGCCCATGGAGACGAGCTGCTTGGTGGCGCGCGGGGTGAGGCCGTCGCCGCAGACCTTCTCGCGGGGAAACGCCGTCTTCTCCAGGAGCAGGACGTCCAGTCCGGCCTTGGCCAGGTAGTACGCCGTCGTGGAACCGGCCGGGCCTGCCCCGACGACGATCACATCCGCGCTGTGTTCGGAGAGGGGCTGCTCGGTCACGGTCGGATCTCCCGAAGACTCGAAATCACGTGCCGCGCGGCACCTGTCCCATGCAGTCTAGGGGGGTCCGCTGATCAACCTTCCGAAGGGCTCCCAGATGTCGACCCTGCTTCCCGGTGCTCCCTCCGTACAGCTGCGCGTCCCGACCGACGAGGACGCGCTCTCCTGGCATCGCGCGTTCGACGATCCGGAGGTGATGGAGTTCTTCGGCGGTACGTCGGAGGAGCTCTCGATGTACGAGGAGTGGACCGCCCGGCAGCGCCGGCTCGACGCCGAAGTCGGCTACTGCCTGTGGACGGTGCTGGGCGAGGACGGCGAGGTGGCCGGCTTCACGGGCGCCCAGCCGTGGCCGCGCACCGATTACGGGCCGGTCGGCGAGATCGAGATCGGCTGGCGGCTGGCCCGAAGCGCCTGGGGCCGGGGTTACGCCAGCGCCGCCGCGCGCCTCACGCTGGAGCGGCTGCGCGCGGCCGGGGTGGAGCGGGTGGTGGCGACGATCGACGCGGAGAACGAACGGTCCGTAGCGGTGGCCCGGCGGCTGGGGATGGAGCGGGCGGAGAGCTTCGCGGCGCCGGGGACGGGCCGGGAAGTGGTCTGCTTCCGGCTGGCCCTGTGACCCCGGCGCCGTGAACTGGGGCGTCAGTCGATGTCGTTGAGCATCCAGGTGGACAGGGCGGTGTCGAAGATCCGCCGGGCGCCGGGCCATTCGGTGTCGCGTTCGGTGGTGTAGATGGCGTACTCGGTGCCGTCCTCCGCGATGTAGCTCTGGTCGATCGCGTGGATCGTCTCGCCGCTCTCCCGGTCCTCGTAGGTGTACTCCCAGATCGCACCGGGCCGTCCCTGGAAGGTGTTCGCCGTCAGCCCGATGCGGCGGTAGTTCTTCTGGTTGGCGTCGGCGGTCCGCTCCAGCGTCGTGAAGTTGTCGTACGAGGTGTACGGGGCGTCGTGGATGACGCCGACCTTGAGCTCGGCCCGTCCGGTGGAACCCGCGTAGGTGATCTGGTTGTTCTTCTCGCTCCGCCGGTCCCAGACCGTGGGGACGGCGAAGGAGAACCCGGCGGTGTCGGAGACGAGCCGGAAGCCCTCGGGGATCGTGGGGGCGGTGGGGGTCGCGTCGGGCGTCGCGGAGACGGCGGAGGCGGTGGGGGTCGGGTCGGCGGAGGGGGTCTGCTGCTGCGACGGCTCGGCCGAGGGCGACTGACTGCTCCGGGTCCGGTCGGTGGGCCTGCCGTCCTCGACGGTTCCGGCCCCGCCCCCGCCCCCGCCGTCCGTCAGGGCCAGCACTCCCGCCGTCGCGCCGCCGCCGACGAGCAGCGCCGCGACGAGGGTGCCGGTCCAGATGAGGGCGGCGCGCTTGCGGGAGTCGGGCGGGGATGCGGGTGACACCACGGGCGTGGGGGTGGTGGGCGCGGTCGGCGCGGCGGGCGCGGCGGAGAGCGCGACGGTCTGCGGGTCGTACGGGGTCGGAGCCGGAGTCGAAGCCGCGACCGGGTCCGCCGGGGCGGAAGGGTCGTACGGAGCCGAAGTCGGAGTCGGGGTCGGGGTCGGCATCGCCGGGACCACCGTGGTCGGGGTGTCCGGAGCCACGCCGGACAGCGGCGGCGTCGGCATCGATACCGGAGCCGCCCCCGGAGCCGCCCCCGGAGCCGCCCCCGGCATCGGCATCGGTGCCTGCGGCGCGACCGGCGCGACCGGCGTGGACCGCCCGGTCAGCCGCAGCAGATGCGGCGCCACGAGCACCGCGCCGCCCACCCACAGCAGCCCGAACAGCAGCGCCTCCGACACACTCGTCGCCAGCTCCGCCGTGCCCTGGCCACCCATGTCCTGGAAGCCGCCCGCGAACTCCGCGGACACCCCGCCGATGCCGCTCAGTACCAGGTACAACGCCAGGAACAGCGCGCCCGCGATGGCCTGTTCACGCCGGTCCGCCGAGCGGCGCGCGGCCCAGATACCGATGGTCAGCGCGGAGACGACGCCGGTGGCCACCGCGCCGGTCACCGCCCAGCCGTTCACTGCCTCGCCCAGTTCGGGCAGCCCGACGCTGCCGTGCTCCATGCCCGTGCCCAGGAAGCTCATCTGCCCGCGGATGTCGTACTCGAAGGAGGCTCCCCAGCTCAGCCCGAGCACCGCCAGGCCGATGTTCGGCAGCAGCGGCAGCGCGATCAGCATGGCCGTGCCGTCCACGTCGTCGACGTTGGCGTACGCGATGTACCCGATCAGGCCGCAGAGCAGGAGTACGGCGCCCAGTGCCCGTACCGCCGTCCCCGTCGCCCGGACCACGGTGAGCGCCACCGGGCGCACGGCCAGCCACTGTGCGGCGGCGTCGCGCTGCAGTACGCCGCCCGTGACGAGCAGCGAGATGACCAGCGCCCCGAGCGTGGCCAGGAGCGGCGCGGACGAGATCGACACACCCGCGACATCGGGCTGGGCGAACAGCCCGAGGACCAGGACGGCGGCGGAGGCCACCAGGCCGATCCGTACCGCCGCCTCAAGACCGCCGCCCTGCGCACGGGCCCTGCGGGCGCCCAGGATCAGCGCGCCCACCCACAGCACGGTGACGGTCAGCGGGACCACGGAGAGCGAGGCGCCGCCCTGCGACATGCCGTGTTCGAGGTCGTACCACCCGGCCTCGAAGTCGCTGCCGCTGCCGTCGCCGACCGGGCCGGTGGGCCGGATTTCGAAGCCGCCGCCGAACGCCTGGAGCAGCATCGCCAGCGCGATCCGCAGCCGGTCGCCCCAGCCGACGACGATGTCGTCGCCCTGCCCGTACGAGGGGATGGCGAGCGCCACCGCGAGGGCCAGGATCAGTCCGGTGGGCCAGGCGGCCGCCTTCGCCGAACCCGCCCAGTCGCCCCGGAAGGTCCGGCCGAAGAACGCGCCGAGGGGCGAGGGGACCGCCGGCCCCGGCAGCGGCGGAGCGGCCTGCAGCGGCGCGTGACCGGGCGGCGGGGGCTGGTGGGGCGGGGGCTGGTGGGGCGGCGGTCCGAACGGTTCGGGCCGGGGCGGTGTGTCCGGCATCGCGGGCGGGGCGGCCGGTGCCGTATCGGCAACCGTCGGGCGCTCGCGCCCGCACTTCATACAGAAGCGCGCCCCGTCCGGGGCCTGTGTTCCACAGAAGGGGCAGTACAACGGCATGCGGACTCCGGCAACGGGAACGGGGAGGGGGACGACGGTGTCGGGGAAGACATGTGTGTTTCAACGGACACATCTTCCCCATCGCCCGGTTCCCGTCGGCCGAAGTCGCCGAACCGTTGTCTCAGGGGCGCACGCCCCGGTGCAGCGCCACCACACCGCCGGTGAGGTCGCGCCAGGCGACCTTCGACCAGCCGGCCCGCTGGAGCGCGGCCGCGAGTCCGGGCTGGTCGGGCCAGGCGCGGATGGACTCGGCGAGGTAGACGTACGCGTCGGGGTTGGACGACACCGCGCGCGCGACCGGCGGCAGCGCCCGCATCAGGTACTCGGTGTAGACCGTGCGGAACGGCGCCCAGGTCGGCTGCGAGAACTCACAGATCACCACCCGGCCGCCCGGCTTGGTCACCCGGTACAGCTCGCGCAGCGCCGCGTCCGTGTCCTGGACGTTGCGCAGCCCGAAGGAGATCGTCACCGCGTCGAAGGTCTCGTCGCGGAACGGCAGCCGGGTGGCGTCGCCCGCGGTGAAGGGCAGCCAGGAATTGCGCTTCTTGCCCTCCTGGAGCATGCCGAGGGAGAAGTCGCACGGCACGACGTACGCGCCGGTCGCGGCGAACGGCAGCGAGGACGTCGCCGTGCCCGCGGCCAGGTCGAGGATCTTCTCCGCGGGCCGGGCGTGCACCGCCTTCGCGACCTCCTTGCGCCACAGCCGGGACTGGCCGAGCGACAGCACATCGTTGGTGAGGTCGTAGTTGGCCGCCACGCCGTCGAACATCGAGGCGACTTCGTGCGGCTGCTTGTCCAGGGATGCTCGGGTCACCCGTCCATTCAAGCAGCCCGGTCCGCGCCGCTCCGCGCCGGTCGTGAGTCGTTGCCCGAGTGGACTGAACCAATCGGTGCGATCGGTGGTCAGTACAAGTGGGGGCAGCGAGCCACCGGGGATCCAGGGGGGAGCCCAGATGTCCGCACGAGGTGCAGAGTCCGAGGGCCGCCGAAGACGTCTGTCCGCAGCCGTGGTCGTTCCGGCGGCGCTGATCTGCGCCGCCGCCGTGCTGGGGCCGCGGTGGAGCACCGGCGCCGAGGAGCAGCCGACCGGGGCGTCCGGGCCGTCCGCGTCCGGGAGTTCGCCGGGCACCGGGAAGTTCACCGCCGCCCGCGCCCAGAGCGGGGGCGGCGACGGGGACGGAGGTCTGGCGTACCGGGTCGAGGTGGAGGACGGTTCGGGCGTCGATCCGGACCGGGCCGCCGCCGGGATCGCCCGCGTCCTGGCCGCACCACGGGGCTGGTCGCACCACGGCGAGCGCACCTTCCGCCGGGTCTCCGAAGGACCGGCCGGACTCGTCGTCCGGATCGCCACCCCCACGACCACCGACGCCATCTGCCGCAAGGGCGGCCTCGACACCCACGGCGAGGTCAACTGCCGGGTCGGCGCCGACGTCATGGTCAACCTCAAGCGCTGGCAGCGAGGATCGCCCGAGTTCCACGGCCCGCTCGCCGAGTACCGGGCCCTGATCATCAACCACGAGGTCGGCCACTGGCTGGGCCACGGCCACGAGACCTGTCCGGGCAAGGGCCGCCCCGCCCCCGCGATGATGCAGCAGATCTACGGGCTGAAGGGGTGCGTCGCCAACGCCTGGCCGTACGACGCGAAGGGCCGCTATCTGGGCGGCCCGCAGGTACCGTGAGCCGGCGCGTCGTACGTACGCGTCGGTCAGCTGCGGCGGAAGACCAGCCGGCCGCCGAGCACCGTCGCCACGCAGCTCCCCGCGCCCCCGGCCCGCAACTCCGCCGGGTCCGCCACCCCGAACACCGCCAGGTCCGCGGGCCCGCCGACGGTCAGCGCCGTCGCGAACGCCTCGTCCGGCTCCGCCACCGCGGCCAGCGGGTCGAGCGACACGACTCGCCCCGGCACCGGGCCGGGGGCGTGGACGCGCAGGCCCGAGCGGGCGACCGCGGTGCGCACGGCGGGGCGGGTGAACGGACCCCGGACGGCGGTCGTGCCGTGCCGCAGCATCCGTTGCAGGCCGCGCCGGGCACTCGCGCCCCAGCGGGCGTCGTCCATGCCGAGTGCGGTGAGCGCGTCGCCGGTGAGCGGTTCGGTGCCCAGCTCGTCGGCCTCGCGCGGGTCCGGGTGGTAGGCGGCCTCCAGCAGTGCCGGGGCCGCCGCGTTCAGCAGCCCGGGGGTGATCAGCCCGGACCACCGCCGGATCCGGGCCTGCGGACGGGCGGCGATCAGCTCCCCGTACGCGCCGACGGCGACGACCACGCCGCCGTCCACGGCCACGGAGTCCGCCCCGCCGGGGGCGCCGTGCACCGCGTCGGCGGCGTGAACCGTCAGCAAGGCGGGCTCAGTTGGCGTCGAGGAGCTTCAGCTCCGGGTGGGCCGTGCCGCCCTCGATCGCGGTGGACGAGATGTGCGAGACGACGCGCTCGTCGACCGGGTCGTTCGCCGGGTCGTCGTGGACGACGAGGTGCTCGTACGTGGTGGCGCGCTGGGCCGGCACCCGGTCCGCCTTGCGGATCAGGTCGATGATCTCCAGGCGGTTGGAGCGGTGCTTGGCACCGGCGGAGGAGACGACGTTCTCCTCCAGCATGATCGAGCCGAGGTCGTCGGCGCCGTAGTGCAGCGACAGCTGGCCGACCTCCTTGCCGGTGGTCAGCCAGGAGCCCTGGATGTGGGCGACGTTGTCGAGGAAGATCCGGGCGATGGCGATCATCCGCAGGTACTCGAAGAGCGTGGCCTGCGTCTGGCCCTTCAGCTTGTTGTTCTCCGGCTGGTACGTGTACGGGATGAACGCGCGGAAGCCGCCCGTCCGGTCCTGCACGTCGCGGATCATCCGCAGGTGCTCGATGCGCTCGGCGTTGGTCTCGCCGGTGCCCATCAGCATGGTGGAGGTGGACTCGACACCGAGGCGGTGGGCGATCTCCATGATCTCCAGCCAGCGCTCGCCGGACTCCTTGAGCGGGGCGATCGCGGTGCGCGGCCGGGCCGGGAGCAGCTCGGCGCCGGCCCCCGCGAAGGAGTCGAGACCGGCGGCGTGGATGCGCTGGATGGCCTCCTCGACGGAGACCTTGGAGATCCGGGCCATGTGCTCGACCTCGGAGGCGCCCAGCGAGTGGATGACCAGCTGCGGGAACGCCTTCTTGATCGCGGAGAAGTGCTCCTCGTAGTACTCGACGCCGTAGTCCGGGTGGTGCCCGCCCTGGAACATGATCTGCGTGCCGCCGAGTTCGACGGTCTCCGCGCAGCGGCGCAGGATGTCGTCGAGGTCGCGGGACCAGCCCTTGGCGGTGTCCTTCGGCGCGGCGTAGAAGGCGCAGAACTTGCAGGCCGTGACACAGACGTTCGTGTAGTTGATGTTGCGCTCGATGATGTACGTCGCGATGTGCTCCGTACCGGCGTAACGGCGGCGGCGTACGGCGTCGGCGGCCGCGCCCAGCGCGTGCAGCGGCGCCGAGCGGTAGAGGTCGAGCGCCTCCTCCGGGGAGATCCGACCGCCCTCGGCGGCTCGGTCGAGGATGGGCTGGAGGTCGGCCTTCTCGGTCACCGGGCTGTCACCTTTCGGCGGTTTTTCAACGGATCTACGGACCGGCTCAGCGTACGCCAGCCCCTTGCGGGGTCAGCCGCCGGACCGGCTCAGCGTTCCGTACGGCAGCCCCGCGCCCCGTTCCTCGGACCGGAAACGCAGGGTGCCGTCGGCGGCCAGGGTGAAGTGGACGTCGGTGGTGGTGGAGGTGCACAGGGTCGGGGTGCTGGGGCGGTCCGGGTCGACGCGTTCGTGGAGCGTCAGCTCCTTCGCGGTGCCGGAGGTGAGACGGGCGACGCTGTTGCAGCTGACGGTGACGCCGAGGCTGGTGACCTCGGTGTTCATCCGGACCACGTCCGTGCCCTTCTTCCCCGCGGTGAAGACGGCGGTGAGCGTGCCGTGCGGCTGCCCGGTGGTCTTCTCGGTGACCGGGCCCTGCCAGGTGCCGATGAACTCCTTCGGGAGTTCGCCGATCTGCTCCGGGCTCCCCGTGCCCGAGCCCGTCGGCTGCGACGGCCCGCCGGACGGGGTGGCGGCCGGCGGGGTGGCGGCGGTCGGGGTGCTGCCGACGTTGCCGTGCTCGGCGTCGTTTCCGCCGCTGCCGCCCGGCATCAGGTCGAAGAGGAACGCGCTGCCCACGGTCACGGCGGCGAGCGCCCCCGCCACCGCGAGGGCGACGGTGCAGCTGAGCCGCCGGCCACGGTTCGCGTCCGGCCGGGCCGGGGAGGAGTCCGCGCTGACGGTGACGGAGAAACGGGGGTCGGCGGTACGTGGGCCGGGCAACCCGGAGCCACCGGTCCGCGACGACGGTCCGGACGTCCCCGCCGCACTGGCGGACCCGGCCGTGCCCGCGGGCCACGAGGGCAGTACGCCCGGGTGGGAAAGCCGGGTCGGGTCGTGCGTGGGGAAGGGCTCGGCCGGCGAACCGAACCCGCCGCCCACACCCCCGACCCCGCTCGCCCCGTCCATGCCATTGGCGCCGCCCGCCCCCCACGCCGCGCCGCTGAACGGCACCGGCCCCGACTGCACCGGCGCGTCCTGCGGCTCCAGGTCCAGCAGCGCGACCGCCGCCCGGCTGACCTCGCGCACCAGCGGTCCGGGCAGCCAGCCGGCCGCCACCAGCGCGGCGGCCCCGCCCGGTGCCAGCCGCCGGGCCAGTTCCACGGGCGTGGGCCGGTCCTCGGGCTCCTTCTCCAGGCACCCGGCGATGACCTCCCGCAGGTCCCCCTCCAACTCGCCCAGTTCGGGCTCCTCGTGCACCACCTTGTAGAGGAGTACGGCGGAGGAGTCGCCGAGGAACGGGGCGGTACCGGTCGCCGCGTACGCGAGCACCGCGCCGAGCGAGAAGACATCGGCCGCGCCCGAGATGTCGACGCCCCGGATCTGCTCCGGCGCCATGTAGCCGGGCGAGCCGACCGAGACCCCGGTGGAGGTGAGCGAGGCGGTGGCGCCGATGGCGTGGGCGATGCCGAAGTCGATCAGCCGGGGGCCGTCCAGGGCCAGCAGTACGTTGGACGGCTTCACATCACGGTGGATGAGGCCCTGCCCGTGCACCGCTGCCAGCGCCTCTCCGAGCCCGGCGCCCAGCGTCCGCACCGCGGTCTCGGGCAGCGGGCCGTGCTCGGCGACAGCGGCGGAGAGCGGAGGGCCGGCCACGTAGCCGGTGGCGACCCACGGAATGGGCGCGTCCGGGTCGGCGTCCAGCACCGGGGCCGTCCACTGCGCACCGATCCGCCGGGCCGCGTCCACCTCGCGCCGGAAGCGCGCGCGGAACTGCTCGTCCAACGCGAAATGCGGGTGCACGACCTTGACCGCGACGGTGCGTCCGCCCGCGCTGCGCCCCAGATAGACCCGGCCCATTCCGCCCGCACCGAGCCTGCCGAGCAATCGGTAGGCACCGATGGTCTGCGGTTCGCCGGCTTCCAGCGGCTGCATATGGACACTCCCCCTGTGGACCGGCCTGACCTCCGACCGAAGCCTAGGGGGCGAAGGTCATCAGGTCACAGAGGAAACCATCCGCCTATTTCGCCCCTAAGGGAACGAACAACTGCTTTCAACACAACAAAAGGCGTGAATGCGTCGTTCACCCGAGCGATTCCGGGACCGGCCGGGACGCTCGGCGGACACCGCCCGGGAATCGGCTATTCGACGCGTATTAACCCGAATCGAGACCGTACCGACAGAAGGCCATAGGGAGAAGCGACGGGAAGCGGCGGGAAGCGGCGGGAGAGGGCACGGGAAGGGATAAGCGACCCCGAATGGTCCGGGATTCATCTATATCCCGGGCATTCCTGCGCGAGGCGCACACCCCGCGCTCCGTACTCCCGTACCCGCTCCCCCCGTACGTCCGTCCGTACGCCCGTACTCGCACCCCCGCACCGCGCCCCGCTTCCGGTCCGCCTCAGCCGCCGAGCAGCTCGACCTTCACGTCCGCCGGGAAGCCGGTCGTCGGACCGACCCGGCGCGCGAACTCCCGCACGCCCGCCAGCTGGTCCGGGCCGAAGCGGAAGTCCAGGGTCGTGAAGTACCGCTCCAGCACCTCCGAGTCGAAGGCCTCCCAGCGCGCCGCCTGCTCCGCGACCTTGGTGACCTCCTCCAGGGAGAGGTCCCGCGAGGCCAGGAACGCCTCGTGCACCTTGCCCACCCGGTGGGGTTCGGCCGCCAGGTAGTCCTTGCGGGCCGCCCAGATCGCGAAGACGAACGGCAGCCCGGTCCATTCCTTCCACATCTGCCCCAGGTCGTGGACCTGAAGGCCGAGCCGGGGCGCGTCGTGCAGGTTGGCGCGCAGCGCGGCGTCGCCGATCAGCACGGCGGCGTCCGCCTCCTGCATCATCAGACCGAGGTCCGGCGGGCAGGTGTAGTAGTCCGGGCTGACCCCGTACCGCTCGGCGAGCAGCAGCTGGGCCAGGCGGACGGAGGTGCGCGAGGTCGAGCCGAGGGCCACCCGGGCCCGGTCGAGCTGCTCCAGCGGCACCTGCGAAACGATCACGCACGACATGACGGGCCCGTCGCAGCCCACCGCGATGTCGGGGAAGGCGACCAGGTCGTCGGCGTTGCGCAGGTACTCGACCAGCGTGACGGGGCCGATGTCCAGATCGCCCCTGATCAGCTGCTCGCTGAGCTTCTCCGGGGTGTCCTTCGAGAGCTCCAGGTCGAGCAGGGTCCCGGTGCGCGCCAGCCCCCAGTACAGGGGAAGGCAGTTCAGGAACTGGATGTGGCCGACGCGCGGCCGGCTGCGACGGTCGTCGCCTGCGACGGTTGAGACGGTTGAATTGTCCACATCGCGAGGCTAGACCCGTGGCGCGATCCGGACGGCACCGGGGGCGCGGGGGTCACCCGAACTCGCTCCCGCCAGCGCCCTCGGAGACTCCGGAGGCCCTCCTCCGTACCCCTGGAAGTCACCCCCGCGACACCCTCTCGCAGGCTCCCTTCGTCAGCTCATGAGCGCGGCAATCAAACATCCGAGTGAAGTGATCTTTCCCTCTACCCTTCGATACACGCTGCGTGCTAGGCTCGACGCAAGTTGCAGTTTGGTTTCCCTTGCAGTACAGAGCCTGCGGAGCATGTAACCCGCAGGCTTTTGTAGTTTTCAGACTTCTTTGCAGGTTCTGGAGCAGGGCAACCCTTTGGCCCAAGGAGGGCTTATGGCTACCGGAACCGTCAAGTGGTTCAACGCTGAAAAGGGCTTCGGCTTCATCGCCCAGGACGGCGGCGGCCCGGATGTCTTCGTCCACTACTCCGCGATCAACGCGTCCGGGTTCCGCTCCCTCGAGGAGAACCAGGTCGTGAACTTCGACGTCACTCAGGGACCCAAGGGTCCGCAGGCTGAGAACGTCACCCCGGCCTAGTTGCCCGGGTCGGCCGATCGCGGCCGGCTAGTAGTACCCAAGGAGCCCCGCTCCTCCGCTTCGGCGGGGAACGGGGCTCCTGCCTTTTCCCATCCCATTCGCTTTCCCTTTCCCGCTTCCTGCTCCTTCTTCCTCTGCCTTCGACTTCGCCTTCTTCCTCCTCCTTCGCCTTCTGGTGCCGGGCTCCGGGCGGCGGCGCTTGACCTTGACACCGTGTGAAGCGGTGGGCTGGGACACATCATGTTCACCATCGGAGACTTCGCCAGGTACGGACGGGTGTCGACCCGGATGCTGCGTCACTACGACGCCATCGGGTTGCTGCGCCCCGACCGCACCGACCCCACCACCGGCTACCGCTTCTACGGCGCCGCCCAGCTCGCCCGTCTCAACCGTGTCATCGCTCTGAAGGATCTCGGCTTCACGCTCCAGCAGGTGCGGGCCATCCTCGACGAGCAGGTGGGGCCGGAGGAGCTGCGCGGGATGCTGCGGCTGCGCCGGGCGGAGCTGGAGGAGGCCATGAGGGCGGCGGCCGCACGTCTGACGCAGATCGAGGCGAGGCTCCGGTCGATCGAGAGTGAGGGAAGCATGTCCGTGGACGATGTCGTCATCAAGAAGGTTGCCGCGGTACGGGTCGCCGAGCTGACCGGCACCGCGGCCGGTTACGAGCCGGAGGACATCACTCCGGTGATCGTTCCGCTGTACGACCGGCTGTTCCCGCTGCTGGGAGAGGCGGGTGTCGCTCCGAGCGGTCCCGGGATCGCGTACTACGAGGACGCCCCGGAGGGCGGCGGCGCGGTCGTCGTCCATGCGGGCGTCACGGTGTCCGCGCCGGTGGGGCCGCTGGGCGGCACCGGGATCACGGTGGTCGAGCTGCCCCCGTTCGAGGCGGCGACCGTCGTCCACCGGGGTTCGATGGACGGCGTCCTGCCGACGTCCCAGACCCTGGCCCGCTGGATCGACGCCAACGGCTACCGGTCCGCGGGGTACGCCCGGGAGATCAGCCTGGAGTGCCCCGAGGACCGCGACCAGTGGGTGACGGAACTCCAGGAGCCGGTCATCGAGGTCTGACCCGCTCCGGACACCCGTAGTGGGAAAAGAACGTGACACTCGATACCTGGAGTGTCACGTTCTTTTCCACCCCTCAGTGTCCGCCGCCGGGCCCCGCCCACAGCCCGTCGTCCGTCAGCCCCAGCAGGTCGATCGCGTTGCGGCGCACGATCCGGTCCACCACATCGGCGTCCAGATGCCCCATCTGCGCCTCGCCGACCTCGCGCGACTTGGGCCAGGTGGAGTCGGAGTGCGGGTAGTCCGTCTCGTACAGGACGTTCCCCACACCGATCGAGTCCAGGTTCTTCAGCCCGAAGGCGTCGTCGAAGAAGCAGCCGTAGACATGGTCGGCGAACAGCTCCGACGGCGGGCGGTGGACCTTGTCGGCGACGCCGCCCCAGGCCCGGTTCTCCTCCCAGACCACGTCGGCGCGTTCCAGGATGTACGGGATCCAGCCGATCTGCCCCTCCGCGTACATGATCCGGAGGTTCGGGAACCTTTCGAACTTGCCGCTCATCAGCCAGTCGACCATGGAGAAGCAGCAGTTGGCGAAGGTGATGGTGGAGCCGACGGCGGGCGGGGCGTCCGCCGAGGTGGACGGCATCTTCGAGGACGAGCCGATGTGCATCGCGATCACCGTCCCGGTCTCGTCACAGGCTCGCAGGAAGGGATCCCACTCATCCGTGTGAATCGACGGCAGTCCGAGGTGCGGGGGTATCTCGGAGAACGCCACCGCGCGCACGCCGCGCGCCGCGTTGCGCCGCACCTCGGCCGCGGCCAGCTCCGCGTCCCAGAGCGGGATCAGCGTGAGCGGGATCAGCCGGCCGTGCGCCTCGGGTCCGCACCACTCCTCGACCATCCAGTCGTTGTACGCGCGCACTCCGAGCAGCCCGAGCTCACGGTCCTTCGCTTCGGTGAAGGTCTGGCCGCAGAAGCGCGGGAAGGTGGGGAAACAGAGCGCGGACTGGACGTGGTTGACGTCCATGTCGGCGAGCCGCTCGGTCACCGAGAACGAACCCGGACGCATCTGCTCGTAGGTAATGATCTCCAGCTTGATCTCGTCCCGGTCGTAGCCGACCGCGGTGTCGAGCCGGGTGAGCGGGCGGTGCAGATCCTCGTACACCCACCAGTCGCCGATCGGCCCGTCGTCGCCCTTCGCACCCATCACGGGCGCGAACTTCCCGCCCATGAAGGTCATTTCCTTGAGCGGTGCGCGGACGATCCGCGGGCCGCGGTCGAGGTACTTGGACGGGAGCCGGTCCCGCCAGACATGAGCGGGCTCCACCGTGTGGTCGTCCACCGAGATGATCTTCGGGAAGGTCTCCATGCATACCACCGTAGCGCCGATCTGACGAACCGTCAGCTATCCGGACCCGACCCCGTGCGGTAATCGTTGTCGAGGCCTTGTGCAGAGCGTCACCCACTGCTGACGTGCCACCCAAGACAAGGCAGACTGTTGAGCGCGATACCAGCGGTACCGAGCAATCCGGATCCACCCGCCCCGGACCGGCACAGGGACGGACAATCCAGGCGGACGGCATCAAGCACGATGGGCAGCACAGGCGGGGCGAGCAGGGCAGGGGGCAGCAATGGACCGTGACATCGGGCCACACGTGCGTGTTCCGGAGCAACGCGCTCCACACCAGCGGTCGGCGGGCGGCATCGACCTGCGCTTCTCCGTGCTCGGCCCGGTGCGGGCCTGGCGGGACGGCGAAGCCCTGTCGTCCGGTTCGCCGCAGCAGCGCGCCCTGCTGGCGGCACTCCTGCTGCGCGGCGGCCGCACGGCCACCGCCTCGGAGCTCATCGACGCCATCTGGGGCGACGAGCCGCCCTCCCAGGCGCTCGCCACCATCCGTACGTACGCCTCCCGGCTCCGCAAGGTCCTCGACCCGCAGACGCTGGTCAGCGACGCCGGCGGGTACGCGATCCGGACCGGCACCGACGCCCTCGACGTGACGGTGGCCCAGGAGCTGGCGGCCGACGCGGACAAGGCCCGTGCGTCCGGCGACCGCGGCCAGGCCCGCGCCCTGCTCGGGAAGGCGCTCGGGCTGTGGGACGGCGAGGCGCTGGCCTCCGTACCCGGACCGTACGCCGAGAACCAGCGCACCCGGCTGGAGGAGTGGCGGCTCCAGCTCACCGAGACCCGCCTGGACCTGGACCTGGAGGTCGGCTGCCACGCGGAGGCGGTCTCCGAGCTCACCGCGCTCACGGCCGCGCACCCGCTGCGGGAGCGGCTGCGCGAGCTCCTGATGGTCGCCCTGTACCGCAGCGGCCGCCAGGCCGAGGCGCTGGCCGTCTACGCCGACACCCGCAGGCTGCTCGCCGACGAACTGGGCGTCGACCCGCGTCCCGCGCTCGCCCAGCTCCAGCAGCGCATCCTGCAGGCCGACGAGGAACTGGCCCGCCCCGCGGACGAACCGGCACCCGCCCCGGCCCCGGTGCGCCCCGCCCAGCTCCCGGCCACCGTCCCGGACTTCACCGGCCGCGCCTCCTTCGTACGCGAACTGGGCGACCGGCTGGCCACCGCCGAGGGTTCGGTGATGGCCGTCTCGGCGCTGGCCGGCATCGGCGGCGTCGGCAAGACCACTCTCGCCGTGCACGTCGCCCACCAGGCCCGCCAGCACTTCCCGGACGGCCAGCTGTACGTGGACCTCCAGGGCGCGGGCGCACGGGCGGCGGAGCCGGAGACGGTCCTCGGCGCGTTCCTGCGCGCCCTGGGCACGGCGGACTCGGCGATCCCCGACTCCCTGGACGAGCGCGCCGCGCTGTACCGGTCCACGCTGGACGGCCGCCGCATCCTGGTCCTCCTCGACAACGCCCACGACGCGGCCCAGATCCGCCCCCTCCTCCCCGGCACCGCGGGCTGCGCGGCCCTGGTCACCAGCCGCGTCCGCATGGTCGACCTGGCCGGCGCCCACCTCGTCGACCTGGACGTGATGTCTCCCGAGGAGGCGCTCCAGCTCTTCACCCGCATCGTGGGCGAGGAGCGGATCAACTCCGAGCGCGAGGCCGCCCTCGACGTGGTCGCCGCCTGCGGTTTCCTCCCCCTGGCCATCCGCATCGCCGCCTCCCGCCTGGCCGCCCGCCGCACCTGGACGGTCTCCGTCCTGGCCGCCAAGCTGGCCGACGAACGCCGCCGCCTGGACGAGCTCCAGGCCGGCGATCTCGCGGTGAAGGCCACCTTCGAACTCGGCTACGGCCAGTTGGAGCCCGCCCAGGCGCGTGCCTTCCGCCTCCTCGGCCTGGCGGACGGCCCCGACATCTCCCTGGCCGCCGCGGCCGCCGTGCTGAACCTGGACGCGCACGTCGCGGAGGACCTCCTGGAGGCCCTGGTCGACACCAGCCTCCTGGAGTCCGCGGCCCCCGGCCGCTACCGCTTCCACGACCTGGTGCGCCTCTACGCGCGTTCCTGCGCGGAGCGGGGCGAAGAGCCCCTGGAGGACCGGGAGTCGGCCCTGTCGCGGCTGCTGGACTTCTACCTGGCGACGGCGGCGGGGGTGTACGCGCTGGAGCGGCCGGGGGACCGGGCCGTTGCCCACCTGGTGGACACCGAGCACCCGGGACTCGAATTCACGGACGGACCGCAGGCCGTGGACTGGCTGTACAGCGAGGCCAACTCACTGCTCGCCTGCGCCCATCAGAGCGCGTCGAACGGAATGCTTCAGCGAGCCGTCGACCTGCTCTGCGCGGCGAAGGACCTCGCCGAGTCGGGCGCGAACTCCCGCCAGTACGAAACCACCGCCGCGGCCCTGCGTGACGCGGCACAAACCGCCGCCGACCCCCGCTCCGAGGCGCGGGCCCGTGCCTCGCTGTCCACCGTCTACCTCGTCTCCGGCCGTTTCACGCTGGCCGACGAGGAGGCGCGGCACGCGATGGATCTGGCGGAGAGCACCAAGGACCCGATCCCCGCATGCTGGGCACCCAACGATCGCGGCATCATCGCGTTCTACCAGGGCAGGCACGAAGAGGGCGAGAAGTTCCTGCAGGAGGCGATAGAGAACTACCGCGCGGACGGAAACCTGGTCGGCGAGGCCTCCGCGCTGTGCAATCTCTCGCGCATCCACGTGAACATGAACCGCACGGCCAGCGCGGTCGAGCTCGCCCAGCAGGGCACGGCCATCTTCGACGGCATGGGGCTCAGCCTCCGCACGGCCAACGGCCGCTTCGCGCTGGGCATCGCGCTCACTCAGGCGGGACGGCCGTCCGAGGCCCTGGAGGAGCTCGACGAGGCGCTGCGCGTGTTCCGGGGCAACCGGCAACGGCTCTGGGAAGGCTCGACCCACTTCCGGATCGCAGAGGCGCACCTGGCCGACAAGCGCCCCGCACAGGCGGCTCAGCACGCGGAGCAGGCCCTGGCCCTGCGTGTCATCGGAGGCGAATGGATGCGGGGAAACGTTCTGATCACCCTGGGACACGCCCTCGAACGCCTCGGTCAGATCGATCGGGCCCATGCATGCTGGACCGAAGCACTCGCCATCCACGAGCAGTTCGGAGCCGTGGAGGCGGACAAGGTCCGGGCGCTCCTCAATCCGGTCAGTGCCGCCTGACGCACCGGAACGGGCATCGAGCCGTCGGCGTTCATCGAACGTTTATCACCACTCGTCAGTCTTAAGTCCATCGATCCGCCGTGTCGGGGGGCAGGCGGGTTGTACGGGGGACCACACCGCTAGGGTGAACGGCCCTGATATGCCCGTCCGGCAGCCCACGGGGGAGCAGCCGGACGGGCATCGCCGACCACACAAGCAAGAACTTGGGAGTTGACAGGCATGAGCGACGCATTGAAGCCGAAGACCGGTGCGACCACTCAGGAGAACCACGCCGGCAGCCCGGGCAGCGGTGCAGGCACCGTCAAGCCGCTGGAGAACCACGCCGGCAGCGTGACCGAGGACATCACGACCCTGGAGAACCACGCCGGCAGCACGCCGAAGGACTTCCTCAAGACGCAGGAGAACCACGCGGGTTCCGAGACGGCCTGAACGTCACTCGACGGGGGAGCGGCCGCGGCGGCGCGGAGGGGGAGCCGTCGCGGCCGCTGCGCGTCCGCGAAAACGGAGAGGGGCACGTGACATCGTCGCGTGCCCCTCTCCGCGTTCGTGTACGCGCCAACGCCCAGGGCGGGGGCGGTGGTCACAGGGGGCGGACGGTGAGTATCTGCTGGGCGTGGCCGACCGGCCCGTCGGCGTCGTGCAGGACGGTGCTGGTGACGCCCTGGCCGGTGGGGCCGAAGGTCACCGTGGTGTCGAGTCCCGTCCAGCGGCCCTCGGGCCGGCGGTGCAGGTGGATGGTCAGGTCGACGTTGGGGAACATCCAGGCGGTCGGCGACTCGCGTACGGCGATGCCGTTGGCGGTGTCGACGAGCGCGATGTAGGAAGCGAGGGGGCTCGCGGTCTGCCCGGCGACGAGGTCCAGGGGTGTGGAGATCCAGGCGGTCGTACGGCCCGGCCGCGGCTCGGCGAGCGGGCGGACGTCGAGGGAGGCGATGTAGCCGCCGGGCCAGACCTCGCTCATCGGCCAGGACCTGAGCTCCTGGGGAGGGGTGAGCCGGTCCTCGGCGCCGCCGGCGACGGAAGTGGTGTCGCCGGAGGCGAGGAGCCAGGCGCGGGCGCGTACGACGGGGCGGCCGGCGATCAGGGCGACGGCTTCGAGCAGTTCGATGGTGCGGCCGGGACGGAGGGTCTCGACCCGGATCTCGCACTCGTCGAGGGCGAGCCGCCCAAGGATGTCGAAACTGATCCGCGACAGGACCGGCCGACGGTCCGGGCCGCCGTCCGGGCGCGCGGCCAGGTAGCGGTCCATGGCGTGGACGATGAGGCCGCCGAGCGGGCTGAAGTGCTGCTCGTCGGTGTCCCAGGCGCCGCCCGCGTGGGCGGTGGGCTTGTAGCGGTGCTCGTCGATGGGCTCGTAGTAGCTGCCGATGTTCAACGCGTCGTTCCTCGGTCCGGTGGCTGGTGGGGCTCACTGGACGAAGACGCTACTCGCCAAAGCCACGTGGCCCGCGGCGGGCTGCCGGGACCACGACGACGACCGCCGCCGACCGCTACACCCGCCCCCGCAGCTCCCCCTTCACCACCTTGCCGCTCGCGTTGCGCGGCAGCTCGGGCACGAACTCCACCGCTCTGGGGACCTTGTAGTTGGCCATCTCGCGGCGGGACCAGGCGATCAGGTCGTCGGCGGTCGTCGTCGCGCCGGGGCGGCGTACCACGTAGGCCCTGCCGACCTCGCCGAGACGGGGGTCGGGGACGCCGATGACCGCCACGTCGGCCACGTCGGGGTGCAGGCCGAGGAGCTGTTCTATCTCGGCCGGGTACGCGTTGAAGCCGCCGACGATGAACATGTCCTTGATCCGGTCGGTGATCCGGAGGTTGCCCGCCTCGTCGAGGACGCCCACGTCGCCGGTGTGGAGCCAGCCGTCGGGGGTGATCGTGGCGGCCGTGGTCTCCGGGTCCTCGAAGTAGCCCTGCATCACGTTGAAGCCGCGGACCAGGACCTCACCGGGGGTGCCGGGGTCGGCCAGGACGCGGATCTCGGTGTCCGGGATCGCCCGGCCCGACGTCGAGGCGATCGTCTCGGACGGGTCGCCGCGGCGGCACATCGTGACGATGCCGCTCGCCTCGGAGAGGCCGTACGCGGTGAGGACCGTGGTGATGCCGAGCTCCGTGCGCAGCCGTTCCACCAGTTTCAGGGGGACCACCGCCGCGCCCGTCACCACCAGGCGGAGGGCGGAGAGGTCGTGGGTGGAGCGCGCGGGGTGGTCCAGGAGGGACTGGTGGAGGGTGGGCGGGCCGGGCAGCACCGAGATCCGTTCGGCGGCGATGTTGGCCAGGGCCGTGTCCACGTTGAAGACCGGCTGCGGGACCATCGTCGCGCCCCGCATCAGGCACGCGATGATGCCCGCCTTGTAGCCGAAGGTGTGGAAGAACGGGTTCACGATCAGATAGCGGTCCCCCTCGCGCAGATCCGCGAGCTCGCTCCAGATCGCGTAGCAGCGCAGGGTCTGGGCATGGGTGATCACCGCGCCCTTGGGCCGGCCCGTGGTGCCCGAGGTGTAGATGATGTCGGAGGGGTCCGAGGAGGCGATCGCGTCGGCCCGGGTGCGCACCTCGGCCCCGGACACCTCCTCCCCCGCCGCCAGGAAGTCCTTCCAGGTGACGTAGTCGTCGGGGGCGGAGTCGGCGAGCACCACCACCCGCTCCAGGTGCGGAAGCCGTACGTCCGCCCGGCGCAGCGACGCCACGTACGACGTGCCGAGGAAGGTGCCCGTGACGAAGAGGAGCTTCGCCCGGCTGCGCTGCAGGACGTACGCCGCCTCGCTGCCCTTGAAGCGGGTGTTGAGGGGGACGAGGACCGCGCCGGCCGTCACCGCCCCCAGCGCGGAGACGATCCAGTCCAGAGTGTTCGGGGCCCAGACCGCGACCCGGTCCCCCGGCTCCACGCCCGAGGCCATGCACGCGGCGGCGGCCCGCTCCACGCGCTCGCCGAGTTCGGCGTACGAGACCCGGGTGCGGCCCTCGACGACCGCCTCCCGGTCCCCGTACCGGCGCGCCGCCGCCCGGATCAACCCCGGGATGCTGCCCCACTCCTCGTCACCGCGCATCACTGGCCCTCCTGACGCAGTAGCTGACTATCCGTCAGATTAGCTGTAGCCTCAGCCGCTGTCAGCAGTCATGACGGCCTGGGAGGTGCGGTGACGGCACTCAAGGACGCGACGGCGATAGCCGGCATAGGACAGACGGCCTTCGCGAAACAACTGCCGGAATCCGAGAAGACCTTGGCCTGCCGGGCCATCGTCGCGGCGCTCGACGACGCGGGCATCGCCGCGTCGGAGGTGGACGGATTCGCCTCGTACACGATGGAGGAGACCGACGAGGTGGAGGTCGCCAAGGCCATCGGGGCCGGCGACGTCACCTTCTTCAGCAAGGTGGGGTACGGGGGCGGCGGCTCCTGCGCGACGATCGCGCATCTCGCCGCCGCCGTGGCGACCGGGCAGGCGAGCGTGGGCGTCGCCTGGCGGTCGCGGAAGCGGGGGTCGGGGCCCCGGCCCTGGAAGAACACCGCCGTGCAGCTGCCCACCCCCGCCCAGTGGACCCGCCCGTACGGTCTGCTGCGGCCGGCCGACGAGATCGGGATGCTGGCGCGGCGGTACATGCACGAGTACGGGGCGACCCGCGACCATCTCTTCAACGTGGCCCTCGCCTGCCGCAACCGGGCCAACCAGAACCCGGACGCGATGATGTACGAACGGCCGCTGACCCGCGACATGTATATGACCTCGCGCTGGATCAGCGATCCGCTCTGCCTCTTCGACAACTGCCTGGAGACGGACGGGGCGCTGGCCTGCGTGATCGTCTCCGCCGAGCGGGCACGCGACTGCCGGCAGAAGCCCGTCTACATCCACTCCGTCGCCCAGGGGCTGCCCGCCCAGCACCACGGGATGGTCAACTACTGGAACGACGACCCGCTCAGCGGCCCCGCCTGGACGGCCGCCCGACAGCTGTGGAAGCAGGCCGACTTCGGCCCGGACGATGTCGATGTGGCGCAGATCTACGACGCGTTCACCCCGCTCATCCCGCTCTCCCTGGAGGGCTACGGCTTCTGCGGGCGCGGTGAGGGCGCCGCGTTCACCGAGGGCGGGGCGCTGGAGAGCGGCGGGCGGCTGCCCATCAACACCGGGGGCGGCGGGCTCAGCGAGGCGTACGTGCACGGCTTCAACCTGATCAACGAGGGCGTCAAGCAGCTGCGCGGCGTCTCCACCGCCCAGGTCCCGGACGCCGGGACGTGCCTGGTCACCGCCGGGGAGGGCGTTCCCACATCCGCCGTACTGCTGAGGAGCTGAGGGAGTTGACCGGGATGGATGGACTGCTGCTGCCCGTCGTGGACGAGGACGGCGCCCCCTTCTGGGAGTACGCGGCCCGCGGGGAACTCCGTATCCAGGCGTGCGCCGCCCCGGAGTGCGGACGGCTGCGCTTCCCGCCGCGGCCGTGCTGCCCGCACTGCCAGTCCTTCGAGAGCGAGTGGCGGCCGATGAGCGGCCGCGGCCGCATCTGGTCCTATGTACGGCCGCATCCGCCGCTGCTGCCCGCGTACGCCGCGCAGGCCCCGTACAACGCGGTGGTGGTCGAGCTGGCGGACGCCCCGCAGATCCGGCTGGTGGGGAACGTGGTGAGCGGTCCGGACGCCCCGCTGGACTCGGTCGATCCGGAGCGGCTGCGGATCGGCGCGCCGGTGCGGGCGGTGTTCTGCCCGGCCGGTTCCGGGGCCACGCTGGTGCGCTGGCTGCTGGAGAAGTGAGGGGCGATGGCGCTGCGCACGGAGACGGACAAGGAGACCGGGGTCGCGCTCGTCACCCTCGACCGGCCCGCGAAGCACAATGCGATCGACCTGGCCACGGCCGCCGAACTGGCGGCCGCCTGGCGGGCGTTCCGCTTCGACGACGGGGTGCGGGCGGTTGTCCTCACCGGGGCGGGCGGCCGGGCCTTCTGCACCGGGATCGACCGGGGCGTGGACGTGCCGCAGCCCTCGTCCCCGTACACGATCGACGATCCGCTGCTCGCGATCGGGCCGAAGGCCAACGACCTGTGGAAGCCGGTGATCGCGGCCGTGGAGGGGATGGCCTGCGGCGGGGCGTTCTATCTGCTGGGCGAGTCGGAGTTCGTGATCGCGTCCGAGGAGGCGACGTTCTTCGACCCGCACACGACGTACGGCATGGTCAGCGCGTTCGAGGCGATCTCGATGGCGCAGCGGATGCCGTTCGGCGAGGTGGCCCGGATGTCGCTGATGGGGACGGCGGAACGGGTCTCGGCCCGTCGCGCGTACGAGACCGGCCTGGTCAGCGAGTTGACGGCGCCCGGCGGCGCGGTGGACGCGGCACTGCGGGCGGCGGCCGTGATCGCCTCGTACCCGACCGGGGCGGTGCAGGGGACGGTACGGGCGGTCTGGTCCGCGCGGGAGGCGGCCAGGGAGCAGGCCATGGCCCACGCCCCGCATCTCGTCGCACTCGGCAATCTGCCGCCGGAGCATCAGACCGAACTGTTCCGGGGGCGGGGCGCGGGCGGGTTCCGGACGCGCTGACGGGACGGACGGCGGGTCAGTAGCTCAGCTCGGCTTCCACGCGGCAGTTCTTCACCTTGGAGACCTTGCGCGGGTTGTCCATCCGCACGGAGACGGTCTTGGTCTCGCCGCCCTCGGCTTCCACGGTCGCGTCACCGGTGTCGACGGTGTTGCCGAACGCGTCGACGAAGGTCACGTCGACCTCGTAGGTGTGCGAGCCGGTGGCATCGGCACTGGCGGTGAGCTTCACGGTGGAGGCGGTGACGGCCTTGCGCTTGCCCTTGCGGGGCTGGGCGCAGCGCACGGCGTACGCCTGGGGCTCGTCGGACGCCGTGGCGGTCGGGGTCGGGGTGCCGTAGTCGGTGGAGCCGGAGGAGCTGCTCGACGAGTCGTAGTCGTCGTCGTAGTCGCTGTCGCTGCTGTGGTAACCGTTGTTGCTCTTCTTGGAGTTGGAGCAGCCACCGCCGCTGCTCGACCCGCTGCTCTTGCTCTTGCCGCTGCGGCCGCCGTGACTGGAGGTCGAGAAGCCGGTGAGCGCGAGCACCACCACGACCAGTACCGCGGAAAGCTTTATGTGCTGCCGCATCATCGATGCAGCCCCCCTTGTGTTGTTGTCCGTCTCTGCAGTTGTCGAACGACCGTCCGTCACGCTAGCGCAAGGTGCGAGGGCGAGAGGCCGGGCGTAGCGTCGAGGGCCAGAGCGGTGCAGAGCTGTGACGCCGGTCCGTGGCACGCAGGAGGCCGATGATGATCCGCAACGTCCTCGGCTCGGTGCTCGCTCTCGCCGGAGCGGCGGCCGCCGTGCTGAGCCCCTTCCGTGACTGGTACGACGGTCGCCTCGGGCGTGATTACCGGGTCGCGGAGCTGTTCTCCGGAATCAGTGCGAGCCGGCCCGGACCACTGGACTCGATCCTGCTCGCGTTCCTCTTCGCCGCCGTGCTGACGGTGGTTGGTGTGGTGCTGCGGTCGCGGCTGCTGGTGGCGGCGGCGGGTGTGGTGGTGCTCGGGTTCACCGTGCTGTGGATGGTGCGCCAGGGCGAGTCGGTGGGCAGTCTGGCGGTCGCGGCCGACGGTTCCGGGCTGGAGTGGGGTGTGGCCGAGGCCGCGGCGGGCGGGGTGCTGCTGCTGTTGGGCGCGGCGGTGATGCCGGGGCGGCACGGTGCCGGGGGCCGGCTCGCCCGCAAGCGGCGCGACCAGCCGTACAAGGCGCCCGGCTCGGAGCACCCGGACACCTGGCCGCCGACGCAGGAGCCGGGGCCGTCCGTGCAGACGAGCACCCTGCCGGAGCCCGAGCCGGAGCTGTACACGGGCCCGGATCCGGCGGAACGGCAACGTCCGGGCTCGGCCCCGGACCCGGGCGGCCGGGACACGGCCCCGTATCCCGTCGCGCCGGACGAGGCCCCGGACAAGGCCCCGGATGCGGACGGGCACCCGAACGGCTGAGGCCCTCCGCGCCCGGGGTTCCGTCCTCGAACGCCGGACGGGCCGGATTCCGCCGCGGCCCGGCACACGTCCCGGACGGGCCCGATCCCGCCGCGCTACGCCCTGGCCCGGCTGCCCGTGCCCGTGCCCTTCAGCGCGTCCAGCGCGTACACGCAGCGGTCCTTGCTGCACGCGTACACGACACCGCCCTGCGCCACCGGCGAACCCGTGATCTCGCCGCCGGTCGCCAGCTTCCAGCGGAGCTGCCCGCCCGCCGCGTCCAGGGTGTACAGGACGTGGTCGGCGGAGCCGAAGTGGACCCGGCCGTCGGCGACCACCGGGGCGCCCACCACCTCGCCGCCCGCCGCGAACCGCCACTTCGGGGTGCCGGTGACCGCGTCGAGCGTGTACAGCGCGCTGCCGCTGCCGACGTGGACGTTCCCGGCCGTCACCAGCACCGGTTCGATCGACTGGCGGGCCTCCGTGGCGATGCGCCAGCGGTCCTTGCCGGTCGAGGCGTCGAGCGCGTACACCGTGCCGAGGTAGTCGGCGAGGTACACCCCGCCGCCGGTGACGGCGGGGCCCGGCGCGAACGCGGGCGGGGAGAGGAAGACGGCGGGCGACTCGAAGTGCCAGCGCACATGACCCGATACGGCGTCCACGGCGAGGACCCGGGCCCCCGCGCTGACGTAGACGAAGCCGTCGGGCGCCGCGGTCACCCGGACCGGCACCCCGCCGCAGGAGGCGGCGTCGCCGATGGGGTACGACCAGCGCTCGATGCCGGTACGGGCGTCGACGGCGCGCAGTCGGGCGTCCTGCCAGAGGTAGACCGTGCCGTCGTGGATCGCGGGCCCGGCCTCCGCCGTCTCGAAGTCGGTCTGGACGCCGCCGCTCTCCCACAGCTTCTCGCCGGTGGACGCCTCCCACGCCTGGACGCCGCCGCCCCGGGTGCCGGTGACGACGGTGCCGCGGTCGGCCTTGAGGGAGTACACCCAGGCGTCCGTCTGGAGCCGCCACCGCTCGGCGCCGGTGGTCGCGTCCAGGGCGTACAGGGACGGCCCGTCGGAGGCGTGGATACGGCCGCCCTCGACGGCCATCGCCCAGGCCACGTCACGGGTCTTGAACTGGCGCCGCCCGTTGCCCACGTCCAGGGCGTGCACCTCGAACGACGTGACGTAGAGGAGGTCCCCGGCGACGACGGGTGTCCCCCAGACGTCGTTGGACATCCGGAAGCGCCAGGGCCGCCAGCGGTCCGGGCCCGGCGGCGGCTCCGGCGGCTGCGCGGGGCCCGGCACGGGCACGGCGGGCGCGGCCGGGACGGAACCGTTCACTCCGGCGGGCGGGCGCACCCAGCCGGTCGCGGGGCCCGCGTCCGCGGTGGCCGTGGCGGTGGCCCGTACGTCCTGGGCCCGCGGGCCGGGACCGATCGGCACCTTCGCACCGGGCAGCCGCACCGGACCGCCCGCGTCGGGCACGGGCACCGGGTCGGAGGTCTGCGGGCGGGGGTCGGGGGCCTGAGGGCGCGGGTCCGGGGCCTGCGGGCGCGGGGCGGGGGCCTGGTGGCGCGGGTCCGTGTTGGCGCGCCAGCCGGGGTCGACGCCCGGCGGCGGTCCGGGCGGCGGGCCCGGCGGCTGGGCCGGGCCGGGTCCCACGGGCCTGCGGCCGCCGCGGCGCTGCTCGATCATCGCGGTGGCGGAGGTCGGCAGCCAGGCCGAGGCGGTGCCGCTGTCGTCGCCGCCGGAGGCGAAGAGGTGCGGGGCGAGCTGGGCCTGGAGGTCGGCGGGGGTGGGCCGCAGTCCGGCGTCCATCTGCATGCAGGACTCGATCAGCGGCCGCAGCTCGCCGGGCAGCCCCTCCAGGTCGGGGCCCTCGCGCAGCAGCATGAAGACCGTCTCGACGGGGTTGGCGCCGTGGAAGGGCGCGTGGCCGGTGGCGGCGAAGACGAGGGTGGAGCCGAGCGAGAAGATATCGCTGGCGCCGGTGACGCTGCGGGAGTCCCTGGCCTGCTCCGGCGACATGTAGGCAGGCGTGCCGACGGCGACGTTGGTCATGGTCAGCCGGGTGTTGGAGACCCCGGACGCGATCCCGAAGTCGATCACCCGGGGGCCGTCCTCGACGACGAGCACGTTCGACGGCTTCATGTCGCGGTGGACCAGTCCCGCGCCGTGGATCGACTGGAGCGCCTCGGCGATACCGGCGGCCAGCCAGCGCACTGCCTGGACGGGCATGGGCCCGCACTCGCTCACTATCTCTTCCAGCGAGGGGGCCGGCACATAGGCGGTGGCCAACCACGGCACGGCCGCGCGCGGGTCGGCGTCCACCACCGCCGCCGTGTAGAAGCCGCTGACGGCGCGGGCGGCCTCCACCTCGCGCGTGAACCGGACCCGGAACAGCTGGTCCTCGGCGAGCTCCGTACGAACCGTCTTGATCGCCACGCGCCGGCCCGAAGCCGAGCGGGCGAGATAGACCAGCCCCATGCCGCCGGCACCGAGCCGTCCCAGCACCTCGAACGGGCCGATCCGCCTCGGGTCGTGCTGCGTCAGCTGCTCCACCACTTGCCCTGCCACCTCCCCGTACGAGCCTCAGGAACAGAAGCCCGCGAAAACCCGCCCTGTACGGCGTCTCACCACTGGGCACCACCCGGCGGTGCGCACCCCCGATTCTTCCTGGCTGAGGCCCTGGTTGCGAACCCGGGGGCGGATCGGGGTGTCACAGCTCACTCTGCCCCGTTCCCGGACACAGGGGGCTGAAGTACGGCGAACACGGCGCCCTGATCGTCCTGGAGGACGGCCATCCGCCCGTACGGGATGTCGAAGGGCGGTGCGGAGATGCGGCCGCCGAGGCGTACGGCGTTCCCGGCGGCGCGGTTGCAGTCCTCGACGGCGAAGTAGCTGAGGAAGTAGCTGGGCATCTCCGCCGGGAACGCGTCGGTGATGACGCTGCGGCCGCCGACCGCGGTGTCCGGACCGGGTTCGGTGCCCGCCGGGGACCACATGCGAAAGCCCGGCGGCTCCGGCTCGTCCGCACCGGATGCGCCGGAGCCGGACTCGCCGGCACCGGCGCCCTGCGGAAGGTCGGTGCCCTGGAAGCCGAAGACCTCCTCGTAGAAGGCGTCCACCCGGTCCTTCTGCCGGGTGTAGACCTCGGTCCAGCAGAAGGAGCCGGGTTCGTTCTGCTTCTGGAATCCCTCGCGGTCACCGGCCTGCCAGAGCCCGAAGACCGCTCCGCCGGGGTCGGCCGCCTGGGCGAGCACCCCGGCCCGGCCGGCCCGGACCGGTTCGGTGATCACCTGGCCGCCCGCCTCCCTGATCCGGGCGACGGACGCGGCGATGTCGTCGGTGGCGAAGTAGATCCCCCAGGCGGTGGGCATCCGGCCGTCCTTCTTGGCGGCGAGCGCGGCGACGAGCTTCCCGCCGCTGCAGGCGTCCGCGTACGGCCCTTCGCCGTACGGCGCTTCGCCCGCTCGGAAGGTCCAGCCGAACAGCTCGCCGTAGAAGCGCTTGCCCGCTTCCAGGTCGGGCAGCTGCACATCCACCCAGCACGGCGCGGATCGCGCGAATGCGGCCATGGGCCCGGGTCCTTCCGTGATCCCGCGTCGTTCACGGGTCATGACAGTGACACTCGTCACAGCAAACGTAACCACGCATCGCCCGCATCGCGCCCCGACCCCTCAACATCGAACTAATTTTCGAAGAATCTCGACGGAAGCGTTCCATGCTCACGGCATCACGGAAAGTTATCCACTGAAGTTATCCACAGGCTGTTGATAACACTTATCGCTTCGTGGTGCGCATGCGTCGAAATCCGGCCACTCCCCCCACCGCGTCTGCGGTGATCCCCATTTGCAGTCGGCCGAATCGCGCTCAGATCACCCCTCGGTAAGCTGACGGCATGACAGGACAAGTGCGCACCGTCGACGGCCGCGTGGCCGGTCGACGCGGACAGGCGACGCGGCAGAAGCTGCTCGACTGCCTCAGCGAGATGCTCAGCTCCTCGCCGTACCGGGACGTCAAAGTCATCGACGTCGCCCGGAAGGCGGGGACTTCACCCGCGACCTTCTACCAATACTTCCCCGACGTCGAGGGCGCCGTCCTCGAAATCGCCGAGGAGATGGCCAAGGAGGGCGCCGGGCTGACCGAACTGGTCGCCGGCCGCTCCTGGGTCGGCAAGGCCGGCTGGCAGACGGCCGAGGAACTCGTCGAGGGATTCCTCGACTTCTGGCGGCACCACGACGCGATCCTGCGCGTGGTCGACCTCGGTGCGGCCGAGGGCGACAAGCGGTTCTACAAGATCCGCATGAAGATCCTGAACTCGGTCACCAACTCGCTCACCGACTCGGTGAAGGAGCTCCAGGCCAAGGGCAAGGTCGACAAGGAGGTCAGCGCCGCCGCGATGGCGGGCTCGCTGGTAGCGATGCTGGCCGCCGTCGCCTCGCACCAGAAGGGCTTCACGACCTGGGGTGTGAAGCAGGCCGAACTCAAGCCGAACCTCGCCCTGTTGGTGCATCTGGGCATCACCGGAAAGAAGCCCACGAGGTAGCACAGGCGCCGACGGCCCCTCCCCCACCGGGTTTCGCGCGGCCGTCCCGGGCGCCCCAGGTCCTGTCTCACCGACGGCGGGCCACGCATGTGGTCCGCCGTCGGCGCACCCGGACCTTTCCCCCACTGCCGGTAACCCCGGCATCAGGGCGCGGCGCCGCCCCGCTCGCACAGCCGGAAGAGCCGGATCTCCCGCTCCACCCGCGCCTGGTAAGTCGCGTACGGCGGCCAGAACTTCAGCGCCGCCCGCCACACCTCTTCCCGTTCCTCGCCCGCCAGCAGCGTGGCGCGCACCGGAACGTCCCGGCCCTGCCAGTTGACGACCGCCTTGTCGGGGCCGGCCAGCAGATTCGCGGTCCAGGCCGGATGCCCCGTGCGGCCGAAGTTGCTGCCGACCAGGATCCAGCTCCGCTCCGTCCCCTTCACGGGCATACAGGCCAGCGGAGTGGTTCTGAGCTGACCGCTCCGGGCCCCCGGCACCGTGAGGATCAGCCCCGGCAGCATCCGGGAGCTGAGCAGCACCTTGCCGCGCGTCAGCCGGTGCACCGCACGGTCCATGGCGGGCACGACATGCGGGGCGACCTTCGCGAACGCGCGGGTGGAGGACACCTTCTGGATCAGCCGGACGCCGGGCGCCATCAGACCGCCACCCGCTCGGACGAGGCGGACGAGGTGGACGAGGTGGACGAGGCAGCCGGGGCGGACGGGGCCGGTCCCGCGAACAGTCCGGCCAGCTGCGCCGCGTGGTCCCGGAGCTGGTGGACGGGGCCGAAGAGCAGTTCGTCGGCGGCGGCCCGTTTGAAGTACAGATGCGCCTCGTGCTCCCAGGTGAAGCCGATCCCGCCGTGCAGCTGGACGGCCTCGGCGGTGGTGATCCGGAGCGCCTCCAGGGCCTGGGCCAGGGCGAGCCCCCCGGCGTCGGCCGGGTCCCAGGCCGCGTAGTACGCGGCGGAACGGGCCGCCTGCACCTGTACGTAGAGATCCGCCAGGCGGTGCTTCACGGCCTGGAAGGAACCGATCGCCCGGCCGAACTGCTCGCGCGCCTTGACGTACTCGACCGTCCGCTCCAGCGCACTGCCTGCCGCCCCCACCGCCTGGGCGGCGAGCAGCGCGGCGACCGGGTGTCCGGCCGAGGCGAGTGCGCCGGTCACGTCGGCGGTGTCGTCGGCGCCGAGGAGTTCGGCCTCGGTGTCGCGGAGTTCGATCCGGGCCAGCGGGCGGGTCTCGTCGAGCGAGGTCCGGCGGGCGCGGACGACTCCGGCCGCCGTGTCCGGACGGACCAGGAAGAGGAGCGTACGGCTGCGCGGGAAGCCTCCGGCGTGGGCCGCGACCAGGAGCAGTTCGGCGCTGTGCCCGTCGAGGACCTGCGCGGCCTCCCCGTAGAGCCGCCAGCCCCCGTCGCCGGCGCCCTGCCTGGCCTGCACGCCGCCCGCCCGGCCGCCGCCCGCCCAGGAGCCGTCGGTGGGGTCGTCGGTGAGCCCGAGGGCGGTGGCCAGCGAGCCGCCGGGGACGGCCAGGGTCGCGGTCAGTTCACCGGCCGCGATGCGCGGCAGCAGGGCGGTGCGCTGGGCGTCGGTGCCGAGTGCGGCGATCAGCGGCGCGGCGAGCACGGCGGTGGCGATGAGCGGCGAGGGCAGCAGGGCGCGGCCGGTCTCCTCGCAGGCGACGGCCAGCTCGGTGAGGCCGCAGCCGACGCCCCCGTACCCCTGCGGGAGGGCGAGTCCGGGCAGCCCGAGGTCCTGGGCGAGCCGTCGCCACAGGGCCGCGTCGTACCCGTCGGCGGTCCGTACGGCGCTTCTGACGTCGTCGGGTGCGCAGTGTTCGGCGAGCAGTTCGCGCAAGGTGCGGCGGATCTCGTCCTGTTCCGCGGTGAAGGCGGCATCCATCGTCGGACTCCTTCCCCTCGGAGGCCTCCGGCCTCCGATCTGACGGTGCGTCATGCTAGGGGCGAATCCACCAGATGCCCAGAGTCGCGCACGGGAGGGGGCCGGAAGATCCCCGCCCCGCCGGACGGTCCCCCCGCACCCGAATCTGATGTACCGTCAGATTCATGCCTTCTTCCCACCGCAAGGTCGCTGTCGTCGGCATATCCCTCGCCGACTGCGGGCGCGTCGACACGGCCACGCCGTACGCCCTGCACGCCCAGGCCGCCCGCCGGGCGCTGGCCGATTCGGGGCTGGAGAGGTCCGTCGTCGACGGTTTCGCCTCCGCCGGACTCGGCACGCTCGCCCCGGTCGAGGTCGCCGAGTACCTGGGCCTGAAGCCCACCTGGGTGGACTCCACCTCGGTCGGCGGCTCGACCTGGGAGGTGATGGCGGCCCACGCGGCGGACGCCATCGCCGCGGGGCGCGCCAACGCCGTACTGCTGGTGTACGGGTCGACGGCGCGCGCGGACATCAAGGCGGGCCGGCGGACCTCCAACCTCTCCTTCGGCGCGCGCGGCCCGCTCCAGTTCGAGGTGCCGTACGGGCATTCGCTGATCGCCAAGTACGCGATGGCCGCGCGCCGTCACATGCACGAGTACGGGACGACCCTGGAGCAGCTGGCCGAGGTCGCGGTCCAGGCGCGGGCGAACGCGGCGGCCAACCCGGACGCGATGTTCCGGGACCCGGTCACGGTGGACGACGTGCTGTCGGGGCCGATGATCGCGGACCCGTTCACCAAACTGCACTGCTGCATCCGCAGCGACGGCGGCTGCGCGGTGCTGCTGGCCGCCGAGGAGTACGTACCGGACACGGCGAAGGCGCCGGTGTGGATCCTGGGCACGGGCGAGCACGTCTCGCACTCCACCATGTCGGAGTGGGACGACTTCACGGTCTCCCCGGCGGCGGTCTCGGGCCGGCTGGCGTTCGAGCGGGCCGGGGTGCGGCCCTCGGACATCGACCTCGCCGAGATCTACGACGCGTTCACCTACATGACCCTGGTGACGCTGGAGGACCTCGGTTTCTGCGCGAAGGGCGAGGGCGGCGCGTTCGTGGAGAAGGGCCGGACCGGGCTGACCGGCGAGCTTCCGGTGAACACCGACGGCGGCGGCCTGTCCGCCTGCCACCCCGGGATGCGCGGGCTGTTCCTCCTGGTGGAGGCAGTACGCCAGCTCCGCGGCGAGGCGGGCGAACGGCAGGTGCGCAAGGCCGGCGGCCGGCTCCCGGAACTGGCGGTGGCCTCGGGCACGGGCGGCTGGTTCTGCTCCTCGGGAACGGTGGTGCTGGGGCGGGGGTGAGGGGGCGGCGAAGAGCGCATCGGCCTCGCGGCGCGTCTGCTCGCCGTCCACCCGCGGCAGCCGGCGGTGCCTGGCCACCAGCTCTTCGGAGTTCAGCCCGCCCCGTACGGTGCCGTGCGCTGCAATGGGGGCATGACCGACGCACACCAGAGCTTCCTGGACCTCCTCCATGCCCAGCGCGTCTGGGACGTGGAGCTTCCCGGCTTCGACCCGGCCGCCGCGCCCCCGGACCCGCTCCCCCTCTTCCACCGCTGGTTCGCCGAGGCGGTGGCCGCCGGGCAGCTGGAGGCGCACACCATGTCACTGGCCACCGTGGACGCCGGGGGCCGCCCCGATGTGCGGACGGTGATGCTGCACGACGCGGACGAGCGCGGCTGGCACTTCGCCACCCATCGCACCAGCGCGAAGGGCCACCAGCTCGCCGCCCGGCCGTATGCGGCGCTCGGCTTCTACTGGCCGGTGCAGGGCCGGCAGGTACGGGTGCGGGGGCCGGTCACCGCCTGCGCGCCCGACGAGAGCCTGGCCGATCTGCACGCCCGCTCGACCGGCGCGCTGGCCTCCGCGCTGACCGGGTCGCAGAGCGAGGTGCTGGGCTCGCTGGAGGAGCTGGCCCGCACCGCCGACGCCGCCTGGGAACGGGCACGGGCCGAGCCGGACGCGGAGGTGACGAGCTGGACCCGGTACGTGGCCGAGGCGCGGGAGGTCGAGTTCTTCCAGGGCGACGCGGCGCGCCGGCACGTACGGCTGCGCTACCGCAGGCAGGACGCGGCCGGGAACGGCGCGGCCTGGACCCGGGAGCTGCTCTGGCCGTGAGGCCCGCGATCCGCCCGTACCCCTGCCGATCCATGCCCGCCCGCACCCGTACGGAACCTGCCGCCCGCACCCGCACTGCACCTGCCCTGCGGGCACGGGCGGTGGCGGTCCGTCAACCGAGGCTGATCGCCTGCACCGGGCAGACCCGGACGGCCTCCTTCACCGTGGCGCCGTCGAGGGCCTCCTCGTAGCCGGGCATCAGTTCGCTGAACCCGTCGTCGTCCTGGGTGAACACCTTCGGCGCGGTGAGCGCGCACTGGCCCGCGCCGATGCACCGGTCCTTGTCGATACTGATCCGCATTCCGGCAGATCCTTCCGCTCGCATTCCGATCACCATGTTCCGATCAGCACGTTTCATTCGCCCGTGCTTCGTTCACCCATGTTCCGGTCACCAGGTCACGGGGAGTTCGAGGAGCCCCTGAATGGTGTCACCGGGCTTGAACGGGATTTCTTCCGCGGGTACCGCGAGCCGCAGACCGGGAAGGCGGTCGAAAAGCGCGGGCAGTGCGATCTCCAGCTCGGCCCGTGCCAGGTTCTGGCCCAGGCACTGATGGATTCCGAACCCGAAAGCGACGTGATTGCGCGCGTTCCGGCCAAGGTCCAGCTCGTCCGGTGACGGATACACGGCCTCGTCCCGGTTGATCACCGCCGTGGTCAGGATGACACCGTCCCCCGCGCGAATGGTCACCCCGCCGATCTCGATGTCCTCGACGGCCACCCGGGAGATCCCGTCGGCGATGGACAGGAAACGGAGCAGTTCCTCGACCGCCGAACCCATCAGCCCCTCGGACTCGCGCATCCGGGCCAGCTGACCGGGATGCTGGAGCAGCGTGAACGTACCGAGCGAGATCATGTTCGCGGTCGTCTCGTGCCCGGCGACGAGCAGGATCTCGGCCAGCCGCACCAGTTCCTCCTGGTCCACGCCGCCGGTCTCCAGCTGCTTGACGATGAGCTCGTCCAGCAGCCCTTCGCCCGGGGCGGCCCGCTTCTGCCCGATCAGCACCCGGAAGTATTCGTCGAGCTCGTCCCGCGCCGCCTCCACATCCGCGGCCGCCGGACCGCGGAGCAGCTTGCGCGACTGCGCCTCGAAGAACTCGTGGTCCTCGTAGGGCACCCCGAGCAGGGCGCAGATGACCATGGACGGTACGGGCAGGGCGAAGGAGTCGACCAGATCGGCCGGCGGGCCCTGCTCGGCCATCGCGTCGAGCAGCCGGTCCACGGTCTCCTGGATCCGCGGCCGGAGCGAGGCCGTCCGCTTGACCGTGAAGCTCGGGATCAGCATCCGGCGCTGGGCGTTGTGCTCGGGGTCGTCGACGCCGAGCAGTTCGACACGGCGCAGGGTGCTCGCGGCCAGCCGCTCGGCGAAGAACGGGAACGCGGGATTCTCCCGGTCGGACGAGAGCCTCTGGTCCACCAGGAGCGAACGCGCCTCGGCGTGCCCGGTCACCAGCCACACCATGCGGCCGTCGAAGAGCTTGGCGGGAGACACGGGCCGCTGCCCCCGGTGCTCGCGATATCCCGTCGGCGGGTCATAAGGACAGGTGCGGTTCTGCGGAAAGGAGACGGTTTCGGCTTCTGCCATGGCGGACCTCGCAAAGAGAGGGGGGAGTCCTAACCGATCTCCCGCCACTAGATGCCTCGGGCACCTAATGGGTCTAGGTGATGTTCGGCCAAATGTCCTCGGGAAGATCCATTCTCCGCCCGCCCGGCCGAGCGGGCATTTCGAGCCACCCGATCACCTCCGTGCTCCTTTCGAAAGGAGCAAGATGGAAGGCATCAGGCGGACTGGAGGCGAAAATGAGCCGAACCCTTTCCCGCACCCGCGCCGGCGCGCGTTCCCGTTCCCGTTACGCCCCCGACAGCGGGCTGACCACACGCATGGTCGGCACCATGTTCCTGATCGGACTGCTGTACGTGGTCCTGGTCGGCGTGCTGCTCGCCGTGCTGCGCGGCGCCTGGCCGATCATTCTGATCCTCGTCGGCGGGATGTTCATCGCGCAGTTCTGGTTCAGCGACCGCATCGCGGCGTTCAGCATGGGGGCCCGTGAGGTCACCCCGGAGGAGGCGCCGGAGCTGCACGGTGCCGTCGACCGGATCTGCGCTCTTGCCGACATGCCGAAACCACGCGTGGCGATCGCCCGGAGCGATGTACCGAACGCCTTCGCGACGGGGCGCAGCGAGAAGACCGCCCTCGTCTGCGCCACCACCGGTCTGCTGCGCAGACTCGATCCCCCGGAGCTGGAGGGCGTGCTCGCGCACGAGATGTCGCACGTCGCGCACCGCGATGTCGCCGTCATGACGATCGCCTCGTTCCTCGGGGTGCTCGCCGGCGTCATCACCCGCGTCGCCCTGTGGGGCGGGCTCTCCCGCAACAGCCGCAGCAATGACCCCGTCGGCATCGCGATCATGCTGATCCCGCTGGTCAGCGCGGTCGTGTACGCCCTGAGCTTCCTGCTGACCCGGCTGCTCTCCCGCTACCGCGAGCTCTCCGCCGACCGCACCGCCGCCCTGCTCACCGGCCGTCCCTCCGCACTCGCCTCCGCTCTCACCAAGGTGAGCGGCCAGATGGCCCGTATCCCGACCGAGGACCTGCGGAAGGCGGAGCCGTACAACGCCTTCTACTTCGTCCCCGCGTTCTCCTCCAAGGAGAGTCTGAGCCGGCTGCTCTCCTCCCACCCGACCCTCGAACAGCGCCTCGACCAGCTGGCCCGCATCTCCGCCGACCTCGCCCGTCCGTGAGCGACATCCGATGCGAAGCCCGTGACAACGCGCCCGACGCGACGCCCGGAGGAACGCCCCATGGGTCTTCTCGACACCATCCTCGGCCGCAGCAAGCCGGTCCGCCCCGACCTCGACCAGCTCTTCGCCGTACCCTCCGCCGCCCTCACCCTCCAGGCGGGCGCGGGCTTCACACCGACCGGTCTCGGCTCGGTCTGCTTCGCGGGGGTCGAGGGCGGCACCTTCGCCCGCATCGAGCAGGACGTACGAGAACTGCTCGACGCCGACACCGGCCGCGGTGGAATCCCGGTGGAGTTCAGCCAGGACGCCTACGGCTACACCTGGCTGCTCTCCCGCCGCCCGGCCGACGACACCGCCACCCTGGTCAACGACCTGCACGCGGTCAACACCCTGCTCCAGGACGGCGGGTTCGGCCCGCACCTGCTCTGCTCCCTGATCGGCTTCCGCGACGCGCGGGACCGTCCGCTGGCCCTGGTCTACCTCTACAAGCGCGGCACGTTCTACCCGTTCGCGCCCCTGCCCGGTGGCATGGAGCGGCGGGACAACCAGCTGGAGTTGCAGGTCAGAGCGGTGCTCGGCGACGACCTGCGGGTGGAGAAGGACCTGGCCCGGTGGTTCCCGGTGTGGGGGGCGCCGGGGCTGTGACGCGGGCGGAGAAAGGGCCGGGGGAAGGAGCGGGGAAAGGGCGGGGAAAGAGCGAGGAAGAGACGGGGAGGCCCGGCGCGGCACCCGCCCGTATCATCGCTTCCATGACTGCTGATCCCGCCCGTTCCGCCGCCCGTATGCGCGCTTCGGATGCCGATCGCGAGGCGGTGGTCGAGCAGTTGCGCGAGGCGGCGGCCGAGGGCCGCATCGACATGGACGAGCTGGACACCCGGCTCGGGGCGGCACTCTCCGCCAAGACCTACGCCGAACTCGCTCCCCTCACCGAGGATCTGGTCCCCATCGAGGTGGCCACCGGCGAACCGCTGGTCCTCAAGGGCGGCCTGCACGGCGCGACGCGCTCGGGCGTCTGGAAGGTCCCCCCGGTGATACGCGCCCAGGGCGGCATCGGCGGCGTCCGGATCGACTTCACCCGCGCCGAGTGCCGGCTGCGCGAGATCTCCCTGGAAGTACGTGGCGAGATGGCCGGGGTGAAAATCGTGATCCCGGAGGGCTGGACCGTGGACACCGACAGCCTGGACCTGGGGATCGGCGGCCTGAAGGACAGGACCGGCGACGCGCGGACCCCCGGCGCCCCGCTCCTGCGGCTGACGGGCTCCTGCGGCATGGGCGGTGTGGTCGTACGCCACCCGAACTTCCGCGAACGGCGCAAGCTGCGCAGCATCGAGCCCTGAGCCCCGCCGGTCCGCACCGGCATCCCGTGCGGATCAGCGGGTCAACTGAGTACGCATACCTACTCCTTGCGGGTGGCCGCGCCCATCCGGCGCCCTGCGCCGAGGGCATACCGTCCCCCGTATGCCCGACGAGACCGCACCCGCCGACGCCGTCCCCGATCCCGACGCCACCCCCGCTCCCGACCCCGCCCCGGCCGGGTCCAAGTCCCCCTCCTCCGTGCTCGGGGCCCTCGGATGCGGCTGCGCCGCGCTCCTCGTCATACCCGTCGTCGCTCTGGTCGTCCTGCTCGCAGGGGGCCTTTCGGGGTCGACGGACTATCCCCGGGTCGCGCCCGGGAAGATGGCGGACCGTGCCTTCCAGCGCTCCCAGGAGGCGTACGACCTCATGGGGTTCGAGCGCACCGTGCAGCCGGGGGTCGAGAAGCTCGGCGTCAGCACGGAGAACACACTGAGCTCCGGCTACTGCTACGACGGGGGTCTGCTCGGGCTGGAGGACAAGACCGTCGACGGTGCCTACCGGATGAGCCACAGCTGGGCGCTGGACCACGTCCCCGCGGACCAGGCCGTCTCCGGCCTCCGCCGACTGCACCGGCAGTTCAAGGACGACGGCTGGGAGGTCTCGTCCTTCCGCGAGGGCGGGAAGAGCAAGTCCTGGGACCTGTACGTCCAGCGGGACGGCGGGAACGAGCGGATGTCCTTCATCTGGTACCCGGACCGGGAGTACTTCACCGGTGGTGCCTCCATGCCCTGCGCCTACGACCCCGAATGGAAGGACGGAGATGCCGGCCTCCCGGAGGCCGACCGGTGGCCACCCGCTCTCGGCCCCGCACAGCGGAAGAAGTAGAACGGGCCGGGCCCGTCCGGCGCAGCTCGCTCAGCAGTCCCCGGGGTGGAAGACCGGAACGGTCTCCTTCCCCTCCTCCTGCCGGAAAGTCACCCGCAGCGCCATGCCGATGGCGAGCTCGGACTCCTCGCACCCCACGACCTCCGTCATCATCCGCGGCCCCTCCGCCAGGTCGACCACGGCGGCGACGTACGGGACGCGGGCGCCGAACGGCGGCAGGTCGTTCCGGTGGACGACGGACCAGGTGTAGAGCGTGGCGTCCCCGCTCGCCGGTTCCCAGGCGACGTCCTCGCTCCAGCAGTGCGGGCAGAACTCGCGCGGGTAGTGGTGCGCGCGCCCGCAGTCGTGGCAGCGGCGCAGCAGCAACTGCCCCCGGGCGGCGGCGTCCCAGTACGGGCGGGTGAAGGCGTCGGGCTCGGGAAGGTCGAAACGTACGGCGGCCGTGGTCACAGGAAGAGTCCGATCGCGTTGTCGAGGGACCAGGTCTGCCAGGCCATCGTGAACAGCGCGACGAGCGAGATGAGCGCCATCATCGCGTTCTGACCCTGCTCGGCCCAGTCGTGGATCATCAGCACCAGGTAGAGAAGGTTGAGCAGGAGCCCCGCGACCAGTGCGACGGGGGTGAGGAATCCGGCGACCAGGCCGAGTCCCAGGGCGAGTTCGGCGTACACGACGACGTACGCCATCAGCTTGGGGCGCGGGGCGACGATCTTCCGGAAGCCGGTGCGTACGGCCGCCCAGCGGTGCTTGCCCGCGACGTCCGCGGCCCAGGCGATGCCCGTGCCGCGCTCGAACCAGCCCTTCTTGTCCTTGTGCCGCCAGCTCTCCAGCCACCACAGGCCGAGGCCTATCCGGAGAACGGCGAGCCACTCGGCTCCGCCGAGCCAGATCGTCTGCATGGGGCCTCCGCTCACTGAATCTGACGGTACGTCAGTTCACCCGATGACGGGCGACTCGCGCAAGAGGTGCGCAAGGAGTGGACGAGAAGCGGGCGAAGCCCGAACAGAAGGCGTGCACCCGTGATCAATTCGCAATCGATTCCGGTCTTGACCGAGACCCATCAACCGGGTGCGCGATTACGCTCCGAACCATGTCCGACAGCGCACTTACCGCCGGTATCCCCCGATCGGCCCCCACCGACCTCACCGAGGGCCGCCCCGTCTACGTGGTCGGCGGCGGGCCGGGCGGTCTCGCAGCCGCGGCGGCCCTGCGCGAGCAGGGCGTACGGGCGGTCGTGCTGGAGAAGTCCGGGAACGTGGGCGCGTCCTGGCGCCGTCACTACGACCGGCTGCACCTCCACACGACCCGGAGCCGGTCCGCGCTGCCGGGGCTCGCGATGCCGCGCCGGTTCGGGCGCTGGGTGTCCAGGGACGACGTGGTGCGCTATCTGGACAAGTACGCCGAGCACCATGGGCTGGAGGTGGTGACGGGCGTCGAGGTGTCCCGGATCGACCGCGCCCCGGACGGCAAGGACTGGCAGCTGACCGCGACCGGTGGCCGGGTACTGACCGGCCGGGCGGTCGTCGTCGCCACCGGCTTCAACCACACCCCGCGCGTCCCCGACTGGCCCGGCCTCGACACCTTCACCGGCGATCTGGTCCACGCCTGCGACTACCGCAACCCCGCCCCGTACGCGGGCAAGGACGTCCTGGTCGTCGGCATCGGCAACACGGGCGCGGAGATCGCCGTCGACCTGGTCGAGGGCGGGGCGTCCCGGGTCCGGATCGCCGTGCGCACCGTGCCGCACATCGTGCGCCGCTCGACGGCGGGCTGGCCCGCGCAGTTGACCGGCATCCTGGTGCGCAGGCTGCCGGTCCGGCTGGTCGACCGGGCCGGGCGCCTGATGGCCAGGGCCGCCGTGCCCGACCTCACCGCACAGGGCCTCCCCCGCCCGGACACCGGCCTGTACTCACGGGTCAAGGACGGTGCGATCCCGGTGCAGGACGTGGGACTGATCGACGCGGTGAAGCGCGGCCGGGTGGTACCGGTGGCGGCCGTCGAGTCGTTCGACGGGGACGCGGTGGTACTGGCCGACGGCGAGCGGATCACCCCGGACGCGGTGATCGCGGCGACCGGCTACCGGCGCGCCCTGGAGGGCCTGGTCGGCCATCTCGGCGTACTGGACGCCCGGGGCCGGCCGGTGGTCCACGGCGCCCGCACCCCCAAGCAGGCCCCCGGTCTGTACTTCACCGGGTTCACCAACCCGATCAGCGGCATGCTGCGCGAACTGGCCCTGGACGCACGGAAGATCGCGAAGCGGCTGGCGCGCCGGGGCTGAGACCGCACGGACCGCCGCTTCCGGAGTCGACGTCGCGCCGGCCCCCCTGCGCGCGCTCGCGCGGACCCACGTGAGTCCGCACGCATGAGTCCGCACAGCGGATCCGGGGCTCACGACGTCACGATGCGTTCGACCGCGGCCTCGACGAGCTGTTCGCGCTCGGCCTCCGAGAACACCCCGGGCAGGGTGAGCTGTTCCACGATGAGCCAGTTGAACGCCAGATAGAGCAGCCGGACGGCGGTCGCGTCGCCGGGCAGACCGGACTGCTCGTGGTAGGCCACGTTGGCGTCGACGTCCGCGCGGACCCGCTCGGTCAGCACCGCGCGCAGCTCCGGACGCCGGGTGGCTTCGAGGCGCAGTTCGAGCAGCGCCAGATAGCCGGTACGGAAAGCACTGATCCGGCCGACCAGCTCGTGCATCAGCATCGTGTAGGTCTCGCGGCCCGGCGCGCTCGCCCGCTGGCGTTCGATCGTCGCCTCATCGGGCTGGAGCCGTTCGTAGACCCGCGCGCCCGCCTGGGTGAGCAGGTCGTCGCGGTTGGCGAAGTAGTTGGAGGCCGTGCCGACGGGCACGGCGGCTTCGGCGTCCACGGCCCGGAAGGTCAGACCTCGCGCCCCCTCCCTGGCAAGGACCTCGATCGCCGCATCGACGAGGGCGGCCCTTCGCTCGTCATTCCTGCGCACCATTGACACCACTCCATCCGTAGTACTACCTTCAAACCACTTCAGCCAGAGTACTACAGTCGGAGTTAATAGATGCGAAAGCTCGTGTACTACGTCGCCGTCACCATCGATGGCTACATCGCCGGCCCCGGCGGAGAGTTCGACTTCTACCCTCAGGGCGACGAACAGCAGGCCGCCGCCTATGCCGAGTGGGTCAACGCCCGCTACCCCGAGACGATCCCCACCGCCGCGCGTGCCGCCCATGGCCTGTCGGACACCCCGAACCAGCGCTTCGACACCGTCCTGATGGGACTCGGAAGCTATCGCCCGGCTCTGCAGGCGGGCCTCACCAGCCCCTACGCCCACCTGCGCCAGTACGTCGTGTCGAGCACGCTCGCGCCCGACACCGACCCGGCGGTCACCGTGGTCGGCGAGGACCCGCTCGCCCTCGTCCGCGGCCTCAAGCAGGAGGAAGGTCAGGACATCTGGCTCTGCGGGGGCGGAATTCTCGCGGGCGCGCTGCTGCCGGAGATCGACGAGCTGATCGTCAAGAGCTATCCCGTACTCGCGGGAACCGGGATCCCGGTGTTCGCCGGAGAGTTCGACCCCACTCTCTTCAAGGTCGCCGATCGCACCTCGTTCGCCAACGACGTCACGATCACACGGTTCGTCCGACGTTGACGCGTCCAGGGCGAGGCGATGGGCGACGAGGCCCGCCAGGCGGGGCGGGGGCGCGGCGGGGGCGCGGCGGGGGCGCGGCGGTGACGGCCGAATGACGGTATGCGCAGGGACGCGCCCGTTGTCGCGCCGGTTCGGAATGCGCTCCCGGGCGCCACTGCCTAACTTGAAGCCATGGACACTCTATGCATCTCTTCACCTACGCAGCGTCACAGAACCTCGCGCGGGCTGCGCACTGCCGGGCTTCTGTGCGCGGTCGCCGCGGTGGGCGGTCTGGTGACCGGCTGCGGCAGCGAGGATGCCGACAGCGGCAGCAGGAAGACCTCCGGCTCGGCCCCCACCGCCTCCGCGGCGGCGGCCGCAGCAGCACCGTCGCAATCGGCGGGCGTCGTCGAATCCGCCTCGGCGAGCCCCGGAGAGTTCACCGACGACCAGGCCGAGCGCAAGGCCATCGTTCCCAAGGTCAAGGTCCCCTACGACAAGGCGCTGAAGGCCGCGACGGATGCCGTGCCCGGCACCAAGCCGGTCTCGATCGAGCTGGAGGGCACCGCGAACGGCACGCCGTGGTGGGACGCGGAGGTCGCCAAGACGGACGGCAGCACGTTCACCGTGCACGTCGACGCGGTCTCCGGGAAGGCGGACAAACCGCGGGCCGATGCCGACGAGGACGCCGACGACAAGCGTCAACTGGCCGACCTCCTCGGCAAGGCCGAGGTGACGCCCCAGCAGGCCGCCGAGGTCGCGACCGACCGCACGAAGGGCACGGTGAGTTCCGTCGAACTCGACGACACCGACCAGGGCGCGACCATCTGGTCCGTCGACGTCATCTCTCCGAAGGACTGGAACAAGACGACCTACGACATCGACGCGACGAGCAAGAAGGTGCTGAAGGAAGAGGTGGACCGCGACTGAGCGCCGGCATCCCGGTTCCGGCGCCCGAGCGCCGGAACCGGTGCGGGGCGCGGCCGGCCGGACCGGTCGCGCCCCGCCGTGCCGGCGGCGTTTCCCGCGACGCCCTGGCGGGGCAGGCGCGGCGCCCGTCGCCCATGCCGAACACGTCGGCGTCACCGACCGCCCAGCCCCAGGCCGAGCAGAAAACTCACCACACAGCCGGTCACGCCCGGCAGCCTCCCACGGGCGTCTACCACTCAACTGCCCCTCCAACCAGTCCGGTCACCGCCCCGGCGGGCCACCCGGTCAGGGCACTAGGCGGCCTCCAGGCCGGTTCGGCACTCGCGGCAGTGGCCCGGCTCCGGAGCCCGGAAGGCCCGGTCGCAGCCGTCACAGTTCTGCAGGGGGTCGTGGCGCGGAGCGGCTTCCTCGGCCGGGGCGGTGGTGGGCAGGGGTGGCGGCAGGAGGGCGGTGAGGCGGTGGGCGATGAGGCCCGCCGGGCGGGTCAGCGGTTCGGGCAGGTCCGCGACGAGGGTGCGGCGCACGACGTCGGGGTGGGCGTCGCGTTCGAGCCAGGCCGCGACGGCGGGGGCCAGCCGGTGGGTGTCCGCCTCGCCGAGCAGCAGCCGGGGTTCATGGCGTCGCAGGTCCGCGAGGAGAGCGGAAGCCGCACGGTGGCGGTCGGGGTCGTGGGCCTGCGGACGGGGCAGCGGAGGGCGTGGCGGTACGGGGGTGGGTGCGCCGGGCTCCGGCCGAGGCGCGGGAGCCGGAGTGGCAGGCGCAGGGGCGGCCGGAGCGGGGGCGGGAGCGCATGGCGCGGGAGCCGGAGTGGCAGGCACGGGAGCCGGAGGCGCGGGGACGGCGGGCGTGGGAGCGGCAGCCGGGGCCGGGGGCGGAGGTTCGGGCACCAGGTGCACGGGCCTGGGCTTTCGCTGCTGGGACTGCGGGCGTGGGTGCGGGCGTGGGTGCGGGCGTGGCATCGCGACGGGGCGCCCATCGGTGACGGGCTGGTTGTACGAGACCGTACGGGTGACGACCCGCCCGCTCGGCAGGCGTTCCCGGGTCCGCTTCAGGTAACCGTGGGCCTCCAGCTCGCGCAGCGCGGCGGCGATCCGGGCCTCGCTCTCCGGGAAGCGGTCGGCGAGTAACTTGATGCCGATCCCTGCCCCGGCGGGCAGCGACTGGATGTGAGTGGCGAGCCCGATCGCGGTGAGGGACAGCTCGCCGTGCTGGGCGAGGTGGTTGCCGACGACCGTGAAGCGGCTGGTGTGCCGGGTGTTGCTGTGCACGACGCCGGATGACGGGGCGCGCGAGGGCGCGATAATCTGCGGGGTATCCATCAGGAAGCTGTTTCTTCCTCGTTGGTCAGGCCCTCGTTCAGGATTGCCGTCCTGGCGAGGGCCGTCGCGTGTCTGGGGTTGGATGGCGAGCATATGCCAGCCAACCGGCCCGAGATCCAGCCGTGTTGGGGAGCCTCACCCTTGTGAGTGACGGGGAGGGGTTGGGTTTGGTTGGGAAGGGTTTTCTCCCCGGTTCTTGGATCTTTTGACGTCGTGCGCGACCGCGTCGCGGTGCACCACGTCGCGGCCCGCCGCGTCGCCGTTCACCGAATCGCGGTCCACCGGGTCGCGACTGCTGCGATCCGGTGGGGGCGGTCACCGTGCGAGGTCGATTTCGGCCCAGATCGTCTTGCGCGGGAACGGGCCGGGAACGACACCCCAACGGTCCGCGAGCGCCTCGACGATCAGCAGACCGCGCCCGTGCTCGGCGTCCTCGGCGGGGACGGCGGTCGCGCCGGGACCGGGCGGAAGGCGCTCGCCCCGGGCGTCGCTCACCTCGATCCGCAACAGCGCGTCACCGTGCACCGCGAGGCCCAACCGGAAGTCCCGGCCGACCACTCGGCCGTGGATCGTGGCGTTGGCAGCCAGTTCGGCAACGATGTGCGCGGCCGATTCGCAGGCGACCCCCCAGTCCCCCAGATGCGCCGTTGCCAACAGCCGGGCGAGACGGGCACCCCGGCGCGTGGGCGAGAGAAGCACGGTGAACGTGCGAGTGGGGGCGGCGAGTTGAGGTTGAGTGATTTCTCGATTCACATCACTCAGCGTGGTCGGGCCTGCATACCGTGAACAGCGACAAAGCCCTTGCGTACGGTAATTGTCCCGGGCTTGTCCAGTGCTGTCCTGGCTGTCCGGAGTGACGGGCCGGGGACAGAAGGGGTTGAGGAAGAACGGCACGCACGGCAGAAATGGGGCACGGATGAGCGTGGTTGAGCCCGGTACGGAACACACTGCTGGTGGAACGGACGAGCCCGGCTGGGACGTCGACCCCGATGACGAGTCGGGCCTGGCCGTGCTTGCCGCGGTGGGCCGCCAGATCAAGGCATGGCGGGAGTCGGCCGGCCTGCGGGCCTGCGAGTTCGGCAAGGCGATCGGGTACGGGGAGGACCAGGTCTACAAAGTGGAGGGCGGCCGCCGCATCCCCCGGCCGGAGTTCCTGGACAGAGCAGACAAGGTACTGAGCGCGGGCGGAAAGCTCTCCGCGATGAAGAAAGATGTGGCGGAGGTCCGGTACCCGAAGAAGATCCGGGACCTGGCACGGATGGAGGCCCGCGCCGTCGAGATCCTGGTGTATGCCAGCCACGGCGTCCATGGCTTGCTGCAGACGGAAGGTCATGCGCGGGTGCTGCTGGAGGCGCGGCAGCCCTCCCATTCTCAGGACGAGATCGAGCGTGGAGTCGCCGGCCGCATGGCCCGACGTTCGATCTTCGACCGGTCGCCTGCGCCCGCTCTCAGTTTCGTCCTGGAAGAAGCTGCGCTGCGGCGCCCCATCGGGGGCAGAATGGAGTGGCGGCGCCAGCTCGAACGCCTTGCGGAGGTCGGCCAGTTGCGGAACGTCTCACTGCAGATGATGCCTCTCGACTGCGAGACTCACCCCGGAATGGGCGGCGAGATCGAGGTGCTGAAGTTCGGGGACGGCACGGCCGTGGGGCGGTCGAGCGGCGCATTCAACGGCCGCCCGGTGTCCGACCCGAAGCAGCTCAGGATTCTCGAATTGCGCTATGGCATGATCCGGGCTCAGGCCCTGACGCCAGGGGCGATGCTGGCTTTCATCAAGAAATTGCTGGGAGAGACATGATCCGCAAGCCCTCCGCCCGGGACACTTCCGAACTGAAGTGGTTCAAGAGCAGCTACAGCGACAGCAGCAGCGGAAACGACTGCATCGAGGTCGCGACCACACCGGGCACGGTCCACGTCCGCGACTCAAAAAACGTGGCAGGCCCCCAGCTCACTGTCACGTCCGTGGCATGGACCGACTTCGTGAACCACGCATCCACGAGCTGACCGACATCGTCCGCGCCCGAGACGCAAGTGCTGGGAGAACCATGATCCGCGAGCCCTCCGCCGGGAGCACTCCCGAGCTGAAGTGGTTCAAGAGCAGCTACAGCAGCAGCGGCGACGGAAACGACTGCATCGAGGTCGCGACCACGCCGGGCACGGTCCACGTCCGCGATTCGAAGAACGTGACAGTTCCCCCGTGCACTGTCACGTTCGCGGCGTGGGCAGAGTTCGTGAGCTACGCGTCTTCGCGCTGACGGACATCAGCAACCGCCCCGCGCGGGGCACAGCCTGGAGATCCGGCCGCACCCCGCGCAGTCGTTTCGGGGCCCCGGTCAGGCCACGGGCGTGGCGTTCACCGTGAGCTGGGTCATGTTGTTGGCCGGCTGCGGGTCGAAGGGGAAGGTCGCGGGGCTGGAGCCGCCGGTGGTGAGCATGACGCGGCCGGTCGCGTCGGGGACGACGCGGTCGATGCGCAGCTGGAACGGGAGGGAACGCGTCGTGTCCGGCAGGGCCCAGTACGGCATCTCGCAGCTGTAGCGCGGGGCGCCGGTCCGCTGCGGGTAGTAGCCGCCGCTCAGGGTGCGCGGCTCGCAGTCGGCGGGGGCGTTGGTGACGGTGGCGCCCTCGGGGACGGTGAAGTCGACGGCCGCGACCGGGTCGCCGGAGCCCAGGTTGCCGATCCAGGCGGGGCCGTTGTTGCGGAAGCCGAGTTCGGCGGTGACGGTCTCGCCGACGCCGCCCGTGACCTGGGCACCCTGTGCTGCGAAGTCCGCCGTGTTCACCGCACGGAAGGCGGCGATGGTGTAGTTGTCCTCGTCCGAGAGGTCGGCGGCTCCGTTGCCGGGCTCGACGCTGATGTCCAGCCGCTCGGTGTACGCGTGCGCGGCGAGGGCGACTTGCAGCGGCGCCGGCAGGGCGAAGGAGCCGCCCGGCTCGATGACCTGGTCGAAGGAGCAAGTGGCCTGGGACATCGGGGCGTAGTCGCCGCCGAGCGTCCCGTAGGTGCACTCGGCGTACTCGGTGAGGAAGTCGAGTCCGTACGAAGCGGTGAAGGTGGCGGTGAGGCCCTCGGACCGCTCGCTGCCCTTGTTGGTCACCGCGAACGGCACGGTCTGGACGGCGCCCGGCTGAAGGTTCTTCACCGGGGCGATCTCCCCGAGGGACAGGTCGGGGGCCGAACCGACCGAGACCGTGGTGTCGAACGAGTCGAGCGGGGCTTCCAGCGTGCCGTCGGGGCCGCCGGTGGCCACGGCGGCGTAGGTGATCCGCCCCTGCGCTCCGGGCTCGGCGCCGTCGGCGGCGCGGACCGTGAGGTGGACCTGCGGGCTGTAGGTCTCGTCGATGACGGGGACCTCGGGGACGGTGCACACGGCCGTGGTCCCGGCCGGGGCGCAGTTGTCGGGCCAGGTCACATCGGCCACCCCGGCGACACCGGAGATGTCGACCGAGAGCCGGCCGTCGGTGACGGCGAAGTTGTTGTTGTCGTGGTAGAGCCCGATGTCCAGCGGGCTGCCCTCCGACGAGCTGCCGCCGGGCGTCAGTTTCTGCTCGTTGGGGGCCTGTATCCAGAGCTGGTCGGTCTGCTCCTCGGCGAACGCGGGAGCCGCGAGTCCTGCGGACAGCAGTCCGGCGGCTGCGGCGACACAGACGCCGAGGCGCACGGTGCGCCGGGCGGAGACGGGTCTCATGTTTCTCCCAGGGGTGAGCCATCCATGGCCACGGATGGCCATGGATGGCCATGGATGGCGTACGGCGGCCGGTGTGTCCGGTCCGACCGTTGGACCTTCAAGATCACCGGGAGGTTGTACGGCCCCGGCCAACACCTCCCGCCTCTCTCAGGCTTTGCCTGCACACCCATTCCTGACGAGCCGTCAGTTCAGTAACCTGACAGAGCGTCAGCTTTTGGCTGGCCCGGCACGATCACCCCGACGGACCCCGAGCAGGAGTGGGCGGAACGATGCTTGGATCGACTCACGGCACCCTCACCACCGACTTCCGCGCCAGGGTGGTGGCCTGCGGCGAAGAGCCGCATGCCGCCGTCCACAGCATGACGGTCGCCGCCGCCACGGAAGGCGTGCTCGACGTCAGCGGCCGGCCGCTGCACGCGGCCGTACCGGATCTGGACCGGTTCTTCCGGCCCGGGTCCGTGGCCGTCGTCGGCGCGTCCGACACCGAGGGACGGCCCAATACCGGAATCACCCGGCAGCTGATCCGCTGGGCCGAGCGGGTCGGGGCGCGGCTGTATCCCGTGCACCCCACCCGGAAGTCCGTATTCGGGCTGGCCTGTTCTCCTTCCGTCGCCGAGCTGCCGGAGCAGGTCGATCTGGCCGTGCTGCTGGTCGGCGACCCGCTCCCGGTGATCGAGGAACTCGCCCAGGCCAAGGTGCGGTTCGCCGTCGCCTTCGCCTCCGGGTTCGCCGAGACCGGCGAGGAGGGCGCCGCCGCCCAGGCACGGCTGGCCGCCGCGGTGGAACGGTCCGGGCTGCGGCTGCTCGGGCCGAACACCAACCTCAACGCCTTCGAGGAGTTCCGGGACGATCTGGACGGGCCGGCTATCGCGCTGATCACCCAGTCCGGTCACCAGGGCCGCCCCGTGTACACCCTCCAGGAGCTGGGCGTGCGGCTCTCGCACTGGGCGCCCACGGGCAACGAGGCGGATCTGGAGACCGCCGACTTCATCTCGTACTTCTCCCAGCGCCCCGAGGTCGGGGCCATCGCCTGTTACGTGGAGGGGCTCAAGGACGGGCGCTCCTTCCTGCTGGCCGCGGACCGGGCCGCGCGGGCCGGGGTCCCGGTCGTGGCGGTCAAGGTGGGGCGTACCGAGACGGGGGCCAGGATGGCCGCGTCACACACCGGCAAGCTGACCGGCGCCGACCAGGTGGTGGACGCGGCGATGCGGCAGTTCGGCGTGATCCGGGTGGACGGGCTCGACGAACTCCAGGACACCGCGGCGCTGCTCGCGCGGGCCCGGAAGCCGCAGGCCGAGGGTGTCGTCGTGTATTCGATCTCGGGCGGCACGGGCGCGCACTTCTCGGACCTGGCGACCGGCGCGGGGCTGAGCCTGCCCACCCTGTCCGAGACGAAGCAGCGCGAGCTGCACGAATGGATCCCGGACTACCTGAACGTGGCGAACCCGGTCGACAACGGCGGGCATCCGGTCGGCGACTGGCGCGGCCGGAAGATCATCGACGCGATACTCGCCGACCCCGACGTAGGGGTGCTGATCTGTCCGATCACCGGCCCCTTCCCGCCGATGAGCGACAAGCTCGCGCAGGACCTGGTGGACGCGGCGGAGGCCACGGACAAGCTGGTGTGCGTGGTGTGGGGCTCGCCCGTCGGTACGGAGGAGGCGTACCGCACGACGCTGCTCGGCTCGTCCCGCGTCGCCACCTTCCGCACCTTCGGCAACTGCATCACCGCGGTCAAGGCCTACTTGGACCACCACCGGTTCGCCGCCTCCTACCGCTCCCCCTTCGACGAGGCACCGCGCACGCCCTCGCCCTCGTTCCGCAAGGCGCAGGCACTGATGCGTCCTGGCCAGCAGCTGAGCGAGCACGCGGCGAAGCAGCTGCTGCGGGCGTACGGGATCCGGGTGCCGCGCGAGCAGTTGGTGACCAGCGCCGCGGCGTCCGTCCGGGCCGCGGCACTGGTCGGCTACCCGGTCGTCATGAAGGCTTCGGGCGCCCGGCTCGCCCACAAGACCGAACTGGGCCTGGTCAAGGTCGGGCTCACCTCCGCGAGCCAGGTGCGGGACGCGTATCGCGAACTGACCGACATCGCGCGGTTCGAGGGCATCGAGCTGGACGGGATCCTGGTCTGCCAGATGGTCGAGCGGGGCGTCGAGATGATGGTCGGCGTCACCCAGGACGCGCTGTTCGGGCCGACGGTGACGGTCGGGCTCGGGGGCGTACTCGTCGAGGTGCTGCACGACGCGGCGGTACGGGTGCCGCCGTTCGGCGAGGACCAGGCGCGGTCGATGCTGGCCGAACTGCGCGGCCGGGCCCTGCTGGAGGGCGTGCGCGGCGGCCCGCCGGTGGATGTGGACGCGCTCGTCGAGGTCGTGCTGCGGGTACAGCGGATGGCGCTGGAACTGGGCGACGACCTCGCCGAACTGGACATCAACCCTCTGATGGTGCTCGGGCGGGGGCAGGGCGCGGTGGCGCTGGACGCGCTCGCCGTCTGCCGTTGACCGGTCCTTCCCCCGCCGACGCCGCCGCCGTACGCACCATCGCCCCGACCGCCCCGACCGCCCGCCGCTGAGCCCGCCACCGCGCCCACCCAGGAGCTGCCCCATGCCGTCCTCCCCCGAAGACATCACCAAGTCCGCCGAGTCCGCCAAGCCGGCCGACCCGCTCCATTCCTTGGTACTCCACACCACTGACAACGGCGTCTCCTGGATCACGCTCAACCGCCCCGAAGCGATGAACGCCGTCACCTGGGAGCAGCGGGAGCGCGTCATCGGCCTGCTCGCCGAGGCCTCCGCCGACCCGGCGGTCCGGGCCGTCGTCCTCACCGCCACCGGCCGCGGCTTCTGCGCGGGCGCCGACCTGCGCGGCGCCCCGGCGACCGGCGAGCGGGTGCCGGGCGATGTGGCCCGTACGATCCGGCTCGGCGCGCAGCGTCTGATCGCCGCGGTCCTGGACTGCGAGAAGCCCGTCATCGCCGCCGTCAACGGCACGGCGGCCGGCATCGGCGCCCATCTCGCGTTCGCCTGCGATCTGGTGCTGGCCGCCGGATCGGCGAAGTTCATCGAGGTGTTCGTACGGCGCGGCCTCGTGCCCGACGGCGGCGGCGCGTATCTGCTGCCGCGGCTGATCGGCCCGCAGCGCGCCAAGGAACTCATGTTCTTCGGCGACTCGCTCCCGGCTGCGGAGGCGGAACGCCTGGGGCTGGTCAACCGGGTCGTGCCGGACGAGGAGCTGGCGGCGACGGCGCGGGCCTGGGCGCAGCGGCTGGCCGAGGGGCCGACCCGGTCGATCGCCCTGACCAAGCAGCTCGTCAACGCGTCGCTGGACGCCGACCGGTCGACGGCGTTCGCCGCCGAGGCCATGGCCCAGGAGATCAACATGACGACGCAGGACGCCAACGAGGGCGTGGCGAGCTTCGTGGAGCGCAGAGCGCCGAAGTACCGGGGGGTCTAGGCCGACGCGGCCCGGGGCTCCGATCGGTCGCACGGGTCACGGACCGCTGGTGTCCAGGTCCAGGTCGAACGGGTGCGGCAGCCTCAGGACCGCGCCGAACGGGTGCGGGCCGTCCACGTGGGTGCAGCCGGGGGCGGTCGGCAACGGTGACTTTCGGCAGTGTCGGGGCGCTCCGCGGCTGCGTACGGTCGTGCGGGTGGAGAGAGTGATGTCGATCGGCGCGGTCCGGCGGGCCGTCGTCGCCCCGGGGAGCCTGCTCGCCGTCGCGGCGGCGGTCTGTGTCGGGCTGAGCACGGTCAGTATGTGGTGGGCGCTGCCCGCGGCCGTGGCGGCCTTCTTCGCGGGGCGGGAGCCGGGGAGGACCGGGCCCACGGTCCTGGTGCTCGTGGCGGTGCTGGCCGGTGGTGTGGTGGCGGTGGCCCTGGTGCCTTCCTGGCTGCTGATGGCGGGGCGGTTCTCGGCGGTGGTGGCGGTGGCCGCGATGCTGCCGTGGTTCGCGGGGCGGTTCTGGCTCCAGTACCAGGAGCTCGTCCGGGCGGGCTGGGAGCGGGCGGGCCGGCTGGAGCGCGAACAGCGGCTCGTCGCCGAGCAGGCGCGGTCCCGCGAGCGGGCCAGGATCGCCCAGGACATGCACGACGTCCTCGGGCACGACCTCAGCCTCATCGCCCTGTCGGCCGGCGCCCTCAAACTGGCCCCCGGTCTCGACGAGGCGCACCGGGCGGCGGCCGGGGAGATCCGGGCCCGCGCCGCCGCTTCGGTGGAGCGGCTCGGCGAGGTGATCGGCCTGCTGCGCGAGGAGGCGGGCGAGGAGTCCCCGCAGCAGCCCCGGCCGTCCGGCAGCGGGATTCCCGGGCTGGTCGAGGAGGCCGCGGCCGCCGGGCTCGCGGTCGGCCTGCGGGTCGAGGGGGAGGCCGGCGCCATGCCCCCGGCGGCCGGACGGGCCGCCCACCGGGTGGTCCAGGAGGCCCTGACCAACGCGGCCAAGCACGCGCCGGGGGCGCGGGTGGACGTGCGGGTGACCCACGCGGCCGGGGAGACGACGATCCGGGTGGAGAACGGGCCCGCGCCCGCACCGGCCCGCGCCGGGGACCTCCCGGGCACCGGGCGCGGACTGATCGGGCTCGACGAGCGAGTGCGGCTGACGGGCGGCGAGTTCGCGTACGGACCGTACGGGGGCGGCTTCGCGGTCACCGCACGGATCCCGCACGCCCCGCCCGCCCTGTCCACCGCACCCGTCCATCGAGCGCCTGCGGCTCCCTCGGCCCTGCCCCCGGAACACCGGCGTGCCCGCAGCCGCGCCCGCCGGGCGCTGGCCGTCGCGGTCGTGCTGCCCCTGGTGGCGTGGGCGGTGCTGAGTGCGGCGCTGATGGCCTGGGACATCCGCTCGGCCCGGCTGTCCGTGCTGGACCCGGGCGACTACGCCCGGCTGCGGGTGGGACAGGATCGGGAGAGCGTCGGGCGGCTGCTGCCCGACCGTGAGACCACGCAGCGGCCGGTGGCCGGGGAACCGAAGGGAGAGGGCATCACATGCCGGTACTACGCGATGACGGCGGACCGCTTCGACGACCGGTCCGGGGACGCCTACCGGCTCTGCTTCCGGGACGGCCGGCTGATGTCCAAGGAGGCGCTGACACCATGAGCGCGCCACGCACGACAGGAAGGACGGGCGGGCGGTGATCCGGGTGCTGATCGCGGACGACGAGCCGATGATCCGCGCGGGGGTGCGCTCCGTGCTGTCCACCGATCCGGACATCGACGTCGTCGCCGAGGCCGCCGACGGGCGCGACGCCGTGGAGCTGGTACGCCGCCACCGCCCGGCCGTCGCCGTGCTCGACATCCGGATGCCCGGGACGAACGGCATCGAGGCGGCGGCCGAGATCCGGCGCACCGTGCCGGAGACGGGGGTCGTGATGCTCACGACCTTCGGCGAGGACGACTACATCCTCCAGGCACTGGGAGGCGGCGCCGCCGGTTTCCTTATCAAGTCGGGCGAGCCCGAGGAGCTGATCGCGGGGGTCCGCGCGGTGGCCGACGGGGCCGCCTATCTGTCACCGAAGGTCGCGGCGCGGGTCGTCGCCCATCTCTCGGCGACGGGCGCGGGCGCCCTGGCCGGCCGCCGGACCGCCGCCCGGGAACGGGTCGGCGCGCTCACCGGCCGGGAACGCGACGTACTGGCCTTCCTCGGCAGCGGGCTGTCCAACGGGCAGATCGCCCGGCGGCTCCACCTGGTGGAAGGGACGGTCAAGGCGCACGTGAGCTCCATCCTGGCCCGGCTGGGCGTGGACAACCGGGCCGCCGCGGCCGTCGTCGCCCACGAGGCCGGGATCGTCGCGCCCGCGCAGCCGCCGCTCGACCGCTGACGCCGCACGCCGGGCGAGCGGCAGGAACGCCAGGAGTGCAGCCGCCACCACCGAGGACCCGAGGACCGCGCCGGCCAGCACGTCGTGCGGGTAGTGCGCCCCCACCGCGACCCGCAGCAGCGCCGCCGCCGCGCCCACCGGCAGGGTGACGGCGGCGAGGCGCGGGCGCAGCACGGCGAGGCCCACGGCAAGGCTGGCGGCGAGGGTGGCGTGGTTGCTCGGGAAGGACCAGTCGCCGGGCGGCGGGCACTCGGCGGCCGTTTCCGCGACGGCGCGCAGGGCCCGGCAGGGGCGTTCCTCGTCCACCACCAGTTTCGCCGCCTCGCTGACCGCGTACGCCGTCACGGTGCCGATGCCGGTGAGCACCGTGCCCGCCGAGACCCGGGTGTCCCCGCGTCGTACGGCGCTCCACCAGGCCCACACCAGCAGCAGGCCGAGGACCACCAGGGTGCCGTCGGTGGCCGCCTCCAGCAGCCCTCCCGCCCAGGAGGGCGCGTCGGCCACCGCCCGGGTCACCGAGCGGTAGACGGAGGCCGAGGCGCCGTCCGTCACCTCCACGGCACGGGCCGTGCCCAGGCCGCCCGGGGCGAGCGCCACGACGGCCGCCGCTCCCGCCGCCAGCACGACGCAGGCGAGCAGGGGCCGCCCGGCAACCGCCCCGGTAGCCGCCCCGGTCCGGGTTCCGCTTCCGGTCTCTCGTCTCTTGAACATGAACATGGACGTGAACCTAGGAAGCGGCGGCGCCGCGGACCCGGGCCGAACGGCAGGGCCCACCCCCGACGATCGTCAGGGGTGGCCCGGTCCGCACCGGCAGGTCCAAGCTGCCGGTCCCCGGCCCTTCCCATCTGATGGAGCGTCAGCTCTAATCGAAGAGTGATGGGACACGCAGGCATGGCCGCCATCGCCGTCCGGTACCTCAGGTCCGTCGGCGCCGCCACCACCGCAGGGCCGGCACCGGTCGACGCGCTGCCGCGCCCGCATCTGCGAGCCGTGGCCGACGGGGAGCGGCCGCCCGTCGACCCGGGCGAATTCCGCCGCGTACTGGGGCACTTCGCCAGCGGCGTCACCATCGTCACCGCGCACGACCCGGACGACGAGGAGGGCCCGGCGGGCTTCGCCTGCCAGTCGTTCGCCTCGCTCTCCCTCGATCCGCCGCTGGTCACGTTCATGGTCGCCCGTACGTCGACGACCTGGCCGCGCATCGCGCGCGCCGGGGCCTTCTGCGTCAACATCCTCGGCGCGGGCCAGGGCGAGCTGTGCCGGAGCTTCGCGGTGAGCGGCGCGGACAAGTTCGCGGGGGTGGCGTACGAGGCCGCCCCGGCGACCGGGTCGCCGCTGCTGGACTCCGTACCGGCCTGGATCGACTGCCGCATCCAGGCGGTCCACACCGGGGGCGACCATCTGATCGTCGTCGGCCGGGTGGCGGCGATGGGAGCGACGGACGGGGCCGGTCCGCTGCTGTTCCACCGGGGGACGTTCGGACGGTTCGGGCCGCTCGACGGGTAGGCACTCGCCACAGCGGATCGGCGGGTCGGCCGGTAAGTCGGCGCGCCGGTACGCGTACGCCTTCAGCCGGCGGCCGCGTCGCGCAGCAGATCCCGCAGCTTCAGCGCCGCCGGAAGCGGGGCGGCGGCGGGCAGTGCGACATGTACGGTCCGGCGCGGGGCGAGGTCGCCGAGCCGGCAGACGGCGAGTTCGGCGGGGACCGCCCAGGCGGCCAGCGAAGGGACCAGCGCGACCCCCAGCCCGGCGGCCGCGTAACCGAACTTGCCGGTCCACTCGGCGATCCGGACGATCCGCTTCGGCCGGAAGCCGGCCCGGCCGCAGACCTCGGCGAGCATCATGGGCCGGTCGGCGGAGACGTCCTGGAGCCAGGTCTCGTCGCGCAGCTCGCGCAGATCCACCGTCCCGGTTCCGGCCAGGCGGTGGTCACGGGGGAGCACGACGAACAACTCGTCCTCCAGCAGCGCCTCGGTCGTCACGCCGTCGGCCGACGGCAGACCCGACGGGTAGTCGCTGACCACGGCCAGGTCGAGCGCCCCGTCCGCCAGACGCCGCATCGACTCACCGGTCCGGCCCTCGACCGCGACGACCTCGACATCCGGCCTGGACCTGGCGAACGCCCGCAGCGCGGCGGGCACCAGCGAGACATTGGCCGTCGCGAACGCCCCCACCCGAAGCCGCCCGCCCCGCCCGGCCCGGATCGCGGCCATTTCGTGCTCCGCACCCGCCAGGCGCGCGAGCACCTCGACGGCGTGCCGGTGCAGCGCGTGGCCGGCCGGGTTCAGCCGTACGCCCCGGGCGAGCCGTTCGAAGAGCGGTCCGCCCGCCTCCTTCTCCAACGAGGCGATCCGCCGGGACACCGCCGACTGCGTGTAGTCGAGCCGGACCGCGGCCTTCGTGAACGATCCGGTTTCGGCCACCGTCACCAGCAGACGCAGCGCGTCGATCTCGAACACATTCCCCCCTCGCATGGCTCACATGCAATCTAGTCGCTGGTGGAATGGCTCGTCCGGTCCTAGCTTCGACAGGAGTTCGCGAGCTTCGAGACGAGGGACACGTCCATGGCAGCAGCACCGAACACCCTGTCACCCGAGGCCGCCGAGCTGGCCGCCGCCCACCGACTCGGCGCTCCGCAGGGCACGTTCACCCCCAAGCGCCTGAACAAGGCGCTCTTCGTCCTCTACATCTTCACGACGCTCCACCTCTTGGCGCTGCTCGTGATACCCGGCCTGCTGTTCTTCTGGTGGCTGCGCCGGTATCCGGACTTCAGCCGGAGGCAGGCCGCCAAGCGTCTCCACCTGTTCGAGAACGGACTGATCGTGCACCCGGAGTCCGGCGACGGCAGGGTCGTCATCCGCTGGGACTCCGTGCGGCTCTACCAGGACATCACCCAGAAGATCATCAACGGCGTCCCGTCGACCACCGAGTACGTCTACTCCGCGGTGGGCCCGGGCCGGGACCACGCGAGGATCACACACTTCTACGAGGGTCCCGAGACCTGGGGCCCCCGTATGCAGCAGGCCGTCCTGCGGGCCCAGGGCCCGGCGGTCCTGGAATCGGTCCTGGCGGGCGGGACCGCCGACTTCGGGGAATTGTCGCTCTCCCGCACCGGCCTGACCGCCCGGGGGAAGGGCCAACTCCCCTGGTCCGGCGTCCAGGAGATCCAGGTGTCAGCGGGCCGGGTGAACGCCATGGGGGCCGGCGGCTCCGGGCGCCGGTGCGGCGCCGCGGTCAGCGACATCGCGAACCTGCACGTCTTCCTGGCCGTCGCCCAGCACCTCTGCGCCGAAAGTTCGCCGGCCTGAGGCACCGGCTCCCGGCGACATCAGCCGAGCCCGGCGACGGCGTCCGAAGGCTCCTTCACCCGGCGGATCACCAGCGCCATCAGCGCCGCCATCGCGCACAGCGCCCCGGACGCGTACCAGACCACGTCGTACGAGCCGAACACGTCGCGCGCCACCCCGCCCAGGAACGCCACCAGCGCCGCGCCGACCTGATGGGACGCCAGCACCCAGCCGAAGACGATGGCGCTGTCCTCCCCGTACTGCTCGCGGCACAGGGCCAGCGTCGGCGGGACGGTGGCGACCCAGTCCAGGCCGTAGAAGACGATGAAGAACACCATCGGGGGCTGCACCGTCGGCGCCATCAGCATCGGCAGGAAGAGCAGCGAGACGCCGCGCAGCGCGTAGTAGACGGCGAGGAGCCGCCGGGCCTCGAAGCGGTCGGTGAGCCAGCCGGAGAAGACGGTGCCGATGATGTCGAAGATCCCGATGACGGCGAGCAGCGAGGCCGCGGCGGTGATCGGCATGTGGTGGTCGAGGGCCGAGGGCACGAAGTGCGTACGGATCAGGCCGTTGGTCGAGGCCCCGCAGATCGCGAACGTACCGGCCAGCAGCCAGAACGGCCCGGTGCGCGCCGCGTCGGCCAGTACCCGCAGGGTCCGCCGCGCCGCCCCGCGCGCGGGCGCCGGCTTCTCCACGTAGCTGCCGCCGTACGGGGCGAGGCCCACGTCGGCCGGGTGGTCGCGGAGCAGGAACCAGACGAACGGGACGACGACCAGGGCCGCGAGCGCCACCGTCACCGATGCGGGGCGCCAGCCGTGGTGCTCGACGATCCAGGCGCACAGCGGCAGGAAGACCAGCTGGCCGGAGGCGCCGGCCGCGGTGAGGATGCCGGTGACCAGGCCGCGCCGGGCCACGAACCAGCGGTTGGTGACCGTGGCGGAGAACGCCATCGCCATGGAGCCGGTGCCCAGGCCGACGAGCACGCCCCAGTAGAGCATCAGCTGCCAGGAGGCCGTCATCCATACGCTGGCCAGCGCCCCGGTGGCCACGGTGGTGAGGGCGACGACGGCCACCCGGCGGATGCCGAAGCGGTCCATCAGCGCGGCGGCGAACGGTGCGGTGAGCCCGTACAGCGCCATGTCGATGGAGACGGCGAGTCCGATCTCCCCGCGCGACCAGCCGAACCGCGCGTTGAGCGGCTCGATGAGGAGGCCGGGGAGGGAGTTGAAGGCGGCGCCGCCGATGATCGTCACGAAGGTGACGGCGGCGACGATCCAGGCCCGGTGGACACGTCGGCGGGAGGGGCGCCCGGGGGCTGCCGGGGTGGTGGCCGGCCGGTCGTCGTACCGGGCGGCGCTGTCGGTTGTCTGGGTCACGTCACTCAGCATCGGGTCGTGGCGCGCCTCCCCACGAGTGGCCGGAGGGACACCCTTCGCAGGAATCGGGCCATCGGGATCGCCGCTTCCCGGCCCGGCCCGGCCGGACGGACGGGCCCTGGTGCGCGTACGATCGCCAGTCGGCCGACGGGCCGGGCGCGCCGGCCCCGTCGCACAGCACGCCGATCCGGGGGGATTCCATGCAGTGGGCAGCACGTCAGCACTTCCACCACCGCTCCGCGCTGATGCAGGCATGGGGCGCCGTGCTGCTGCTGATCGCCTGTGCCCTGTGGGTCTGGCTGGGCTTCCTGCTGGCGGACCAGGACGGCATGTACTGCTACATCGGCAGGTCGTCGGTGTGCGAGGTGGAGAGCGACGTACCGAAGGGGCTGACCATCCTGGGGATCTCCGCGCCCCTGTCCGTTCTCGGTGCGGGGCTGCTGGTCGCCGGCAGCGTGCGCAGGCAGATCAGCGCCCATGTCTTCGAGGTCGTCGAGATGCAGAAGTCCGAGGAGCGGAGCCGGGAGAAGCGGGAGAAGTAGCCAGGGCCGTCACCGCCCAGGCGAAGCCCGCTCCCACCGCGTACCAGAGCAGATCGGGCGCGTTGAAGGTCGAGCCGAGCACCAGTCGCGCCACCGTGCTGTGCCGGGAGAGCTCCGCGGGCACCCCGGTCAGTTGCAGCAGCTCGACCACCCAGCTGAACGTCAGCCCTGCCCCGGCCGTGACGACCGGCCGCGCGCCGGGCGCGATCACGGCGGCCAGGGCGCAGATCAGCACGGTGTAGAGCGCGTCCCCGGCGTACTTGGCGAGGTCGCCGTCCATGAACGCCCTGACCCCGAGCCCGGCGAGCACGGTCGCCGCCGCGGCGCCGGCCGCGACCGCACGGGCGCGCAAGGCCGTCCGGGCGCCCCTGCCCCCGACCCCGACCCCGACCCCGCCCTCGCTCCCGCTCCCGCTCACGTTCACTCCCCCACCCCCGGTCACGCGATCCGCTCCAGCCGGCTGATCGGCCGGGCCACCAGCAGCACCGCCACCACCATCAGGTTGATCACCGCGCCGGCCAGCAGCACCTCGGGGGTGCCCACCCGGTCCGCGACCGGTCCGGCCAGCGCCCGGCCCGCCGCCAGCATCAGCAGCGAGCCCGCCACGTCGTACGCGTGCAGGCGGTTCAGCGCCTCGGGCGGCACATGCGTCTGGACCGTCGTCGACCACATCACCAGCCAGAACGCGAAAGCCGCACCCGCCGCGAACTGCCCCGCCCCGAGCGCGGGCACCGGCAGCCCGAGCCCGAGCACCAGCAGGTTCACACAGACCCCGGTCAGCGCGACGGCGCCCGCCGCGAGCGGGCGGCGCGGTCTCAGACGCAGGGCCAGCAGCCCGCCGACGACGCTGCCCGCGCCGTTCACCGCCATCATCACGCCGTACGTCCCCGAGCCGTGCGCCTCGGTGACCTCGACCGCGGTGAGCGGCAGCATCGGGCCGAGCACCGTGAAGCCGTACACCGTCCAGATCGCGATCACCCCCCACAGCCAACTGCGGGCCCGGAACTCCCGCCACCCGTCCGCCAGTTCGGAGACAAAGCCGCCGCGCGGCGCCTCGTCCGAGGGGGCCGGGGCGAGCCGGAGCAGGAACAGGCAGATGCCGGAGACCAGGAAGGTCGAGGCGTTCGCCGCGTAGACCGCCCCGGCACTGGCCAGCCCGACGAGCATGCCCGCGAAGGCCGGGCCCGCCATGGTCATCAGCGCCTCGGAGACCCTCAGTACCGCGTTGGCCCGCTGCACGTCCGAGGCGACCCGGGGCACGGTCGAGGCGACGCCCGGCTGGAAGAGCGCGGCGCCCACCCCGGCCACCGAACTGAGCGCGTACACCGCCCACAACGGCGGGTTCCCGGTGGCGAAGGAGAACGCCAGCACCGAGGCCCCCACCAGCCGCAGCGCGTCCGCGATGATCATCATGCGGCGGGGGGTGAACCGGTCCGCCAGTACGCCGCCGAAGAGCACGAACAGCGCCAGCGGGCCCATCCAGGCGGCGAGCGCGAACCCCACCGAGGAGTGCGGGCGGCCGGCACCCAGCAGCCCGGCGGTGAGCGCCACCGGAATCATGCCGTCACCGAAGAGCGCGGCGGTGCGGGCGACGAAGAAGAGCCGGAAGTTGCGGTTCCAGAGCCCCTCCGCCGGGCCGCCGCCCAGGCCGCCGCCCAGGCCGCCGCCGAGTCCGCCGTCGAGTCCGCCGCCGCCTGCGCGCACATCGCGGGAGCCGGAGAAAAGGGGCTGCACACCATCGCGTTCGGCGGCGGGAATGCGCGGATATTGCGCTGACTTTTCCTTCACAGGAGTGACATGTATCAGGGTTGAGGTCTATACCACTAGGGGTGAAGGGAGTCCGCCAATGCCGCACCGAATCGCCGTCCTGGCCCTCGACGGGCTGCTCCCCTTCGAACTGGGCATCCCCCAGCGGATATTCGGCCGCGCGTTCGCCATCGAACCGCACGAGAAGGGCCGCGGCCTGTACGAAGTCGTGACCTGTTCCGTCCGCCCGCCGGGCCCGGTCCGTACCGACGCGGACTTCACGATCACCGTCGAACGCGGCCCCGAGGCCCTGGCCACCGCCGACACGGTGGTGGTTCCGGCCAGCTACGAACTCGGCCCCGTCTTCGACGAGGGCAGGCTCACCGACGAACTGGCCGCCGCGTTCGCCCGCATCAGGCCGGGCACCCGGATGGTGTCGATCTGCACGGGCAGCTACGTGCTGGCCGCCGCCGGGTATCTCGACGGGCGCCCCGCCACCACGCACTGGTCGCACGCCGACCACTTCCAGCAGCTCTTCCCCGAGGTGCGGGTCGACCCGGACGTCCTGTTCATCGACGACGGGGACGTCCTGACCTCCGCCGGGGTCGCCGCCGGGATCGATCTCTGCCTGCACATCGTGCGCCGGGACCACGGCACCGCCGTCGCCAATGATGTCGCCCGGCGCACGGTCGTGCCCCCGCACCGGGACGGCGGACAGGCGCAGTACATCCAACGCCCCCTGCCCGAGGCCCGGTTCGCGACCACGACCACCGCGCGCAGCTGGGCGCTCGGGCGGCTGGAGCGGCCGATCCTGCTGCGCGACATGGCGCAGCAGGAGTCGATGAGCGTGCGCACCTTCACCCGGCGGTTCCGGGAGGAGGTCGGCGTCAGCCCGGTCCAGTGGCTGACCCGGCAGCGGGTCGAACGGGCCCGCCACCTGCTGGAGTCGACGGACCTGTCGATCGACCAGGTGGCGCGGGACGCGGGCTTCGGGACGCCCACCTCGCTGCGGCAGCACCTCCAGGCGGCGCTGGGGGTGTCCCCGACGGTGTACCGGCGCACCTTCCGCGCCGGGAGCTCCTGAGGGGCGCCCGGCGCGAAGGGTCAGAACACCAGCACGCCCCGGGCCACCCGGCCGTGGTGCGCGTCGTCCGCGGCCTTGGCGAAGTCCTCCACCGGGTAGGTGGTGGTGACGAGTTCGTCCAGGAGCAGCCGGCCCTCCCGGTACAGCTCCGCGTAGAGCGCGATGTCCCGCTGCGGGCGCGAGGAGCCGTACCGGCAGCCCAGGATCGACTTGTCCAGGTACATCGACGAGACGAGGAACGACGCCTCCGCCGTGGCCGCCGGGACACCGAGCAGGATCGCCTGGCCGTGCCGGTCCAGCAGATCGATCGCGGTACGGATCAGCTCCGTGCGGCCGACGCACTCGAAGGCGTGGTCGGCGCCGTGCGGCAGGATGTCCCGCACCCCGTCCGCCGAGGTCAGGAAGTGTGTCGCGCCGAACTGCCGGGCCGCCGCCTCCTTCGCCGGGTTGGCGTCGACGGCGACGATCGTCAGCGCGCCCGCGATCCGGGCGCCCTGGATCACGTTGAGCCCGATGCCGCCGGTGCCGATCACCACGACCGTGTCGCCCCGGTCGACCTTCGCCCGGTTGAGCACGGCGCCCACGCCCGTCAGCACCCCGCAGCCGATCAGCGCCGCCGAGGTCAGCGGGATGTCCGCCGGGATCTTCACCGCCTGCACGGCCTTGACCAGGGTCCGTTCGGCGAAGGCGGAGTTGGAGGCGAACTGGTACAGCGGCTTCCCGTGCCGCGAGAACGGCTGCCCCGGCATCCCGATCGCCTTGCGGCACATGGTCGGGCGCCCCCGGTCGCACTGGGCGCACGCCCCGCAGTTGGCCAGCGTGGACAGCGACACGTGGTCGCCCGGCGCCACATGGCGCACGCCGGCGCCGACCGCCTCGACCACCCCCGCGCCCTCGTGTCCGAGCACCACCGGCGGCGGGAACGGGATCGTCCCGTCGATCACCGAGAGGTCGCTGTGGCACAGCCCGGCCGCCGCCACCGCCACCAGCACCTCGCCGGGGCCCGGATCGCGTATCTCCAGGTCGTCGACGACCTCGGTCCGCTTGCCGTCGAAGACGACGCCTCTCATCTCGGCTCCCTCGGTAGGCCGAGCACCCGCTCGGCGATGATGTTCCGCTGGATCTCGTCCGAGCCGCCGTAGATGGTGTCGGACCGGGTGAACAGGAACAGGCGCTGTGCCTCGTCGAGTCCGTACGGTTGTTTCGCCGACCAGTCGTCCGGGCCGACGGCGGCCGCCGCGCCCCTGATCTGCACGGCCAGCTCGCCCAGACGCTGGTGCCAGCCGCCCCAGAGCAGCTTCGCCACGCTGGGCGCGCCCGGGTCGCCGGTGGAGCCGAGGGTGCGCAGGGCGTTCCAGCGCATGGTCCGCAGCTGGGCCCACTGCCGGACGAGGCGTTCGCGCAGGACCGGGTCGCTGACGGCGCCGCTGTCGACGGCCGCCTCGACCACCCGGCCCAGTTCGGCGGCGAAGCCGATCTGCTGGACGAGCGTGGAGACGCCGCGCTCCAGGGCGAGCAGCCCCATGGCGACCGTCCAGCCGTTGCCCTCGCCACCGACGCACTCCTCGGCGTGCGCCCCGTCGAAGAAGACCTCGTTGAACTCGCTGGTCCCGGACATCTGGCGGATCGGCCGCACCTCGATCCTGCCGGGCTGGTCCATCGGTACGAGCAGGAACGACAGGCCGTGGTGGCGGTGGGAGCCGGGCTCCGTGCGGGCCAGCACGAAGCACCAGTCGGCCTCCTTCGCGAGCGACGTCCAGATCTTCTGCCCGGTCACCCGGTGGCCGCCGCCGCCCGGGTCGCGCACCGCGGCCGTGCGCACCGCGGCAAGGTCCGATCCGGCACCCGGTTCGCTGTAGCCCTGGCACCAGAGCGCCTCGCCGCGCGCCACGGCGGGCAGGAAGCGGCGCTGCTGCTCCTGGCTGCCGTAGGCGATCAGGGTTGGGGCGAGGAGGTTCTCGCCGATGTGGCCGACCCGGGCGGGGGCGTCGGCGCGGGCGTACTCCTCGGCCCAGACGACCTGCTGGGTCAGGCTGGCGCGGCGGTTGCCGTGGCCGGCGCCGTGGTCGTCCCAGCCGAGGCCGATCCAGCCGTCGCGGCCGAGTTCGCGCTCCCAGGCGCGGCGGACCGCGACGCCCTCGTGCTCGCTGCCGGGGCCGCCGGTGCCGGCGGCCGCCGCGTACTCGCCCACGAGGTGCTCTTCCAGCCAGGCACGGGCCTGGGCCCGGAAGGCGGTGTCGTCGGGACCGAAGCCGAAGTCCACGGATGCCTCCTGCTGTTGCCGCTCGCCGTCCAGGGCCTCACGCGTTCGGGCGCGCCTTCGCCGCGGCCGCCGCGGCCATCTCCTCCAGCTTCGCCAGCATCGGCATCGGGTCGGTGCCCACCGTCCCCGGCAGGAAGTCCGCGATCCGCTCCGGGGTCCACGCCCCCTCGACGTACCCGGCCCGCAGCTCCCTGGGCTGGGCCCAGACCGCGATCTTCGGCCCCGCGACCGTGTAGACCTGGCCGGTGATCTTCTCCTCGCGGGCCCGTTCGCTGAGCAGGTAGACGACGAGCGCCGCCACGTCCTCCGGCTCGCCGATCTCCTTGAGCTCCATGGGGACGTTGGCGGACATCCGGGTGCGGGCGACCGGGGCGACGGCGTTGGCCGTGACCCCGTACTTGTGCAGGCCGAGCGCCGCGCTCCGGACCAGCGAGATGATCCCGCCCTTCGCGGCGCTGTAGTTGGCCTGGGCGACGCTGCCCTGGTGGTTGCCGCTGGTGAAGCCGATCAGGGTGCCGCCGCCCTCCTGCTTGCGCATCACCGCCGACGCGGCCCGGAAGACGGTGAAGGTGCCCTTGAGGTGGGTGGCGACCACCGGGTCCCACTCCTCCTCGGACATGTTGAACAGCATCCGTTCCCGCAGGATGCCGGCCACGCAGACGACCCCGTCGATCCGCCCGTACCGCGCGAGCGCGGTGTCGACGATCCGCTGACCGCCCGCCATCGTGGCGATGTCGTCGGCGACCGCCACCGCCTCGCCGCCCGCCGCCTCGATCTCCTTGACGACCGCCTCGGCGACCTCGCTGCTCGGCTCGCCGCCCTCGATGGAGACGCCGTAGTCGTTGACGACGACCCGCGCCCCCTCGGCCGCCGCCGCGAGCGCGACCGCCCGCCCGATGCCGCGCCCGGCACCCGTGACGGCCACCACCTTGCCTGCCAAGAAGTTCCCCATGTCCGGCCCCTTCCCGCGGTTTCTGACGGACCGTTAGATTTTATGGGCCATCAGGTCCACGAGCACAAGCCCCAGGAGGCGTCATGTCACTGCCGGCCGAGTTCCACGACATCGCGAAGCGGGTCAACAACTGGGGCCGCTGGGGGGACGACGACGAGATCGGGACGCTCAACCTGATCACCGACGCCGTCGTGCGCGAGGCGGCGGCCACCGTCCGCACCGGTCTGCGGATCCCGCTCGCGCTCCCCCTCCAGCAGGACGGGGTGCAGAGCGGCCTGATCCCCGGGCGGGTCAATCCGCTGCACACCATGATCCAGATCAACCAGGAGCTCTTCGGCCCCGGCACCGTCGCCACCAGCGACGACACGGCCGTCCTGAGCCTGCAGACGGCCACCCACTGGGATGCCCTGACCCATGCCTCGCACTCGGGAAAGATCTACAACGGCCGCCCGGCCTCGACGATCACCGCACACGGCGGCGCGCAGTTCAGCGGGATAGACAAGGCGCCGCACATCGTCTCGCGCGGGGTGCTGCTCGACGTGGCGCGGGCGCGCGGCGTGGACCGGCTGGAGGGCGGCCACGCCGTCACCCCCGAGGACCTGGACGCGGCCGAGGACCTGGCGGGGGTACGGGTCCGGTCCGGCGACATCGTGCTCGTACGGACCGGGCAGGTGCAGGTGTATCTGGCGGGCGACAAGCACGCGTACGGCTATCCGTCGCCCGGCCTGTCGGTCCGGACGCCCGAGTGGTTCCGCGCGCGCGACGTGGCGGCGGTCGCCAACGACACTCTGACCTTCGAGATCTTCCCGCCGGAGATCGAGGACCTGTGGCTGGGGGTGCACGCGCTGGACCTGGTCGAGATGGGCATGCTGCAGGGCCAGAACTGGAATCTGGAGGCGCTGTCCACAGCCTGTGCACAGGAGAAGCGGTACGCCTTCCTGCTCTCCGCCATGCCGGAGCCGTTCACCGGCGCGACCGGCACCCCGGTGGCGCCGGTCGCCGTCCTGTGACGGGAGAGCCCTCAGCGAACTGCTTTAACCTTTATGCAAAGTGCTTGACGGCCTGCGACACCTGGTGCGCATCACGGCCCGCATCCCCCGCGCAGGGCGCGGCGCCCTGCGCGCCGGAGTGCAGCGGCAGCTGGATCAGCGGCGCGCCCCGGTCGACCTCGCACCAGATGCGCTTGCCCGCGCCCTCCGGCTGCCAGCCCCAGCGGTCGGCGAGGCCGTCGACCAGCTCCAGGCCCCGGCCGTTGGTGTCCTCGCCCGCCGCGTGGCGCTGCTGCGGCGGCCGACAGCTCGCGTCGGCCACCTCGACCCGGACGGTCCCGGCCGCACCGGCCGAGCCGGTCAGCCCGAACAGCATGCGCAGCACCGCCGGGCACCCGGTGTGCACCACCGCGTTGGTGACCAGCTCCGAGATCAGCAGGATGAGCGTCTCGGCCAGTGGCTCGTCGTCCCTTATCCCGGACCCGACCAGTCTCGACCGGGCCCATCTACGGGCCCGCCCGACCTCTGCGGGATCCGGCCCGACCTCCAGCTGAACCTGAAGCACCTGCACCGCTCACACCATCCGAACCGGCGGACACATCGCCTCGCGCCTCCTCGGGGTCACGGAACGTGATTCCCCTGCGAGACAGCATGGTTGACGTACAGTCACCGCAACAAGCGCTTCGGGCATATTCCAGCGCGAAGGAGTACGCGTGATGCATACTGTGCGACGCACGTTGCGGGGAGTCGAACAGAGGCGCGTCGAGGCCGTACGAACCGCCCCCGGGGCATCCCCGGCGCTTCTGCCTGGAACGCGAGCAGGGCACCGTTCCGGGGCCGGAGTCACCGCAGGGGCAACGCCCGGACCGCCCGGTTCCAGTTCCTGTCGCATCCAACGGAGCGTACCCGAGCCCGGCGCCGACTCCACGCCGTGACGGAAGACGTGAAGGCCGCAGGCCGGGGCCGGTGGCCGTCCACTGCACTGCGTAACTCCGCAGCGTGAGGCTTGTGCCCCTGTCCGTGATCCGCGCGCACCGCGCATTCACCCGCCGCCGGGCGCCCGAGGTCTGCACGGAACCCGTCCGGTTTCAGCACAGGTCCCCCGCGAGCACCTCCTCGGCCGCCGCAGCCGTCAGCCACTGCCCGGACCGCAGCCAGGCCCGTTTGAGGTGCAGGTGGACGTCCGCCTCCCAGGTGAAGCCCATGCCGCCGTGCACCTGGAGGCAGTCGCGCGCGTTGCGGACCGCCGCGTCGTCGGCGAGCAGTTTGGCGCCCGCGATCTCCACCGGGTCCGCGGTCACGGCCGCCGCGTAGACGGCGCAGCGGGCCAGTTCGGCGCGGACCAGCATTCCGGCGCACAGGTGTTTGACCGCCTGGAAGGCGCCGATCGGCGATCCGAACTGTTCGCGCTCACCGGCGTGTTGGACGGCCATCTCGGTCGTCCGGGCGGCGCTGCCGAGCTGTTCGGCGGCGGCGAGCAGGGCACCCTCGTCGCGCAGCCGCCCGCCCCGGGGCAGCTGCTCGCCCGCCTCCACCGGGTCCGCGACCCGCCACAGGGGGGTGAACGGGTCCATCGAACGTACGGGGGTGGCGGCGTCCCGTACCTGGGCGACGTCCTGCACCCGGGCGGTGTCCGTACATCCGGGGCCGAGCACCAGCAGCGCGTCCGCCTCGCCCAGGTGTGCCACCGGCTGCCCCGGGTCGAGCACGGCGACCACCGTCTCGCCCTGCGCCGCGCCCTTGACGGGGCCGGCCGCGAGGTGGGTGGCGATCAGCGGTCCGGGGAGCAACGCGCGCCCCGCCTCCTCGAAGAGCAGGACCGCCTCGGGCAGCCCGAGACCGACGCCGCCCTGTGCCTCCGGCAGCCGCAGCGCGAAGAACCCGGCTTCGCCGAGCTCCCGCCACAGGGCCCGGTCGACGCCGGTGCCGGTATCGAGCGCGGCCCGCATCCGGTCCCTGCCGAAGCGCCCGGCGAGGAGTTCCCGCACCCCCGCCCGCAGGGCCCGCTGGTCGTCCGAGAGCTGGAAGTCCATGAGTGCGTCAGCGCCCCTTCGGCAGGCCGAGTATGCGTTCGGCGACGATGTTCCGCTGGATCTGCGAGGTGCCCGCGGCGATGGTGTACGAGAGCGAGGACAGCCGGTCCAGCACCCACTCCCGGTCCAGGTCCGCGCTGTCGGCGCCGAGCACCTCGGCGGCCGCCTCGTACAGCTCCTGGCGGGCGTGCGAGTAGCGCAGCTTGAAGACCGAACCGCCGGTCCCGGGCACGCCGCCGGCCCCGGCCCGCTGCGCCTCGCCGACGTTCCACTGGGTGAGCCGCCACAGCGCCCGGAATTCGGCGTTCAGCCTGCCCAGCCTGCGACGCAGCACCGGATCGTCCCAGCGTCCGCTGCGCCGGGCCTCGGCCGCCAGGGCGTCCAGGGTGCGGCGGCAGGCGACGACCTCGCCGACGAAGGCCGTACCGCGCTCGAAGGAGAGGGTGACCATGGTGACCCGCCAGCCGTCGTTCTCCGCGCCGACCCGGTGGGAGACGGGCACCCGCACCTCGTCGAGGAACATCTCGGCGAACTCGGTGGACCCGGCGAGGGTGCGCAGCGGGCGGACGGTGACGCCCGGCGCGTCCATCTCCATCGCGAGCCAGGTGATCCCGCGGTGCTTGGGCGCCGCCGGGTCCGTACGCACCAGGAGCTCGCACCAGTCGGCGACCTCGGCGTGCGAGGTCCAGATCTTGCTGCCGCTCACCACGTAGTGGTCGCCGTCGCGCACCGCCCTGGTCCGCAGCGCGGCAAGGTCCGAACCGGCGTCGGGCTCGCTGAACCCCTGGCACCAGATCTCGTCGCCGCTCAGCACCGGGGGCAGCCAGCGCGCCCGCTGCTCCGCGCTGCCCTCGGCGGCGATCGTCGGACCGGCGTGCAGCAGCCCGACGAAGTTCGCGCCGACGTACGGGGCCCCGGCCTTCTCCGTCTCCTCCAGGAAGATCAGGTGCTGGGTCGGGGTCGCGCCCCGGCCGCCCGCGTCGACCGGCCAGTGCAGACCGGCGTAGCCGGCGTCGTGGAGCATCCGCTGCCAGGCCGTGTCGTACGCGCGGCGGCCCGGCCAGTCGTCGGGGCGGGGCTTCGGCGGCAGTCCGGGCAGCACTGCGCCCAGCCACTCGCGCAGCCGTGCCCGGAACTCCTGTTCCTCCTGGGTGTACGCGAGGTCCATCGCGGGCCTACTTGTCGAGGTCCAGATCGAGCATGCGGATCGCGTTTCCGCGCATCAGTTTGTAGACGGTCTCGTCGTCCAGTCCCTTGACGTGGTCGAGGGCGACCTCCTTGGTGTGCGGGAAGGTCGAGTCGACGTGCGGGTAGTCGGTCTCGAAGGTGGCGTTGTCCCGTCCGACGACGTCGAGCGAGGCGACGCCGTGCTTGTCGCGGAAGAAGCAGCAGAAGATCTGCCGGTAGTAGTACGTGGACGGCGGCTCGGGGATCAGGTCGCGCACCCCGCCCCAGGCCCGGTGCTCCTCCCAGACGTCGTCGGCGCGCTCCAGGGCGTACGGGATCCAGCCCATCTGGCCCTCGCTGTAGGCGAGCTTGAGCCGCGGGAACCGCACCAGGACCCCGCTGAAGAGGAAGTCCATCATCGAGGCCATGGCGTTGTTGAAGGAGAGGCTGGCCTGCACGGCGGGCGGGGCGTCCGGCGAGGCGGCGGGCATCTGGGAGCTGGACCCGATGTGCATGTTGACGACCGTGCCGGTCTCCTGGCAGGCCGCGAAGAACGGGTCCCAGTAGCCGGTGTGGATCGACGGCAGGCCGAGGTGGGTGGGGATCTCGGAGAAGGTCACCGCGCGCACCCCGCGGGCCGCGTTCCGGTGGATCTCCGCGACCGCGAGGCCGATGTCCCAGAGCGGGATGATGCAGAGCGGGATGAGCCGGCCGCCGCTGTCGCCGCACCACTCCTCCACCATCCAGTCGTTGTAGGCGCGCACGCAGGCGAGCGCGACCTCTTTGTCGTGGGCCTCGGCGAAGGTCTGGCCGCAGAAGCGCGGGAAGGTCGGGAAGCAGAGGCTGGCCTCGACGTGGTTGAGGTCCATGTCCTTGAGCCGCTCGGCCGGGTCCCAGCAGCCGGGCCGCATCTCCGCCCGGGTGATGCCCTCCAGCGTCATGTCGTCGCGGTCGAAGCCGACGGCGGCGATGTTGCGCTTGTACGGGAACTTCAGGTCCTCGTAGATCCACCAGTCGGTGGGCGGGCCGTCCGGATCCATGGTGATGACGTACTTGCCGCCCGTGTAGGCCAGCTCGCCGATGCCCGCGGTGAGCGGCTGCGGGCCGCGCTCGCGGTACTTGGCGGGCAGCCAGGTCGAGAAGAGGTGCGGCGGCTCGATCACATGGTCGTCGACGCTGACGATCCGAGGCAGTTCCGTCATGGTGTCCCCTTCGGCGCGCGATTTTCTGATGGCCCGTCAGATTTATGTCGCCAACAGGCTAGCCCCGCACCCCTGGACCGACAAGGCGCAGCGCTCTACGCTCTCCGCACCATCTGACTGTCCGTCAGCTTTAAGGGGTTCGCCGTGACCGAGACCGCGCACGCCCTGGGTGCATCGGGCACCTTCTGGGAACTCGTCGAACGCCGGGCCGGCCTGACCCCGGACCGCCCGTTCCTGATCCAGGACGACCGCACCCTGACCTTCGGCGAGCTGTGCGGCCGCGGCGAGCGGGTCGCGGCCGGGCTGTGGGAGATGGGCGTACGTCCGGGCACCGTCGTCGCCTGGCAGCTTCCGACCCGGATCGAAACGGTGCTGCTGTCGTTCGCGCTGACCCGGATCGGCGCCGTGCAGTCGCCCGTCATCCCGTTCTACCGGGACCGCGAGGTGGGGTTCGCGCTGCGCGAGTCGAAGGCGGAGTTCTTCGCCGTACCGGGCACCTGGCGCGGCTTCGACCACACGGCGATGGCCGGGCGGGTGACGGCGGACCGGCCGGTGACGGTGTTCGAGGCGTACGCGTCACTGCCCGACGGCGATCCGTCGGTGCTCCCGCCGCCGCCCGGCGACGGTACGGCGGTGCGCTGGATCTACTGGACCTCGGGCACCACCTCCGACCCGAAGGGGGTGCTGCACACCGACCGCAGCCTGATCGCGGGCGGCTCCTGCCTGGCCCACGCGCTGCATCTGTCGGCCGACGACATCGGCTCGATGGCCTTCCCCTTCGCCCATGTCGCCGGGCCCGACTACTCGGTGATGCTGCTCCTGTACGGCTTCCCGGCGGTCCTCTTCGAGCACTTCGCGATGCCGGACGCGCTGGCGGACTACCGGCGCCACGGGGTGACGGTCGCGGGCGGGTCCACGGCGTTCTACTCGATGTTCCTGACCGAGCAGCGCAAGGAACCGGACCGGAAGCTGATCCCCAGCCTGCGGCTGCTGGCGGGCGGCGGGGCCCCGAAGCCGCCGGAGATCTACCACGCGGTGGTCCGGGAGATGGGCGTCCAGCTCACCCACGGGTACGGCATGACCGAGGTCCCCATGATCACGATGGGCGCCCCCGACGACACGGTGGAGCACCTCGCCGAGACGGAGGGCCGGCCGCCGGCGGGCATGGAGATCCGGATCACCGACGAGGACGGCAAGCCGCTGCCGCACGGCACGGACGGCGAGGTGCGGCTGCGCGGGGAGGCGGTCTGCCAGGGCTATCTGGACCCGGCGGCGTCCGCGGCGGTCTTCGACGCGGACGGGTTCCTGATCACCGGCGACGTCGGCCACGTCAGGGCGGGCGGGCATCTGGTGCTCACCGGACGGCTGAAGGACATCATCATCCGCAAGGGCGAGAACATCTCCGCGAAGGAGATAGAGGACCTGCTGCACCAGCATCCGGACGTCGGCGACGCGGCGGTGATCGGGCTGCCGGACCCGGAGCGGGGCGAGCTGGTCTGCGCGGTCGTGGAACAGCCCGCGGGCGCCGCGCCGCTGACGCTGGAGCAGGTCACGGGGTATCTGCGGGCCGAGGGGCTGTCCGTGCACAAGCTGCCGGAGCGGCTGGAGGTGGTGGCCGCGCTGCCGCGCAACGACGCCCTGCGCAAGGTCCTGAAGTACCGGCTGCGGGAGCAGTTCGCCTGACGGGAGGGGCGAGGCGGCCCAGCGGGAGCGGCTCGCCCGGCGGGGGGTGGGGGGGGGGGGGCCCCCCCCCCCCCCCCCCCCCCCCCCCCCCCCCCCCGGCCCCCCCCCGGTAGACCCGGCGCCCCCCCACCACCCCCACCCCACCAAAACACACCCCCACCG